>NZ_VTHJ01000044.1 GCF_008386495.1 Streptomyces tailanensis | reverse complement strand
AGTAGGACACCGCCGAACAAATAGTGCGAAAGGCCCACACCAGAAATGGTGTGGGCCTTTTTGCGTTTAGGGTCGTGGTCAGCCTGAGGAGTTGAGCAATCTTCAACTTCCCCCTACCCATGAGTAGGGCATGACCCCTACTGTTCCGCCATGACAGATGTGCTGCGGCGCGGTCGGGCCGCGTTGGCGTTCAGCTTCTTCGCCCAGGGCGTCGCCTTCGCGCTGCTCGTGACGCGGATTCCGGCAATCCAGGACCGGTACGGGGTCTCCGACGGGCTGCTGCCTGCCTTCCTCGCTGCGGTGCCGGTTCTCGCGGGTCTGGGGAGTGTCTGCACCGAGCAGTTGGTGAAGAGGATCCCGCCGAGTCGTGTGCTGCGGTGGTCGCAGCCCGTCGTGCTCCTGGCGCTGCTCGGGGTGGGGGCCGGCGAGCACATGGTCGCACTGGGTGTCTCGCTGGCCGCCTTCGGGTTGGCGGTCGGGGCGCTCGACGCGTCGATGAACATGCTCGGGGTGAGCCTGCAGCGGTCGTACGGGCGGAGCATCATGCTCGGCTTCCACGCGGTGTACAGCCTGGGTGGGATAGCCGGGGCCTCGCTGGCGTGGGCCGGGGCGCACTGGGAGCTGCCGCTGCTTGTGTCGTATCTGCCGGTGGTGGCCGTGCTGCTGCCGGCCGCGCTGGTCGGGAGCCGGTGGTACGTCGACGCGGGGGCCGTGGAGGAGAAGAAGGAGGACGCCGCCGCCGCGGGGGGCGGTGGGTCCGTGGCGTTCACGATGTTGCTGCCGCTCTGTCTGGTGATGTGCTTCGCGTACATCGGGGACTCGACCGTCTCCAACTGGAGTGCGAAGTATCTGGAGGATGTGCTCGGGAGCAGCGAGGAGCTTGCGACCGTGCCGTATAACGTCTACATGGTCACCACGCTGCTCGGGCGGGCCATCGGGGACTTCGGGGTGCGGCGGTTCGGGGCCGTGGCCGTCGTACGGGCTGGGGCGGTGGTGGCGGCGCTCGGGTTCGCGGTGGTGGCGGGGGCGCCGGGGGCCTGGGTCGGGATGCTCGGGTTCACGCTGCTGGGGCTCGGGCTGTGTGTGCTGGTGCCGCAGACGTTCGCGGCGGCGGGGCGGCTGTTCCCAGGCGCTTCGGATGTTGCTGTTGCTCGGCTTAACATCTTCAACTATGTCGGGTTTTTGATCGGTTCTCCGTTGGTGGGGGCGCTGGGAGATCTCTGGAGTTATCGCGGGGCGATGCTCGTGCCGATGGTGTTGGTGCTGGTCACATTGGTGTACGCCCGCTCGTTCGAGACTCAGCCGGACCGATACGGTGGCGGGCATGAGCGGCCGCGCACAGCTGATGTGGGACGAGGCAGTAACGGGCTATGACTTCGGCCCGGACCATCCGATGGACCCGGTCCGGCTGTCGTTGACCCGGAGTCTGGTGAGTGCCTTTGGGCTCGACCGGGAGATGGATGTCGTCTCGGCGAAGCCCGCGGGGGAGTCGACCCTGCGGCTGGTGCACCGTGAGGACTATGTGGCGGCGGTCAAGGCGGCGTCCGCGGACCCTGGGGGTGCGGACCAGGCGTATGGGTTGGGGACCGTCGACGATCCCGCCTTCGCCGGGATGCATGAGGTGTCCGCGTTGATCGCCGGGCAGTCGGTGGGGGCGGCTGAGGCCGTGTGGCGGGGGGGCGCGCTGCACGCGGTGAACTTCGCCGGTGGGCTGCATCATGCGATGCCGGGCGGTGCGTCTGGGTTCTGTATCTACAACGATGCCTCGCTCGCCATCGCGCGGTTGTTGGAGCTGGGGGCCGAGCGGGTCGCCTATGTGGACGTCGATGTGCATCACGGGGACGGGGTGCAGGCGGCGTTCTGGGAGGATCCGCGGGTGCTGACGATCTCGTTGCACGAGCATCCTCGGACGTTGTTTCCACAGACCGGGTGGCCTGAGGAGACGGGGGCCTCGCCGGGTGCGGAGGGGTCGGCCGTGAATGTGGCGTTTCCGGCGGGGACCGGGGACGCGGGGTGGTTGCGGGCGTTTCATGCGGTGGTGCCGGAGGTGCTGGCCGAGTTTCGGCCGCAGGTGCTCGTGACTCAGCACGGGGCCGATACGCACTTCGAGGATCCGTTGGCGCATTTGGCGGTGTCGTTGGATGCGCAGCGGGCGGTGCAGGTGGCTCTGCATGAGTTGGCCCATGAGCATTCCGAGGGGCGGTGGGTCGCGCTCGGTGGGGGTGGGTACGCGGTGGTGGATGTGGTGCCGCGGTCGTGGACCCATCTGGTGGGGATTGTGGCGGGGCGGGAGATCGCGCCGGAGAGTGTGATTCCTGAGGGGTGGCGGCAGGAGGTCTTTGCTCGTACGAGGCAGTTGGCGCCGGCTCGGATGACTGATGGGCGGTGGCCTGTGGGGTGGGCTTCCTGGGAGGCGGGGTACGACCCTGCGGATCGGTTGGACCAGGCGGTGCTGGCTGCGCGTAAGGCTGTGTTTCCGTTGCGGGGGCTGTTGCCGTAGGGGCTTTCGCCCCCGCCGCCCCTACTCGTCCCATCCTCAAGGGGCTGTGCCCCTATTACCCCCTGCGCCTTGTAGCTCGGGGGGTTCTGTTTGGGGCGGGTGCGGGTTTGTTGTGGTTGCTCGCGCAGTTCCCCGCGCCCCTGAAGGGGCGCGTTGGTCGTTACGCCGACTGTGTGGTTCGAGCAGGGGTTTCGGCAGCGTCGGGGACATTGATGCGGCAGCATCGGAGCGTGGTGGGTGTTGGGGGGCTGCGGGCGCATCTTGTGGGGGCTGGGTTGGCTGGGAAGGTTGCTACTTCGCGGGAGTCGAGTCTGCGGAGTTATCGGCTCTTTGCGGCTCGGGATCCTCGGTTTTTGATCGGGCTTGATCCGGAGTTGGCCTGGCGGCAGCGGGATGTGCTCGGGTTGATGGCCGAGAGGTGTGGGGTTTCGGCCGATCCGGGGTGTACATCCGGGCAGGATGTGATTGATCCGGGGCGGACGCTGGCGGCGTTGGACCGGTTCGCGGAGCGGCTGGGGGCGGTCGCTCACAGTGGTGGGCCGGTGCTCTTCGGGACCGGGCATCCGCATCGGCTGATCGGCTTCTACGGTGCGTTGGCGGACGCCTTGTCGGCGATGGGGTGTGAGGTTCTCACCCCCGCGATGGGTAGACGTGTCGACATAACGACCCGGTTCGGTCTACGCACGTACAACCTTGACTACGTACGAGGAGTCGCCGTCGTACGCGAGGCGCCCGCGTTGCGCCCTGGTTGTGCGACCGGCGTACACACGCATTCACCCCTCCCGGTTCGGAGGGTTCTGGCGGCCGCGGCGGACGGTGGCGGGCCGCTCCCGGAACTCGTGGTCGGGGACCACGGATGGGTCTGCGGAGCAGGTCAGCTGGGGTTCGAGGCGATCGGGCTCGCCGATACGGACGATCCCGCGCTCTTCGTGGGGGAGGCGGAGGGGCAGGTGTCCGTCGCCGTTCCACTTGATGACGGTGTGCGGTCTGGTTACTACCGACCGCTGACCCGCTACGTACTCAATCGGGCGTGTCTGTCACAGTAAGACGCCGATGGCATCCCCTCTTCCCCACTCGCATCACCCGCCCCTACATTGGGGAGTGAGCACGCAGCGACGAAGAGTCACCGGAAGGGGAAGCCGGTGGCCGTCGAGTGCGGAAGGTTCAGGTGTGTCATGGCTGCAGCTGACGAGAGGCCTCTGAACGAGGTTCAGTTCCTGACCGTGGCGGAAGTCGCCTCGGTGATGCGAGTGTCGAAGATGACCGTGTACCGGTTGGTGCACAGCGGTCATCTGCCGGCGATCCGGGTGGGCAGGTCCTTCCGGGTGCCGGAGCAAGCGGTTCACGAGTACCTCCGCGATAGCTATGTGGGGGTGGAGACGGCCTGACGGCCACCGGTCCGAAGGGATCCCGGAGGTCCTGCGGGGCTTCCGGGAACCTCCGGTTCACCTCGATTACGACCTCAGCGCTCGGGCGGGTAGGCTGGCCCCTCGTAGGTCGTATGGGCCCATGGCGCCCAAACACCGAGTGATGAGAAGTGAGCGAGGGTAGTCGTGGGCTCTGTTATCAAGAAGCGGCGCAAGCGGATGGCGAAGAAGAAGCACCGCAAGCTGCTCAAGCGCACCCGCGTTCAGCGTCGCAACAAGAAGTAAGGCGGTCCGGGCCCTGAAAAGGGGCCCTGGCCGACCCCCGTTTCGTACGAGGGTCGTACGCCTTGCACGCTTACGCGAAGGCTGTTGAGAGCGCGTTGCATGTGACCCCCCACCTCAGTGGTGGGGGGTCACATGTTTTTGCCGGTCGTTGGCGCGGTCGTGGTCATCACAGCGCAACACCGACCCGCTAACGTGGCCGTACACGGGGAACGCGGCAGAGTACGAGCAGAGTTACGCCTATGGGTGCCGATGTCGGGAAGGAAGGCGCTGTCTTGGGGAAGGTCGTGCTCGTGACCGGGGTGGCCCGTCAGCTGGGCGGCCGGTTCGTTCGGCGGATCCAGCGTGACCCGGAGGTCGAGCGGGTCATCGCCGTCGACGCGGTGTCCCCGGCGCACCATCTGGGCGGCGCGGACTACGTGCAGGCCGACATCCGGCACCCGGCCATAGCCCGAGTGCTGGCCGAGCACAACGTCGACACCGTGGTGCACATGGACGTCACGGGCACCCCGCTGGGCAGCGGCGGCCGGGCCACGCTGAAAGAGACCAACGTCATCGGCACCATGCAGCTGCTCGGTGCCTGCCAGAAGTCCCCGTCGGTCAAGCGGCTGGTCGTGAAGTCCAGTACGAACGTGTACGGGTCCGCGCCACGCGACCCGGCCGTGTTCACCGAGACCACGCCGCCCAAGTCACTGCCCAGCGGCGGCTTCGCCAAGGACACCGTCGAGGTCGAGGGGTATGTGCGGGGCTTCGCGCGGCGTCGCCCCGACGTGGCCGTGTGCGTGCTGCGGTTCGCGAACATCCTCGGGCCGAGCGCCGATTCGCCGCTCGCCTCGTACTTCTCGCTGCCGGTGCTGCCGACCGTGCTGGGCTACGACCCGCGGCTGCAGTTCGTGCACGAGGACGATGTGATCGAGGTGCTGCGGATCGCCTCGCACGAGCCGGAGCGCGGCACGCTCAACAGCGGCACGTTCAACATCGCCGGCGACGGCGTCCTGCTGCTCTCGCAGTGCGCGCGGCGCCTGGGGCGGCCGACCGTGCCGTTGCTGATGCCGGCGGTCAGCTGGTTCGGCTCGATGGTCCGTACGCTCGGCGTCTCGGACTTCTCGCCGGAGCAGCTGCGGCTGCTGACCCACGGCCGGGTCGTGTCGACGAACCAGATGCGCGAGACGCTGGGCTATCGGGCCAAGTACACGACCGCGGAGACCTTCGCGGACTTCGCGCGCAGCCGCGGGCCCGGCCTGCTGCCCCCGGAGGCCGTCGCGGGGGCCATCGACCGGATCGCCGCACTGCCCGTCCCCGCATTGCCCTTGTCCGTTCTGGGCGGTGGGCAGCCCCCGACGCAGAGCGCCAACTGAGGAGCGCATCAACGATGGCGGATGCCAAGGTCATTCCGTTCGACGACGACCGGACGCGCGGGGGTTCCACGCAGCGCCCGCCGCGCCGCCGGGGCGCGGGGAGCCGGCGCAAGGGCGAGCCCGCGGTCGTCCGTGACGTCCATGGGGGACGTGAAGGTCGTGAAGGGCGTGAGGCACGTGAGACCGGTGAGGTCCAGCCTCTCCCCGGACGGCCGACCAGCGCCGATGATGTCCCTGTGACACGGGAGAAGCCGGAGCCGCCCCAGGGGGCCGCCGAGGCGCAGAACGGCAGCAGTCTCGAACGACGGATCGCGGGCGGTCTCGCTTTCCTGCGCAAGCGGCTCACGGGTGATTACGAGGTCGACGACTTCGGCTACGACGAGGAGTTGACCGACCAGGTCCTGATGTCCCTGCTGCGGCCGGTGTACGAGAAGTACTTCCGGGTCGAGGTGAAGGGCATCGAGAACATCCCGACGGACGGCGGCGCGCTGATCGTCGCCAACCATTCCGGGACGCTGCCGATGGACGGCCTGATGATGCAGGTCGCCGTCCACGACAACCATCCCGCCGGGCGCCATCTGCGGCTGCTCGCGGCGGACCTGGTCTTCATGCTGCCGGTGGTCAACGAGCTGGCCCGCAAGCTCGGGCACACCCTCGCGTGCGCGGAGGACGCCTCGCGGTTGCTGCAGCAGGGTGAGCTCGTCGGGGTGATGCCGGAGGGGTTCAAGGGGCTGGGTAAGCCGTTCGGGGACCGGTACAAGCTGCAGCGGTTCGGTCGGGGTGGGTTCGTCTCGACCGCGTTGCGGGCCGGTACGCCGATCATTCCGTGCTCGATCGTGGGGGCGGAGGAGATCTATCCGATGATCGGGAACTCCAAGACGCTCGCGCGGCTGCTGGGCTTTCCGTACTTCCCGATCACGCCTACGTTTCCGTGGCTGGGGCCGTTGGGGGCGGTGCCGTTGCCGACGAAGTGGACGATTCAGTTCGGGGAGCCGATTCCTACGGATGGGTATCCGCCGGAGGCGGCCGAGGATCCGATGTTGATGTTCAACTTGACGGATCAGGTGCGGGAGCAGATTCAGCACACGTTGTACAAGTTGCTGGTACAGCGGCGGTCGGTGTTCTTCTGAGGGTGGGGTGACTTGGCGTCCGGCGGGTGGTGCCGGGCGGGGGTTGGGTCCGCTGCTCGGCGGTTGCGAGGTGCCGCTGCGCCCACCCGTGCCGCCCCAGCGGCACGATTGCCCGCAGCTGTGACGACAGGGGTGGGCAGACGCCCCAGAGGCCCGATTGCCCGCAGCTATGCGCAGTGGGGGCGCCCTTCCTTCGAGAAGGACGCCCCCACCGTCGTAACTGCCTAGTTCGTGTTCTCGCCCTCGATGCCCAGGCCCGGGATGAGGCCCGGGAGGAGAGGGCGGAGGGTTACGTCGGGTGGTGTGGGCTTGTCGGTGGATGGGGAGCTGGGGCCGGTGGCGTCCAGGGGTGGGTCCAGGAGGTCGCCGGTGGTGCCGCCGACGAGGCCTTCGGCGGTACTGTCGGAGGTGGACGGCTTGGGCTTGCCGCTGGTGTCCTGGGTGCCGTTGGCGGAGCCGCCGGGGGTGGTGGTGGCCGACTGGCCGGGGTTCGTGGAGCCGGGGGCGCCGGAGTCCGTGGAGCGCTGCCCGTCGTTGCCGCCCTGGGTGGGGGGCTGTGGCAGCAGCGACTGGTGCGGGGCGACCTCTTCGTCTATGGCGGCGAAGACCGACGAGACCTGCTGACTGACGTCCCCGAGCTGTACGGGCAGTCGGTCGCGCAGGGCGCCCCAGGTCTCCCGGTGGGACTGGGAGAAGGCTGAGAGGGCCTGGATGGGGCCCAGGGAGCCGGGGTCGCGCTGGAAGGCCTCGTGCAGCAGGCGGTGGCCCTCGAAGGCGTCGTGCCGCATGCCGGTGAGGGCGCGGCGGACCTCGCCGACGGACTCGTGGTCGAGCTGTCCGCTGCGGTCGCGCTCCATCAGTCTGCGGGCCTCGCTGAGCCGGGTGGACGCCTGGTCCAAATAGAGCAGGCCGCGGTCGTCGCTGTCGTCGGCCAGGGTGAGCTTCACGTCCTCGATGCCGCGCTTGAGGCCGTAGAGCGAGTCACCGGGCAGGGCGTCCGAGCTGGCGGCGGCCACACCGCCGAAGGCTCCCGCGGCCACACCGACGCTGAGCCCGCCCGCGGCGAGGCCCTTCGTCAGCCGTGAACGTGGTCGCAACTTTCCCAGTGGGCTTGCCCGGTGCGCGCCTCGTGCCTTGCCCGATCGCTGCTCGGGCACTGAAGGGTCCGCCGCCTCGCCTCCCGGCACCGTGCCGTCCCGCAGCATGGCTTCCATCGCGGCCACCAGTTGGGCGCGCTGGACGACCTTGACCTCGGGGTCGAGCACTGGCTTGGGCAGCTCGCCGAGACCGGTCGCCAGGGTCAACAGGCGGCCCTGCTCGGTCTGTTCCGCCGCCGGGGCCGGTGCCGATTCTTCGGACTGCTCGGCCGCCGTGCCCCGGTCGGACTGCTCCTCCAGGGCCTGGGCGAAGGCGTTCGCCCGCCGGTGTGCCGATACGTTTGCGATCACTGGCGGCACCTCCTCTCGTCATGACGGTCGACTCCCCAGGGGGTCCTGAGGGTTGCACGTCCTGGGCCGATCCACACGATCGGGTGATCGGTGTCGGTCAGGTGTGACCACAGGGAGCCTGTATCCCGGACAACGAGCGGCGCGGCACTTGGGTTACGGACGGCGGATGATCGGGCGGGGAAGCCAACGGACTTCTACGCAGGGTGAGTTGAATGTCGCGGAGCGTGCGGCCCGGTGCTGTCGGGTGCGGCTCAGCGGGCGTCGTCCGGCAGGAGGCGGGCGAGGGTGCGCACCGCGCGGTACTGGAGGGTCTTGATCGCGCCCTCGTTCTTGCCCATGACGCGGGCGGTCTCGGCGACGGAGAGGCCCTGGAGGAAGCGAAGAGTGACGCACTCCTGCTGCTGGGGGTTGAGGCGGCGTACGGCCTCCAGGAGCGCGGCGTTGGAGAGGGACTCCAGAACGGAGTCCTCGGGGGAGCGCTCGACCTCGTTGGCGTCGAGCATCTCGCCGGTGGTGACCTCGAGGCGGAAGCGGCTGGACTTGAAGTGGTCGGCCACCAGGTTGCGGGCGATGGTGACCAGCCAGGCGCCGAAGTCGCGGCCCTGCCAGGTGAACGTGCCGATGCGGCGCAGGGCGCGCAGGAACGTCTCACTGGTGAGGTCCTCGGCGGTCGCCTTGCCGCCGACGCGGTAGTAGATGTAGCGGTAGACGGTGTCGCTGTACTGGTCGTACAGGCGGCCGAAGGCTTCGGCCTCGCCGGACTGGGCGCGTTCGACGAGGTCCATCATGCGGGCGCTGTCGCTGTCCGCGGCTGGACGGCGGGTGGTCGTGGCGGTGGATCCCGAACGGCCTCGTCTGCCCACCGCCGCGCTGCCGTCGGCCAGTGCGTAGCACGGGCCTACGGGCGCGGTGGCGGAGGCGAGGGCGGGGACGGCGTACGCGGTGGGGACGAAGCCGCGCAACAGTTCGTTGACTGTTGCGCGCAGCGTAGCCAGGCCCGAGGCGTCAACCCCGACGTGTGGGTACACGGGACTCCCAGAGGCAGAGCTTCCATCACGTGCAGTACGGGACCATTCACCCGTCGTAGCGACGGAGGGGTACCGGTTTGCGTCTGAGGAGAATAACGCTTCGTGCAGGCACTGCTACACCCAGTTGCTCAAATCATCGATTACGTCGCTTCTGTTACCGATTGACGGCTGTTCAAGTGCCGGTGAGTGATCGGTTGTTGATCGATTGGGTTCGCGTTCCGTCAAGGTGCGGGGCGTGTTGTGGTCGGGTGCGGATGAGTCGTCTGGCGGGGGGGCAGTGGGGGTATGACAGCGGGATTCGCCCCCGCCGCCCCTACCCATTCCCATCCCCAGGGGCTGTGCCCTGGCTGTGCCCCTTCGACCCCCTGGGCGCCTAATGGGGCGGGGGCGGGGGTGCGTTGGCGGGTGCGGGTCGGTGGGGGCTGGTCGCGCAGTTCCCCGCGCCCCTGAAAGACACGGCCCTGCGGACCGATGAAAAGCAGGGGCGCAGCCCCGGTTTTCGGGGGCGCGGGGAACTGCGCGACCAGCCCCCGCTCACCCGCAGTCGCCCAACTGCCTAACTCGTGCCTACCGGCGGCGGCGGTGCAGAGCGATGGCTGCTGCTGTGCCGCCGGCTACCGCGCCTACGCCTGCTGCTGCGGGGAGGCCTACCTTGGCGGCCTTGCGGGCGGTGCGGTAGTCGCGGAGGCGCCAGTCCATCTCTCGGGCGTGTTTGCGGAGTTTGGAGTCGGGGTTGATGGCGTAGGGGTGCCCGACGAGGGAGAGCATGGGGATGTCGTTGTGGGAGTCGCTGTACGCGGCGCAGCGGGAGAGGTCCAGGCTCTCCGCCGCGGCCAGGGCGCGGACCGCCTCCGCCTTCGCGGGGCCGTGGAGGGGCTCGCCGACCAGCTTGCCGGTGTAGACGCCGTCGACGGACTCGGCCACCGTGCCCAGGGCGCCGGTCAGGCCCAGGCGGCGGGCGATGACCTGGGCGATCTCGACGGGGGCCGCGGTGACCAGCCAGACCTTCTGGCCCGCGTCCAGGTGGGCCTGGGCAAGCGCCCGGGTGCCCGGCCAGATGCGCTCGGCCATGTACTCGTCGTAGATCTCCTCGCCGATGATCGTGAGTTCGGCGACGCGGTGGCCCTGCACGATGGAGAGGGCGGAGTTCTGGGCGTCCTGCATGTGCTCGGGGTCCTCGGAGCCCGCCAGCCTGAACCAGGCCTGCTGCCAGGCGAATCGGGCGAGGTCGCGCGTCTCGAAGAACTTGCGCTTGTACAGGCCCCGGCCGAAGTGGAACAGGGAGGCGCCCTGCATGACGGTGTTGTCGAGGTCGAAGAACGCGGCGGCCTTGTCGTCGCCGAGGACCGGGAACTCCGGTTCCCGGGCAGCGGTGTCGGGCGCGGGGGCGACCTCCTCCAACTCCTGGGAGGACTTGCGCGCTGCCTCCGCCGAGGCCTCGCCTGCCAAAACGCTCCGCGCCGTGGCGGAGCGCCTACGGGGAGTGAGCCATCCGAGAGCGGCCATGTCGTGAGCATAGCCAGTCTGTTCGGTACTTCCGGAGTCGAGAGGTTTGCAGGCTGTGAACTCTCCGCGACCGTGTCGTTAAAGAAGTGGTCACCTCGGCGCGTCCGCGTGCGAAACGGGTGAGTGGCAGGTGGGTGACAATGGCCGGCATGAGTGCCATGTTTCGGCGGGCGTCGAGGACGTCGAGGAGTCCTCGTGAGCGGCTCGTCACGTTGATCGGGAAGCCGGGGTGCCATCTGTGCGATGACGCGCAGGTGGTGGTCGAGAAGGTGTGCGGTGAACTTGGGGTGCCCTGGGAGAAGAAGGACATCACCCAGGACGAGGAACTGCACCGGCAGTACTGGGAGCAGATCCCGGTGGTGCTGGTGGACGGCGCGCAGCACACCTTCTGGCGCGTGAACGAGGACCGCCTTCGCAAAGCCCTGACGTAGCCCGGACGTAGTCGTGGCCCAGCCTTGTCGCCGGGTCGTCGCACGGTCATGACGCAGATGTGACCTGACCGACCAGTCCAAGTGGTCCCAAAAGTCGCTTAGGATCGATGGGCTGGTTGGTCTCGGGGGCGGGATGCGTGAGGAGAGTGTGCGGTTTTGCCCCCGTCTAGCAAGGCGCCTGGTGAGGAACGAAGGCGCACGCGTGCCGGTTCCGTACGCGTGCGTCGCGTGTGCGTGACCCCGGTCACGTTGGCCGGGCAAATCGGACACCATCTTTGTGCACGCGTTCACAAAGACATAGCCTGCTGTCGACGGGGCGGTCTGCGGACGCATGACCGCCCGCAGCCCCGCTCTACCCGCAGGAGCACCGTGGCAACTGGCCGAACTCACCGACCGGCGACCCGTAGCCGAGGGATTCCCGAGGCCACCGTCGCCAGGCTTCCGCTGTACCTCCGCGCCCTGACCGCGCTGTCGGAGCGCTCGGTACCCACCGTTTCATCCGAGGAACTGGCGGCCGCGGCCGGGGTCAACTCCGCGAAGCTGCGCAAGGACTTCTCGTACCTGGGTTCCTACGGGACGCGTGGGGTCGGCTACGACGTCGAATATCTCGTCTACCAGATCTCGCGTGAGCTGGGGCTGACCCAGGACTGGCCGGTCGTGATCGTCGGTATCGGTAACCTCGGCGCCGCGCTGGCCAACTACGGCGGGTTCGCGTCCCGTGGTTTCCGGGTCGCGGCGCTGATAGACGCCGATCCGGCGATGGCGGGGAAGCCGGTCGCGGGGATTCCGGTCCAGCACACGGACGATCTGGAAAAGATCATCGAGGGCAACGGGGTGTCGATCGGTGTGATCGCCACTCCCGCCGGTGCCGCCCAGCCGGTCTGCGACCGGCTCGTCGCCGCAGGTGTCACGTCCATCCTGAACTTCGCGCCCACCGTTCTCTCCGTGCCGGACGGTGTCGACGTACGCAAGGTGGATCTGTCGATCGAGCTGCAGATCCTCGCCTTCCACGAGCAGCGCAAGGCCGGTGAGGAGGCCGCGGCTGAGACCGCGGCCGTGACCCTGACTCCCAAGGAGGCAGGGAAAGGGCCGGACGGGGATGTCCCCGCCGTGATGCCGGCATGAGTCTCCTGGTCGTCGGGCTGAGCCACCGCAGTGCTCCGGTGAGTGTGCTGGAGCGGGCCGCGCTGTCCCCGGACGCGCAGCTCAAGTTGCTTCAGGACACGGTCGCCGCCGAGCCGGCCGCCGAGGCCGCCGTGCTCGCCACCTGCAACCGCATAGAGCTGTACGCGGACGTGGACAAGTTCCACGCGGGCGTCGCCGAGCTGTCCACGCTGCTCGCCCAGCACAGCGGGGTGGGGCTCGACGAGCTGACGCCCTATCTGTACGTGCACTACGAGGACCGGGCCGTCCACCATCTGTTCTCCGTGGCCTGCGGGCTCGACTCCATGGTCGTCGGCGAGGGGCAGATCCTCGGGCAGATCAAGAACTCGCTGGCCGGCGCGCAGGAGACGCACACCGCCGGGCGGCTGCTGAACGACCTGTTCCAGCAGGGCCTGAGGGTCGGTAAGCGGGCGCACTCCGAGACCGGTATCGACCGGGCCGGGCAGTCGCTGGTGACCTTCGGCCTGGAGCAGTTCACCGCCGGCGGGGACGTCGAGAGCTGGGCCGCGGGCAAGCGGGCCGTCGTCATCGGCGCCGGGTCGATGTCGTCGCTGGCCGCCGCCACGCTCGCGCGGGCCGGCGTCGCTGAGATCGTGATCGCCAACCGGACGTACGACCGTGCCGAGCGGCTCGCGCAGATCATCACCGAGCAGGGCGAAACGGACGTGCTGGCCCGCGCGGTACCGATGGAGTCGGTGCCGGCCGAGCTGACACGTGCCGATGTCGTTGTCTCCTGCACGGGCGCCACGGGCCTGGTCCTCACCGCCGACGTGGTCGCGGCGGCGGTCGAGGGCCGGGTGCCCGAGGGCGCCCCCGCCGCACCGGATACCCGTACGCATGTACGGCCCGTGCTGCCGCCCACGTCCGTCGGCACCGACGAGAACTGTCCGCTCGACCTCTCCGCCGGAGCCGTGCAGGGCGGTGGTTTCTCCGTGCTCGGGGAGGCCGCGGTGGCCGGGATGGACGCGGCGACGCTGGAACAGCACGCGGCCTGGGTCGACAACGCCACGGTCGACATCCGGGACCGGCGACGCACCCCCGCCGCCGACGCCGAGCTGATCACCGCGCTCGCCGCGACCGTGGCCCGCACCGGGCGGATCACCGAGCTGCGCAGGCCCGAGCCGGTCGTCGAGGTGCCCCGGCCCGCCCCCGTGCTGGCGCTGCTGGACCTGGCGATGCCCCGGGACATCGACGCGGCCGCGCACCGGCTGGCGGGTGTACGGCTGGTCGACATCGAGTCGCTCGCCGAGGCCTCGGCCGACGCACCGATGGCGGCCGACGTGGACATGGTGCGGCGGATCGTTTCGGACGAGGTGGCCGCGTTCGGCGCCGCTCAGCGGGCCGCGCACATCACACCGACCGTCGTGGCGCTGCGCGCCATGGCCGCCGAGGTCGTCGCGAACGAGATCGCCCGCCTGGAGGGCCGGCTGCCCGGGCTCGACGACAAGCACCGCGGCGAGATCGCCCAGACCGTGCGGCGCGTCGTCGACAAGCTGCTGCACGCCCCGACCGTACGGGTCAAGCAGCTCGCGGCCGAGCCCGGCGGCGCCGGGTACGCGGACGCGCTGCGGACCCTGTTCGACCTGGACCAGGAGACGGTCGCCGCCGTGTCCCGGGCCGAGGACAGCAAGACCACCGAGAACGACGCCGAGAACCGAGGGCGATCATGAGTGAGCCGCAACAGAGGGCACTGAGGCTCGGGACCAGGCGCAGCAAACTCGCCATGGCCCAGTCCGGGCAGGTGGCGGACGCCGTGCGCGGCCTGACCGGACGGCCCGTCGAACTCGTGGAGATCACGACGTACGGCGATGTCTCCCGCGAGCACCTGGCGCAGATCGGCGGCACGGGTGTGTTCGTCACCGCGCTGCGCGACGCGCTGCTGAGCGGCGAGGTCGACTTCGCCGTGCACTCGCTCAAGGACCTGCCCACCACACAGCCCGCCGAGCTGGTGCTGGCCGCCGTGCCGGTGCGCGAGGACGCGCGGGACGTGCTGGTCGCCCGGGACGGGCTCGCCTTCGAGCAGCTGCCCGAGGGCGCCCGCGTCGGTACCGGTTCGCCTCGGCGGATGGCCCAGCTCAACGCGTACGCCCGCAACCATGGGCTGACGATCGAGACGGTGCCGATCCGCGGCAATGTAGACACCCGGATCGGGTATGTGCGGAAGGGTGAGCTGGACGCCGTCGTTCTGGCCGCCGCCGGACTGAACCGGATCGGGCGCAGTGATGAAGTGACCGATTTCCTTTCGGTCGACACCGTTTTGCCCGCCCCCGGCCAGGGGGCACTGGCGATCGAATGCACCGCCGACAACGCGGAACTGATCGCCGCGCTCGCCGGGCTCGACGACCCGTACACTCGGGCCGCCGTGACCGCCGAGCGGTCCCTGCTCGCCGCCCTGGAGGCCGGTTGCAGCGCACCTGTGGGTGCGTTCGCCGACCTTCTGGCCGACGGGCAGACTGTCAAGGAGATGCGCCTGCGCGGCGTCGTCGGCACGACCGACGGCTCGACGCTGGTGCAGCTGTCCACCACCGGTCCCGTGCCCGAGACGTACGACCAAGCAATGGCGCTCGGCCGTGAACTCGCCGCCGAGATGCTCGCTAAGGGCGCGGCCGGTCTGATGGGGGAGCGAGCACATTGAGCCCCACCACCCTTCCCGCCGGTCCGGAACACGGGCACGTCACCTTCCTCGGTGCCGGACCCGGGGATCCGGGACTGCTGACACTGCGCGCCGTCGAGGCGCTGGCGAACGCGGACGTTCTCGTCGCCGAGCACGACGTGCTCGACGTCGTACGTGTGCATGCCCGCTCCGGCGTCGCCCTGCTCGACACCGATTCGAGCCCGCCGCCGTCCCCGTCCCCGAACGCGGTGTCCGCCGCGGACACGTTCTCGGGCACGGGCACGCCTCAGCTGACGGTTGTTGACGGCGCGTCAACAACCGTTGGTGCACCCGCTGTGCGGGATGCGGCACATCTTGTCATGGAGGCCGCGCGGGGCGGCAAGCGGGTCGTGCGTGCGGTGTCCGGGGATCCCGGCCTCGACACGTACGCCACCGAGGAGATGCTGGCGTGCGCCGCCGCGGGTGTGCCGTTCGAGGTCGTGCCCGGGGTGGCGACCGCGGTGGGCGTGCCCGCGTACGCCGGTGTGCCGCTGCGGGACGCGCAGGGCGCCGACGTCCGGTTCGTGGACGCCCGTACCGCCTCCGACCGGTGCTGGACCGAGGTCGGCGCCTCGGACGGCACGGTCGTCGTCTCGGCGACGCTGGAGACCGTGGCCGCGGCGGCCGGTGAGCTGGTCGCCGCCGGGCGCAAGCCCGATACGCCACTGACCGTGACCGTCGCCGGTACGACGACCCGACAGCGGACCTGGAGCGCGACGCTGGGCACCATCGCCCAGACGCTGAAGCAGGCCAAGGTGCTGCCCTCGCCGGAGGGCGGGCGGCCGGTGATAGCCGTGGTCGGCGAGCGTTCCGCCGCGGCCCAGCGCGACCAGTTGTCGTGGTTCGAGAGCAAGCCCCTGTTCGGGTGGCGGGTTCTCGTGCCGCGTACGAAGGAGCAGGCCGCGTCGCTCTCCGACCAACTGCGGTCCTACGGCGCCGTCCCGCACGAGGTGCCGACGATCGCCGTCGAACCGCCGCGGACGCCGCAGCAGATGGAGCGGGCCGTCAAGGGGCTCGTGACCGGGCGGTACGAGTGGATCGCCTTCACCTCGGTGAACGCGGTCAAGGCCGTGCGGGAGAAGTTCGAGGAGTACGGGCTCGATGCGCGGGCCTTCGCCGGGATCAAGGTCGCGGCGGTGGGGGAGCAGACGGCCAAGGCGCTCGTCGCCTTCGGCGTGAAGCCGGATCTGGTGCCTTCGGGGGAGCAGTCCGCGGCCGGGCTGCTGGAGGACTGGCCGCCGTACGACCCTGTGTTCGATCCCATTGACCGGGTGTTCCTGCCTCGGGCCGATATCGCCACGGAGACGTTGGTGGCGGGTCTCATCGAGCTCGGGTGGGAGGTCGATGACGTCACGGCGTACCGGACCGTGCGCGCCTCGCCGCCGCCGGCTGAGACTCGGGAGGCGATCAAGGGGGGTGGGTTCGACGCGGTTCTGTTCACGTCGTCTTCCACCGTGCGGAACCTGGTGGGGATCGCCGGGAAGCCGCACAACGTGACCGTGATCGCCTGTATTGGGCCGGCTACCGCGAAGACCGCCGAGGAGCATGGGCTTCGGGTGGATGTGATGGCTCCGGAGCCGTCTGTGCACAAGCTCGCCGAGGCGTTGGCCGACTTCGGGTTGCGGCGGCGGGCCGCGGCTGTGGAGGCGGGGGATCCGGTTACTCGGCCCAGTGAGCGGCGGCCGGGGGCTCGGCGGAGGCGGTCTACTACCTGAGGCGGTCGTAGGGGGCGGCGGTTCCTGAGATACGCCGCCCCTGGCCCGTTTCTCCGTCGATCCGATCAGGCGCACGGATTCCTGCACGCAATTACCTTGCGATTCTTGAGTGTTCATGTGATCCTGCAAGGCTTTGCTCTGGCATGAACGCGGGAAACGTGGGGACCACATGGTGATCGGAACGGCGGGCAACACGGCTGGTGGCGACGACGAGCAGGTCAGGCGACTGGCTGCGGGCTCGTCCAACTTCGGTCACCTGATCAGGCACGAGCCTTTACTGGTGACGCTCGGCTGTGCGGCGGAGTCGTACGTCCATACAGATCCGCACGCGGCCATGGTGAAGGCTCGTCTGTTCGGCGAGATCATGGCCAAGCACCTGGTGACCCTGGTCAACGTCACCGTTCCCGGCAACAGGGCAGGTCGACCGCATAAATGCCCTGACCCGGGCAGGCGTTCTCGTTCCCCAGGTGGGTGCGTGGTTCGAAGGGATCCGCACGACGGGCAACCGAGCGGTCCACGAGTACTACGCCAATGTGCGCGCCGCACTTCAGGCAGTGGAGACCTGCTTCCGGCTCGGTGACTGGCTGCACCGCTCCCTCGACCAGTCCGACACCACGCACCGCGTCTTCCTGCCGCCCGCGCACCCGTCTGCCTCCCCCGCCCCCGAGACGGCCGCCGACGCGCAGGAGCTGGAGCAGCTCCGTACCGAACTCGACGCCTACCGCCGCAAGCTGGAGGAGGCCCGGCTCCGCTACGACGGCAAGCAGAACCGGCTGGAGCGTGAGCAGGCCGCCCGCGCGCAGGCCGAGGCGGAACTGTCCCGTGCCGAGGTCGAGCGGGCCGCCCTGCACGACGTGATCGCCGAACTGAGCGGCAAGATCACGGAGTTGACGGCTTCGGCGCTGGACTCGCGTACCGCCGCCCGGCCGCTGGACGGTGCCTCGCAGCGCGACGAGTTCATCGCCTACGCGCAGAAGGCGGCTCGCCCGCCGATGAGCGAGGCGCAGGTCCGTGCCGAGCTGGACCAGATCTTGGAGAAGGCGGGTTGGGCCGTCCAGGACGACAGCGCCAAGAACCTCTTCGCGGGCCGGGGCGTCGCCGTACGGGAAGTCTCCACCGCCGTCGGTCGCGCCGACTACCTCCTCTACGTCGACCAGCGCCTGGTCGGTGTCATAGAGGCGAAGCGGGAAGGCGCTGATCTGGAGGCCGCTATGCAGCAGGCCTCGCGCTACGCCACCGGGCTCACGCGCAGCCAGCAGCTCAGCGCCTGGCGGGCCAGCCTGCCCTTCCGGTACGTGGCCGACGGCAACACGGTCCGCTTCCACAACGCGCTCGACCCTTCCCCGCGTACGCGTGACGTCTCCGCCGTGCACCGCCCGGAGACGATCGCCCGCTGGGTCGACGAGGCCGAGGCCGACCCCACGGCGCCGACCCTGCGTGCCCGGATGCGGCGCCTGCCGCAGACGTTCCTCGACCCGGACCGCTGCGTCCCGCCCAGCAGAAGGCGATCGAGGGCCTGGAGCGCTCCCTGGCCAAGGACGACCCGCGCGCCCTGATCCAGATGGCGACCGGCGCCGGCAAGACGTACACGGTGGTCAGCGAGAGCTACCGGCTGCTCAAGCACGCGGGTGCCAAGCGAGTGCTGTTCCTCGTCGACCGCAACAACCTGGGCAGCCAGGCCGCGACCGAGTTCGAGAACTTCGACACACCGGACGACGGGCGTAAGTTCACCGAGCTGTACGTCGTGCAGAGGATGGCCGGGGACACCGTCCTGGGCTCCGCGCACGTGGTGGTGTCGACCGTGCAGCGGCTGTGGATGGCGCTGACGGGCCAGGCGGTGCCGAGCGCGGACGACAACAACGAGGCGCTCGACCGGTACGACCTGGTCGACGAGCCGGTGGAGGTCGGTTACAACCCGGCCCTGCCGCCGGAGTCCTTCGACCTCATCGTCGTCGACGAGTGCCATCGCTCCATCTACGGCAAGTGGCGGGCGGTGCTGGAGTACTTCGACGCTCACATGGTGGGGCTGACCGCCACCCCGGTCGCCCAGACCTTCGGGTTCTTCTTCCAGAACCTGGTCAGCGAGTACCCGTACGAGCAGGCTGTCGCCGATGGCGTCAACGTCGACTTCGATGTCTTCCGTATCCGTACGGAGCTGGGGGAGAACGGCGGCACGATCCCCGCCGAGACGGTCGTGCCGATGCGGGAGCGGAAGACCCGGCGGGAGCGGTACCAGGAGCTGGAGGAGGACCTGGAGTGGAAGGCGTCCCAGCTGGGCCGCCAGGTCATCAGCAAGGGGCAGCTGAAGCTCGTCGTCGAGACGTTCCGGCAGCACCTGTTCACGGACATCTTTCCGCCCGTGGGGGAGGGAGAGGTCCAGCGGTCGCGCACGCATGTGCCCAAGACGCTGATCTTCGCCGTGGACGACAACCACGCCGATGAAATCGTGCAGATGGTGCGGCAGGTGTTCGGCGAGAGCGACGACTTCTGCATGAAGATCACGCATGCGGCGAAGCGGCCTGCCGAGCTGATCAAGGCGTTCCGGAACAGCCCCGAGCTGCGGGTCGCGGTGACCGTGGACATGATCGCCACGGGGACGGACATCCCGCCGCTGGAGTGTGTCTTCTTCCTGCGGGACGTGAAGAGCTGGGCGTACTTCGAGCAGATGAAGGGGCGGGGTTCGCGGACGATCGATGCCGCGGAATTCCAGGCGGTCACGCCTGACGCCGAGGTGAAGGAACGGTTCGTGATCGTTGACGCGGTCGGCGTCACGGACTCGCCCCGCGTGGACGCGCGCCCTCTCAACCGAGTCTCCGAGCGGAAGATCCCGCTGGAGAGGCTGATGGCCAAGACAGCCGGGCTGGCGATGACGGAGGACGAGGTCGCCACGCTGGCGGGGCGCCTGGCGCGCCTTAACCGGCAGCTCACTCCTGAGGAGCGCGAGGAGGTCGAGGAACTCGCCGGCCAGCCGCTCCAGGAGATCGTGGGCGGTCTGGTTCGGTCCGTGGACCCTGATCAGCAGGAGAGGGCGCGACGGATCGGGGGGCAGGAGCAGGTTCGGCAGGACATGCTGGAGGTGCTGAAGCCGATCGCTTCGAACCGTGAGCTGAGGGATCGGCTGATGTCGATGCGGCGCGCCCACGACATCGTCATAGACGAGGTGAGCGTGGACGAGGTGAAGGAGGCGCGCGGCATCACGGCGGACGAGCTGGCGATTCGGCGTGTGTCCTCCTGGCAGCAGTACCTGAAGGACCACCGGGATGAGATCGCCGCGTTCAACATCGCGTTCAGCGAGCGGCGCGACCCGAAGGAGGTCTACCGGCGGCTGCGGGACCTCGCGCGCAAGATCGAGCGTCCTCCGTTCCAGTGGACTCCGGCACGGCTGTACGACGCGTATGTGCAGCTGGGCAAGGCGGCTCGGTATCCGAGAGGAGCGGCTGGTGTTGTCGACCTGATCGGCTTGCTGCGGTTCGAGCTGGGGTTGGATCAGGAGGTACGGCCGTACCGGGCGCTGGTGGAGGAACGGTACGCGGCGTGGCAGGTCCGGCAGGAGCAGGCGGGGGCCGTTTTCACTGCGGATCAGGTGTGGTGGCTGGACCGGATGGTGGACGTGATCGCCACGGATGCGGCGATCGAGCCCGAGCATTTGAAGGACGTACCCTTCATCGAGCGTGGGGGCGTGGACGGGTTCCTTCGGGAATTCGGGGCCGATCGGGGGGCTGAGATTTTGGGTGAGCTGGGACGGGAGTTGGGCGCGTGAGCGAGGGCGGTATTCCTTCGGAACTGCCGGAGGGATGGGTCCGGGTTCGGCTCGGCGATATCCTTGCCCGGATTGAGGCGGGTAAGTCCTACAAGTGTGAACCTCGGCCGGCGTCGGCTGAAGAGTGGGGTGTCATCAAGGTCAGCGCCATGACCTGGGGTGAATTCGATGAGGGGGAGAACAAGGCCGTACCTGCGGAGTTTCCCTTCAACCCTGAGTACGAGATTCGGCCGGGGGACGTGACGTCCTGCTGAGTCGGGCGAACACGGCGGCCTATGTAGGGGCGTCCGTGCTTGTGCGTAAGTGCCGCCCCCAACTGCTTCTCAGCGACAAGAGTCTTCGCCTTGTCCCGGCTGACGGGATCGACCGGGAGTGGCTGGCATATCTCCTCTCGTCGCCAGGCATCCGAGGCCAGATCTCTGAACGCGCCACCGGTACGAAGGACTCGATGCGGAATATTTCTCAGGGGACGCTCACGGAAATCGAGTGCTTGTTGCCGCCGGTTGAGGAGCAGCGGCGCATCGTTGTAGCGCTCGAAGAGCAACTGTCGCGCCTCGACGCGGCTGATGGAACTCTCCAGCTCAGCGCCCGCCGCATCGAACGGTACCTCCAAGCAGCGCTCCATAGGATGACGTCGGCCCACGCCCCAGTCCAATTTCGCGACGTCTTGACTACGGGTCTGGCGAATGGTCGATCTGTCCCGACCCGAGCGGGTGGATTCCCCGTGCTTCGGCTTACTGCTCTATCCGACACCTACGTCGACCTCATGCAACGCAAGGAGGGTGACTGGGAAGAGAGCGACGCGGAGCCGTTCCTCGTCCAGCCAGGTGACTTCCTCGTCGCTCGCGGAAATGGTTCGGTTTCTCTGGTCGGCCGTGGGGCGCTCGTTGTCGATGCCTCAGCTCCCGTTGCTTACCCGGATACCATTATTCGGGCGCGCCCTGACACGAAGAAGATCATGCCGGAGTATCTGCGCATCATCTGGTCGTCCTTGGCAGTGAGACGCCAGATCGAAAGCCAGGCGCGTACTACAGCGGGTATCCACAAGGTCAATCAAAAGATCCTTGGCGCGATTGAGTTCCCGCTGCCAGACCTGCCGACTCAGCGAGCGCTATGCGCTCAGTGGTCCAACATCGAGCAACAAGCCAGGCATCTCACTCACACGGTGTCCCTCAGTAAACGACGAAGTGTCACCCTCCGCCGCTCACTCCTCGCCGAGGCTTTCGCCGGCCGTCTCGTGCCCCAGGCCCCCACCGACGAGCCCGCCGACGCCCTACTCGCCCGAATCCGTGCCGAGCGCGAAGCAGCCGGACCGACCAAGTCCCGGGGCCGAAGCCCCGCCGGACACCCGCCCAGCGCAAGCGCACCCCGGACACCGCACCGGCACCGGACGCGCCCCCGCGGCCCCCGGCCGACGCTCCCGCCCTCGCCACCGCCACCCAGCCCACCCTTGACCTGGAGATCCCCGCGTGACCACGACCGAGGCCCGTCGGCTCGTCGACAAGCTCTGGAGTTACTGTCACGTCCTGCGGGACGACGGCGTCTCCACCATCGACTACGTCGAGCAGTTGACGCTTCTGGTGTTCCTCAAGATGGCGCACGAGGCGCAGACCCGCCCGCCGATGTTCCGCGAGCAGATCATGCCCGAGGGGTCGGTCTGGGAGAACCGTGGCTGGCCCGAGCTACTGAAGTACGACGGTGCCGCCCTCGAAGCCGCCTACGCCCAACTCCTCGATGACTTGGGCAACCAGCGGAAGGACACCACCTTCCACCTCATCTTCAACGGGGCCCGGAACCGCATCCACGACCCCGCCAAGCTCAAGCGCCTGGTCAAGGACCTGATCGAGAAGGAGAACTGGTCGGGGCAGAAGACCGACATCAAGGGTGACGCGTACGAGGAGCTGTTGTCCCGGGGCGCGGAAGACATCAAGTCCGGTGCGGGGCAGTACTTCACCCCTAGGTCGCTGATCCAGGCCATCATCGACTGCGTCCGCCCAACCCCGGACGACACGATCACCGACCCGGCCTGCGGAACCGGTGGCTTCCTGTTGGCCGCTGCGGAGTACATCCTGCACGAGTACGGCAACCAGCTGACCCCCGAGCAGCGCAAGCACCTCAGCAGCGGTGGTATTTGGGGCACGGAACTGGTCCGCAACACCGCCCGTCTTGCCGCTATGAACCTCTTCCTGCACGGCATCGGCCAGCCCACCGGACCCGCCCTCGTCCAAACCAAGGACGCCCTCGCCGCCCCGCCTGACAAGCGCGCGAGCCTGATCCTGGCCAACCCGCCTTTCGGGAAGAAGTCGTCCATCACCGTCTACGGCGACGACGGCTCCGCCGCCCGCGAGGCGATCGCATACGAGCGGCGCGACTTCCGGGTCACCACGACCAACAAGCAGCTCAACTTCGTCCAGCACATCGCCTCGCTGCTGGAGATCCACGGACGGGCCGCTGTCGTCGTTCCCGACAACGTGCTCTTCGAGGGCGGAGCCGGTGAGACCATCCGGCGGCGGCTGCTCAACGAGTACGACGTCCACACGCTCTTGCGCCTGCCCACCGGCATTTTCTACGCGGGCGGTGTCAAGGCCAACGTGCTGTTCTTCGAACGCAAGCCGGCTCGTCCCAACCAGCCGTGGACCGAGAAGCTGTGGGTCTACGACTTTCGTACAGCCCAGCACTTCACGCTCAAGCAGAACCCGCTCACCTGGGGTCACCTTGAGGACTTCGTCCAGTGCTACAAGCCCGGCGAGGACCGCTCCAAGCGCGTGGAGACCGAGAGGTTCAAGGCGTTCTCGTATGAGGAACTGATCGCCCGCGACAAGGCCAACCTCGACATCAGCTGGCTGCGTGACCCGAGCCTCGACGACGCGGACAACCTGCCCGCGCCCGAGGTACTGGTCGCCGAGATCGTCGAGGACCTCCAGGCCGCGCTTGAGGAGTTCGCCGCGATCGCGGAGACGCTTCAGCAGGCGAGGGGTACGGACAGCATGGTGGGCGGGGGCCCGGCCGAAGAGCAGTGAGCAGGGCCGCCGGGCCGACGGCGGCGCCATACGCGACAGTGATGCCCCGCTGCTCCTCGCAGAGCGGCGGGGCATTACGTGGTCGGGTCAGACTCACACGGGGAACTCGTCACGCCGGACGGCAGCGACGAACGACGACCAGGCGCCGGGCTCGAAGTCGAGTGCCGGGCCGAGCGGTCAGACAGAGCCGAACTCTCCGGCCTTGATGCCCGCCACGAAGGACGAGAACGCTTCGGCGGGGACGTCCAGAACCGGACCGTTCGGGTTCTTGGAGTCACGGACGGGGACCACGCCGCGCGAGGCGACGAGGTTTCCGGCGACCTCGATGCAGGCGCCGCCGTTCTCACTGTACGAGGACTTGAACCAACGGGGGGATTCGGTCGTCACGGGGTGCCCTTTCGCAACTGATTGATCATGGCCACGGATTCCGCCTGCGAGCAAGCCTCAGCCTGTAGTTGATGGTAGGCCGCCAGCAAGGGCAGGACGAACCTGCCGTCTCGTTCGAGATGACCCCGCTGGGCGGACTCGGCGTACGACAAGAGCGAGCGGTCCGCCATCGTCAGGATGTAGACCGGCAGGCTGAGCGGTCGGCGCTCGCCCATGCTGAACGGAGCGATCTGGAGCACGGTGTTCGGCAGCTCGGCGAACTCGATCAGCCGCTCCAACTGGGCGTTCATGACGGCGGGTCCGCCGATGGGTCGACGCAGACAGCTTTCGTCCAGCACCGCGAAGATCAGCGGTGGGGGCGTCCGGACGAGCGCGGTCTGCCGCTCCGCGACGAGCGTGACCCGCTCCTCTGCCTGCTCGGCGGTGATCGCCCCCCGCTTGACGGCGCTGTCCGCCACGATCGTTGCGTACTCCGGCGTCTGAAGCAGGCCGGGAATGACCCCCACTTCGTACAGTCGGATCTCTGCCGCGCGCTTCTCGTGGTCGACGAACTGTGGGAAACCCTCCAACAGGCTGCCGTGGCGGATCTCGCGCCACTGGCGCTCGAATGTGTCCGCTGTATCCGCGATGCCGAAGGCGAGGTCCACACTGCGCGCGAAGCGCAAGGTCGGCATCTTCCGAGCAGTTTCTACGGCTGAGATATGCGAACTGGCATATCCCACCCGCTCCGCCAAGTCCTCCTGTGTCCAGCCGCGTTCCTCCCGTGCGCTGCGCAAACGCGCACCGAAGGCAGCCTGGGGAGAACTGTCCGGGTCCAACTCCTTGCGGTTCAAAGGGCTTTCACCAATCTTTCGTCCCTGTCTGACACGTTGATTGTTTCCCCACCGCAGGCCACGCTGAACCCGCTTGGTAGTGGAAGCGCTACGGAGAGGAGCGGTCGTGTCCGATCAAGAGACGGCTCGGGCGGCCCCGGCTGACGGTGTGGCAGAACTGGAAGCACTCGCAAAAGCCGGTGGCTTCTGGCGACTCGCCCCGAAGTGGGTTCCACGCACCGGTTACGCGTCACCAACCCCCGAGCTGTTGCGGGCCGTTGAGGCTGGACTTCAGAGGAGGTTGTGGGGGTGACCAGCGAGACGCCGGCGACGACTCCGGCACTGCGCGCACCGGCCCTTGAGCCCGTACCCGTGGACGGCTGCCCCGTCTGCACTGCCGCCGTGACGAAGCGGGAAGCGGCTCGACGGTTGGGCAGCGTCGTAAGCCTCCGGAGCACCAACGACGTGATCAGTCAGCACCCGCACCGCCGGGCAACGGACGCGAAGGAGATGGCGGCGTGAACGCCTTCGAGACGAACGAGGAGCCCGCGTACGTGCCCGGTCTGGGGGACTGGACCACCGATGCCCGTACGGGCCGCGTCGGTTCTGTCGTGAGTTGGGACGGCTCGACGTTGACCCTGAGAGCGCCCAACGGTGAGGAGTGGGACACGGCGGAGTTCCGCCGACCGACCACCCGTGAGCTTCTGGTTCCCCGGGTGGCTGAGGCCAACCGCCGTACTCGCCGAGGGCTGTGAAGTGGCGATGCCGCCGGAGGAAACGGCCGACCGGTTCGCGGGCACCCCGTACGGGGCCCGCCCTGCGGGGTGGTGGACGGAGTACGGAGGGGCGTTGGACGTGGCTTCCGGCGTCGTATACCTCCCCGGGTCGGACTACCCGCCGTGTCGTGTCCCGGAGTGCGAGCGATGCCGAGGAAGGACGGAGCGATGAGGAGAGCGGTAGGGCGGCGACCGGCCCGAGGAGTACGAACGGAAGCGGACGAACTCAGGGTTGGTCAGGTCGTCTATGACCGGCACTACGACATGCCCGCGAGGATCACGGGCATTCAGGGCGCGGTGGTCTTCCTCGCCCGTCCCACCGGCCTTGAGTGGCGTACAAGCAGGGTCGCGGTTCGACCGGCCTCAGCGTGGGAGCAGCGACAACTGGCGGCCCTTGCCAAGCTTCACATGCAGCGCCAACGGGGTCTCCATCTCCCCGCCTGAGCTCCCGCCCCTGCTCGCGACGGCTGGCGCTCAGCCGCGATGGCCGGTCGATACGGCCAACTCGCGGACGCCGCTCACCCGCGGGTGCCGCGTGGACAGGTCGCGGACGATCTGCCGGATGGCTGGGCGGTCTCGGACTTCTCCGGGGGAGACGCGCAGGGCGGAAAGCAGCTCGTGGGCTGTCTGCTCCGGCTTGCCCCACTGCCACCACGCACGGCCGAGATCGGTATGCATCCGTCCCTTGCGCTCGGCGGTGGGAAACTGGTCCGGGTGCAACGCCTGGCCGGCCTGGATGGCGGACCCGGCGTCACCCAGCGCCCAGTGAACGCCGACCTCGTAGAGGTCGACGGCTGCCGGGGTGATGGGGAACAAGCGTCCCGCCGGGGCTTGCTGCGGGAGATTACGCGCGGCCTGGGACGCTTCGCGGATCATGGTCAGCGCCTGCTCCCGGTCTCCGGCGCGCGCAGCCGTGTACGCCGTGGTGCACAGCATCTGCGCGTAGGCCGCCGACTGTGCGGGAGTCCTCAGCCCCGTGGCCTCGACCTGGGCGGCAGCGCTCAGGATCAGGCGCTGAGCGGCTCCCGGCTGGTCCTGGTGGCGCAGGACGATACTCAGTTCCCGGGCGGCAGCGGCGGTGGCCAGTGGGGAGCCAGAGAGTTCCGCGTAGACGGTGGCGCGGTCTGCGGTGAGGCGGGCCCGGTCGTAGCGACCGATCTTGACGAGGAGCTGGGCGGCCAGGCTGTAGCACGATGAGAGCCGGGCGTGTGCAAGGTCCGTCCGGGACCGGGCGGCGTCATGGGCGTCGGCGAGGAGCCCGGGCAGCGCTTCGAGAAGGTCAGTGTGCCTGCCCGCGTCGAAGAGAGACCGTGCCCGCGTGAGGCGGGTATCGAGGGGAATGGCCGAGCCGGTCGGGGCAGGCGTGATCGCTAGGGCATCGTCCACGCAGGCGAGGAGCTGAGCGGGGGCCGTCAGCCCGGCGGCCGCGAGCAGTGTCCGGCGGCGCATGGGGTCCTCCTTGGCGCAACGTGGACCATCGGCCGCCACTCTAGTGGCTTGGAGCACGCTCAATCCGAGTGCCGCTCCTAAGACCTGGGGTGGCACGCCGACCTCGTGGGCTGCCCGGCGCAGGAGGTGCAGGTCAGCCGTTCGGCTGCCCCGTTGTTCCATTCGGGAGACGGTGGAGGCGGAGCAGCCAAGACGCGCCCCAAGGTCGGCTTGCCGCCATCCCCGCCAGACCCGGCCCATGCGGATGAGTCCTCCGGGGTCTTGGCGGTCCACGAGCGTACGGGCCTGAGCGGAACTCCACAGCGGGTCCATGGTGCGCATCGCGCCTCCCACTGGCCAGGGGCCGGGCCCATCCACGGTAGCCAGTGGGGAAGGGCGCGTCGACGGCGTGTGCAGCATCTGCAAACTGCGTGCACGGCCGGGCAGTTGACCACTTCGCGCTGTCGGCTGGTGGTGTCGTTCCACTACGGCCCGCTCGGAGCGGCGGGCCCCGACGAAGCCACGGAGGGCAATATGACGCCAGCAGTGGACACCAAGGTTCGAGACCCTCGGGGTTACGTGAAGCGGGAGGTGTGGGACCGGGAGATCCAGCTCCTGATGCGTGACCACCCGGTGGACGAGGTGATGGCCAACCGGCTGTTCGGGGCGGCAGTCTCGTACCTGATCACGGCCATGGAGAAGTGGGGCCAGGGCCTGGAGATGTGCTGTGGCCGCCTGATCGACATGGCGGTGCACGTCTTCATCCTCGACACCAAGAACTACCGCGAGTTCTGTGCGGAGCACTTCGATGGCAAGTTCCTGGAGCACATCCCCGAGATCGAGTTCAAGTACGACGGCTCTGTGGAGCGCACGGCGCAGATCATCGCCGACGCGGGCTTTGAAGTGGACTGGAAGCTCTGGGAGCGCGACTACGGCGCATGCGGTCCGTGCAGTCCGGGGGCGGACTGCCACTGACCTGAACCGGTCGGGCCCGGGGGCGTCTTGAGCGCTCCCGGGCCCTTCGCGTGTGCATCCGGGCGAGGTGGTGTCATTCGCCCGTGCGTGGGAGAACGGCCGGATACGGTGTCCAGCTCAAGGGACACCGGTCACTCCATCCTTCCGAGGAGTTCCATGCCTCACGCGCCGATGACACCGGCCGAATACTGGGACAAGTACAAGCCTCACAAGGGCGAAGGGCTCCAACCGGCGCCGTCGCCCGAGCGCTTCGACTGGACGCAGTACCCCGGCCACGGCCCCGGCGCCGAAGTCCTCGGCACTCCCCGCCGCGCGCTGGAGCTCGGGCCGGCGGAGGGCAAGGAGGCCGCCCACCTAGCTCATCAGGGCGTCGAAGTGACCGGTGTCGACTTTTCCCCTGTCCAGGTCGAACGTGCCCGTTCCTGGTGGAAGGACACCCCCGGACTGTCGTTCGTCCACGGCGAGGTGTGCACGTACCTGTCGTCCACGTCCACGGAGTACGACGCGATCTATTCGGTGTGGGGGGCCGTGTGGTTCACAGACCCGGAGGACCTGTTTCCCTGCGTCTTCAAGCGGCTGTCCCCCTGCGGCGTCTTTGCCTTCTCGCAGGCCGAACCGGTCGCCGGGTCCCACGGGCCTCAGCCGATGCGGGGGAAGTGGCTCGAAGGGCGCGAGCGAGAGCTGACGGTGCTTCGCTGGCAGTACGCCCCGCAGACGTGGGCGGACATCCTCAAGCGGCACGGCTTCACCGACGTTGACGCCCATATCCTCAGTGCTCCGGAACCGGGGAGCCTGGGCACGCTCATGGTGCGCGCGCAGGCTCCTGCGTAACGCGCCCCGCACACTCACGAATCCAGTGTCCACCGCGCCGTTCGGCCGCTGAACGCTGAACGCTGAACGCTGAACGCTGAACGCTGAACGCTGAACGCTGAACGCTGAACGCTGAACCGGAGCCCGGAAAGCCGGGTCCCGGTGGGCCGTGCGACGGGGCGGCGGGCCATAAAGGAGAAAGAACTCTTGGGAGAGAAGCCCTCCAAACCAACCAAACCCCGTTTTCGTCACTCGCTGGAGTGAATCATCCCAACTCGGCTGGCGCGGTGGCGGTTTGGGCGTGCAGGCTCGGCGGAGACAACCGCAGACATGCGTCGGCCCCCGCCGGGACTTCCACCTCCCAGTGCGAGGGCCTGACCACCGAGGAAGATCTAGAGGCTCTTCCCTATGGCTGAGACCAAGCCTAGCGGCGCGGTGCGCCCGCAGCCGCCTGTTCGGCGAAGCACCACCCATTCCGGGGTCACCCACATCAGGGAGTACCAGCCTGACCGGTTTACGATCATCGGCAACCACCTCGCGCAGCACCGAGAGTTGTCCCTGACCGCCATCGGGCTCGGACCCACATCCTTTCGCTGCCCCAAGGCGCCTCCGCCGACATCCGTACCCTTGCCGAGCGTTTTCCCGAGGGCCGGGACCGGATCGCCTTCGCCCTGCGTGAGCTGGAGGCGCACGGCTATATCGAGCGGGTGCGCGAGCGGGCCGACGGTGGGCGCGTGGTCACGCGTACGTACGCGTACAACGCTCCGGCGCTCACGCGAGCCCGTGAGGGGGTGGCGGGCGGGCCGGTCGTCGCCGTCGCGGTGGTGAGGCCCAGCCCGGCCGACGGAGTTGCTTCCGCCGTCTCCGTGGGGCCCACTGCCTCCCTGGCTCCCTCAGCGCCCGTGGTTCCGGAAGCTCCCGATGCTTCCACGGGCCCTGTCGCCCCCGTCACCCCTGCGGTTTCCGTCCCGCCGGTCGTGAATGACGAGCCCGGCCACAAAGACCTCGCACCGCCCGCACCCGAGCCCCCCGGACCCGAGCCGTCCAACAGCGAGCACCACGACAAGGCCGTCGCCCTGCTCGTGGGCCTGCGTCGTACCGACGACCGGTTCACGCTCTCGCAGCGGGACGTTCGCCGCCTCACTCCGGCCGTCATCGCCTGGCTCGACAACGGTGCCAGCAGAGCCGCGGTGCACCACGCCATGACGGCCGACATTCCCGCCCTCCTCAAGAATCCGGCCAGCTTTCTCGCCTACCGGCTGCGGGAACTGCTGCCACCACCGCTGCCGCCCTTGCCGGAGGTTCCCCGGGCCCCGGCTCCGGACGTCGAGCCGTCCCCGTCGTACAGCATGGTGGACTGCGCGGGCGGCTGTGATCGTGCCTTCCGCGCGCCGGAGGGAACTTGGTGCCGAGACTGCCGTGCCGAACGCGACCGCCATATCGCCGGGGCGACGGGACCTGACCCGTCCGTGCGGCCTGAGCCGCCGTAGGGCCCTTTGCGGGGCGCCGGGAGCCCGCCGGAGCTCGACCGATTCCCACCACCTTTGAGGAGTACACATGGCTGATCACACGGCCCACTCCGCCTACGTGCAGGTGTACAACACGCTGCGCGGAACCGCTGCCGCTCTGGAAACCCTGAAGCTGACGGGCGCGGGGGAGGGTTACGCGAAACCCCACGCCGGGGCCGCCATGCACGCCGTTCGGTTCGCCGTGGCCGTGCTGTATCCCCTCCTGCCCTGCCAGCCGGGGCCACCCGTATCGGATGACCCTCAACGCCAGCTGGACCTGGCCGCCCACTGGCGAGATGCCGCATATGAGATCGGTGAGTTCGCGCCGGGGCCCGCATTGCGGGTCGTCAGGGGCGAGGAAGGACCTCGTACCCGTGAGGGCGGCGTTCAGGGGGCGTAAGAAGCTTGCGGTGTGCCTCGGTTCACCCTCGCGGAGTCCGTGTTCGCGCTGGCAGAGTGGACGTGTATGTCACTGCGCAGCGGGGGAGGCACGGGAGATGACAGCGATGATCTCCGTGAAGGTCGAGGGACCGGTCGGGCTGGACGAGCCGCAGGATCTCCTGGAGGAGTTGGGGCGGGAGACGGGGCTGGCGTGGCGGCTCGAGACGGCCGGGCAGAAGGGCACCCTCGGCGGCGAACTCGCCGTCACCATGCTGGAGGCCCTGCTGGGCGGTGTCGCCGGGGCCGTGGTGCAGGTCGCCGTGCAACGAGCGGTCGACAACTGGCGGGGCCGACGGCTGGACCCGCCGATCGTCACCATCGTCGTCCAGCCCCCGCAGGCTCCGCAGCCCGTACGGGACCCGGAGCCCCCACAGCCCACGCGGGACCCGGAGCCCCCGCAGCGCTCCGACGACCCCGAGGGGAGCTGACCGGCATGGCATCGCGGGCGTTGGTGATAGGGGTCGGGACGTACGACGACGACTCCGGTATCGACGGGTATCCGACGATCGAGGCGAGCGCCCGTGCGTACGGAGCCGCGCTGGCCCGGGACCCCCAGTGGGGCGACGCGTCCCGGTTCACGGTGCTGGAGCCGCGGCAGGCGCGGACCGCGGACGGTGTGATGCGTGCCCTCCACGAGGCGGCCGCGGCGGGTGAGGGGCCTCAGGACACGCTGCTGGTGGTGTACGTCGGGCACGGCGCGTACTGGCAGGACGTGCCCGGCGGCCAGGTCCACTTCGCGGTCGGCTCCTCCCGGATCAACGAGCCCTGGACCTGGCTGTCCGCGTGGTACGTGTACCGGGCGATCAGGAAGAGCAAGGCCGGCCTCAAAGTCCTGATCGCGGACTGCTGTTACTCGAACATGCTGCCCCACCTGGGCCCCGAGTCCGCCCTGCCGGGCGCCCTCGGCACCCGCCTCCAGGGCACCTGCGTACTCACCGCGGTCGGCGGCAACATCCACAACGCGTGGGCCGATGCCTGCGCGAACCTGCCCGGGCCCCTCGACACCTGCACGCCGTTCAGCGGCCATCTGCTGAACGTGCTGGGGCAGGGCATGCCCGACCACCCCGACGACCTCACCCTCGGCGCGCTTCGCGCCGGCATCGACGAGAGCATGCATGAGTGCGGCGTCCACCACGCGCCCCGCATGCTGCTGAACGACGCCTCGGAGGCGACCGCGCTGTTCACCAACCACGCCAAGGGCCGCCGGCCCCGGACGCGCACGCCGGCCACGGTGGACGAGTGGGTCCGCGAACTGCTTCTCAACGGCGAGCGCAACCTGGGCGATCTGATGAGCCGCCCGGATCTCGCGGGCCGCGTGGTGGTGCGGCTGAAGAGCGGGGACGAGCAGAGCCGCGACCTGGCCCGCCGTGTCGACCTGAGGGCCGGCGAGCTGCTGAGCAACCCGGTCGACTTCGTCAGGTACTGGGGTGAGATCGAACCCGCGATGCTGGGCGGCGGATGACCGCCATCGACGGCACCGACGGAGTCAACGGCAGCAATGCCGCCAACGGCGCCGAGGGTGTCCGCCGCACCGACCACCTGTTCCAGCCGGACCTGGCCGAGTCGCTCAACGAGGTGTACGCCTGGGTGACGCAGATGCAGGTCAGGCAGTTCGTGCTGATCCTGAGCAGGATGCGGGAGGAGCACCGCGAGGCGATGGCCATGCGCGCCCTGCACGCCTTCGCCCTGCGCCGTCCGGTCGAGGAACTGGTCGAGCTCGCCCACCACTTCGACCCGCGGGACGCGGTCATGCTGATGGCGACGGCGGCCCTGTCACGGCCGGTCGGGGAGGCGGCCGAGCTGGCCCTGATGCAGCAGGAGGCGGAGTCCGGCGGCGAGCGCGCCCCGATCACCGCGAGCATCGTGCACGACGTGGCCTGCCAGCGCACGGCGTTCGATGTGGCGGTGTTCGTGCGGGTGCTGGAGCGGCGGCAGTCGGCGCTCGCGAAGCGCACCGTGCAGGTGTTCGCGAGCCCGGGCTCCGGCCGCACCAACCTCGACAGGGCGTTGCTGCACACCGCGCTCCGCGACGAGGGCTGCGAACGCGAGGCCGACCGGCTGCTCGGGCTGACCCTGCGGGCGCTCGCCGACAGCCCGCCGGGCGCCGCCGGCGCGGGCGACGACGAGGAGATGGCCGACCTGGCGGGCGCGTTCCAGCACCTCAGCCCGGCCGGGCGGGTCCTGGAGCACTGGGTCGAGGAGCGGCTCAACGCCTCGGACGCGACCGAGGTGGAGCGGACCCGGCGACTGGTGGCGAAACTGATCGCCCGGCGCGGCACCGGCCACGACGCCCTCGCCGAGCACATCGGCCGCACCACACAGCCCCGGCACGTGGTGAAGCTCTGCGCGATGCTGGCGAAGGACGAGGCGGCCCCGGCCAAGTGCGCCCTGGTGCGGCACTACGCGGCAGGGCACAGCAACGTGCAGGAGCTGGCCGTGCTCGTGGCGTCCTGGTACAAGGAGCCGGCCCTCACCCGTACCACCCGGGATCTGCTGGCCGACATCGTGGCGGGACCCGACCCCGGTGCCTCGCCCCGCTCGCTCGAAGCGCTGAGGCAACTGGGCGAATGGCTGCGGCTGGACGATGCCGCCCCCGAGTGCTCCCGGCTGCTGTGCCACGTCGCCGCCGTACGGGTCGAGGAGCGCTCCGGCGCCGATCTGGTGACCCTGCTGGGCCGTGTCGAGCGCAGCCGGGACCGGACCCGGGCCGCGGACGAGGCGGGGCGTCGGCTGGCCATGGACGTCATGGGCCCCGGCGGGAACCGGGACTGGTTCGTGGAGTGTCTGCGCGCGCTGCACGACGCCAGGCACGCGGCCGCCGTACGTGCCGCCTGCCGTGAACTCTCCGACCCGTCCCACGAGTTGCCGGTCGACGCCGCGCTGGTCGCCGATGTCGCGGGACGTCTGCACCGCGCCGGGCTGCACAAAGTGGCCTGGACACTGCTCGAACGGCTGCTGGAGAACGAGCAGTTGGTGACTCCGGCCGATGTCGTCGAGGTCGTCGGCCGGGTGCTGGAGCTGCCGCTGCCGGACGCGGAGCTGCTCCTGCGGGCCACCGTGGGCCGCTGGTCGGACGTGGGGCACCGGGACGACGCGGTGGCCGCGTTGCGGGCGGCCGGGCGGTGCGAGGCGGCGGACTGGGTCATCAAGTCCCTGCGGTGACGGGCGGCTCCACGCGCGCCTCGTGTCGGGGAGCGGGCAAGGTGGGCGATACGGCCGCCATGTAGCGCCGGCAGGCCCGTACCAGCAGCGGGAACACGATGGCCGCCGAGAGGGCGGCGACCACGGGCGTCACCTTGGCCAGCAGGTCGGCCTCGCCGTCCCTCTCGTCCAGGTACCGCAGCAGCGTGCACAGCACGAGCACCGCCAGATGCGTGAGGAACAGCAGCACCGGCCGTACCGCGGGGTCGCCGGGGGCGGCGAAACGGGAGACGTGGTCCCGCGCGTCGTAGCGGCGCAACAGGCGCCCCACCAAAGGCAGGTCGATCCTCGCCAGCCACGGCAGCCCCAGCAACAGCGCTGAGCCGATTCCGATGGCGGCCATGCCCCGCCACACGTCGTCCCACTTCGCCTCGTGTATCACGACGGCGATCGCGACGAACGTGGCGTAGGAGAGGGCCAGATGCACCATCCGGCGCGTTCCCCGGAATTCCAGCTGTTTCATCGCCACCAGGACGACGCCTGGCATGGTGTACACCACCAGCGTCGGCACACTGTTGAGGGCGACCAGTTCCTCCCACGTGCCCTGTACCACGACGAGTGCCAGCAGGCCGATGGCGAAGTTGACCAGCAGGATCATCCAGTAGGCGTCGATCTCGGCGCCCCGGAAGCGGAACGAGGCCCGGCGCGCGGTCTGCAGTCCCCGGTGGGTGAGGTGGGCGCGGCTCAGGGCGGCGACCTCCCGGGTCAGCGCGTGTGTGAAGACGATGCCGGAGCCCATCGGGGACACGATCGCGTCGAGGCGGACCAGCCAGGCCAGCCAGAACAGCGTCAGGCCGAAGGCGAATTGGGAGTACGGCGATTCGAGCATGCTTGCGTCGAGCCTGCCGCAGTGTCTGACGAACACCCACTGCAGCGCCGTGTACAGCAGGAACGCGCCGACGATGGTGCCGTACACCGCCCACCGCAGCCGCGCGGCCTCGCCCACGCCGCGCCGTTTGACGTTGCCGGCGAAGTCGAGCGGGGCCTGGAAACCGATGTACGCGTAGATGACGCCGCCGCCCAGCACGACGTACAGGGGCGACAGATCCCCGGGCTTGGTTCCGAGGTTCCTCGACTGCTCGCTGAGATACCACGAGACGTCGGCCGGCTCGCAGCTGTCGGCTCCGGCTCGCAACAGGCAGATGATGATCAGTACCGGGATCAGGACCTTCACCACGGTGACGAAGAGGTTCAGCCTGATCAGCCGACGCGGCGGCAGCAGGTTGAGCCCCATGATCAGCGCCAGGAAGCCGACAGAACACAGCCAGCCTGTGGGGGAGAGGTCGTAGTGGTCTCCCTTCTTGTCCAGCAGTGTGGGAACCCAGTGCGCCAGCCCGCGGACCATGGCCACCGCCTCGCTCGCCGGGTTCACCGCGTACACGATCCACAGCGCGGCGGCCACCACCGTGGCCACGAGCGGTCCGGCGGCCTGCAGCGGCAGGAAGATCAGCCCGCCCGTCTTGGGGAGGGCGATCCCCAGTTCGACCATCACGGCGGCGATCAGCAGCATCAGCGCCCCGCCGATCACCCACGCCCATACGGCGTCCATGCCGGCCTCGGCGTAGGCGGGACCGGCGGCCAGCAGCCACCCCGAACCGACCACACCGCCGGCGGCGAGACCCACGAGGTCCAGGGTGGAGAGCCGACGCCGCTCGTCCGCGTCCTCCGCCGAACCGTCCTGCAATGTGCCCCGACCGCTCGTCCGCCCCAACGCTCTCCCCCTTTACCGGAGTTCCGGTGGACCAGCCATGGGATCAAGGATTTCCCTGTGTGTCAGCCTTCCCGCCAGGCCTTTTACGGTCGCTGTCCCCCATGAGCTGCTCATCTTCACAGGTTACGCATGAGTGGACACGTGGGGTGAGGCGAAGTCGTGAAAGCTGCCGCGCGTATCGCCGTGTATCGCCGACGCCGTGTTGGCAAAGGGGGTGCTGGCGCGGGCGTAGCGTAGGTGTATGTCGAAGTACGGATCCTTTCCCGGTACGCGGCCGAGGCGGCTGCGTACGTCGCCCGTGATGCGGCGGATGGTCGCGGAGACGCGGCTTCACCCGGCCGACTTCATCCTCCCCGCGTTCGTACGGGAGGGCGTCAGTGAGCCGGTGCCGATCGCGGCCATGCCCGGGGTCGTGCAGCACACCCGGGACAGTTTGAAGAAGGCCGCGGTGGAGGCCGTTGAGGCCGGGGTTTCCGGGATCATGTTGTTCGGGGTGCCGGAGGAGTCCAAGAAGGACGCCCTGGGGACGCCGGGGACCGACCCGGACGGGATTCTTCAGGTCGCGATCCGGGATGTGCGGGCCGAGGTCGGCGATGAGTTGCTGGTGATGTCCGATCTGTGTTTGGACGAGACCACCGATCACGGGCATTGCGGGGTGCTCGATGCCGAAGGACGCGTCGACAATGACGCGACTCTTGAGCGGTACGCCGAGATGGCCCAGGTGCAGGCGGATGCGGGCGCGCATGTGGTCGGGCCCAGCGGGATGATGGACGGGCAGATCGGGGTCGTTCGTGATGCGCTCGATCAGATCGGGCGGGAGGACGTGGCGATCCTGGCCTACACCGCCAAGTACGCGTCTGCCTTCTACGGGCCCTTCCGGGAGGCCGTCGCCTCGTCGTTGAAGGGCGACCGGAAGACGTATCAGCAGGACCCTGCCAATGTGCGGGAGTCGCTGCGCGAGCTTGCCCTCGATCTGGAGGAAGGCGCCGACATGGTCATGGTCAAGCCGGCCGGGCCTTACCTCGACATCCTCGCGCGCGTGGCCGACTCCGTGGATGTGCCGGTTGTCGCCTACCAGATCTCCGGTGAGTACTCGATGGTCGAGGCCGCCGCGGAGAAGGGGTGGATCGACCGGGACCGGGCGATCCTGGAGACGCTGACCGGCATCAAGCGGGCTGGGGCGCAGAACGTCCTTACGTACTGGGCTGTTGAGGCTGCGCGGATGGTGCGCTGAGCGCCAGTACCTGGCGGGTCAGTGGGCCGCGTAGGCGGTGAAGGCCGACCAGGCCTCCGGTGAGGTGGTGAAGGTGGGGCCGTCGTTGCCCTCCGCGGTTTTGGAGTCGCGGATGTGGATGGCGTGGGGGGTGACGGCCACCTCTATGCATGCGCCGCCTTCGTCGCCGCTGTACGTCGACTTGAACCAGTGCGGCGCGCTGATCATGGCTCCCCCAGCATGCGGTCCAACAGGGCAGAGCGCTGCGTTCGGTCGGGCACCCCGTACGTGAAATCTGTACGGGATTGCGCACTGCACCAGTGTGGCCACGGACTGTGACTCCTGTCTCGTGAACGCGAAGATTCAATTCCCTGTCGTCCGCGAGCGCTTCTACCGCCGCGACCGCAGATCCGTGCCCGCGGCCAGGGGCTTCGCGCGGACGGCGCTCGCCGACTGGGGGCTGGCCCAGGCCGAGCGCAGTGGTGATGTGTCGCTGTGTGTGAGTGAGTTGGCGACCAACGCTCTTGTGCATGGGGTGCCGCCGGGGCGGGGGTTCCCGCTGCGGCTGGGGTTCGACGGTGGCGTGCTGCGGGCCGAGGTGCACGACAGCGGGGCCGGTGAGCCGCGCGTCGACGAGGAGCCCGACGACGGAGGGCGAGGGCTGATGCTCGTGTCCGCGCTCAGTGACAAGTGGGGAGTCGGGGAACGGAACCCCGGGAAGGTGGTGTGGTGCGAGTGGGTCGTCGCATGAGGGTCCGCAGTGTGTGGCGTCGAGGCTGGGCCCTCGTCTCGTACGCCTTGGCCGCCGTCGTACGCCGTCAGCGCGATGAGGCTGGCGGCGAGAAGACGAGTGGTGCTGACGGACCCTCGTGGGTGCCGGCTGTGGGGGTGGGAGGTCCCTGGCCCTCGGTGGAGGGCCATTGGCCGCCTCGGCGTGATGTCGCTCAGTAGGACAGGGCGTCGTCCATGCTCGACTGCCAGTACGTGACCGCCAGGGTGCTGTCGTAGTACACGCCCTCGGCGGGGAGGGACGGGAGCGCGGAGGGGCCGCCGTTGCTGCCGGGCTCGAGGCCCTGGAAGCCGACGGTGAGCTTGTGGGCGGTGGTGCCGTTCTCGCCGCTGCCGTCGGCGGAGGAGAGCAGGACACCCGCGTAGCCGGACTCGCCGGGGGCGAGGGTCACCACGGCCTGCGGCTGGGAGTCCTCGATCACGCGCGGCGCCGACTGCGCCTCGCCGAACCGGACCGAGGGGTTGTAGTAGAGGTCGCAGAACTTCGAGCCGGTGTTCTTGACGGTGATCAGCATGTGGTTGAGCGGGCGGGAGACCGGCTGAACGGTGACCGTGGTGTTGGAGCCGTTGCAGGTGACACGGCTGGCGGGGTCGGCGGGGTCGTCGGTCCCGCCGTTCGCGGAGGTCTTGTCGGCGTCGGTGCCGGTGCCGGTACCCGTCGTGGAGGAGGCATTGTCGGTCGTGGAGCCGCCGGTGGTCGAGCCCGTGGAGCCGTCGGCGGTCGTGCCCGAGGTGCCGTCGGCGGTCGTGCCCGAGGTGCCGGTGGTCTGCGAGGTCGAGGTGGAGCCGCCCGGCGCACCCTCGTCCCGGGTGCCCATTCCGTTGTCGCACGCCGTGAGGGCGAGGGCCGCGAGGGCGACTCCGGTCGCGGCGAGCAGACGGTCCGGGCGGCCGACTCGGACGGTACGAGCGGTGCGGAACGTGCGCATGATGAATCCCTTTCGGACAAAGCCGGTTGAAGAGGCCGAGAACACGTGGTCGAAGCCGTGCCGCTCGACCGGTCTGCCGGGGGCGGCGTGCTTGGATGACCAGAGCTTGTGCGGTGATCCGTCCCAGCCGCCACACCTGGCGGACGATCAGGGACGCTGGAACGCCCACACCGGCTTTGACCTGGGGATACGTCCCTTCCCTGGAACGCGGGAACGGGACGAGGTGGACGGAGGAAGTGTGTCGGAGAGCGGTTCCGGGAACGGCATGGCGGCCGATTTCGCCGCGCTGCTGCGGGAGTTGAAAGAGCGCTCCGGACTCAGCTACGGCGTGCTCGCCAAGCGGCTCCACATGAGTACGTCGACGTTGCACCGGTACTGCAACGGGGACGCCGTACCCACGGACTACGCGCCCGTGGAGCGGCTCGCCCGCCTCTGCAAGGCGGCTCCGGAGGAGCTTGTCGAGCTCCACCGGAGGTGGGTGCTCGCGGATGCGACGCGGGGGCGCAAGGGCGTTGAGCCGGGGGCTGGGGCGGCGGCTGCGGCGGACGCGGTGGATGCGGATACGCCGCTTTCGGAGGCGGTGTCTTCGGGCGCGGGGGCGAGCCCGGAGGGCCTGCTGCTCCCGGGGGACGTCCTTGAGGGGGGTCCCTCCGGCACTCGGGAGCCCCGAACCCGTCGCCGTACGCGTGTCGCCCTCATCGCCGGGGTCGCCGTCGCCGCTGTGCTCGGGGCCGTCACCCTGGCCATGAGCCTGCCGTCCGGTGGGGCGGAGGACGGGAGCGAGCGTAAGGTCGGGGCCGCGTCCGCCGGGGCCGGGGGTACGGACGAAGACGGCGAGAGTGCTTCGGCTTTGCCGTCGAGTGCCTCGCCCTCCGCCTCCGCCGGGAAGAAGGGTAAGGACAAGGGCGACGGCAAGGGGGCCAAGGCCGGTGCGTCGGCCGCCGCCGGATCCACCCCGACGAGCCCCGGGGCGGGCGGCGCCGGCTCCGAGTCCGGCGCCGTACCGCTGACCGTGAAGGTGCAGCCGTACACCTGGGAGAGCCCGTGCGGGCAGCGGTATCTGGCCGACCGGGAGCCGGAGGAGGTGGCGGCGCCGCCGCTGGAGCAGGACGCGCCCGCCTGGGTGGCCGCGGCCGGGGCCGTGTCGTCGGGGAAACAGTTCGTGACGCTCACCGTGCAGGGCACCGGCGCGGAGACGGTGGTGGTGGACAGCCTGAAGGTCCGGATGATCGAGAAGCGTTCGCCGCTCGCCTGGAACGACTACGTCATGGGGTACCCCGGCGTCGGGTGCGGTGCCGGGGTTCCGACGCGGTCCTTCACGGTCGCCCTCGACGCCACGCGTCCCGAGGTCCTCCCCAAGGCGGGGAGCAAGGACTTCCCGTACTCGGTCAGTGAATCCGACCCGGAGGTCTACTACATCACTGCCGACGCCTCCGCGTACTACGTGAGCTGGCACCTGGAGCTGAAGTGGTCCAGCGGCTCCCGCAGCGGCACGCTGAAAGTGGACAACAACGGCACCCCGTTCCGCACGAGCGGCAACAACGGGCGCCCGGCCTACGAGTATCCGCTCGGTGGCCCGAAGTGGGTCGAGGAGGGGACGACACTGGGCGACCAGGGGGCAGAGCAGGGGGCAGAGGGATAAGGAATTGACGAGTTCTCATCAATGAACATACGTTCTGCGCCTGGCTGATCCGCTCGGAACGGCCGATGCCGATTCCCGGGGGAAGTCATGAGCTGGTTCTTCGTCGTGCTCAAGAAGTACGCGGTCTTCAGCGGACGCGCGCGCCGCATGGAGTACTGGATGTTCACGCTGATCAGCTCGCTGATCTACTTCGGGGTGTGGGCCCTCGGCCGCAACATCGACTCGGAGATCCCCGAGTTCGTCTTCCTCGCCGCGTTCCTGGTGCCCTCCCTGGCCGTCACCGTTCGGCGGCTGCACGACACCGGGCGCACCGGTTGGTTCGTCCTCATCTCGTTCATCCCCTGCATCGGCACCATCGTCATGCTCGTCTTCACCGCCACCGAGGGTGAGCGGGGGCAGAACAAGTACGGTCCCAACCCCAAGGAACTTCAGACGCTCGCCGACGCCGGCTAGGAGAGCCTAGGAGCGGTCGGCGGTGACGCGTGCCGTTGCCGCCGGGCCCTCGTCCCGTACGCCCTGGCCGTCCTCGCATGCCGTCAGCGTCAGGAATCCGGCGAGGACGAGAGCGAGCGCCGGGGCGAAGAGACGGGTGACGGTGGGGGAGGCGACGCGGGCAGGCATGACGGTCCCTTCCATGGGGGGCGTTGGGTGTGGGGCCAGCATGTGATGTGATCCGTCCCGTACGCCACAGGAGTGGGCACACATGGGACGTCCAAGCCGTGTCCCACGCCCTGACCTGCGAAAAGGGCGTCCCATGGGGGAGCGGTACGGGACGCCCCGCAAGACCGGGAACCGCATCCGGGCACTATCAAGTCGCCCTGAGAGTTAAGTTGTTGCTCCTTTAACGATGCGACTCTCCAGGGAGAGCTTTATGGCCGGTGACGCGCTCAGCCAGGACCCCGCCGAGCTGCGGAAGAGGATCGACACCACCAAGGCCCACCCCGCACGGGTCTACGACGTCTTCCTCGGCGGCAAGGACAACTACCCCGTCGACCGCGAGGCCGCCGCGGCCGGGCTCGCCGCCAACCCGCGCGGGTACCTCGATGTACGGCACAACCGCGACTTCATGCGCCGCGCGGTGACCACGCTCACCCAGGACGAGGGCATCCGGCAGTTCCTCGACATCGGCACCGGGCTGCCGACCGCGGAGAACGTCCACCAGATCGCCCAGGCCATCGCCCCCGAGTCGCGGGTCGTGTACGTCGACAACGACCCGGTGGTGCTCGCCCACGCCCGCGCGTTGCTGACCAGTGGGCCCCAGGGCGCCACCGACTACATCGACGCCGATCTCAAGTCGCCGGCGCACATCCTCGAACAGGCCGCCAAGACCCTCGACTTCGACCAGCCGATCGCGCTCTGCCTCGTGGCGATCCTGCACTTCGTCGAGGACGAGAAGGCCTACCCCGTCGTACGTGAGCTGGTCGACGCGCTGCCCTCCGGGAGCCGGCTGGTGCTGAGCCACCTCACGGAGGACCTCAACCCCGCGAGCATCCGTGCGGTGCAGCGGACGTACACCGAGCGGGGGTTCACTTTCGTGCTGCGGACCAAGGACGAGGTCGCCCGCTTCTTCGAGCAGAGCGACCTCGTGGTGGATGAGCCGGGGGTTGTGCCCGCGCATCACTGGCGGTTCTCGGGTGGTGCGCCTGTGCCTCCGGCGGTTGAGCCGCAGACCTTGGCTGAGCTGGACGATATTGACAAGGTTCGGTATCGGGACATCAACGATGTGACTGACGCGGACATCAATGTGTATGCGGCGATGGGGCGGAAGGCGTAAGACGTAGGGGCGGATTGGGCTGTGGGTAGCTGCGGGCCGGTGGGGGCTGGTCGCGCCCACGCGGCGGAGCCGCATATCGGCACAGCCCCGCGCCCCTAAAAGACTCGGGCTGCGCCCCTCGAAAAGACCGGGCCTGCGCACCTAAAGCCCCTTACGGGACGCTGAACCATGTTTCCGCCAACGACTCGAAGTCCTTGCGCGGGGGCGTCGGCAGGGTGCGTAGGTACCAGTTCAGGTCGCTGTAGACGTGCAGCAGGGCATAGGCCATGAGTTCGCGGGGGGCGAACGGGAGCTGGCCGTAGGCCTCGTAGAAGAGTTTGAGGAGGTGGGGGTCGGCGCGGGTGAGGAACAGGCCGACGCTCACGAAGTCGTACGCGGGGGCGCCGACCATGGCGGGTTCGAAGTCGAACAGGCCGGTGAGGCGCCAGCCGTCGTTCGGGTCGACGGTGAGGTGCTCGCGCATGAACTCGGTGTGCAGCAGCACCGGGCGGCGCGGGGCGGGTAGTGGGACGGAGCGCAGGAAGTCCGGGATCTGTTCCAGCCAGGGCGCCGACAGACCGCCGCCGACCTGCTGTTCGACCGCGGCCGCGCGCTGTCCGGCCATGAACCTGGCCCAGTCCGGAGGTCCGACGAGCGCGGCCATCGGGGCGGCGTCCAGGTCGTGCAGGGCGGCGAGGCACTCGGCCGCCTCGGCGACGATCCGCTCCTGATACGCCCGGGAGGCGCGCGGCCAGGCCTCGTTGAGGTCCTCGCCAGGCAGCCGGGACATCAGCACATAGCGCCAGCCGTTCTTGTACTGGTCGGCCGCGTGCAATCGGGGTGTCGGCAGGGGAAGTTGACCCCACAGGCGGGCCAACAGGTGGGCCTCTCTGACGGCTTCGGCCGCTTCGAAACCCGGATAGAGCTTCAGTACGAGGGCGTCGCCGACCGAGTACACGGGCAGCGAGCCCTCTGGGAAACGTACGATCCGGGCGCCTGCGAGGCCGAGCTGACCACAGAGATCCTGGGCAGCCGGCCGCAGCAGCGCCTCGTCACTGACGACTTCTCGCAACTCGTCGTTCGTGTCCACGCTGGGCAGCATGCGCGGCAGCCTAGGGGGTGCGGGCGGGTGCTCGCATCGCGGAATGGGTGGATGTAGGGGGCATGTATCGATCTATGGTATGGGCGGGACGGGGTCCTGCCGTCCGTTCGTGCCGAGAGCTGTGGGGTGGGTGCAGTGGATGCTGGGCGAGGCGTGGATGACGTGCGGTTTGTCGGGGGCGCGGGGGTCGTGGGCGGTGAAGGGGATGGGGCGACGGTCGGCGCCGGCGCACCCGTGCCCGGCTTCGCGGGGCGGGTGACGGCCGTCCAGGGTTCCCCCGTACGGGATATCCTCGCCGTCACCTCGCGGCCTCAAGTCGTCAACTTCGCGGGTGGGTTGCCCGCGCCGGAGCTCTTCGACACCGAGGGGATGGCGGCGGCGTACCGGGATGTCCTCGCCGGGTCGGCCGGGCAGGCCCTGCAGTACGCGACGACCGAGGGCGAGCCGGTGCTGCGGGAGGCGCTCGCCGCGCGGTACCGGGCCCGCGGGCTGCCGACGGGCGCCGACGACGTACTCGTCACCACCGGGTCGCAGCAGGCACTGTCGCTGCTCGCCACCGCGCTCGTCGACCCGGGCGATGTCGTGCTGGTCGAGGACCCGTGCTATCTGGCGGCGCTTCAGGTGTTCCGGTTCGCGGGGGCGCGGGTGGTGGCCGTGCCGGGCGACGAGGGCGGAGTGGATCCGGACGCGCTGGAGGAGCTCGTCGCGCGGACCCGGGCCAAGCTCTTCTACACCGTCCCCACCTTCCAGAACCCCACCGGACGCACTCTGCCGGCCGAGCGACGGGCCGCCGTCGCCGCCGTCGCGGCCCGGCTCGGCCTGTGGATCGTCGAAGACGACCCGTACGGCGAACTCCGCTTCGAGGGCGAGCGGTTGCCGTGGATCGCCGCCCACCCGGGCGCCGAGGACCGTACGGCGCTGCTGGGCTCCTTCTCCAAGGTTATGGCCCCGGGTCTGCGGCTGGGCTGGCTGCGCGCCCCCGCCGGGCTCCGCCGCGCCTGCGCGGTCGCCAAGCAGGCGGCCGACCTGCACACCCCGACCCTCAACCAGCTCGCCGCGGCACGCTACCTGGCCGACCGTGACCTCGACGCGCATGTGGACCGGGTCGCGGCGGCCTACCGCGAGCGACGCGACGCCATGCTCGCGGGACTGCCGGACGCCCTCCCCGAGGGCTCCACCTGGAACCGCCCCGAGGGCGGCATGTTCCTCTGGGCCCGCCTGCCCTCCTCGTACGACACCACCGCCCTCCTCCCCCGCGTGGTCGAACAGGACGTCGCGTACGTGCCCGGGGCGCCCTTCTACGCCGGGGAACCGGACCGGGCGACCCTGCGGCTCTGCTTCGTGACGCAGGCGCCGGAGGAGATTCGGGAGGGGCTGCGGAGGCTGGGGAAGGGGCTGGGGGCGTAGGCCGGGGCTTGGATCAGTCCCACCAGAAGGACCACGTGTGTTCGCCCAGCAGGCTTTGGACGTAGGTGCGCAGGGAGCCGTCCGCGGTGCCCTGGTGGATGTTGTCGGGGCAGAAGGCGAAGTGCTCGGCGGCCACCGCTTCGGCATCGGCCTCGGTGGTGGGCGGGGCCGCCACCGAGACGATCAACTGGCAACTGTTCGCCGAGGAGTGCACATGAGGCCGCTTTAACTCGATCATGTGATGGTCAGCTCGCAGGCTTGCAGCACCGTAGGCCAGTCGGGTTAGCGTTGCCGTGCGATCTGGGACGCCGGGTACGGCGCCAGCGTGCGGGGCCCCCGCTCCACCAGAGAGATGGTCCGGGGCCTCCCCGTCGCCTCTGGCCGAAGCCAACTGGCCAGATCGCGTCAGGGAACTGGCCTCCCGGAACGGTAGGACATCTCCCCGGGCATCAGCTCCTACTCCTCCGGGCCGCCCTGACCGCCGCCGACGTCCAGCAGCACCGGGAGGAGGCCGGCCGTGCGGCGTGCGGGCTGGACGGCGGTCCAGGCGCTGGGCGCGGCCGGTTCGTCGGCGCACCACAGCAGCGGCTCGTGCCAGGGGCCCTCGTCCGTCGTGTCGATCAACCTCCCTGGGGGCAGCGGGAGTTCAAGCCCGAGCACGCGACCGCTCGGGTCGGCCGCCAGCCTCGGCAGCGGGTTGGGAAGTGTCGCCATGCCGGTGACTGTGGGGGCAGGCACTGACAGTCACTCCCCGGGCCCGCCCGTGTGCTGTCCCTTGTGTGCCGTTCGGTGGTGTCCAGAAGGGCAGTGCCCGAAGAGCCGATTTCGGTCAACTGCCGAGAAAAATAGGGTCGTTGCCATGCGCACACTCACCACTCTCACCCGCTCCGGCGTGCTCGCCGTAGGCGCGGGCGCCCTGCTGTTCACCGGTATCGCCGCCCAGGGCACCGCCGTCGCCGCACCGCAGGGCAAGCCGGCCAAGCTCACCGTCGCCAAGTACCGCGCCTGGCTGAAGAACAACGACGAAGCCGCCGCCTCCATAAAGCTGCTCAAGGCGTTCGACAAGCTGCCCAAGGCCAAGCAGCAGAAGTTCGTCGACTACCTGCAGAACCAGAGGATCCAGAAGGCGTTCGACGTCAGGAACGGCGGCTATGTGACCCGGGGCGGCACCAGCCAGACCCTCCACAACGTGGACGTCCGCTTCGTCGCGAACGTCAAGGCCGTGAACAAGACCGACAAGGCCGGGCGGCACATCACCCTGACCTTCACCGCCACCGAGCGCATCTACGACCTGCCGGTCATCACCAAGAAGACCGTTCTGTCCTACACGGTCAAGGGCGGCGTCAAGTCGCCGAAGCTCAAGAGGTCCGTCACCAACCTCAACGGCGCCTACGCCATCACGCCGGCGAAGAAGGACAGCCTCAAGGCCTCCGGCAACAACATCTGGGCCGTCAGCACCTGGAAGGCCACCCCGCTCTACAAGTCCGCCGGTGCCGGTTCGCTCGTCAAGGAGCAGCGGACCGTCGTCGTCAACGCGAAGTACACGGCCAGGCTCGTCAACAAGTGATCCGCAACCTCTGATCCACCGGCCTGTTGGGGCGCCACGGGGGGCGCTCCAACAGGCCGGCGACGCGCTGTTGGCTGCTACAGCTTCTCGGGCGTCCGGATCCCCAGCAGAGCCATCCCCCGGTGCAGGGTGCGGGCCGTCAGGTCGACCAGGAACAGACGGTTCTCCATCTGGGCGGGGGTGTCCGCCTTCAGAACCGGGCACTGGTCGTAGAACGTCGTGAGGTGGGTCGCCAGCTTGAAGAGGTACGCGGCCAGCTTGTGCGGCTCGTACCCCTCCGCGACCTCGGTGAGGGTCTCGCCGAACTGGTCCAGGTGCAGGCCCAGCGCGCGCTCCGCCGGGGCCAGTTCGAGCTCCGGGTGCGCGGCCGGGGCGGCGGCCGCGCCCGCCTTGCGGAGGATCGACTGGATACGGGCGTACGCGTACTGGAGGTAGACGGACGTGTCGCCGTTCAGCGAGACCATCTGGTCCAGGTCGAACTTGTAGTCCCGGACGGCGGACGTCGACAGATCGGCGTACTTGACGGCGCCGATGCCCACGTAACGGCCGTTCTCGACGATCTCCTGCTCAGTCAGGCCCACCTTCTCGGCCTTCTCCCGGACCACCGTCGTGGCGCGGTCGATCGCCTCGTCCAGCAGGTCGACCAGGCGGACCGTCTCGCCCTCACGGGTCTTGAACGGCTTGCCGTCCTTGCCGAGGACCGTGCCGAAGGCGAGCTGCTGCGCCTTGACGCCGTCGCTCAGCCAGCCGGCGCGGCGGGCCGTCTCGAAGACCATCTTGAAGTGGAGGGACTGGCGCGCGTCCACCACGTACAGGAGGGTGTTCGACTTCAGGTTGAAGACGCGGTCGCGGATCGCGGAGAGGTCCGTCGCCGCGTAGCCGTAGCCGCCGTCGGACTTCTGCACGATCAGCGGGACCGGGTTGCCGTCCGGGCCCTTGACGTCGTCGAAGAACACGCACAGCGCGCCCTTGGAGCGGACCGCGACGCCCGACTCCTCCAGCAGACGGCAGGTCTCGGCGAGCATGTCGTTGTAGCCGGACTCGCCGACGATGTCGGGGTCCCGGATCTCCATGTCCAGCTTCTCGAAGACGGAGAAGAAGTAGATCTTCGACTCGTCCACGAACTTCTGCCACGCGGCCAGCGTCGCCGGGTCGCCGGCCTGGAGGTCCACCACCCTGCGGCGGGCCCTCGTCTTGAACTCCTCGTCCGCGTCGAACAGCCTCCGGGCCGCCTTGTAGAGGCGGTCCAGGTTCGACATCGCCTCCTCGCCGGACGCCTGGAGGTCGTCGCTCTTCTCGTGGTCCAGCTCGTGCGGGTGCTCGTCCAGGTACTGGATCAGCATGCCGAACTGGGTGCCCCAGTCGCCGATGTGGTGCCTGCGGACCACGTTCTCGCCGGTGAACTCCAGGATCTGGACGACCGCGTCGCCGATCACCGCGGAGCGGAGGTGGCCGACGTGCATCTCCTTCGCCACGTTCGGCTGGGCGTAGTCGATGACCGTCGTGCCGGGGTGCTCCGCGGGGGCCACGCCGAGGCGGTCCGGGTCCGCGTAGCGCTCCGCGAGGTTCCGGGCGATCGCCTTGTCGGTGAGCGTGATGTTGAGGAAGCCGGGGCCCGAGACCTCGATCTCCTTCAGCAGGTCACCCGACTCGACCTTCGCCAGGACCTGGGCGGCCAGCTCCCTGGGGTTGGCCTTCGCCTTCTTCGCCAGGGTGAGGATTCCGTTGGCCTGGTAGTCCGCCCTGTCGCTGCGCCGCAGCAGCGGGTCGACGTCGGCCTCCGGCAGGGTGGCCGAGAGGGCGTCGGCGAGGCGCGCGTTGACGGAGGCGGTGAGGGACGTGACCGGGGCCATAGGAGTGGGTGCCGTTCTCCTCGTGGGGATGGATAGAGAGTCAGTATCCCACGGGGGGTAAAGGGGTTTTTCGGGCCCGCCTCATGGGGTGGGGGTTCGCTTCGATGGCGGCTGCGGGTGGGTTGTGGTTGCTCGCGCTGTTCCCCGCGCCCCTGAAAGACCGGCGGCACCCCGTAGCTTTCAAGGGGCGCGGGGCTGTATCGATATGCGGCTCCGCCGCGTGGCGCGACCAGCCCCCACCGGGCCGGTAGCCGCCAGTCGCACCCGCAGTCCCGAGCTACCAGGCGCCCCGGCTGACCCACGGAGTGAAAAGGCGTTTTCGTTGTTCTGGCCAGAGCTGGGAGAATGGCCACGTCGGCCGGGGACCGTACCGGTCGATCTTGGAGAACTAAGAAAAAGAGGACGTGCCGATCGTGGCTCAGAGCACCGAGACCACCGACTGGGTCTCCCGTTTCGCGGATGAGGTCATCGAGGAGTCGGAGCGTCGGGCCCCGGGCAAACCCGTTGTCGTCGCGTCCGGGCTCTCCCCGTCCGGGCCCATCCACCTGGGCAATCTCCGGGAGGTCATGACGCCCCACCTCGTCGCCGACGAGATCCGGCGGCGCGGCCACGAGGTCCGGCACCTCATCTCCTGGGACGACTACGACCGGTACCGCAAGGTCCCGAACGGCGTCGACGGCATCGACGCGTCCTGGGCCGAGCACATCGGCAAGCCGCTCACCTCCGTGCCCGCCCCCCAGGGCTCCGCCCACCCCAACTGGGCCGAGCACTTCAAGGCCGCCATGATCGACGCGCTCGCCGAGCTGGGCGTGGAGTTCGACGGGATCAGCCAGACCGCGCAGTACACCTCCGGGGTCTACCGCGAGCAGATCCTGCACGCCATGAAGCACCGCGGTGACATCGACGCGATCCTCGACCAGTACCGGACCAAGAAGGGCCCGGCGGCGGCGAAGAAGCAGCAGAAGCCTGTTGACGAGGCCGAGCTGGAGGCCGCCGAGGGGTCCGGTGCCGCCGCCGAGGACGACGGCAGCAGCGGCTCCGCCGGGTACTTCCCGTACAAGCCCTACTGCGGGCGGTGCGAGAAGGACCTCACCACCGTCACCGCCTACGACGCCGACACCACCGAGCTGGCCTACACCTGCACCGCCTGCGGCTTCTCCGAGACCGTCGCGCTGAACGAGTTCAACCGCGGCAAGCTGGTCTGGAAGGTCGACTGGCCGATGCGGTGGGCGTACGAGGGCGTCGTGTTCGAGCCGAGCGGGGTGGATCACTCGTCCCCCGGTTCGTCGTTCCAGGTGGGCGGGCAGATCGTCGGGATCTTCGGGGGCAAGCAGCCCATCGGGCCGATGTACGCCTTCGTCGGCATCAGCGGGATGGCGAAGATGTCGTCGTCGAAGGGTGGCGTGCCGACTCCCGGCGACGCGCTGAAGATCATGGAGCCGCAGATCCTGCGCTGGCTCTACGCCCGCCGCCGGCCCAACCAGTCGTTCAAGATCGCCTTCGACCAGGAGATCCAGCGGCTCTACGACGAGTGGGACAAGCTCGACGCGAAGGTGGCGGAGGGGTCCGCACTGCCCGCCGACATCGCCGCGCACTCGCGGGCCGTACGGACCGCCGGCGGTGAGCTGCCTCGTACGCCCCGCCCGCTGCCGTACCGGACCCTCGCGTCCGTCGCCGACATCACCGCGGGCGCCGAGGATCAGACCCTGCGCATCCTCAGCGAACTCGACCCCACCGACCCGCTGGCCACGCTCGACGACGTACGGCCGCGGCTCGACAAGGCCGAGGCCTGGATCAACACGCACGTGCCCGCCGACCAGCGGACCATCGTGCGCACCGAACCCGACCTCGACCTGCTGAAGTCCCTCGACGAGGAGGCACAGGGCTCGCTGCGGCGGCTGCTGGAGGGGCTCTCGTCGCACTGGTCCCTCGACGGGCTCACCCACCTCGTCTACGGCGTGCCCAAGGTCCAGGCCGGGTTCGCCGCCGACGCCACGCCCAAGGAGCTGCCGCCGGAGATCAAGACCGCGCAGCGGTCGTTCTTCGCGCTGCTCTACCACCTGCTCGTCGGGCGCGACACCGGCCCGCGACTGCCCACGCTGCTGCTCGCGGTGGGGCAGGAGCGGGTGCGGGCCCTGCTCGGGGAGTAACTCCGAGTCGTACGTATGCGGGTTACGCGATGTGGTCCTCTTCCAGTTCCGCCGTGTGGCGGTTGGTGAAGCGGTTGACCATGCGCTTCGACTCCTCCGCGGGGAGGGTGACGCCGAACTCGGCCGCCACGTTGTCGATGAGCTCGCGAGGGGTCGGGTAGCTGCCGTTTATCGACTGCTTGAAGACCTGGTAGTACGACTCCTCGTCCGGCTGCGGCGGTTCCGGGGTGCCGCCGCCCTCGCCCAGCTCGCGGATGCGGCCGGGGCCCGCCGGGACGGGGAAGCTGCCGGTCTCCTCCGGAGAGGGTTCGCCGTCCTGGGGCTCGGGGGCCTCGAACTGTTGCTGCCGGTAGCGGGGGTCCCGGGGGTCCGGCTCGTACTGCTGGTACTGCTCCGGGTCCTGCTCCTCGTACCACTCGCCGTACTGTTCCTCGGGTTCGTACGAGGGGTCGTAGCCGCCCTGGTAGGGGACCTCCTGGGGGTGGCGGGCGTGGAGCCAAGGGCTTTCGTCGGCCGGGGGTTCCTGGGGGGCCTGCTCCTCGTACAGGACGAGTTCAGGCTGCTGGGTGGGGGCGCTGCCGAGTTGGGGGCGCTGCCCGCTGGGAGGTGCCGCTTTCTGTGGGACGGGCGCCGCCCCAGCGGCACGACTGCCCGCAGCTATCTCGACGGGCGCCGGGGGGAGCAGGGCCGGCTCGATGCCCGCCGCTGCCAAGCCCGCCGAGGCCGTGTCCGCCAACGGGACGCCGTAGCGGGCCAGGCGGAGGGGCATCAGGGACTCGACCGGGGCCTTTCGGCGCCAGGCTCGGCCGTAACGGGAGCGGAGGCGGGCCTGGTAGACGAGACGTTCCTGCTCCAGCTTGATGACCTGGTCGTAGGAGCGGAGCTCCCACAGCTTCATGCGGCGCCAGAGGAGGAACGTGGGGAGGGGGGAGAGGAGCCAGCGGGTGAGGCGGACGCCCTCCATGTGCTTGTCGGCGGTGATGTCCGCGATGCGGCCGATGGCGTGGCGGGCGGCCTCGACCGACACCACGAAGAGGACCGGGATCACCGCGTGCATACCCACACCCAGCGGGTCCGGCCACGCCGCCGCGCCGTTGAACGCGATCGTCGCCAGCGTCAGCACCCACGCCGTCTGACGCAGCAGCGGGAAAGGGATGCGGATCCACGTCAGGAGCAGGTCCAGGGCGAGGAGGACGCAGATACCGGCGTCGATACCGATCGGGAAGACGTACGAGAAGTTCCCGAAGCCCTTCTGCAGGGCCAGCTCCCGCACGGCCGCGTACGAACCCGCGAAGCCGATCCCGGCGATGATGACGGCGCCGAACACGACCACGCCGATGAGAACGCGGTGCATTCGAGTCAGCTGCATTGGCGCGGCCACCCGTACTCCCCTCCCCTTGCGTGTTGTTGCGCGCAACAGGGTGGCACATGTGTGCGGCGAACTCGTTGCCGGCGTGGGGTGAGCCCGGCCTCGACAGGGGGCCGGGCTCGGGCAAAAGTCCTGGTGGGACTGCGACTTACCAGTCGATCATTACGAGTTGGGCACTACCGCGAGCTCTTGCGGCTGTCACTGGACGAAGAGCCTCCGGTCGTCGAGCTGCCCGAGCCCGAGGAGTCGGAGTCGGAACTCACGTCCGATCCGGAACCGTCCGAGGACGACGAACCCTTGGTCGCGCCCTTCGACGGAGTCTTCGTCGCACCGGACGACGGGGACTTCGAGGCGGCGCTGTCGCTCTCGTTCGCCTCCTCGACCGCCTCCACGACCTCCTTGGCGGCGGACTTCGCGGACTTCAGCAACGCGGCCGCGTCCGGGGCCTTCTCACCGGCCAGGCCCGCGCCGTTGTAGTCGAGCGTGATGACGACGTTCTCCGTACGCACCACGATCGTCTGCTGCTTGAAGGTGCCCTCGTCCTTCTTCTCCAGGTCGTAGCTCACCGCCGTCGCCTCGTCGCCCGTGCCCGTCACCGGCTCCGACTTGACCTTCTTCGCACCGTCCACGGCCTGCGCCGCCGTCACCTTCGACTCGAACGCCGTGTGCGCCCGGTCCTCACCGGGACCGTTCGCCGCGTTCGACTCCAGCAGATGCAGCGACACGCTCAACCAGCGGTACTGGGAGCCGTCCACACCGTTGTCGTCGAGGCTGGTCCAACGGCAGTCGCCGGTCACGTTCGCCTCGGCGGTGTTGATCGCCTTTCCGGACTTCGCGCCCTCCGGGACCAGCGACTTCAACGTCTTCTGCGAGAACACCTCACACGCGTTCGGCAGCACCGCGTACGCCGCCTCGACCACCTCCGGCGTGGACGTGTCGTTCAGCGCCGACTCGGCCACCTCCGACGGCGCGTCGTCGGCGGAGGCACTGTCGGAGTCCGAGCCCGAGGAGCAGCCGACCGCCAACAGCATCATCGGGACGACGGCGGCACCCACGAGGACCCGCGCGCGAGGGGCACGCACGGAACGCTCGACTCGCTCCATTCGCTCGATTCGCGACTGATGCTGAACTGACTCTGCGGCTCGCTGCATGGTTCCTTCACTCATGACGTCCAAACGGGTCCGAGGGGCCACCGTACGCGGTGAGGAAGAAGTGCGGTCCTGATTCAGGGGGTTCGACCGGACGCCCGGACCACCCCCACCGGCCGCTCAGTCGTCGAACGACTCCGCCAGCCGCTCGGCCAGTTTCCATGCCCTGTCCTGCATTTCCTCACTGTCCGGCACGTCCGTCGTGGTCGCCGGCTGCTCCTCGTACTCCACCGTCACGATCACATTCGACGTGCGGAAGACCACAGTCACCGTCCGCTGCCGGCTCGTCCCGAGCGCGTCGTCCAGGAACGCCTCGTCACCGAGACCGTCGAGTGTACGGGGCTGGAGGGAGGCCGGGGTCTCGGAGGCGGTCGGGCTGGCCGTGGTGGAAGGGGTGGGCGAATTGGAGGAATCGGGCGAATCGGACGCGGATGCGGACCCCGAGGCGGTGCCGTCCGACGGCGAGGCGGTGGAGTCGTCTGCGGACTCATCGGCCGACTCGCTGGGCGACGGCTCCGGCAGGTCCGCCGCCTCCACCTTGCCGCCGTACACCTCCTGTGCCTTGCTGTCGTCGCTGACCGCGCCGTCGTACGACACCACACGCTCGAAATCGACGAACAGATAGTCCGTCGCCGTCGCCGACTCCACCTTCCAGCGGCAGCCCGCCTTCCGGTCCGTGTCGTACGTCTGCGTCGCTGCGCCCTCGTACGCCTGCTGCCGCTGCTCCTCGTCCGTGAGCTGCTTGATGCCGGGGAGGAAGGAGTCGAGGGTGCCGTGCTCGATGGAACCGCAGGGCTCGGGGAGTGTGTCGTAGCGGCCGGGCTCGGCGGTGGACGCCGTCGCGGCGGCGTCGCCCGGGAGCGGGTCGTCCGCCGAACCGCTGTCCTCCGAGCCGGTGCACGCGGTGAGCACTGCCGCGAGGAGCATGGCGACGCCCGGTACGTACGCCTTCCGCTGCACGGTGAGGCTCCTCTCGACGGGTCCCTGGGGACACCTGCGCTGCGCTGTCCTGTGCTTATTCACTTGCCGCCCGGGGGTGACCCCCGGGCACCATGTGTATCGCACGCAATGCCGTGAACGCCGGTCCGGCATCCCTTTCGTCGACCTTGGCGCCGGTTTTGCCTTCTCATGCTTTTGCTTTCTTTCGGGGGATTTGAGGACGAGATGTCGTACGTCGAGATACCGGGCGCGAAGGTACCCATCCGCATGTGGACCGACCCCGCGTCGGTCGAGGACGGAGCACTCCAGCAACTGCGGAACGTCGCGACTCTGCCGTGGATCAAGGGGCTGGCGGTGATGCCGGACGTCCACTACGGCAAGGGCGCGACGGTTGGGTCGGTCATCGCGATGCGGGGCGCCGTGTGTCCGGCGGCGGTCGGCGTGGACATCGGCTGCGGGATGTCGGCGGTGAAGACGTCCCTGACGGCCAATGACCTGCCGGGGGACCTGTCTCGGCTTCGGTCGAAGATCGAGCAGGCGATTCCGGTGGGGCGGGGGATGCATGCCGATCCCGTGGATCCCGGGCAGCTGCACGGGTTCGGGACCGCGGGGTGGGACGACTTCTGGGGGAGGTTCGACGGGGTGGCGGAATCGGTCAAATTCCGTCACGAACGGGCGGGAAGGCAGATGGGAACGCTTGGTTCCGGCAACCATTTTGTCGAGGTCTGCATTGATTCGATCGGGTCTGTCTGGCTCATGCTCCACTCCGGTTCCCGGAACATCGGCAAGGAACTCGCCGAGCACCACATCGGCATAGCCCAGAAGCTTCCGCACAACCAGAATCTGGTCGACCGCGACCTCGCTGTCTTCGTCGCGGACACTCCGCAAATGGCGGCGTACCGCAACGACCTGTTCTGGGCGCAGGAGTACGCGAAGTACAACCGCTCGATCATGATGGCGCTGCTGAAGGGCGTGATCCGCAAGGAGTTCAAGAAGGCCAAGCCGACCTTCGAGCCGGAGATCAGCGCGCACCACAACTACGTGGCCGAGGAGCGCTACGACGGGATGGACCTGCTCGTGACCCGCAAGGGCGCCATCCGCGCGGGCTCCGGCGAGTACGGGATCATCCCGGGCTCGATGGGCACGGGTTCGTACATCGTGAAGGGGCTCGGCAACGAGAAGGCCTTCAACTCGGCGTCGCACGGGGCCGGTCGGCGTATGAGTCGGATGGCGGCCAAGCGCCGCTTCTCGACGAAGGACCTGGAGGAGCAGACGCGGGGCGTGGAGTGCCGCAAGGACTCCGGCGTCGTGGACGAGATCCCGGGCGCGTACAAGCCGATCGAGCAGGTCATCGACCAACAGCGGGACCTTGTGCAAGTCGTGGCGAAACTGAAGCAGGTCGTCTGTGTGAAGGGCTGAAGGGGCGAGGCCCCCGGTCGATACCGGGGGCCTCACTTGCCTGGCGGCCAAGAACCCCCACCCGGAGCGCCGTGCGAAGCTGCCGGCATGGTGATCGCCCGTTCCGTCGTTCTGTTCGTGCTGGCCGCGGTCTTCGAGATCGGTGGGGCCTGGCTGGTGTGGCAGGGCGTGCGGGAGCATCGGGGGTGGGTGTGGGTCGGGGCGGGGGTCGTCGCGTTGGGGGTGTACGGGTTCGTGGCGACGTTGCAGCCGGATGCGCACTTCGGGCGGATTCTGGCGGCGTACGGCGGTGTCTTCGTGGCCGGGTCGATCGCCTGGGGGATGGTCGCGGACGGCTACCGGCCAGACCGCTGGGATGTGACGGGGGCGCTGATCTGCCTCGCGGGCATGGCGGTGATCATGTATGCGCCGCGAGGCACTCAGGGTTAATTGTCTGTCCGTCAAGACGGCTCTTTCGGGAGCAGGCCCAGCTGGCCCAGGAACTCCATCTCGTCGAAGTACAGCCGGTATTCGACTATCCGGCCGTCCTTGACGGTGGCGAAGTCCACGCCGCGGATCTTGATGTCCTTGCCTGTGGCGGGGATGGTTTCGCCGGAGGGGAGTTGGATGGGGCCGGTGTTCTTGCCGGTGAAGTAACCCTCGTCTATGGCGGTGTCGCCGACCTCGTACGCGTGCACCGCCTCGTACGTGCCTTGCGGGATGGCCTCGGTCATCTGGCGCCAGTACGCGACGATGTCGTCCCGGCCGTGGAGCTCGCCGCCGTCGGGGGTGACGGCTACCGCGTCCTCGGCGTACAGCGCGGCGAGGGCCTTCAGGTCGGGGTGTGTGGTGACCGCGTCCGTGAGTCGGTCCATGACTTCACGAGCTTGTCCCATGATCCACCTCCTCAACAGGGGATCACCCACTCTCAGTGTCTCACCGTCCGCCTATCCTGGCCGGGCGAGACTTTGTCCTACGTTCGACCCCGTTCAGGAGCAGATCATGGCCGCCGCCGTACCGTCCGCCGCCTCCCGTATCGCCGTCGTCACCGGTGCGAGCAGCGGGATCGGCGCCGCCACGGCCCGGCAGCTGGCCGCCGCGGGGTACCGGGTCGTGCTGACCGCGCGGCGCAAGGACCGGATCGAGGCGCTGGCGGAGGAGATCAACAAGGGCGGCGGTAAGGCCGCCGCGTACGCCCTGGATGTGACCGATCGGGCCGCGGTGGACGAGTTCGCCACAGCCTTCAGGGCGATCGGGGTGCTGGTCAACAACGCGGGTGGCGCGCTCGGTGCCGACCCCGTCGCCACCGGTGATCCCGCCGACTGGCGGCAGATGTACGAGACGAACGTCATCGGTACGCTCAACGTCACCCAGGCCCTGCTGCCCGCGCTGACCGCGAGCGGTGACGGCACGGTGGTCGTGGTGTCGTCGACGGCCGGGCACGGGACGTACGAGGGCGGGGCGGGCTATGTCGCCGCCAAGCACGGGGCGCATGTCCTCGCCGAGACGCTGCGGCTGGAGATCGTCGGTACACCGGTCCGGGTCATCGAGATCGCGCCCGGCATGGTGAGGACGGACGAGTTCGCCCTGACCCGCTTCGGCGGCGACGCGGACAAGGCGGCGAGCGTCTACGAGGGCGTCGCGGAGCCCCTGACCGCCGACGACGTCGCCGACACGATCACCTGGGCGGTCACCCGGCCCAGCCACGTCAACGTCGACCTCCTGGTCCTGCGCCCCCGCGCCCAGGCCTCCAACACCAAGGTCCACCGGGAGCTGTGATGCCGCCAGGGGGCGAGGGCCCCACCCCGGAACAGCGCCGGCTTGCCGAGGAGACGAAGAACGAGCGGTATGTGTGGTGGTTCCTCGCGTACTTCCTCTTCGGCATCCACATCGTGGCGTTCGTGATGATCTACGCGGTCACGCACGCGAAGTAGGCGACAGGGCCTGCGCGTACGTCCTCGGCGGTACCCCTACCGTCGCCGTGAAGTCTCGTACCAGGTGGGCCTGGTCGGCGTAGCCCAGGTCGGTGGCGAGGGCTGCCCAGTCGACCTCGGGGTCGGTTTCGGCGCGTTCCAGGGCCTCGTGGATGCGGTAGCGGAGGATGACCCACTTGGGCCCTACGCCGACGTACGCGGCGAAGAGGCGTTGCAGGAGTCGTACGGACATGCCCTCGGCGCGGGCGAAGTCGGTGACGCGGCGGATGGTGCGGTCGGTGTGGATGCGGTCCACGAGAGTCATGGCGAGGTCGGCCTGGGGGTCCGGCCTGGGGTGGTGCCGCAGGAGGAAGGCGTCGAGGGCGGCGATGCGGGCCTCCTCGTCGTCGGGGGTGAGGACGGTGGCCGGGTTCGTGTCGGCGTAGACCTCGGGCTGTCGTACCCGGCGGCCGGTCCAGTCGGTCACCGGGCGGTCGGGGGCGAAGGGGCGGAAGCCGCCGGGCCGGAACTTGATGCCGCAGACCCGGCCCCGGCCCTCCAGTTTCTGGGCGAACAGGCCCAGCTGGACGCCGGCGACCTCGGCGAAGGGCTGCTCGTCGGCGAAGTGCTGGAAGATGATGTTGACCGCCGGGTGCGGGACCACGTGGGAGACGTACGGCTCGGGGAGGTCCCAGTCGATCAGCCAGTACTGCTCGACGTAGGGGCGCAGGGGTTCGGCGGGGGCGCGGCGGCGGAAGTCCACGTGTGCGAGGAGGCCGGCGGCGTCGACGATGCCGTGGGTGTCACGGCGTGGGGTGGCCATGCGGCGAGAGTAGGGGGCGCCACTGACATCGATGCAGTGGAGTATGCCGGGGACTATCAGCGGCAGTTGTTCCTTGTCGATCATGCGGGGTTGCCGTTGAAGACGGTGGTTGAGCAGATCGACATGTTGGGGGAGGAGGTTGTGCCGGTGTTGCGGTCGGAGTTTGCGAAGAGCCGTCCGGCGGTTGTGCGGGATGCGCCCAGCCATGCGGGGAGGTTGGCGGCGTTGGCGGGCTGAGATTCGCCGTAGGGGTGCGGTTGTTGGCAGGGTGCGGGTTGTGTGTGGTTGCTCGCGCCCACGCGGCGGAGCCGCAAATCGACACAGCCCCGCGCCCCTGAAAGAACGGTCGCACCCCCCTCTCAGGAACGCGCCCTCCTCCGCAGCCAAGCCCTTGCCCTTGCGTGATGGCGGTCCCAAGTTCGGGTCAGGCGGGTGTTGTTGAGGTCCCGGAACAAGGTCTCGTACCTTGCCAGGATCGGGGCCGGGTCGTAGCGGTGGGCGCTGTGCAGGGCCGCTTGGGACATGGCGCGGCGTAGGGGCGGGTCGGTGATGAGGTCGAGGAGGGCGTCGGCCAGGGCGTGGGGGTCGTTGACGGGGACCAGGCGGCCGTCGGTGCCGTCGGTGATGATCTCGGCGGGGCCCAGGGGGCAGTCGGTGCTGACGACGGGGACGCCGCAGCGCATGGCTTCGACGAGGGTCATGCCGAAGGACTCGGCGTCGGAGGCGCTGACGACGATCGAGGCGCGGGCGAACTCGGCCTCGATGGGGGTGTGCGGCCCCATGAGGTGGGCGCGGCCGGTGAGGCCCAGGTCGTGGATGAGGGACTCCAGGCGGTCCATCTGTCTGCCGCCGCCGTAGATGCGCAGCTGCCAGTCGGGTTCCTTCGCGGCGACCGTCGTGAACGCCTCCAGGAGGAGGTCGAAGCGTTTGCCCCGGGTGAGGCGGCCGGCGGCGACGATGACGGGGGCCGTGCCGTCCGACGGGGTGACCCCGGTCTCGGGGACGATGTTGGGGACCGCCATCACCCGTACGCCGGGCAGGTTCATCCGTGCGCGGTACACCTCGGCGTCGGCCTCCGTGGTCGTGACGATCGCGTCCACGGTGCGGTAGTGGTGGGCGAGGACCTTGCGGAGCTGTTTGGTATGGGCGTCGTGGCGCAGGTGCTCCTGGGCGATGCGCAGGGCGCGGCGGGGGGCGAAGCGGGAGACGTAGACGTTGATGCCGGGGCGGGTGCCGATGACGACGTCCGCGCCGCAGGCGGCCAGGTAGGCGCGGACCCGGCGGTCGGTGAGGCGGCTGTACTGGTGGTGGCGTTTGTCGGCGGCGGGGAAGTCCGTGGCGGGCTGCATCTGCGCCGGATCGCGCAGGTCGGGGCTGTCCGGGCGGATGTCCACGAGGGGGACGAGGGCGACCCTGGGGTCGACGGTGAAGCGGGGGGCGTCCCGGTGGCGGGCCGTCGAGGCGATCTCCACGTCGTGGTGGTCCGCGAGCGCCGACGCCAGGTTCAGTGTCGTACGGACGGTGCCGCCGATGGCGTACGCGTTGTGCAGCAGGAACACGATCTTCATGCGGCGGCTCATGCGCTACCTTCCCAGTAGGTGTGCGTGTGGGGGTATCGGCGTATTGCACTTCTTCTGACACTTTGTACTCCATTCGCTCCCTCCGCTCGTCCGGTTCGGGTCCCCTGGTGGACGGCCTCGACACGGACACCGTGGTCCGAGGCGGTAAGTCGGTCGGTTGTTCGGGGTGAGAGGCCGGTAAGAAGGGTGGCCCCGGGCACCCGGCGCGATGGTGGGCGTCCGTGACCTTGGCAGACTGGTGGGGTGCCCCAGAACGTGCTGCTCGCCGAGGACGACCGCGCCATCCGCCATGCGCTGGAACGCGCGCTGACCCTGGAGGGTTACGAGGTCACGGCGGTCGCCGACGGCGTCGAGGCGCTCGCCCAGGCGCACCGCCGGCAGCCGGACGTGCTGGTGCTCGATGTGATGATGCCCGGCATCGACGGCCTCCAGGTCTGCCGGGTGCTGCGCGCCGAGGGCGACCGGACGCCGATCCTGATGCTCACCGCGCTCGTGGAGACCGCCGACCGGATCGCCGGGCTCGACGCCGGGGCGGACGACTACGTCGTCAAGCCGTTCGACGTGGAGGAGGTCTTCGCCCGGCTGCGCGCGCTGCTGCGTCGTACGGGGAACACCGGGGACGCCCCCGTCGCCGCGAGGTCCGTACCGCCGGGGCCGGCCGCGAACGGGGCGCAGGGCGCCGGCGGCCTGGTCGCGGCTGCCGGGGTGCGGATGGACGTACAGGCGCGGCGGGCCTGGCGGGGGGCGCGTGAGCTGGAGCTGACCCGCACCGAGTTCGACCTGCTCGAACTGCTCGTCCGCAACGCCGGGATCGTCCTCGACCACGCCACCATCTACGACCGTATCTGGGGCTACGACTTCGGCCCCGGCTCCAAGAACCTCGCCGTCTACGTCGGCTATCTGCGGCGCAAGCTCGACGAGCCCGGGGCGCCCGCGCTGATCCACACCGTGCGCGGTGTGGGGTACGCGCTCCGGGAAGACTGAGGGCGAGCGGGGGATGTCACGTCGCCTCGGCCGTCTGCTGGCGCCGCTCCTTCGGCTGCGCCCGTCGTCCTCGCTGCGGGCGACCTTCACGGTGTCGTTCGTGGCCGTGGCGTGCGTCGTCACCGTGCTCGTCGGGATCCTCAGCTACAGCGCGGCCGCGCGGCTGGTGCGGGTGGACCAGCAGACCGTGTTCGCCGAGGTCGTCCGTGATCTGCGGGAGCTGGTGGAGCAGGATCCGCTGACGCCGGAGGACTTCACGCCGAGCGGGAGCGGCGGTCCGCGTGACGACCTGATCCGTTCCGGCCGTACGGATGTCCAGGTGCTCGGCCCGCAGGGGGAGATCCTCGACGAGGGCGCACCCGGCCTGCCCGTACGTCCCGCCGACCGCCGTACGGCCGGCGCGGCCCGCGCCGGGGTGATGGTCGAGCACGGCGAGGTCGAGGTCGGCGACGACCGCTACCGGGTCGCGACCGTCGCGCTCGGCGGTGGCCGGGGGGCCGTCCAGGTCGCTCAGGAGTTCAGCGACACGGAGGACCTGCTGAGGGACTTGCAGCAGCGGACCCTGCTGTTCGTGTCCGGTGTCGTCATCTCGGCGGGTTTCTTCGGGTGGTGGCTGGCCTGGCGGCAGACCCGGCGGCTCGTGCAGTTGGCGAGCGCCGCGGAGGACGTGGCCCGGACCGGGCACCTCGGCATCCAGGTGCCGGTCGCCGGCCGGGACGAGGTGGGGCGCCTCGGCCGCTCCTTCGACCGGATGCTCGTACGGCTCGCGCAGTCCGAGGAGGACCAGCGGCGGCTGGTGCAGGACGCGGGGCACGAGCTGAGGACGCCGCTCACGTCCCTGCGTACGAACATCTCGCTGCTACGGCGGATGGACGAGCTGCCCGCCGGTGTCCGGGAGGAACTGGTCGACGACCTCGCCCAGGAGGCCCGCGAACTGACCGACCTCGTCAACGAGTTGGTCGACCTCGCCGCCGGACAGTCCGGCACCGAGCCCGTCCAGCGCGTCCAGCTGGCCGACGTCGCGGAGGACGTCGCGGCCACCGCGCGCCGGCGCACCGGGCGGGAGGTCGTCGTACGGGTGGAGAGCGACACCACCGTCGAGGGCCGCGCCGGGGCGTTGCAGCGGGCCGTGTCCAACCTGGTCGAGAACGCGGCCAAGTTCGATCGCGGGGGGTCGGGGGCGATCGAGGTCGTGGTCGCGCGGGGTGGGGTCGGGGGTCCGTTCACGGGTGAACGTGCCGAACGTGCCGAACATGCCGAACATGCCGATCGGGCTGAACTGGGCGACGCCGGTGACTCGGAGGTCGTCCGGGTCGAGGTTCTCGACCGGGGTCCCGGAGTGGCCGGTTGCGATCTCGAGCGCATCTTCGACCGCTTCTATCGCGCCCCCGACGCGCGCAGCCTGCCGGGCTCCGGGCTCGGCCTGTCCATCGTGCGCGCGGTCGCGGCGGCGCATGGTGGGGCGCCGTTCGCCTTCCGGCGGGAGGGCGGGGGGTTGGTGATCGGGTTCACCGTGCGTGGGGTGTAGGGGGAGGTTTTCAACGGCTCAGGTCGCCGTTGCCCGTGCTCCCGCGCTCCAGCGGCCCAGTACCGGTTCGCCCAGGGTGCGGGCCGTCCAGCACAGGGCCTGGCCGTGGCGGGTGAATAGGTCGTCGCGGTCGTCGAAGTGGCCGAGGTCGGCGAGCACCTGGGCGGAGAGGTCGCAAGGGGGGCCGTCGGCGGCGCAGGTGGGGGGCGGTGTCGGGGGCGCCGTCCCAGTGGATGCCGGTGCGGGCGACCGCGTCGAAGAGGGTCTCGCCGCCCTTGTTGGCGAAGGGGCGGTCGGTGGTGGGGGCGGTGAAGAGTTCGCCGACGGGGAGCCATGCGCCGCTGATCCGGAACTCCGGCCAGGCCAGCGGGACCTGCTCCGGCACGAACGGCTTGAGACGGGGGAAACGCGGGTACCAGAACGCCCCGTCGACGAGCAGCCCGCGCACGCGCGTCCGTACGCGGACGGCCCGGGCGACCGCCTCCAGCGCCGCCATCCGCTGACTGCACGAGCCGCGCCCGAGCCACAGGGTGCGGGATACGCGGCGGCGGTCCGCGACCGAGTACACCGGGCGTACGTCACGCGCGATGATCCGGTGCGCGGCCCGCAGTGCGTCGAGCGGGGTCGCCTCGCTCTCCCTCCACCCGCTGGGCGAGGTCCCTGATCCGGGGGTCGTCGTGGTCCAGGATGGCGGTGGCGCGCGTGGAGCCGCGTACCTCCTCGGAGGGTCGTGCCCGTACGCCGAGCCGTTTGGCGCGTGCGTCGTACGCCATGAGCAACCGACTGGTCATGTCCGTCCCGTTTCTGTCCCCGTAAGGGCCCCGCCCGTTCCAGGCCCTGGTCCTGGTCCTGGTCCTGCGGTCCATCCTCACACGGGCGTGACGGGCGGGGGGTGGCGTGGGGTGGCGCGCGATGGAGGGTGGTCACGGGTGGCTATGGGGGGCTGTGGGGCGCTTTCGTAGTACTTCCATCGACCCCATTGCGGCAGTGCAAATATGCCGACTACGGTCATTCCTGCGCTCACGGAGAGTGCTCAATTGATTACTCACATACGGGACTCGTCCATAACTCGTCCATAACTCGTCCGCAACTCACCCCTGCGTACCGCCAGTTGAAAGCGCACCCCGGGCCCGTCGACACCCGAGGAGGAGCCACCGACGCGGTAGGGAACCGAGCAATCCCTTCTCGTCGCAATGGAGTTGATCATCCATGCCCGAAACCGTCCGGAACATTCCAGCCCCTACCCCCTGGAAGCTCTCCCCCACGGCGACGACGTACACCCTCTTCTGCCCGCCCCTCGACACCTCCCCGCAGATCGCCCGCGACTTCGTCGCCACCGTCCTGCGCGCGCTCGGCCTCGACGCCCTCGTGGACGCCGCCGCCCTGTGCACATCCGAACTCGTCACGAACGCGTGTGTGCACGCCAAAGGAGGAGGATCGGTTCTCTGGCTGGCGGTGGAGGGGTGGCGGGTCAGAGTGATCGTCTACGACGGTGACGAGAACCCGCCGGTCATGCGGGAGTTGACCCCCGACGGGTGGGAGGAGGGCGGCCGCGGGCTGTACCTCGTGGACGCCCTCACCGAGGGCCACTGGGGAACCGCCTCCGCCCTCCCGTGCAACGGCGGCCTGGTCCACCCCGACGGCAAGGCGGTGTGGTTCGACCTGGCCGCACCCGAGTAGGGCGGCGGGCGGCCTGCCGGTCATGCGGTCTGGACGCGCTCCGCGCGCCGTTGCAGCCTTGTCTGGCTCATGTCGCGGGGGAGAGCGGGGATGTGACGTATGGCAGGTCAGGGCATGCCGGCGGGGCGGCGGCGTTCCGAGCGGTTCATGGCGTGGTACCGGCGTCAGGACGCGGGGATCAAGGCGGCCGTCATCGGGGCGTTCGGCACGTTGTGCGGGGCTCTGCTCGGTGCGGTGGTGACGCTGGCCGTCGCGTTGATCGCCGTACTGGACGGAGGCGGGACCTCGAACCTCGCCTCCCCGTCGCCCGATCCCTCGTCGTCGGCCCCGGCGGCCCCGGTACCCCCCGACGCCACCTCCGAGCCGCCGTCGTCCCCCTCGGCCACGGATTCCGCCCCGAACCCCACCGAGGAGGAGTCCACTCCCGCCGTACCGCCCACCTCCCCGCCCCCGGCCGACACCTCGCCCCCGCCCGCCTCGGATCCGGCCGAACCGCCGCCCCTCCCCGCGCCGACCAGCCGGGTCCGCTGGCACGGCTCCCTCGCCCTGGACGGCAGCGCCGGTGTCCGCGGCTGGCGGCTCGACGCGTCGCCCCCGGCCCGCGCGCCCATGGGCGACCTCGCGATCCGGGGTTCCGCCGAGGTCTACGCCCCGTTCGGGATCACCAGGTGGGGTACCGCCGCGCTGCCCGACCATGGGCAGTGCGCCGAGAGTCTGAACACCCAGCTCGGGCGCCAGGCCCTGTCCGTCCAGGAGGGGGACGTGGGGTGCTTCGTCACCGAGTACGAGCGGGTGGGGGCGTTCCGGGTGCGGGCGGTGCGGGGGGCCGAGGCGATCGATGTGGAGGTGGTGGTGTGGGACGTGGGGTGAGGAGGGCCCTTGCGCGGGAGGTCTGCCCCGCTCGCGGCCGGCTCAGTCCGTCCTCCGTCCCGGCGTCCTCCGTCCCGGCGGGCCGTCCGCGCCGTACAGCTTCGCCGAGGCGTCGATGTGGGCCAGCCGGCGGAGGGCGCTGAACACCGCCTCACCCAGTACGGTCCCGATGACCACGCTCTCCACGATCTCCTCGACCTCCGCGCGCCGGTCCACGTAGGCGAGGTCGACGCGGGCGACCTGTTCGGCGGCTTCGGCGTAGTCGTCGAGCACCTCGGCGAAGGCCCCGTGGCCCAGCCGGGCCATCGCGGCGAGGGCCTTCGCCAGGTCCGCCACCGCGGGGCTGCACTCGTCCGTGCGCCAGCCGCGCCGGGCGATGAGGTCGGTGACGGTGGCCCTCGCGGCCGCCGACTCGGTGTCGTCGCGTTCGGTGTCCGCGCCGGCGAGGTGGTCCGTGGCGGTGCCGAGCACTTTGTGCAGGGGGCGCGTCGGGTCGTCGACGGCCGCCAGTACGTCCGCGATCTCGGCCACCTTCATGCCGCCCACGTCGAGCAGTGCGCGGATGAGTTGCAGGCGCCGCTCGTGCGCCTCTCCGTAGGCCGCCTGGTTGGGGCTGCTCAGCTCGCCCGCGGGCAGCAGCCCTTCACGGACGTAGTACTTGATCGTCGGCACCGGCACCCCGGTTCTCCGGCTCAACTCTCCGATGCGCAATGCCCGTTCACTCCCTGATTTCGCCGTGCCCTTGCCGTGCCCGCCGCCCGGCTCTTGCCGAGTGCGCCTCCCATCATAGATAGTGGCGCTATCGGATAGCGGAGAGTGCCGCTATCTATTAGGGGGAGGTGTTGGTGTGCGGATCATGTCTTCAACCTCGGCTTCGCGGCGGTGGCAGTCGTCGCGGTCATGGCGGTCGTGGCATCGGCCGCTCGTGCTGTTCTCGGCGGCGATGGCGGTAACGGCGCTGCTGTCCGCCGTGGGGCTCGTCGTCGACGACCGGGTCCTGGTGGGCGCGCCGATCTGGGCCAAGCCGTTCAAGTTCTCGGTGTCGTTCGTGGCGTACGGCCTCTCGCTGGCCTGGATGCTCTCGCTCCTCCCGCGCGGCCGGCGCGTGGGCTGGTGGGCGGGGACCGTCGTAGCGGTGACGAGCCTCGTCGAGATGGTGATCATCATCGGGCAGGCGATACGGGGGAAGCGCAGCCACTTCAACTACGCGACGCCCTTCGACACGGCGCTGTACAACACGATGGCCGTCACGATCGTCATCCTGTGGCTCGGCACGCTCGCCGTCGCCGTACTGCTGCTCCGCGCCCGCATCGCCGACCGCGCGTCCGCCTGGGCCATCCGCTCCGGCATCGTCCTGGCGCTGTCCGGGGCCGCCGTCGGATTCCTGATGACGCAGCCCAAGCCCGGGCAACCGCGCGGCGCCTCCGACGTGGTCGGCGGGCACAGCGTGGGCGTACCGGACGGGGGTCCCTCGATGCCGCTGACCGGCTGGTCGACGACCGGCGGCGATCTGCGGATCCCGCACTTCGTCGGCATGCACGCGCTGCAACTCCTGCCGCTGGTGGTCATGGTGCTGGCCGCCCTGGCACCGCGCTTCGCCCGCCTGGCCGACGACCGGGTGCGGCTGCGTCTCGTACTGCTCGCGTCGGGGGTGTACACCGCGGCCTTCGCGCTGGTCCTCTGGCAGGCGCTGCGGGGGCAGCCGCTGATCCGTCCGGACGGCGTGACCCTGGGGGCGGCCGGGGTGATCGCCGGGATCGCCGTTCTCGGCACGTACGGGGTGCTGCGGGTGCCGACTCCCGCGCGGGGCAAGGCGACTGACGCCCGAGCCGACGCTCCAGGCGCCGGTGCCTCGAAGGGGGTCAGGCTGTGACCGGGTTCCTCTTCGAGCTCTCCTTCTGGCTGGCCGCGCCCGTCTGGCTGCTCATGATCTTCGCCCCGGGGTGGGGACCGACCGACCGCATCGCCGGGTCACCGCTGACCGTCGTGCCCGTGCTGGTCACGTACATGGCGCTGGCGATCCCGGTGTTCCCCGAGCTCTGGACCGCGGTCAGCAGCCCGGACATCGACACGTTCCGCGAACTGACGGCACGCGCGAACGGCGCCGGGGCCATCTGGGCGCAGGTCATCGCCTGGGACCTCCTCATCGGGCAGTGGATGTACCGGGAGGCGAGGCGACTGGGGATCTCAGCCCTGCTGATGGGTCCCCTGCTGGTCTTCACGGTCCTGCTGTCGCCGTTCGGGTTGTCGGTGTTCCTCGGGCTGCGGGCGGCGGTGACGGGCCGTCGCGCCGCTGCCGTCAGTAGCCGCGGTGCCGTCAGTAGCCGCGGTGCTGCCCAGTAGGCGCAGTGCCGCCTCGGACGGAGAGCCCGGCTCCGCCGTGTACGCGATGAGGCGTTGGCCGGAGGGGCCCGGGATGTCGAGGGTCTCGAAGGTCAGGTGCATCCGGCCGACGAGGGGGTGGTGCAGGTGCTTGGTGCCTGAGGTGCAGGTGCGGACGGGGTGGCGGGACCAGAGAGAGGCGAACTCGGGGGAGGTCATGGAGAGTTGGCCGACCAGTTCGGCGAGGGCGCGATCGTCGGGGCGGCGGCCGGCGACGAGGCGCAGTGAGGCCACCGCGAGGCCCGCCTCGCCGGTCCAGTCGGGGAACAGCGCGCGGTAGGCCTCGTCCAGGAAGAGCATCCGGGTCAGGTTGGGCCGCGTGGCGGGGGTGTCCGGGGCCTCCGATGGCAGATGGGCGGCGAGGAGGGCGTGGCCGAGGCGGTTCCAGGCCAGGACGTCGGTGCGGCGGTCCAGGGCGAGGGACGGTACGTCGGTCATGGCGGTCAGTAGTTGGCGGGTCGCCTGGCTCGCATGCGCCACGCGGGACGCCGGCGGCGCGGGGGTGGTGGGGCGGGCCAGGGTCTTCAGGTGGGCGACCTCGTCCTCGGTGAGGCGCAGGGTGCGGGCGATCGACTCCAGGACGCTGTCCGAGGGGCTCAGGGCGCGGCCCTGTTCCAGGCGGGTGTAGTGGGTGATGCTCACTCCCGCGAGCATCGCCAACTCCTCGCGCCGCAGGCCGGTCACCCGGCGGCGGGCCGGGTGCGGGGCGATCCCGACGTCCTCGGGGCGCAGCGCGGCTCGGCGGGACCTGAGGAAGTCCCCGAGTTCGGACGGGGCGTTCACCATGCGTTCCATCATGCACAGGGCCGTGGATGGGCGGGTGCCGTAAGGGTGGTGCTGTGATGACCACTCTCGCGCGGGGTGTGCGGGACAGGGTTCTGGCTGGGGTTCTCGGGGCGGGCGAGCCTCTTTCTCCGTAGCGATTTCTCCATAGCGATACGCGAGTACACGTACGCGAGTTCGTGAGTACGCGAGGGAAAGGGACCCGACGACATGCCCGTTGCGGATACGGATACCGACACAGACACCGGTGCGCTCGCTCCCCGCCTGAAACTGACCCTGGTGCTGCTCCTCGCGGCTCAGTTCATGCTGGCCGTGGACTTCTCCATCCTGAATGTGGCGCTGCCGGTGATCGGCGACGGGCTGGGGTTCTCGTCGGCGGGTCTGCAGTGGATCGCCACGTCGTTCGCGCTGTGCGCGGCGGGGTTCACGCTGCTCTTCGGCCGCGTGGCCGACCTCTTCGGACGGCGGCGGCTGTTCCTCGGCGGGCTGGTGGTGCTGGGCGCGGCCTCGTTGGCCGGGGGGCTCGCGCGGAACCCGGAGGTGCTGATCGTGGCCCGGGTCTTCCAGGGGCTCGCGACGGCCGCCGTCACACCCGCAGGGCTGTCGCTGTTGACTACCTCCTTCCCCGAGGGGCCGTTGCGGGAGAAGGCTCTCGGTCTCAACGGGGCGCTGATGTCGGCCGGTTTCACCACCGGGGCGATCCTCGGCGGCCTGCTCACCGAACTGCTCTCCTGGCGCTGGGCGTTCTTCGTCAACGTGCCCGTGGTCCTGGCCGTACTCCTCGTCGCCCCGGCCGTCATCAAGGAGTCCCGGCCCGACGAACGCCCGAGGCTGGACGTGCCGGGTGCCGTCAGCGTCACGCTCGGTCTGCTGGCCGTCGTCCTCGGCCTGACCCGGGCGGGCGAACACGGCTGGGGCTCGGCGTCCGCGCTGTTGTGGCTCGCGGCGGGTGTCGTTCTGCTCCTCGTCTTCTACTGCGTCGAACGCCGGGTCTCCGAGCCGCTGGTGCCGGTCGGTGTGCTCGGGAAGCGGTCGGTGGCGTGGGGGAACGTGGCCGGGCTGATCGCGTTCCTGACGGAGACCTCCCTGGTCTTCCTCCTCACCCTCCACCTCCAGGAAGTCCTCGGCTTCTCGCCGCTGGCCGCCGGGCTGTCGTTCGGCGTGCTGGGGGTCGGTACGGTCGTCGGCGGCACGCTGGCGCCCAAGGTCATCGGCAGGATCGGCAGCAGGCGGACGCTGATCGTCGGCGGTGTCGTCCAGACCGTCTTCACGGTCGCCCTGCTGGGGATGGGCGACGACCGCTCCTGGATGTGGCTGCTGCTGGCCTGCACCTTCGCCGGGGGCGTCGGCAACATGCTGGTCATCGTCGGTTTCATGGTCACCGCCACCTCCGGGCTCGACGACCACGAGCAGGGCCTCGCCACCGGACTCGCCACCATGACCCAGCAGATCGGCATCACCATGGGTACGCCGATCATGAGCGCCGTCGCCACCGCCGCGGCCACCGGTGGCGGAGCGGCGGCCATGCTCGGCGGTCTCAAGGCCGCGATCGCCCTGAACGCCGCGCTCGTGCTCCTCGGCACCCTCACCAGCGCCGTGTTCCTGCGCGGCGGCTCCGTGCCCCGGCAAGCTGGAGAACCTGCCGGTGCTACGACTGAAAGGTGACCACATGCGGAGCAGGGCCGGTTTCATCGCGACCGTGTACGACCTCGGCGGCGAATGCGGGGTGGGGCCCGGCTCCCCGGCGTGGGGCATGACGCCCGTCGCTCGGGGTGCGCTGGGGCAGATCTGGAAGTTGTCGTCGGGGAACGGCTTCTCGTGGGCGGTGAAGGAGCTTCTGTTCGGCTGTGACGAGGGGCAGGTGGAGCGGGAGGCCGCGTTGCGGAACGCCGCGGAGGGGCTGGGGATTTCGGCGCCGCGGTTCCTGCCGGACAGCACCGGGGCGTACGTCTCTCGGCTGCCCTCCTCGATGGGCGGGTCGTACGTGAAGCTGTACGACTGGGTCGACGGGGTCGAGGCGGATCCGGCCGATCCGGAGATCCTGGCGTGGTGCGGCCGGACTCTGGCCCTGCTGCACAGGGCCGGGGAGGGGGCGAGCGGGGCGCCGAACGCCTGGTACGAGGAGTGCCCGCGACCGGCCGACTGGGCCGAGTTGTACGAGGCGGTGCGGCGGGCCGGTGTGCCGTGGGCGGACGAGCTGGGGCGGTTCGTCGCCACCTCGGCGGGGGAGCTGGCGGACCATGTCACCCCTTCCGGCGCCGGTGACGTGGTGGTGTCCCATCTCGACATGCGGCCGCAGAACGTCCTGGTCGGCCCGGCCGGGCCCGCCCTTCTCGACTGGGACAACGCCGGCCTCATATCGGCTGAACGCGAACTCGCCCGCGCCGTCCATGTATGGGCGGGCGGGAACGACTTCGACGCCGACTCCGCCCGGCGGCTGGTCCGGGCCTACCTGGACGCCGGCGGGCGCGCTGTCATCAAGGGGCTGGACTCCTTCTCGATGCTCTTCGCGACGGACCTGAATTTCGTCCGCGTACAGGCCGAGTGCGCGATCGACCCGAACGTTACCCCGGCCCAGCGCGAGTTCGCGAGCGACCGGGTCGTCGCCACGTTGCGGAACCTGCCGGACCTGGCCGCCGTCGCACGACTGACGGAGGCGCTGGCACCCGAGTGGTGACGGGTTCGGCTACCAGGGCCAGGGGCTTCAAGGGCGGCAGGTGCGTACGCCGTAGGGCGCGGGGCTGTGTCGATTTGCGGCTCCGCCGCGTGGGCGCGACAAGCCCCCACTCACCCGCAGACGACAACGCACCCGAACCCGCCGCTCAGCCCCGCCCTGCCCGCTGTGCGCGGGCCCGGGTCGCGCGGCGGCGGGCCGCTCGGGCGGTCAGCAGTGCGCCGATGACCATGATGAGGCCGACGGCGGCCGCGGCGCCGCCGATGGTCACCAGTTCCGTGTCCAGAGGCGGGTGTTGGGTCTTCGGGGTGCCGTCGGGGGTGGCCAGGTGTTCCTTTCCCTTGTAGGCGATGGGCTCGGTGCGGTCGGTGGGGGGCTTTGCGGAGGACTGGACGGCGGCGGCCGCGTCGATCATGCCGTAGCCGTCGAGAGGGCTGGGGCCGGTGGAGGCGTGGCGGGCCGTGCTGGTCAGGATGGAGCGGACCTGGGCGGAGGTCAGCTTGCCGTTCGCGGACTTCATCAGGGCCGCGACGCCCGCGGTGAGGGCCGTCGCGGGTGAGGTGCCGTTGATCGCCTCGTAGCCGCCGGTGTTCTTGGCGCTCATGATGGCCACGCCCGGCGCGGCCACCGAGTTGTAGGTCCGCACGGTGGAGAACCCGGCCCGGGAGCCGCTCTGCTGGAGCGCGGCGACGGCGATCACGCCCGGGTAACCCGCCGGGTACTGGGCGTCGTTGAACTCGTCACCGCTGTTGCCCGCCGACGCGAGGACCGGAACGCCGGCCTGCGCGGCGCGGCCCAGGGCGTCGGCCTCGTCCTCGTCGTAGCTGTCGCCGAGGAGTTCGCCGCCGATCGACATGGAGATGACGTCGGCGCCGTGCTCGATCGCGTAGTCGATGCCCCGGGCGACCCTGCTGGTCCCCGTGTAGAAGTCCTCGTCCTCGTCCTCGTCGTTGGTGATGCGGATCGAGAGGATCTCGGCCTTCGGAGCGACCTTGAGGACGTCGGAGGCCATCGCGGTGCCGTGGTCGCCCCACTTCGCGTCGCCCGGCTGGAGGCCGTCCTCGACATAGTCCGGGCCCGTGGTGACCTTGCCGGCGAGGGCCGGATGGCCGGCCTCGACACCGGAGTCCAGGACGGCGACGGTGACGCCCTCGCCCTGCGCGGTCCGGTGGGCCTCGGCCAGCCGCAGCGCCGAGTACTCCCAGCTCTGCGGGACGGTCTCGGCCGCGCGGGGCGCGGCGGTCGCCGTACCCGACGCCGTACCCGACGCGGTGAGGCCGATCAGGGACGCCGCCACGGCCACGGCGGTACGCCGCACGATCACGACGATCACGAGGTCTCCCTCAGCAGGTTCATCAGGTGCACTTCCATGTCGTCGCAGAGGGCCTTCGCGGCGCCCCGCCACGGGGCCTTGTCGTCCCCCGCGGACCAGCTGTGGCTGCCCCACTCGCCGGGCAGGTCGCCCGCCTTCCGGCCGTCGACGGCGCCGGTGGAGGCCACGAGGACGTACGGCATGCCGCCGACCTCCAACCCCGCCCCGCCGTTGCTGCGCGCCCCGCTCCACTTGGCCGCGACGGTGCCGGGCACGGCGTACGGCTTCGCGCCGACCTCGGGGTCGAGCTTGTCCGCGTCCTTCTCGAAGAACTCGGTCATCCGCGCGGACCCGCCTTCCGGCAGCACGATCACCGACACCGTCCCCACGGTGTTCCCCGTCGGGTCCACGTACGTCGCGCGCAGCACCGCCTCGCAGTCCAGGTCCTTCACGGCGGCCGCGGTGACCTTGTTGAGCCCGTCCTCGCACCCGGTGTCCTGGGATATGCCGAGCCGGTGCCAGGTGGCCCGCTTCGGGTCGTTCTCCGTGACGCTGTTCACGGGTGCCAGCACCTCGGGGAAGAACGCGTCCGCCGGTTCGTTGCGCCACATCGTCGGCCCGTACTCCCCGCCGTTCGATATGACCTGGCTGTGGTTCGAGTACGCGTGGCTGACCAGGAAGCCGCCGCCGAGCATGCCGAGGACGCCGAAGACACCGAGGACGGCCGCCAGGCAGCCGAGGCCCGTGCCTGACTTCCTGGGCGGCGGCAGCGGAGCGCCCGGCCGCGGTGGGGGTACCGGTGCGTGGGGGTGCGCGGGATACGGCGGGGCGGGGTGGGCGCCGTAGGGTGCCGCGCCCGGGTACTGGGGTGCCGGGTACGGGGGTTGTGGTGCCGTCCCCGGGTACTGCGGTTGCCCGGGGTACTGCCCCTGCCCGGGCGGCCAGGCGCCCTGGGGCGGCGGGGGATAGGACATTGCCCCTGATCTCCCTCGTTCGTCGTCGATGTCTCGGTCGATGTCTCATTCGCGAGCGCGACGTACGGAGAGAGGGAAGACGGCAGCGCAGATCTGTACACGGTGATGCCGAATCGCCACATGCCCCCGCACATGCGAACGCTGATCATATAGAGCCACCGTGACGAGTCGTCGCCGGGACCGTCAGTCGATACGAGGGGCGGGCGAGGCGGACTGCTGCAGATCAGCCACTGCCGAAGTCCTTGGTCTTGACGAAGCGTCGGTCCGTCTTCGAGGGGCCGTCCTGCGTACCGCGCAGGATCCAGTAACCGGCGTCCTTGCGCGGCTTGTTGAAGCCGAACGTGCCGATGAGGAGCTCGTCGCGCCCGTCGGTGTCGAGGTCGGCGAGGTACAGGTCCCAGCCGAAGTGGTCGCGGTCCCCCGAGCTCGCCGGTGAGCCGCCGAGGCCGATGGCATACCGGTCGAGCGTGACGGTACGGTCCGCACTGAGCCCGCCCTCGCCGCCGAGCAGCACCACCACCTGGCCGACACGGCGGTCGTCGCCGCCGAGCGACTGGATCGCGGCGTCGTCGTGGCCGTCGCCGTTGACGTCGCCGACCGCGACGGCGAGGGCCACCTTCAGCTCCCCGAGGTCGCCGGAGCGCGCCTCGCCCCGGCCGGGGCCCTTGCTGTCGCCGTAGACGACGGCGGCCCGTTCGTCGTCCGGCCACTCGCCGAAGATGTCCTGCTTGCCGTCGCCGTCGAAGTCCCCGACGGCGACGGGGGTCGCGCCGTTCGAGATGCCGGGCACGGACCCGGCGCTCTTCAGCCCCTTGGCCGTGCCCCGGTAGAACGTGGAGTCGGTGACGCCCTCCGGCAGACCGTCCTCCAGGCGCGCGTCCTCCTCGTCGTACCGCGCCTTCGTCACCAGGTCGTCCCGGCCGTCGCCGTCGAAGTCGCCGACGAACGTGGACACCACCGACGCCCAGCCTCCGTGCCCCACGTCGAGGGTCGAGGTCGTACGGGGCTTCGCGCCGTCCCGTTCGAAGGGGCCGTACAGGACGGTGGCGGGCTGCGGCCCGTCGGCGGATTCGCTGAACGAGGGCGCCGCGAGGGTCATCAGGTCGAGGGCGCCGTCGCCGTCGAAGTCGCCGGTGGCCGCGGCCCGTTCGTCGTCGGCCGGAAGCTCGGTCGCGCCGCCGAGGCCGTCGGAGCCACCCCAGACGATGCGCTGCTCGGACGTGAACTCCCCCTCCGAGTCGGGCACCATGTCGCCTGTCACGACGTCCGCATGGCCGTCGCCGTCCAGATCCCCGGTGTACTGAGTCGACTGGTCATGCCCGATCGGCCCGCTGCTGATCCTGGGATCGAGCTCGGGCAGGCGCTCCGGGAGCCGGAACGCCGCGCCCGGTTCCGTTCCCCCGGGCGCGGCGAGGGCGACGAAACGGTTCCGTTGCCACTCCGCCTTGTCCTTCGCCCTGTACCAGCCGTTGACGACCACGTCGGCGTGCCCGTCTCCGTTGACGTCGTCCCGGTTGACCTCACCGTCGCTCCCCTTGGAGGCGGACTTCGAGGGGGACTTCGAGGCGGAGGGGGACGATGACGCCGTTCTCCCCGCCGTGTCCGTGTCCGTGTCCTCGTTCGAGCAGGCCGTCAACAGCGAGGTGGTCACGCAGAGACAGGCCAGGGTGGAGACAAGATGGCGGTGAGCTGAACGGTGCATGGCGCAAGTCTGCGAGACACCGCTCACGGACCCGTAACGGCCGGGCCAAGACCGGATTCCGGTCCCGCCCCGGCCGCACGGGCGAACCGTCAGTCGATACGGGAGAAGCGGCGGCCGGCCAGCGTCAGCAGGATCAGGGACGGTACGACGACGAGGCTCAGCTCCAGGAGGACCGGTGGGGCCCAGCCCCACCACTCGGGTCCGGCCCGGAACCAGGCCGGGGTGGGGGCGCTCGGGTCCGGGTCCGGCATGGTGCGGCGCAGGGCGTCGACGCCGTAGCTCAGCGGGTTGGCCCGTACCACCATGCCCAGCCACGACTGCAGCCCGCCGACGGGGAACAGCGCGCCGGACAGCAGCACCGCCGGGGCCATCGCCAGTCCGGACACGATCTGGAAGGTCTCCGGGCGCCGGATGCACACCGCCGCCGAGACACCCAGCGCGGTGAGTGCGAAGGCGAGCAGGGTGATCTCGCCCAGGACCAGGAGCAGCCGGGGGTGATAGGGCACCCCCATGGCCCCGGCGAGGGCCAGGACGGGCAGCGCGTACAGGGCCCCGGTGGTGGTGCCGCCGAGGCAGATGCCCGCGAGGACCGCGGCCCGCCGTACCGGCGCGACCAGCATCTGCCGCAGGAACCCGGACTGCCGGTCCCACATGATTACCGTGCCCACGGCGACGGCCGGTCCCTGCACGACCATCAGCAGCGTGCCGGGGAACAGGAACGCTTGGTAGAGGCCGAGATCGCCGCCGGTGGAGCCGATCCCGTTGCCGAGCACGAACAGGAACAGCAGCGGCGCCGCGAGCCCCATCACCAGCCGGGCACGGTTGTGCAGGAACCGCACCATCTCCCGCCGCCACAGGATCCGCACGGTCCGCAGATCCCCCGCGAACCCGCCGAACGGGCCGTCACGGAACCCGGCTTCATCGATGACGGCCCCGGTGGTCTTGGTACTCATATCGATCGAGGACTCGGACGTGGACTCGGACGTGGTCGCCGACGACAAAGGGATGCCTCCTCCTGAGGGACGGGACTCTCGCGACAGTGACACGCCTAGCGGATCGTGCGGCCCGTATAGTGCAGGAACACGTCGTCGAGGGTGGGCGGCTCGACGGTCACGGAGTGGATGGGGACGGTCAGTTCGGCGCACAGCCGGGGGACCAGGGCGGCCCCGTCGGGCGCGCGCAGCCGTACGCCGCCGGGGCCGGTCACCGTCGCCACGCCGAACAGCCCGCGTACGGCCTCGGCGACCCGCTCGTCGTCGTCGGTGCGCAGGGTGACGAGGTCGGCGCCGATGACCGCCTTCAGCTCCCCGGGCGAGCCCTCCGCGACCAGTTCGCCGTCGTCGATGATGGCGATGCGGTCGCAGTGCTCGGCCTCCTCCAGATGATGCGTGGTCAGGAACACGGTGATGCCGTGCTCCCGGCACAGCAGCCGCAGATGCTCCCGGACGGCGGCCCGGGTCTGCGGGTCGAGCCCGGTGGTGGGCTCGTCGAGGAAGAGCACCCGGGGGCCGTGCACCAGCGCCCGGGCTATCTCCAGGCGGCGGCGGGTGCCACCGGAGAGGGCGCGTACGACGTGGCCGGCCCGGTCGGCGAGGCCCATCAGGTCGAGCAGCGCGGTACTGGCGGCGCGGGCCGCCGGGCCGGGCAGCCCGTACAGCTCGGCCTGCAGGCGCATGCTCTCCATGGCCGTCAGATCCTGGTCGAGGGTCTGCTCCTGGAAGACGACGCCGATCCGGCGCCGTACCCGCCCGGCCTCGCGGGCCACATGCGCCCCGGCCACCCACGCGTGGCCGAGCGTCGGCCGCAGCAGGGTGCACAGGATGCCGATGGTGGTGCTCTTGCCCGCCCCGTTGGGGCCGAGGAAGCCGAAGATCTGGCCGGCCGGGACGGTGAGGTCGAGTCCGACCAGGGCCTCTCGGGTCCCGTAGAGCTTGCTGAGTTCCTCGGTGCGTACGGCGATGTCGGCGCCCGGCACGATAACTCCCCCTCTGTTATGAGTGCTTCCGTGGCGCGACGGTGATGAGCGGCGGGATGCCCGGCGTGAGCGGCAGGTCCTCCACCGGGCGGCCCTCCGCCTCCACCCACGCGTGGGCGACCATCGGGACCGTACGCATGCCCGTACGCCAGGTCGGCCAGCTGCCGCGGACGCGGCACAGCAGCACGGTGGCGATGGAGCGCGGCAGGCAGCCCTGCCCGGCGCAGCGCACGCTCACCGCGACCACCTCACCGCGCGCCCGCGCGGCCTCGGCGTACGTCGCGGGGCGGGCGCCGCGGGAACAGGCGGTCAGGATCTGCCGGATGCGCAGCGGGGAGAGCCGGCCGATGAGGTGCGCGGCGCCCACCGCGAGCAGCGGCAGCGGGCGTCGGTGCAGGGGCAGCCGGGGCCGGGCCCGGAAGACGCTGGGGACGCTCACGCGACCACCAGCCCGATGTCGGCCAACTGGGCCGTGAGCGCGTCGACATCGGCCGCCGCCCGCTCCTCGGAGACCTCGTACCGCTCGACCAGGACCCTCGCCACCTCGTCCGGGGACGAACCGTCGAGCAGGGCGCGCAGGATCAGGGCGCCGCTCGGATTCAGCTTGAAATAGCGGCCCTTGCGCTCGTCGAGGAGGACCATGCCGTCCTCGACGTCGGAGGCGGAGACATGCCGTCGCAACTTGGTGGTCCCGTTCACGCCGCCGCCTCGCTTCCCAGGGAGGTGGTGGACGTGGCCGGTCCGGTGTGGGCGCGCAGCCAGGTCTCGACGGCCAGGGTCGCCTCCAGCGTGACCGGGGACAGCCGGGGCGGGAACATGCTCAGACACGCCCGGCGCAGGGCGTCGGCGTCGACGAGGCCGAGCGTGCCGAGGAGCGGCTGGTCGAGCAGCTCCGCCAGCTGCGCGCGGTGGGCGCGCAGACCGCTCTGCATCTCGGCGCTGTACTCGCCCTTGGTGCTGCGAGTGAGCAGCTCGGCGGGCATGGCGTCCCGCATCGCCCTCACCAGGAGCGGCTTGTACGCGAACGGGGTGGTGCGCTCGTGCAGTTGTACGGACAGGGCCGCCTCCAGTACGCGGTCGTCGTAGAAGGGGTAGTGCGTGGGCAGGCCCGCCCGGCTGGTGACGCGGGTGAGCTGACGGACCATCCGGGTGCCGTTCAGCACGGACCACAGGACCTCGTGCCGGCCGCGGCTGCCGGCGAGGGGCTCGGCTTCGAGGGCGGTCCGCCAGAGCAGTTCGCGTACGGCGCCCGCCGCGTCCGGGCTTGCCCAGGGCGGCAGTTGGGGCCGCAGCATCTGCCAGCTCAGCGCCGGGGAGCCGTCCAGGGCCAGTACGGGGGAGAGGTCCTGGGCGGTGTCCGCGAGCCAGCGCCCGTACGAGCGGTTGTCGGCCAGCGCCCGCAGCGTCGGCAGCAGGCGCCAGCGCTGGGTGGAGACCGTGGCGCGCAGGTGGGCGACGGCGGTGCGGGGCCGGGTGCGGAACGTGGTGTGCAGGTACGGCGGGCGCGCGGACAGGATCTGGTCCGCGCCCTCCCCGGACAGATGCAGCCGCGAGCCCCGGCCCGTCAGGCGGCGCGCGGTCTCGGCGAACGCGGCGTGGACGCGGCCGCCGAGGGCCGGTTCGTCGACACCGTCGCCCGCCCGCAGCACCCCGGTGTAGTGGGCCGGCAGGTCGGCCGTCGGCAGCACCAGATGCTCGGCCTCCGGCAGTCGGTCCGCGGCCCGACGGGCCCAGGAGAGGTCGTCGTTGGCGGGGTCGGAGCCGCTGAGGGTGAGGGCGAGCAGCCGGGCGGGCCCCCGCGCGGCCAGGAAGCACAGCGAGGTGGAGTCCAGCCCGCCGGACAGGTCCGAGCTGATCAGCCCGCCGCCGGCGGTGCGTACGGCGACCGCGTCCGAGAGGGCCCCGGCCAGCCGCTCCGCGCCCTCGGCGAGGGGGAGTTCGGGCTCGGGGGCGTGCCACCAGCGCCGCGTACGGGAGTGGCCGTCGGGGTCGGTCAGCAGGGCCGTACCGGCCGGGACCGCCGTCACGCCCCGCCACAGGGGGCGTTCGCCGAGGGGGTGCGGGATCAGTGGGTCCATGAGGCGGAGGGCGACCAGGCGTTCGTCGATGCCCGCGCCGAGGGCGGTGGCCAGGACGTCCGAGCGGTCACAGGCGACCACGACACCGGCCACCCGGGCGGAGAACAGCCGCCGCAGCCCCGAGGCCGTGCCCTGGGACCGCAGCCGACCCGCCTCCGACGCGAGCAGATGGCAGCTGCCGGTCGGGCCGTTCGCGCCGATCCGGTCGAGCGAGCCGAGCGCGTCGCCCTCCCGGACGAGCGCGGCGAGGCGGGCGCCGGTCAGCGGGGTGAGGCCCACGGCCGCCACCCGGGCGTCGCCGACCGCCGCGACGACGACCTCGTCGTCGGCCCAGTGCCCGACCAGCCACGGCCGCCCCGAGGCGTGCTCGACGATCCGCGCCGCCTCCGCGCCCAGGACCGCGGCGGCCGCCCGCGCGGCCTCGCAGTCCGGGAGAACCGCGAACCAGCCGCTGCCCGGCGCCGCTGTATTTTCCGGCATCACGCTCATAACCCCCTGGTGTTTGCCCGGCCTTGAGAAAGGTGTATTCGGTGAACGAATTGCAGTCGCGGCCGGGATTTCACGTAGCCACGCTGGAAAAAAGGGGTGGGTTCGACCCGGCCGCGACCGGTCACGTGCGAATCACGCTCGACGCGAGGTGACGATCGGGATCAACAGACGGTCTGCTGGGCGGGGAACTCGAAGAAGTCGAACCCACAACCCGTGGTCAGCTCCGAGTACTCGGCGACCTCGGCCACCGCCGGCGGCTCGTACACCGGCTTCTGGTCGGTCTGGGCCTGCTCCATCGTGTGTCTCCTTCCGGTTGGACGGACATTCCGGATTCATGCTGCGATGCCGGATGCACGACTCACAAGGGCGGTTTTCGCCGCGAAGGAAAGAGAGAAGGAAAGGCTGATATCGAGCAGGAATTCGAGTTTGCGGCGCCGTTTTATCGGCATGACCGGGGCGGGGCGGCCGGCGTTCGCGCGGGCGATGATGGGGCGTCGGGTCCGCCACCGTCCAGCGGGGTCCGTTCAAACCCTCCCTACCGGTGATTCGCCGTCACTTTCCCAGGCCCTTTCCCGGCCCCTTTCCCGGTAATCCGACAATGGCCGAAAGCGTCACGAAGGGCGGCCCGCAGCAGCGCGCATACGGAAACGGCCCGCCGCGGACTGTGCCGGGCGAGCCGTTTCCTGTGGTGAGGGCGAGGCGGGTTGAACCGGGTGGGCCGAGCGTCAGGCGCCGATGTTGCTGAGGAGCGCCCGGAAGTTGGTCTTGTTGCCGGTGATGTGCTGCTTCTTCTGAACGGCCTTGCCGAAGGACTTCACCTGCGGGGTGGCGTCCCACGTGGCCTGCACGGTGTTGCCCGTGACCTTCACGGGCGGCGTGGCCTTGATGGCGATGGCCGCGTTGACGTTGGTGACCTTGGAAGAGCCGATGGTCTTCCGCGGGCCGTCACCGGCGGTGGTGTAGCGGAGGGTGAGGGTCTCGCTGGTGACCGGGATCTTGAAGATCTCCTCGGTCACGGTGAAGCGGACGGTGGTGGTGCGGTTCTTGTCCTTGGCGACGGTGGAGCTGACCTTCGTGACGAACCGGACTTCCTTGTTGTACGGGTCGGTGATGTTGACCGGCGTGCCGATGGGGCCCTTCGCCCGGCTGAGCAGCGCCCGGTAGATCCGGCGGTCCTGAAGGTCCTTGACGAAGACGGCCTTCTGCCCCTTGTTCAGCTTCAGGAACTTCTTGAGCGCCACCTTCGCCTCGGGAGACTTCTGCGTCTGGAGGTACTTGGTGTACCCGGCGACGGTCAGCTTCGCGGCCGGCTTGGCCGGGCCCTGCTCCACGGCGTGAGCCGCGGGCGCGAGCACCGCGAGACCGGCGACGGTGGCGACCGCGGCCGACGTGAGACGGCCGGTGGTGGACGTGAACATGTGGAACTCCCCGTTGACGAGTGCGAGTGCGAGTGCGCGTGTGATTGCCCTGCGCCAACGACCCTACGAACGCCCGCCCTTGGCCGAAATTGTCTCTCCAGCCACTGCCCGAAAGGACACTGCCCGATCGGCCGACGGCGACGGCGGCGGGGACGGCGACGGCGGCGGGGACGGAGCTTCGAGCGTGGTCAGGAGGCGGACGGAGCGAGCTCCGCCACCGCGAAGGACGCCTGGTCCCGGGACGTCGTGCCCTCGGTGATCCACCAGTGCGTGGGGTCCTCGCCGTACGTGCCGAACATGGTGCCGGCCCCCCAGTCGAGGATCAGCTCGTCCTTGCCGTCGCCGTTGAAGTCGGCGGCTCCCGCGGGCCGGGTGTGCCGCCATTTCGCGGGCCCCTTGTCCACGGTGCGCCGGACCGGAGTGCGCTTGTCGCCGTCGATGAGGGTGGCGCCCGCGTACGTGGCGACGAGGATGCCGTCGCGGCCGTCGCCGTCCGGGTCGGCGGCGAGGAAACCGCCGGGCCCGTACATGCTGCCCCTGCCCTCGGGCGCCTCGGGCAGCCGGTGCCCGATCGCTTCGCCGCCCCTGCCGGGATACACGTCGAGCGATCCGTCGACCTCGGGCGGCTCCGTCTCGTAGCCGGGCTCGTTGTTGCGCCCTCCGTCGTCCCCGACGGCCACATCGCGCAGCCCGTCGCCGTCGAAGTCGCCGAACGCGTGGGCGTTTCCGGCGCGCAGCCGGGTGCCGTTCGAGGACAGGCCGGTGCCGCGCTGTGCCCGGTACAGGACGTTGCCGGACTGCTCACCGTCGCTCGGCTCGTTGACCAGCAGGGATGTAGCGCGCGGCTCGCCGGACGGATTGATGGCGTCCACGACGATGCCGCCCTCCGGCAACGGCAGACCGGTGTCCGTACGGGCCGCCGCGCCGCCCCGCGTGAACGGGCCGTACAGCACCACCAGGGACGACCCGTTCTTCGCGACCCCCGCGAGGTCATGCCGCCCGTCCCCGTCGAAGTCGCCGCGCGCCACGGTCACGAGGCCCATCCTCGACGCGCTCCGCGGCAGCCGAAGCGGGGTCGCTTCGGCCCCCGTCGTCGGCCCGCCGGGTCCGCCCCAGGTCACGTACGGAGCGGTGTTCGTGCTGTGCACCTCGACGCCCGCGACGTTCTCCACGACGTTCCCACCGGCGACGGTCGTGACCAGGTCCGGGAAGCCGTCACCGTCCAGGTCGGCGACCGTGTCCGGGGCGAGCGCGCCGCTCCCGGCGCCCGCTGCCTCCGCCGAGTCCGGCAGCCCCAGGTCGCGGCGGCTGTGCACCGTACGCGTCCCGGGGTCGAGCCCCTTCGCCGAGCCGTACAGCACGGCGATCCGCTCACCGCCGGGGACCGACACCACGAAGTCGCGGTACCCGTCGCCGTTGATGTCGTCGGGATCCTTCGCCCCCTTCCCCCTGGCCGGCGCCCGACTCTCCTCGGGCACACCGGGCAGCCCACCGGAGACCTCGGGCGCCGGATCCCCCTCACGCTCGCGCCCTGTTCCGCCACCGCCACAGCCCGAGAGCGGGGCGAGCACGGCACAGGCGACGCAGACGGCGAGGACGGGAAAGGCCGTACGAGGCTTCATCTGGGTCCTCCGTGGATACTCCGGTGTTTACGCCGGAGAGGAAACGGACTCCTGTAGAGCAGGNTTCATCTGGGTCCTCCGTGGATACTCCGGTGTTTACGCCGGAGAGGAAACGGACTCCTGTAGAGCAGGGCAGGGAGCGGGGTTTCGCCGTCAAGGCGAAAGACCGTGCTCTGTCCCGCAGGTTTGATCTTCACCTGTGGCGCCGCTAGTTTGTGAGCGTGGCCGCGAACCATGTGAAGCGGGCGTTCAAGTACCGCTTCCATCCGACGGATGCGCAGGCGGCAGAGCTGTCGCGCACCTTCGGCTGTGTGCGCAAGGTCTACAACCTCGCCCTCGCGGCTCGCACGCAGGCGTGGACGCGGCAGGAGCGGGTCAACTACAACGCCACCTCCGCGATGCTGACGGCGTGGAAGAAGACAGAGGAACTGGCCTACCTCAACGAGGTCTCCTCGGTACCGCTCCAGCAGACGCTGCGGCACCTCCAGGTGGCGTTCGCCAAGTTCTTCGGCAAGCGGGCGAAGTACCCGCGCTTCAAGTCCCGGAAGAAGTCGCGGAAGTCCGCCGAGTACACCACCAGCGGTTTCCGCTTCCGCGACGGCAGGATCACCCTCGCGAAGATGGCCGAGCCGCTGGACATCGTCTGGTCCCGGCCGCTGCCTGAGGGCGCGAAGCCGTCCACGGTGACCGTTTTCCAGGACGCGGCCGGACGCTGGTTCGTCTCGATGCTGTGCGAGGACCCCACCGTGATCCCGCTCCCCGCCGCACACACGGAGATCGGTATCGATGCCGGGCTCGACCACCTGGTGACGCTCTCCACCGGAGAGAAGATCACCAACCCGAGGAACGAGCGCAAGGACCGAGCCCGCCTCGCCAAGGCCCAGCGGGAGCTGTCCCGCAAGGCCAAGGGAGACGGGACCAACCGGGCCAAGGCCCGGCGTAAGGTCGCCAAGATCCACGCCCGTATCACCGACCGTCGCCGCGACGGTCTGCACAAGCTGACCACTCGTCTCGTGCGCGAAAACCAAACGCTCGTGATCGAGGACCTGACCGTACGCAACATGGTCAAGAACCACAGCCTCGCCCGCGCCATCTCCGATGCCGCATGGCGGGAACTGCGGAGCATGCTGGAGTACAAGACGGCGTGGTACGGGCGGAACCTGGTGGTCGTGGACCGCTGGTTCCCCTCCTCCAANCTGGAGTACAAGACGGCGTGGTACGGGCGGAACCTGGTGGTCGTGGACCGCTGGTTCCCCTCCTCCAATCGAAGGCGAACGCCTTGTAGACCTTGGCGTTCTGCAGGTAGCCGACGAACGCCTTCTGCTTGGCCGCGGGCAGCTTGCGGAACGCCTTCAGCTCAGCTGCTGCGGGGCTGATCAGTGCCAGTGCTGATCAGTACCAGTTGTTGGCCTGCCAGAAGTTCCACGCGCCACACGGGCTGCCGTAGCGCTCCTTCATGTAGTCCAGGCCCCACTCGATCTGGGTGGTGGCGTTGGTCTTCCAGTCGGAACCGGCGGAGGCCATCTTCGAACCGGGGAGCGCCTGGACCAGGCCGTAGGCGCCGGAGGACGCGTTCGTCGCGTTGACGTCCCAGTCGCTCTCGTGGTCGACGATCTTGGCGAAGCAGCTGTACTGGGCCGAGTTGCCGATCATCTTCTTCGCGATCGACTGCGCCTGAGAGGCCTCCGACGCGGCCTGGGCGGGCGCGGCGGCGAGCAGCGTACCGGCGGTGGCGGCGGCCACGGCGGCACCGGCGAGGGCCTTCTTCGGGGAGGCGATGCGGCGGAGAAGGGAGAGAGTCACGGGGAGCCTTTTCTTCGGGGACATGACCGTCGCGGGCATGCCTTCACCACGTGAGGTGCGGTGGGGGCGTACGTCGGCGCCGCGGCCCGGGTGGGCACGTCGGCGCCGTGCGACTCGTCCACAGAAGCAGGCCGGGCGACCTGTCCGCAAACACCCCTTTTGCTAGTTATGGTCGTATGTGTGGAGGAGGTCGCTTGTGTGACGTGGCTCTCAATGTGCAGGTCAGGGGTACTTACGCCGCGCACATGTCATGCCATTCGATCTACGACCCCACTTCGTATGTGACCTGGGTCCTGTGGGCTGGTTCACGACTCGGCTGACGGACCGTGGCGAGTGCGTGGCAGGGTGTTCACCGCGTGGGTGGGGCAAATGTGACCGGCCTCTCGAACGCCGCCCGGCACCTGGCCCGGCCTGAGGGCCGCCTGTGAGCCGGCCACGGTAGGTTCCGGACATGCGGATGGGGAGACTGCTCGGGGCGGGACGCACGGCGGACGTGTACGAGATCGAGGACGGGGCCGGGGAGGGGCTCGGGGCCGACGGGATCGCGTGGGTGCTGCGGCGCTACCGGGTCGACCGGGGTGACGCGACCGCCGAGGCGGAGGTCATGGAGTACGTACGCGGCCACGGCTACCCCGTACCGTGCGTGCGCACGGCGACCCCGACCGCCTCGCCCACATCTACCCTCACGGAGACGGGCCTCAGCGAGGCGCGAGCCCGCCGGGCCGCCAACCCGACGATGAGCGAGCAGGAGGTCCAACTGCTGGGCAAGGCCGAGAAGTTGATCCGCGGGCTGGCTTTGTAATCCGGTTGAGCGCCCGTGGGGCCGGGACTACCGTGCCTCGGGTGACGAACCCCGAGTCGGACAGAACCGAGCCGCCGGTCACTCGGCGGCGAGCGGTTCTGTGACGAGCGGCGACCGGTGACGGTCGGCCGCCTCTCAGCCGATCTCACTTCTCGCTTCCAGTGACCGGGCACGCGTGCCTCTGTCCCGTACCTCGCGTACCTCGACGCTGGAGTCGACTCCTTGCCTCTCTTCGTCTACGTCCTCAGCCTTGCCGTTTTCGCGCAGGGGACCTCCGAGTTCATGCTGGCCGGGCTCGTGCCGGGCATCGCTCACGACATGTCCGTGTCCGTGGCGGCCGCCGCGAGCCTGACCTCCGCGTATGCCGTCGGGATGATCGTCGGCGCGCCGGTGATGGCCGCGTTGAGCGCCCGTTGGCCACGCCGTCGGGCGCTGGCGGGCTTTCTGGCCGCGTTCGTCGTCGTGCATGTGGTCGGTGCGGTCACGGCGAGCTTCCCGGTGCTGTTCGGTACCCGTGTCGTCGCCGCGATCGTCAACGCGGGGTTCCTCGCGGTCGCGATGTCCGTGGCGACCGGCCTGGTCGCGCCGGAGCGGCGGCCCAGGGCCACCGCGACCCTGTTGTCCGGGGTGACGCTGTCGTGCGTCATCGGTGTGCCCGCGGGCGCGCTGCTCGGCGACTGGTCCGGCTGGCGATCGGTGTTCTGGGCGGTCGCCGCGCTGTGCCTGCCCGCACTGGCGCTGGTGTTCCGGTCGGCGCCCTCTTCCTCCGCCCCTCGTCCGCATGACGTCTCGATCAGGCGGGAGGCGCGCGAACTGCGGGCGCGTCCCGTGCAGTTGGCGTTGCTCCTCGCGGCCCTGGTCAACGGGGCGACGTTCGCGACCTTCGCCTACCTCGCCGTCATCGCGACGGACGTCGCCGGCCTGCCCGGCGTGGCGGTACCCGGCCTGCTCGCCGCGTTCGGTGTGGGCGCGTTCATCGGGGTGACGATCGCGGGCCGCGTCGGCGACGAAGGGGTTGGCAATGGGCGGCTGGGGATGCGACCGGGGCTGATCCGTACCCTGTACGTCCTGCCCGTCGGATGGGCGGTGCTGGCGTCGACCAGCGCGTACCCGGTACCGCTGTTCATCGCGGCCGTCATCCAGGGCGGGCTGTCGTTCGGGATCGGCTCGACGCTCGTCCATCACGTCATGTCCGTCGCGTCCCGCGCCCCGTCGCTGAGCGGTGCGTTCGCGACGGTCGCGCTGAACGCCGGCGCGTTCCTGGGGCCGCTGCTCGCCGGCGCCGCGACCGAGGCGACGCACGACCACCGGCTCGCGGCCTGGGGCAGCGTGGTTCTGTCCGCGTCGGCCGCCGCCGTCGCCCTGCGTACGCGACCCGCGAACGCGTCCCCGGCAGAGGGAGCGCACCGCTGAGCCGAGCCGCCGTCCAGCGCCGGCCGCACTCCGCGGCCGGCGCGGGACTCGGCTTCGCCACGAACCACCTCCGCCTACGACCCCGCCTCGGGCAGCACGGGCTCGATCCGGAAGAGCTGGCCGCCGATCTGGCCGATGAGGGTGTGGTCGTGGAGCATCAGCTCTGGGGCGACTCCTCCCTCCACCGGGCTCTTCGGCAGGCGGACCTGGCCGCGCCAGCGGACCTCGCCGCTGCCCAGGTCGAGGCCCACCAGGTGGCCGGACGGATCAAGGTAGTAGGCCACGCGGTTGTCGAGGTCCACGGCGGCGTCGGAGGCCAGTTCCAGCATCGCGGGGTCGCGTGGGTCCTCGCGCAGGGTGAGGCCGAGCTCGCGTGACCACAGTCGTTCGCCGTTGTCGGCGGAGTACGCGATGACGGTGCCGCCCCTGCGGGACGTCAGGATGATGCCGTCCGCGACGTCGCCCATCGGCATGCCGTCCGCGCGGTGCTGCGACACCTTGCCCGAGCCGAGGTCGACGCGGGTCAGGGTGGCGGGCCCGGGGTCGCCGAAGTACTCCTGGTCGCCGGCCATACCGCCCAGCAGTACGGCATCCCCGTCCGTGCCGAGATAGATCGTCGGGCCGTCGACGGTCGCGACCGTCCGGGCCTCGCCGGTCGCCGGGTCCAACCGCACGACGGTGCTGCGTTGCGGGGCCTTCTCGCTGTCCGGCGAGCACATCAGGTACGGGACACCGTTGATCGCTGCCCGGTCGCAGTCGGCCTGCTTCCACTTGTAGGTCCACAGCGTCCGGCCCGTCGTGTCGTCCAGCGCGGCCACGCTCTTGAAGGACGGGGAGTTGGCGAGGATCCCGCCGTCGAACAGCACGCCGGAGTCCCGGTCGCGGCTGTCGTCGGCCAGCTCGTGCTTCCACAGCACCCGGCGAGTGTCGATGTCGAGGGCGACGAGGTCGGTGCCGGCTCTGGACGTCCCCGGGGCGTGATCGGCGTAGGTGTACAGCACCCCGTCGCGGACACCGGCCAGCGATCCCGCCGGGGTGCCGTTGCCGTCGTTGGCCTCGGCCTTCCGCCGCCACTCGACCTTTCCGGTACGGGCGTCCACGCCGATGCCGTCGTACGCCGCCCCCCGGCAGTAGACGGCACCCGGACCGGTGGTGCAGGCGTCCCAGGACGTACCCGGCAGCGTGGTCCGCCACAGCAGCCTGCTCTCCTTGCTCACCCCCGAAGCCGGCGGCTGTGTCCTGTCGCCGCCGCCCCCACCGGTGACGAGCACCGAGCCGACGGCGATACCGGCCAGGCCGAGGGCCGCACCGCCCGCGCGCACGAGGTTCCGCCGTCGGCGGCGGCGCACGAGGCGGTCGGCGAGGCCTGCGGGAGCGCCGGGGCTGTCGGGGGTCCAGCCGTTGAGGACGTCCCGGATCGTGCGGTCCAGCTGGTCGGCGTTCATGTGTGTGCTCCCCTCGGCACGTTGGTGCTCGGGGCCGCGGTCGCGGCACGAGCGGGCGCGCCCAGCTCCGGCGCGAGACCGCGCAGCCGGGCCAGCGACCGATGGGTGGTGCTGCGCACCGTGCCCACCGAGCAGCCCAGGACGCTCGCCACCTCCGTCTCGGACAGGTCTTCGAAATAGCGCAGCACGAGCATCGTGCGCTGCCGCGGGGTCAGCCGGCCGAGCGCCTGGCGCACCGTGATCCGCAGATCGGCGGCGGACGTGCCGTCGGCGACACCCGCCAGTTCCTCCGGCGGCGTGGCGAACGTCGCCTCGCGGTGTGGGCGACGCAGCCGCCAACGGCTGATCTGGTGCCGGTACATCACCTTGCGCACGTAGCCCTCCGGGTCCTCGATGTGTCGCCAGCGACCCAGCGCCTTCAGCAGAGCGATCTGCACGAGATCCTCGGCCTCGTGCCGGTCGCCGCCGGTGAGCAGGTTCGCCAGGCGGAGCAGGGCGCTCCACCGGGCGTCGACGAATTCCCGGAATCTCTCGTGGTCCTGCGGGTCCATGGGCCCTCCCGTTTCCTGACGCTCACAAGGACGCGAGGACCACCGGCGATCTATGCGTGCCGTTCAGGGCTTCTTTCGCGGGAATCTGCTCGCACGTCTCCTCACACCGCGACGTACGTCACCGGCTCGCTCCCCGCCACCGCCTCCGCCCGCCCCAGTTTCACCAGGCGGCGGAGGTGGGCCTCGGCCTCGGAGACGGCGATGTTGCGTGAACCGAAGGGGATGCGGTCCCAGGGGCGGTTCCACTGCATGCGTTCGGCGAGCTGCCAGGCGGTGAGGGGCTCGGCGAGCAGGGCGAGCAGGCCGGTGAGCCGGGACTCGTGGTGGGCCAGCAACTCCCGTACCCGGCCCGCCGAGTCCGTGAACGCGTACTGGTGGGCCGGGAGGATCTCGGCGGGAGCGAGGCGGCCGACGCGTTCGAGGGAGTCGAGGTAGTCGCCGAGGGGGTCCGTGACCGTGTCGTCGTCCGGGTCCTCGTACAGGCCGATGTGCGGGCTGATCTCGGGGAGCAGGTGGTCGCCGGAGAACAGGCGGCCATGGCCCGGGAGCTGGGCGGGGTGGGCCTCCTCCAGGTGGAGGCAGACGTGGCCGGGGGTGTGGCCCGGGGTCCAGATCGCGCGGAGACGGCGGCCGGGGAGGTCGAGGAGTTCGCCGGGGACGATCTCGCGGTCGGGCAGGGCGGGGGAGAAGCCGGGGAGGGCGCGGGGGCGGCTGGGGGTGCGGAGGGGCGCGAGGTGTTCTTCGGGGGCGCCCGCGGCGGTGAGCTTGTCCCTCATGTACGAGAACCAGAGGTCCGGGCCGGTGCTCCGGGTGCGCCGTACGATCGCCGTGTCCGCGGCGTGCATCGCGATCCATGCGCCCGATGCCTCGCGCACCGCGTTTGAGAGGCCGTGGTGGTCGGGGTGGTGGTGGGTGATGACGACGCCGTGGATCTCCTCGACGGTCGTTCCGCATGCGGTCAGTCCCGCGGTGAGGGTGTCCCACGATGTCGGGTCGTCCCAGCCGGTGTCGATCAGTACCGGGCCGCGGTCTGTGTCGACGACGTATATGAGGGTGTGGCCCAGTGGGTTGTCCGGGATGGGGACCTCGATGGAGCGTACGCCGCCGCCGTGCTCGACCGTCTGCGCCATGGTCCCCACTATAACTAGAACGGGTTCCAGTGAGGGGTTGCTGTCGTATCTTCTTCGCCCCCGCCAGGGCGCCCAAGGGCTCGGGGGTGCTGTTTGTGTGGCGGGTGCGGGTGGGTTGTGGTTGCTCGCGCAGTTCCCCGCGCCCCTCGAAAAGCGGGGGCTGCGCCCCGTGCTTTTTGTCTTTCAGGGGCGCGGGGCTGTGTCGATTTGCGGCTCCGCCGCGTGGGCGCGACAAGCCCCCACTCACCCGCACCCGCCGGACATTCCCGCCCCCATGGACTCCTCTCAATAGAACTGGTATCAGTTCCTTGTCTGATGGATCATCAGAGAAGTTGCTGAGATGACCTGGCTCCGGGAGGCGGCAGTCCATGACCGAGCTCGTGGAACACGGACAACTGTTCATCGGCGGGGAGCTGACCGACCCGCTGGGTGCGGACGTCATCGAGGTGGTCTCGCCGCACACGGAGGAGGTCATCGGGCGCGTACCGCACGCCTCGCGTGCGGATGTCGACCGGGCCGTGGCCGCCGCGCGGCAGGCCTTCGACGACGGCCCCTGGCCGCGTATGACCCTCGACGAGCGGATCGCGGTCGTCACCCGGATCAAGGACGCCTTCGCCGTACGCCACGAGGACTTCGCCCGCCTCATCAGCGCGCAGAACGGCACCCCGTACACCTCCAGCGTGATGATCCAGGCGCTCGCCTCGCTGATGGCATGGGACGCGGCGATCACCACCGCCCGCGACTTCACGTACGAGGAGCGGCGTGACGGCGTACTCGGGAAGATCCTCGTGCGGCGCGAACCGGTCGGGGTCGTCGCGGCCGTCGTCCCGTGGAACGTGCCGCAGTTCACCGCGGCCGCCAAACTCGCCCCCGCCCTCCTCGCGGGCTGCCCGGCGATCCTGAAGGTCTCGCCCGAAACCCCCCTGGACGCCTACCTGTTGGCGGAGATCGCGGCGGAGGCCGGCCTGCCCGAGGGGGTTCTGTCCATCCTCCCGGCCGAGCGTGAGGTCAGCGAGTACCTGGTCGGACACCCGGGCGTCGACAAGGTCTCCTTCACCGGCTCGGTCGCCGCCGGCAAACGGGTCATGGAGGTCTGCGCCCGCAACCTCACCCGCGTCACCCTCGAACTGGGCGGCAAGTCGGCGGCCGTGATCCTGCCGGACGCCGACGCGCGGACCGCCGTCGCCGGCATCGCCCCCTTCGCCTGGATGATCAACGGCCAGGCCTGTGTCGCCCAGACCCGCATCCTCGTCCCCCGCTCCCGCTACGACGAGTTCGCCGAGGCCTTCGCGGCGGCGGCCTCCGCGCTCAAGGTGGGCGACCCCCTCGACCCGGCCACCGAACTCGGCCCACTCGTCGCCCAGCGCCAGCAGCGCCGCAGCCTCGACTACATCCGCATCGGCCAGGAGGAGGGCGCCAAGATCCTCACCGGCGGCGGCCGCCCACCCGGCCTCGACCGCGGCTGGTACGTCGAACCGACCCTCTTCGGCGACGTCGACAACACCATGCGCATCGCCCGCGAGGAGATCTTCGGCCCGGTGATCTGCCTCCTCCCGTACGGCGACGAGTCCGAAGCCGTGAAGATCGCCAACGACTCCGACTACGGCCTCAGCGGCAGCGTCTGGACCGCCGACACCGAACGCGGCATCGACATCGCCCGCCAGGTCCGTACTGGCACCTATTCCGTCAACACCTTCAGCCTCGACATGCTCGGCCCCTTCGGCGGCTACAAGAACTCCGGCCTGGGGAGGGAGTTCGGCCCCGAGGGCTACGGCGAGTACCTGGAGCACAAGATGATCCACCTGCCCGCCGGATACGAGCCGCCCGCCACCGTCGTCGCGGGGAAGGGCGTCGGGTGATGGGCGACCGCTGGCATGTGGAGGTCGACCGCGCCCTCTGCATCGGCTCCGCCCAGTGCACCCACCTCGCCCCCGACGCCTTCCACCTCGACTCCGCCATGCAGTCCCACCCCGCCGCCCCGGAGGCCGACGCCACCGAACACGTCCTGAAGGCGGCGGAGGGCTGCCCGGTGGAGGCGATCACGATCACCCTGCTCGGGAGCGGGGAGCCGGTGTTCCCGCCGGAGGAGTAGGGGCTTACGCTCGCGGTCGTCACCAGGAACGACCGGGGCGGGGAAGCGTGCGGAAGTCCGAGGCCAAGCAACTGATCAAGCAGGCGTACGCGGCCTGGGACGCCGAGGAGTGGCAGCGCGCCGCCGACCTCTACGAACGCGTACTCGCCCACTACCCGGACGAGAAGCCGAGCGCGGAGTGGTGGTACGACGCCGCGCTCGGCCACAAGTTCCTGCGCAACTGGGAGAAGGCGTACGAACTCGGCGTCCAGGCCGCCGCCCGCGCACCACGCGGGGAGGGTGACCCGGCGTACTGGAACCTCGGCATCGCGGCCACGATCCGCCGCGACTGGACCACGGCCCGCGACGCCTGGTCCGGCTTCGGCTTCGAACTCCCGGACGGCGAGGGCGAGATCAACGGCCGCTTCGGTGCGGCCTGCGTCCGCCTGGACACCGACGGCGAACGCGAGGTCGTGTGGATGGAACGCCTCTGCCCGACCCGCGGCCGTGTCGTCAACGTGCCCGTGACCGGCGGCCGCCGCTACGGCGAGATCGTCGTCCACGACGGCGAACCCAAGGGCGAACGCGTCGTCAACGGCACGACCTACCCCGTCTTCGACGAACTCCTCCTCTTCGAACCTTCCGACCTCCCCACCCTGTCGGTGACGGTCGCCGCGGCCGAGCGCACCGATCTGGAGTCCCTACTCGCCCTCTTCACCGACCACGACTTCGGCGCGGAACCCGCCAGCAGCGTTCAGACCTACTGCGCCTGCTGCAGCGAGGGCACCATCCACAAGGAACAGGGCGTCCACGGCGGCACCCAGCGCGTCTGCCTGGCGGCCCCGGAGGACGAGGCCCGACGACTGCTGGACCGCTGGGCGGGGGAGACGGCGGTCGGGCGGAGCTGGAGCGGGCTGGAGGTCATGGATCAGGCGGCCATGAAGCCCACTTGAGCAAGACGTCGCGGAGCCGGACTTGGTTGTCCGACTCCGGGACCATCCGTCATGCCCTGTCCCTCCATCCGTGGTCGGAGCAATCCTGTCTCTCTGGTGGATTCGCTCAACTCCAGTGCACGAAAGGGTTAGTGCGTCTCACACGCAACTACCCCGAGGACCCCCCACGTGCGAAGAAGTCGAACAGCTTCTTTCCTGGCGGTCAGTACAGTCGCCGCCCTGGTACCCGCGATCGCACCGGCTACGGCATCCGCCGCAGATCCCCTGAGCCAGTACCTCAAGCAGAAGCCGGCATGGCACCGCTGCGACAAAGAGATGCCGAAGGCCTTCCAGTGCGCCACGATCAAGGTGCCCCTCGACTACAGCCGCCCCAAAGGCAAGAAGCTCGATCTCGCGATATCGAGGCTGAAGACGAGCACCAAGAGCGAGCGTCGCGGTGTGCTCCTGATCAACCCCGGTGGCCCGGGGGGTACGGGCGTCGACATGCCGCAGCTGTTGGCGAGCGAGCTGCCGAAGTCCGTGAAGCGCAAGTACGACCTCGTGGGCTTCGACCCGCGAGGCGTCGGCCAGAGCTCTCCCGTCGGCTGCGGCCTGACGGACCAGGAACAGAACTGGGAACGGGCGTACAAACCCGAGACGTTCGCCAAGGACGTGAAGTGGGCGCGAACCGTCGCCGAGAAGTGCCACGCCAAACAGGGCGACAAGCTGCGCCACATCAGCACCCGCAACACCGCCCGGGACATGGACGTGATCCGTGCCGTACTCGGCGAGAAGAAGATCTCCTACCTGGGGTACTCGTACGGCACCTACCTCGGCGCGGTCTACACGCAGATGTTCCCCAAGCGCTCCGACCGTTTCGTGCTGGACAGCGCCGTCGACCCGGCGCGGATCTGGCGCGGCATGATCCAGGTCTGGGCGGAGGGCAGCGAGCCCGCCTTCACCAGGTGGACCCAGTGGACCGCCGAGCGGAACGCCACGTACAAGCTGGGGAACACCCCCCAGGCGGTCCGCAAGACCTTCTACGACCTGATCGCCCAGGCCGACCGCGAGCCCATCGACCTCGACGGGACCGAGCTGACCGGTGATGACATCCGCTCCGGCGGCCGTGCCATGTTCTTCAGTGTGCGCGACGCCGCCGAGACGGTCGTCGAGCTGAAGAAGGCCGCCGAGGGCAGGCGCCCGTCCGGTGACCGGGAGACCAGGACGGCCACGCCGCTTCCGCCGTCGTTCGGTCGCGCCGTGCCCGCGGACAACGGCACCGCCAGCTTCTGGACCGTCCTCTGCGCCGACACCCGCAACTGGCCGCGCGACCCCGAGCAGTACCGCAGGGACGCGATCCGGGACAAGGGCAGGTATCCGCTGTACGGCGACTTCGCGTCCAACATCAAGCCGTGCGCGTTCTGGAAGAAGAACGGCAGTGAGCCCGCCACCAGGATCGGCAACAAGGTCGGCGCGTTGATCCTGCAGAACGAGTGGGATTCCCAGACCCCGCTGACCAGCGGCCAGGGCCTGCGCCGTGTCATGAAGGGCGCGAAGATGGTCACGGTCGTCGGAGGTGTCGGACACGGCATCTACGGCTCCAAGTCGTGCGCGGACAAGACGGCCACGGTCTACCTGACCACCGGCAAGCTGCCGGCGAAGGATGTGACCTGCAAGGCCGCTCCGGCACGCGAGAGCAGCGGCGCCAACCCGCTGCCGCTGCCGACGCCTCGGGGGATCCCGGGGTTGGCCGGCGGCTTCTGACCTCCGGACAAGGTGAGTCCCGCGTGGAGCCCTCCGCCTGCGGCGGGCCCCACGCGGCTCGCACGCCCCCACTCCCGACTTCACCATGGGTAAAAAATCCCATCTGGGGGTTGCGTACGAATAAGGGTGTTATATCCTGAAAGTCGGCCTACGGGACGAGTGAGGGAGTCCAACCGGAGTAGCCGACATTTGCGAGAGGTCAGACTCCGCTGGTGCCGACGTCGACGGTTGGGCTGAGAGGCCGGAAGGTCGCTGGGACAGGACTGGAAGGCGACCCCCAATACCTGATCCGGGTAATACCGGCGCAGGGAACCCGTCTCGTAGGTCTTTCACATGCCCCGGTGGCCCTGGTGCCGCCGGGGCTGCTTCCTGTCCTCCGGTGCCGTCAGATCGATCAAGCGGCACACCGTCTCGATGTCGATCTTCACCTGGGCGATGGAGGCGCGGCCGGAGAGCCAGGTGACCAGGGCCGAGTGCCAGGTGTGTTCGATGACGCGGACCGCCGACAGCTGCTCGGGGGTGGGGTGGTCGAGGCCCATGGCGTCGAGAATGATCGCGGTGGTCTGGTGGGAGACCTGGTCGACCTCGGGGCTGACGCTGCGGTCGGCGAAAGTGAGGGCGCGGACCATGGCGTCGGCGAGGTGGGGCTCGCGCTGGAGGGCGCGGAAGGCGCGCATCAGCGTTTCCGCGACGCGCTCCGCGGCCGTCTCGCCGGTCGGCGGCTTCTTGCGGAGCGTGCCGTGCATGTGCTCCAGCTGGGCCTGCATCGTGGCGACCAGCAGATGGATCTTGGACGGGAAGTAGCGGTAGAGGGTGCCCAGCGCGACCTGGGAGGACTCGGCCACCTCGCGCATCTGTACGGCGTCGAAACCGCCCCGGCTGGCCAGCTGCGCGCTCGCGTGCAGGATGCGGCGCCGACGGGCCTCCTGCCGCTCCGTGAGGGGCGGCGAATCCGGCCGTGAGTCCGGTCGCGAGCCCGGCCGCGAGTCCTGTCGTGCGCCGGCCGCGCTCCTGGCTTCCACCTTGACTTCCGCAGGCATGGGTCTCGTTCCGTGACGGTCGTGACGGTCGGTGAGGGTATGCGATCAGACAGCATGCCAGGGCGGTGCCGTGGCGTGAATCACCTGATCCACCCCTCGCAGCGGTTCTACCAGCCGGTAGATTCAAAGCCTCTTGAACGATCAACTCTGAAACTTGTTCTAGATTAACGTCTCGTCGTAATCTCACGGGAAAGTGCAGTGAGAAGGGGGCCAGGAGTGACCGCTGAGGCCAGTCAGGCGGGGTCCCGGCATGACCTCGCCGCTGACGGCGAGCGACCGCTCGACATTGCCCTCCTCACCTATAAAGGGAACCCGTTCTGCGGGGGCCAGGGCGTCTACGTACGGCATCTCTCGCGCGAGCTCGCCCGCCTCGGCCACCGGGTCGAGGTGATCGGCTCCCAGCCCTACCCCGTGCTCGACGAGGACGCCGTCCCCGTCGACGGACCGGGCGCGCTCTCCCTCACCGAACTGCCCAGCCTCGACCTCTACCGGCAGCCCGACCCCTTCCGCACCCCGGGGCGCGACGAGTACCGCGACTGGGTGGACGCCCTCGAAGTGGCGACGATGTGGACCGGCGGCTTCCCCGAGCCGCTCACCTTCTCGCTCCGCGCCCGGCGTCATCTGCGCGCCCGGCGCGCGGAGTTCGACGTCGTGCACGACAACCAGACCCTCGGGTACGGGTTGTTGGGTGATGTGGGCGCGCCCCTCGTCACCACCATCCACCACCCCATCACCGTCGACCGGCAGCTGGAGCTGGACGCGGCCGAGGGCTGGCAGCGGCGGATGTCCGTGCGCCGCTGGTACGCCTTCACGCGCATGCAGAAACGGGTCGCGCGGCGGCTGCCGTCCGTGCTCACCGTCTCCGGCACCTCCCGCCAGGAGATCGTCGACCACCTCGGCGTACGCGACGACCGTATCCACGTCGTCCACATCGGCGCCGACACCGACCTCTTCTCGCCGGATCCGTCCGTGGCGCGAATACCGGGCCGGATCGTCACCACCTCCAGCGCGGACGTGCCGCTCAAGGGGCTTGTCTTTCTTGTCGAGGCGCTCGCGAAGGTGCGTACCGAGCACCCGGCGGCGCATTTGGTCGTCGTCGGCAAGCGGCCCACCGAGGGGCCGGTCGCCCAGGCGATCGAGCGGTACGGCCTCGAAGGCGTCGTCGACTTCGTCAAGGGCATCTCCGACGCCGAGCTTGTCGACCTGGTCCGCTCGGCCGAGGTCGCCTGTGTGCCCTCGCTGTACGAGGGGTTCTCGCTGCCCGCCGCCGAGGCCATGGCCACCGGTACGCCCCTGGTCGCCACCACCGGCGGGGCCATCCCGGAGGTCGCCGGACCCGACGGCGAGACCTGCCTCGCGGTGCCGCCGGGCGACCCGGGGGCGCTGGCCGCCGCGCTGAACCGGCTGCTGGGCGACCCGGAGCTGGGCGTACGGCTCGGGCGAGCGGGACGCGAGCGGGTGCTGGCCCGGTTCACCTGGGCCAAGGCCGCCGAGGGCACGGTGGCGCACTACCGCGAGGCGATCGCCCGCGCGGGCACCTCCACGACTACCTCTGCGGCCTCCACCAGCAACTATTCCGAAAGCAGGGCCACGTGCTGACCGTCGACTTCTCCCGGTTCCCGCTCGCCCCGGGGGACCGTGTCCTGGATCTCGGCTGTGGAGCGGGCCGGCACGCCTTCGAGTGCTACCGGCGCGGCGCCCAGGTCGTGGCCCTCGACCAGAACGGCGAGGAGATCCGCGAGGTCGCCAAGTGGTTCGCGGCGATGAAGGAGGCCGGGGAGGCACCGGAGGGCGCGACCGCCACGGCGATGGAGGGCGACGCCCTCGCGCTCCCCTTCCCCGACGAGTCCTTCGACGTCGTCATCATTTCCGAGGTCATGGAGCACATCCCCGACGACAAGGGCGTGCTGGCGGAGATGGTCCGGGTGCTCAGGCCCGGTGGCCGTATCGCCATCACCGTGCCCCGCTACGGCCCCGAGAAGGTCTGCTGGACGCTGTCCGACGCGTACCACGAGGTCGAGGGCGGCCACATCCGCATCTACAAGGCGGACGAGCTGCTGGCCAAGATCCGCGAGGCGGGCCTGCGCCCGTACGGCACCCACCACGCCCACGCCCTCCACTCCCCGTACTGGTGGCTGAAGTGCGCGTTCGGCGTCGACAACGACAAGGCGCTGCCCGTGCGGGCGTACCACCAGCTGCTGGTCTGGGACATCATGAAGAAGCCCCTGGCCACCCGGGTCGCCGAGCAGGCGCTGAACCCGCTGATCGGCAAGAGCTTCGTGGCGTACGCGACGAAGCCGCACCTGCCCGCCGACGCCGCCCGGGTGGACGCTTCGTGACCACCCCCCGGACGGAACACCTGGTCCTGCCCGGGGTCCTCACCGCCGAGCAGGCCGCCGCGACCGTACGGGGCATCCTCGCCGTACAGCGGGAGGACGGCGCCATACCGTGGTTCCGCGGGCATCACCTCGACCCGTGGGACCACACCGAGGCGGCGATGGCCCTGGACGCGGCCGGTGAGCACGAGGCCGCCGAGCGCGCCTACGAGTGGCTGCGCCGGCACCAGAACGAGGACGGCTCCTGGTACGCCGCGTACGCCGACGGGGACGCCGGTGACGTCACCGACCGCGGCCGGGAGACCAACTTCGTCGCGTACATCGCGGTGGGTGTCTGGCACCACTACCTGGCCACCGGCGACGACACCTTCCTGGACCGCATGTGGCCGGCCGTCTACGCGGCCGTCGAATTCGTCCTGCGGCTTCAGCAGCCCGGCGGGCAGATCGGCTGGAAGCGCGAGGACGACGGCACGCCGGTCGTCGACGCGCTGCTGACCGGCTCCTCCTCCATCCACCACGCGTTGCGCTGCGCGCTCGCCATCGCCGAGCAGCGGGAAGAGCCGCAGCCGGACTGGGAGTTGGCGGTGGGCGCGCTGCGGCACGCGATACGCCGCCATCCGGAGCGGTTCCTGGACAAGGACCGCTACTCCATGGACTGGTACTACCCGGTCCTGGGCGGCGCGTTGACGGGTACGGAGGCGAAGTCCCGTATCGAGGAGGGCTGGGACCGGTTCGTCGTGCCCGGCTTCGGGGTCCGCTGCGTCGTCCCCAACCCGTGGGTGACGGGCGGTGAGTCCGCCGAACTCGCCCTCGCCCTGTGGGCGATGGGCGAGTCCGACCGGGCCCTGGAGATCCTCCAGTCCATCCAGCACCTCCGCGACCCCGGCTCCGGGTTGTACTGGACGGGGTACGTCTTCGAGGACCAGGCCGTCTGGCCCGAGGAGTTGACGTCCTGGACGGCGGGGTCGCTGCTGCTGGCCGTGGCCGCGCTGGGGGGCGACGAGGCGACCTGCGCGGTGTTCGGCGGGGAGCGGCTGCCGGTCGGCCTCGACGACGTGGAGTGCTGCTGAGAGAAGTTCCCGCCCCACGCAATACGGGCGTGTGACCCCCGGCGAAAGCCTTCGTTGATCGCTCCCGAAGACGAGTCGGAGTCGGGCTGTACCTGTTCACCGATGGATTGAGGTGGATGGGGAGCACGGCTTGGTGGACGTCATTACGCTGGTGGGAATAACCCTGCTGAGGGGGCTCAGATGCCTGATGAGCAAGTGCAGATGACCGTGGACGGCGAACTCCTGCGGGAGCGCCGTGAACGTCGCCAGTTGACCCGGGCGGCCCTGGGTGGTTTGGTCGGCCGCTCCCCGGACTGGGTGAAGAAGGTCGAACGTAACGAACGTCCGGTGCGGTCGCTGGCGATGATCGTGAACCTTGCCCGTGTGCTCGGCTGCCAGGACGTCAGCGAGCTGACCGGCGCGGACGTGTCGGTGCCGATCGATGACGGCGGCAAGCTGAGCCACTCGGGCGTTCCCGACCTGCGGGCAGCGATCCACGCTCCGCTGTTCGGGGCGGCAGGCACCCCGGAGGACGTCGGCGAGTTGGCCGGGCGGGTGCGTCAGGCTTGGGACATCTGGCATCGCGCCCGCGAACAGCGCACCGCGGTCGCCTCGGTGCTGCCGGGGCTGATCAAGGCGGGGCACGCCACCGTGCGTGCTGCCGAGGGCGCCGAGAAGCGCCGAGCGAGCGTGATCCTGAGCGAGATGTACGCGCTCGCGCAGCAGTACGCCGCGCACACGGTGGAACCGGAGTTGTACTGGGTGATCGTGGACCGGGCCCGGATGGCGGCGGAGCAGTCGGACGACCCGATCGCGCTCGCTTCGGCGGCCTGGATCGTCGGCAACGGACTGAGGGTGGCGGGTCAAACCGAGGAGGCTCTGCGGATGGTCGCGGACGCGGCCGACACCCTGCGTCCGCAGCTGGAGGGCGGCTCGGATCGGCTGCGCGGGACGTACGGCTCGCTGTGCCTGCACGCGGCGGTGACCGCGGCTCAGGACAGCCGGGACGGCGACGCCTGGCGCTGGCACGACGAGGCTGACCGTACGGCGAAGAAGCTGGGGCCGTCGTACGCCCACCCTTGGACCATGTTCGGCAAGGGCAACGTCTCCGTCCACGCGGTCACCATCGGCGCCGATCTGCGTACGCCGGGCGTCGCGCTCCAGCAACTGGCGGACGTCGACCCCGAGTCGATCCCCTCCCTGGAGAGGCGCAGCCGGTTGTTCCTGGACGCGGCCAAGGCGGAGCACGTCCGCCGGGAGAAGGCAAGCGCGTTGCAGTACCTGCGGCTGGCGTACAAGACCTCGCCCGAGGCCGTGCGGTACGTACCCTCGGGCCGGGCGCTCGCAGTGGACCTGAAGCGGACCGCGACCGGCGCACTCTCGCACCTCGCGGGCGAGCTGGCCGACGATATCGGCGTCGCTGCCTGACCTGCTGTTCCCTCTCGCGGGCGACAGCAATGGGGACAGTCTGTCTCCCTCGACAAGTGGGGACAGACTGTCCCCATCGCTGTACCAGACCCGCCATACCGTCATGCCGTACCGCATCTGGAGCATCACAGAGTGGAGGCAGTGGGATGACGGTGGCCGTGAAGAGGACGAAGAAGCGCACCACGGACCCGGCGGCGGACGCCATGCGGGCGGCGGACGCGGCGGTGGCGGGGCTGAAGGAAGCGTTGGACAGGGTCGGGATCAAGCTGCCCTCGCTGTGGGCGGGGCAGCCGGTGAACGGCAAGGCATTCGTCGAATTGGGCGGCTGCGGCGCCGGCGTCGCCACGAAATTGGCGGAGGTGGTCAACGCGGCGGCGGACGCGTTGCCTGAGTTGAGGACCTCTACCCGGTGAGCGCCGGTACGACGGTCAGTGTGTGCGAAGTCAACCCCGTGTTGATCCGGGACACGTGCGAAACGGTGATGGGCACGGTCGGCCTGACGGACACGGAGCGTGTGCGCCTCGGCTGCCTGTTGGTCGAGCAGGTCCGGGTCCTGGTGCCCAAAGTAGCCATGGGCAAACAGGTGTTGAGCGGCGAGTGGCTGCGGACCGCCCAACACGTCCTGGACGGCACCGGACCGATACTGATGCGCAGCAAGACCGGGTCGGTGTCGGCTGTTCATGACCTCGCGGTGCAGTGCCGGGCGCTCCTGACTCTCTATGAGCACTGCGAAAGTGTGACCGAGCCGACCGCTGGGGATGACACCGAGGGCGCCCGATCGTGATCAGTCCGAGCGCGGAGCAGCGCCGAAGCTCTGGGTACGCCGGGTATACCCGCACGGGGAACCGCACTCCGGAACTGGTGGAAGAAGGCCGAAAGCTCGCCCGGCGGGCGCTGAATGACTGGGGCCTGGCTGCCGATGCCGAAACGGCAGCCCTGGTCATGTCCGAACTCGCCGCGAACGCCGTCCGGCACGCACGCGGCCCGAAGATCAACATGACGGTGCACCGCCCCCAAACCGGCCTTGTCTCAGTGTCGGTGATCGACCGATCGCCCGAAGCGCCGCCTCAGCCGGGCACCCCCGGGACGGACGCGGAGAGCGGCCGGGGCCTCCTCCTGGTCGCCGCCGTTTCCCTCCGTTGGGGCTGGGAGCACATGGGCACCGGCAAGCAGCCGTGGGGCAAGCGCGTATGGGCCGAGCTGGAGGTGACGACCCGTGACGCGGGCCCGCCGACCGTGGGTCAGTGAGTCCCTGTTCCGATCGGGCAACAGCCGCAAGTTGGCCTCATCCGTAATGGGCCGGGACTTCCCGCGCCGCCCTATCGCCGGATCCTCGGTGGGGCGGAGCCTCATTTCGCAGTCTTCGAAGTTGAGCGGTGGGGGCCGTCGCGTAATTGGCAGATCTGTTCCACTCACGGCCTCACCGAAGCCTGGTGAGAGCCGCCCGAGTGGAACAAATCTGCCAATCCCCACTCTCGACACGACAGCGACAACAGCATGGCCATCGCGCACACACCGCTCAAGTTCGAAGGGCCGACAAAGTCCCCGGAACTCTAGGAGTTGAGCTCCGCCAGCACCCGCAGCGTATGCGGATCGGGGGCCAGGACCAGCAGGTCGGTCACCGGCCCCTTCCGCCACAACTCCAGCCGCTCCGCGATCCGTTCGCGCGGCCCGATCAGCGAGATCTCGTCCGCGAAGGAGTCCGGTACGGCGAGTACGGCCTTCTCCCGCCGCCCGTCGAGGAAGAGCCGCTGGATCCGCCGGGCCTCCTCCTCGTACCCCATGCGAGCCATCAGATCGGCGTGGAAGTTGCGCTTGGCGTGCCCCATCCCGCCGATGTAGAAGCCGAGCATGGCCTTGACGGGCAGCAGCCCTTCGGCGACGTCGTCGCAGACGCGCGCACGGGCCATCGGCGCGACGAGGAACCCGTCCGGGGCGTCGGCCAGCGAGGCCTCGTACACCTCCGTCCGCGTCGGCGACCAGTACAACGGCAGCCAGCCGTCCGCGATCCGGGCCGTCTGCGCGATGTTCTTCGGACCCTCGGCGCCGAGCAGTACGGGCAGGTCGGGGCGGAGGGGGTGGGTGATGGACTTGAGCGCCTTGCCGATGCCAGTGCCGTCCGGGCCATCGTACGGGAGAGGGTGGAAGCGCCCGCTCAGCTTAACTGGCTCCTCGCGGCTCAGGACTTGACGCACTACGTCCACATACTCTCTTGTCGCGGTCAGTGGCGACTTCGGGAACGGGCTGCCGTACCAGCCCTCCACCACCTGCGGCCCCGACAGCCCGAGGCCGAGGAGCATGCGGCCGCCGGAGAGGTGGTCGAGGGTGAGGGCGTGCATCGCGGTCGTGGTGGGGGAGCGGGCCGCCATCTGGGCCACCGCCGTGCCCAGTTTGATCCTCGACGTCCGTGCCGCGATCCAGGTGAGCGGGGTGAAGGCGTCCGAGCCCCACGACTCCGCCGTCCACACGGAGTCGTACCCGAGCTGCTCCGCCTCCTGCGCGAGCGGTAGGTGGTCGGGTGAGGGACCGCGCCCCCAGTAGCCGAGCGCGAGGCCGAGCCGCATACGCCTGCACCTCCTGACAGACCGTCAGTCGACAATGGGCCAGGCGACTGTACGACAACGGCCCCTCGCCTGGAAGGGGATGCTGTCGACTCAATCGCCCTCCTGCGCGATGCCAGGCAGGGTGCGCGAGCACAGCACGCGGCGCCCGAGCAGTGATTTCTTGACCGCCAAGTAGGCGGACTCCACTTCCCGTCGCTCGTGATACAGCCTGATCAGCTCGGACGCAGGCCCACAACGGCCGTACCTCCAGGCGGCAGCGGGCATGTCATAACACTGTTCGGGTGATCCTCGGCACCGGCACAGACCCGAGCACGGCGGTGAGCTTGGCCTACACCGCCCGGTGGCCGCACTCCTCGAACAGGGCGGTGGCCAGGAGCAGGTACAAATGAAATGGCCTGCTGGAATATTCTGGCAGGCCATTTCAATGAAGGGCGGCTTTAATCTTGAGTGATTAGCTGGCCTTGAATGTGAAGCAGACGCCGATTGGCTTGTAGGCGATTACGTTCCTCTTGGATATCTTCCACGGAGTATGGATGTGGTACACGTCGAACTTCTTCCCGGCGTACCTTGTGTAGGCCTTGAGGACACCGTACTTGCCGCGAGGCACTTCCTTAGCCCCGCTCACTGTGATGCTGCGGGACTTGGTGATATCCCAGCCGACCGAGTGGCTGAGTTGCTTGAAGTTGATTTCGAATTTCTTTGAGTAGGTTGTGCCCGCAGACCTGGTTTCGTCTATGCGTAGGGTCATGCGGCCGCGCCCGGATGCTTCCGCGATCGGGCTCTTTCCGCACTTCTCCTTTACTTTCCTGACGTTCTTCGCCCTGAGGTTGGGGTTGTACTTCACCAATGAGGCTTGGGCGTTGGTGGCGAATGCACTGTTTGATGATGCGGTGGGCGCCGCGTGGGCCGCTGTAGTTGTTCCGGCCAGGAGCATGGTTAGGGCGGCAAGCCCCACGCCGCTGTTCCGGATGATCTGGCGCTTCATTGATTCCCCCATGTGCACGAGAGGGAGGCTCCAGTCGCCTTCGCGTGATGAGAGTTAAGCAGAGAAGCGCACCTGAAAGAGGCGGCTTGAGATAGATCTGAGGTTGAGTGGTTTAATCTCCAGGCCGACCAAGGGCGGAAAGCTCGATTCAAGTGTCGGCCGTCAAATCAGGCTCGTTCACCTATTTGGCGGCAAAATTTATACCCATCTGGGCGAATCATCAAATATCGATTTATTTATTTGCCTGAATCTTGAGCGACTATTTAAGAATTTAGTTAGGGATTTTTCAAATTCTTTGATCTGGGTGTGGCTGCCGGTCAGGCAGGGATCCAGGATGTTGAGAGAGTGGGTGAAGAGGATGGGACATCTTGCGCAGTCCAGCGGCGATGCTGGTGTGGCCAACCTGTCGGGGTGTGTTGATGGCGAGGTTGCGCAGGATGGTCATGCTCTCCTCCCTCTCTGTCGGCCTTTGGTGAGACGCCCCGCTTCGGCGGGTTAGCCTCAGAGGGCACGACAGGAGAACAACCCTTCGTGATCAGCACCAAGACCGCCGGATCTGACCCGGCTCCCCGGCCGAAGCGCCGCACTTTCAGCCCCGAGTACAAGCTGCGGATCGTGGCCGAGCACGACGCCACGCCCAAGAACGAGAAGGGCGCGATCGCGCGCAGCGAGCAGCTGCACCACTCGCACGTGAAGGAGTGGTGGGCTGTGCGGGATGCCGGGGCTCTGGAGAAGATGGTCGACAAGCGCACCAGCCTGGCCCGGCCGAAGAATTCTGACGCCGAGGCGGAGGGCGAGAAGCTGCGCCGTCAGGCACAGCGACTGGAGAAGGAGCTGGAGCGGAACGAGGCCGCGTTGGAGGTTATGGGGAAATACTTCCGCGATCTTGGAAATGATCCCCGAGGGCACGGACTGATGCACGCCGTCGACCCGGTAGCGGTCGATGCCTTTGCCGACGTCGAGCGCGCACTGGACGTCACAGCCGCGTGCCGGCTGACCGGCCGCTCGCTACCGCAGGCTGCGGCCCCCGCCGGAGCGGAAATCCAGGAAACCGCAAGTCCAGCCCTCGGTCCTGACGGCCGAAGAGCCGGACCAGCCGCTCTGCCAGCATTGGGCCCCGAAGACCTCAACAGACAGGGCGACTAGGTGAGGTAGGCGGTAACAGACTGACGGCACGTTGAGGCTTCGGTTCAGGACGGCGACTGGTCAAAGGCGCCCGTTCACCAGGGAGCCTCGTAGGATCACCCCGACTTTGAAACAGCCCTGTAATCAGATCCCACTGGTGATCGAGAACCGGCTGGACTTCGCCCGGGACACCACCATTTGTCGAGGACTCCTCCACGGGCGCCGGGCGTGGTTCGGAGAGCTTCGCCATCCTGCGCAGCCTCGCCATCACCATGCGCTGACGGGCTGGTTACGCCAACATCGCTGCGGACTGCGTGAGATGTCCGACGACTCCTTCAGACGTTCCCCCGACGCCCGTGCTATCTGGCGGCATGTAAGCCATGCTCTTGACCGTACTGAAACGGTCCCTCACCCGGGAGGGTGAGGGACCGTAGGTAGGAGCCGGTCGTCAGCCGCGTTGGATACCGCTGGTGTCCTGCAGGACGCCACGACGGCCGTCCTGCGTCTGGGCCACCAGGTTGGGGCCGCGCTGCTCGATCGCCAAGTACCAGGTACCCGGCGCCAGTTCGGCGATCGTCGACTGCGAACCGTCCTCCGCGAACAGCGGCCGCGCCACCGGAACCGCGAACCAGAACGGCGAGAAGTCACTCGCCGGCGGCTGTGGGGCCTGCGCCTGCGGAGCCTGCGCCTGCTGCGGCGGCTGCCCACCGAACGGCGCCCCCGGCTGCGGCTGGCTCGCACCGTACGGCGCCTGCGCCTGCGCACCGGCGCCCGGGTAGCCGTAACCACCGGGCGGCTGGGCCCCGTACGGCTGCGGGGCGGCCGGACGGGGGGCGCCGATGAGGGCGGCCTTGAGGGCGGGGACCATGGGGGTGGCCAGGGCGGCGGCGGCCATGATCAGGGTGGCGATCAGGGCGAGGATGAGGCCGGTGCCGACGTCGGGACCACTGGTGTCGCCGCCGACGTTGTCCAGGGAACCGGCCGGGTCGAAGATGTTCCCGAGCGCGCTCCACGCGGCGAAGACCGTGAAGGCGATGCCGAAGTGACCGAGGTCGATGCCGGCGATCTTGGGAGCCTGGGGCAGACCCCGGGCGATGACGATGAAGACGGCGCCGAAGATGCCCGCCAGGACGACACCGAGCAGGACGGGCCCGCTCTCCCAGAGGTTGGGCATCTCGATGTTGCTGGAAACCCCGTCGTACGAGTAGTTCTCGAGGAACGACGCGATGAACAGCAATACCGCTGCTCCGATCACGACGCCGTCGCCTCTGGTGAGGGAGCGGATATTCACTTCAGTCCTTCTTCAGTCGTCTCGTCATCGGTGTGGAGGCATCGCTGACACCATCTCGCCGTCAGGCTGGTGGTGGGAAGCGCGGGGGTGGCCCCTCATCGTAAAGACGACCTTATCGCCCGTCCGACGTGAGTGTCCGCCGGGATTGCCCCGATGATCACGACCCGCCCCCTACCCGCGCAGGAAACTCACGATTCCCTCAGAGATCCCCTGCGCGGCCTTCTGCCGCCAGGCACCACTGGTCAACAGTGCCGCGTCATTGCTATCGCGCATATTGCCGCACTCGATGAACACCTTCGGAACCGTTGACAGATTGAGACCGCCCAGGTCCTGACGTGTGACGAGACCGGTACCGTCGCCGACGTAGTTGGAGGGGGCGGTGCCCGTCGCGCGTACGAACTTGCCCGCGATGCGCTCGCCGAGAGCGCGGGAGGGGCCGACGATGGGGCGGGTATCGGCCGCGCCCTCGTCCACCGAACCGGGGAGGATCACGTGGAAACCGCGGTTGCCGGTACCCGAGCCGTCCGCGTGGATCGACACCACCGCGTCCGCCTCCGCCTCGTTGCCGATCCGCGCCCGCTCGTCGATGCACGGCCCCCAAGGCCGGTCACCGTCCTGCGTGAACTCGACCGTGGCGCCCTGCTGTTCGAGGAGTGTCCTCAGCCGCCGTGAGACGTCCAGCGTGAACTCGGCTTCCAGGTAACCGTCGTTGGTGGTCGTCCCCGTCGTGTCGCACTCCTTCATGCCCGTCCCGATGTTCACCTTGCGGTTGATCTCGGTGGTGTGCTGGAAGTTGCCCGGGTTGTGCCCCGGATCGACGACGACGACCTTGCCCTTGAGAGGGCCGTCGGCGGACGGGGAAGGGGAGGGGCTCGCCTTCTTGCCGTCGTCGGAGGCGGTCGGCTCACCGGACGGGCTGCCGCCGGAGGTCGCGGGGGCGTTCGTCGCCGAGCGGGGCGTCTGCCCGGCCGCCCGGTCCGCGCCGCCCCCGCCGCCCGAGTCCCCCACCGCCTGCCAGACCCCCCACCCGGCCACCGCCCCCACCACGACAGCGGCCACGGCCACGGTGGCCGGACGGCGAAGAGCGGAACGACGGGGCTGGGGCGGATCGAAGTCCGGACCTACGTACGACACGACTGCCACCTTACGGGGCGGGCCGGGGGCCGCCGGTCGGGTGTGACCGTCGTCGCGTCGGCCGCCCTCTACATGATCCTGCGGTACGTCGGCCAGGCGTGCGGCCGACGGATGGGCGTATCCGGGATTGCGGGATAAAGTCGCCCAGTTACTGCTGGTTGTAGGGGCAGGGCTCGGCCGGGCGGTGGCGAAGCCCTGGGGGAGGGCCGGTAACGGATGAGTCGTCGCTCCAACGGGTTGGTCGGTGTCTGGGCTGAGGCGCAGCGCCAGCAGCAGCGTCAGCTGGAGGCGCGGGCCAGGCAGCAACGGGAGTACGAGCGGCAGCAGCGGGCGTACCAGCAACAACTGGTGCGCAGCCGACGCGAGCAGCAGCAGGCGTACAAGCAGCAGCGGGAGGCGGACGCCAGACGGCGTACGGAGGAGCTGGACGCGCAGGTCGCGGCCTTGCAGGAGTTGTTGGCGGTCGGCTGCCGGGCGCCGGCGTTCCGGGCGGCCTCCCTCAGCCGTTCCGAACAACTGGAACCATTCGCTCCTGGGGTGCTCGCCCATCCGGTGCCCATGCCGGATCCGAATCACTACCAGGCACAAGGCGGCTGGACCGCGGGCCGACGCGCCCAGGCGCAGGCGGAGGCGCGGTCCCGGTTCGAGCACGACTGGCACGCGGCACAGACAGCGGAGGCCCAGCGGCAGCAGCAACTCGCCCAGTACCAGCGGCAGTACCAGCAGTGGGCCGAGGCCCAGCTGTCGGACATCCGTCGGCACAACGCGGGGATCGCGGAGATGACGACCGCCCTGCGGAACGGAAGCGATCCGGAAGCCGCCGTCGAGTATTTCTCCGCCGCGCTCTACGCCTCCGCCGCATGGCCCGAGGGTTTCCCGCGGCAGGTCTCCGCCGCCTACGACTCGGCAGCCCGGCACCTCGTACTGGACTGGGAGCTGCCCAGGTACGACGTCGTCCCCGAGGCGAAGGCCGTGCGGTACGTGTCCGGTGCCGACCAGGACAAGGAGACGGCCCGTCCGGTCACCCAGCGTCGGGCGCTCTACCGGGAAGTCCTCGCGCAGAGTGTCCTGCTGGTGCTCCACGATCTCTTCGCGGCGGACGAGTTCGGCGCCCTGGAGTCGGTCACGCTGAACGGATTCGTCGACGACCACGATCCGGCGACCGGCAGACGAGCACAGATCTTCCTGGCCACCGTCATGGCTTCGCGATCGGTGTTCTCCGGGTTGAATCTGGAACAGGTCAGCGCCGTCGACTGTCTGCTCGACGGGCTTCGGGGCCAGCTGTCGTCACGGCCGGACCAGCGTGCCGCCGTACGGCCGGGCAGGCGGCCCGACGATGTGGGCAACGGCGTCGTCACGCACGGGGGCGACGAGGAGCCCGACCTGCTGGAAATGGACCCCCTCGCCTTCGAGTCGCTGGTGGCCGAACTGTTCCGGGCCATGGGCATGCAGGCGGTCACGACCCAGCGCTCGAACGACGGAGGCGTGGACGTCGACGCCCTGGATCCGACGCCGATCCGCGGCGGCAAGATCGTCGTCCAGGTCAAGCGCTACCGGAACACCGTGCCGCCGACCGCCGTCCGTGACCTGTACGGAACCGTCCAGGACGCCGGCGCCAACAAGGGCGTCCTCGTAACGACGTCCAAGTTCGGACCGGGCTCCCACACCTTCGCCAACGGCAAACCACTCGAACTCGTATCGGGCCGCGAACTGGTCGACCTGCTCCACCGGCACGGTCTGCGCGGCCGCCTCGGGACAGGTGTGCGCTCCGGTGCCGCTCTTCCCCCTCAGCGGACCTCACCGGATCCCCAGCCCGGAGCGGACCCGGACCCGCGCACGGGCGACTACAGCGTGCTGGGCATGTCCTGGACCGGTGGCGTCGCCCTGGACGTCTGCGCGCTCGTCTGCCACGGCAACCGGGTCCTCAGCGACGACCACTTCGTGTTCTTCAACAACCTCCGCACACCCGACGGCACAGTCCGCGCCCTCCCCCCGACCGCGCCCGACAAGGCCGCGATCCAGGTGTCCTTCGACGCCTTGCCGGACACCGCCGACCGACTCGTCCTCGTGGCGGCGGTCGACCCGGCGGTGAACCCCGAAGCCGACCTGTCCGGCTTCACCGATGCCTGCATCCGTCTGCTGGACCCCTCACGCACCGAACAGGGCCGACTGGAGGTCTCCGACGGACGCTCCGGTGAGACGGCGCTGGTCCTCGGCTCCTTCCGCCGCCGAGCAGGCGGTGACTGGGACTTCGTCCTCGGCGGCAAGGGATACCGGGGCGGCTTGGAGGAACTGGTTCAGGACTACGGGATCGCGGTGGCGTAGCACCCACGCGCACACGCGGGCCGCACGCCTCAGACCCCCGCCCCCACCCGCCGCAGCACCCGCAGCGAGTCCGTCGCCGAGGCCTCCGTGAAGGCGCCGGAGGCGAGGGCGCGGAGGTAGATGCGGTAGGGGGCCTGGCCGGTGAACTCGTCGGCGGGGTCGGGGAAGACGTCGTGGATGACGAGGAGGCCGCCCTCGGCGATGTGGGGGGCCCAGCCCTCGTAGTCGGCGGTGGCGTGTTCGTCGGTGTGGCCGCCGTCGATGAAGACGAGGGCGAGGGGGGTGGCCCAGAAGGCGGCGACCTGGGGGGAGCGGCCGACGATCGCGACGACGTGGTCCTCCAGGCCCGCCTTGTGGAGGGTGCGGCGGAAGGTCGGGAGGGTGTCCATACGGCCCACCTCGGGGTCGACCGTGGACTCGTCGTGGTACTCCCAGCCGGGCTGCTGCTCCTCGCTGCCCCGGTGGTGGTCGACGGTGATCGCGGTGACCCCGGCCTCGCGGGCCGCGTCGGCGAGCAGGATCGCGGAGCGGCCGCAGTACGTGCCGACCTCCAGGAGGGGGAGGCCCAGCCGGCCCGCCTCGGCGGCCGCCGCGTGGAGGGCGAGCCCTTCCCGTACGGGCATGAACCCCTTGGCCGACTCGAACGCGGCGAGGATCTCCGGCTTGGGGGCGGCGGGCGGCATGGGGGTCCTCCTGTGTCGTACGTCCCTGGGGGCGCCCATGCTGTCACGTGGGCGGCGGCCGGGCTCAGGCCACCCGCTCGCCCGCCCGCTCCGGGGCCTCGCTGGTCGCGAGCAGCCGGTCACCGGTCGCCCGGCGGTCTCGGCCCGGCAGGAACAAGGCCAGGACGAGGCCGAGGGCGACGGCGGCCGTGGCGATCAGGAAGGAGAGCCGGAAGCCGTGCATGGTGGGGATCGCGACGCCGCCGACGTGGTTCGCGGTGTCGGCCAGCACCATGCCGATGACGGCGCTCGACACCGACGTACCGATGGAGCGCATGAGGGCGTTGAGGCCGTTCGCGGCGCCCGTCTCGGACGGGTCCACGGCTCCGACGATCAACGCCGGGAGCGAGGAGTACGCGATGCCGATGCCTGTGCCGATGAGTACCGAGATCACCACGGTCTGCCAGGCGGCGCTCATCAGGCCGAGGCCGGCGCCGTAGCCGATCGCGATGATCAGCAGGCCGAGGATGAGGGTGCTCTTGGGGCCGTACTTGGCAGAGATACGGGCGTAGACCGGCGCGGTGAACATCATCGTCAGGCCCAGCGGCGCCACGCACAGGCCCGCGACGACCATCGACTGGCCGAGGCCGTAGCCGGTGGAGGTGGGGAGCTGGAGGAGCTGCGGCAGGACGAGGGAGACGACGTAGAAGGAGACGCCGACCATGATCGAGGCGAGGTTGGTGAGGAGGACCTCGCGGCGGGCGGTCGTGCGCAGGTCCACCAGGGGTGCGGGGATACGCAGTTCCAGCAGGCCCCAGAGGAACAGGACCACGGCCGACGCGGCGAACAGGCCGAGCGTGGTCGTGGACGACCAGCCCCAGTCGCTGCCCTTGGTGATGGGGAGGAGGAAGAGGACCAGGCCGAGGGAGAGACCGAGCGCGCCGACGTAGTCGAAGGAACCTTCCGCGCGGGTCTTCGACTCCGGTACGGCGACGAGGGTGAGGACGATCGAGAGGGCGCCGAGGCCCGCAGCGCCGAAGAAGAGGACGTGCCAGTCGGTGTTCTGGGCGACCAGCGCGGCGAGCGGCAGCGCGAGGCCACCGCCGACGCCGATGGACGAGCTCATCAGGGCCATCGCGGAGGCGAGGCGTTCACGGGGGAGTTCGTCGCGCATCAGGCCGATGCCGAGGGGGATCGCGCCCATGGCGAAGCCCTGAAGAGTACGGCCGAAGATCATCGGGATCAGCTCGCTGGTGAAGCCGCTGATCAGTGCGCCTACCACCATCACGGCCAGGCTGGCCAGCAGCAGGCGGCGCTTGCCGTAGAGGTCGCCGAGCCGCCCCATGATCGGCGTAGCCACGGCGCCGGAGAGGAGGGTGGAGGTCAGGACCCAGGTGGCGTTGCTGGGCGTGGTGTCCAGCAGCTGGGGCAGATCCTTGATCACCGGGACGAGCAGGGTCTGCATCACCGCGACCACGATCCCGGCGAAGGCCAGCACGGGGACGATCGCTCCGGGCGCTCTCGTCGGGCCGGGCTGGTCGGACGTCGTGGATATGTGCGGTGGGATCATGATCCCGTGAACCTCGTACGCCAGGGCAACTATTCCAATGCTTCGACTGCCTAACGAAAACTTGACCTTCTCGTGAGGAAGTGACGAGCCGTCAGGAGTCTTCACAACTGCACCCCCCTCGGCTATACAGAGGTGCGCTGGACTGGAACGCGTTCTAGAAGGCAAGGGGCGGGTTCCGAGTCCCCGTGACGACCTCGGTGCGGCCGCTGGTGCGGACGGTCGTACCGAGGTTCCCGACGCACGCCGACAGGAGCCCCCTCCTCATGCCCATCGACGCAGCCAAGGCCCTCGCGGCCGAGCCCCGTTCCGCCGAGATCACCTGGACCCGCAAGGACGTCCTGCTCTACCACCTCGGCATCGGCGCCGGCGCCCCCGCGACCGACCCCGACGAGCTGCGCTACACCCTGGAGTCCCGGCTGCACGTCCTGCCGAGTTTCGCCACCGTCGCCGGCGCGGGCTCCCCGGACGTCATCGGCGGCCTGAACGCCCCCGGCGTGGACGTCGACCTCGCCAAGGTCCTGCACGGCGGCCAGCGCGTCGAACTCCACCGGCCGATCCCGGTCGAGGGCAGGGCGACGGCCACCTCACGGGTGGCGGCGGTGTACGACAAGGGCAAGGCGGCCGTACTCGTCATGCGGACCGAAGTCGCCGACGCCGACGGCCCGTTGTGGACCAACGAGGCGCAGATCTTCGTACGGGGAGAGGGCGGCTGGGGCGGCGACCGAGGCCCCTCCGCACGCCTGGACGCGCCGACGGCCGACCCCGACAAGGAGGTCGAGCGTGCCGTACGCGAGGACCAGGCGCTGCTCTACCGTCTCTCCGGCGACTGGAACCCGTTGCACGCCGACCCGGAGTTCGCGGCCCGCGCCGGGTTCGAGCGGCCGATCCTGCACGGGCTGTGCACGTACGGGATCACGTTGAAGGCGGTCGTGGACACGGTGCTCGGTGGGGACGTCGGCCGCGTCCGCTCCTACGGCACCCGCTTCGCCGGGGTCGTCTTCCCGGGCGAGACCCTCCGCATCCGCATGTGGCGGCCGGACGACGGCGCGGTACGGGTGGAGGTGACGGCCGTGGAGCGGGACGACGCGCCGGTCCTGGCCGACACGATCGTCGAGCACGACTGAAGACATCGTCCAGCACTCCTGAAGACGCACTCCTGAAGACGCACTCCTGAAGACAACAAGGGCACGACCGGACCGCGACGGCACGACCGTACGACAGCCACTCCTGAGGGGAGCCGCACCATGCGCGCAGCCGTACTGCACGAGATCGGCCAGGACAAGCTGGAGGTGCTCGACGACGTCGAGGCGGCGGGCTTCGGGCCGGGCAAGGCGAGGATCCGGGTGCGGGCCACGGGGCTGTGCCACTCGGACCTGTCCGCGATGGCCGGGGTGCTGCCCCAGCCCGGACCGTTCGTCCCCGGCCACGAGGGCGCCGGCGAGATACTCGACGTCGGGGAGGGCGTCACCAACGTCAAGCCCGGCGACCGCGTCGTCCTCTGCTGGCTCCCGGCCTGCGGCACCTGCCCGGCCTGCAAGCGCGGCCAGACCGAACTCTGCCTCGCCGGGTTCCTGAACGCCGGAACGCCCAACTTCAAGCGGCCCGCCGGTGACATCTTCGGCTTCGCCGGCACCGGCACCTTCGCCGAGGAAGTCGTCGTCGACGCCGGCTGCGCCGTCCCGATACCGGACGACGTGCCGTACGACGTCGCCGCCCTCATCGGCTGCGGGGTTACCACCGGGCTCGGCGCCGCGCTCAACACCGCCGACCTGGAGGCCGGTTCGTCGGTCGCCGTCATCGGCTGCGGCGGCGTCGGCATCTCGGCGATCCAGGGCGCCCGGCTCAAGGGCGCCGCCGAGATCGTCGCCGTCGACCCGGTGGTCTCGCGCCGCGAGGCCGCCCTCAAGTTCGGTGCCACCAAGGCCGTTTCGCCGGACGAGCTCGCCGACGCCAAGCGACAGGTCACCGCCGGCGAGGGCTTCGACTACGTCTTCGAGGTCGTCGGCCGCTCGGCCACCGCCCGCACCGCCTACGAGAACACCCGGCGCGGCGGTACCCTCGTCGTCGTCGGCGCGGGCGCCATGGACGACTTCCTCCAGCTCAGCATGTTCGAGCTGTTCTTCGACGAGAAGCGGATCCTGCCCTCCCTGTACGGCGGCGGAGACGTCCTGCGGTCCTACGAGCGGGCCATCACCCTGTGGCGCGCCGGCCGTATCGACCTGGAGGGCCTGATCACCCACCGGGTGCCGCTCGCCGACATCAACGAGGCGCTGGATCAGATGCGGACGGGGACTTCACTCCGTACGTGCATCGAGATCTGAGGACCCGGCGCATGTCGCTCCCACTTGAGGGACTCACCGCGATCGTCACCGGCGCCGGCCGGGGCCTGGGCCGGGCCGAGGCGCTCGAACTCGCCCGGCTCGGCGCGGCCGTCGTCGTCAACGACTACGGGCAGCCCGGCCGGGACGGCTCGGGCGAGGCTTCCGCCGCACCCGCCGAGGAGGTCGCCGCCGAGATCCGCGCGACGGGCGGCAAGGCGCTCGCCCACACCGGGGACGTGGCCGACTTCCAACAGGTCCAGGAACTGGTCGAGTTGGCGGTCGGCGAGTTCGGCAAGCTCGACATCCTCGTCAACAACGCCGGCATCCTCCGCGACCGCATGGTCTTCTCCATGACGGAGGAGGAGTGGGACGCGGTGATTCGCGTCCACCTCAAGGGGCACTTCAGCACCACCCGATTCGCGGCCGCGCACTGGCGCGAGCGCTCCAAGGCGGCCGGGGGACCGGTGTACGGGCGGATCGTGAACACCTCGTCCGAGGCGTTCCTCGCGGGCTCCGCCGGGCAGCCCAACTACGCGGCGGCGAAAGGTGGAATCGTCGGACTCACCACGTCGACTGCCCTCGCCCTCGCCAAGTACGGCGTGACGGCGAACGTGATCTGTCCGAGAGCACGGACGCGGATGACCGCGGACGTGTTCGGGAAGCCGGAGCCGGAGACCGACGGTCTCGATCCCCTCGCCCCCGAGCATGTCGCCCCGCTCGTCGGCTACTTGGCCTCGCCCGCCGCCGCACAGGTCAACGGGCAGCTCCTCGTCGTCCACGGCGGCATGGTCGCGGTCGTCGAACGGCCCCGCGTCCAGGCGAAGTTCGACACCAAGCAGGACACGTTCACGTACGACGAACTGGACGCGCTCCTCACGCCCTACTACGCCGACCGGCCGGAGGGGGAGACGTTCGCGGCGGTGGAGGTGCTGGGGTTGAAGGGGCAGGTCTGAAGACATAAGGCCCCGCTCGTCCGTGATGACGAGCGAGGCCCCATGGTGGTGAAGTGGCGGGGCACGTCAGTGCATTGACGATGCATTGACGTTTCGCCAGATGTGAATCACGCAGCCGTTCAGGCAGCCGTCGACTCCGTCTGTTCGGCCGGCTTGCGGTGACGTCCGCGAGGTGTCGTCTCGGCTTCATGGGCCGAGAGCCGGCCGCGATGCTTGCCGTGGCCCTCCGCCTCCTGGAAGTCCGCCTCGTGGAGGTCGGCGGTGGGCGGCTGGGTTGTGTGCGCGTCGCTCATAGGAAGTGTTCACCCCGTCGCATGATCTTCTTACGGCGGGTGAGTTTAACGGGCCGCCGGGCAGGGCCCGAAGGCGCCCGAAAGGCGTGTCGCCCCGCCGACTTCCCGTTCGTCGTCGCACCGGCACGGTCATCGTTATCCGACCGTCACCTCCTCCGGCATCCGCCCCTCCAGCGGCGCCTGCTGCAACGGCACGGGCCGCGCCGCGGCGGGTGCGGACGAAACCGCGTCTGACGTAGGCGAATCCCCCGAAGACGCGGCCCCCTCGGCGACCGGGGCCCCGGCGCACCCCGGCTCCGTCCCCGGGGAATCTTCGAGTGATCCCCCTTGAGAGTCCTCCTGCGGAACCTCCACGGATTCTTCCCAAGACACCCCCACCCGAGCCACTCCGCAACGCACCGCCCCGTTGGCGTACGGCAGTTGAAGGACCCCTTCCCGGCTCCACAGCCCGGCCCCCGCCAACCACCCCTCGGGAGCGGCCAGATGGTGGACCTGCCGTGAGGCCGGGCGCCAGACGCCGACCCAGGAAGCGCGGGCGCCGTCGACACGCAGTGCGACCGCGCAGCGCTCGGGGGTCAGGATCTGGCCGGGCTGGATGGCGAAGGGCGTGATGCGGTGGCCGTCGGGAACGCGCAGGCACTCCGGGAAGCGGACCGGCAGGGTGCTGCCCAGCACGCCCCAGCCGAGCCGGTCCTGGCCGGGCGAGGGCGCGTCGGAGCGGATCAGCAGCAGCCCGCTTTCGGGGTCGGCCAGCAGCAGACGGTCGTTGCTGTGGTCCGAGATCTGCAGCAGTGGCGAGACCTCGCCGTCCAGCTCCAGGTCCACCGCCACCGTCTTCGTCCGGCCGTCCAACTCCTGGTCCAGCGCGAGCAGTCGGCCCGCCCCGTCCAGCCAGACCCCGCCCGAACAGCGCCCCGGGATCTCCGCCAGCCGCTCCGGCCCGAAGGCCCCGCCCACCACCAGCCATACGGTCGTGGAACGGGCGCCCACGGCGAGGGCGTACGCCCGCTCCCCGCACGGACCGGGCCGCAGCAGCCGCAACTCGGTCGACGGGTCGGCGTATTCCACCGAGCCGAGTTGAAGCTCGCCGGTGCCGGGGCCGGTCGGGTAGAGGAGCGAGAACAGGTGTCGGCCGGCCGCCAGTCGGTGGATGAGGACGCGGCCGTCGGTCATGGGGAGGACTTCGGTGCCGGGTTCCTCGGGCTGGTTGCCGGGCAACGGGACGGCGTACGGCTCGGGGCCGTCCAGGGTCCAGCGCTCGGGGAACCAGGACTGGCCGGCGAGGGCGAGGCGTGCCGCGTACGAGCCGTCGGCGGTGATCACGCAGCCGGGCGGGGGTACGGGCCGGTCGACGCGGTCGGTCCGGCCGGTGCTGTCGGTTCCGCCGTAGTGGTCGATCCCTTGGCTCCTGCCGTTCCCCTCGTTCCTCTGCTCGTTCCGCTGCTCCGTCTCGTTCTCCCGTCCCGTCTCATTCCCGTCGTTCCCGAGGCCCGTCGTGGGTGATGGGGATGTACAGGCCGTCATCGTGCGATCACCTCCAGCGACGAAGCTAGTTTTCGCACGCACAGACGGGCGACAACCGGGCTCATCTTTCACACATAAGGGTGTTCGTCCCGCGATTCGCCTGAGTGAACGGCGGTTTATGTGCTGGCCGACGCCTCGGGCGCGGGGTCGGGCGGGTGGGTCCGGCCATGGGGCCGGAGGTGCGGCTGGTCAAGTGACCCGCGGCCGGTCTGGGAGGGGAGCGGTGCAGGTAGCCTTTGGTGCGTGCCCCGTCTGTCTGAAGTCATCGCCGCGCTCGACGCCCTCTGGCCGCCCGAGAGGGCCGAGGGATGGGACGCGGTCGGCACGGTCTGCGGAGACCCCGACCAGGAGGTCACGCGGGTCCTGTTCGCCGTCGACCCCGTCCAGGAGATCGTCGAGGAAGCGGTGAAGCTGGGCGCCGACCTGCTGGTCACCCACCACCCGCTCTATCTGCGCGGTACGACGACGGTGGCGGCCTCCACCTTCAAGGGCCGGGTCGTGCACACCCTGATCAAGAACGACATCGCGCTGCACGTCGCCCACACCAACGCCGACACCGCCGACCCGGGCGTCAGCGACGCGTTGGCGGGCGCGCTGGACCTCAGGGTCGTAGGACCGCTCGTACCGGACCCCTCCGACGCCGAAGGGCGGCGCGGTCTGGGCCGGGTCTGCGAGCTGGACCACCCCCTGACCGTACGGGAACTGGCCGCGCGGGCCGCCGAGCGGCTGCCCGCCACCGCGCAGGGCATCCGGGTCGCCGGCGACCCCGAGGCGGTCGTCCGCACGGTCGCCGTCAGCGGCGGCTCCGGCGACAGCCTTTTCGACGACGTACGCGCGGCGAGTGTTGACGCCTTCCTCACCGCGGACCTGCGTCACCACCCGGCCTCCGAGGCCGTCGCCCGTACGACGGAAGCGACCGGCACCCCTCTCGCGCTGCTCGACGCGGCGCACTGGGCCACCGAATGGCCCTGGTGCGAGCTGGCCGCCGCCCAGCTCGACGAGATCTCCGACCGGGAGGGATGGGGACTGCGCGTCCACGTCTCCAAGACGGTCACCGACCCCTGGACGGCCCACGCGGCCTCCCCCGAATCAACTGCAGGAGCCCCCAACTGAACGCCGCGCCCGCCGACCAGATCCGACTCCTCGACGTCCAGGCCCTCGACGTACGCCTGCAGCAGCTCGCGCACCGTAGGAGGTCGCTGCCCGAGCACGCCGAGATCGAGTCGCTGACGAAGGACCAGACGCAGCTGCGCGACCTGCTCGTGGCCGCGCAGACCGAGGAGAGCGACACCGCCCGCGAGCAGACCAAGGCCGAGCAGGACGTGGACCAGGTGCGCCAGCGCGCCACCCGCGACCAGCAGCGCCTGGACTCCGGCGCCATCACCTCCCCGAAGGACCTGGAGAACCTCCAGCGCGAGATCGCCTCCCTCGCCAAGCGGCAGGGCGACCTGGAGGACATCGTCCTGGAGGTCATGGAACGCCGGGAGGCCACGCAGGAGCGGGTCGCCGAACTGACCGAGCGGGTCGGTGCCGTCCAGGGGAAGATCGACGACGCGACCGCCCGCCGGGACGCCGCGTTCGAGGAGATCGACGGCGAGGCGGCGACGGTGACGAAGGAGCGCGAGGTCATCGCCGGCTCCGTCCCCGCCGACCTCCTCAAGCTCTACGACAAGCTGCGCGAGCAGCAGGGCGGCATCGGCGCGGCCAAGCTGTACCAGCGCACCTGCCAGGGCTGCCGCCAGGAGCTGTCGATCACCGACATCAACGAGATCCGCAAGGCCGCGCCCGACACGGTCATCCGCTGCGAGAACTGCCGCCGCATCCTGGTGCGCACGGGCGAGTCGGGCCTCTGAGGGGCGACAAGGGGCTTCTGTCGTGCGGGAGTTCATCGTCGAGGCCGACGGCGGTTCCCGGGGCAACCCGGGGCCCGCGGGCTACGGCTGCGTCGTCCTCGACGCGGTGACCGGCGAGACGCTGGTGGAGGCGGCCGAGCACATCGGCGTCGCCTCGAACAACGTCGCCGAGTACCGGGGTCTCATCGCCGGGCTGAAGGCGGCTCGCGCGCTCGACCCGACGGCCACCGTCCGCGTCCGCATGGACTCCAAGCTGGTCGTCGAGCAGATGTCCGGCCGCTGGAAGATCAAGCACCCCGACATGAAGCCGCTGGCCACCGAGGCCGCCCGCGTCTTCCCGCCCGGCCAGGTCACCTACGAGTGGATCCCGCGAGAGCAGAACAAGCACGCCGACCGCCTCGCCAACGAGGCGATGGACGCGGGCAGGCGCGGCGAACAGTGGTCCGCGTCTACGTCCACGGCGGAGCTGGACGCCCGGGCGACGAGGACCGGGACCGCCGCCGTACCCGAGCCGTCGGGCCCGCCGGGGGACGCGACGGCGGGCGCGGCGAAGGCCCGGGCGGCGCTGGCGGGGGCCCGTGGTGAGGTCGAGAGCGGCGCGGGAGCCACTGCCACCCCTGGCAACACCACCCCCTCCAAGGCCGCCGCCGACATCCGTGCCGCCACGAACGTCGCGTCCGCCGCCCCCGATCTCGGGACGCCCGCCACCTTCGTACTGCTCCGGCATGGCGAGACCCCGTTGACGCCGGAGAAGCGGTTCTCGGGGAGCGGCGGGTCGGATCCGGCGTTGTCGGAGGTCGGGCGGTATCAGGCGGAGCGCGTCGCCGATGCCCTGGCCGCTCGCGGCACCATTCAGGCGATCGTGTCGTCGCCGCTGGCCCGCTGCCGCGAGACGGCGGAGATCGTCGCCGCCCGGCTGGGGCTGAGGGTCGCCGTCGAGGACGGACTGAGGGAGACCGACTTCGGCGCCTGGGAGGGGCTCACCTTCGGCGAGGTGCGCGAGCGGTACCCGGACGACATGAACGCCTGGCTGGCCTCGCCGGACGCCCGACCCACCGGCGGCGGCGAGAGCTTCGAGGCCGTGGCCCACCGTGTCGCCGCCACCCGGGACGAGCTCGTCGCGGCGTACCGGGGCCGTACGGTCCTGCTCGTCACCCACGTCACGCCGATCAAGACACTGGTACGGCTGGCCCTCGGCGCACCCCCGGAGTCTCTGTTCCGCATGGAACTGTCGGCGGCTTCACTGTCGGCACTGGCGTACTACGCCGACGGCAACGCCACCGTCCGCCTCCTCAACGACACATCACACCTGCGCTGACGGGAGGCGGTGGCGCAGGGCCGCCGCCTCCCGCGCCGGCGCTGCCGGTGGGGGCCTCAGTGGATCTCGTCCACCAGCACATCCAGCGCCCAAGCCGCCCCCGCCTTCACCGGCGGCTCCGCCTCCACCACGTACCCGAGGTCCCGCAGCGCCTCCACCAGCTCCGCCGGACCCTTGGGGGCGATCCCGGCCGCCAGCAGACTCCGTACGATCCGGCCCTTGGTCGCCTTGTTGAAGTGGCTGACGACCTTCCGGGTCGGCGCGTGCAGCACCCGTACGGTCGCCGTCCGCCCGGCCACCTCACCCTTCGGCTTCCAGGCGGCGGCGTACGCGGAGGACCGCAGGTCGAGGACGAGACCGTCGCCGGCCGCCTCGGGGAGCGCCGACGCCATCGGCGTACGCCAGTGCGTGCCCAGCGCGCCGATGCCGGGCAGCTTCACGCCCATCGAGCAGCGGTAGGAGGGGATACGGTCCGTCACCCGAACCGCGCCCCACAACCCGGAGAAGACCAGCAGCGAGCGCGCGGCACGCCTCTTCGCGGCGGCGTCCAGCGTGGCCAGGTCGAGGGCGTCGTACAGCACCCCCGTGTAGATCTGCCCGGCCGGGCGCGCCCCCGCCGTCAGCAGCTCCGCGTTCTTGGCGACCTCGCCCCGCAGCCCCTCGCTCAGCCCGAGCACCTCCCGGGCCTTGTCCTCGTCACCCGCACACAGCTCGACCAACTCACCGAGCACGGCCTCGCGCGCCCCGGTGAGCGCCGGCAGGGAAAGGCCCTCCAACTTCAGCGGAGTGCCACCCGCCGAGGGGGCCTTTCCTTCGGACGGGGGCAGCAGGACGAGCACGGGTACTCCTTGCGTCTGTAGGGCTCCGCGACAGAGTACGGGGTGGGAAGGGGGGCTTCCGCAGCGGCGGCCGGGGTGCGAGCGAGGGCCTCGGTACGTCCCGGTCGGGGTGCGGTCGGGGTGCCGTTCCGCCCGCTCCGCCCTACGCTCGACCCATGCCCCGCCGCCACATCCGCGTCATGGGCGCCCCCGAGGCTCCCCTACGGGCGGCCCTGCGCGCGCTGCGCGGTGAACTCGGTGTGCCCGACGTCTTCCCGCTCCAGGTCCTCGTAGAGGCGGAGCACGCGGCGCACTCGCCCCGCCTGCCGTCGTACGACGTTACGGACATCCCCTTCTTCACCATCGACCCGCCAGCCGCCACCGACCTCGACCAGGCGATGCATCTGTCTCGCCTCCCGGGCGGCGCCGGCTACCGCGTCCGGTACGCCATCGCCGACGTCGCCGCGTTCGTCACCCCCGGCGCCGTGCTCGACGCCGAGGCCCACCGCCGGGTGATGACCCTGTACTTCCCCGACGACAGGGTCCCCCTGTACCCCGCCTGCCTCTCCGAGGGCGCCGCCGGCCTGCTCCCGGACCACACCTGCCCGGCGGTGCTGTGGACGCTGGACCTCGACACGGACGGCCGTACCGCCTCCGTCGACGTCCGCCGCGCGCTGGTGCGCAGCCGCGCCAAGCTGAACTACGAGGGCGTACAGAAGGAGATCGACGCGGGCACCGCGGAAGAACCGCTCGCCCTCCTCAAGGAGATCGGACAGCTGCGCGAGCGACTCGAGGTCGAACGCGGCGGCGTCTCCCTCAATGTCCCCGAGCAGGAGATCATCGAGCACGACGAGGGCGATGAAGGCTACGAGCTGGCGTACCGCGCCCCCCTCCCCGCCGACGGCTGGAACGCCCAGATCTCCCTGCTCACCGGCATGGCCGCCGCCGACCTGATGCTGGCCCACGGCACCGGCGTACTGCGCACGCTCCCCACCGCCCCCGACGGCGCCGTCGGCCGCCTGCGCCGTACCGCCACGGCCCTGCGCATCGACTGGCCCCACCACGTCTCGTACGCGCAACTCGTCCGCTCCCTCGACCCGCACGAACCCCGTCACGCGGCCTTCCTCCTGGAGTGCACGACCCTCCTGCGCGGCGCGCACTACACGGTCTTCCGGGACAGCGACCTCCCCGACATCACCACGCACTCCGCCGTCGCCGCCCCCTACGCCCACTGCACGGCCCCGCTCCGCCGCCTCGTCGACCGCTACGCCTCGGAGATCTGCCTCGCGGCGACGGCCGGAGAGCCGCCCCCCGACTGGGTCCTGGCCGCCCTCGACACCCTCCCCGACGAGATGGCCGACGGCACGCGCCGGGCGGGCCGCGTGGAACGCGAATGCGTGGACATCGTCGAGGCCGCGCTGCTGATGGACCGGGTCGGGGAGGTCTTCGACGGCTGGGTGGTGGACGTGGAGGACGTGGAAGACATGGACAAGCGTGAACCGGCGGTAGGAACCGTGCAGTTGGAGTCCCCGGCGATCATCGGCCGCCTCGACGCTGCGGCCGGCGAGCGGCTGCCGCTGGGGGGGGCGACTGCGGGTGCGACTCACGCGGGCGCACCCGGGGACGGCGAAGGTCCGCTTCGTGCCGGCGTGAACTCCTGCACAGCACGTGCGAGTTGATCGGACTCGTCGGCGTTGAAGCGCACGAGCCGTCCCGCTCTCCGTTTGGAGGTGGGGACGAGGGCGCTACGGCGCAGTCCTGGCGGCGAATGTTCATACCGTCGGCCTGCTCCCTGCCCCGGCCGGGTCCACACCGGCTCGGAAAGCGTCCGGCAGGGCGGTCTCCACACCGCGCCCGACCCGCCGCATCCAGCGGCGTCGACGGCAGCAGGAACCGAACACGATCGGCACCGCACCCACCATGGGACCAGCAGAAACGTTGACGTTGCGGCAGGGTCAAGCGAGGGCCACCGGCGGGGCGCAAGCCTGACGTGGGCGTAGCCTGGAGAACCGGTGGCGGAGGGGCGAGGACCGGGGGAGCGGGGCACGAGGTGAACGAACACGGCAAGACCCGCACCCGCTGGACCCGCGCCACCCTCGGCCGCCCCGACCGCCCCCTCGACCTCCTCACCGCCCGCTTCGACCGCCACCGCTACGCCCCGCACACCCACGAGGAGTTCAGCGTGGGCATCTGCGTGCTGGGCGCCTCGTGCATCGACTACCGGGGCGGCGCCCTCACCGTGGGGGAGGGCGCGATCGTGGTCCTGGCCCCCGGCGAACCGCACACCGGCGAGTCGGCGTACGGCACCTACGCCTACCGCGCGCTCTACCCGGCCACCGCCCTCCTCACCGACGGCATCCTCGGCGGCATCCCGCACTTCCGCGAGCCCGTCCTCCACGACCCCGAACTCGCCGCCGCCCTGCGCACCGCCCACGCCGAGCTGAGCACCTGCCCCGACCTCCTGGAGGCCGAGTCCCGCCTCCCCTGGCTGCTCACGGCCCTGGCCCGCCGCCACTCCACGTCCCGCCCGGCACCGGACACGGTCCCCGGCGCGAGCACGATCGCCCACGCCGTACGAGACCGCCTGGCCGACGAGCTCATGGCCCCGCCCTCCCTCGCCGACCTCGCCACCGACCTGGGCCTCTCCCGTTACCAGCTCCTCCGCGCCTTCCGTACGACCATGGGCATGCCCCCGTACGCCTGGCTCGCCCAGTACCGCGTGGCCCGGGCCCGCACCCTGCTGGAGTCCGGCGCCCGCCCGGCGGAGGCGGCCGGCCAGGTGGGCTTCGCGGATCAGGCCCATATGACGAGGTGGTTCCGCAGGGTGCTGGGGGTGACACCGGCGGCGTACCGCATGGGCGTGACACCGAAGCCGCAGTAGGCGTGGATGCCGTAGAAGCCGTGGGCGAGGCGCAACAGCGTTCAAGACGTAGGTCGCCGACCCGGCCGAGACTCCCCCCATGACTGCACGCGGCTGGTTCCTCTTCTCCCTGTTGGGAGTGGTCTGGGGCATCCCCTACCTGATGATCAAAGTGGCCGTGGACGAGGTGTCGCCGTCCATGGTCGTCTTCGTACGCTGTGCCCTCGGCGCGGCCCTCCTGCTTCCCTTCGCGATCCGTCAGGGCGGACTGGCCGCGACCGTACGGGCACACTGGCGCCCGATGCTGGCCTTCGCGGTCATCGAGGTCATCGGCCCGTGGTGGACGCTGACCGACGCCGAACGCCACCTCTCCAGCTCCACGGCCGGCCTCCTGATCGCGGGCGTACCGATCTTGAGCGTCGTCCTGGCCCGGTTCCTCGGCGACACGGAACGGCTGGGCGCCCGCCGGATCACCGGGCTCGCGCTGGGCCTGGGCGGCGTGGCGGTCCTGACCGTTCCGCACCTCACAGGAGGCAACGTCCTCTCCCTCACGGAGGTCCTGATCACGGTGGTCGGCTACGCCATAGCTCCCCTGATCATGGCCCGCCACCTCAAGCAGGTCCCCACCCTCCAGCTGATAGCCCCGGTCCTCCTCCTCGCGGCCCTCGTCTACGCCCCCGCGGCGGCCCTGACCCGCCCGCCCACCATGCCCTCGACCCCCGCCCTGGCGTCCCTCACGGCCCTGGGCGTGATCTGCACGGCCCTCGCCTTCGTGGCCTTCCTGGAGTTGGTCCACGAGGTCGGCCCCACGAGGGCGACGGTCTTCACGTACGTCAACCCGGCGGTGGCGGTGGCGGCAGGCGCGATCTTCCTCGACGAGCAACTCACGCCCGGAGTCCTGGCATCCTTCGCCCTGATCCTGGCCGGCTCCTTCCTCGCGACGGCGTCACCGACACCACCGGGACCGAGGACCGGCGGGCGCCCGGTAGCATGGTCGACACGGCAGACGAGCCGGGCGGACGGCCGCGTGGAGTCCCCCTAGGGGGCTTCCCGAGGAACGTCCGGGCTCCACAGGGCAGGGTGATGGCTAACGGCCACCCGGGGTGACCCGCGGGACAGTGCCACAGAAAACAAACCGCCCAGCGCTCAGGTGCTGGGTAAGGGTGAAACGGCGGTGTAAGAGACCACCAGTGCCCAGGGTGACCTGGGCAGCTAGGTAAACCCCACCCGGAGCAAGGTCAAGAGGGGACACCCCGGTGTCCCTGCGTGGACGCCCGAGGGCTGCCCGCCCAAGTCCACGGGTAGACCGCACGAGGCCGACGGCAACGTCGGCCCTAGATGGATGGCCGTCGCCGGAGGGCTCGCGAGAACCCTCCGGAACAGAACCCGGCGTACAGCCCGACTCGTCTGCCGCTCTCTATTTCCGCAGGTCAGAGGGCATGTTTACTCGCTGAACAAACTGCTCGGGTCGAATCCGCGTCGAATTCGGGCCTTAAGTATTGTCGTCCCCGTCTACCATCCGTGCCGCATATCCGGGCATTCCGGGTGTCAAATGTGATCCAGTGCCGTTCTGGAGGAGGCATCTCGGATTCGATGCACTCGGAAGTACATGTACGAGGTGTCCCCTTGCCGCCCTCCGGATCCGCCTCCTCGTGCAGCTCGGCGGGGCCCTGCGGGCCGACGTACCGCGTGAAGGGCGCGCGCAGCGGACCGGTGACGGACGCCTTGCTCAGGAGCCTGCTGAGCCGGAAGGTGGCGACCGAGGTCAGGACCACGTCCCAGGGCTGGGGCCGGTCGGGCAGGGGGCACCCGCGCAGCCGTACCGCCGTGGCCCAGGCCGCCGTGTACGCCCCGAATCCCGTCATGGACGCGAGATAGCCGCTCAGCGGCCGGTCGTGCCCTGCGGAGTACTGTCGTCCGGTGCGCCGGGCAAGCTCGCGCAGGCGTGGTGCGAGGCGGCTGTCAGCCGTCTTGTCAGCTGCGGCGTCACCTGTGGTGTCAGCCCTGTTGTCAGGTGTGGTGGCCAGAGGATCCATGGGTCACACCCTTCTCCGCGGCTCCCGGTTGCCGCTCTGTCTCCCGGCTGTTGTCCGTGTGCTCCGCCCGGTCGTCCTGGCGCAGGCGTATCTCGACGTGGCCGTCGGTGATCCGAGTGTCGAAGGCGGGCTGGGGAGCGGTGGCGGGGCCGCGTACGTTCCAGCCGTCGGAGAGGCGGAAGACGCTTCCGTGCCAGGGGCACTGGACGCATCAGTCGGCGATCGTGCCCTCGGACAGTGGTCTGGCGAGGTGGCTGCACCGGTCGGCCAGCGCGTGGATGGTGCCGCCGGGTTCGCGCACGACCAGGACCGGTACGTCGTCCACACTGCGCCGCACGGGCCGGCCGGCCGGGAACTCGTCCACGGTGCCGATCCGGTGCCAGCCCTCCGTGACCACGTGCGGCACCTCTTCGGCGTGGTTGGCGCCGGATGCCTGACGGTAGGCGAGGTGGCCGCCCAGCATGCCGCCGACTCCGACCGCCGTCAGTCCCAGCAGGCCGTAGGCTCGGCCGGCCGCGTGGCGTCCCTTGAGGCGGCAGGTGAGTGAGGTGGCGTACAGCGCGACGGCTGTCACGTTGCTCAGGGCGTGCACCAGGCCCACGCGTTTTTGCTGGCGGTGCAGTTCCGCCCAGTCGACCCAGCCTGCCAGGGCCGCGGGGGCGGCGGCGGTCAGGCCGACGCCGATGAGCACTTCCGCTTCACGGGAGCGGCCGGGCCGTAGATCGAGCAGGGCCGCGGACAGCCAGCTGCCGATCGGCACCTGCACCATCAGCGGATGCACGGGGTGGCCCAGCCACCTTCCGTGCAGCGCGTCCCGGCCGTGACCGAGCGGCAGGGCACGCACACCCCGGCCGATCGCGTCGATCACCGCATCGGCCCGGGGGGCACGTTCCAGGCGGTCCAGCAGCCACAGGACCCGGTTCTGCCGCATCCGACGGCGTGGCGTCGTGGTCATGCGCAGCCGGGTCCCCACCTGCGCATACCGCAAACGGCCGACCAGGCCGGATGAACCCCGGCAACGGCCCCATGCCACGAGCCGGCGGGCGAGGACGCGCCGCGGTAGGGCGGAATGGACTGCCTGTTCCTGAGGGACGGCCACCGGGGTCGCGGAGTGGGTCCGGTGCTGACTGGAGGCCGTGCTGGCCGAAGCGCGCGCACTCGGCCTCAGCCAGGTGCAGTGGCAGACCCCGAGGAGAAGCGACGCTACTTCCTGTTTCTCGACCAGAAGTCCGTCGTCTGGAAGCCGGTCATCAGACGCGACTGGGATCCGATGACGGGTACCTGGGAGGGACGACTGGGCTGCTCGTCCTCGGCCCGAGGAGAACGAAGGAGGAAACCGTGCAGCGGCCTGATGAGGAACTGCTGGATTTCGATACCGGCGAGCTGGAGGACTGGGACGAGGAGCGGACACGAGCGGCCCTCGACGGCGAACATGGCACGCTCTACCGCAACCACCTCGACATCGCCCTGCACCTCGACCAGTGGGCGGAGGCCGAAAGCCGGCGCACCGACACCGACGCGCGCGATAGGGCGGGCTATACCCAGGCCCTGCGGGACACGGCCGCGTTCCTGCGGCAGACCTACTACCTTCCCTGAGCCGGGCGAGGCGTTTCGCCCGGACGCCCGGCGTCCTGGCCCTCTTCATGATCTGGCCGGCGCCGTTCCGCCCGCCGTGCCGGGGCCTGCGGGTTTCCTTCGAGCGTGCGCGGGGGACCCGACGCCCGTGGTGGCATACGGAGCAGAGCAGCGGGTGCGCCTGCCGGCGCTGCGGGCGGGCTGGCTGACGCAGACGTTCGTCCACTGGCCGTTCCGGCCTGAGGCGGTCCAGGCGCTCCTGCCCGGGGGACTGGTCGTGGACGAGTACGAGGGGGCCGCCTGGGTGGGGCTCACTCCCTTTGTCATGGCGGACGTGCGACCACCCGGTGTTCCCGCCTCGCTGCCCGGCCTGCCGACGTTCGCGGAGACCAACCTGCGCACGTACGTACGGCACCGTGACGGCCGGGACGGGCTCTGGTTCCTGTCCATCGAGGTCGCCTTCCCCCCGATGGTGGCGGCCCGGGCCATCGGCGCACCGTACAACCCGGGCACCCTCCGCGTGTCCACGGACGGGGACACCGTCTCGTACTCCGGTTCCCGATGGATCGGTGACGCGTCCTACCGCCTGGTCGTCCGCCCGGGCGACCCGATCGAGCCGGCGGAGCGGGACGTGTGGCTGACCTCGCGCTGGCGGGCGTACACCCGCAGGCTCGGCATGCTCTGGGAGACGCCCGTCGAGCACGAGCCGTGGCCGCTGGCCGACGCCGGCGTCGATGTACTGGAGGAGACGCTGACCGCCGCGGCGGGCCTTCGGGAAGCCCCCCTCGGTGAGCCCCTGGTGCACTTCTCGGAAGGAGTCAGGTATGTACGGCTCGGGCCCTCCAGGCCGTGCGTCCCGGAGCGCGTCTCCCAGTCTTCCTGACTCCCCTTGCCGGAATTCCGGCGCCGTCACGCGACGCCCGCGCGTGCGCTTCGACGGCTGGATCGCGGGCATGGGCACCTCCTCCGGCACACGGATCGTGGTCGGACACTGGCAGGGCTCGCCCTTCGGAGCGTTCAGCGACGTGATGCTGGAGCGGGCCGACGGGGACAGGCTGCTGCTGGCCCCCACGCGGGAGACAGCGGACTTCGTCAGCGGCACCTACGTTTTCGACACGGTCCGTGTCGTCCCGGTCGAGGTGAGTGTCACGGACTACGCCTGGACGGTCACCGCCGGGCCACTCGACCTGCGTTTCACCACCGGCCGGCGAGGGCTTGTGGGCTTCGCGCTGCGGACCGTGCCCGGCGCGCTCGCCCGCCGTCCGGCATGGAGCGCGCTGACGGACCGGCCCGCCCGCCTGCTGGTGCCCGGCGTGCGCACCCGGGGCAGCGCCGGCCGGGGCCGCCGGGAGTGGTACGGCGCCCGGGACCTGCTGCCGATCCGTGCCGTCTCGGCCGCCTACGAGGGCGCGGACCTCGGGGCGATGGCACCCGTCGAGCCGCCCGTGCGCTTCGGGTTCGGTTCGGCGCCGAGGAACCCCTCCGTCACCCGGGTCACGACGACGGTCGAACTCGGTCCGGAGTGAGGGCGCCTGGGCAGGGGTACCCGGCCGGAACCTAAGGAGGGATGTCCCTTGAGCAGAACCGGAGTGCGGGGGCCCGCTCACACGCTCGCGGTCGCGCACGGTGCCTTCAACATCGTGGGTGGGCTGTGGCCCCTGTTGCACCTGCGCAGCTTTGAGTGGGTCTTCGGCCCGAAGACCGACGTGTGGCTGCAGATGACGACGGGCGGACTGCTCGCCTCCGCGGGCGTCGCCCAGCTCGCGGCGGCCGGGGACGCGCAGGGCCCGGCCCACGCCCGCCGTGTCGGTCTGGGCACCGCCGTGACGCTGCTGGCCGTCGACCTGGTCTACGTACCCAAGGGGCGGATCCGGCCGACATACCTCCTCGATGCCGCGATGCAGACCGGATGGATCGCCGCCTGGCTGCGTTTGTCCCCAGCGCGGAGTACGGGGGACGTCAGGAGCGGCCGACGGTGAACGAGCGGCTCCCGTTATCACCGCCCGGACGGCTGCTCCCGACCGTTCGGTGACGACTGCCGGATTCATCCCCCGTAGGCATGCCTGCGGGGCAGCGGTCCGACGTGGGCGTGGCGCCCGGGGCGGGCGGCGGCGTGGCGCTGTCCGGGGCCGGGGCCGCCGCGGGCGGCCAGGGCGTCGGCGACGGCACCCGTGACGAAGGCGTAGACGGCCTTGTGCAGCAGGTCCACGACGAGTTCCTTGCGGGGCCAGGTCTGCGGTGGGGCGCCGACGCCGGTCGCGTTCTCCAGGATCTGGTCGTTGGTGAGGCGGACGACGGCGAACTTGGCGGAGGCGAGCGGTCCGCGCAGTCCGGCCTGGGCCATGACCGACCGGAGCACCCCGAGGAGGGCGGCCTGGCCGTAGTGCATGGCGCAGTTGACCGGCAGCGGCTGGGGTCCGGGTCGTTCGGGCAGGCCGGTCAGTCGCTGCAGGACCCGCGCGGGCACATGAGAATCGGGCCGGCCGGTGACGGCCTGCTCGATCTTCTCGCCGAGAGTCATCACGACGCCTCCGGCGGTACCGGCGAGCAGTCCCTGCCACAGTGCGCGCTTGATCATGCCCTGGCGAGTACCCGGTGCGACCGCCTTCACCCACCGGTCGCGCGGCGGTCGGCGTCCCGGTGGGCGCCGGTGGGCGGGGAGCACCCCGACTGTGCCGCCTATCTCTCCCATGTCGCCTGGGCCCGGCACATGGGCCGTGCAAAGTACCGGCGAGATCCGGGACCGGCTACAACGCCATCGGAGTGGGTGGCGAGCGCAGGTGCGGGTACCCGTGGCGCGAATCGCGCGAAACAGGCATTTCCGACCCCACCCCTGATGTACGGAGGATGCCATGTCCTTGGTCGAGAAGCTGCTCGACGCCTACCCCGCCGAGACCGGGATGCCGCCCAAAATGCTGGGCGAGGCGGTCGACAAGCTGTACGAGTGCGCCGGCGTCTGTCTGTCCTGCGCCGACGCGGCCGCCGCCGAGCAGGACCCGGAAAAGATCGTGATGTCCATCAAGTGCGTGCGCCTGGACAACGACTGCGCCGACCTGTGTACGGTCGCGGCCCGGATCCTGGCCCGCCAGACGGGATACGACGCGCCGACGACGATGGCGATCATCGAGGCGACCCGCACCGTCCTGCGCGCGAGCGCGGACGCTGCCGAGGAGTTCAAGGGCACTCCGTACTTCGAGCTGTCCGCGAAGGAGTGCCGCGAGACGGAACAGCTGCTGGGTCGGCTGGCCGAGCAGATGGGCTCGAGCGACGCCGGCGAGGGGTACCCCACGTCCCCGCCCAGCGCGACGACGCCTGCCGGAGCCTCCATGGGCGGCGGGGCAGAGACGTCTGGAACGTCCGAGGCGTCCCAGGAGGTCTCCGAGGAGCAACTCCGCGAGATGAACATGGACGAGCTGCGCGACATGGCCCGCGACAAGGGCCTCAGCGGTGTTCACGACATGCGTAAGGAAGAGCTCATCGACGCGATCAGCGGGAAGCGCGGGTCCTAGCGCGGCGAATCGGTGGCCAGGACGGACCGGCATGATCACGCCTTAACAGGTCAAGGCCCTGCTGGAGTCCAACGCCGACCTTGGTCGTCGTGTCCGGCGCCGCCGCCTCGAGCAGGTCGGCTCCAGGACGCTGTCCCTGGCAGCTGTCCGGGAGCACGACCTGCTGACGGGCGCCTGAGCAGTTGCTCTGGACCCGCGCGCCTACGACGTACCGGGCGGGTCGCGCAGGATGTCCGTGGTGATGTCCGGCAATGACCTGCCGGTGCGAAGGGCCTCGGCGCGCATGAGGGCGAGGGCGTCCTCAGGGCTGATCCGCCGTCGGGCCGCCAGGGCTCCGACGGCACGCCAGGTGTCGAACCAGTGGGCACGGACGACCTGCTCCGGCTCCCACGCCGGGGCGTCATTCCCCGTGAGCAGCATCTCGCGGGTGGGCATGAGCGCTGCCGTCACCGCGTCGGCCACGTGGGACGCCTGCTCCAGGGCGTCCTCATCGAGAGCGCGGGGCCGTGTCGACAGCAGGTCTACCGACCCGAGGACGTAGTCGCCGAAGAACAGGGGGAGCGCGTACACCGAGCCCACTTCCGGGAGCTTCTCGTGCGCCATCGCCCCGAACAGCGGCCAGGGCGTCAGTTCCTGCCCCAGGTCGTCCACGGCCACAGGCTCGCCGGTCTGCGCGGCACTGATGCAGGGCCCCTCCAGCACCGTGAACTGGATCTCCTCCAGCAGCAGGGCGGCATCGTCCGACGCGGCGAGCAGCTGGCGGGAGGGTGTGTCGGTGAGCAACGACAAGGTGGCACCGTCCACGCCGAGTCCCTCGCACACCGCCGCGCACACCCGCCGGGGAACCTCCTCGCCGGGGGTGCCCGCCGCGGCTTCCGCGACCAGCCGCACCGCCTTCGTCGCCTCGGCCGTCATCCGGCCCTCCGCAGCCCTGACGCATGTGCCCCGATGCCCACCGTCACGTGTCTCCCTGTGTCATCCGAGCGGACGGCCACCGCCGACTCACCGCCCCTGTGCCCGCGCGGCGGACGCCGATCCGCGCATGTCGGGTGCCCTGTGTCGCCGCGTGCAAGCCACGAACGGCACATGAGACCCGGTCAACTCGGGGGAGGGCCGACCGGGGCAGCAAGCGGCGGGGCCGCCGCTCCCACGGCTGCCGCAGCCGCAGCAGATGCGGGGGAAACAAACGAGCTTGCCAGCTGGTGGTGCCCGAAAGAGGCAACAGACGACTCGCCTGACTCGCCTGCCCCGGACGCCCCGGCACGACCGGACCTCCCGGATCTCCCGGACGAGCCTCCCGCTGGTGTCCCCGAAGTGGACTGCTCAGGTCGCTCAGGCCCCGATTGGGGCGGCTCCCGACGACCAGGACCGCCTTGACCGGGACGGTGACGTCATCGGCTGCGAGGCCAAGTGATCCACCCTGTACTCCACCACTCCGCTGGCAGACGGCCAGCCCCGCCCGCGGTGGTGCCGCGGCCTTGGCTTCGCCGGCCGGGACGTGACGGCTCTGCGGGCCTCGCTGCTCGGAGCCTGTGCCGATTGCGGCTGACGTCGCGTCGCTGCTGTGACATGCCTAGCGGACAGCACGTCCCCAAGCGCGGTGCTGCTCACCCGAATTCCTCCTCACGGCAGACATCGGGCCCAGACCCGGCACGCGGGACATGAGACCGCCATGGCCCGTAGCCCGGTGGCCACCAGGCCGCCCTCCGCGCCAACGTGCAGGAACGCGCCCGGTGGAGAACCTCACGTCCACGACACCCGGGTAGAACCGGCTGGCCGCCGCCGGGCAACGCCGCCAAGGTATGGCACCCGACATGCCGAGGCCGGCGGCTTGGGGGCGGCGCGGTCCCAGATGGCGTTGTCGCTGGGCTGGCACATCATCGTCGCCTGCCTGGGGGTGGGGATGCCCGCGATCACCGTGTTCGCCGAGTGGCGCGGTCACCGCACGGGGGATGTGCACTACCGGCTGCTGGCGCGGCGGTGGGCGAAGGCGACGGGGGTGCTGTTCGCGGTCGGAGCGGTGTCCGGAACCATCCTGTCGTTCGAGAGGGCCTGCTGTGGCCCGGGATGATGGGCACCTACGGACAGGTCATCGGCCTGCCGTTCTCACTGGAGGGCATCGCCTTCTTCATCGAGGCGATCTTCCTCGGCATCTACCTGTACGCCTGGGACCGGCTGCCGCCCCGCCAGCACATGCTCACCGCACTGCCGATCCTCGTCGCGGGAGTGGCCAGCGCTTTCTTCGTGGTCGCCGCCAACGCCTGGATGCAGCAACCGGTGGGCTTCCAGATGCGGGGCGGTCGGGTCGTGGCCGTCGATCCTTGGGAGGCGATGTTCAATCCGGCGACCCCGCCGCAGACCGTTCACATGATCCTCGCCGCGTTCATGGTCGCCGGTTTCCTCATGGCCAGTGTGTACGCGGTCGCGATGCTGCGCGGCCGCCGCGACCGATACCACCGGCTCGGCTTCCTGGTGCCGTTCACGATCGCCGCCCTGGTGACCCCGGTGCAGATCGGGGTGGGTGACTGGGCGGCGCACTTCGTGGCGGACAACCAGCCCGTCAAACTCGCCGCCATGGAGGGCGTCTTCGACACCGCGCGCGGTGTTCCCCTGCATGTGGGCGGCATCGCCGTCGACGGCGAGATGCGCTACGCCCTGGAAATCCCCCGCGGGCTGTCCCTGCTGGCGCACTTCGCCCCAGACGCGCAGGTCGCGGGGCTGAACGAGGTGCCGGCGCGCGACCGCCCGCCCGTCAACATCACCCATTGGGCGTTCCAGATCATGGTGGGCTGCGGGTTCGCGCTGCTGGCCCTGTCCGCCTGGCTCGGCCTGGTGTGGCGGCGCCGCAAACGGCTTCCGGGCAGCCGGTGGTTCCTGCGCGCCGCCGTGCTCTCCGGTCCGGCCGCGGTCCTGGCGCTGGAGTCCGGGTGGGTCGTCACGGAGGTGGGGCGCCAGCCCTGGATCGTCTACCGCGTCCTGCGCACGTCCGAGGCGGTCAACCCCGCACCCGGAGTGGTGTGGGGATTCGTGGTGGTCAGCGTCGTGTATCTGGTGCTGACCGTGGCCACGGTTTATGTTCTGCGCCGCCTGGCCCGTGACCAGCCGGTGCCGATCGCCCCGCAGGAGCGCGATGTCGCCGAGTTCAAGGTCGTCCGAGACGCCGAGCGGAAGGGACCGGTCATGTCGCTGCCCGAGGCCATGCTGGCGGTGCTGTGGATCGGTCTGACTGCCTACGTGTTGTTCGGCGGCGCCGACTTCGGCGGCGGGGTATGGGACCTGCTCGCCGGAACCACCCGACGCGGCAGGCCCCAGCGCGACCTGGTGGAGCACTCCATCGGTCCCGTATGGGAGGCCAACCACGTCTGGCTGATCTTCGTCATCGTGCTGCTGTGGACCGGCATCCCGCCCGTCTTCGCCGCCATCGCCTCCACTCTCTACATTCCGCTGACCCTGGCCGCCCTGGGGATCATCGCCCGCGGTGCGGCCTTCGCCTTCCGCAAGGTCAGCGTCGAGATCTGGCAGCAACGCCTCTTCGGCGCCACCTTCGCCTTCTCCTCCCTGGCCACGCCCTTCTTCCTGGGCACCGTGGCGGGCGCGGTGGCCTCCGGCCGGGTCCCCGCAGGCATCACCCAAGGCGGCACCGTATCCAGCTGGCTCAACCTGACCTCGCTGATCAGCGGGGCTCTCGCGGTGGGAACCGCCGCCTACCTCGCCGCGGTCTATCTCACCCGAGACGCCCAGCGAGCCGGTGATGCGCCGCTGACCGAAGCGTTCCGCCGCCGCGCACTGGTCACCGGCTTCGTCGTCGGTGTCCTGTCCGCGGCAGGGCTCGTCGTCCTGCACGCCGACGCACCCGCGCTCCACTCCGAACTCACCTCCGGCAGTGCCTTGCCCCTGTTGATCCTCTCCGTGGCATCGGGGCTGGTCTCCCTGGCGCTGCTAATGTGGGGCCGGCACCTTTTGGCCGTGCGGCTGACAGCCGCCCTGGCCGTCGTCGGCCTGCTGTGGGGCTGGGGAATCGCCCAGTACCCCCGGCTGCTGCCCGGCGTCACACTCCAGGACGCCGCCGCCACCGACACCGTCCTGTCGGCCAGCCTGATCTCCCTGGCCGTCGGAGCAGTCCTCCTGCTGCCGTCCCTGTGGTGGCTGTACGCCACCTTCCAACGCGACCATCCCCAGCCGGCCGAACAGGCTGACGGACCGACCCACAGAGACAGTGGCACGTGACGGCGCTCATCGCCGGCTGCATCAACGGCAGCACGTGAAAGCGCCCGTCACCGGCCACACGTACCGACACCGAGTCGGCTGGAAAGCCCCCAGCGCAGGTACCAGCGCAGCCGAATGGGTCCTCGCCCAGCCCTAGCAGGCGGCGTCGGCGCGCTGCCGGTCAGATGCGGCGTGTGATCAGTGCCCGCTTCACTTCCTGGATCGCCTTCGTGATGGCGATGCCACGCGGACACACGTCGGTGCAGTTGAAGATTGTGCGGCAGCGCCACACGCCGTCATTTCCGTTCAGGATCTCCAGTCGCTGCTCACCGCCCTCGTCCCGGCTGTCGAAGATGAAGCGGTGCGCGTTGACGATCGCCGCCGGACCGAAGTACTGCCCGTCGGTCCAGAAGATCGGGCACGACGATGTGCACGCGGCGCACAGGATGCACTTGGTCGTGTCGTCGAAGCGCTCCCGATCCTCCGCGGACTGGATGCGCTCCCGGGTGGGCTCGTTGCCAGTCGTGATGAGGAACGGCATCACGTCCCGGTAGCCCTGGAAGAACGGCTCCATGTCCACGACCAGGTCCTTCAGCACGGTCAGGCCCTTGATGGGCTCGACTGTGATGGGCTTGCCCGGGTTGATGTCCTTGATCAGTGTCTTGCACGCCAGCCGGTTGCGGCCGTTGATCCGCATGGCATCCGACCCGCAGATGCCGTGCGCGCAGGAACGGCGGAAGGTCAGCGAGCCGTCCTGCTCCCACTTGATCTTGTGCAGACCGTCGAGGACGCGCTCCTTCGGATCGATCTCGACCAGGAAGTCCTGCCAGGTCGCCCCCGCGGAGCCCTCCGGGTTGAACCGGCGGATCCGGAAGGTGACCGTGATGTACGGGAATGCAGCGGAAGTCTGCTCCGCCTTGTCCATAACCGGCGTGGCCATCGGAACCGGCCCTCCAGCGCTCGCTGTGGTGGCTGCCTGCCGAACCGGTCGACGGCCGAGGCAGGCGCGCGGTGACCCCCCTCCCCGCAGAACGCTTCGACGCTCCGCCGGTCCACCGTACGCCCGGTGCTGACCCGGCGCCGCGCGCCAACGCATGCGGTAGATCCCGCGATCATCAGCCGCCGGGTATACACGCGAGGGCCAGTGGGTGGCGACGCGCGGCTCTGGGTACTCGCGACGGCAACGACACCAGGGCAGCGAGCCGGTGCGACCCACACCGTCGGAGCCGATGCCGCCCGCACCAGGGCGGCCATGAGCAGGACAGCAGGCGGAACGCCCGGAGGCGGAGGAGGCGACGGCGATGAACCGGACGGCGCGCCGACGGCGGCCCCTGACCAAGGTCACCGCAGCCGCGACGGCCACACACGCCTTCTTCGAACTGGCCGCAGGCGTCGGGATGCCCTTGGCGTCCCTTCTCGGACCATTCACCGCTGCGACCGCGTGGGCCGTCGGTACGGCAACGGCCTGGCGGGCGGGGGGCACCCGGCCCTCGCAGGACGATCCGGCCTTCGCCGTGCTCAACAGCGTGAGCCTGGCTGCGGTGATCGCCCACCTGACGGGCTGGCCGCGCAGGCGGACGCGGCTGGGTCTTCCGTGGCTCACGGACTGCGAAGGGCTTGGCCCGCGGCTCATGCCGTACTACAACCCGATCCTCTACGTCTCCGGTACCGCGGCCGTGGCAGCCTTGCTCCTAGAGAACGAATCCGCTCCGCGACGCCTGCCGCTGCTGACTCCTGCGCTGGTTCCCCTCCTCGTCGCCGCCCAGCGTGCGGAACACCGCCGGCTGAAGGCGATCGCGGCAGCCCGCCCCGGCTGGTGGAACCGCCGTCTTGTTGAAGCCGGACATTTCGCTCGACACCACGGCTGATCAACGCCGCGTGGCGCCGATGCCTGGCTGATGAGGCGCTGGCTCGTTGACGGCCTGCGCGGGGCCGTCGCCGCAGAGTTCCCCGAGCGGCGAAGCCGGCCGAGACTCTCCGCCTCAGCGACGTGCACAGCGAGCTGGAGTGAGCACACCTTGCTCTGCCTGCTTCAGCAACCGCCCGGCACGGCCGTGGCATTGCTCATGCCCGGGGTCCTTACAGTTTGCGTGGCTCAGCGTTTCTGGCCGGATCGGTGATGTCGATGCCTGCCGGAATGAAGCCGCGCTGCCCCTGGGCGGCCAGTTCCTTGAGGTGCTGCTGATAGCGATCAGGGGTGACGACTTTGACGTTGAACAGCATCCGGGCGTGGTCGACGCCGCAAAGTTCGGCGCACTTCCCCCGGAAGGTGCCTTCGTGGTTGGGGGTCACCTCGAAGGCATTGACATTGTGGCCCGGGAAAACGTCCTGCTTCATCAGGAACGGCAACACCCAGAAAGAATGGATGACGTCACGCGAGGACAGGACGAACCGGACCTTCTCGCCCATCGGTAGCCACAGCGTCGGGCCGGGATTGCCGGTCTGCGGGTTGCGGGTGCTGGGGACGCCCACGTCGTAGACACCTTCGGCGCCTTCGGGGAAATCCTTGCTGTACCTGTCCGGAACGATCCTCAGGTCGGGATCGGCGTTCGCGTTGCCCGTATCTGCCTTGCCGTCCACGTTCTCGATGTAGTTGAAGCCCCAGCTTCGAACAGATTGCGGATGTCGCCGTACTGGCGCCCTGCCGACGGTCACCGAGTGCCCCGGCTGCACTGGTCAACCTCTGTTTGGAGCCGGTCCGGGCAGCTCCACGTCGGGTGCGACGGGCACGGGCACGTCCGCCGGCCGTGTACCAGCCCACCCCCAGCACCACCGCCAAGGCCGCATCCACCACATCGCCGCCGTAGTACATCCACTGGACGCCGCTGTGTAGGTCGGCAGCAGCGAAGTCGGTGCCGGGCGGCGGAAATGCATACAGGGTCTTGGCGAGCACCGCGTGCGCGGCGCCGGCGGCCAGCAAGGTGGCACCACGTACGGCGACACTCCAGCGACGGCGCACCGGATCGAGTTGGCACACGGCGAAGGTGAACACGAGCCCTGCCGCCAGCATGTGGGCGTGCACCACGCCGTGCAGCAGCGGCTGGTGCCGAATGGTCGCGAACAGGTCCGTCCGATACAGCAGCCAGAGGCCGCCGACGTCCAACAGGGCCGCCAGCGGTGGGAGGACGAGCCAGCCGACGGGACGGGATCGCGCGAGAACCAGCAGGCGTCGTCGTGCCCGGCCGTGCCTGAGGGCTCGCAGGGCGAGGGTGAGGGGGTGGGCCGCGACGAACAGCAGCGGGGCGGCCATGCCGACGACGAGGTGCTGGATCATGTGCCCGGTGAACGGTCCTCCCGGCACAGTTCCCCCCGACGCCCAGGCCGTACCGATGCCCCCGGCGGTGAACGACACATCCCGCCATCGGGGCCAGGCATCCCCGCGGCGCCGCAGACGCCCCGCGGCCAGCAGATACGCCACCGCCACCAGCAGCGCGGCCACGACGGTGAGCAGCTGGCCCGTCCCGGGTCCGGTGGCCGGGCCGGGGTGGACGTGCGCGAGTGTCACGACGCCGGCCCGGCCCCGCTGCGGCGGGCCGCACGCAGGGCCAGGATCACGCCGATGAGCAGCAGGACCAGGCCGGCGATGTTCCACGCCCAGTCGTACGGGGTGACGTCCACCCCGTAGCGGATCTGGTGCAGGCGCAGCAGTTTGTGGTCCACGACCCCGTCGAACAGCTGGAAGACGCCCAGTCCGAGGAAGAAGCCCGACCAGGCGTGGGCCGGCACCAGGGCCCTGCGGCGGCGCAGATCGGCGTAGAGGAAGAACCCCGCGACCAGAGCAAGCAGTTCGGCGGTGTGCAGCAGGCCGTCGGACAGCAGGCCCACGCCGGAGGTGGAACGATCGTAGAAGTGGTGCCACCCCAGGATCTGATGGAAGACGATCTCGTCGACCGAGGCCATGACCGCCGCCCCGATCAGCGCGCAGACGGCCATGGACCTGCGGGTCGCGGAGCCGGTGCCCGGTGCGGTGTCGGACCGGACGGAGTCGCTCATGGCTCTTCCTTCCCGCTGTACGACGACGTCGGCTGGGGATGCCCGGCGCCGGGTACCCGCCAGGGCAGGGCCAAGCACAAGTGCACCGGCCCTCAGGGGAGAGGAGAACACGCCCCGCGCCAACCGGCATCGCGGCGGTCACTCGGCCGGCGGCACAGCGAGGACAGGGCGGACTCGGCACGCGGACGGCCAGTCGTCCGGCCGGGACGCCTGCTGGGCGATCACCGATGCCGGGCGGTGTCTTCCCTACGTCGATGTCGTGGTCTCGTCGCCCTCTCCGGTGTCCGGTTCGGCGCGCTTTTCGACGCCCGTCTCCAGGTAGCCGGGGTCGTCGCCCGCGACCCGGCCCACGAAGACGTCGTTGGGCGTCGTCCCCGTCGTGCTGTGCCGGTCCGCCGCCTCGGTGTCCGGCTTACCGCCCGTGTCCTCCGACCGACCCGAACGGACCTCTGCGGAGGGCTCGGTCGTGCGACCCCCCAGGTGTTCGCGGACCCATGACCACACGGACATGATGCCTCCCGATCAGAAGATGCGTGCGACGTCGACGGCCTGCCCGTGGTGCCCTCGGCACCCAGCGCCGCACATGGTTGGTTCACCGTCGCTTACGGCGCATCGCGACGGCCGCGAGCAATACCAGAACCCCGGCGAGCCCGGTGAAGACCTTCTTGGCAGCGGCCATGGGCGTGCTCAGTCCGAAGGCGTCGCGCAGCCGGTCGTAGAGACCGAGCGGCACACCCAGGACCGCGTTGCCGGGCGGGCGCCGCGGGATGACGGGGTGGGGGTGGGTGGGCGCGCTGCGTCGCACCGTGTCCCATGCCGTGCCGAGCCGGCGCAGCTGCGCGGCGGGCAGCGCTTCCTGCAGCCGGGGCAGCACGAGGTCCTCCTCGTCGCGGATGTCCTGCCGTATCAGCACGAAGACCCGCCGTACCTTCTCCTCACGCTGAGGAGAACCCGGACTCAGGCGTTCGATGTCGGCGACAAGATCGTTGATCTGCTGGTGTTCCTCCTCGACCCGCAAGGTCAACTCGTGCCCGTCCTCGACCGAGCGCCGGACGGCCGGCCACAGCACGGTCTCCTCGGCGAAGGCATGGCTGAAGACCAGCTGGACGGTCTCCTGCAGGACCCGTTCGCGGTCCTTGCCGTCCGCCAGGGTTGAATAGCGGTCCATCAACCTGTCCATCTCGGCATGATCACGGCGTTGCCGGGCCAGCACGCTGCTCGGGCCGCCCAGTTGCTCAACCGTCTGCTCTTTGATCGTCTCGGGCATGGACCTCTCCTCTGCGCAGACCGGCCGCGACGCCCGTCCGCCCGAGCGGCTGCCGACAGTGTCCAGTGGCGGGTACCCCGACGCGGCGCGGCCCACCGTTTGTGGTGTTTTCACCTGCTGCTCGGCCCGGTCACGGCCCGGCCCGGTCGCCGGGCACGTCAGGTGCCGGTCAGCAAGTCGCCCTCCTGTACTGCTGTCAGGGACAGCGTCTTGTAGCCGACCTGCTCGAACAGCACGACGAGGCGGTCCTCCTCCGTGCGCATCACGGTGCCCGCACCCCACTCCGCGTGGCGCACGCGGTCGTTCGCCGCATAGGGCCCGCCGTGCCCGGGCGGGGGAGCGGCGTCGCGGTGCCCGGCCCCGGTGGCGGGGTGCTCGTCCTCGCGGTCGCACACGTCGCACCGCCCGCACGGTGCGTCGAGCTGCTCGCCGAAGTAGCCCAGAAGGTACTGGCGGCGGCAGGTGGGCGTCTCCGCGTAGCCGCGCATCATCTCGATGCGCGAGCGGTCGACGCGGCGCCGCCGCTCGAACACCCGTGCCGCCTCTTCGGCGGCCTCGTCCGCCGTGCGGCCAGGCAGGGCCCGGACTGCACGGCGCCTGCCCTCGACGGTCACCGCTCCGGCCTCTTCCAGCAGGTTCAGCAGATCGCTGGTCTTCCGGCGCGACAGGCCGCACAGCTGCGCCGTGCGGCTACGGCTCTGCGGGGCGTTCTGGCCGAGCAGCGTGGTCATGATCCGGCGCAGTGCGTCGTCGTCCAGGGCCCGGGCGGTGAGGAACTTCTGCAGTCCCAGGTCCTCGGGGCGGTAGAACAGCACCGCGCGGGCCGGCTCCCCGTCCCGGCCGGCGCGCCCGATCTCCTGGTAGTAGGAGTCCAGCGACTCCGGGACGGACGCGTGGGCGACGAACCGTACGTCCGACTTGTCGATGCCCATCCCGAAAGCTGAGGTGGCCACCACCACGGCGGGAGCGCCGGCCATGAAGCCGTCGTGAATGCGGCGGCGGTCGGCCGCCTTCATGCCCGCGTGGTACGCCTCCGCGTCCACTCCGTCCTGCCGCAGTCGCCCCGCGTACGTCTCGGCGTCCTTGCGGGTGGCGGTGTACAGGATGCCCGGGGCGCCCGCTCGGGCCGTCCAGCGAGAGACGGCCTCACGTTTGGCAGGGTCGTCGGTGAAGGTGCGCACCGCCAGATAGATGGTCGGCCGGTCGGTCCCAGCCGTCACGACGTGAGCCTCGCGCATGTGCAGGTACTCGACGATGTCCGCGCGGACATGGGCCGCGGCCGTCGCCGTCGGGGCGAGTACCGGCGGGCGGCCCAGCCGTTCGGCGGCCTCGCCCAGATTCAGGTAGTCGGGACGGAAGTCGTGTCCCCAGGCCGAGACACAGTGGGCCTCGTCCACGACGAACAGCGAAGGACCCAGTTCCCGCAGCTGTTCCACGACACTGTCCTTGGCCAGCTGCTCGGGAGACAGGAACAGGTACTCGGCACCACCGTCCCGGATCGCCCGCCAGCCCCTCTCGGTGGCCGACCGGGGCTGTGCCGAGTTCACGGCCACGGCGTCCGGCGCCGCGCTCTCCCGCAGTCCGGTGACCTGGTCGCGCTGCAGGGCGATCAGCGGCTACACCACGACCGTGGGACCACCGAGCAGGACGGTCGGAACCTGGTAGATCGCCGACTTGCCGGAACCGGTGGGCATGACGACCAGCACGTCGCGGCCCTCGAGCAGTGCCTCCATCGCCTCCGTCTGCTCGGCGGCCAGGTCGCTCCACCCGAACCGCTCCCGGGCGACGCGGCGCAGCTCGATGATCCGGTCGTGCACGCCCATCGCGACGCCCCCTTCACGGCCCGGCACTCCTGAGACCCGGCCCGGGTACCCCCGTGACCGGCCGCGACGCCGGGCAGCCGTGCGAGGTCGATGGCGGCTGCTCGCCCTGGGCTATCACCCGCGTCGTTCGGCCCCGCGCGGTCGCGGCCGCCCGTCACCAGGGAGAACCTGGACGAAGCCTAGGTGACCGCTGTCTGCGGGCCGACGCCGCTTCGGAATCGCACCCCAAGGAGACTCCCTTGACCGACGCCATGCCCCACCTCGACGACACCGGCGAGAACGACGATGTCGTGGCACTGCTGAAGCAGCAGCACAACCACATCCGTGATCTCTTCGCCGAGGTCGAGAACGCCACCGCCGACGACCGGGCGGAGGCATTCCGCAGACTCGTCCGCCTGCTGGCCGTCCACGAGACCGCCGAGGAGGAAGTGGTCCACCCGGCAGCCCGCCGTCTGCTGCAGGAGGGTGAGCAGGTGGTCGACGACCGTCTCGAGGAGGAGCGGGCCGCGAAGGAGAAGCTGAGCCGACTCGATGACATGGACCCCGACGACCCCGGGTTCATGCCCGCCTTGCGCGAACTGCGCGCGGACGTGCTCCAGCACGCGGCCTCGGAGGAACAGTACGAGTTCCCCGGGCTGCGCGAAAAGGCCGGAGCGCAACAGCGAACGCCTGGAGATGACCGAGCGGCACATCGGCAGCGAGGTCATCGACTACACGACCACCGACGTCGGCGCGGAACTGCGCGAGCGCACCGGAGGCCGCGGCCCCGACGTGTGCATCGAGGCGGTCGGCATGGAAGCCCACAGCGACAGCCCCGTCCACCTCTACGACCAGGCCAAGCAGCAGCTCCGGCTCCAGACGGACCGCCCCACCGCCGTACGGCAGGCCATCCACGCCTGCCGAAAGGGCGGCACGGTCTTCGTCCTCGGCGTCTTCGCCGGCGCCGTCGAAAAGTTCCCCCTCGGCGCGGTGATCAACAAGGGCCTGACCGTGCGGGGCGCCCAGCAGCACGGCCAGCGCTACATCCCGATGCTGCTGGACCGCCTGGCGGCCGGAGAGCTGAGCACGGCCCACCTGGCGACCCATACCGTGCCCCTGGACGAGGCGCCACGGGCATACGACATGTTCAAGGAGAAGAACGACGGCTGCGTGCGCGCGGTGATCCGGCCGGGCGGCTGACCGTGGTCCACCGCAGGCGGCCCCTGTCCCGTCTGCGCAGATGGGGATCCGGTCCACTATGAGCACGACGCCACGCCGCCCCCGGATGCGGCAGCCGGGTGCTGCGGCTGCTGGACCACCTGGAGCGTGAGCCCAGGGCCGGCGCGGTGATCGACGAGGTCCGCAAGGGGGTGCGGGCGCTGGGGCATCCGGCGCATCCGCTGACGGTGCAGGTGCCGATCGGCAGCTGGTTGTCGACGGCGGTACTGGACCTGTACCCCGGCTCCTCCCGTGAGGCGGTCCTGCTGGTCTGCGTCGGTCTGCCCGCCGCAGCTGCCTCCGACGACGAGCTCGGCGAGGACCTGCTGGCGCGATACCGCGCCAGCAGGTCCTCGCCGAGCAATATTCCGCCCGGATGCTCCATGCTTCGATCGCTCGGTGGTGGCCCAGAGACTCACTTCTGACGCCGGCCCGTCCCCCCTCGGCGATCTCGAGGCGGCCGACTTGACGACTCCCGGGTATGTCAGCTCTTTCCCATCGCCTTGCGGACAGCGTCCTTCGTGCGGTCCATGAGTGCGGCCACCGGACCGAGGGCCACGTTGGCAGTGGCCGACTCGACACCGGGGTGCGGCCGGGTGGGAGCCATCGCCTCGGCGGCTTTGACGGCCTTGGCCATGGCGGCGAGGTTGGTGACGTCGGTGCTGCGGCGGATGTGGGCGAACTCGTAGCGTTCCTCCGCCCGCGCGTGCTCCTGCACCTCGGTGCGCAACTGCATCAGCCGGGGCATGAACTTGGGGTCGTCGGTGTCCATGTCGTCCAGGGCCGCCAGCGTTTCCTTCGCCGATTTCTCCTCCGCCAGGCGATCCCTGACGACCTGCTCGCCACCTTCGACCGCCCTGCGGACGAAGGGGTGGACGACCTCTTCTTCGGCGGTCTCATGCACGGCCAGCAGGCGTACCAGGCGACGGAAAGCGTCCCGGCGTTCCTCACCCCGGCTCTGCTCGACCTCGTCGAAGAGGTTGCGGATGTCGCCGTGCTGACGCATCAGCAGAGCCACTACGTCAATGTCAGGTGCCTGGTCGTCGCCGGCCTGAGGTGTTCGCAGTTCGGACATGTGCGGCGTCCTCACTTCTCGCGCTGGGCGGGGTCGGGGTGCTCGCCCTCGGTCTGGACGCGGTACTCGCGGCCGAACATCTCGTCGTGCTCGGTCATCACCCGGTCGCTCGGCGGGGCCTCGCCGCCGTGGATCTGCTCCTGCATCTTCTCGAACCGTTCGTGCGCCTCGCGGACGTAGCCCGCGCCGAGGGTCGTGAGGTCCATCTGGGTATCCAGCAGTTCGCGCAGGTACTGCTTGTTCGGCTCGAAAGTGAGCACGTTGGGCAGCTCCGGCGCCAGCACCTCCTGCGGCTCGCGTCCGTCGTGGCGGCGCATCAGGTCGCAGGCGATGTGCAGGTGCTCCAGCTCCATGTTCAGGTGCAGCTCCCAGATCGACTTCACCCGGGGGTCGCTCTCCTGCTCCATGAAGGAGTAGTACAGGTAGCACTCGTTGTACTCGTGGTTGACCAGCTGCTCCCACCACGTCTCGCCCGGGTCCACGAGGGACTCGTAGTGGGTGACGTGCTCCTCCTCGATCAGCCCGATCTCCTGGTAGAGCTGACGGGCGATCGGCTCCACGTAGGTGGGGCCGGTGTTCATGTAGAAGTTCATGGTCTGCTGCTCCGCCGACAAGATCGTCAGCGCGTGCAGCTTCGACAGGGGGTTCGTGGCGTCCTTGTCGTAGGGGTCACGGACGTTGTCGACCGGATCGCGGTGGTGGTACCGGGTGGGCCTGCCCGGCATGACCTCGGTGAGGTTGTCGACGATCGACTCCGCCTTGCGGTGCTCGATCATCTCGTAGAGGTTGGCGTACCGGTACAGGTGGTCGAAGTCCTCCAGGACACCGAACTGGTACGCCTGCTTCAGATAGGGGTCCGGCTCCATCCGCGCCACCCACGCCGTCAGGTCCACGGCGACCTGCTCGTAGGCGATGGTCGTCTCCAGCACCGACGAGACGCCCGGCAGCAGCCAGTTCACGACCTTCTGCTGCTGCGCCTCGATGTAGCGGGTCCGTGCCAGCTGCCGCTTGACCTCCTGGTCGGCCGTGTTCCGGGCGAGCTGGTGGCTGAAGAGGATCGCCTCCACCTCGATGCCGTTCATCGTAATGATCCGGCACCGCGTATAGGGGTCGCAGCGGTCGGGGTCGATCGGCTGCACGTTCAGCTCCCGCCAGCTGCGCAGCTGCCGATCCAGCGGGATGCCCCGCTGCTCGAGTGGATTGAAGGTCATGGGGGGGTGCCTCCTGGGACAGGAGGACTCGTGCGCCGACGGGTACCCCGCCGCGAACGACGAGCACAGGTCCACCTGCGAGTCTCGCCGTCATCGCCGACCTTCAGCCACCGCTCGCGCCCAGAGGGCGTGCGATTCCCCCACCGGATCAGCCGAGATGACAGTGCCAGCGCACTATGGCATGACCGGATCCACGCGCACCGGGGCGATCGTCCGCGCCGACCGGTTGCCGGACGCGAGGCCGCCCCGCCGCCTGCCGACTGCCGTATGGCCCAGGACCACCTGGGGCACGGGTGGGGAGACGGCAGCTCACACCGGCTATGGGACAACCCGACAGGGGGCCTCGCGCGGCACCGCATCACTGCCGGCCACGTATCAACCACCTGTCGATGGCGTAATGTCCCATTCTGCCCCCGCGTGTGCGGCCCGGGAGCGGACGGTACGCCGCCGCCCTCGATCGTGGCAGATCTCAGCGGCGTGGCCTCCATGGACTCCAGGGGGGTCAACGTCTTCGTCGCCGCTCACCGGCGCGTGACTGGCGCTCAAAGGTGACTGCGCATCGCCCGTGCTCATCCCCCGCCGTCCCACCGTCGAGCAGGCCCTGAGTAGGGCTGGCGAGGTGCTCTGAAGGTCACCTCCTTCAGTGGCGTCCTGAGGGTGCAGGCATGTCTGCGATGGTTACTCCGCCCCTGAGGGGTACCCGCCTTCACGAATGCACATAACGGGCAAATTGGAGGTCGGAATGGCAACGCATCCCCGGTCGGACATGGAAACGCACCCCGACATCCTCGCCATGCGCAGTCGACACGAGATGGCCGAGCGTGTCGCGAGTACGCCGAGGGCGCAGGCGGTCGAGGCGATGGCACTGATCACGGGCCTCTACCTGGCGGCCTCACCGTGGATCGCGGGTTTCAGCGACTTCTCCACCCTGGCCGTCAACAACTTGATCGTCGGCATCGCATACGCCGTGATCATGAGCGGTGGCTTTGGCCGGGCATACGAGCGCTCGCACGGCATGGCGTGGGCCGCTTGCGCACTCAGCGTGTGGACGATCTTTGCGCCCTGGGTTGTAGCAGGAGACGTCAGTACCACCAGGACCATAGTCAACAACATCATCGTCGGCGTGATCGCGCTCCTGCTGGCCCTTATGGCCGCCGCAGCCGCCCGTCCGGTGGATCAGTCGTCCGGCGATCGCTCATCCCCGCCTAGGTGATCGAGTACCGGGAGCCGCCTGTTGCCGGTCTCTGCCCCCGTTGGGCCGCTCCTGGCGGAGGCGGGTCGCTGTGCGGCACCCTCTGACGAGGTCGGAGGAGAGCCGTCGGTGACCGAGCAGCACGAGCTGATCCGGTGTTTTGGGATGGCACGGGGTGCGGGATGGGCGATTCGAGTCGCACTTTGGGCTGCCCGGTCATGGAGTTTCCGTCTCGGTCGGGACGAGGCCGGGCGGGTAGCCCTTTGCACGGAGCCAGGCATCAAGGGCGAGAGCGACGATGTCACCGTGAGGGATGTCGGTGTCGGCGTTGCAGCGGCGGATCCGGCGCTGGAACTGAAGAACTTCAGGGACGGCGTGGTTGAGCTGCCCTCGTGGGCTGGGCTGTGGGTGTGCTGGGGACGCATCCGGGTGCCGGCCTGGTGCAGGAGCCGGTAGACGGTGGCGACCGAGTAGTTGCACTCCTGGGCGAGGTCCGGGACCGTGGCGCCGGCCTTGTACCGCGCCCGCAACGACACCGCTAGTTTCTGCCGCTCGACGGCCCGCGCCGCAGAGCGCATCCGCAGGGTCTGCTGCGTGGTGCGCACGGTGCCGCCGGCCTCGATCAGCAGGCGTCGGGCAGCACGTCTCGTCTCTCCCGCGGCCGCGGCGAGCTCGGTGAGGGTCGCTCCGTGCTCCTCGTAAAGGGTGCGGAGATGTGCTGCGAGGCGTTGGCGTGCTTGGGGGTCCTCGCGCATTCGGCGGGTCTGCCACGACGTGCGCATCTCGGTCCCGGCGTCGTGCAGCCGGTTGAGGACCGTGCCGTAGGACAGGCCACTGGTGGCCACGAGTTCGTCGATGGTGGCACCGGACTCGTACTGCTTGCGCAGGGCCTCGGGTGTCACCGCCTCGCTGGCATCGGATGTGACTGGGGGCTCTGGGTTCATGCGGCGGACTCCCATTCGCAGAGGGCTTCGGCATGGGCGGCGGCCAGCTCGTCGTAACTGCGCTGGTCCGATGGGGTGATGAGGATCAGACGGCCGTCGGTGGCCACGCGCCATTCGGCGTCAGGGCGGCCCGTGACCGGGTCGAGGACGCGCCCGCCCGGTGCGTGCCACGCAGAGGGAATCTCGTCGGGACGAGGTGCCGGGACCAGGACCCGGCGCCCGTCGCGGACGATCACCATGGCCTTGCTGCGGTGCTCCGACAGCCGGTCCAGTGCCTCCCGGTACGTCGAGCGCTCGGCAGCGTGCAGTCCCTTGCGCCGGGCCGCGATGCCCGCGGTGCCGTACTGCCGGGCGACCGCGTCCCAGCCCTGTGCCGGGTACGCGGTCGGGCCAGGAACCGCATCCGGCAGGCTGGTACCGAAGCCCTCCAGCGCGCGAGGCGCGAGGCTCCAGGTCTCTCCGCTGTGGTGCACCAGGCCGTGGTGGGCCAGGCGGCGCAAGGTCCGGTAGGCGGTGGCCCGGGACACCGATGCGGAGCCGACAAGCTCACCGACCGTCTGGGCTGGCCGGGCGTGCAGCGCGCCGATGATCATGAAGGCGGAGCTGCCGAGGCCGTGGTGGGCGAAGGCGTCGTGGCCCATCAGCCGGCCGATGACGGTGGAATCGATGTCGGCCGCCGTCCCTGTCTCAGGGGTGGGCCACGCGCAGCGCGGTCCGTCCCCGCTCCCCGCGCCAGGGCGTCGTCTCGATCCGGTCCCGCAGCGCGGCGAGAACCTCGTGCGCCTGCTGGCGCGACTCCAGGACCCGCGTGCTGGCGACCGCGGCCGAGGCGCTGGCCCACACCCGGCGGATGTAGTCCAGGGCACGCGCCTGCCCGGAGCGCAGCGCGATGTGCTGGACGTGCCGACCACCCTCGTGGTCGGGGTGCAGCAGCAGCCGGGTCAGCTCGTCGACGGTTCCGCCGGCGCGGGCGACGTGGCAGGCGATGGCCGCGGTGATCCGGTGCCCGTGCTCGGCCGCGCCCTGACGGTCTTCGCGCAGGACCACGGTTCGGCCGTCGGAGCCGAGCCTGCTGTAACTGCCCGCCACGTAGCGGCCGGTGAGGTCTCCGAGCAGGACAAGGTCAGCCGCGGCCGGAGGCAGCCGGTGAAGCCCCAGTCGCTCGCTCGGGTGATCTTGTCGATGCGCCCCTCGTAGACCCACTTCAGGTCCGTGGCGAAGGCGTTGCTGTAGCCGAACCGGGCGCGTCCCGGTACGGCGAACAGCGCGTCCACGGCGGCGTCGGCGTGGTCCGGGGTGCGCAGGCCGTGCGACCAGTCCATCACGGTGGTCACCCCGTCGTTGACGGCCTCGACCATGCTCGGATAGTTGGCCGCGTGGATGTCCTCCGGGCGGAACAGCGGCCCCCGCTTCATCAGCATCCAATCCAGGTACTGGGCCAAGGTCCAGTCCGCGCCCACGCCCCGCTTCGCGGCCTGCCACATGTGCTGGTGGGTGATGTCCGTGCCGCGGACCAGGACGTCGGTGTCGGGCAGTATCCCGCGGCGGGGGTCCATGGTGATCACGGTTGCCCGGCGGAAGAGGAGGGGCCGGCCGGGTGCGAACGTCACCGGCGCGGCCGCCGGTTCCGGGGATGCCGTCGCGGTCGGGGAGGCCGCCCCCAGGCCGACGCCCACTCCCACGGCCGTGGCGCCGAGCGCGCCCGCAGCCCGGCGAGTACCGGTCGGCGGCCGAACGTCCGCGCCCTGTGACCAGCCGGCTGCGGGGGCGTTGAGCTGGCCGACGACTCGGGCTGGGCCATGTCTGTGTTCTTTTTCATCATGTTCGCTGTCTCTTGTTTCTGGTCCTTCTGGTGGTCTGGGTTGTTCTCGGTCCGTGTCGCAGACGTCCGGTCACCGGTCGTAGGCGAGGCGGGCCTGGCGGGGCACCGGGCCGAAGGCGCCGGCGTGGAAGTCGGCGAATGCCTTGGTGATCTCCACGTTGGTGTTCATCACGAACGGGCCGCCGACGGCGACGGGTTCGCGCAGTGGAGTGCCGCTGTAGACCATGACGCGGGCGGGCTGTTCGGGGTCGACGGTCGCCAGGTGCAGCGAGGTGGCCGCCGGAGCACCGCCGTCATCCCCGCTCCTCCTCTTGACGGGGTCGGACCAGCCGGTCTGCCCCGCGTGCAGTTCCCGGCCGCCGATCAGCAGGCGCCCACTCATGACGTGGGCGAACAGCCGGTGTTCGGCGGGAACGTGCAGGTCGTAGAAGGCACCGGGGTCGAGCGTGGCGACGACGCCCTGCACCGGGTGACGGGTGTCGGCCGCGCCGGTGACGCCGCCGACGGTGCCGGCGTGGACGTCGATCGTCACACCCGGCGCCCGCACGCGTGGCATGGCGGCCTTGGTCAGGTCCTGGTAACGCGCCGGCGTCAGCTTCTTCTCGGCGGGCAGATTGAGCCACATCTGCAGCACGTGCGCGTGCTCGTCGCGGTAGGCGAGCTCACGGTGGATGATGCCGCGCCCGGCGGTCATCCACTGCACCTCACCGGCCTCCAGTGCCCCGGCGTGGCCGAGGTTGTCGCCGTGTTCCAGGGCGCCGTCCACGACGGTGGTGACGGTCTCCAGGCCGCGGTGGGGGTGCCACTCGAAGCCGGGGGTGGAGAACCAGTCCTCGACCAGGGCGAGGAAGGGGTCGGTCAGGGCCGGGTCGGTCGGCACGAAGACGAGTGCCTTGTCGTCGACCTGCGCGTCGGGGCCCAGCTGCTGCTTGGTGGTGATGCGGGTCAGTGTGCGCTCACCCGTCAACTGTGCGGTCATGGTTGCTCCGTGATGCCCGATGCCCGGCTCTCGAAAGGAGACGGGGTGATGAAGGGGGATGGACCGGGTTCAGGCGACGCGCAGGGCGATCTTGCCGTGCGTGTGGCGGGTCGCGAAGACTTGGAGCGCCGTGGCCGCGTCCGCCAGCGCGTAGGTCCGTCCGACGGGATTCCTGATCGTGCCATCGGCGAGATGCCGCGCCACGCGCCCGAGGATCTCGGGGCACGGCCCGTGCACGACGTTGGTGCGGCCTGGGCCATAACCTGCGGCGTAGGTCGGCGAGGCGATACGGCCGCCGTCCTTGACGACTCCCGCGAACGGCGTGATCTCGTACGCGGTCACGGCGTCGACGAGCGCGTCCACCCCGCCGGGGTGCTTCCTGCGTACGGCGGCGACGAGGTCACCCCCGCGCTCGAGCACGTCGCTCGCGCCCAGGGCGCGCAGGTACTCCTCGTCCTCGGGTAGTCCCGGCGCCAGGACGACCGCACCGGCCGCCCGGGCGAGTTGTACGGCGATGCCGCCGACCCCGCCGGTCGCACCCACGACAAGGACGGTGTCGCCGGGTGCCAGGTCCAGCGCGTCGACCGTCATGAGCGCAGTACTGGCCGTCAGCGCGGCCGCACCGGCGGTCGCGGTGTCGATGTGGGCGGGCTTGCGGGTCAGCGTGTGCCCGCCGGTCACGACGAGCTCGGCCCAGGCCCCGTCGCGAGCGGTCTCCGCCATGGGTACGGCCCCGAAGACCTCGTCGTCGACCTCCACCTCGCTGATGCCTTCACCGACGGCCTCGACGATCCCGGCGAAGTCCCGGCCCAGTGTGATCGGCAGCTCGTGCGGGGCCATGTCCTTGAGGGTGCCGTAGGCGATGTCCGCGTCCAGCCAGTTCACTGACGACGCCTGGACGCGGACCAGTACCTGCCAGGGCCCCGTGATCGGCTCCGGAACGTCCTCGCGCAAAACGGGCGGAGTGCCGAACGCGGTGACGGTGACGGCTTTCACGATTGCTCCTCGCGTACAGGACCCGACGAGCGGACCAGCGATCTGCATGACGCATCAGAGTGCATGACATGTCAAGAATGTACGTGATGTGTCATGCACTATGCCAGACTGGTTCGATGATCGGACAGGGGGACGCTCTCGGCTCAGAACATGGTGTTGTCGTTCGCCGACGTCTCCGGCACGGCCTGGATCACGTCCCAGTGCTCGACGATCTTCCCGTTCCGCACCCGGAACAGATCCACAATCGCCTGACCCCGCGCACCCGGCGCTTCCACAAAGTGCTGGTGGACCGCGACCAGGTCGCCCTGCGCGATCACCCGCTTCCGGGAGGCCTCCAGCTGCGGGAGGGCCTCGAAGAGTCCGCCGAGTCCCGCCTTCACGCCCGCCACCCCGTTGGGGACGGTCGGGTTGTGCTGGTGGTATTCGGGGCCGTAGTAGCGGTCGATCGCCGACAGGTCCTTGTGGACCATGAGTTCGTCGAAGGCCTTGGTGGCCAGCTTCTTGTTGTACTCGGTGAGCCACGCCGGCCCCGGCTGCTCGGTGCGCGGCCAACTCTCCATCGAGAACATGTCGTTGCCGTTCACGGAAGTCTCGGGCACGTTCTGCTCCACGTCCCAGTGCTCGGCGATCTTCCCGCCCTGGAACCGGAAGATGTCGAAGACCGCCGCGCCCCGTTCGCCCGGCGTCAGGACGACGTTCGAGTGGACGAGCACCAGGTCACTCTCGGATATCACCCGCTTGATGTCGTACTTGGCGTCCGGGAACCGCTGGTGGAGGTCCGTGCCGAGCTTCTTCAGCGCCTCGGCGCCGTCGGGCGCGAGCGGGTTGTGCTGGATGTAGTCCGGGCGGACGTAGCGATCGACGACCTTGGTGTCGCCCCGCTCGAACAGGCCCTTGAGGACGCGTACGGTGACGGCCTTCTGGTGGCTGAGGCGGGCGGAGTCGCCGTAACCGGAGTGGGCGCCATAACCGGAGTGCCCGGCGGAAGCGGCGGACGGCGCAGCGACGGCGGGTGCGCCGACGGCGCCCAGTAGGGCGGCGGAGGCCATGAAAGCGACGAGTGCTCTGCGGGCATGGGTGGTGGGGGTCACGGTGCGCTCTCCTCAAGAAGTAGGCAAGGAAGATCGGCGAAGGTTGAAAGCTCAACCTCGTGCTTTCTGAAGGAAAGCACTAACTCACGGTTAGCGCAACGGGGTTGCCGTGTCGCGCAGTTCCCCCCACTCCTGAGCTCGGCCTGACCTTCCCGATCCGGCGTCCGCGCTGCGGATCCGGGCCTGCCCGTCACACGTCGACGATCGCCGGCAGCGCCGCCGGGTACCGCTGACCCGACCACAGCGGTGACCTACGGCTCCCGGACCGCCTCGACCACCTGCCCGAGCAAGGCGGTGAGTTGCGCAGTGCCGTCCGAGCCCAGCCGCTCGACGACGCGGCGCTCGATGTCCGCGACGACGCGACTGGCGGAGCCCAATGCCTCACGGCCGGCGTCGGTGAGGTGGAGCTCCTGCACATGGCGGTGCAGCGCGTGCTGTCGACGCTCCAGCTGGCCGCGCCCCTCCAGTCGCGCCACCAGTGATGCCACGGCCTGAGGGGTGACGTTCAGGCGGCGGGCGGCCTCCGCGCCTGTGAGGCCGGGTTCGTCATGGATGCAGAACAGCAGGGAGTAGTGCGCGGGCGCCATGTCCAGGGTGCGCAGTCGCTGTCCCTTGAGCGCCTGCACGGCGAGTTCCGCCCTCCGCAGGGCCCAGATCGCTCTGACATCGCCACCAGGCGTCTTCTCGTCATCCGTGGTCACGCGAGGAGGATACGGGAATTCACGTGTATCAATCACTTGCTATCAAATGCTTGATTCTAGACAGGCGCTTGGTTAATGCTGGGCGCATGTCCCGAACTCTTGCTCTGATCACTGGCGCCTCGTCCGGCATCGGCGCTGCCTACGCCCGGCTCCTGGCGTCCGACTGCGACTTCGTCCTGGTGGCCCGGCGGGTGGACCGGCTGAACGAGCTGGCCGCCGAACTGCGCGAAGCAGGTGCCGCCGTCGAGGTTCTGCCCGCCGACCTCAGTACGCACGACGGCATCGACGCCGTGACCCACCGCCTGGCCACCGGAGACGTCCGGCTGCTGATCTGCAACGCCGGAGTCGGGGGCTTCGCACCGCTCACCGACATCGACGCCGTCGAGATCGACCGTCTTCTCACACTCAACGCCGCCGGCCCCATCCGTCTGGTGCGGGCCGCCCTGCCCGGGATGCTGGCCGCCGGTGACGGCACCGTCATCACCCTCGCCTCACTGCTGGCCTTCAGCGCCGGTCAGGAGATGCCGATACCGCGCACCCTGTACGCGGCCGCGAAGGCCGCCACGGTCGCCTTCACACGGACGCTCACACACGAACTCGCCGGCACCGGCGTCCATGCCCAGGTGGTGTGCCCGGGGGTGGTGGCGACGGAGTTCGACGGCGGCTTCGGCCAGGGCTACCCCTTCGCCATGACGGCCGAGGGTGTGGCACATGCCAGTCTCGCCGGCGTCCGCCTGGGGGAGTCCGTCTGCGTCCCTGGTCTGGAGGACCAGGCTGTCGTGCTCGACGCCCTCCTGACCGCCGAATCCGCCCTGCTGACCGGCAACCATTCTTCCCCGGCCGCCCGTTACGGGCACCTGCCCGTCGCCTGAGCAGCGGGCCCCGCACCGCCCTCAGCCGCGACAGCCGAGGCGGAGGCGGGCGCATACGCGAGACCGCGGGTCGGCGCCCGGTTCAGGGGGGGGGCGGGGCGAGGGTGCGGCAGGAGACGCCCCGTGCGCCCCGCCCCGACAGGTTCGCGCCGATCAGCAGGACCATCCGTACCCCGCACCGAGGAGTGGGCATGTCCACCGAACTTCCCGACTCAGCCGTGTCTCCCCCCGCCGAATCCGGCTCGGCACCGACCCGGCGTACGTTCATCGCGACGACCACGGTGGCCGGAGGGGCCGCCCTGGCCGGCGGCCTGGTCGCGGTGCCCCTTCCCGGCTCCGGGGAAGCGGCCGCCGCCGAGGCGCCGCACGGCAGCCGCGTCTCCCTGACGGTCAACGGCGTCCGGCGCACCGTCACGATCGACAACCGCACCTCGCTCCTCGACCTGCTGCGCGAGCACCTGGACCTGACCGGTTCGAAGAAGGGCTGCAACGCCGGGGCCTGCGGCGCCTGTACCGTCCTGGTCGACGGCCGCCGGGTCAACTCCTGCCTGACGCTGGCGGTCCGGCTGGACGGCGCCGAGGTCACCACGATCGAGGGCCTGGCCAAGGGCGAACGGCTGCACCCGCTGCAGCAGGCGTTCATCGACCAGGACGCCTTCCAGTGCGGCTACTGCACCCCGGGTCAGATCATGTCCGGTGTCGCCTGCGTCCAGGAGGGCCACACCGGCTCGGCGGAGGAGATCCGGGAGTGGATGAGCGGCAACATCTGCCGCTGCGGCTGCTACGTGAAAATCGTGCGGGCGGTCGAGCAGACCGCAGGACGGAAGTGAGGGCCGATTCCCATGCATCCCTTCACCTACACCAAGGCCGCGGACACGCGCGAAGCCCTCAATGCCGGTCGGCGCGGCGGGCGTTACATCGCCGGCGGTACCACCCTGGTCGACCTGATGCGGGAGACCGTCGAACACCCCGGCTCGCTGGTCGACATCAGCGCCCTGCCCCTGCGCTCGGTCACCGCCACCAAGAGCGGGGGCCTGCGCATCGGAGCCCTGGTGACCATGACCGAGGCCGCCGCCCACCCCAAGGTCCATGCCCTGTACCCCGTCGTCTCGCAGGCGCTGGAACTGAGTGCGTCGCCCCAACTGCGCAACATGGCCACCATCGGCGGCAACATCATGCAGCGCACCCGGTGCACGTACTTCCGTGACGTGACCGCCCCTTGCAACAAACGCGAGCCCGGCTCCGGATGCGCCGCGCTGCACGGCTACAACCGCAGCCACGCGATCCTGGGCACCACCGACGACTGCGTGGCCACCCACCCCTCCGACGCCGCCGTCGCCTTCGCCGCCCTGGAAGCGACCGTCCACCTGCTCGGCCCAGCGGGGGAGCGGACCGTGCCCTTCGCCGACTTCCACCTCAAGCCGGGCAGCACACCCCACCACGAACAGGCCCTGCGCCCCGGAGAGTTGATCACCGCAGTGGAGATACCGCCCCACCCGCGCCCGCTGAAGTCCGGCTACCTGAAAGTGCGCGACCGGCAGTCCTACGAGTTCGCCCTCACCTCCGCGGCCGTCGCCCTGCACCTCCGACACGGCGTGATCCGCGAAGCCAAAGTGGCCGCCGGAGGCGTGGGCACCGTCCCCTGGAAACTGCCCGCCGTCGAGCGGGAGCTCATCGGACGCCGGCCGTCGAACGCCCTGTGGACCAAGGCCGCCGAGCGGGCGGCTGACGGGGCCCGGCCCCTCGAACACAACCGTTTCAAGGTCGAGTTGCTCAAACGGACCGTCGAGCGTCAACTGCGCGTCGTAGGAGGTGGCAAGTGAGCCCGCAGCCACAGGCAGCCGTCGGAGCGGCGGTCCCCCGAGTCGACGCCCGGCTGAGGGTCACCGGGCAAGCGAAGTACGCCGCCGACAACAACCCCGACGGGGTCGTGCACGCGGTCATCGTCGACAGCGGCGTCGGCCGCGGCCGCATCACCGGCATCGACACCCGCGCCGCCGAAGCCGAGAAGGGCGTGCTGAAGGTGATCAGCCACCTCAACGCGCCCGAACTCCCGCCCGTTGAAGGGCAATGGCCGCCGGGCAAGCCGCTGCGTGCCTTCCAGGACGACCGCATCCGGTTCTTCGGACAGCCCGTCGCGGTCGTGGTGGCGGCCACACTGGAGACCGCCCAGCACGCCGCGAGCCTGGTGAAGGTCTCCTACGACGCCCAGCGTCCCGCCACCGATCTGGCCGCCGCCGACCCCGCCGGCGAGCCCGAGACCTATGCGCGCGGCGACGCCGACGAAGCCCTGGACTCGGCCGCCGTCCGGATGGAGATGACGTACCGGACGGCCCGCAACCACCACAACGCCATGGAAGCGGCCGGCCTCGTCGCCCGCTGGGACGGCGACAAGCTCACCCTCTGGGAGAAGAGCCAATGGGTGCAGTCCGCCGCTTTCGGCATGTCCGCCGCGCTCGGCATGCCACCGGACGACATCCACGTCATCTCTCCGTTCATCGGCGGGGCCTTCGGCAACGCTGCCCGCACCTGGGTGCACTCCGTCATCGCCGCCGTGGCCGCACGCGAGGTGCAGCGCCCCGTCAAGCTCGCCCTCACCCGCAGGCAGTTGTACTTCGGCGTGGGATACCGGCCCGCGTACGAGTACGAACTGAGCCTGGGCAGCAACCGCCGGGGGCGTCTCACGGCGTCGGCGCACGACGTGCGCGCCGAGACCTCCAGGTACGAGACACACATCGAACACGTGCTGGGCCCCGGCCAGATGCTCTACAGCACCCCCAACGTCCGCCAGGCGTACCGGCACGTACCGCTGGACGTGAACACACCGACGTATATGCGCGGCCCCGGCTACGCCAGCGGTGCCTTCCCCGTGGAGTCGGCGATGGACGAGCTCGCCCACGAACTGGGACTCGACCCCATCGAGCTGCGGCTGCGCAACGAGCCCGCCGACGACGAGTCCAGCGGGCTGCCGTTCTCCACGCGCCGCCTGCGCGAGTGCTACCGCGTGGGCGCCCGCGAGTTCGGCTGGGAGCGGCGCAGGCCCGAGCCCCGCTCAAGGCGCGAGGGCGACTGGCTCATCGGTATGGGCATGGCCGCCGGCGTCTACGACACAGCACGCTCCGAGTCCCAGACATCCGTCCGGCTCGACGCCGACGGCACCGCCCTGCTCCAGGCCGCGACCGCTGACATGGGCGTCGGCACCGCCACGTCCATGACGCAGCTCGCCGCCGACGCCCTCGGCCTGCCCATGCGCCGGGTGACCTTCCGGCTCGGCGACTCCCGTCTGCCTCCGGCCCCCGGCCACTACGGTTCGCAGACCATGGCCAGCGTCGGATCGGCCGTCCAGGACGGCTGCGACAAACTGCGGCGGCAGGCGATCGAACTGGCCGTCGGGGACGAGGAGTCACCGCTGCACGGCGTCGACCCCGCCGGCATCGTCGTACGAGGAGGCCGACTGCACGTGCAGGACGACCCCGCGCGCGGGGAGACGTACCAGCAGCTCCTGGCCCGCAACAACCGCACCCACCTCGAAGCGATGGGCTCGTACGCCGGAGCGCCGGAAACGGCGAAGTTCTCCCTCTACGCCTACGCCGCGACCTTCGCCGAAGTCGCCGTCGACGCCCGCCTCGGCCTGGTACGGGTGCGGCGCATGGTCGGCGTGTACGACGCCGGCCGGATCATCAACCCGAGACTCGCCGACAGCCAGGCCCTCGGCGCCATGACCGGCGGCATCGGCCAGGCCCTCCTTGAACACACGGTCACCGACCACCGCGACGGCAGGATCGTCAACGCCAACCTCGCCGACTACCTCGTGCCCACCCACGCCGACATCCCCGAACTGAAGGCGATCTACATCGACGGAGAGGACTACGAAGCCGACCCCATCGGCGTCAAGGGACTCGGTGAGGTCGTCATCGTCGGAGTGGCGCCCGCCATCGCCAACGCGGTCTTCAACGCCACCGGCCGCCGGATCCGCGAACTGCCGATCAAGCCCGAGGCCCTGCTCTGAACTCCCGGGTGGCCGCGTCGCCACCGGTCACCCGGGCTCCCCAGCATCCGGCGGCCGACGACGGGCCCACCGCCGGGCACCAGGCCGCCGTCGCACGCTGCCCCCTCACAGTGCTGCGGCGGTCCTCAAGCCCCCCATCATCCGGAGCGCACGCCCATGCTCAACATCGCGGACACGCTGTACGACTGGTGCCGCGAGGCCCGTCCCTTCGCCCTCGCCACCGTCGTCGACGTCAGCGGCAGCGCACCCCTGCCACCCGGTACCGCCCTCGCCGTCGACACGGACGGCCACACGGTCGGCAGCATCTCCGGCGGCTGTGTGGAGGGAGCCGTCTACGAGCTGTGCGTCCAAGTGCTCAGGGACGGCGGCGGTCCCACCCGCGCCCGGTTCGGCTACTCCGACGACGACGCCTTCGCCGTCGGTCTGACCTGCGGCGGCGAGATCGACGTCCTGGTGCAGCGGGTCGAGCCCGCCGCCGAGCCGCATCTCATCGACGCCCTCGACGCGGTCGTAGGGGGCCGACCCGTCGCTGTGGCCCAGGTGGTGGACGGCCCGGACGACCTCCTCGGCCGCACCCTCCACGTCCCCGAGGGCACGGGTCCTCACCGCGGAACCGTGGGCGACACGAACGCGGACCAGGTTGTCGCAGCGCAGGCCCGCGCGCAGCTGAGGGCCGACCGCACCCGCCGTGTCGAGGTGGGCGGCGACGCCGACACCTGCCCCGAGCGCCTGTCGGTCCTCGTCCACACCCACGCGTCCCGCCCCCGCCTGCTGATCTTCGGCGCGGTCGACTTCGCGGGCGCCATCAGCCGGGCCGGGCAGTTCCTCGGCCACCACGTCACCGTCTGCGACGCCCGCCCAGTCTTCGCCACCCCGGCCCGCTTCCCGCACGCCGACGAGGTCGTCGCCGACTGGCCGCACCGCTACCTGGAGCGCACCGAGGTGGACGGGCGTACCGCGATCTGTGCCCTCACGCACGACGCCAAGTTCGACGTCCCTCTGCTCCGCCTGGCGCTGAGCCTGCCGGTCGGCTATGTCGGCGCGATGGGCTCACGCCGTACCCACGAGCACCGACTGGAACGTCTGCGGGAGGGCGGCGTGCCCGAAGAGCACCTCGCCCGCCTGCACTCACCCATCGGCCTCGACCTCGGCGCCCACACCCCCGAGGAGACAGCGATCTCCATCACCGCCGAGATCATCGCCCACACCCACAACGGCACCGGCCTGCCCCTGTCCCGCGTCCCCGGCCCCATCCACCAACCCGTCCGGACGACGACGGGCCTGCGAGAAGTGGAGCCCCAGACAGGGACCCCGTACGGAGCACCTCACCTCGAGGACTGACCGAGGCGACATCGGGCGCGCCCCTCGTCGCGGCGGCGGGTGCGGTGCCGGCCGCCTCCGCGGCACCGTCCGGCCGAGGGTTGCCGAAGGGCAACTGGCGCATCGACACCCACGCGCACTACTTCCCCGACGTGTACTACGACTACGTGGAGCGCCACGGCGGCCTCGCCGACACCCTGGCCAACGTGGGTCCCTGGTCGCCGGCTGCGCACCTGGCGTTCATGGACCGGTACCGGATCCAGGCGAGCGTCCTGTCGTTCGGCGACCTCCAGCTCACCCTCGGCCCGGTCGACGACCGCCGCGTCACCGCCCGCGCGGTCAACGACTACGCCCACGACCTCGTGCGCACCCGTGGTGACCGGTTCGGGATCTTCGCGGTCACCCCGATGCCGGACGTCGAGGGCGCGGTGGCCGAGGTGGACCGCGCGCTCGGTGAGCTGGACCTCGACGGCATCTGTCTGCTCACCAACTACCAGGGCCGCTACCTGGGCGACCCCTCGTTCGCGCCGCTGTACGAGGTCCTCGACCACCACGGCGCCTACGTCTACGTCCACCCGACGGGTCCGGAGGTGAATCCGGCCCCGAAGCTCCGCTACGGCCCCGACATCCCGGCCCTGAACTTCGTCTACGAGTACACCTTCGACGCGACCCGCGCGATGACGAGCCTGATCTACAACGGTGTCCTGCGGGACCACCCGAACATCCGCCGGCACTTCACGCACTGCGGCGGGACGCTGCCGTTCCTGTCCTACCGGCTCGCGACGCTGCACGCGTTCTTCCCGCCGTTCAACTCCGTACTGCCCGAAGGCCCCCTCGACTACTTCTCGCGGCTGTACTTCGACGACGCGCAGGCGTTCACCGCCGCCCAGTTGCTGCCACTGGCGTCGCTCGTGCCGGCCGACCACATCATGTTCGGCAGCGACTGGCCGGCCGTCCACAACCTCTTCGAGGCCGACAACGTGGAGAAGATGCCGTTCCTCGAGGGACGTCTGCCGGACCCGCGGGCGGGCGACCCCGAACCACCCGTCGACGGCGTCTACAGCCCGCACCAGAGGATCGCTCTCGAGCGGACCCACGCCCTCGCCCAGTTCCCGAAGCTGCGTGCGCGTATACCCCGGCTGAGTCGGCACTGAACGACGACCGCACGCTGGGTCCTGTCACCGCGAGCCAGCTCACGGTGACAGGACCCGGCGTGCGGTCGGTGCCGGGGGCCAGGGAGATTCGGTGGCCGGTTATCCGGTGTGCGGCAGCCGGGTGGCGGGGGTGACGCCGAGCCGGCCGGCCTGGTAGTCCTCGAAGGCCTGGGCCAGTTCGTCGCGGGTGTTCATGACGAACGGGCCGTAGTGGGCGATCGGTTCACGAATCGGCTGCCCGCCCATGACATACAGCTCCAGCTTCGGGGTGTGTGAGGCCTGCCGTGGCGCGGCGGTGAGGCGCAGGCCGTCCCCGGGCCCGTGCACGGCGAGTTGACCGACCTGGATCGGCCTGTTCTCGGCGCCGGCGGTGCCGGCGCCGGCCAGGGCGTAGACCAGCGCGTTGTATCCGGGGTGCCAGGGCAGGTCGACCTGGGCGCCGGGCTCGACTGTGATGTGTGCCAGCGTGATCGGCGTGTGCGTGACCCCCGGTCCGGCGTGTCCGGCGATGTCGCCGGCGATGACCCGGATGAGCGCGCCGCCGTCCGGTGTGGTCAGCAGCGCCGCCTGGCTGCCGCGGATGTCCTGGTATCGGGGCGGGACCAGCTTCTTCGCCTGGGGCAGGTTGACCCACAGCTGGGTGCCGTGGATCACGCCCCCGCTCATCACCAGGCTCTCCGGCGGCGCCTCGATGTGCAGGATGCCCGCCCCGGCGGTCATCCACTGGGTGTCGCCGTCGGCGATCCGCCCACTGCCACCGTTGGAGTCCTGGTGGTCCACGATGCCGTCGATGACGTACGTGACGGTCTCGAAGCCGCGGTGCGGATGCCACGGGGTCCCCTTGGGCTCACCGGGGGCCAGGTCCACTTCGCCGAGATGATCGAAGTGGACGAATGGATCCAGTTCGGACAGGGGCACATCGGCGAACCCGCGGCGTACCGGGAAGCCCTCACCCTCGTGGCCGTGCGGTGCGGTGACCAGCCGGCGCACCTCACGGATCCGGGTCCTGTCAGGGGCGAGTGCGGGCAGGCGGGGCAGGACGAGGACGTCCTCGACAGTGATGGCGGGCATGGTGCTCCTCCCTGGACGGACGCTGCCGGCGATCAGGCGAAGGAGTACGGGCCGAAGCGGCCCCACACCACCGCACCGGCCAGCACGATCAGCACAAGGTTCGGCACGATCGCGCTGGACTCCTTGCGCCTGGCGTGGGTTGTCGCCGCCCCGGCCATCAGCAGCACGAGGCCGACGGCGGCCAGCGGCACCAGGACGGGGATGACGTCCAGCGCGGCGGGCAGGATCAACCCGACCGCGGCCAGCACCTCCAGGGCGCCGATCAGCTTGAGCATGCCCGGAGAGAAGTCCTCGGCCCACGCCATGTTCGGCGAGGCGGCGAGCTTCTCCTTCGGCTGGGCCAGCTTCGCGCCGCCGGCGGCCAGGAAGAGCGCGGCGAGCAGGCCGGCCAGAATCCACAAAACGATGTTCATGAGTCAACCAATCAAGGGGGAGCAGACAGGGCCCCGACGTTCTCGTGATGCGTCTCGATGTGCGGGACGAAAGCGGCATTTCGCGAGAACGCCGGGGCCTGGGGATCAGATGCGTGGAATAAGATCCGCCGGGTCGCCCGTCAGGCGCCGGCGAAGGCGGACTTGTGGGCGTTCAGCCACTGCTGGAACGTCTGCAGTTGCGGGTTCAGGTCGCGGACGGCGTCGAGGTCGCGGACCGCGTTGAACTGCGGCACTTCCGCGTAGAACTGGAACATGTTTCCCGACTCGGCCGCGGCGGGGAACGGCTGCGCCCGCATCGCGTCGAAGGGCACCGGCACGTACGCCACGTCTTCGCCCAGGGTCGCGCTGAGCTGCTCGGCCATCTGCTTGCCGGTCAGGTGCTCGCCGGCGATGGACACGGTGCGGCCGACGAGGTCACCGCCGCGGCGGAAGATGCCGTAGGCGGTCTTGCCGATGTCTTCGGCGGCGATGCCGGCGAGCGGGCTGTCGGCCATCGGCAGGGCCAGCATGAGCCGGCCGTCGTCTCCCCGTCGCGGCGCCATCGGGCCGAGAAGGTTCTCCCAGAAGAAAGTGGTCTGCAGGAAGGTGGTCGGCACCCCGGCATCGGTGAAGAACTGGTTGGCCTCGGCCTTGGCATCGAAGTGCGGCACCTTGTAGCCGCCCATCAGCGTCGGCATGCGCTCGTCGTCGAGCGGGATGTAGTCGCGGGTGTCCTCCAGCGTCGACCAGATGACATGGGCCACATTCGCGGCCTTGGCGGCCCGGGCCATGGTTGCCGCCTGCTGCTTCTCCTGCTCGGGTGACATGTGCTCCCAGAAGTTGGTCACCAGGAACGCCCCGTGCGCCCCGTCGAACGCCTCCGTCAGGCTCCGCAGGTCGCCGGTGTCGGCCTTCACCACCTCGGCGCCCAGGGCCGTGAGCTCGCGTGCGGTGTCCGAGTCGGGACGGCGGGTGAGCGCGCGTACCGCGAACCCGCCACCGGCGTCGGCCAGGATCGCCCTGGCCAGCCCGCCACCTTGGGCGCCGGTCGCGCCGACCACCGCGATGACCTTCTTCTCCGCCACGGCCTTCTCCTTCTTGTTGGGTCAGGGGCAAGCACCCCCACTGCATGACACATCATGTATCTTCACGCCCGAAAGTGCATGACGTGTCATGTGATGTGTCATGCACGTTAGATGCAGGTGTATGACATGTCAAGCGCCCAGTAAACTCGTTGCGTATGAACGACACACCCGCGTGGCTGAGCCCCGCCGAGCAGCACGCCTGGCGTGCCTTCATCCGTCTACACCAGAAGCTCTGGGCCACGCTGGAGCGTGACCTGAAGGCGCACAAGCTGTCCGGCGCCGACTTCCAGATCCTCGTCGCCCTCACCGACACCCCCGACGGTCGGCAACGATTCCAGGACCTCGCCAGCACCATCGAGTGGGAACAGAGCCGCCTGTCCCACCAGATTGCCAGGATGACCAAACGCGGCCTGGTGGCCCGGGAAGAATGCGCCGAGGACGGACGCGGTGCCTTCGTCGCCATCACACCGGCCGGCCGCAAAATCATCGAGGCCGCCGCACCTCACCATGTCGCCACGGTCCGCCGCCTGGTCATCGACGCCCTCAGCGACGAACTCGACACCTTCGCACGGCTCTCCAACCGCATCCTGGAACAACTGGACAACGAGCCACGGTGACCCTCGCCGCGGTCCTCGCACTGGTGACGCCGCCGACTCCTGACTTCGCTCGTCTCAAGGGACCCATGGGGCAGTCGGAAATGCTTGCCCTGATGCAACTGCTCCCAGTCGACCTCGGGGTGCGCGTCGACCACCGCGTCGACCGACGTCGTGGTGAAGATCGGCACGTCGACCGTCCCGGCCCGGGAGGTGCCGTACCTCACCTCTCGACACTCCGTGGGCTCTCGACTCGCCTCACCCCGAGACGTTCGGCGGCCTGGTCGGGACCGAGCGGGGCGGCGGCGACCAGGCTGACCATGAACGCGGTCACGTTCGCCCGCTCATCGAGCTGTTCGAGGAGCGGGTTGCGCATGGTCCAGTGGGGGCGCCGCCGTCCAAGAAGCCGAGCGCGGCGGCGTTGAGGCCCGAGGTGAACATCGCCCGGCACCGCTCCCACTTCGGGGTCCCGGCAGCACGTCGGCCGGCCAGGCCACCCCCGTGGCACCCTCCATGTCGGCGCTGATGAGGATCTGCCTGCTGCCTCAGGTTATGCGCCGGCTAGGGAACCTCCTACGAGACAGACGGGCACCTGAACTACTTGACACGTCATTCACTTCTCAATATAAATGATGCATCATTCATTTGATCTGAGGCCCGCCCGTGGCCATGAAGGTCGCGGTCCCTTCGTCAAGGAGAGCGTTGATGGACAAGAAGATCAGCCGTCGTGGAGTGATTGCTGCCACTGGCGCCAGTGCCGCAGCCGTGACGACCTCGATGGTCGCGCCTCAGGCCGCCGCAGCAGCGTCCCGTGGCCGCTCGAAGGACCCACTGTTCACGTTCGACAACTCGGTGCTGGTGTTCATCGACTACCAGCCGGAAATGCTCGGCTGGGTCAAGTCCACCGACACCAAGAGGATGATGGTCAACGCGAGAGCGCTGGCCCGCCTCGCGGTCAAGATGGGGATGCCGGTCGTCCTGAGCACCATCGCGGTCGAGATGGGCATCAACCAGCCGACGCTCCCGGAACTGCGTGCGGAGATACCGGACGTCCCCGAGATCGACCGCACCACAATGAACTCCTGGGACGACCCGGCCTTCCGCCGGGCGATACAGAGAACCGGCCGCCGCAATTTCATCATGCTCGGCCTGTGGACCGAGATCTGCTTGGCCTACCCGGTGGCGGAGATGCAGGCCGCAGGTCTCAGGACCACGTTCCCCGCGGACGCGGTCGGCGGCGTCACCAAGGAGGCGCACGACCTGGCGGTCCAGCGCATGGTCCAGGCCGGCAGCGTACCCAACTCGACCTTCGCGCTGATCTCCGAGTCGGGCCTCGACTGGGCCTCTCCGCAGGGGCCGATCATGAGGGAGGTCGCCGGCTGGCAGCTGGAGGAACTGGAGAAGCTCGACCAGGCCTGACCCTGGCCTCAGCGAACGCTCCGCTCCACATGGAGCGGAGCCGCCGCCTCGATCGCCGCCCACCCCTGCTCCGCGATCACCACGAAGGCGCCGCGGCACCAGACTTACTCACCGGGTGCCCGGCGCCCGCCCGGCTTGGCCCGGCCACCCGAGTCGTCAGTCGGTCCGGCCCGAGCGACGTTCCTGTCATCCACCTGGGCAACTGGCGTCGGTCACTGTCCTGCCTTTCTCTCGTTGAGAGATCGCGGAGACGGCCGGCGCCCCCGATGAGGTGGGAGAGACGTCCGATCATGCCGCCCGGTGCGCTGGTGCAAGAGGTGGCGAACAAGTGGTACGTCCACACCGTCATCGACGCCCGGCCTGTCTGGACCTTGAAGGCGGAGATCCGTGCTCTGACCTGACCGCCGCCTCAGGACGATGACGGATCGCGGCGGAAGGGGTCGGGTTATGCCGGATCGAGAGGGTGGCGGTCTTCCGTTGCACCTACCGGGGCAACAAGATCCCAGCCCCTGGCCGACCACGAACCCCGGCTGACGGCAGAACCCGAGCCCGTTGCCGAGAGGTCGGTACGGCGGGGCGGCGAGCGGTCCGGGGAAACGGACCGGGAGCAATCCCGGCACCGCGCCCAGGGCCGACTCAACAACCGGAAGCCGTCGGGCATGCCGACGACCTCACGCGCCCTGCGCCACGGAGCTGGATATTGCGCTGGCAGGCCCATGGCCAGTGGCGACACCCATGGACAGAGTCGCGGCCCGTCCCGGGGAAGGCTGGGCGGGCGCCTAGCCGTGCATGGCGTCGCGGACGAGGGCGGTGTCGACGAACTGCTCGAAGCGGACGATCAGGCCGCCGCGGACCACGAAGTGGTGGGCGACGCGCACGCCGATCGGCTTGCCGGTGGCCTTGTTGGTCGCGGTGTAGCGGGCGAGGACGACGACGTTCTCCCCCTCGGTGACATAGGTGTCGTCGTGCGCGGTCCAGCCGTCCCACTCCTGGGCGAGCTTCTCCATGACGTGGGAGGTGACCCCGTCGGGGGTGCGGTAGGTGCCGGCGAGAGGGAGGTCGCCGGCCGCGGAGGCCAGGTACTGGCGGCGGACCACGTCACCGGGGGCCGTTGAGGTCGCGAAGTCGGTGTGCTCGTACGTCATGCCGGTGCCGCCCGTGATGGCGAACCGCTCGTCGAAGACGGGTCCGGAGGCGGAGAGCTTCGCCGTGCCGGCCGTGGTGATCTTGCCGCCGGGCAGTTCGTAGACGAAGGTCAGCAGCTCGGCGGTGCGCGGCTTGGCGTGGGTGGAGACGCCGCCGAAGCTGCTGGTGCCCAGCTTGCGGCCGTCGCGGCCGGTGAGGTCGCCGGTCCCGATCAGCTGGTCGCCGAGGGCGGAGTCGGCCGGGGCGACGTCGACCAAGCTCGGGCGGCTTCACCCGGCTCGCCGACCGTATGGCGCAGGAGGGGCTGATCCGCCGCGACCCCGACCCCGCCGACCGACGAGCCGCACTCGCCGCACTGACCGACCAGGGCGCCGAGGCGCTCGCCGCGCCCTGACCGCCCACGTCTCCCATCTCCGCAACCACGTCACCGGACCGCTCTCATCCGAGGATCGCCGCCACCTGGAGCGCATCCTGCGCACGCTCCGCGACGCCAACGAATGAAGTTCCGCGCGGACGCGCACACCCTCAGCGCCGGATGGGCGCCGTAACCGCGTGGCCACCTGCAGCCGGTCGCCCGGACCGAAAGGCAATCGCCCTTCGCCGTCATCGCAGAGACCATGGGCCCGCCCCCGTCCGCCGGGACGGCACGGCGCGGGTGATGCGCGTGCCCTGGCGCTCGCGGTCGCCGTCCGCGTCCTGGCGGTGGCCGGTGCCTTGCCTTCTGGCTCAGGACCGAGCATCCGGTGCCGGTGCTCGCGGTGCTGGGACGTCGGCTCAGCCGCATTCCCCACCTGCTGCTGTCTTGGTCAGAGGTTCAGCAGGTGTGCCGCNTGGGACGTCGGCTCAGCCGCATTCCCCACCTGCTGCTGTCTTGGTCAGAGGTTCAGCAGGTGTGCCGCGTTGAGGCGTGCGATGCGTTTGAGGTCGGCACGGGAGAACGGCGCTGTGCGGAGGAACTCGACTGCCTCGGCGGTTGATTCGTAGGGGTAGTCGACGGCGAACAGCAGCCGGTCGGCGCCGATGGCATGGACGGCTCCGAGGAGGGCCGCGTGGGAGAAGACGCCGCTGGTGGTCGCGTAGAGGTTGTGCCGCAGGTAGTGGGAGGGCAGGTGGCGTGGCCTGCTCTTGGGGTCGGCCTGGTGGTAGCGGCTGTCGAGCCGGGCCAGCTGGAAAGGCAGCAGTTCTCCCATGTGCCCCAGCGTCACCGAGGCCCGAGGGAACTCGTCGAACACTCCACCGTAGATCAGGCGAAGTGCGTGGGCGCCGACCTGCGCTGTCCATCCCCAGGACGGCCCGCTCAGCACGGGATATCCCTGGAACACCCGCCACTGATCGGCAGGGAAGAGCGCGGGATGGAGGTAGAGCGTCACGCCGAGCCGTTCAAGCTCGGCCCACACAGGCCGGAACTGCGGCTCGTCGAGGTAGTGACCCAGAACGTGGTCGTTGTGCAGGACCCCCTTGAGCCCGAGTTGCTCCACCGCCCGGCGCAGCTCGACCACGGCGGCCTGCGGGTCCTGCAACGGCAGGGCGGCGAAGCCGGCGAACCGTGTCGGGTGGGCGGCGACCACTTCGGCCAGGCGGTCGTTGACCCGGCGGGCCGTGGCCACGGCCTCGGCGGGGTCCTCGATGGCCTCCACGCCGGGTGAGGTGAGCGACAGGACCTGCATGTCCACCCCATGCTCGTCCATGTCCGCCAGCCGCAACTGCGTGAAGTCGGCAAGCCGGCGCCCCCACTCCTGCCCCCAGCCGGGGGGCATCTGGGCTTCGCCCGGCCACGGGATCAGCTCCGGAACGGAGAACGCCTCTTCGACCGCGATCACCTTCATGCGGCGCCCCGGGCGGCCGGTGGCGGTCCCGGCCGACGTGGAGGTGGCGGCCGACGTGGAGGTGGCGGCC
>NZ_VTHJ01000043.1:84217-84836 GCF_008386495.1 Streptomyces tailanensis | reverse complement strand
ACCTTCACGAAGGTGCGCCCGTACCGTTGTGCCTTGTAGTCGAGCAGGGCCACGAACTGGGACCAGCCTGCATCGTGCACACTCCTGGCCAGCCTGCCGCGCGCGAGTCCGCACACCGCCAGGTCCTCCACCGCGACCGCTTGGTTCTCGCGGATCAGCTTCGTGGAGAGTTGGTGGTGGAACTCCTTGCGCGCATCGGCCACCTTGGCATGGGCACGGGCTACCTTCAGGCGGGACTTGGCCCGGTTCTTTGATCCCTTCTGCTTGCGCGACAGCTCCCGCTGCGCCTTCTTCAGCTTCTTCTCCGCCCGGCGCAAGAACCGCGGACTGTCGATCTTCGTGCCGTCGGAGAGGACGGCGAAGTGGGTCAGGCCCAGGTCGATGCCGATCGCGGCATCGGGCTCCGGCTCGTCCCAGCGGGTCTGGTCGGTTTCGGGGTCGGTGGCGATGACGAAGCTGGCGAAATACCTTCCGGCCGCGTCCTTGATCACCGTCACGCTCGACGGCGTCACGGGCAACTCCCGCGACCACTTGACCTTGATCTCCCCGATCTTCGGCAGTGACAGCCGCCCCCGGCCGGTGATCTTCCAGCGGGCGTTCGCGGTGAACCGGATCGCCC
>NZ_VTHJ01000043.1:70507-84207 GCF_008386495.1 Streptomyces tailanensis | reverse complement strand
CCCTTGCGCTCGCCCTTGAGAGAGGCGAAGAAGCTCTTGTACGCGGCTTCGGCATCCCGCAGGGACTGTTGCAGGACGACCGCAGAGACATCGCCCAGCCAGGAACGCTGGGGGGTGTCCTTGGCCCGGGTGATCAGTTGCTGGGACAGGGCGGCGGCCGTCGGGAACGGCTCCTTGGCCGCGCGGGCCTGTTCACGGGCGCGTACCGCGTCGTTGAACACGACACGGGCGCACCCGAACGCCCGTGCCAGCGCGGTGCGTTGGCCGGGCTCCGGGTACAGACGAAAGCTGTACCGAAGCTGCATGCGGTGATCGTACGAACGATCACACCTGCTGTCGCTGGGAACATCCGTTCTCCAACTCACCACCACAACACAGTCCGGCTCCGCCGGAACGACACTGCGGCACTCCGCGCCGCAGCCACCGGATCGGCTTCACCACCGGCGCGAACGCCGATGCACTGCCGATGAAATCTGGTAGCTGTCCAACAGTCCATCCGGAGCCGATCCCTTGACCTCGGCGGCCAGCTTCCAGCCGAGGTTGAACGCGTCCTGGACACCGAGGTTGAGCCCCTGCCCACCCGTCGGCGGGTGGATGTGCGCCGCGTCGCCGGCCAGCAGCACCCGGCCGACCCGGTAGCGCTCGGCCTGCCGGGTGGCGTTGCCGAAGCGGGACAGCTAGCGCGGTGAGTGCACGCCGAAGTCGATGCCTGCGAACGCCCGCAGCTGTCGCTTGAACTCCTCCAGGGTGGGCGGGACGGTGCGGTCCTCGACCACCTCCTCGGCGGGTACGACGACGCGGTTCACCCCGCCCTCTCCTAAGGGCGCGGCGCCGAACCGCTTCTGGGTCTTGTTGACTTCGGCCACCACGGCGGCCAGCTCCTCCGATGGTACGGCCGCCTCCATCTCGTCCAGCAGCGTCTCGACCGTGGAGGACTCTAGTGACCGGTTCGCCGCCAGCCCCGTCACCAGTGACCGCGCCCCGTCCACCGCGTCCGCCGCCCGACCCAGCCCGTCCGGAACCCGCTCCCCGAAGAGATCGGCCAGCATCCGTACGTCCCCACCACCGTGTCCGCCCTCCACCAGGTCGATCCGGTCCGCGAAGGGGCCCGTCAGCGCCTCCGTGAACATCCGGGCGCGGGCGCCGAGACCCACCATGGCGGCTCTGCGGGGGCGTTGCGTGGAATCGGTGCCGGGGTCTTGTCGTGTCATACGGACCTTCCCTAGGGTCATGCGGGGGGTGGAAGCGCTTTCTAGTGAAAGAGGTGACCCCACTCATGCCCGGAAACAGGACAAGGAAGTCCTGTACGACGGCCGTGGTCCTGGCCCTGTGCGCGGTGCTCGCGGGCTGCTCGGACACGGACGAGTCGTCTCGCGCGGGCGGCGAGGTCGTGCTGCGCTACACCTGGTGGGGCAACCCGGACCGGGCGGCGAAGACCCAGGCGGCGGTAGACCTCTTCGAGGAGAGAAACCCCGGGATCGACGTACAGACCTCCTTCACCGGCTACGAGGCCTACAAGCAGAAGCTCGCCACGCAGGCCGCCGGCGGCGACGCTCCCGATGTGATGCAGCTCGACTACCGGATGATCGACCAGTACGCCACCGGCGGCGTGCTGCTCGACCTGAGCGAGCAGCAACAGGTCCTGAAGACAAGCGAGTTGGAGCCCGGCCTGCTCGCCACCGGCAAGGTGGACGGCAAGCAGTACGCCGTCCCGCAGGGCCGTGGCACCGAGACCATGGTCTACGACACCGAGCAGTGGAAGGCCGCGGGTCTTGAGCAGCCCCGGGTGGGCTGGACCTGGAGCGAATGGGCCGACGCGATGCGGACGGTGGCCGAGAGGACCGGCGAGCCCGGCGGCACCGATCCCGGCCAGAGCGAGGACGCCTTCGAGGTCTGGCTGCGCGGCCAGGGCAGGACCCTGTACACCGCGGACCGCCAACTCGGCTTCACCGCCGACGACTTGACCCGCTGGTGGACCTTCACCGACGAGCTGCGCCGCGAAGGTGCCGTCTCGCCCGCCGAGCAGACCACCCAGCTCGACGGCAGTGTCGAGAACACCCCGCTCGGCCGCGGAAAGGCCGCCTCGGACGTCAACTGGGACGCCCCCGCGAGCGGTTACCTCGCCCTCGTCCCCACCGGGATCTCGCTCGCCCCCATGCCCGCGGGCGAGGACGGCACGCCCGGCCAGTACTTCAAGCCCTCCATGTTCATGGGCGTGGCCGCCGACTCCGGCCATCCCGAGGAGTCCGCGAAGCTCGTCGACTTCATGCTCAACGACAAGGACGCCGCGAAGATCCTCGGCGCGACCCGGGGCATCCCCGTCAACGAGTCGATCCGCGAGGACATCGCCGCCGACCTCAAGGACTTCGACAAGACCATCTACGACTACCAGGCCACGGTCGAAGGCAAGCTCGACGCCCCGCCCCAGGCACCCCCGTCGGGCGACACCGCGCTGCAGACCACCTTCATGCGCGACTACGACCAGGTGTCGTACGAGCGGATGTCCCCCCGCGAGGCCGCCGAGAACTACATCACCGAGGCGAAGGCGGAGCTGAGGTCATGACCACCGCACAGATGCCGAAGGCCGCACCCGCCCCGGAAGCCGCCGCCGTACGCAAGCCCCCGCGCCGACGCCGCGAGGGCGCCGCATGGGTGTTCCTCTCGCCCTGGGTGCTCGGGGCCTGCGTCCTGACGCTGCTCCCCATGGCCGTCTCGCTCTACCTCTCCTTCACCGACTACGACCTGTTCAACTCCCCGAACTGGGTGGGCCTGCGCAACTACACGCAGATGTTCACCGAGGACCCGCGCTACTGGCGCTCGGTCGTGGCGACCCTGACGTACGTCGTCATCGCCGTCCCCCTGCAACTCGCCCTCGCGCTCATCGTGGCCCTCGCCCTGAAGAACATGAAGCGCGGCAAGGGCTTCTACCGCTCCGCGTTCTACGCCCCCTCCCTGCTCGGCGCCTCCATGTCCATCGCCCTCGTCTGGCGGGCGATCTTCAACGACGGGGGCACGATCGACAACCTCTTCGGCACCGGCGGCTGGGTCTTCAAGCCCGGCTGGGCGCTGCTCGCGGTGGCCCTGCTGACGGTGTGGCAGTTCGGCGCCCCGATGGTCATCTTCCTCGCCGGACTCCAGCAGATCCCGGGGGAGTTGTACGAGGCGGCCGAGGTGGACGGCGCGGGAAGGTGGCGCCAGTTCCTGTCGATCACGGTCCCCATGCTGTCGCCGGTGATCTTCTTCAACCTGGTCCTCCAGACCATCCAGGCCTTCCAGGTCTTCACCCCCGCCTTCGCGATCAGCGCCGGCAAGGGCGGCCCCGCTGACTCCACCCTCTTCTACACGCTCTATCTCTACGACCGGGGCTTCGTCGCCTCCCACATGGGCTACGCCTCCGCCATGGCCTGGGTCCTGCTGATCGTCATCGGCGTGGTCACCGCCGTCCTGTTCCGCACGTCCCGCTCCTGGGTCTTCTACGCCTCCGAGGGGGACCGATGACCACCACGACCACCTCAACTCCCGCCGTCCGCATGCCCGTTGCATGGGCCCGTGCGGCCCTGCACGCCGGCTGTCTGGCCGCGCTCCTCGTCATGCTGTACCCGCTGGCCTGGCTGCTGGCGACCTCGCTGAAGCCGGCGGACGAGGTCATCGCGAGCCTCGACCTGCTGCCCGGCCGGCTGGAATGGTCCAACTACGAGACGGCGCTGGAGGGCGTGAACGACATCTCGGTCGGCCGGCTGCTCGGCAACTCCCTGCTGATCGCCGGCGGCGCGGTCGTCGGCAACGTCCTATCCTGCTCCCTCGCGGCCTACGCCTTCGCCCGCCTGCGGTTCCGCTTCCGGGGCCCGCTCTTCGCCTTCATGATCGCGACGATCATGCTGCCGCATCACGCGGTACTGATCCCGCAGTACATCATCTTCAACCAGCTCGGCATGGTGAACACCTACTGGCCGCTGATCCTGCCGAAATTCCTCGCCACGGAAGCCTTTTTCGTCTTCCTCATCGTGCAGTTCATGCGCGGACTGCCGAGGGAACTGGAGGAGGCGGCGCGGATCGACGGTTGCGGACCGTTCCGGAGTTTCCTGCTGGTGATTCTGCCGTTGACGCGACCCGCCCTGATCACGACCGCGATCTTCACCTTCATCTGGACCTGGAACGACTTCTTCACCCAGCTGATCTATCTCTTCTCGCCCGAGAAATTCACGCTCACGCTGGCCCTCAGGTCGTTCGTGGACGCGTCGAGCACCTCGGCCTTCGGTCCGATGTTCGCCATGTCGGTGATCGCGCTGCTGCCGATCGTCCTGTTCTTCCTCGCCTTCCAGCGGTTCCTGGTGGAGGGCATGGCCAACTCCGGGATCAAGGGGTGAGCGGCGTGCGGACCAGCCGGGAGGCGGGCGAGGTCTTCGGGCCCCGGATGACGCTGTTCGCGGACGTGCTGAGCGTGGGTATCGCCGTGGCGGTGGTGAGCCTGCCGCTGCTGACCCTGCCCGCGACTCTGTCGACGGCGTGCGCGGTGCTGCGGGGAGCGCGGGAGGGCCGCCCGGCCACGGCCGGGCGGTTCTTCGCGGAGCTGAGGCGGCGCCTGCGCGTCGGTGACCTGGCCGCCGGGCTCGTCACCCTCGCCGCGCTGGCCCTCGTCCTGGTCGACCTCGCCCTCGCCGGCGCCGGACTCCCGGGCGCCCTCGCCTTCGCCCTCCTCGCCGCCGCGGTGACCACCTGCGCCACCGTGGTCGCCCTCCGCGCCTGCGCCCGCCCCGAGTCCACCACCGACTGGCCCGAGGCCGTACGGAGGGCGGCGCGGGACGCTGTACGGGACGTGGGAGGCAGCGGCCTGGTGCTGCTGGCCCTGGCGGCCGCCGCCCTGTGCGCCTGGATGCTGCTCCCGCTCGCCTTCCTCGCGCCGGGCCTGCTGGCCCTGGCGCTCACCGCCGTGGACGTACGTCGGGCAGCGGCACAGTAGCCGTACACATCAAAGGCGTACGTATCAGAAGGCGTACGGCCCGAACCGGCCCCAAGCCACCACGGCCGCCAGCGCCAGCAGCACCACGTTCATGAGGATCGCCTGGGTCTCCTTGCGACGGGCGTGGAAGATCATCGCGCCGATCATGACGAGGACCAGGCCGGTCGCCGCGAGCGGGACGAATATCGGGGCGATGTCCACGGCGGCGGGCAGGATCAGGCCGATGCCCGCCAGGGCCTCCAGGGCGCCGATGGTCCTGACCGCGCCGGGGGAGAAGCTCTCGACCCAGTCCATGCCGGAGGACGCGAGCTTCTCCTTCGGCTGGGTGCTCTTCATCAGGCCGGCGGCGAGGAAGAGCACCGCGAGAAGTCCGGCGATGATCCACAGGGTGACGTTCATGGGCGGCCTCGGTCCGCTTCTCGGGTTGAACATTAAAGTTGGCGCATGGGTCAAGTTAGGCGTGTCCAGTTGAACAGTCAAGTCATCCGGCATTTGATCCCTTCAATGTGCACGTAGAGTGGGCGCCATGGACACACCGCCGCAGTCGCGTTGGCTGACCTCTGAGGAGATGGAGACCTGGTTCGCGCTGGCCGGGGTGATGATCAGGCTTCCGAGCGCGCTGGACGCGCAGTTGCAGCGGGACGCGGGCATCAGTCACGTGGAGTATCTGGTGATGTCGATGCTCTCCCAGGCCGAGGAACGCACGCTGCGGATGAGCGAGTTGGCCGCGCACGCCGGATCGTCGCTGTCCCGGCTGTCCCACTTGGTGAAGCGGCTGGAGAAGAGCGACTGGGTGCGCCGTACGCCGGATCCCGACGACGGTCGCTACACCCTGGCCATCCTCACGGACGCCGGATACGCGAAGGTCGTCGAGAGCGCGCCGGGGCACGCGGACGCCGTACGGCGCTATGTGTTCGACTCGCTCACCAAGGCGCAGCAGCGGCAGTTGAAGGACATCGGGCGGCGCATCTGGACGGCGGTCGCGCCGGACGACCGCTGCCGGCCGCCGAGTTGACGGTTCAGCGGGAGGCCGGTGGGGCGGCCGTGGTGCCGCGGATCTCCAGAGTCGGGGTGGTCAGGACGACCTTGGCCGGGCGGCCGGGGTCGGCGATCCGGTCGAGCAGGCACTGGGCGGCGCCGCGGCCGACGTCGTGGCTGGCGTTGTCCACGGTGGTGAGCCAGAGGTGCCGTAGCCGCGAGACGGAGGTGTTGTCGTAGCCGACGAGGGAGAGGTCGTGCGGCACCCGCAGGCCCAGCTCCTCGGCGGCGGAGAGCGCGCCCACGCAGGCCATGTCGTTGAACGCCAGGATCGCGGTGGGGCGTTCGGGGGCGCTGAGCAGGCGGACGGTGGCGCGGTAGCCGCCCTCCTCGGTGAGGTCGCCGCGTTCGACGGCCATCGTGTCGGCCAGGCCGTGCTCACGCATGACCGTCTCGAAACTGCGGCGGCGCAGCGCGCCGACCACGCCGTCGCCCGTGATGTGGGCGATGCGGCGATGGCCGAGGCCGATGAGGTGCTCGGTGGCGAGCCGGGCGCCGTGCTGGTCGTCGCCCGCGACGACGTCCACATGGGGGAGCGTGGGCTCGCGGGCGCCCGCGACCACCGTGGGGATCTGCCCGGCCGCCGTGCGCAGGGCCTCGGACGGCGGCAGGGTGCCGACCGCGATCAGGCCGTCGACCCGCAGCTCGGTGAAGGTGCGGGTGAGGTCCTCCCCGAGCCGCCGGTTGAGGTGGCCGTCGGCCAGCAGCATGCGCAGACCGTTGTCGTGCAGCCGGGCGTTCAGACCGTCCAGCAGCTCCACGAACCAGGGGTTGCGCATGTCGTTGAGGAGGACGCCGACCGTGCGGGTTCGGCGCTCGCTGAGGCTGCGCGCGGCGGCGTTCGGCCGGTAGCCCAGCTCGTCCACGGCCGTCAGCACGGCCTCCCGCTTCTCGGGGCGCACCTGGTCGGAGCCGCGCAGCACCAGGGAGACCAGTGACTTCGACACGCCGGCCCGTTCGGCGACATCGCGGATCGTCGGGGGTCTCATGGCGTGGACCGTTCCATAGGGGGTCGTCGTTGTCAAAGCCCTTACAAGGACCCGCGAGGGCTTGAAGGGCTTGACAGTCGCGAAGTTGGCCCCGCAAGGTGAGCGGCGTACGTCCGTTCTGGACCGGTCCAAAAGGTGAAGGCAGTCATGGTGAGTGCGCTCGGTGTCGCCGTCGTGGGGTTCGGCTGGATGGGACGGGTGCACACCCAGGCGTACGCCCGCGTGCCACACCACTTCCCGCAGTTGACCGTACGGCCGGAGCTGATCACCGTCGCCGAAGAGGTCCCGGGGCGGGCGGAGGAGGCGGCCGAGCGGTACGGATTCGCCGCCACCGCCCGCGACTGGCGCGAGGTGGCCGCCGACCCCCGCGTCCAGGCCGTGAGCATCACCGCGCCGAACTTCCTCCACCGGGAGATCGGTGTCGCCATGGCCGAGGCCGGCAAGCACATCTGGATCGAGAAGCCTGTCGGCCTCACCGCCGCCGACGCCCGCGCCGTGGCAGACGCGGTCGCCAAGGCCGGCGTCCAGGGCGCCGTCGGCTTCAACTACCGCAACGCGCCCGCCGTCGCCGCCGCCCGCGAACTGATCGCCGCCGGCGAGATCGGCACCGTCACCCACGTCCGGATCCGCCTCTTCAGCGATTATGCCGCCCACCCCGAGGGCGCTCTGACCTGGCGGTACGAGCGTGAGCGCGGCGGCAGCGGGGTCCTCGGCGACCTCGCCTCGCACGGCGTGGACCTCGCCCGTTTCCTCCTCGGCGACATCGCCGCCCTCACCGCCGACACCGCGGTCTTCGTCCCCGAACGCGCCCGCCCCACCGGCGCCACCGCCGGGCACACCCGCGCGAGCGGCGGCGAACTCGGCCCCGTCGAGAACGAGGACTACGTCAACTGCCTGCTCCGCTTCGCCTCCGGCGCCCGAGGCGTCCTGGAGGCCTGCCGGGTTTCCGTCGGCGAGCAGAACAACTACGGCTTCGAGATCCACGGCACCAAGGGCGCCGTCTCCTGGGACTTCCGCCGCATGGGCGAACTGGCCGTCAGCAAGGGCGACGCCTACCAGGACCAGGCCGTCAGCACCCTCTACGTCGGCCCCGGCCACGGCGAGTACGCCGCCTTCCAGCCGGGCTCCGCCAACGCCATGGGCTACGACGACCTCAAGGTCATCGAGGCGTACCACTTCCTCCGCTCCATCGCCGAGGGCACCCCGTACGGCACCACCCTGGACGACGCCGTGCGCAGCGCCACCGCACTGGACGCAATGAGCCGCTCGGCGGAGTCGGGGGCGTGGGTCAGCCTCTGAACAACTCCCCTGCGGAGACGGTCAGTTGCGGACGAGTAGCTGGAAGTCGAAGGAGTAGCGGGAGGCCCGGTAGATGTGGCTGCCGTACTCGACGGCGCGGCCGGTGTCGTCGTACGCCGTGCGCTGCATGGTGAGCAGGGCGGCACCCTCGGGCTCGCCGAGCCGCTCGGCCTCGTCGGCGTTCGCGTTCCGGGCGCCGACGGTCTGGTGGGCGCTGTGCAGGGTGATGCCGGCGTTGCGCATCATCCGGTACAGGCCCGTCGACTCCAGTCGTTCGGTGCCGAGGTCCAGCAGTCCCGCCGGGACGTAGTTCGACAGGAACGCCACCGGCTGGCCGTGGGTGAGGCGCAGCCGCTCGAACAGGTGCACCTCGGCGCCCTCGGTGATCCCCAGGGCGGCCGCGACCTCGGCGGAGGCGGTCCGGACCTCGCTCAGCAGCACCCGGGTCGTGGGCCGCTGCCCGGCCGCCTCCAGGTCGTCGTACAGGCTGCTCAGCTCCAGCGGCCGCTTGACCTGACTGTGCACCACCTGCGTGCCCACACCCCGGCGCCGTACGAGAAGCCCCTTGTCGACCAGCGACTGGATGGCCTGCCGCACGGTCGGCCGGGACAGGCCGAGGCGGCCCGCGAGCTCGATCTCGTTGCCCAGCAGGCTGCCCGGGCCCAGTGCACCGTGCTCGATCGCGGACTCCAGCTGCCGGGCCAGCTGGTAGTACAGCGGCACCGGGCTGCTCCGGTCGACGCTGAGGTCGAGGCCCTGTGTACTCCCTGTGGTCGCACTGGTCACGCTATGAGGGTATCCGTCCGTCTGGATGACAGGAACCCCTGTCATCGCGTTGTCCTTACATGTTGGCTGGTAGGGATGCGGGCGCTCGGGTCCGGATGTATGCCAGGTGTAGGGCCCAGGGTGAGCCCCTGTCAAGACTTTGTACTGACATAAAGACCTGCTCGTGAAATGATGTCTTAACAAAGTATTGACAGGCGGGTGTGCCAGGGGTTTGATCCCGTCCCAACGGAAGACCCCTGCGCGAGAGCCCGACGACACCGCGCAGTCGGCCTACCGGCACAATGATCCGGACTTCACGTCCGGGCCCGCGCGGGCACCCCCGCCCGACGCTGTCCCGTTCCCTTTCCCCCTGTCGCACAGTGAGGTGCAGGAAAGATGGACCGCGCGTTTCACCCCCGCTCCCGCAGAGTGGCCCCCTTCTTCGCGCTGGCCGCGGCATCCGCGCTGCTCATCGCGGGATGCTCCAGCGAATCCGGCGGCAAGGAGGCCGAGGAGGGCGGGACGAACGCCTCCGCGGGCAAGGCCGACACCCCGAAGATGAAGGTCGCGATGGTGACCCACGCCGGGCAGGGCGACACCTTCTGGGACATCGTCCGCAAGGGCGCCGAGACGGCAGCTGCCAAGGATAACGTCGAGCTCGTCTACTCGAACGACCCGAACGCGGCCAACCAGGCCAACCTCGTCCAGAACGCGATCGACCAGAAGGTCGACGGCATCGCGGTCACCCTCGCCAAGCCGGACGCCATGAAGGACGTCATAGCCAAGGCGGAGAAGGCCGGTATACCCGTCGTCGGTCTGAACTCCGGTATGGACGTGTGGCAGGAGCAGGGGCTGCTCTCGTTCTTCGGGCAGGACGAGACGGTCTCCGGTGAGGCCTTCGGCAAGAAGCTCAACGAGACCGGCGCCAAGCACGCCGTCTGCGTGATCCACGAGCAGGGCAACGTCTCGCTGGAGGCGCGCTGCGCCGGTGTGAAGAAGACGTTCGAGGGCGAGACCGAGAACCTCTACGTCAACGGCACCGACATGCCGTCGGTGAAGTCAACCGTCACCGCCAAGCTCAAGCAGGACACCTCCATCGACGAGGTCGTCACCCTCGGCGCCCCGATCGCGCTGACCTCCGTGCAGTCGGTGGACGACGCGGGCAGCAAGGCGAAGGTCGCGACGTTCGACCTGAACAAGGAGCTGACGGACGCCATCAAGGCGGGCGACATCGAGTTCGCCGTGGACCAGCAGCCCTACCTCCAGGGCTACCTGGCCGTGGACTCGCTGTGGCTCTACAAGAACAACGGCAACTACAGCGGCGGCGGTGAGGCCCCCGTCCTGACCGGGCCGGCCTTCGTCGACAAGGACAACGTCGACACGATCGCCTCGTTCGCCGCGAAGGGCACCCGGTGATCCGATCATGACCCAAGCAACGGCACCGGCGGCGAGCTCCTCGCCGCCGGCTCCGCCGGCCACCCAGAAGGACGGCCGTACCGCACAACGCTCCCTGGGGCGCCGCCTGTTGGCCCGCCCCGAGGTTGGCGCGCTCATCGCCGCCATCGGTGTGTACGTGTTCTTCTTCGCGGCGGCCCCTTCCTTCCGCGAGGCCGGCTCGCTGGCGACCGTGCTCTACCAGGCGTCGGTGATGGGCATCATGGCGCTGCCCGTGGCGTTGTTGATGATCGGCGGCGAGTTCGACCTGTCCGCCGGTGTCGCGGTGACGACGTCGGCGCTGACCGCCGCGATCCTCAGCTTCCAGCTGACGATGAATGTGTGGACGGGTGTCTTCGTCGCGCTGGTCGTGTCGTTGGCGGTCGGTGCGTTCAACGGCTGGCTGCTGATCAAGACCGGATTGCCCAGCTTCCTGGTCACGCTGGGCTCGTTCCTGATCCTCCAGGGCTCCAACCTGGCGGTGACGAAGATCTTCACCGGCAACGTGGCCAGTGACTCGATCGCCGACATGGACGGCTTCGACCAGGCCAAGAGCGTCTTCGCCTCCGAAGTGTCCATCGGCGGCGTGGACTTCAAGGTCACGATCTTCTACTGGCTGGTCTTCGCCGGGATCGCGACCTGGCTGCTGCTGCGCACCAAGTTCGGCAACTGGATCTTCGCGGTCGGCGGCAACAAGGACTCCGCCCGCGCCGTGGGTGTCCCGGTGAACCTCACCAAGATCGCCCTGTTCATGGGCGTCGGCGCCGGTGCCTGGTTCGTGGGCATGCATCTGCTGTTCTCGTTCAACACGGTGCAGTCCAACGAGGGCGTGGGCAACGAGTTCCTGTACATCATCGCCGCGGTCATCGGTGGCTGCCTGCTGACCGGCGGATACGGCTCCGCGATCGGCCCGGTCATCGGCGCCTTCATCTTCGGCATGGTCAACCAGGGCATCGTCTACGCGAACTGGAACCCCGACTGGTTCAAGGCGTTCCTCGGCGTGATGCTGCTGCTCGCCGCCCTCGTCAATCTGTGGGTCCGCCAACAGGCGACCCGGAGGTGAGGACCCATGACTGACACCAACGGAAGCACCGCCGCGCAGTCCGCGGTCAAGGACGCGGCACCCGGCCCTGACAAGCCGGTCGTGGAGTTGCGCGGTGCGGGCAAGTCGTACGGCAACATCCGTGCCCTGCACGGTGTGAACCTGACCGTCCACCCCAGCCGCGTCACTTGCGTCCTGGGCGACAACGGCGCCGGCAAGTCCACCCTGATCAAGATCATCTCGGGTCTGCATCAGCACACCGAGGGCGAGTTCCTCGTGGACGGCGAAGCCGTACGCTTCACCACCCCGCGCGAGGCTCTCGACGCCGGCATCGCCACGGTCTACCAGGACCTGGCGACCGTCCCGCTGATGCCGGTGTGGCGGAACTTCTTCCTCGGCTCGGAGATGACCAAGGGCCCCTGGCCGGTCCGCCGCCTCGACATCGAGAAGATGAAGAAGACCGCGGACGAGGAACTGCGCAACATGGGCATCGTCCTGGACGACCTGGACCAGCCCATCGGCACCCTCTCCGGCGGCCAGCGCCAGTGCGTGGCGATCGCCCGCGCCGTCTACTTCGGCGCCCGCGTCCTCATCCTCGACGAGCCGACCGCCGCCCTGGGCGTGAAGCAGTCGGGCGTGGTGCTGAAGTACATCGCCGCCGCCCGCGACCGCGGCCTCGGCGTCATCTTCATCACCCACAACCCCCACCACGCCTACATGGTCGGCGACCACTTCAGCGTCCTGCGCCTGGGCACCATGGAACTCTCCGCCGCCCGCGACCAGGTCAGTCTCGAAGAACTCACCAACCACATGGCCGGCGGCACCGAACTCGCCGCCCTCAAGCACGAACTGGCCCAGGTCCGCGGCGTCGACGTCGAGGAACTCCCGGAGGAAGAGGACCTCACCGCCCCCGTGGCGACTCCGAAGGACGGGGCGGCTTGACGAAGGGGGCGGTCGCGACCGCACGTTGACGGCGGCCACCGGTTCCTGGTGGCCGCCAACCCCTGGAACCAGCCCCGGAGTTGGTCGGCAGCCCCGCCTCATCCGACCGGCACACACGCACCACCCGGCTCCGGCCGGTGCCCCCCGAGGCCGATAACCCAGCGCGTCGGAGCGGCCCAGCAGGTCCGCCAGCAGCCAGACGACGGCCAGCCACATCTCCGTCCCCTGCAAGCCCGCCTCCGGCCCCGGACCCGCCGTACCCGGTCCGAATCCGAAGCCCCTTCCGTCCTGCCAGCGGGTCAAGGCGGCCGTCAACTGCCGCTCGGCCCAGGAGCGGACCTCGGCGGACCGGTAGCCGTCGTCGCGTCCGCCCCCGCCGCCCAGCTGCCGGGTGCACAGCCACAGTGGATGGGCGACGTCCAGGACGTTGCAGGCGTTCTCGCGGCCCGCGCCGAAGTAGCGGGTGTCACGGGCATGGTCCAGCACCGCGTCCACGACCCGCTCCGGGTGCGGGACGGGCACTCCGAACTGGGCGAAGGAGCCGCGGGTCAGCCGGTAGTAGCCGTTCACCACCTGGAGTCGTGCGGTGGCGGTCGAAGGGCTGCCCCACATGCCGGTCCAGGGGTCCGCCCGGGTCAGCAGCCAGCCGAAGAGGCCTTCCAGGGAGCCCGGGGTCACCCCGCCGCCGTCCGGGTGGCGGAGGTTCCAGTGGGCGGCCGTGGCCCAGGTGTCGATCCAGACGCCGGCGCCCCAGGCGTGGTCGCGCCAGGGCAACCCTTCCAGGCGGGTGACGAGTTGATCGGCCGTCATGTTCCGTACGCCGTAGACGGGTTGGGGGAAGGACGCGCCCAGGAGGTCCAGTGCGTAGCCCACGGACAGTACGTGGTACAGGGGAGCGCCCTCGCCGATGAAGCCGTCCGCGTCCATGGGGGGAACCTGCTCCCCGGACTCGGGCACCAGGCCCGTCTCCTTGTCCTGGAGGCCGCTCAGCCGCTCGATGTGCTCCTCGGTGCCGAGTTGCTCGGGGGTGGTCCCCAGCAGCAGGTCGGCGATCTCCATTGGCGTCGCAACGGTGAAGAGGTTGCCAACTGTTCGCCGAGGAGTGTGCACGAGGGTGGATTAGCTCGATCGTGTGATGAGCGGCGTCTGGGCTTGCGGTGGTGTAGGCCGTCCGGGCTACCTTGGCCGTGCGATTTGGGACGCCGGGTACGGTGCCAGCGTGCGGGGCCCT
>NZ_VTHJ01000043.1:0-70497 GCF_008386495.1 Streptomyces tailanensis | reverse complement strand
AGGTCGTGAGGGCTGTATCCATCAGCGGCCTCCGGCCGCGGGGGCCTCCCGGGCCCGGACCACGGACACGATCCGTGTCGCCGCCCCGGGGTTGAGTACGCCGGGGACCAGTACGCCCAAGACCGTTCGGGGCGTGCGGCTGGGCGGGCTCACTCCTGCTCAGTCCCCAGGAACGGTTGCCCGGAGCGCACTCGGCCCAGACCGTCTTGCCGTGGCGGGCGTGGCGGGTTCCCCAGCGCTCGGCGAGTTGGGCGACCAGGAACAGTCCGCGTCCGCCCTCGTCGGAGAGGCGGGCCCGGCGCAGATGCGGGGTGGTGCTGCCGGCGTCGGAGACCTCGCACATGAGGGTGCGGTCGTGGATGAGGCGCAAACTGATCGGCGGGCGGCCGTAGCGGATGGCGTTGGTGACGAGTTCGCTGACGACCAGTTCGGCGGTGAACTCGAGCTCCTCCAGCCCCCAGACGCCCAACTGCCGGGCCACGTTCGCCCGGGCCCCGGCGACGGCGGCGGCACCGGCCGCCACGTCCCAGGTGACGACCTGACCCGCGCCGAGGGCACGGGTGCGGGCCAGCAGCAGGGCGACGTCGTCGGGCGGCCGGGCGGGCAGCAGGGCTTCGAGTACGGCGTCGCAGGTGGCCTCCAGGGAAGGGGCGGGCCGGGCGAGGGCGTCGCGGAGTCCGGCGAGACCCGCGCCCACGTCCTGGCCGCGTGCCTCCAGCAGGCCGTCCGTGTAGAGGGCGAGCAGACTCCCCTCGGCCAGCTCGAACTCCGCCGCCTCGAACGGCAGCCCACCCAGCCCCAACGGTGGCCCGGGCGGCAGATCGAGTACGTCGACGGTGCCGTCCAGGGCCACCACGGCAGGCAGCACATGCCCCGCCCGGGCGACGGTGCAACGGCGCGAGACGGGGTCGTACACGGCGTACAGACAGGTGGCCCCGAAGTCCCCGACGGCTTCCGCCTCCTCCCCCTCCCTCTCCGTCTCGGCGGCCGCCTCGGTGGACAGGCGGATCACGACGTCGTCGAGGTGGGTGAGGAGTTCGTCGGGGGGCAGGTCGATGTCGGCCAGGGTGCGTACGGCGGTGCGCAGGCGGCCCATGGTGGCGGCGGCGTGGATGCCGTGGCCGACGACGTCGCCCACGACGAGGGCGACCCGGGCTCCGGAGAGCGGGATGACGTCGTACCAGTCGCCGCCCACGCCCGCCTTGTCGCCGGCGGGCAGGTAGCGGAAGGCGACCTCCACCGCGGACAGCGGTGGCGTACGGCGCGGGAGGAGGCTGCGTTGCAGGGTGAGGGCGGTGGCGCGGGCGTGGGTGTAGCGGCGGGCGTTGTCGACGGCCACCGCCGCCCGTGCCGCGATCTCCTGGGCGAGGAGCAGATCCTCGTCGTCGAACGGCTCGGGGTTGCGGTGCCGGAAGAACTGGGCGACCCCCAGGGTGGCCTCCCGCGCCCGCAGCGGCACGACCAGGGTCGAGTGGGCCGAGGCCGGGGCCGGGTCGGTGCCGTCCGCGCGGTGGTGCCGGGAGGGGTGCCCGGTGGCCAGGGCACGGGCCGGCGGTGACCCGTCCGGAAACGTGTGCGACTGCCGTGGCGGGACCGTCGGCGCCGGGTCGGGCTCCACGACCGACCGCAGGGCGACCCGACGCAGTACGAGCGGGCCCTCCGGCGGGGTCTCGTGACCGTGCAGCACGGAGTCGAACAGGTCTACGGCGACGAAGTCGGCGAACGGTTCGGGGGCGCGGCCAGCGAAGGAATCGCCGATGGAACTGATGGAACCGGCGGAGGACTCGGTGGCGAAGTCCGCGAGTTCCTGGGTGGTGCGGCCGATGTCCAGGGTGGTGCCGATGCGCATGCTCGCCTCGTTCACCAGGGACAGCCGCCACCGCAACCGACGGTCCCGCTCCGCGGCGTACGCCGCGTAGCCCTGTCTCGACGAGCGGTCCACATACCCGGTCGCCGCCGCGATCAGCCTGCGCGCCGCCGCACTGACCAGCTCGGAGTCGTCGGTGAACCGGGGCAGTTCCTGGAGCAGCCGGTCCAGGAGGATGCCCTGCCCGAACCGGAAGGCCGCCTGCACCACGCTGAAGGGGACACCGTACCGGGCCAGCCGGCGGATGCGCTCCAGCTCGGCGGCCGGCCCCTCGATCCGGCCCGGCCCGTCACCGCGTTCGAGACCGGAGAGCACCGCGACCACGTGCCCGGCGACGTTCTCCGAAGCCATGGCGTCGGAGTGCTCCCACAGTTCGGGCAGCTCTCGTCGCAGGCCCCGCTCCACCTCGGCGATCAGCTCGTCCGCTCTCGAACCGAGCTCGCGCGCGACACGGGACACAAGACCGTCAGCCGTGACGTCCACAGTCACGACGTTACGCCGACCGGCCGCGCACCGCGCACGCCTCTCGGCCAACCCCGGCCACGTGACGCATCCCACCCCGAACCCCACCCCGGGCCCACGCCGACCGGGTCCGACCTGCTCACCGCCCGCCCGGGGCCGGGCCCGCCGCCACGGCCCACAGAAGGGGCCGGTTATTGTGACGACGCGAATCGAACGTATGCGGGCTGGCGGAGGGCACGTGGTGTCGGACGAAGGGCGGCTCATCGCCGGGCGCTACCGGCTCACGGAGCAGATCGGCCGTGGCGGTATGGGCACGGTGTGGCGGGCCGGGGACGAGGTCCTCGACCGCCAGGTAGCGCTGAAACGGCTGCACGTACAGCCGCACCTCTCCGCCGACGACCTGGTCAGGCTCTACGAGCGCACCCGCCGTGAGGCGCGCAGCGCCGCCCGTATCGCGCATCCCAACGTGATCGTCGTCCATGACGTCGTGGACGACCGCATCGACGCCGGCGACGGATACAGCGAGGCCGGCGAGGGGCGGCCCTGCATCGTCATGGAGTACGTCCCGGCGCCCACGCTCGCCGATCTCCTCGGCGACGGCCGGACCCTCCCGCCCGAGGAGGCGGCCCGCATCGGCCTGGGCATGGTCGCCGCGCTGCGCGCCGCCCACGCCGCCGGCGTACTGCACCGCGACGTCAAGCCCGGCAACGTCCTGCTCGGCGCCGAGGGACGGGTCGTCCTCACCGACTTCGGCATCGCGATGACGGCCGACGCCTCGACCCTGACCAAGACGGGCGAGATGGTCGGCTCCATCCACTACATGGCCCCCGAGCGCATCCGCGGCCAGACGCCCGGCCCCGCCTCGGACCTGTGGGCGCTGGGCGCCACGCTGTACCAGGCGGTCGAAGGACGCCCGCCGTTCCGCCGCCTCACCGCGATGGAGGCCGCGTACGCCATCGCCGTAGACCCGCTGGAGCCGCTGAAGCAGGGCGGCGCGCTGGAACCCCTCGTCGTGGCCCTCCTGTCCAAGGACCCCGCCGACCGCCCCACGGCGGAGCAGACGGAGGAGGCGCTGCGCGCCGTGGTGTCCGGCGTGACGACGGTGACGCTGCCGAAGCCGGCCGAGGGCGGTATGTCCGGCATGGGCGCGCCCGGCGAGAGCCAGGCCGACCAGAAAGCGGCCCCGGATCCGAAGGGCGGCCGGAACGCCCCCCGTCAGGGCCGCGGGATGCGCCGTGTCCTGGTACCGATCGCCACCGCGGTGGTCGTGGCGGCCACGGTCGTGGGGTCCGTGCTCTACACCCAGGCGAACCCCGGCAGCGAGGCCACCCCGCAGAACGGCGACAGCACCCCCACCCCCGCCTACTCCCCCTCCCCCGTGCCCGACGGCTTCCACCTCGTCACGGCGAAGGACCTCGGCATCGCCTTCCCCGTCCCGGACGGCTGGAAGCTCAACAAGCGAACGTCGGAGCAGGTCTCCTACATCGACGAGACCCGCCTGGCCGAGATCACCATCGGCATCGTGAACCCCGCCGGCGTCCACCCCATGGCCCACTTCAAGGACATCGAGGCGAACACGAAGGTCAACTACCCGACGTCGTACCGGAAGCTGCGTATGCAGAAGACCACCTTCCGCGGGCAGTCGGCCGCCATCTGGGAGTTCACCTTCCAGGGCCGGGCCCGGGCCTTCCGCGCCATCGACCTCGGCTTCGGCCGGGAGGGCGAGCGCGAGTACGACATCTACCTCTCGGCCCCCGACGCGAAGTGGGACACCTACCGTCCCGTCTTCGACAAGGTCAGGGACGGCTTGATCACAGAAGGGTCCTGACCGCCGCGAGCCCTCGCGCCCTCCTGGGACCCCGTCGGCGCCACATGCAGCCGGTGCCCGGCGATCCAGTGGGCGGGCCAGGTGCGGGCGTACTCGGGTGGGCTGTCGCCCGGGGCCACGAGGGTGGCGACCGGGATGCGCTCGGCGGTGCGCAGGATGCCCTCGCGGGTGATGTTGGCGTTGTTGCCGCGGGTGTTGGCGGAGGCGCAGCCGGCGTAGTAGGCGATGGGGATGGCTTGGTGACCGGTCAGCAGGCAGGGCGGCCGTACGCCGAGTCGCCGCAGGTCGGCGGCGGCGCGATCCCAGTCGCGGCGGGCCGTGGTCGCGCGCTCGGCGGTGCGCGACAGCACCGCGTACTGCACCGCCACATGCCCGACGAGCCCGAGCGCCACGAGCGCCCCGGCCACCGGGCGCCAGGCGCCGCCCGGCTTGGTGACGAGCGTCAGCAGCGCGTCGGCGACGGGGATCGCGAGCAGGGCGTACGCGGGGAGCAGGAAGCGGGGCGCGGAGTATCCGATGAGGAAGAGGTAGGGCACGGCGGCCGTCGCGGCGCAGGCCAGCACCGCCAGCGTGGGTGTCCCGCGCCGCGCCCTGAGTGCCACGGCCGCCCCGAGGGCGGTGAGCAGCGGCAGGACGAACCACCACGCGATGACCGCCGCATGCGGCATGTCACCGGTGCAGGGACGGCACAGCGTCCGCCCCGCCAGGCTGCGCAGCTGATCATCGGCGGCGATGTTCCAGCCCAGCCCGCCCTGGATCCGCGAGGCGTCGGCCAGCCGCCGCCCCAGACCGCCGTACTGGACGTACGCCTCGACGACCCACGCCCCGGCCCCGGTGCCGAGCCCGGCCACCATCGCCGCGAGCAGCCGCGGATGCCGCCACCGCCGTACGCCCACGAGCAGGACGAACAGCGGAAGCGTCACCCACAGGGCGTCGGTGGGCCGCATCCACGCCATCAGGGCGGTGCCGGCGGCCACGCCCCACAGGGCCGTCGGGTCCGCGGAGTCGGCCCGCGCGCGCAGGAAGCAGCCCACGCAGCCAAGCGCGCCGACCGCGACCCAGTAGTTGGGCATGGCCTGCGGCCCGTAGAAGAGGGTCACCCACAAGGTGGCGAACAGCGCGCCCGCGAGCGCCAGTACGCGCACCGGGAAGAGCCCCCGCCAGGCGCGCAGGGCGAGGTACAGCCCCAGCCCGGCCAGCACCGCCAGATAGACGCGCAGCACCACGGTGGACGACGACCACGAGGCGACCGGGGCCACCAGCAGCGGGACACCCCGGGCGCGCGGCGCGCTGAAGAACGCCGCCGGCGCGTGCGGGCTGACCTGACTGACGTACACCGCCTCGTCCCAGCCGAGCCCCATCCACGGTGGTACGAGGACGAGTTGGGCCAGCGTGAACGCGCCGGCCACGGCGATGATCGGCGCGAGGGCGGACAGGCGGGCGGTCGCGTCGTCCGGCGGGCCCGTCGACGCGACGGCCGACGTCGTCGTACCGGCCTGCGTCGTCGTGCCGGCCTGCGGGCCGCCCGGGGCGTCGTTCGAACCAGTGCGCATGTCCCATCCCCAGAAGTACCTCTAAAGGCCGATTAATCCAATTAACAGACTGACTACTCGTCCTCGGCCGGGCGACGAGGCGCACCGACCTGTGGCCCTCCTTCACCCGCCCGGCCTAACGTGCGGCTCATGGATCACCCACAGCAGCCGTCCGCAAGCCACTTCGACCACTGCCCCTGGCTGTTCGAGAAGGAGGCGACGGAGGACCAGCGAGCCGCGCAGCGGGAGCGGCAGCGGTCGCTCGGCGGAGACAGCGAGATCGGCGAGCGGTGCTACGTGGCCGAGTCGGCGGCGGTCTTCGCCGACCTCCTACGGCTGGGCGACGACTCATACATCGCCGCCCACGCCTACGTCACCGGAGACCTGACCACGGGCACGGACTGCACCCTGAACCCCTCCTGAGGGGCGGTCGACGGCTGTCAGTCGCCGCGGGCCGGGATCCGCAGGTTCACCTCGTAGCCGCCCTTGGGTGTGGGGCCCGACTCGAAGGCGCCGCCCAGGAGTTCGGCGCGCTCCTTGAGCCCGATGAGGCCCTGGCGGGAGCCGGGGAGGGGGAGGGAAGGGCGGGTCGGCGGCGTGTTCGTGACGGTGACACCGAAGGCGGCACCGTCGTCGGCCCGCCACAGCCGTACGGTCGCGGAGGCGCCCGGCGCGTGTTTGCGGACGTTGGTGAGGGCTTCCTGCACGGTGCGGTAGACGGCGCGTTGCCCGGTGGTGCCGACGTCCGGCGGGAGTTCACCGGTGAGGGCCGTGTCGATGCCGCTGCTGGCGACGAGTGTGTGGAGGTCGGCCAGCGTGGGCTGCGGGGTGAGTTCCGTGGCCCGGCCGCCGGAGGCCCTGAGCAGGGTCACCATGTGGCGCAGTTCGTCGAGGGTGTCGACGCTGAGCGAGCGGATCGTACGGGCGCCCTCCTTGAAGTCCGGGTCGGTGGCGGCCACTTGGAGGGCACCGGCCTGTACGGCGATCAAACTCACCTGATGCGACACGACGTCGTGCATCTCACGGGCCAGCTGGGCGCGCTCACGGGCGAGTACGGCCTGGGAGTGCAGCAGCCGCTCATGCTCCCGCGCCTCCTCGATCTCGACGAGCCGCCGCGCCAAGTCCCGCCTCGCCTGCACGAGTTGGCCCAGCAGGACGGGCGCGGCGGCCGTGGCGAGCGTGTAGAAGAAGTAGACCACCGTCCAGGTCCTGTCCTGCGGTGTCGCGTGGTGCAGCGGCCACGGGGTGGCGGACGCGACCGCCATCACCACCGCGCACACACCGAGCAGACGGCGGTCACGGGACCGTTCGGCCAGCGTGAACAGGGCCGCGAACGGGGCGAACACGATGTCCAGCATCAGGGCACCCGGAATCGTGCACGCGAACACCGCCAGCGGAAAGACTCTGCGCAGCGCGAGCCCCGCACAGCCCGCCCCGGCGATCGCCGTCGCGGCGGGAGAGGCCTCCCACTGGTTGAGCGCGACATCGGCGGCCGCGATCGCGACGACGAGGCCGTCGACGACCGGCTCGGGGACCCGCGCCCACCAGGGCCTGGGGGCGGTCACCGGCGGGTCCCTGCCCTGAACCAGGCTACCGCCGCCATCGCCGGCCGCTCGCTCCGGGTTTGGGGTGCTGTGCTCACCTCGATGTCTTCGGCCGCGTTCAGGATGAGCTTGAAGCCGGACCGCACCAGGGCCTCGTCGTCGACCACCATCACCCGGATCACGTGTCGACCGTAGAACGGGCGAGCACTCGTGAGACGGCCGATCGGGACACTCCCACCACTTGGGGGGAGCGTTCCAGCCGTACGGGGGGGCGGGAGAACCGGAGCGCCCGTCGGGTGAGGCGCGCGCCCCGCCGGGTGGCGGGGGCGGACCGGACACTTGCCGGATACTCCGGGCCCGGGCCGCTCTCCAGCCTGAAGACATGACGCAGAACACCGGCGCAGCGGCCTCGACATCGCCCCGGACCCCACGACAAGCCCCCTCCTCGACAGGCCGGCTGATCGGCGTGGACCTGGCCAGAGGGCTCGCGGTTTTCGGGATGTACGCCGCGCACGTCGGGCCCGACCCCTCGGAGGGCGGTGCGGTCGGCTTCGTCATGGAGCTGTCGCACGGTCGGGCCTCCGCGCTCTTCGCCTTCCTGGCCGGTTTCTCGATCATCCTGATCACCGGTCGCGACGCCCCGAAGACGGGCCGGGTGGGCCGCCAGGCCGTCGCCAAGGTGGTGATTCGGGCGCTCGTCCTGCTCGCCGTGGGCACCGGACTCACCCTGACCGACACCCCGGTCGAGGTCATCCTCGCCTTCTACGGCCTGTACTTCCTGCTCGTCCTGCCCTTGTACCGGCTGGGCGCCCGCCCGCTGGCGATCATCGCCGGAGTCGGCGCGCTCGCCCTTCCGCAGATCCTGTACGTCGTCCACCACGTCCTCGACGCCGACGAACCCGGCGGCATCTGGACCTGGCCCGCCGACGCCGACGGCCTCGTGTCCCTCCTCTTCACCGGCGGCTACCCCGCCCTGACCTGGATCCCCTTCGTCGTCGCCGGCATGGCCGTTGCCCGGCTCGATCTGCCCGCCACCGCCGTACGCCTTCGTCTCGCGCTCACCGGTGCCGGCCTCGCTGTCCTCGGGTACGGCGGCTCTTGGCTGGCCCTGCGTCTGGTTCCCGGCGCCCTGGCGGCGGTCGCCGAGTCGGGCTGGGAGGACGGCGGTTCGGCCGCGTCGGCCTGGTGGTCCGACACCTGGGGCTACCCGAGCGGCGACAGCCCGGCCGAGCTTCTGGTGGCCTCGCCCCACAGCGAGACGACCCTGTCGATCGTGGGCAACTCCGGTGTCGCGATCCTCGTCCTGGTCGGCTGTCTGGCCGCCGTGGACGCCTTCCCGCGTCTGCGCCGCCTCGCCCGACCGGTCATCGCCGTCGGCACGATGTCCCTGACCGCGTACGTCCTCCACGTCGTCGGCATCCAGGTCCTCGGCATCGAGGAGCTGCCCGGTTCCCCGCTGCATGTGCTGCTCGGCTTCCTCGTCACGGTGACCGTGTTCGCCACGCTCTGGTCCCGCTTCTTCCGGCGCGGCCCCCTGGAGCGGCTGCTCGGCAAGGCCGCCGAGCTCGCGCGCCTGGTCCACTGAGCGCCCGCGACCGGCCGTGGCCCGGCCCGGCTCAGCGCACCGGGACCGTGTCCAGCAGCTCGCGGGCCAGCTCCCGCGCGGGCTCCGTGATCTGCTCGGCGACGCGATGGAAGGTCTCCTGGGCCGGGCGGGCCGGCCAGGACGGGGGAAGGTGCCGGGTGGGCAGCCGGGGGTCGGTACGGATGGTCCACAGCCATTCGCTGACCAGCCGCAGCCGGGTGCCGATCGGGTCGTCCCCGGCGCCCGCGCCCAGGTGGGGCGTCCACCGCTTGCCGAAGGTGATGTAGCGGGCGGCGATGGACTCCAGGTCCCAGGTGTCACGGACCATCAGATCGATGTCCGTGGACACCTCGGCCTCGGCATGGAAGATCTTGACGTGGTCGGTGAGACCGAGCTCCGCGACGACACCGGTGACATCGACCTCACCGGGCGCGATCCACAACCCGCTGTACAGCGCGCCGAATCCGGACCAGGTGAGCCGTGAGCGCAGATCGTGGCGCTGGCGCTTCCAGGAGTCGGGGAGGGAGAACCCGAGCAGGGTCCAGGTGCCGTCCCAGTCGTCGTTGACGGCGCCCTGTTTCCAGATACGGGTGCGGCCGTCCAGCAGAACGCGCGTCGCCTGCGGGGTCAGACCGAAGTACATCTTGCGGCCTTCGCGTTGGCGTCGCAGCAGCCCGCGGTTGACCATGCGGGTCAGCGTGGAGCGTACGGCCTGTTCACCTACGCCGACACGGCCGAGTACGTCGATGATGCTGCCCGAGTACACGCACAGGTCGCGGTCGTCCTCTTCGAGGACGTGGTTGCCGAAGAAGGCGAGCATGAGCGACCGCGGGCGCGGCGACGGCCCGTCCGAGGCGTCGCTGTCCGGGCTGTCCAGGATGTCGTAGTCCTCCACGGGGGCAAGAGTACGGCCGCCCACCGACGCTCCTGCGGGCGGCCGTACGACCTCATCAGCCCTGGTCGGCGCCGATGTTGCCGGTGACCAGGTCCAGCGCGATGTCCGTGATCATGTCCTCCTGGCCGCCGACCATGCCGCGCCGGCCCACCTCGACGAGGATGCTGCGGGTGTCCAGGCCGTAGCGGGCGGCGGCGGTCTCGGCGTGGCGCAGGAAGCTGGAGTACACGCCCGCGTAGCCGAGGCTGAGGGTCTCGCGGTCCACCCGCACCTCGCGGTCCTGCAGCGGTCGTACGAGGTCGTCGGCGGCGTCCATCAGCGGGAACAGGTCGCAGGCGTGGTCCCAGCCCATGAGGTCGGCGACCGCGACGAACGCCTCCAGGGGGCAGTTGCCCGCGCCCGCGCCCTGCCCGGCGAGTGAGGCGTCGACGCGGATTGCGCCGCTCTCGACGGCGACGACGGTGTTGGCCACGCCCAGGGCGAGGTTGTGGTGGGCGTGGATGCCGAGTTCGGTGGCGGGGTCCAGTACGTCGCGGTAGGCGCGGAAACGGTCGCGGACGCCGTCCATCGTCAACCGGCCCCCGGAGTCGGTGACGTACACGCAAGTAGCGCCGTACGACTCCATCAGCTTGGCCTGGCGGGCCAGTTCGGCCGGCTCGGCCATGTGGGACATCATCAGGAACCCGGCGACGTCCATGCCCAGCTCGCGGGCCGCGGCGATGTGCTGGGCGGCGATGTCGGCCTCGGTGCAGTGCGTGGCGACGCGCACGCTGCGGATGCCCAGGGAGTGCGCCTGCTTGAGGTCGTGGACCGTTCCGATACCGGGGAGCAGCAGGGTCGTGGGGATCGACCGGTGCACGGCGCCGGTGACGGCTTCGATCCACTCCCAGTCGGTGTGGGCGCCGACGCCGTAGTTGATGCTGGAGCCGGACAGCCCGTCGCCGTGGGCGATCTCGATGGCGGCCACACCGGCGGCGTCCAGGGCGGCGGCGATGGCGCGGGCCTGGTCTACGGTGTAGCGGTGCCGGACGGCGTGCATGCCGTCCCGCAGGGTGACGTCCTGGACGTACAGGCGGGTCATCGCGAGGCCACCTCCGTGGCATGGGCGGCCATGCGTTCCGCGGTGCGCAGCGCGGCCGAGGTCATGATGTCGAGGTTCCCTGCGTAGGCGGGGAGGTAGTGGGCGGCGCCCTCGACCTCCAGGAAGACGGACACCTTGAGGGTGTCGCCCGCGCCCGGAGCGAGGGTGCGCAGTGGATCTTCGGCGGCGACCTTCTCGTACTGCACCTTCTGCTTGAGCCGGTAGCCGGGCACGTACGCCTGCACCCGGCCGACCATCTCCTCGACGGACGCGGTGACGGCCTCGGTGGCGCAGTCGGAGACCAGACAGTGCACGGTGTCCCGCATGATCAGCGGGGGTTCGGCCGGGTTGAGGACGATGATCGCCTTGCCGCGCGCGGCGCCGCCGACCTTTTCGATGGCGGAGGACGTGGTCTCGGTGAACTCGTCGATGTTGGCGCGGGTGCCGGGCCCGGCGGAGCGGGAGGCGATGGACGCGATGATCTCGCCGTAGTGGACCGGGGTGACCGCGTTCACGGCGGCGACGATCGGGATGGTGGCCTGGCCGCCGCAGGTGACCATGTTGACGTTCGGGGCGTCGAGATGGGCGTCGCCGTTGACCGGCGGGACGACGTAGGGGCCGAGGGCCGCCGGGGTGAGGTCGACGAGGGTACGGCCCAGGGGCCGTAGCACCTCCTCGTGGTGACGGTGGGCGCCGGCCGACGTGGCGTCGAAGACGATGTCGACGTCGGCGAACTCGTCCAGCGCGACGAGTCCCTCGACGCCCTCGTGGGTGGTGGCGACCTTGAGACGGCGGGCGCGGGCCAGGCCGTCGGAAGCCGGGTCGATACCGGCCATCGCGGCGATCTCCAGGCTCTCCGACAGCCGCAGGATCTTGATCATGAGGTCGGTGCCGATGTTGCCGGAGCCGATGACGGCGACCTTGGTGCTCATGCCCGGTCTCCTTCCGTTTCCGTGGCGAAGCCGACCCGCACGGAGCCGAGGCCCGAGATGCGCGCCTCGAAGACGTCGCCGGGGGAGGCGGGGGTCATCGGGCCCAGCGCGCCGGTCAGTACGAGATCGCCCGCCCGCAGCGGGTCCCCACGCTCGGCCAGCGCCGAGGCCAGCCAGACGGCCGCGTTGAGCGGACTGCCGAGGCAGGCGGCGCCGGTGCCCTCGGAGACGGTGTCGTGGCCCCGGGTCATGGTCATCGTCACGGTGCGCAGGTCCACGGCCGTGAGCGGGACGGGGGTGGCGCCCAGTACGTACAGCCCGCAGGAGGCGTTGTCGGCGACGGTGTCGACGAGGGAGATGTCCCAGCCCGCGATACGGCTGTCCACGATCTCCAGGGCCGGCAGCGCGAAGTCGACCGCGCGCAGTACGTCGACGACCGTGCACTCACGCTCCGGCAGATCGCGGCCGAGGACGAGCGCGACCTCCGCCTCCACCTTGGGCTGCAACAGCCGCCCGACGGGCACCTCGCCCCCGTCCGGTACCGCCATGTCGGCGAACAGCGCCCCGAAGTCGGGCTGATCCACGCCGAGTTGGCGCTGTACGGCCACGGAGGTCAGGCCGATCTTGCGGCCGACGATCCGGCGGCCCCTGTCCTGGCCGCGCCGGACGTTCAGCTGCTGCACGGCGTAGGCGGTCTCCAGATCGGTGCCGCCCTCGAACAGGGTCCGCACCGGCGGACAGGCGACCCCGGTACGGGTGGCCTCCGCCAGCATGTCGGCGGCCTTGACCACCGTCGGTGGAACGGCGTCCGGACGGACACCGGCGGCGTGCTCGGTCGACAAGGGGTACCTCCAGTGAGGGAGCGGGGGAGCCGGGGCGCCCTGCGGACTTCCGGTATAGACAGCGAGCCCGGAAACGAACAATGTTTGTTCCGTGGAACGGAACAACATGACCGCGAGCATGCTGGACAAAGCCGCGATCATCCTCGATTGCTTCATCCCGAGCGGCGGCCCGTACCGCCTGTCGGAACTCTCGGAGCGCACCGGCCTGCCCAAGCCCACGGTGCACCGGCTGGCCGCCGACCTGATCCGGCTGGGCTGGCTGGAGCGGACGGGGCCGCAGTACCGGCTCGGCGCGAAGCTGTTCGAACTCGGCTCGCTGGTGCCGCGTCGCCGCGATCTGCGCGAGACCGCCCTGCCGTTCCTCCAGGACCTGTTCGAGGCCACCCGCGAGACCGTGCACCTCGGCGTCCGCGAGGGCATGGACGTCGTCTACCTCGAACGCATCCACGGTCACGAGGCCCTCCGGCTGCCCTCGCGCATCGGTGGCAGCCTGCCGCTGAGCTGCACCGCCGTGGGCAAGGCCCTGCTCGCCTTCTCTGGCGCCGAGCTCACCGATGAACTGCTGTCCCGCCCGCTGCCGCGCCTCACCCCCCACTCGATCACCGACCCGGCGCGCCTGCGCATGACCCTGGAGAAGATCCAGGTCTCCGGACTCGCCTACGAGGAGCAGGAGGCCGCCCTCGGCGTGAGCTGCATCGCGGCCCCCGTCTTCGCCGGCGGCACCACCGTCGCCGCCCTCTCGGTCGCCGTACCGCGCGAACGGTTCAGCCCCGCCCAACTGGCCCCGGCGGTGCGGACGGCGGCCCTGGGGCTGTCGCGGGCGGTGCGGGGGAGCAGCTGAACCCGTCGGCGGGGGCACACCTCGGACGATCCACAGCGTGGACGAACGCGATCGGAGCGATCGGAGACTTCGTACGCGAAGGGGCTAGGCGGCGGGAAAGCCCTGGCCCATAGTCGTGCCAGTTGTCCGAGGCTCCCGGCCTCGGGCCGATCCCCCGGTGCACCGTCGCACCCGGCGTGGCACGCGACCACGGCGGCGGCACTGTCGTGCACCCCCGCCACCGCCCTCGTGGAGACCCCGCATGCCCGGATACGTTTCGGCGTACAACTCCGGTGCGGACACGAAGTCATGACAGCGCGTCAGCCCGTCCAGGACGGCCGCCCGCCGGCGTGTGTTCCGGCCGCTCACAGCGGATCACCCCCCGTGGTGTCGTGATCGGGAGGTCACTATGCTATAAAACGGGAACCGTTTTCAATAAGGCTGGGAAGGGAGCAAGGGCATGGCCCGAGCAGCGTCCGGCCGTCACGGCCGTCCTTTCACCCTCGTCGTCTGCGCCACCTGCCGGGAAACCGCCGACAGTGAGGTCGTCGACGGGCTGCGCAGTGCGGTGCGCGAGTGCCCGCACGGGGTCATGGTCGTCACCGGGTGCCTGGGCAGACTCCTGCACTGCCGCCCTGATCGCGGGCTGTACGCCGCCGTGCAGCCGTGCGCTCCGGATCGCAGGCCCACGGGAGCTGTGGTGCGTCTCGGGCCGCTGGTCGGCGAAGCGGACGCCGAGGCGGTCGGGGCATGGCTGCGGGCCGGGCTGCCGGACGACGGCACGCTGCCCGGACGCCTCCGCGCGGCACCCGCGCCACGGCACGTCGCCCACCTCAACTGAGGGCGCACGCCGCGCCGACTGGCACCGCGGCCGCCGCGATCGATGCGGGCGCGGCGCACGCATATGTACAGGGCGGACTCCGGGCTTAAAGGCTCATGTATTCGGAAATGATGTCCCCGAACGGATGTCTGGGCCGCTGCCGGTGCGAGGACGGGCAGCGGCTCTTGAGCGCCGGGAGCCATAGTCGGCTCCGGTGCGCGGGGAGGAGCCTGTCGTGCGTGTGCCCCTGTTCCTGCAACCACGGCTCGAACCACCGCTCAGCTCGTTACTGGCCGCCCCGGACCTCCTGCACACGCTCGTCGACGCGCTCGGCTCCCCCCTCAACGTAGTGCTGCCCGACCGGATCGCCGAGAACGCCGAGCGTTTCCGCGCCGTCTACCGCAGGCACCACCTCGGCGGCCGGATCTCCTTCGCCCACAAGGCGAACCGCTCCAGCGCCCTGCTGCGGCGACTGGCCGCCACCGATCCGGCCGGGGTCGGCGTCGACGTGGCATCCCTGAACGAGCTGCAGCACGCCCTGGGCTGCGGTTTCACCCCCGACCGCATCACGGCCACCGGCCCCAAGGACCCCGGGTTCCTCTGGCTCGCCGCCCGCATGGGAGTGACCGTGCACCCCGACTCGGTGACGGAGCTGGAGCAACTGGCCGAGCTGGTACGCAAGTTCGCGCTGCCGCGCATCGTCGTCGTGCCCCGGCTGTCCGGGTTCGAGACCGCCACCGGCACTGGCACCGGCACTGGCACCGGCCTCGACACCGCCACCGGCTCCGGTGTCTCCGGAGTGAAGACGCTCTCCCGGCGTAGCCGCTTCGGCATCCCCGTGGGCGAGGTGGGCGCGCTGCTGGACACGCTCGAACGGCACCGGGACGCCGTCGAGCCGGTCGGCGTGGCGTACCACCTGGACACGACCGGGCTGGCGGAGAAGGCCGTCGCGCTGGAGAGTTGCGTCGGCGTCATGGACGAGTTCCGTGCCCGGGGGCTCGACCCGCGGTTCGTGGACATCGGCGGCGGCTTCGGCGTCAGCTATGTCCAGGACGCAGCCCAGTGGGACCGCTACACGACCGAGCTGTCCAACGCCGTACTGGGCACCCGGCCCGCCCTGACCTGGCGCGGGCACGGCTACGGTCTGCGCAACGAGGGCGGCACGCTGCGCGGAGCACTGGGCCTGTACCCCGCCCACCGCCCGACAGCGGGGCCCGGCTACCTCGACGAACTCCTCTCCGCGCCCGCCCCCGCCTCGGGGCGCCCGCCGGCCACGCTCCTCCTGGAGCACCTCTACGACCTGTCCGTCCAGCCCGGCCGGGCCCTGCTCGACCAGTGCGGCGCCGTACTGGCACGAGTGCTCGACGTGCGGCCCACCGGCTCGGGCGACCACCTGGTGCGCCTCGGCATGAACGCCGGGGACATGAGCCTGGAGGAGCACGGGGTCATCGTCGATCCCGTACTGCTTCCCCACGGCGGCGGTGGCGGTGGGCAGGACGCGGACGACGGGCCGGTGGGGGTCCACCTTTTCGGAAACCTGTGTCTGGAGGCCGACCTGATCACCCGACGGACCGTGTTCCTTCCCCGGCTCCCCCGCGTCGGCGACCTGCTCGCCTTCGCCAACACCGCGGGGTACGCGATGGACTTCCACGCCCACTCCGCCCAGCGGCAGCCCCTCGCCCGTACGGTCGCCGTGACGCGGGACGGCGGCTCCTGGCGATGGTGCCTGGACGAGGAGTACTGGCCGATCACGCGACCGGGGGGACCGGCATGAGATACGACAGCATCACCGACGCCATCGGCAACACCCCGCTGGTGCGCATCGACCCGGCCGTGCACGGCCTCACCCACATCGACCTGTACGCCAAGCTGGAGATGCTCAACCCCTTCGGCTCGGTCAAGGACCGGCCCGCGTGGAACATGGCCCGCCCGCACCTCGCCGCCGCGGCCGAACGCGGCGAGACCGTCGTGGAACTCTCCAGCGGGAACACGGCGAAGGCGCTGGCCCTGCTCGCGGGCATGCACGGCCTGAGGTTCAAGAGCGTCACCAACCGGATGCGGATCCCGGAGATCAAGGAACTGCTCCTGCTCCTCGGCGCCGAGATCGAGGAACTGCCGGGCCAGAGCGAGTGCCTCGACCCGACGGACACCGACGACCCGTTGACCCGCTTCCACCAGGCGCTCGCCGAGCCCGGCGGCGCCTATCTGCACACCGACCAGTACTTCAACCCGCGCAACACCGAGGCGCACGCGACAGGCACCGGCCCGGAGATCATCAAGGACCTCGACGGCCGGGCACCGGACTGGTTCATCTCCTGTGTGGGCACCGCCGGTTCGTCCACCGGCGTGGCCAGCGCGCTGCGCGAGCACGACCCGGACGTACGGGTTCTCGGCCTGGTCGCCCACAAGTCGGACTTCATCCCCGGCATCCGCACCATCGACGAGGTGCACCAGGTCGGCCTCTTCGCCCCGGAGACCTACGACACCATCGAGTCGGTGACCGCCGACGAGGCCATCGACGGCATGATGACCCTGATCCGCCGCTGCGGACTGTTGTCCGGGCCCACGGGCGGGGCCGCCTACCAGGGCGCGATACGTCATCTCCGCACGGTCGACGAGGAGTTGACCGAACGGCGAACCGCCGTGTTCATCGTCTGCGACCGCGCCGAGAGCTACCTCGGCTACGTACGACAGCGCCGCCCCGAACTGCTCGGCAGGCCGCCCCGGAAGAACTCGGCGGCCACCCTCACCGACGCCGAGATACGGGCCGAGGCCACGGTCGTCGACACCGACGCCGCCCGCCGCTGGATCACCGACGGAGACCCGGCACCCCTCGTCATCGACCTGCGCGGACCACACGCGTACGCCGCGCTGCACATCGACGGCTCGGTCAACATCGCCGACGAACTCTTCGACGAACTCCTGCGCGGCGGGCTCCCCTTCAGCAAACGGCGGCCGGTGCTCCTGGCCTGCCCCGTCGGCGAGAAGTCCGCCCGCTACGCCGCCCTGCTGACCCGCATGGGCCACCCGGACGTACGCAGCCTCTCCGGTGGCATCGTCGCCTGGCGGGACGCCGGCGCACCTCTGGTCCGGGAGTGACCATGACCGATGAATTCAGCGAACTGACGGCCTGGCATGCGGACCTACGCGGCCAGTTCCCCATCCTCACCGACCACCCCGAACTGGCCTACCTCGACAGCGCGGCCACCGCACAGAAGCCGCGGGCGGTGCTGGACGCCGTAGAGACGTACCTGACGACGACGAACGCCAACGCCGGGCGGGGCACCTACCCGTGGGCGAACCGCACGACCGCGCTGGTGGAGCGCACCCGGCGACGTGTCAAGGAGTTCCTCGGCGATCCCGAGCCCGACTCCGACCGGTCCACCGTCCACTTCGTCGGCGGGACCACGGAAGGGCTGCGGACGGTCGCCCGCGACTGGCTCACCACCCATCTCACCGACGGCGACGAGATCCTCGTCCCGTACGCCGACCACCAGGCCAACCTGGCCCCCTGGCTGGAGGCCCAGCGGCTGCTGGCCGAGCGGGGCGTCCGCATACGTGTGCGCGCGCTCCCGTATCAGGAGGCGTCCGGTGACTACGACCACCGGGCGCTCCCCGAACTCGTCGGCCCGCGCACCCGATTTGTCGCCGCCACACACATCCACCACGTCTACGGCGGTGACATGAACGTGCACCGTCTGCGGGCGGCCGTCGGTCCGGACGTGCCGATCTGCCTGGACGCCGCCCAGAGCATCGGCCATCTGCCGGTCTCCGTGACCGAACTCGACGTGGATTTCGTGGTTTTCTCCGGACACAAGGCACTCGCCCTACCCGGCACCGGAGCCGTATGGGCCCGCAACGACCCTGCACGCGGGCCGGAGTTCCGGCCCGGAGGCTGGCAGGGCACCCCCAACACCGCAGGTATCGCCTCCCTCGAAGCCGCGCTCGACTGGCTGGACGCGGCGGGCACCGACCGGATCGCCCGCTGGAGCGCCGCCCTCGCGGCCCGGCTGACCGAGGGACTGCGCCACCTCGCGCCGTACGAGATCCTGGGCTGCCAGGCCAGTCTGGCCGCCGACTCCCGCGTGCAGCGCCGGCACGGCATCGTCTCCTTCCGGCACCACGACATCCCCTCCGACGACCTCGGCTTCATCCTGTTCAGCCACGGCTTCATGGTCCGCGCGGACAGCCTCTGCCAGGCGGGCGCGGACGAGCGGGACGCGTCGGTCCGGGTCAGCCTGCATGCGTACAACACGGTTGAGGAGGTCGACCGCCTGCTGGCCGTCCTCCCCTGACTTTCGTTGACCCGACGATGTGAATGGGAACCGTTTTCAGCTGTAGGGTCGTTCGTGAGTACCGTGGGATGAGCGAGACGGCAGAGGTGACACGGGCCGATGGGCGTAAGCATGGCGACGGCCAAGATGTGGGTGGAGCGCTGGGAGCGCCAGCAGGAGCGGTACGCCCTCGACCGTGAGGAGCGCTTCACCGTGATCGCCGATGTCATCGAACACGTCACGGCCGACGGCACCGAGCCCCTGCTCCTCGACCTCGGCTGCGGGCCCGGCTCCCTGGCGACCCGGCTGTCCGCGCGCATGCCGCACGCCGAGATCGTCGCCGTCGACATGGACCCGCTGCTCCTGGAGCTGGGCCGCACCCACCACCCGTACGCCGCCCGGTACGTGGACACCGTGATCGGCGACGACGGCTGGACCGACGCCCTCGGTCTGGGCCGCCCCCTGGACGCGGCCGTCTCCACCACCGCCCTGCACTACCTCTCCGTGCCGACCCTGCGCCGGACCTACCGCCAACTCGCGCGTCTCCTGCGGCCCGGCGGCGTCCTCGTCAACGGCGACCACTTCCCCCACGACATCCCGCTCTGCGCGACCCTCACCCGGCATGTGGGACACCGCCATGCCGAACGCTCCGGCACCCACGACCACGAGGACTGGGAGTCCTGGTGGACCGCGGCTGCCCAGGACCCCGAACTGGCCGACCTGTTCACCCAGCGCGCGCAGCGACAGGCGGCACTCGGCAACGACAACACGCTGACACTCGCCGACCACATCGCACTGCTGCGGGAAGCGGGCTTCCACCACGTCACCCCTGTCTGGCAGTTCGGCGACAGCCACGTGCTCGTCGCGATCAAGGGGGAGTGAAGGGCGGGCCCACGGCTGTCACGCTCCCTCAGTGGCCGTGATCTGCGCCAGGACGTGCGCCGCGCCTGCCAGACCATCATGCGGGCCAACAAGGCACCGCCGGACGACGGACCGACTCTCCCCTCGGCGATCCAGGTGGTCACGCCGTTCAATCTGCCGCCCGGTGCTTCTCCCATGCCGTTCATGGGGTGAGGCCTGGGCGTACGCCCCTCAGGACAGCACGCGGTAGGTCACATGCGTGACCAGCCTTGCCGGCCGCGACGTCACCTGCTCCAGTTTCAGCGGCGGCACGCCCTCGAACAGCCGCGTGCCGACGCCGAGCGTGAGCGGCGAAATGTGCAGCCGCAGTTCCTCGATGAGACCGGCGGTGAGGTACTGGTTGACGGTGGTCGCGCCGCCCATGATCGCGACATCGCCGTCGCCGGCCGCCGCGCGTGCCTGTGCCAGTGCCGACTCGATTCCGTCGGTGACGAAGTAGAACGTGGTGCCGCCGTCCATCGGCTGCGGCTCGCGCGCGTGGTGGGTGAGCACGAACACTGGGGCGTGGTACGGCGGATCGTCGCCCCACCAGCCGTTCCACTGCCGGTCCCACTCACCGCGCACCGGGCCGAACATGTTGCGCCCCATGATGAATGCCTTGGCGGCGAGTATCTCGTCGATCTCCGCCCGGTTCTCCTCGGGCGTTTCGACGAACCAGGCGTGCAGCTTGTCGCCCCAGCCGTCGCCGCCGTCGTCGCCGAACGGCCGTTCCTCGGTCTGGTTGAGCCCGGCCGAGTACCCGTCGGCCGAGATCGTGATGCCGCAGACCACCTTGCCCGTACGTGTGGTCATCGCTCCCTCCTCTCAGTATGCCCAAGCCCCGATTCTCCCCGGGGAGGGCCGAGCGCGCTCGAGGTTCGGACCCGACGCAGGTCAGTCCGTGATCACGGGGCTGCGGTGGATCCACTCGTTGCCGTGGGCCGCCTGATGCATGAAGGCGGCCACGTCCGCGCGGCTGATGGTCGGGTTGCCTTTCATCGGCAGCCGGTCCCCAGCGCTGAAGGTGCCGTTGGCGGGGCGACACAGCGGTGGTCGCGGCGTACGGCTGGTGGCGTTGCCGGTCAGTCGGTCATCGCTTCGCGTACGAGGGCGGTGTCCACGAACTGTTCGAAGCGGACGATGAGTCCGCCGCGGACGGTGAAGTGGTGGGCGACGCGGACGTCGATGGGTTTGCCGGTGGCCTTGTTGACGGCGGTGTAGCGGGCGAGGACGACGACGTTCTCGCCGTCGACGACGTAGGTGTCGTCGTGGACGATCCAGTCGTCCCAGTCCCGGCCGAGCCTCTCCATCACCTGGGAGGTGACGCCCTCGGGGGTGCGGTAGGTGCCGGCGAGGGGGAAGCCCGCCATCTCCGTCCACTCCACGTCCGGGGCGAGGGTGGCACGCAGGGCCTGAAGGTCACCGGCCGCGGACGCCAGGTACTGGCGTCGTACGACGTCGGCGGGGGCGGTCGAGGTCGTGAAGTCGGTGCTGTCGTGTGCCATGGCGGTCAGCCCCACTTCATCTCGCCCTTGGCGACCTTGGCGCCGATCCGGGCGGCGATGAGCATGCCGTTGTCCGGGTAGCGCTTGACGAGGGCGTCGGTCAGCGCGGCGCCGTCGGCGGCCTTGCCCAGCTCCTCCTCGAAGGCGATCAGGTAGTCGTGGGTGGCGGTGATGGCGGAGGCGTCGGCGGGCGTGCCGGGCAGGCGGTGGCCGGGTACGACCAGCTCGGGCTGGAGCGCGGCCATCTCGTCCAGCAGGTTCACCCAGACGGAACGGTCCTCGGGGGTGGGGGTGTCGGCGACCCAGACGTGCTCCTGCTGGAAGAGCAGGACGCCGCCGAGGATCGCCTTCTGCTCGGCCTGCCACAGGTAGTGGCGGTCGGGCAGGCCGGCCGGGCCGCCCTTGAGCTCGAAGCGGTGGCCCTCCAGGGCCAGGTCGCCGGTCAGCGGCTCGATGTCGACCAGGCGGGTGGGCAGGTTCGCGCCCAGGGCCGCCCACGCCTTGAGCTTGCCTTCGTAGGAGTGCTTGATGTGCTCGATGACGAGCGGGGTGGCGACGAACTGCGCGTCGGGGAAGGCGTCGGCGAGGACTTCGGCGCCGAAGTAGAAGTCCGGGTCGCCGTGGCTGACGAACACGGTGGTGAGCTTCTTGCCGGAGTCGAGGATCTCCGCTGTCAGGCGGTGGCCGTCGGCCCGCGTGAACGCGGCGTCGACCAGCAGGGCCTCGTGTTCGCCGGTGACGAGGGTGGCGGTCTTGTTCTTGGACCCGGCGGGGAAGTCGAGGTCGAGGACCTTGAAGGAGAGGGTGCTCATGGTGGGCTCCTGGAGAAAGGGGTCGGGACAGATGGGGACGGAAGTCAGGCGGTGAGGGCCGCGAGGCGGTGGTCGATGTCGTCGGCGGTGGCGTGGCCGTGGGCCAGGGCGGTGACACGGTCGCCCTCGGCGGCGAGGAGGGTGGGGAAGCCGGTGACGCCCAGCTCGGCGGCGCGGCGGAAGTCGGCGGCGGCCGTCGCCTGCGTCTCGGGCGCCTGGAAGGCGGTCACGACGGCAGCGGCGTCCAGGCCCGCCTGCTCAGCGACCTTCCGGTACGTGTCCGGCTCGGAGAGGCTGAGGCCGTCGACGTAGAAGGCGTGCTGCAGCACGGTGGCCGGCTCGGCCGCCCGGTCGGGGGCTGCCTTGCGCAGGGCGGCCACCCCGCGCGCTGCGGCTTCCGAGTCCATGACGAACGAGCCGTCCGCGATCAGCCGTTCGTACGCTTCGCCGAACTCCGCGCCGGTCAGCTCGGCGATCTTGGCGTTGGACCCCAGGACATGGCCGAACTCGCGGATCGGTACCCGGCGCGGGCCGGTGAACAGACCGCCGGAGACGACCTCCACGGGCAGGTCGGGGTGGCGGGAGACAACCTCGCGCAGGGTCGCGGAGAACCCGTGCGACCAGCCGCAGTAGGCATCGAAGACGTAGACGAGTTTCATCTCATGACCTCGGCACAGTGGGGCGCTCACCTGACGTGAGCGATTCATCTGACAGAACAGTATCTGCTCAGTCAGATATTTCCCTGCTCCTGTGATGGTCATCACGCTCTTGGCTTGCTTCAGTGGACTGCGACTGGTGAATGCCGGTCGATGTACGGCCGCATCCCCAGGAATCGCATCAGGGCAGGCGCGGCAGCAGCTCCCGCGCGCTGTGACTCAGGATGCGCAGATCCTCGGCGAACCGCGCGCGGTGATCGGCCGGGAGGGGGTCCAGAAAATAGCGCCTGATGTTCTCGACATGCACCCGGGAGGCGGCGACCGCCGTCTCCGCTCCCTTGGGAGTGAGGCGCACCAACCGCCCCCGGCGGTCGTCGGGGTCCTCCGCGCGCTCGACCAGCCCGGCCGCCTCCATACGGTCCACCAGGCGCGTCGCACCCCCGGTGGTCAACACCTGCTCCTGCGCGACGGCTCGCATCGACAGCCCCGGGTCACCGGCCCGGCCCAGAATCAGCAGCACCTCGAACATCAGATGGCTGACGCCGCACTCCTGCTCCAGTGCCCGGCCCAGGATGTACTCCAGCCGGTTCGCGGCCCCCTGCAGCCGCCCGAAGGCCAGCACCAGCGCGTTGTTCGCGGCCTCCTCGGCCGTGGAGATCTCCGCCTGCCCGTCCACGTCGTACCCGCCGCCCTTCTGATCAGGTTGTCGCACGCCTCGTGCATTGAACACTCTCAGTCGAAGATCGCCGCCACCTCGAGCGCATCCTGCGCACGCTCCGCGACGTGAAAGAGTGAGGCCACCCGCTCCGCGAGGTCAGGAGCCGGCGTGTCCCTCGAGCAGGGACCGGACGCTGAACGGCTGCACCTCGAGCAGGACGATGGTGGTGTTGGAGCGAACGACGCCGGGTACTTCCAGCAGCAGGTTCGTGATGCGGTGCAGGTCCTCGGTGTCCTTGGCGACGACGCGGGCGAGCAGATCGCCGTCGCCGGTGGTGACGAGCAGTTCGATCACCTCCGGAATGCGCAGGATCGGCTCCCGGGTGGACTGCCCTACGCGCTGGCTGATCGACAGCGTGATCAGGGCCAGCAGCGGATAGCCGAGGGCGGCGGGGTCCACGCGCCGGCTGGGCTCCCTCAGCTGACCGTCTTCTTCGAGTCGTTTCAGGCGTGCCTGCACGGTGTTGCGGGCCAGGCCGAGTCGATCGGCCAGGGCAACCGTCGTGGCCCGCGGGTCCGCGTCGAGCGCCAGGAGGATCCGGGCGTCGAGGGCGTCGAGGTTTCGCATGGTGCGCAGTATGGCAGGGCGTGGACGTTCTCGATTGAGCATTATGCTTAAAATTAATGGCACCTATTGCGCATTCTGATGACAATTTCTAGCTTCTTGCTATGCAAAATGCGCAATGCAACAACACGTCAGCAAGCAGGCCGCCCCACGCCGACAACCGGGTCTGGGGCGACGAGGACGGGATCGTGGCAGCCGCCCTGGACTACGCACGGCGGCGCATAACGCAGGCTCCGGATCCGGTGACAGGCGCCCGCTCCGCCGCCGACCTCGCCCTCGCGGCCGGTACGGCCATCACCCCCTGGGGAATCAGCGGCGCCGCGGCCCTGAAGTTGTTCGACCGAGTCCTGGCACCCGCCACCCGCGCCCAGAACGGGGCGATGAACCTCGCCTACATCCCCGCGGCTCCCACCCGTGCCGCACTCGCCTTCGACGCGGTCACCGGCGCGGCGAACATCTTCGCGGGCACCTGGGAGGCCGGAGCCGGTGCCATCCACGCCGAGAACGAAGCACTGGCCTGGCTCACCCAACTGCTCGGCTGGCCCGGCACCGCAGCAGGATGCTTCGTCAGCGGCGGCACCATGGGCAACCTCTCTGCTCTCATCACGGCCCGCGCCGCTGCCGCCGCGTCCCGGCCCCGGCCGACGGACGGCTGGAAGATCGTCTGCGCCGACACCGCCCACTCCTCGATCAGCTCCGCGGCACGCGCGATGGACGTCGAGGTGGTCACCGCGCCCGTCGACCAGCGGGGACACCTCACCGGAGCCGCCGTGAACACGGTCCTCGACTCCACGGCCGGCGTGTTCGCCGTGGTGGCGACCGCCGGGACCACCAACGCCGGTCTGATCGACGACCTCGACGACATCGCCGACGCGTGCGAGCGCCACCACGTGTGGCTGCACGTCGACGGCGCCTACGGCGGAGCCGGCCTGGCCGCACCCAGCGTGCGCCACCTCTACACCGGCATCGAACGCGCTGACAGTTTCATCGTCGACCCTCACAAGTGGCTCTTCGCCCCCTACGACTGCTGCGCACTGCTCTACCGGGACCCCGCACCGGCACGGGCCGCGCACAGCCAGTCGGCGCACTATCTCGACGCCATCGACCGCGACGTCCACAATCCGGCGGACCTGGCCCTCCACCTCAGCCGCCGTGCCCGCGGGCTGCCGTTCTGGTTCAGCCTGGCCGTCCACGGAACCGAGCGGTACTCGCGTGCCGTGGAACAGACCCTGACCACGAGCCGACTGGTAGCCGACGCCATACGCGCCAGCGACCATCTGCGCCTGACGACCGATCCCGAACTGTCCGTCCTCCTCCTCGAACGCCCTGGGTGGGGCCCGCAGGACTACGCCTCCTGGTCCGCCCGGGCCGCCGAAACGGGCGCCATGCTCTGCGTGCCGACACAGTGGAACGGCGCGACGGTTCTGCGCATGGCCTTCGTCAACCCGGACACCCGTGCCGACGACGTCATCGACATGCTCCGCACGCTCCGCCGGTGCGTGACCACATAGGTCCGCCGGATTGATGAGGCTGCGGGCGCGAGGGGCATCCGCCTCACCGGGACGCCTTTCTCGCTGCGGATGGGGGCGGCACGGCGACACCATCGCCGGCCGTACAGCGCTGCCGACCTGGCGGCGCTGTACGGCGCGTCGGCAAGACCGGTGCAGGCGGCGCCGGCGTAGCGGATGCCGGGCGTCGTCCATCGGGACATCAAGCCGGGCAACTTGATGCTCGCCGCCGACGGCACCGTCAAGGCTGCCGACTTCGGCATCGCCCGCGCCGCCGACGAAGCCGCCGCCGGGCTCACCCGTACCGGCCAGGTCCTCGGTACCAGCAGCTACCCGGCACCGGAACGCGCGCTCGGCCGGTCGGCCGTACCGGCCTCCGATGTCTATGCGCTCGGGTGCGTCCTGTACGAACCCCTCGTGGGACACCCGCCGTTCCGCGAGCGCCAACCGCCTTGGCGGGCGGAGGACGGAGGACGGAGGACGGGGAACGGAGGACGGGGAACGGGGAACGGAGGACGGGGAACGGAGGACGGGGGACGGGGGACGGGGGACGGGGGACGGCCAGGATCTGCCGCTTGGTCTTCGACGTCCACGCGACCCGTTCCACTACGCGGTGCTCACCCTGCGCCTGCCCGTGCGGCCCGATCCCGCCTGCCGGGCCGACTGGCATCCGGTGCGTATCCGCTTCCGGCTGCCGCCCCACGTGCCCGCCACCGCCGCCCTGTGCGCGCCGACCTTGCGTATCCGCCAGGGTCGGCTCCTGATCGACCTGCCCTACGTGCTAGCGAAGCCGGAGCGGGCCGGACACCGCGTCGCGGTCGCGTAGGTGCAGCCGTACTCGCCCCTGGCCGACCCGCTGGCCGACCGACCGGTGTGGGCGTGGCTGCGTCGGCGCATCGGGCTGCTGCTGTTCCTGCACAACGTCATGCAGGTCTTCGTCGCCGCCGACCACCGGTACCGCCCCCTGTACAACCGGGCCGTCGGCTACCAGATCGCCACGCAGCTCCGGCTCGCCGGCTACCGGCCCGACAGCGGTGTCCCCGTGGTGCTGCTCAGCTACAGCGGCGGCGCCCAGGTCGCCACCGGCGTGGTCGAGGAACTGCACTCCCAGCTGCGCTCCCCAGTCGTGGTGATCACGCTCGGCGGATTCCACAACGGCGCCAACGACCTCACCCACGCCGAGCACGTGCATCAACTCACCAGCGCGGGCGACCGGATCGAGCGCGTCGGCACGTGGATCTTTCCTCAGCACTGGCGCCTGTTCCGCCGCAGCGGATGGAATCGCGCCCGCCGAGCCGGGAAGATCACCGTGCATCGCCTCGACCCGGCCACCCACCTCGGGCCGCACAGCTACATCAGCCCGGAGGGCATGCTGCCCGACGGCCGAAGCCACCTCGACCACACCACCGACACCGTGATCGCGCTCGTCCGCGCCCACTCCGGCGCGACCGCGGTGACGGACGAACCGCTGCCATGAGGCTCCCGCCCGGACGCGGAGGGCGATCAGGTGTCGGTGTCCCCTGAGCCGACGGCGGTATGGCCGGCGTCGAGGCCGGTGACCAGGCCGCGCAGGAGGGGGCCGTACTCCGGGTGGGCGAGGGCGAACGCCATCTGGGCGACCAGATAGTCGGCCGGGTTGCCGGTGTCGTACCAGCGGCCCCTGATGACCTGGCCGTACACCGCGCGGGTGGCGGCGTACGCGTTGATGGCGTCGGTGAGGTAGATCTCGCCGGTCTGATGCTCGTACCAGCGGCGGGTCTGCTCACGGAGTTCGTCGATGATGCCGGGGGTGACGACATAGCCGCCGATGGCCGCGTACGCCGACGGGGCGGCGGCGGGCTCGGGTTTCTCGACCAGGCCGGTGATCCGCAGCTGGCCGTCTCCCAGGTCCTCCTTGACGAGGGGAACGCCGTAGCGCTGGGACTCGGCGGGGTCCATCGGCAGGAGCGCGAGCACCGGGCAGCCGGTCTGCTCGTACGCGCGGATCAGCTGCTGGGCGCGGGGGACCTCGGCCACGAAGACGTCGTCGGGCCACAGCACCAGCACCGGCTCGTCGCCGAAGGCCCGTGCGGCGTTCAGCACCGGGGTGCCGTTGCCGTACGGGCCGTACTGGTCGAGGTAGGTGATGTGGCCCCGGCGGGCCAGCTCCGCGACCTCCTCCACCGCGTCCGCGTAGGCCGTCTTGCGGTCCGCGCGGAGTTGTTCGACGAGAGCGGGGTTGGGGCGGAAGTGGTCCTGGATGAGGCTCTTGCCGCTGGAGACGACGATGGTGATGTCGGTGATGCCGGAGTCCACCAGCTCGCGCACGGTGTGCTCGATGACCGGCTTGTCGCCGACCGGGAGCATCTCCTTCGGTGTCGCCTTCGTCAGGGGCAGCAGACGGGAGCCGAGTCCGGCGGCGGGGATCACGGCCCTGCGGATCATCGGAGACATCAGGTCTCTCTCGGTCGAGACGGCCAGGTCAGTGAAGCTCAGCTGATCCTGCCACGCAGGTCGCCTGTTCGGCTGACCTTGGCCGGTCGGGCGGAGAGCCGGCGCAGAGCGTCGGAAGCAGCTTCGATCCGCTCATCGAGGTCCACGATGTCCTGGCGCAGTTCCTTGACGCGGGTTGCGAGCTCCGCGGCTTCGGCGGTCAGCGACTCGACTGTGGCTGCCGTGCCGATCCGGTTCTCGGCAGCTTGAGTCATCGCGTGTCCAGACGTACGGCCGAGATGTCGAAGCTCAGCTTCACCTTGTCGCTGATCAGCACTCCGCCTGTGGCCGGCGCCGAGTTCCAGTCGATCCCCCAGTCGGAGCGCTTCAGGGTGGTTGTGCCCTCGAAGCCGACACGGTTCTGCCCGTTGGCGTCCTGGCCTGCCCCGCCGAACTCGAGATCGATGGGAAGGGGCAGTTCGACGTCCTTGATCCGAAGGCCGCCGACCATGCGGAACCGGCCGTCGCCGACCTCCACGACCCCGGTGGAGCGAAAGCTCATGAGCGGGAACGTCGCCGAGTCGAGAAAGTCGGGGCCGGTGACATGGGTGTCCCGCTGCGCGATGCCCGTGTCGAGACTGCCGGTCTGGACACTGACGTGGGCCTCGGACCGCGTGGGATGGGTCCCGTCGAGCCTGAGCAGTCCTTCGAATGCGGTGAATTTTCCGCGTACATTGGTGATCATGGCATGCCGGACGGAAAACCCGATCGTGCTATGGGCCGGGTCAACCCTGGCTATTCAGCGGAATTGGTTGAGCTGACAGCCTGACAGCAGAAAGGTGCTGTTGACCTGTGAGGATGCGAGTGTCTACGTCGTATCCGCTGCAGAGAGCAAGGCACCTTTCTGGTGGTCGAGAGTACAGGGTGGGACCGTCGGCTGTCCGTGGCTGCTGACGGGAAGAAGCTGGTAGGGCACGCGGGGGCGGTGCTGCTGCGGGACTGGCCGACCGCCTGGGGCTGACGGGTGGACCGGCCCGGGTGCTGCCGTCGAGTACGGCGGCCGGGTGGCGGGAGCGGAGCGGGGTACTGGTCCAGCTGGCTGTGGCGATCGTGCTCGGAGCACGGAGTCTGCTGGAGGCCGAGCAGCTCCACCTGAGCTGCCCGAGTTTCGTAGAGTCCGGTGATCTTGGTTCAGGTGGACTGGTGTGGGCTATCCGCGACTGCGGCCATATCGACGGCCGCCACTGCCACGCCTGCCACCGCCGCGCCCGCCACTGCTGCGCCCGCCACTGCTGCGCCCGCGCATCGCGAAGCCGACGATCCAGACGACCAGGAGTACGGCGGTGACCCACCAAAGGGTCTGCATGGCATAGCCCTACGCCGTGCCGTCAGTCAACGCCCGACGACTTCCCTTGTCAATCCAGTGTCGACACGGGGAGTTCTGCGAGCTGGGCAGGGGCCGCTGGGACAAACGGAGCCTCGGCGGAGGCTTCGAGCGGCTCGGCCGGCGGCGCCGGCCGGGCAGGCTTTGCCGCACGAGGCGTGGTGTACGTCCTCATCGGTGTACTGGCCGTCCGGATCGCACTCGGCAGCGGCGGCGAGCCGGCGGACCGCCAGGGTGCTCTGGCCCAGGTCGCGGCGCAGCCCTTCGGGAAGGCGATGCTGTGGGCGCTGGTCGTCGGCTTCGGCTGCATGGCGTTGTGGCGGGGCGCCCGCGCGCTTGGCAGGGGGCCCCGGTACAAGGCCGCCTCGCGAGTCCTTGACGGCGGGCGGGCGGTCTTCTACGCCGCCATCTGCTGGGCCACGGCGGCGTATGCCGCCGGAGGCGGGCACGGCTCCAGTGGCAACGCGCAGTCGCAGGACTGGACGGCATCGGCGCTCCAACTGCCGTACGGCCGGGTGCCGCGGGCTGCCTCCTGATCGGTATCGGCGCGGTACTTGCCGTCCGTGCGGCCATGCGGCGCTTCCTGCGGCAGCTGGACACCGGCACCATGAGCCATCGTACGAAGCAGATCGTCACCGCTCTGGGTGTGGGCGGAGGCGTGGCACGTGGTGTGGTGTTCGCCGCGGCTGGGATCTTCATCCTGGTGGCAGCCGTCCGCTTCGACCCGGACGAGGCCAAGGGCGTGGACGCGACGCTCCGTAGCTTCACGCAGACACCGGTGGGGCCATGGCTCCTGGTTGGCGTCGCGATCGGGCTGGTTCTCTTCGGTGTCTTCTCCTTCGCCTCGGCTCGCTGGCGCCGCCTGTGAGCGCTTGACCCAAGCCGGATCTGCCGGCTCTTCGCGCAGGCGCGCCCTTGGGCCGGGCCGTCACCACGCACTGGTGGCGGTGGCGTGCCGGGCAGCACGGCTCTACCGTGGGTACAGGAAGCAGATCCCAGGAGTACGTCATGATCATCCTCGGACTCGTCATTCTCGTCGCCGCGGTAGTCATCGGCGTCGCCGGCGTTCTTTCCAACAGCGGCAGCGCCCACGAGTTCACCGGCGAATTCTCCGTCTTCGGAGTCGACGTCACCGGCTCCACCGGCACCCTCTTCCTCTACGGCATCGTCGTCGGGGCGGCGGCTCTGCTCGGGCTGAGCCTGCTCCTGACCGGCACACGCCGCGCCGCTCGTCGAGGCCGCACCGCACGTCGCGGGCCCATGCAGTCTCGGCGCGAGACAGCCGCAGCCGAACAGGAACGGGACGTTCTGATCAACGAACGCGACTCCGCCCGCGCGCAGACGGCGCAGGCGGAGAGGGATGGCGAAGATCCTGCCGGACCGGTCGATCGCCCCCGTCACAAGGACCACTGGTTCCGCCACCGGCACCGGGCCGCTCACTGACGATCCCGGTCGGCCGCCTGGCGACGTGCCGCGCGCCCCACAGACGGCTTTACCGCACCGGACGACGTCGCACCGCAGCGGTCGTCATCGGCTTGCTCCGGCGCAGGCCTCGGCAAGCGTCGCGGCTCTCATACGCCGGAAGGCGGTGCCGGTCTCCCCGCCGGATGCCTATCTCCTCGACCGTGGGTACCCAGTGAGCGTGTGTTGCTCATGAAATGGCCGACACGGCTGCCTGTGATCGGAAAGCTGATGCGTACGCACGCTTGGCGGGCGTACGAACGGCTGGATGCCGTCCACTGGGCCCGGCTCGCCGCGGCCATCACCTTCACCAGCTTCGTCGCGCTCTTTCCGCTGATCACCGTGGGCGCGGCGATCGGCGCCAAGCTGCTGAGCGACGAACAGCTGGGGAAACTCCAGGACAAGATCGCCGCCCAGGCGCCAGGCCTCTCCGACCTCCTGGACCTGGACAGTCTCGTCGAGCATGCCGGATCCGTCGGGCTGATCGCGGGCGCGCTGCTGCTTGTGATCGGCATCAACTGGGTCGGCGCTCTGCGCGGGTGCCTGCGCGCGGTGTGGGAGAAGGAGCAGGACCCGGGCAATCCGTTCCTGCTCAGGCTCAAGGACTCCGCGGTGCTGGTCGGCCTCGGCACGGTCGGGCTGGTCGCGATCGGTGGTTCGGTGTTCGCCAACAGTGCCGCCGCCAAGGCCGGTATCGAGGGCGGGGCGGGACGCGCTCTGCTGTTCTTCACCGGCCTGGCCATCGCCCTGGCCGTCGACTTTCTCCTGCTGGTCTACCTGCTCACGCGGCTGCCGCGGGTGCATCCCGGTCGACGTGCGGTCGTGGTCGCCGGGCTGATCGGTGCGGTGGGCTTCGAACTGCTCAAGTGGTTGCTGACCGGCTACCTGCAGGGCGTTGCGGCGAAGAGCATGTACGGCGCCTTCGCCGTGCCGGTCGCCGTCGTGCTGTGGATCAACCTCATAGCAAGGCTGCTGCTGTACTGCGCCGCTTGGACAGCGACAGCAGCGGGGACGGAGGTGCAGTCCGGCGAGGCAGCCGAGGGCGAGAGCCCGTAGCCCGGGATCAGCCCCGCAGCCGACGCCGCACCACAGCGTGCGCCAGTCGGCAGCCGCGCACCAGCGGCACCGCGCCTCCAGAAGCACGGCCCGTGACCCGAGCGTGATTCCTCGTGCTCGCAGCTGCGTGCGGCACCGCCTTGGCGACGGTGTCAGGCCACCAGGCCGGGGAGGGGTTCGGAGTCGTCGATGAAGGCGCGGGCGACGTCGGACAGGCGTCGGTTGTGGGCGCGGGCGTAGCCGCGCAGTGCGGTGAAGGCCTGCTCCATGTCGATGTTCTGGCGTTCGGCGAGTTTTCCCTTGGCCTGCTCGATCAGTACCCGGCTGTTGAGCGCGGTCTGCAGCTGTTCGTTGAGGACGGTGCTGCGGTGGGTGGTGCGTTGTTGCAGGAGGCTGATGGTGGCGACGTCGGCGAGTGCCTGGGCGATGAGGGTGGAGGCCGGGTCGAAGGGGCCGGGGGTGGCGCGGAAGAGGTTCAGGGCGCCGACGACCTCGTCGCGCAGACGCATGGGCAGGGCCTGGACCGCGCCGAAGCCGCTGCGGTGGGCTGCTGTGACGAAGCGTGGCCAGCGGTCGACCTCGCGGGTCAGGTCGGGGACGATCACCTGTGTGCCGGTGCGGAAGCACTCCAGGCAGGGGCCTTCGTCGTTCTGGAGCTGGAAGAGCTCCAGCAGGCGTACCTGTTCGTCGGAGGCGGCCATGACGCGGAGTTCGCCGTCGCGGTCCGCGAGCAGCACCCCGGCCGCACTGGCGCCGAGCATGCCCACGCAGCGGTCGGTGAGCAGGCGCAGGAAGTCGATCAGGTCGAAGTCGGCGACCAGGTTGTCCGCCAGCTCGACGAAGGTCTTGGCCAGGAGCTGCTGATTCATCGTGACACCCTCGCTTGAGACTGGTCCCGCCGGGAGGGGGCGGGAAGTGGAGCACGTTCGTCGGTCGGCACCGGTGCGTCAGGTTTCCTCGTCGGTCCGTCTCGGTTCCGCGTCCGGGGAGAAGCGGAGCCGGTGGGCCACCACGTCGGCGGCCACCTCGGCGAGTCGGCGTCCCTGCGTATAGGCGTAAGCGCGGAGCCTGACGAAGGCTTCGTCGATGCCGACGCCCAGTTGGACGGTGAGGATGCCGGTGGCCTGGTCGATCTCCGGCCGGTATCCGCCCAGGTCCTCGAAGCCGCGGTCTGGCAACGGTCCGCCGGTCGGCGCGCCCGTCTCCTCGATCCGAGTATCGAGCAGGAGCAGCGTTGCGAGATCGGCGAACGCCAGCGCGTCGGCCAGCGTTGGAGGACGGCGCGGCGCCGGCGGCGCAGCCCCCCCGACACGCACACCCGCGCACCGGAGGTTCACAAGTGATCACGTCACAGATGCTCCGAGAGGAGCCCGACCAGCCCCGGAAGTGCTTCGTCGTCGGCCCCATCGGTGACCCGTACGCCGCGCACGGCAGCCCCGAGCGTGAAGCGTACGAGCACCATCTCAGCGTCTTCGAGCAGGTGATCGCCCCCGCTTGCGAGAAGCACGGCATCAGCGCCGTGCGCGCGGACGGCATCACGCACGCCGGTGACATCAACGAGCAGATCTGCCGATACGTCGTCGAGTCCGACCTGGTCGTCGCCGACGTCAGCGGTGGCAACCCCAACGTGATGTACGAGCTGGGGCTGCGGCACATCACCGGAAAGCCGACGATCCACATCGGGGAGGCCGGCCAACTGCCCTTCGATATCGCGTCGATCAGGACGATCCGCTACCAGCGGACGCGCAGTCATCTGGCCGGAGCCCGCAAGGAGATCGAGAGCGCCTTGGAGGCCGGGCTCCGCGACGGCTTCGAACTCCTCACGTCGGCACGGGTGCTGCGCGGACTCCACACCGGTGACGGATTGGCCTCCGCTTCGGAGGCCGGCGACGGCGGTCAGGCCGAGGACGAGGATTCGCCCGGGCTGCTCGACGACTTCGCCGTGATCGAGGACGGGCTCGACGAGATGGCCGCCGACATGGAGGCGATCACGAAGACGGTCGAGACGATCGGAATGCTGACCGAGCAGTCCGGCACCGAGATGCTCGATCTGGCCCAGGCGAACGCGCCCATGAGCGCGCGGCTCGCTGCCGTCGCCCGGTACGCGGGGACGATCAGCGCGCCGGCTGGCGAACTGAACGCCGTCGCCGCGGCGTTCGCGGAGCGCATGACGACGCTGGACAGCGGGGTACGGGCCGCGCTGGGCCTCATCGAAATGACGCCGCCCGACGAACGAGGCGACGAGGCGGACGAGTTCCTGGAGCAGCTCATGTCCCTGGACGAAGCCGCGCAGCACGGTCTGGCACAGATGGGCTCGTTCGGCACCTTGGCGGGCGCCATGGTCCGGGTGAGCCGGCACCTCCGCAAACCGGTGAAGGAGATCTCCGCTGCGGTGAAGCAACTGACCTCCGCCATGACGAGGATGGGGGAGTGGGCGGCCAAGGCCCGCGCGCTGGCCCACAGCCCTACCACCTGACACTTCCGTGAAGGGACCCGAGCCTCCCTAGGGCTCGGGTCCCGTGCCGTCTCGCCTGCTGCTTCCACACTCACGGTCCGCTACCGACTGCCTGTTCCTGGCAGTGTCTGTGCCTTACACCTCCACATCAGCCACGCCGTCAACCTGTTCGTCTCCAGCATCCTGCCCATTCGCTCCCGGCCCGTCTGCCGCCGATGGCCGAGAAGGCGGATACGAGGTGCTCGTTGACCACAGAGGGCAGCGTCCGTAGTGAACAAGCCCGAGCACTACCACCCAGATCATGGGAACTCTCCCGATACTCAAGCGTCCAAGTGCCCCGTTTAGGGGGCTGACTGGTAGGCAGACCGGACGACCGCGACACACAGGGGCCGGGACTGGCGCCGACCAGCAGCCCACCCGAGGGGAGTCCGGGCAACTTTCAGACCGCAAGTGAGCGCACAGAGCCGTGAGTTGTCAGTGTTGGGGGCGATGATGACTATCGACTTACTTCTTGTCCATGGGGGCATGGTGCACCTGAGTCGCATCGCGGTGAGCGGGTTCCGGCCGAGCACGGAGGGCGAGATGGTCTGCCACCTGCCCGGCCGTTTCAGTGTTCTGGTCGGGGCCAACGGCGCCGGAAAGACGACGCTCACGGATGCGCTCTACCTCGCTCATCCCAGTTCCCGCTTCCCGGTTCTGCCGAGGTACGGATCCGCCACGCTCGCGCCCGAAGGCTCCAGCCGTGCCATCGAGGTGGCGTACAGGCTGGGCGACAGTCTCGCCGAGGAAGGGCGCCTCGGACGGCAGCTGCACGCTGTCGGCCACCAACGGCTCGGTGCGGTCGCCCAGAGCTGGGGTGTCACATTGAGCCGCAGGCTCGGCAGCGTCGCCACGAAGGTCAATGCGGCGCACGGCAGGTCTCTGGACTTGGATCCGTACAAACTCATCTACCTGCCGGCCTGGCGTCATCCCCTTGACGAGCTGGCCCGCCGCGAGGCACGGATCCTCGTGGAACTGCTCCGTGCCGAACAGCAGCGCCTGAGCGGCACCCGGAACCTCGTGGCTCTCAGGCTAACCCCGCAGAACGGGACGTCTCACCCAAGGCTGACAGAGAGGGCAGCTTGGGCATCATGGAAAGCGACACTCTCGCGGAGCTGCGCCCGTATCTGCGCAGCGCCCTTGAGCGCCTGGTGTGCCGGGGTGATCCAGCCACGATCTGGGCCGACTTGGTAGCCACGATGGTCACCATGACGCTCGTCGAGCCGCCGGAGGGCCACAAGCGAACGCCGCGGGCCGCCCTCGCCAATCTGCGGACGAGGCTGGAGATCGCCCACGAGGGGCTGATCCCCGGCATGACCTGCCACCAGGCGAAGGGGCGGGAGTGGGACCGGGTCGGGGGCAGGCTGGAGGCGGCTGACGCGGCCGCGCTCCGGAGAGGTCTCGACCCTACCGAAGAGTCCCACCGCGCGCTCTACGTCGCGCTCACCAGGGCACGCCACCTCAGTCTCGCGGTGTGAGAACCTTTGCTACCTAGTCATTTCCTGGTTCTTGCGGTGATCGATTGCAGATGTGATCTCATCCGGACGTGATCAGTCGATGTCCGGATCATCGGCCTCTTCGAGGAGACGGGTCGCGAGGTCGTCGGCCCACTCCACGGCCCAAGCGCGGAGAGCGATGATCGTGGCGTCCTCGAGCCCGTAGGCGGAAAAGGCTTCGTCGTCGGTCCACTCGGCGCCCGTGAGATTCGCCTGCAGATCCTCGCGCTCGAAGCGGCCGCGGGCGTGGCGGCGGCCGAACTCTTCGAACTCGGCATTGGTCCAGCGGCGGAGGCTGCGAACACGTCGATCAGGTCGCGGGGCGCTCCGCGGTCGGCGAGGGCGCGGACCTTGGTCCCGATCACGTCCTCCTCCGCGAGGACGGGCCCGTACGGGCTCTGGGCGACCGGCCGCCAGAAGATCTCCTTGAGGATGTCGACTTCGCATTCTTGCCCGGTGGCCGGGTCGGCCACGGTGAAGCGGGCGGACAGCGGGGCGGTCTCCAGCGCGTGCACCTTCCAGCCGCGGGCTTCCAAGCCGGCGCGGAGCGTGGCGGCGATGTCGGCCATGGGCGCCGGGTTCTCGGTGGCGACGTCGAGGTCCTGGCTGGGGCGGTTCACGAGGCGGTGTGCCCGCACGGCGTATCCACCGGTGAGAACCAGTGGATACGGGGAACCGAGCGCGATCACATCCGCCAGGAGCCGCGTGTGCAGCTCCGGCATGTCCGTCACGCGGCTGCCCGGTGGCGGGAGGCGAGCTGGGGGAAGGCGTCTTCCCATACGGCGCGCACGGTGCGTCCGACGAGGGTGCGCAGCACCGGCCACAGCTGGAGGAGCAGGTCCTAGTCGAGGTAGCGGGGCAGGTCGTCGTGCAGGCCCTCGTGCAGGACGGTGCGGTACAGGCCCATACGCTGGCGCGGCTTGCCCAGGTCGTATGAGGTCATCCCGGACCAGGCCATGTGCAGCGGCAGATCCACGACGCCGTGGTTCGGCCCGCGCAACTCGTCCAGCGACTTCGGCAGACGGCGGCGGAACTTCTCCCGGTACAGCGCGAGGTCCTCGGCGTCCGCGCCCGAGACGTCCGTCGGAGTGCGGGTGGGGTGCTGTGTGCTGGGGGGCATGACTCCATTATGGCGGCCGGAGACAGTGCGAGGGCGATGCGGTGCGAGCTGGCGTCCGGAGGGAGCGGGGGCGGATACCCAGGTGAGCTGGTTGGACCTGCTCTTTCGTGGGTGCGTGTTGTGTGTACTGATGCCCGGGAACGGGCAGTGCGGGAACGGACGGACTCTCAGTCGCAGGACACGGCCGGCACCGTACCTTCCGAAGGGAAAGACCTGCAGCAGTACAGGCTGGCCGTCATCGAAGGTGGACTACACAGGATCGTCGGCGAACAGGGGCAGCCGAAATTCTCACTGTCTGTGATGTGGCTGCAGCGGCGGCGACGTCGCGCGGGGGTGCCGAACAGAAAGCCATGCGGGCCAGTTGCCGAAAATCCACGGGGGCTGCCATTCGTTTCTCCCCGGATTCTCCCCACTGGCAGCCAATGCGCAAAAGACCTGGTCAGGGGCTCTTTGGAGGTAGAGCGAGGAGATCACCCGCATCACTTCTCCCCAGAGACTCCCCACGGCCGTTTCTGGCTCGATCCGTAAGAGATGCGAGAGCAAAGCGCGAAGAAGGGCTGAGCGCGGTGTCAGGTTTCTAGAGCCAGTCGCGCCGCTTAAAAATCACGTACAAACTGACGCAAACTATCCCCATCAAGCCGATCGCGAAGGGGTATCCGAAGCTCCAGCCCAACTCAGGCATATCCTCGAAGTTCATCCCGTAAATAGTTCCTACGAGTGTCGGAGCAAACAGAATCGCCGCCCACGACGAGATCTTCTTGATCTCCTCGTTCTGTTCGAAGCCCGCCTCCGCCAGCGCGCGCATCTCGGCGTTCTGTTGCTGGGCGACGAGGGTGGCGTTGACCGTGAGGATGTCGGTGAGGGCCTGGCGGAAGGTGTCGACGCGTTCGCTGGTGTGGGTGACGTGGTCGGCGACGTCGCGGAGGTAGCGCTGGAGTTCCTCGTCCGTCTCGTACTTGGTGAAGCCGGCCATGAGGCCGTGGAGCATGCCGACGAGGGGGCGGGTGGCGCGCTGGAACTCGACCATCTCGCGGGAGAGTTCGTAGATGCGGCGGGAGACCTCGGGGTCGCCGCGGAACACTTCCGTCTCGATCTCGTCGATGTCGTTCTGGACCCCGGCGACGACCGGCACGTAGCCGTCGACCACGGCGTCGAGGATGGCGTAGAGAACCGCCTCCGGGCCGAGCTTCAGCAGTTCCGGCGTCTCCTCCATGCGGCGGCGGACGGCCGAGAGGTCGAGGGCCGCGCCGTGCCGGACCGTGATCACGAAGTCTGGGCCCACGAAGACGTGCAGCTCGCCCCGTCGGCGGGGTCAGGGCGCGGCGCCAGACGGATTTCCTGGCGCTCTTCGAGGCCGGGCGGGCGCGTCGATCGGCCATCGCGGATACCTCCCGAGGTGCGCGTACGACTTTGTGATCACCAAACAGGACGTGAGTAGGACGTGAGCAGGATATACGGGGCAAACGCCGCGAGGGGTGGGGAGGGGGGCACCGGGGAGGCGTCTGTTGCGGGCAGAAGCGGACAGAATCTGTCCTCTTTGGCCGCTAGCGTGCGAGGCATGACGAACACGGCCACCCGCACGGCACCGGCCCCCCGGCTCGGCCCCCGAGCCCTCAACCGCGCCACCCTGGCCCGCCAGCTCCTCCTGCACCGAGCGCCCGCGCCCACCACATCCGCGTACGACGCCGTCCAGCACCTCCTCGGGCTTCAGGCGCAGAACGTCAAACCGCCGTACTACGCCCTCGCCGCCCGCCTGGAGGGCTTCGCGTCCGAGCAGCTGTCGACGCTCATGGCCGACCGTGCCGTCGTACGCATCGTCACCCTGCGCTCCACGATCCACACCCACACCGCCGAGGACTGCCTGACCCTGCGGCCCCTGGTGCAGCCGGCCCGGGAGAGGGAGCTGAACCAGTTCCGCAAGGGGCTCGTCGGCGTCGACCTCGACCGGCTCGCGGCCCTCGCGCGGGAGCTCGTCGAGGCCGAGCCGCGCACCCTGAAGCAGTTGCGCGAGGCCCTCCTCGTCGAGTGGCCGGACGCCGACCCGTTCGCCCTCGGGCTCGCCGCGCGCTGCAGGCTGCCGCTCGTCCAGGTCACCCCGCGCGGTCTGTGGGGCCGTAGCGGACAGGTCGCGCTGACCACCGCCGAGCACTGGCTCGGCCGCTCCGCCGAACCTGCCCCCGCGCCGGAGACCGTGGTCCGGCGCTATCTCGCCGCCTTCGGGCCCGCCTCCGTCAAGGACATGCAGACCTGGGCCGGACTGACCCGGCTGCGCGAGGCCTTCGAACGGCTGCGCCCGGAGCTGCTCACCTTCCGCGACGACAGCGGCGTCGAACTCTTCGACCTCCCCGACGCTCCCCGCCCCGACCCGGACACCCCGGCCCCGCCCCGCCTGCTGCCCGAGTTCGACAACCTGCTCCTCTCCCACGCCGACCGCACACGGGTGGTGCTGCCGGACACCAAGGGCCGTAACTGGCAGGGCAATCAGGCCTACCGCACCTTCCTCGTCGACGGCTTCCTGGCGGGCCTCTGGAAGCTCGACGACGACGTCCTCACCCTCCAGCCGTTCGGACGGCTCACCAGGGGACAGCGGGAGGAACTCGTCGAGGAGGCCGGACGCACCCTCACCGTCCTGCACGGCGACGGCACGTACGACATCCGCTTCGGTACCGTCGCCCAGTAGCTGGAAGGGGGCGCTGCGAACCGCTCGTGGCAGGTTCGCAACGCCCCCTGATATCACCTGAGGACGCGCCTCAGGAGCCTGGTTACGAGTTGACCTGCGCGGCCACCGCGCTGGAGAAGGTGGTCAGCCGGGTGTAGATGCCGGGGTACTGCGCGTCGGCGCAGCCGTAACCCCAGGAAGTAATACCTGCCAGGACGCCCCCGATCATCAGGGGACCGCCGCTGTCGCCCTGGCAGGTGTCCACGCCGCCGGAGGTGTAACCGGCGCACACCATGTCGCTCGCGATGAACTCGGAGCCGTAGGAGCTGGAGCTGCCGCAGGTCGAGTTCGCGACGATCGGCACGGTCGCGGTGCGCAGCTGGTTGGAGGAGGAACCGCCGGAGGAGGTGGTGCCCCAGCCGAGGATGCGGGCGGTGGTGCCGGCCGCGTAGACGCCGGTCTGCGACGAGGTGACGTACGAGACCGGGGTGTACGGCATCGACGTCGACAGGGTCAGCACGGCCACGTCGCTGCCCTGCTCGGCGGACGTGTAGTCGGGGTGGATCCAGATGCGGCTGACCCGGCTGACGGTGCCGTTGGTGCCGTTGCGGTACGTACGGCCGCCCACCACACGGGTGTTGGAGGTCGTTCTGCCGTCGACACAGTGGGCCGCCGTGATCACCTTGGTCGCGGAGACCAGCGTGCCGCCGCAGAACTGGCTCTGCGAGGCGTTCGTGATCTGCATGACGTACGGGTACGCGCTCGCGGTGGTGGTCGTACCGCCGACGATGGGCTGGGGAGCGGCGACGGCGCCGGGGGCGGCAAGAAGCGCGGCCGCGGAGGCGGCGGCGGTCGCCGCGGCGGCGACGAGCGTCTTCTTGGCGCGGTTGAACCCGAACATGGTTCTCCTCATGGGGGATTGCCGGTGGGGGACGCGCGGGTGGGGGGTGGTGCACAGAGCCTGCGGTACCGCCCCGCTCGGGGGAGCCGAGCGGGGCGGTGGGCCGGTCTGTGTGCCCTGGCGTGCGGCACGGCACAAAAACTAAGAGGGGGAGTGATCCCCTCCCAATGGGGGATCCCCCTAGGGGAGTTGGGGAGGGAAAACCCTCGATGGCCCGGGCAGGGGTTTGAGCCTACGCTGGAGCCGCAAGGTCGCTTCGCGTGTGCCGGCCCTCCGGGAGGGGGCGCACCGGTCCCCGGGAGGGGTGCGAAACGCCGGTCCCGGGGAGGTCAGTTCGTACGGTGTCCCGCCGCCAGACGCACGATGTCCACACGCGACCGGATTCCCAGCTTCCGGTAGACCCGTGTGAGTGTCGCCTCGACCGTCTTCACGCTGATGTAGAGCCGACCGGCGATCTCCCGGTTGGTCGCTCCCTCCATGACCAGCTCGGCGACCTGACGTTCCGTCGTCGCGAGCACGGCGAGGGCGTCGAGGGCCGACGGGGCGAGGGCCGCCTGTGGCGGGGGCGCCGGGGCGACCGTGGCCTGCTCCACCTGCCGCAGCCACGGCAGAGCGCGGCAGCGGCGGAACAGCCGGGCCGCCTCGTCGTACGACGCCGGCGCGGGCGTCCCGGGCGTCCCGGGCGTCCCCCCTGGCCGGGCGCCGAGAGCCTGCGGAAGGGTGCGCAGCGAAGCGAGGGCGAACGCGGCCCGGGCCTCCTCCAGGCCATAGCCCAGCTTGGCCAGCCGGTCCTGCGCCGATGTCAACTGCCGTACGGCGGCGTCCTGTTCACCACGGGCCGCGCGCACCAGCGCCTCCGCCCGGTCGAGGACGGCGAGCACGCTCTCGCGGCCGAGCCGCAGCGCCTGCTGCCGGGTGACGTCGATGACGTCCTGCGCCTCGGCCAACTCCCCGACCCGAACCAGGGCTTCGGCGAGATCGCCGTGCCAGCGGCCGCGCGCCGGGTCGGTGACCCCGAGGCCCTTCTCCAACTCCCGTACCCGGCGCAGCGACTGCACCGTGCCGGACGCGTCCCCGGCCACCAGCTGGGCGTGCCCGAGGGCGCCCAGGGCGCGGGAGAGGTACATCAGGTCGCCGTCCTGCTCCGCGTGCTCGGCGGCCTCCCGGGCGAGCGCCTGGGCCCGCTCCACATCGCCGCCCGCCGCCTCCGCGAACGAGGTGAGCATGGCGGAGGCGCCCTCGCCGATGCCGGAGTCCCGGGCGAGGACATAGCCCTCGCGGGCCAGGCCGAGGGCCCGGCCGCAGTGCCCGGAGCGCAGTTCGATCTCGGCGAGGAAGCGCACATAGTGCACCTCGCTCTCGACCATCCCGCGCCGGCGCACCTCACGCAGCAGCGAGGTGGCCGTGGCCCGGGCCTCGCCGAACTGGTCGCTCATCATCAGCCAGCGGAAGCGCGTCGCTCCCGCCCCGTTGTGGTGGCACGCGAGCTGCGGGTCCTGCGGCTCCTTCAGCGCCCGCTTGATGGTCGTAGGAGCATCCGGGTGCCCCATCAGGGTCTCGATCTGTGCCTGGAGGGCGAGCGCGAGCAGTTCGGTGCGGCGTTCGCCGGCCTTCGCGGCCAGCTCCGCCGCGTGCGCGGCCTCGTCTCGGCCCTCCGCGAAGTCGCCGTCGATGACCAGCGCGCGCCAGGCCAACTGGTAGCGGACCAGGGCGAGCAGCCGTGGGTCGTCGCCCGCGTCGGCGAGCGCCTGCGGGTAGACGGCGTCGACCTCGGCGATGGACTGGCCGGCCGCGTCGATCACCACCATCCAGGCCCGCACCCGCTCGGCGGGCTCGGTGGCCCGGCTCAGTACCTCGCGGGCGATGTCCCTCCCGAGATCGTTCTCCCCGGCGGTCAGCGCGTCCTCGGCGGCCTGCAGCCGCCGCTCGTCCGGGCCGGGCGTCGCGCCCGCCGGGGTGTGCCGGGCGGAGAGCAGCCCCAGCTCGGCGGCGACCGAGGGCGCGCCCCGGTCCCGGGCCACGGCGGCGGCCTCACCGAGCCGGGCGGCGACCTCCGGGTCGGCGCCGGTGGTGGACAGCGCCAGATGCCGGGCCCGCTCGATGGGGTCCCCGGCGGCGGTGGACAGCGCGGCGTGGGCCGCCCGCCGCTCCTGGGCGGTGGCCTCGGCGTACAGCGCGGCCGATACCAGGGGGTGCGCGAACCGTACGCCCGGGCCCTCCCGCTCCGGTGCCAGCAGCCCGAGCGCGGCGGCCTGCGCGGTCTCCGCCTCGGCGTTCTCCCGGCCGGCTGCGTGCAGCAGGGCAAGCGTGGGCCGGGCACCGGCGCTGGCGACGAGCAGGGTGCGGCGGGCCTCCGCCGAGAGCATGTCCAGCCGGTTCAGGACCAGGGTCCGCAGCGAGGTCGGCACCGGCAGCGGCTCGCCCGGCTGCGGCGGGGTCGGGCTGTCGGCCAGGGCGCGGCCCAGCTCCAGCGCGAACAGCGGGTTGCCGCCGCTGGTGCGGTGGATGTCCCGCACGGTCGAGCGGGGCAGACCGGTGTAACCACGGTTCTCGAGCAGCTCGGCGACATGTGTCCGAGACAGCGGAGCGACCCTGAGGGCGAGAGTGTCGGGCGGGGACGCGCGTAGATACCTGTCCTGCTCATGGCCGTGCGGATCCGTGGACGTACGTACGGCGCACAGCATGCGCACCGGCATCTCACCGAGCCGCCGCGCGGCGAACCCGAGCAGCTCGACACTGGCCGGATCCAGCCACTGGAGGTCGTCCGCGACGATCAGTACCGGACCCTTGGCGGCCAGGGTCCGCAGGGTCGACAGCACCGCGAGCCGCAGGGCGAGCCCGTCCCGCTGAAGGGTCGACTCACCGCGACCGGTGAGCGCGGACTCCAGGGCCGTGCGCTGCGGGGCGGGCAACTGATCGGACACCTCGTCCACGACCAGCCCGAGCAGGTCCGTCAGCGCGAGGAACGGCAGGTGGGACTCGGACTCGGTGGCCGAGCAGCGCAGTACGGTGCGTGCCGTTTCCTCGTACTCCGCGGCCAGCGCACGCAGCACGGTCGATTTACCGATCCCGGCGGAACCGTGCACCAGCACGCTCCCGCCACGCGCAAGCTGCTCACGCGCTCCCGCGAACAGTTCCTCCCTGCCTATGACCAGGTCGGGGCGGGGTCTCCCAGGCTCCTTGAAGTCCCGTCGCACGGGCCACCGCTCCCCTCTGTGTCGTGTCCGGGCCAATATTAGGCGTCCAGCCTTTGAATTCCGGAACGGAACCCTGGTGAGCCAAATAACAGGAAGGGTACGGCATAGGAAATTTCACACGCTGGTTACATGAATGGCCTGGGAGCTCTGCACCGTGCCCCGTAAGGGGCGCGGGGAACTGCGCGACCAGCCACGACGGACTCGCACCCCGGAACGAACCTGTATTCGAACGGCGCGACTCGTCTCCACCCGCTACGGCAACAGCCCCACCCGTCGCGCAGCCACAACCGCCTCCAACCGCGTATGAGCCCCCAGCTTCCGCATGGCCGACCGCAGATACGCCTTCACCGTCTCGGGGCGCACCCCCAGACGCTCGGCGGCGACCGCATTGGTGGCACCCGTGGCGACACAGGCCAGCACGTCCACCTCACGCGGGGTGAGAGCAACCCGGCTGCCGCCGCCCGGCGTGGGGGACTCCGGCCCCGTGCCCTCACCGCCGGCCAGCCGCCCGCACACCCGCAGCAGCTCCTCCCGCAACTCCGGGTCCTCGATCCGCGGCGCCAGCGCGCGCAGCGCTCCGTGCGCCTCCCGGACCTCCTCCCATGCTCCCGGCGCCCCGTGCTCCGGCGCGCGGGTCGTGGCCAGCAGACTGCGCGCCTCGTCGCGTACGACGAGCGCCTGCTCCACGTCGCGCGCGGCCTCCAGGGCGGCGCCCACCGTGCGGTCGCCCAGCGGCAGTGCCGTACGCAGGGCGCCGTAGAGCACACCGCGCACCCGCCGCCGTACGACGACGGGGACGGCGAGCACGGAGCGGATGCCCTCGGCGGCGACCGCAGCGTCGTACTCGTGGCTGATCTGGCGCGAGGACGAGTAGTCGGTGACCCAGCACGGCCGGGCGAGGGCCACCGTCTTGCCACCGAGACCGTTCCCGGAGTGCACGGACAGACCGCTGAGCGCGGTGGTCCTGTTGCCCTGGAGTTCGCTGATGCGCAGTTGCCCGGGGCCCGGTTCGACCAGTCCGGCGAAGGCGAGCGGCAGCCCGGTCGACTGGCGCAGTCGTATCAGAGCACCGCGCATGTCCGCCGTACCGCCTAAAGCCGCATCGACGGAACTCAAGGGGTCCAATGCCACGAACTCGTCCCTTCCGCGCGGCGCACCCCCGTTCGGGGGTAGTGAGACGTGTACCACGCATTACACGATGTCAGGCAAGAGTCCGGCAATGAGGAGGACACATGTCGGCGAGGACGAGCGCCACGGACGAGTTCCGGGCGGCCCGGGACTTCCTGTTGGCACACCGTGAGGACTACGCCACGGCGTACAAGGGCTTCACCTGGCCGCGCCCCGAGTACTTCAACTGGGCGCTCGACTGGTTCGACGTCATCGCACGTGGGAACGACCGCACGGCCCTGCACATCGTCGAGGAGGACGGCACCGAGACCAGGCTCTCCTTCGCCGAGATGTCCGAACGCTCGGCCCGCGCGGCGAACTGGCTGCGGGACCGGGGCGTCCGCGCCGACGACCGCGTCCTCGTCATGCTGGGCAACCAGGCGGAGCTGTGGGAGACCGCCCTCGCCGCGATGAAGCTGCGCGCCGTCGTCATCCCCGCCACCCCGCTGCTCGGCCCCGCCGACCTGCGCGACCGCGTCGAGCGCGGCCGGGTGAGGCATGTGATCGCACGGGCCGAGGAGGCCGCCAAGTTCGACGAGGTGCCCGGCCGCTACACCCGTATCGCCGTCGGCGGCGCGGTGGACGGCTGGAAGTCGTACGCGGACGTCTACGCGGCCCCCGCCACCTTCCAGCCGAACGGCAGGACCAACGCCACCGATCCGCTGATGCTGTACTTCACCTCGGGTACGACCGCCCGGCCCAAACTGGTCGAGCACACCCATGTGTCGTACCCCATCGGCCACTTGGCGACGATGTACTGGATCGGTCTGAAGCCCGGCGACGTCCACCTCAACATCTCCTCGCCCGGCTGGGCCAAGCACGCCTGGTCCAATCTCTTCGCCCCGTGGAACGCGGAGGCGACCGTCTTCATCCACAACTACACCCGCTTCGACGCGGACCGCCTGCTCGCGGAGATGGAACGCGCGGGCGTCACCAGCTTCTGCGCCCCGCCCACCGTGTGGCGCATGCTGATCCAGTCCGACCTCGGCCGGCTGCGCACCCCGCCCCGCGAGGTCGTCGCCGCCGGCGAGCCGCTGAACCCCGAGGTCATCGAGCAGGTGCGACGCGCCTGGGGCGTCACCATCCGCGACGGCTTCGGGCAGACCGAGACGGCCGTGCAGGTCTCCAACAGCCCTGGCCAGGAGCTGAAGACGGGCTCGATGGGCAGGCCGAGCCCCGGCTACAAGGTCGTACTCCTCGACCCGGTCACGGGCGCGCCCCACGCCGACGAGGGCGAGATCGCGCTCGACCTGTCCAACCGCCCCGTCGGCGTGATGACCGGCTACCACGGCGACCCCGACCGTACGGCGGAGTCGATGGCCGGCGGCTACTACCGCACCGGCGACATCGGCTCGCGGGACGAGGACGGCTACATCACGTACGTGGGCCGCGCGGACGACGTCTTCAAGGCGAGCGACTACAAGATCAGCCCGTTCGAGCTGGAAAGTTCCCTCCTGGAGCACGAGGCGGTGGCCGAGGCGGCCGTCGTGCCCGCGCCGGACGAGGTCCGGCTCTCCGTGCCGAAGGCGTACATCGTGCTGGCGGCGGGCTGGGAGCCGGGCCCCGACACCGCGAAGGTGCTCTTCGAGCACTCCCGGACCGTGCTCGCGCCCTACAAGCGCGTCCGCCGCCTGGAATTCGCCGACTTGCCGAAGACCGTGTCGGGCAAGATCCGCCGCATCGAGCTCCGCGAGGCCACGGCCGAGGGCTCGGACGCCGAGTTCCGCGAGGAGGACTTCCGGTGACGGTGACTTCTCCGCTGTCGTACACCCACGGGACGGGCGACACGGTTCTGCTCGGCGACACGATCGGGGCCAACCTGGACCGGGCGGTCGCCACCTGGCCGGACCGGGAGGCGCTGGTCGACGTACCCTCGGGGCGGCGCTGGACGTACGCCCAATTCGCCGCTGACGTCGACGAGTTGGCGTATGCGCTGCTCGCGAGCGGTGTCGCCAAGGGCGACCGCGTCGGCATCTGGGCGATCAACTGCCCCGAGTGGGTCCTGGTCCAGTACGCCACCGCCCGCATCGGCGCGATCATGGTGAACATCAACCCGGCCTACCGCACCCACGAGGTCGAGTACGTCCTCAACCAGGCCGGGATCTCGTTGTTGTTCGCCTCCCTCAGCCACAGGACGAGCGACTACCGGGCGATGGTCGAGCAAGTGCGGGGCAGGTGCCCGCAGTTGAGGGAGACCGTGTTCATCGGGGACCCGAGCTGGGAGGCCCTGATCGCGCGGGCGACGCCGGCTCCGTTCCCGGACCTGTCCTGCGACGACCCGATCAATATCCAGTACACGTCGGGTACGACGGGCTTTCCCAAGGGGGCGACCCTCTCCCACCACAACGTCCTCAACAATGGTTATTCCGTAGGGGAGTTGATCGCGTACAGCGAGCAGGACCGGATCTGCATCCCCGTGCCCTTCTACCACTGCTTCGGCATGGTCATGGGCAACCTCGCCGCCACCTCCCACGGCGCCTGCATGGTGATCCCGGCTCCCTCCTTCGACCCGAAGGCCACGCTGGAGGCCGTCCAGCAGGAGCGCTGCACCTCCCTCTACGGCGTCCCGACCATGTTCATCGCGGAGTTGAACCTCCCCGACTTCGCCTCGTACGACCTCTCCTCCCTGCGCACCGGCATCATGGCGGGCTCGCCCTGCCCGGTGGAGGTGATGAAGCGGGTGGTCAGCGAGATGAACATGGCCGAGGTCTCGATCTGCTACGGCATGACGGAGACCTCGCCCGTCTCCACCCAGACCCGGCGCGACGACGACCTGGAGCACCGCACCGGCACCGTCGGCCGCGTCCTGCCGCACATCGAGGTCAAGGTCGTCGACCCGGCCACCGGGGTGACCCAACCACGCGGCACGGCAGGGGAGTTGTGCACCCGCGGCTACAGTGTGATGCTCGGCTACTGGAACGAGCCCGAGAAGACCGCCGAGGCAGTCGACGCCGGGCGGTGGATGCACACCGGGGACCTCGCGACGATGCGCGAGGACGGATACGTCGAGATCGTCGGCCGCATCAAGGACATGATCATCCGGGGCGGGGAGAACATCTACCCGCGCGAGATCGAGGAGTTCCTGTACGAGCACGCGAAGATCGCCGACGTCCAGGTCGTGGGCGTACCGCACGAGCGGTACGGCGAGGAGGTCCTCGCCTGCGTCATCCCGCGCGACCCGGCCGATCCGCTCACGCTGGAGGAGCTGCGCGCCTTCTGTGACGGCCAGTTGGCGCACTACAAGATCCCGAGCGCGCTGCGGATCCTGGACGCCTTTCCGATGACGGTGTCGGGGAAGGTGCGCAAGATCGAGCTGCGGGAGCGGTACGCCGGCCAGTAGCCGCCGATGGTGGTGTTGGTTGTGTCAGGCCCCCGAACCGGTCGCGGCGAGCTCGGTCGCCGCGCCGTTCACCGGCTGCGGGGTGCCCGTGAGGTCCAGCACGAACAGGGAGACGCCCAGGCCGTCGGCGCGGTCGCGGGCGTCGTTCGTGTATCCGGCGAGGGAGAAGTAGACGCAATCGGTGGACTCCGCCATGGCGGTCAGCCACAGGCACTCGACATCGCGCAGTGAGGCCGGGCTGACCGACGGGTCCACCTGGGTCAGGACGCCCCGCGCGGCCAGCCCGATCCCGTTGGGCTGGCGTTGGTCGGCCCGGCGTATGTCCCGGTAGCCCAGCCAGCGCAGATAGAGGGCGACGGCGATGACCGCGTCGTGGGCGGTGCGGATGGTGGCGGGCCGGAAGGTGGCGCGGGGGTTCGAGGGCGGCTCGCCCGTCTCCGAGCCGTCCTCACTCAGCGGCCGCAGCGCACCGGCCACGGGGACGCGCAACAAGGTTCCGCACGAACAGCCCAGCTCCGGGTGCGGCCACTGGCCGGCACGGCCGCAGCTCCCGCACCGGACGGTGACCCAGTCCTCGTCCCAGGTGCGGTGGGTGACGGAGACGGCGGCGGCGCGACGGTTCAGGCGCGGGGCGACCGGGGTGCCGCACGCGCACGGATAGGCCGGGGCGGCGTACTGATGTTCCCGCCCGCAGTCCGGGCACCGCACCGCCATGCTCTCGCTCATGCCTTTCATCGTGCTTCAACAGGGGCTGTTCCGGCAGGGACTTGACGCTGTTCACCCCACCCCCTACGTTGATTCCAGATAGTAGAAAATAGTTTCCGTATTGCGGAATACCGCTGATGTGGAGCATTCGGCAGCTGAAGCAGGAGTACGCAATGGCTCGTATGACCGCTGCCCGCGCGGCAGTCGAGATCCTCAAGCGTGAGGGCGTCCGCGACGCGTTCGGTGTCCCTGGCGCGGCGATCAATCCCTTCTACGCGGCCCTGAAGGCCTCCGGCGGTATCCAGCACACCCTCGCCCGGCACGTCGAGGGCGCCTCGCACATGGCCGAGGGCTACACCCGCACCCGCCCCGGCAACATCGGTGTCTGCGTCGGCACCTCCGGCCCCGCCGGGACCGACATGATCACCGGGCTCTACTCCGCCACCGGTGACTCCATTCCGATCCTCTGCATCACCGGCCAGGCCCCCACCGCGGTGATCCACAAGGAGGACTTCCAGGCGGTCGACATCGCCGCCATCGCCAGGCCGGTCACCAAGATGGCGGTGACCGTGCTGGAGGCCGCGCAGGTCCCCGGCGTCTTCCAGCAGGCCTTCCACCTCATGCGCTCCGGCCGCCCCGGACCCGTCCTCATCGACCTGCCCATCGACGTCCAGCTCACCGAGATCGAGTTCGACCCGGACACGTACGAGCCGCTCCCGGTCTACAAGCCGGCCGCGACCCGCGCCCAGATCGAGAAGGCGTTCGGGCTGCTGAATGCCTCGGAGCGCCCGCTGATCGTCGCGGGCGGCGGGATCATCAACGCGGATGCTTCAGAACTCCTCGTCGAATTCGCCGAGTTGACGGGTGTCCCGGTCGTCCCCACCCTCATGGGCTGGGGCGTCCTGCCCGACGACCACGAGCTGAACGCCGGCATGGTCGGCCTGCAGACCTCGCACCGCTACGGCAACGCGACCTTCCTGGAGTCCGACTTCGTCCTCGGCATCGGCAACCGCTGGGCCAACCGGCACACCGGGAAACTGGACGTCTACACGGCCGGGCGGAAGTTCGTCCACGTCGACATCGAGCCCACCCAGATCGGCAGGATCTTCGCGCCCGACTATGGCATCACGTCCGACGCCAAGGCCGCGCTGGAGCTGTTCGTCGCGGTGGCGCGGGAGTTGAAGTCGGAGGGTGCGCTGCCCTCTCGGGCGGAGTGGGCGGCGGCCGCGCAGGACCGCAAGGCCCGCCTCCAGCGCCGTACGCACTTCGACGACATCCCGATCAAGCCGCAGCGCGTCTATGAGGAGATGAACAAGGCCTTCGGCCCCGAGACCCGGTACGTCTCGGCCATCGGCCTCTCACAGATCGCCGGCGCCCAGATGCTCCACGTCTACCGCCCGCGCCACTGGATCAACTGCGGCCAGGCGGGCCCGTTGGGCTGGACCGTCCCGGCCGCGCTGGGCGTGGCGAAGGCCGACCCGGAGGCGTCGGTGGTCGCGCTCTCCGGTGACTACGACTTCCAGTTCATGATCGAGGAGCTGGCGGTCGGGGCGCAGCACAAGATCCCGTACGTCCATGTCCTCGTCAACAACTCGTACCTGGGCCTCATCCGCCAGGCGCAGCGGGCCTTCGACATCGACTTCCAGGTCAACCTGGAGTTCGAGAACATCAACTCGCCCGAGCTGGGCGTCTACGGCGTCGACCACGTCAAGGTCGCCGAGGGACTGGGCTGTCGGGCACTCCGCGTCACCGACCCCGGCGAACTGGGCGCCGCCTTCGACCATGCCCTGAAGCTGGCCGCCGAACACCGGGTGCCGGTCGTCGTCGAGGCGATCCTGGAACGCGTCACCAACATCTCGATGTCGACGACGAACGACATCAGCAAGGTGGAGGAGTTCGAGGAGGTCGCCACGGAGCCGGGGCACGCGCCCACGTCCATCAAGGCGCTGAAGGTCTGACGCGCGGCACGTGCGACACGGCACGTTTCGGCGAGGGGCGGCCCACCTGAGGATGGGACAGGACGGTGTGCATTACGAACACCTGGGTAATGCAGGGGGTTCACGCACGCCCGTGAGGTCGCATCCCGAGCCGAGCCCCGCGGCGCATAACCGTGATGTGGTCGGCTACGGAGCGGCTGGATGTTGTTTGTGTTGGAGCGAGGCTACGCAACGGGACATCGCGCCAATGAAATCACTCGATGTAGTGAATGATCGCGAACGTGTAATGGCTTCTCGAACGGCTGCCTACGATCGGTGATCGTGAAACTCGTGGTGCAGGTCAAGCTCCTGCCGACGCCTGACCAGGCGGCGGCTTTGCAGGCAACACTGCGCGCCTGCAACGAGGCGGCGACTTGGGCCAGTGAAGTTGCGTTCAGCCGGGACGTGAAGCGGAACTTCGCTCTGCGCGAGTTGGTTTACGGAGAGGTGAAGCAGCGTTGGGGACTGGGTGCGCAGGCCGCGCAGCATGTGATCAAGAAGACCTGCGACGCATATGCCGTGCTAAAGGCGAATCTGAGGGCCGGAAACCTGGGACGCCCCGACTCCAAGCGCTACCGGAAGGCGACCGCGGAGCCGGTGGCATTCCGCCCGGACGGCGCCCAGCCGTATGACGACCGGATGCTGTCGTGGCGGCTCCCGGAGCGGCGGGTGTCAATCTGGACTGTGTCGGGGCGGATGAAGGACGTGGCGTTCACCGCCTCGCCCGAGCAACTGGCCCGCCTGACATTGCACCGCAAGGGCGAATCCGACTTGCTCCACCGGGATGGCATGTGGTTTCTGAACGCCACCTGCGAGGTCCCCGAGGGGGAGCTAAACACCAGCCCGGATGGGTTCCTCGGCGTAGACCTCGGCATCGTGAACATTGCCACCACCTCCGATGGCGAGGTCATGGCGGGACGGGAACTCAACCGAGTCCGGGTGCGCGAACGTGGCCTGCGGACCAAGCTGCAGAAGAAGAACACCCCGTCGGGGAAACGCCGGTTGAAGAAGCGGCGGCGCATGGAGGCCCGGCGGGCGAAGGATATCAACCACAAGATCGCGAAACATCTGGTGGCCGAGGCAGAACGCACCGGTCGTGGGATCGCCCTGGAGGACCTGGGCTGAATCCGCGAGCGGGTACGGCTTCGCAAACCCCAACGGGCCACCCTCCATTCCTGGGTATTTGCCCAGCTGGGGCAGTTCATCGCGTACAAGGCCCGTAAGGCCGGGGTGCCGGTGGTATACGTCGATCCGGCATACACCTCCCGTACCTGCGCCGAGTGCGGCCACATCGACAGGGCGAACCGAGTCTCTCAGGCGTGGTTCGCGTGCCGGTCCTGCGGATTCGTTGATCACGCGGATCGGAACGGCTCCCGCAACATCCGTGCTCGCGCGGAAGAGTTGTGGCGATGCGGGGCCCCGTCAACGGCCCCAGGCCCATCTCCGCAACGGGCGAGTGGGACAGGACGCAAACGCAGCGCCACAGCCAGTGGCGCCCGTTGTGCAAGCCCGGGGCTTTGAGCGCCGAGTAGTTGACAGGTTGATTTGAGGGTTCCGTTGTCCACGTACCGTCGGTTGGCGGATGAACGGGATCGGGAGAGGACGGTTCAGTCGGCCCCGGCGCGGACGATCAGCGTCCGGATGTGACCAGGTGTTGGGGCTTCGACAACGTACGCCTGGGCCTTGGCGAAACCGGGCCGGGTGAGCAGCCGCTTCCACACGGCCGGGCGGTAGCTGTAGCGGTAGGTGAACATGGCCTTCCCCGCGAACCGCCCTTGTGCATGCCTTGGGGACCGTAGGCGCCGGGAATGGCGGAAGGCTGGGAGAAGACGAAGATGCCACGGGGGTTGAGGCGTTCGTGGACCACGAACTCTGGCTGGACGACTCCGAGAGCATTTTCATCTACATGCACGTGTGGAGGACGCTCCGGGAATCCGCCGTCTATGGTATGGATGCGCATGGCGTGATCAGCCGCGCACGGCAGGCCTACCTACCTCACCTCGGGCGTAGAGGGCTGGATGTCCGCCGTGAGATGGATGCTGCGCTCGACACCAAATGAATGGCCCTCCGGTAGCGCGTACTGCCCCCGCCGTGTCTCCCCGGTATAAGGCCCGCCGCCCCCGTGCCGACGGGCCTCATGTGCTCAGAATGCACCTATGGACAGGGGGAGTTGAAGCCCTCAAAGCCGTCTCCAGAGGTAGATTTGAGGGTTCCGTAGGCTGCATACACCCAGTTGAGTACGGAACGAGACGGTCGGGACGTCGTTGGTTCCGAGCTACAGCGGCGCCTGGGCGCGACAGGACAGATGTCAGCGCCGCCGCGACCCGGAAGTCTCGTGAAGTCCGGTGAGGGATCAGGCCTTTGATCCGGAGAGGCGCTCCACGGCCCGCAGCAGCGCCGAGTGGTCCAGGCCGCCGTCGCCCTGGGCGCGCAGGGAGGCGACCAGTTGGGCCACGACCGCGCCGAGGGGCAGGGCGGCGCCGACGGTGCGGGCGGCGTCCGTGACGATGCCCATGTCCTTGTGGTGCAGATCGATGCGGAAGCCCGGCTTGAAGTCCCGGTTCAGGAAGTTGTCCTTCTTGCGGGTCAGCACGGTCGAGCCCGCGAGGCCGCCGCCCAGTACGTCGAGGGCCGCCTTGAGGTCCACCCCCGACTTCTCCAGGAAGACCACGGCCTCGGCGCACGCCTGGATGTTCACGGCGACGATCAGCTGGTTGGCCGCCTTCACGGTCTGACCCGAGCCGTGCGGTCCGCACAGCACGATCGTCCTGCCGAGTACCTGGAAGATCGGCTGGGCAGCGTCGAAGTCGGCCTGCTCGCCGCCGACCATGATGGACAGCACGGCCTCGACGGCACCGGCCTCGCCGCCGGAGACGGGCGCGTCCAGGACGCGGATGCCCTTCTCCTTCGCCGCCCTGGCCAGGTCGATCGAGGTCTGCGGGGTGATGGAGGACATGTCGATCAGCAGGGCGCCGGGCCGCGCGTTCTCCAGGATGCCGTCGGGGCCGTACGAGACGGCCTCGACCTGCGGCGACGCGGGCACCATCGTGATGATCACGTCGGCGTCGCGCACCGCCTCGGCGATCGAGGCCGCCGCCGTGCCGCCGGCGGCCGTCAGCCGGTCGAGCTTGTCCTGCTCCAGGGTGTAACCGGTGACGTCGTAGCCCGCCTTGATCAGGTTCTCGGACATGGGCGAGCCCATGATGCCGAGGCCTATCCAGGTGACCTTGGGAAGAGTGCCGCTCATGAGGGTGCCTCCCTGAAAGCGTTCGTACGTCTCGGATGCCTCGTACGTCTCGTACGTCGATGAGCCGGGCTCAGCGGGCCGCGCGTGCCGCACGCGGCAGCCACGCCAGTGCCTCCTCGCTCGGCCGGTCGCCCGGCTTGAACTCCAGGCCGACGAAGCCCTCGTAACCGGCCTTCCACAGCTGGTCGAGGAGGTCCGCCAGCGGGAGCGTGCCGGTGCCCGGGGCGCCGCGGCCGGGGTTGTCGGCGATCTGCACATGACCGGTCCTGTCGGTGTACCGCTCGATCACCGACGGCAGGTCCTCGCCGCTCATGGACAGGTGGTAGAGGTCCATCAGGAAGCGCGCGTTGCCGAGGCCGGCAGCCTGGTTGACCTTGTCGACGATGCCGACGGCGGCCGGGGCGGAGACCAGCGGGTACAGCGGGGACTCCGGCTTGTTCAGGGCCTCGATCAGCAGGATCGCGCCGATCCGATCGGCGGCCCGGGCCGCGAACACCAGGTTCTCCAGCGCGAGCGCGTCCTGCTCGGCCGGGTCCACCCCCTCGACGCGGTTGCCGTACAGGGCGTTGAGGGCCTTGCAGCCCAGGGACTCGGCGAAGTCCGCGACCACCTCGACGTTGGCCCGGAACCTCTCCGACTCCGCGCCGGGGATCGACAGCGCGCCCCGGTCGGGGCCCGGCAACCGCCCGGCGTAGAAGTTCAGCCCGGTCAACTGGACACCGGCGTCCTCGATCGCGCGCTTCAGGGCGTCGAGTTCGGCGGGCTCGGGGGTGGGGGAGTCGACCCAGGGCCACCACAGCTCGACCGCGGTGAAGCCGGCCGCGGCGGCGGCCGCGGGGCGCTCCAGGAGCGGGAGCTCCGTGAAGAGGATCGACAGGTTGAGGGTGAAGCGCTGCGCTGCGGCTGTGCCCAATTGAGAACCTGGCATGGGACCGGGCTTCCCTTCCGTCTGTAATTCCGCTTTACGGAAGTTTACTTCTGCTTAATGGAAGACTGCCGCTGTCTCTCGGGGCTGTCAAGAGGCCTCAGTGGAAGCGGGTGAGGCGCCGAAGCCGTGCCGGGAAAACCCAACGGAGATCTGTCGGTGGGTCCGCTTAAGCTGCACCGGACGATCACGCGGGACCAGGGGAGGGCGCGGCATGTTCGGCAAGCTGTTCGACAGGGGGGGCGGAGAGACCGGTGGCGGACCCGCACGCCCTCCCTGTCCCGCGCAGGCAGAAGAACGGGATGTACACGCTGCGCGCGCTCGGGGACACGCGGGTACTCGCGCTGGTGGAAGCGGCCGACGCGGGTGACTGGGAGGCGGTCAAGGCGGCGCTGGCACCCTTCGACCTCGGCCACGACCACCAGGTCCTGGGCGAACTCGCCGACCTGGACGGTGTGCAGGACTGGATCGGCCAGGCTGTCGAGGAGGACAAGGAGCACCGGGCGACGGCCCTGCTGATATCCGGGACGCGCTACATCAACTGGGGCTGGGAGGCGCGCACCGCCGAACGTGCCGTGAACGTCACACCGGAGCAGTGGCGGGTCTTCCACGAGCGGCTCCGCATCGCCGAGGAGCAGTTGTTCGAGGCCGCCGAGTTGCGGCCGGAATGGGGCACGCCGTGGCGCCGCCTCCTCACCTCCGGTCGCGGTATGTCGCTGGGCTCCGCCGTCAACGAGACCCGACGCGACGCCGCCCTGCGCCGCGACCCGCTGGACCTGGAGACCCATCTGGAGTGGGTGTCGCAGTTGCAGCCGCGTTGGGGCGGCGAGCCGGGGCAGGCCCTGGCGTTCGCCCAGGACGCGGCCGCCCGCGCCCCGGAGGGCCACCGCCTCGGCTGCGTGATCGCCATGGCGTACATCGAGGAGTGGGTCGAGTCGGAGCGCGGGGACTACCTCGAAACCGACGAGATCCAGGCGCAGTTGCGGGAGGCGGCGGACCACAGCATCCTCCACCCCGCCTACGTGCGGCGCCCGGGCTGGCAGCAGGACTTCAACATGTTCGCCATGGCCCTGTCGCTGGCCGGTGAGCGCCACACGGTCCGGCGCGTCTTCCAGGCGCTGGACGGCGCCTACACCAAGTGGCCCTGGACGTACTTCGCGGAGCCCGAGAAGCAGTTCGCACGCGGGCACCGGCGCGCCTGAGCGCACGCCGCCCTCCGGTCCCGATCGCCACCCGTCACCCGTCACGGGTAACCCGTTACCCGTCGCCCCTCCCACCCCGGACTGCCGATGACTCTCCCCGACACCGACACCGACACCGACGCCGCCGCGAACCCGGCCGGCGCCGACCGCACCTTCCAGGTCGATCTGCGCGGTCTCGTCGATCTCCTCTCCCACCACCTCTACTCGCCCTCGCCGTCTTCGACTGCGATGTCGCGCTGCGCACCTTCCAGCCGGCCTCCGCCCCCGCCCTCCTCGTCGACAGCCGCGAGGCCCGGCACGAGCGCACCCGCTCCCAGCTCGCCCGCGAGCAGGAGGGCGGCCTGTGGGGCGACATCCTCGGCGCCCTGCGCCAGGAGGCCCCGCGGGCCCAGCTGATCCTCAACCAGCTCAACCCGCTGGTCCGCACCGCCGTCACCATCGACGAGCCCGAGCTGGCCCGCACCAGCGCCGAAGCCCTCTACGGGCAGGCCGCGATGCTGTCCCGTCGCCCGCTCAGGCCCGCCGAATCGAGCCTCATCAACCGCTCCTTCCTCGACCTTCTCGCCCACGCCCTCCGCAAGGACAGCTGACGATGCCCACCGCACCCCATCCCCAGAGCACGGACGAGCTGTACCAGGCGCTGAAGGAGAACGACCAGCGTCCCTACGGCCGCACCCGCACCGTCACCGCCGAGGAACTCGTCGACGCCGCCGAGCAGTTCGCGGAGCCCGTCCCGCTCGTCCACGCCCTCCTCGAACTGCAGGAGGCGTACACCTACGGCTCCGAACCCCGGAAGTCGCCCGTCGTCTTCGCCCGCCTGCTCACCCTCTTCGACGAGCAGCCCGACGTCTTCGACGAGCGCCTGCGCCACATGCTGTTCTGGCGGTTCAAGTGGGTGGCCAACGCCCTGCGCCAGCTGCCCGAGATACCGCTGGCCAGCATGCGCCAGTGGCTGACGGAGATGCGCGACCGGTACGAGAAGGCCGGCCTCGGCCTCCAGCCCTATTACGGGCAGTCGTACCAACTCGCCGCCCACGTGGGCGAGGACACCACCCTCGCCTACGAGCTGTGGGCGGGCCGCACCCGCACCCGGCTCAGCGACTGCGAGGCCTGCGAGACCTGCGAGCGCGCCCTGTACCACCTCATGGCGGGCGACGACGAGCGGGCGCTGCGCACCTGGGAACCCGTCCTGGCCGGGAAGGAGTTTTGCCAGGAGGAGCCGGCCCGCTCCCTCTCGTACGCGCTGCTGCCCCTGCTGCGCACCGGCAGCGCCGACCGGGCACGCGAACTGCACCTCGCCGGCTACCGCGGCTGCCGCCGCAACCCCTCGATGTCCGGGGAGGTCGGCCGCCACCTGGAGTTCTGCGCGCTGACCGGCAACGAGGCACGCGGTCTGGAACTGCTCGCCGAGAACCGGAACCTGTTCGACGAGGTGGACTCCCCGCTGGACCTGCTCGACTTCCTCACCGGCGTGGAGGTCCTCCTCCAGCGGGTCGAGTTCCTCGGCCACGGCGAACTGCCCGCCGCCGGATACGCGGGCCGCACCTGGACGGCGGCCGGCCTGCGCGCCGAGGTGGGGGGCCGCGCCGACGACCTCGCCGCCCGCTTCGACGCCCGCAACGGAACCACGGCCCACACCGACCGCCGCAGGGCCCGCCTCGACCGGGCTCCGCTCCTCGACGCGCTGGAACTGACCCTGCGCACCCGCAGTCTCGACGAGGTCGCCCCGGCCGCCCCGGTCACCGCGCCCGCGTCCCGTACGGCAGCCGCCGTCCCCGACGCGCTGCCCGAACTCATCCTCCAGGCAAGGGCGTTGGAAGAGCAGGGGCACCCGGACGCACAGGCCTGCTGGGCGCGGCTGCGTACGCTCGCCGCCGTCCGCGACTACACCCACCCCGACGACCCGGCCGTCGGCCCGCTCGTCCAGCTGCGCGCGAACCTGCTGGCCGACGAGGCGAGCCGGGCGGGCCAGAGGGACGAGTACTCCGACGCCGCCGCCCTCCACGAGGAGGCCGCAGCCCTGTACGAGGACGCCGGACTGCCGGGTGACGCGGCGCTCGCCCGCGCCTGCGCGCTGCTCGCCGCCGCCGAGATCCCCACGGAGGGCGCCGACGGAGCCGAGGCGAAGGCCGCCGCGCTGACCGCCGCCCACGCGTCCATGGTCCGCCTGCACGAGGAGACACCCGGCCTCGCCCCGTACCAGGAGGCCCGCCTGCTGCGGCTGCGGGCGACCGCGCTCGGCCTGCGCCTGCAGACCACGGGCAGCGAGGAGCACGTCGCGCCGGTCTTCGCCGAGGTGGACCTGCTGCACGCGTTCGCCACCCGGCCCGACGTCATCGGCCAGATCTCCGGCGCCCTGCACCTGCGGGCCAGCACCCACGCCGTCTCCGGCGACCTGCCCGCCGCGGTCACCGAGATCGACGCCCTCCTCGACCGGCTCAAGGAGCACGGCCCCGCCTCTCTACCCGGATGACCCAGCCCTCCGTATCGAAGTGACCGACGCCCGCCCCGACCGTCGCCCACCCACCCCCGGCACGCTCCCTCCGCCGTCCCCCGATCCGGACTCCGGCCGAGGCCTTCTTCTCGTCGAAGCCCTGTCCACCCACTGGGGAACGACCTGCGGCGACCCGTACACGAAGACGGTCTGGTGCGAAGTCATCCTCGCGTGACTGTCAGTGGCCATGCCTCCGTCGGTTAGGGTCGCGTCGTGCGATTGAGAGTGGAGTTCACGACCGAGCCCTTCGACCTCGACGAGGCCCCGGCGCACGCGCTCGTGGCCCGCGAGGTCGTCGAGGCGGCCGAGCTGGACGCGGTGGATGTCGGGCCGTTCGGGAACACGGTGGAGGGGGGTGCCGACGCCGTGCTCACCGCCGTGGACGCGCTGCTGCGCAAGACCCTGGAGTCGGGCGCCACCCGTATCTCGCTCCAGGTCAATGTGATCGGGGAGGGTGCCGAGTGAGCGGCACCGGCGACGACGACCCCTTCGTCGCGGCCGTCAAGCCGCTGGTCGACGCCATGGGCGGGGTCATGCTGCCGCCGGACGAGGCCGGCCCGGACGACGTCGTGCTCTCCTGGGAGGGCGCCGAGGTCGTCGCCGTACGGCTGCCGCAGCTCGCCGAGTCGCTGGACCACATCCTCGTCGCGCTGGAGCGCAAGCACGGCAAGCCGCTCGCCGACCTCGACCGCAAGGCCAAGCAGGAGGTAGTACGGATGTTGGAGGCGCGCGGCGCCTTCTCGGTGCGGCATGGTGTGGAGACCGTCGCGAGCGCGCTCGGCGTCAGCCGCTTCACCGTCTACAACTACCTGAACAGGGAAAGCGCGGCCAAGGGCAACTGACAACTGAGCGGCCGGTGCCGCCGAGCGGGTCGCCGTAACCGCGATTTTTTCAACAAACTGTTGACGTGGTGTTGTCGTAGGGCGTTAGCTGGTCGCGTGACTTCGAGTTTCCCGACGCCGGGCCTTGCCCGGTTCAACGCCCTGGAGGAGCATGCGGGCGTCGCGGCGCTCCGCGAGGTGTGCGCCTCGGTGGAGTGGGGGCGCAGGCTGCTCATGGGACGGCCGTACGCCGCGGTCGACGACCTCCTCGCCGCCAGTGACGCTGCCATGGCCTGGCTGAGCGCGGGCGACCTGGAGGAGGCCATGGCGGCACACCCGCCGATCGGCCGCCCGAAGCCCGGCGATCCGGCGTCGGCCCGGGAGCAGCGGGGCATGGCGGACGCCTCCGAGGAGCTCAGGGCCGAGATGCTTGAACTCAACCTGGCCTACCAGGAGAAGTTCGGCCACGTCTTCCTGATCTGCGCCACCGGCCGCTCCGGCGAGCAGATGCGCGACGCGCTCAGGGAACGGATCGGCAACCCGCCCGAGCGGGAACGCGAGATCGTGCGGATCGAGCTGGGAAAGATCAACCGCATCCGGCTCACCCGACTCCTCGGACAGGACGCACCAGCATGAGCACCAGCAGCACCGCCTCCGTGTCCACGCACATCCTGGACACCAGCATCGGCCGCCCCGCACAGGGCGTGCCCGTCTCGCTGTCGGCACACGGAGGAGCCGGGTGGGCGGAGCTCGGCACCTCCGCCACGGACGCCGACGGACGCTGCAAGGACCTCCCGGCGCCGCCGGAGGGGACCACCCACGTACGGCTCGGCTTCGACACCGAGGCGTACCTCTCCGCGCACCGCGACAGCGGAGCGTTCTTCCCGGAGGTGACGGTCACCTTCGCCGTCGTACCGGGCGAGCACTATCACGTACCGCTGCTGCTCAACCCGTTCGGCTACTCCGTATACCGAGGGAGCTAGCACCCATGCCCATCCTTGGACAGAACCAGTACGGCAAGGCCGAGAACCGAGTCGTGAAGATCACGCGGGACGGCGCCACCCACCACATCAAGGACCTGAACGTGTCCGTGTCGCTGAGCGGCGACATGGACGAGGTCCACCTCTCCGGCTCGAACGCCAACGTCCTGCCGACGGACACCACCAAGAACACGGTGTACGCCTTCGCCAAGGAGAAGGGCATCGAGTCCGCCGAACAGTTCGGCATTCATCTCGCCCGCCACTTCGTGACCTCGCAGGAGCCCATCCACCGGGCCCGCATCCGCATCGAGGAATACGCCTGGGAGCGCATCGAGCACTCCGGCGAGGGCGAGCACTCCTTCGTCCGCAAGGGCCAGGAGACCCGGCTCACCCAGATCACGTACGACGGCTCGTCGTGGGAGGTCGTCTCCGGCCTCAAGGACCTCACCGTCATGAACTCGACCAACTCCGAGTTCTGGGGCTACGTCAAGGACAAGTACACGACCCTCCCCGAGGCGTACGACCGCATCCTCGCCACCGAGGTCTCCGGCCGCTGGCGCTTCAACTGGACGGACGGAGAGCAGCCGGCGCCCGACTGGAACCAGTCTTACGAGCAGGTGAAGAAGCACATGCTCGCCGCGTTCGCGGAGACGTACTCGCTGTCGCTCCAGCAGACCCTCTACGCCATGGGCGCCCGGATCATCGACAACAGCGGCGAGATCGACGAGGTCCGCTTCTCCCTCCCGAACAAGCATCACTTCCTGGTGGACCTGACCCCGTTCGGCCTGAAGAACGACAACGAGGTGTACTTCGCCGCCGACCGCCCCTACGGCCTGATCGAGGCCACCGTCCTGCGGGACGGGTGCGAAGCGAAGATCCCGGCGGACCTCACCAACCTCTGAAGACCTCTGAAGGACGAACCCCATGGCAGCAACCCAGCGCATCGTCATCGAGAACGCGGCGATCGCGACCGTGGACGCGAAGGACACCGAGTACACGTCGGGTCACGTGGTCGTGGCGGACAACATCATCGAGTCGGTTGGCGAAGGCAAGGCCCCCGAGGGGCTGACTGACGTCGTACGCCGCATCGACGCGACCGGTCACCTGGTGACCCCCGGCCTGGTCAACACCCACCACCACTTCTACCAGTGGATCACCCGCGGCCTCGCCACGGACCACAACCTCTTCAACTGGCTCGTCGCGCTCTACCCGACCTGGGCGCGCATCGACGAGCGCATGACGTACGCGGCGGCCCAGGGCTCGCTCGGCATGATGGCCCGCGGTGGCGTGACGACCGCCATGGACCATCACTACGTCTTCCCGAAGGGTTCCGGCGACCTGTCGGGCTCGATCATCCGGGCGGCGCGCGAGATGGGCGTCCGCTTCACCCTCGCCCGCGGCTCCATGGACCGCAGCGAGAAGGACGGCGGTCTGCCGCCGGACTTCGCCGTCGAGACCCTCGACGGCGCGCTCGCCGCCACCGAGGCGACCGTCCGCGAACACCACGACGCCTCCTTCGACGCGATGACCCAGGTGGCCGTGGCCCCCTGCTCCCCGTTCTCCGTCTCCACCGAACTCATGTGTGAGGGCGCTGGGTTGGCCCGCCGCCTCGGCGTACGTCTGCACACCCACGGCTCGGAGACGGTTGAGGAGGAGAAGTTCTGCCACGAGCTGTTCGGCATGGGCCCGACCGACTACTTCGAGTCGACCGGCTGGCTCGGCGAGGACGTGTGGATGGCGCACTGCGTCCACATGAACGACTCCGACATCGACGCCTTCGCCCGTACGAGGACGGGGGTCGCCCACTGCCCGTCCTCCAACGCCCGCCTGGCGGCCGGTATCGCCCGCGTCCCGGACATGCTGGCGGCCGGCGTCCCGGTCGGCCTCGGCGTCGACGGCACCGCGTCGAACGAGTCGGGCGAACTCCACACCGAGTTGCGCAACGCGCTCCTCATCAACCGCCTCGGCGCCCACCGCGAAGCGGCCCTCAACGCCTGCCAGGCGCTGCGCCTCGGCACCTACGGCGGTGCCCAGGTCCTGGGCCGGGCAGGCGAGATCGGCTCCCTGGAGCCGGGCAAGCTCGCCGACCTGGTGCTCTGGAAGCTCGACACCCTCGCCCACGCCTCCATCGCCGACCCGGTGACCGCCCTCGTCTTCGGCGCGGCAGCCCCCGTCACCGCCTCCTTCGTGAACGGCCGGCAGATCGTCGAGAACAACCGCCTGCTGCACGCCGACGAGGACGCGATCGCCCGCTCCACACGGGAAGAGGCCCGGCGGCTGGCGCGGATCGCCGCCGGTGACTGAGCGGGGCCCATATGAACTCCGGCCGAGGGGGGCGGTACTCGGTCGGGAGCCGTGGGCCCGGAGCAGCGGGTCGATGACGGCCGTATCCGGGGCGTACGCTCATGTGCGCCCCGGAAAACGGTCGATCACTCGATGCCGACGCCGTGCATCACCATCGCGTCGTATTGAAGTTCTCTCCCGGACGAACCCGGGAGATTCTCCCCTGGATCGCTCCGGAGAGTTTGACAGGCCATGCCTGTCCGACGACGACCCTTCCGGCCGCCGGAGCAAGTACGGGACTCGCCCGGGTTGTTGGGGACTTGGCTGTCGCCCCCGACTGTGCGCTGGGGGTACCAGACCCATTACGGAGTGATGCGGTCGTGCTCCGCACCGCGGGTACTCGAACTGGCCGAGGGTGCCGAGGTCGTCCTTCTTGGCGCGCGTGACCGCCGGGTCGAAGTGGACACGGTCCCGTTCGTCGCGCTGGGCCTTGCGGAAGGAGGCGGTACGGGCGGCCTTGCGTCAGGCGGCCGGGTAACCGGGGTCCAGCCCCTCGTGCGAGTATGCCGCCGGTGTAGCCGCGGCCGTCGCCGATGTCCTCGATGTAGGTGTACTGCTCCTCCCAGCTCAGCGAGGAGTTCTCCGCGCTGGACACCAGCCGCATGGCGATGTCCTTCTTCGCCGCGTCGTCGAGCCCGGTGCTCGCGGTGGTGGTGGTCGCCGTGTCCGCCGCCTGGTCCACCAGGGCGGGGACGGCGAGCAGAGAGGCGCCGAGGGTGGTCAGCAGTAGACGGCGGGATGCGGCTTTGGCGGGCAGCAGCGGCACGTGTCTTCTCCAAGTGGGCGATCCGAAGGGGGTGGTTGAGGGTCGCGTGATCGACTTGGAACGGCGTGAGGGTGCCGTGGCAGTGGGCTGTGACAGGTCAGGAGAGCGCTTTGAGCCGGTCCCGAACCTGTGCGGCGACCGCGTACGTGTCCCCGACCGGCTCGGTCGCGAGCTGCCCCGGGTTCCGCGTCCAGCGGTCCTCAAGGGCGAACCAGTCGATGGCCTTGGGCGCCCGGCCCGCGCTCAGCGCGGCGCGCAGCTCCTCGAAGTACGTCGACCAGCGCAGCCGGTACAGCCCGCCCACCAGCCCCGCCCACTCCCGGTTGGCGTAGTCCCGCAGCCCCGCGTCCGTGCCCTCGCGCGTCCCCCACACGGTCAGCAGCGAGAGATTGTCGTACGCCAACCGCTCGCGCTCGGCGGCGCCCGCCCCCCAGGACCGCGCATCGGCCACCCAACGCCCCAGCAGATGACGGGAGTCGGTGGCCATCAGCCGGTCGAGCAGATCCATCAGGGACAGCCAGGTCCCGGTCAGCTCGTCGAATCGGGCGGTGTCGCGGGCGTCATACGCCTTCTTGAGCTGCGGCAGCAGTACACGGCTGCGGTTGGCGAGGGCCTGGCGGGCCACGTCGAGAAGATCCCGGCGATACGCGGACGACTTCCGCAACTCCGCGCGTACGCCTAGCAGTTCACCGAGCGCGGGCTCGAAAGACGCAGCGCTGTACCGGAGTTGCTTCGGCGACCAGCGTCCCGCCCGTACGACGTCCAGTGCGGGCCGGGCGGCGAAGAGGCCGTCGGCGCCTTCGCTCCAGCGGTCGGCGCGGGTGGTGCCGTACGCGGTGCGGCGCAGGATGTCCCAGGCGGCCTCGGCGTGCGCGTCACGGGCGCCGTACCGGGCGTGCGCCCACTCGGCGAACCACGCCTTGAGGTCCAACTCGCCCTCGCGCCAGGCCAGTTCGGAGAATAGGGCGAAGGCTGCCGGGTTGTTGTCGGCGGCCTCCGGCATCAGCGCGATGCCGTGCAGCTTGCTGCCGGCCTTGGTGCGCCACTTCTCGTACAGCTCCGCCCAGTCGGGGGTGTTGGCCCCGAGCGTGGTGTGGCCGCCGAAGTTCCAGATCGAGCCGAAGGCGTACGGGGTGTCGTTCCAGTCGGCCTCGCGGTCGGTGACCGTGGGGAAGCGGTCGGAGAGGCCGTCGACGACGAGCATGTGCTTCTTGTCGACGGCGTCGACGATCGCGCGCGGGGGGTTGTGCTGCCAGCCGAGGATCACCCAGGTGGCGCCCGGGTGGGCCCGCTGGAGCGCCCGCTCGACGCCCTTCGCCGCGTCGGCGACGGGCACGTCACCCGGGTCGCCGCCCTCGTGCAGCAGGTCCATCTTGTACAGGGTCGACGCGCCGCCGAACATCTCGTCCTGCACCCGGTAGAAGGCCGCCGCCACCCGGGCGAACCGGTCCGTGCGCGGATCCAGCCAGTCGGGGCGCGCGAAGCCCATCCAGTCGCCCTGCGGCACGGTACGCACCCCCGGATTGCGCTGGGTGAAACCGGGCGGAACCGTACCGAAATAGCCCGGGAGCACCGGCGTCATGCCCAGCTCGCGCACCCGATCGGCGATACGGCGCCCAAGCGCGGCGCGGGCGTCCAGCAACTGCCGGGAGACGGGGGAGGGGAACTCCGGATGTGCCGACATGTTCTGCAGCAGCCACCACGGCTGGTGGGCCGGGCCCGGGATCCACTTCCGCAGCTCCTCCTCCCCGTACCCGAACTCCTGGAAGACCCGGTGGTAGAGCGCGTCCGCGCCCGTGTAGACGAGGATCTCGTTGTAGCCGTGCAGGGCCAGGACGTCCAGCTCGCGCTCCCAGTACGACCAGTCCAGGTACGCGCCCGTGTAGCCGTCGTTGGTGTCGTTGAGGGCGAAGCGGTGGGGGACGTTCGCGCGGCGGGTGACGGTGCCGTCGAGGCCCGGGAGGTCGCGCGGGAGGAGGTTCGTCTGCTCGCCGGCCCAGTTGATCTCGGCGTACGCGATGTGCCGCAGGTACCAGTTGAGCCCGGTGAGCTGGGTGGCCGGTGTGTCGCCGGTCACGGTGATACGGCCGGCGCGGCCCGCGACCCGGAAGGTGCCCCGCTCCTTCCCTTCGACGAACGTGATCTGCCGCCAGTGCTCCGGCAACAGCCGCCGCGCCGCCGCCGATGCCGCCCCGGCCCTCGGCTTGTCCGCCCGGGGCGCGTCGTCCGTGGGGGTCGCGCGGGCCGAGGAGCAGGCGACCGCCGAACTGGCGGCGAGGGCGGCGAGCAGGGCACGGCGGGCGAGCGGCATGGTATCTCCGGAGGGAGGGTGGGGGTACGCCCTGGGAGGATTACCCGCCCAAACCTCACTCGTGCGCAGACACGCGGTCACAAGGGGGAGAACCTGGCGTGAACGACTGTCCTCCGCCCGACCGTTCCCTGCTCGCGTGATCATTCCATGGTTCCTATCATTCCCCGCTTCCGTCCCAGGCCATCAGGTTCGCCAGCAGCTCCGTCTGCTCGATGGCGTCGTCGAGGGTGATGGGGGAGGGTGTGTCGGCGACGGGAGAGGAGGTGCTGGGGCATGGCCCTCTTGGCGACCGACCGCAGCGGTACCCCGGCCTTCGTGGCGTACAGCGTCTTCATGTCCAGACACCCGGAGTGCCCGAAGGGGCTCTCGCCGGTGAAGCGGATCAGATACCAGTACAGGAACGTCCAGTCGTACGACGCCGGGTACCCGCACATCACGGGCTGCGCGTCGCCACTCACCTGCCGCACCCAGCGACCGAACTCCCTGAGCGCGGCCTCCGGTACGGCACCCTCCTTCATCAGCTTCGCCCTGTCGAGCCCGCTCACGGCCAGCGCCTCCGGCACGAACTCCTCGCTGATCGGCCGCAGTTCGCGGTAGAAGGTGCGCTCCTCCGGATCGGCCGCCGTGAAACCGTCCGCATCCTGCCTGCCCGCGACGGCCGCGTCGAAGCTGAGCATGGAATACGGCCCGGGGATCGGCCCGTCGGCCTCGACGTCGACGGAGATGTACAGGCTCGGCCTGATCCTGCGTTGTGTCATGCCGCGAGGATGGCTTCCGGGGTGCGCATGACGCATCCGTATTTCAGACGCGCGCGAACGCCTGGCAGGGCTGGGCGGCGGGCCCGGACGTATCGGGAGTGGGCGGAGGATCATCGCGGGGCGTTCGCCTCGGCCTGAGTCGCCCGCGGCCGGGCCCCGCTGCCATTCGCGTCCGTTCGCACCCGACCCGGCCGGAGCACCCCGGCCGCCAGGACCAGGGCCGCTGCCGTGACCCCCGTGGCCACGGTGAACGCGAGGCGGTAGCCGTCCGCGGTGGCCGGGACGAGGGAGCGGCCGCCCGCGAGCAGGTCGTCCGTGCGGGCGGCCGCCAGGGTCGTCAGGATCGCCAGGCCGAGGGAGCCGCCCACGACCTGGGTGGTGTTGAAGAGGCCGGAGGCGAGGCCGGCGTCCTCCTCGCGGGCGTCCGACATGGCCAGACCGGTGACGGCGGGCATCGCGGCGGCGAAACCGAGGGCCAGCAGGAGCATCGCGGGCAGGAAGTCGACGGCGTAGGAGCCGTCGGCCGGGGCCCGGGTCAGCAGCGCCGTCCCGGCGGTGATGAGGACGAGCCCGGCGAGCAGCACGCGGTACGCGCCGAAGCGGGCGATGGTTCGCGCGGACAGGCCCAGCATCAGGATCCCGATGACGACCGGGGCCGGCAGGAACGCCGTGCCGGTCAGCAACTCGCCGTAGCCCAGCACGCGTTGCAGGTAAAGCGCGCCGATGTACTGGAAGCCGTACATGCCCGCGATCATCAGGATCTGGACGGCGTTCGCGCCGGTCAGCACGCGGGAGCGGAACAGCCGGAGACGGAGCAGGGGGCGGGCGGCCCGTGCCTGGCGGGCGGTGAAGGCGGCGAAGAGGGCCACCGCCACGGCGGCCAGGGCGAGCGTCCCGCCGGTGCCGCGTTCGCCGGCGCCGACGATGACGTACACCGTGAGCATCAGCGCGCCGGTGATGAGCGCCGCGCCGAGGTAGTCGGCGCCCTCGCCCGGGCCGGTGCCGCTGTCGGCGGATCGGTCGGGGGCGAGGATCCGCAGTGCGGCCACGAGGGCCACGACGCCGACAGGGAGGTTGATGAGGAAGATCCAGTGCCAGTTCAGGGCTTGGGTCAGCGCTCCGCCGAGGAACGTGCCGAGCGCGCCGCCCGCCGCACCGACCGCGCTGAACACCGCGATGGCACGGGCCTGTTCACGCGGCTCGGGGAACAGCGCGACCAGCATGCCGAGGACCACCGCGGAGGTCATCGCGCCGCCCACCCCCTGCAGGGCCCGCGCGACGACCAGCACCTCCTGGCTGGTGGCCACCCCGCACAGCACCGACGCCACTGTGAACACCGCGAGCCCGGCGGTGAACATCCGCTTCCGGCCGACCAGATCGCCCAGTCGGCCGACCAGCAGAAGGAGCCCGCCGAACGGGATGAGATACGCGTTCACCACCCAGGCCAGCCCCGGCCCCGAGAACCCGAGGTCACGCTGGATCGCGGGCATCGCCACAGTGACGATGTTGCCGTCCAGGATCGTCATCAGGGCCCCCGCGCACAGCACGACGAGGGCCGCCCAACGGGAGTACGTTCGCTGCGCCGGGCTCTGCACCGGCGCCGACGCCGGTGACGTGGTCGAGGACGACATGGCTGCACTGCCTCCGAGTTCTCCAAAGGTGCACGACTTGTAACGGGGGACATCGTGGATAACGATGGAGGTCCGGCATAAGGAGGAACTTCAATGTCCCAGAGGAACACTGGTGTTACCTCGCAGGTCGTGAACGCGGAGGCCTGTCCGGTCAAGGAAGTTCTTGACAGGGTGACCGGCAAATGGAGCGTTCAGATCATCGTGGCCGCCGCCCACGGCCCCATCCGCTTCACCGAGTTGGAGCGCGGCGTCGAGGGCATCAGCCGCCGCATGCTCACTCTGACTCTGCGCAACCTCGAACGCGACGGCCTCGTCACGCGCACCGTCCATCCGACGGTCCCGCCCAAGGTCGAATACGAACTCACGGAGCCCGCCCGGGAGTTGCACTGCACCTTGCTGTCGCTCACGGAGTGGGCGGAGCGCAACCGTGTCTACATCGCCGAGTCGCGCGCGTCCTACGACGACGAACACCGGCCCGAGCTCGTCGACGTGTGACGAGGGCTGGGCGCGACTTGCCCCGGTGCGACCAGTCTCGGTACAACCGGTCGTGCGCGACTCTTTCTACGTTGATGTGCGTAGATGTCCGGAGTCGGGAACCCCTCCTCGTACGCGACACGTTGTCGGTAATCAGAGGTTCATCCGAAAAGATCACTCTGCGTCCGGTGGGGGCCGGTAGGCCCGGAAGGAACCGATAAATCCGGTTGTGACCGTTCGTGGGGTGCGGGGGACAGAACGGGGATACACATGGTGCATCGACACCATCGCGAGACCTACTACGTCGTCAACGAGGGTCGGATCCTGGAGTTCGAGAAGGGGGACGCGGTCGCGCGCGTACCGAGCGCGACCGAGCAGCAGATGGCCTTCCGCTTCTCCAGGTTCGGGGAGAAGGGAGTCCAGCTCGACGAGACACTGCGGGGCAAGCTCGCCGAAGCCATGACCACGGGCACCGGCGGCGGCGACCCCGACTCGGGGGAGCCCGGGACGGCGATACCGGCGGGGTTCACGTACCTCGGGCAGTTCGTCGACCACGATCTGACACTGGACCGCACCCAGGTGGGGCTGGGTGAGCCGGTCCCGGTCGAGGACCTGGTGCAGGGGCGCAGCCCCGCACTCGACCTCGACTCGCTCTACGGGCTCGGCCCGAAGCACGCCGGCAGCGCCCGCTTCTACGAGCCGGACGGCCGCCTGAAGATGGGCACGACGCTCGGCGTGGGGTTCCCGCCCGACTTCCCGCCCGCCAACATCGACCAGGAGGGCTTCGACCTGCCGAGGGCCGGCGAGGCGGCCGGTGGCACCCAGGCGGACAAGCGCGCCCCGCTCATCCCGGACGCGCGCAACGACGAGAACCTGGCGGTCGGCCAGCTCCACCTGGCCTTCATCCGCTTCCACAACCGCGTCGTCGACCAGCTCGCCGAGCGGGGAGTGCCCGAGCACCGGCTGTTCGAGGCGGCCCGGGACATCGTCGTCAAGCACTACCAGTGGATGCTGCGCACGGACTTCCTGCCGCGCATCGTCGACCCGGACATCGTCGAGCGGGTCTTCACCCGCGGGCGCCGGCACTTCGAGGTGCCGGGGTACGGCCGTCCCGGCGACCTGCCGACGATGCCCATCGAGTTCTCCATAGCCGCCTACCGGCTCGGGCACAGCATGGTCCGCGGGGCCTACCAGTGGAACACCGTGTTCCGCGCGGGCGGACCCGGCCCGATCGCCTCGCTGGACCTGTTGTTCCGGTTCAGCGGCACGGCGGGCAACCTCAACCCGGACGGCGAACTGGACGACCCGAACTCGGGGGTGGGCCTGCGGCTGCCGAGCAACTGGATCGCCGACTTCCGCAGGCTGTTCGACTTCGGTGAGGCGGGACGCGACGACCTGGTCGTGCCCGAGGCCGAGTTCAACGTCGCCAAGCGGCTCGACACCCTGCTCGTCGACCCGCTGGCCACGCTGCCGCTCGGCACCTTCGGTGGCCGAGGGCTCCCGGAGCCGCCGCCGATCCAGCGCAACCTCGCGTTCCGCAACCTCACGCGGGCCGCGATGGTCGAGCTGGCCACCGGTCCGCAACTGGCCGCCCAGATGGGCTTCAAGCCGCTGACGGAGGACCAGATCCTCCGGGGCAACGGCGGCGCCGTCCTGGAGGGCCTGTCCGACACCGAGCGCGCGCAGCTCGTGGAGCACACCCCGCTGTGGTTCTACGTCCTGCGCGAGGCCGAGGTGAACGAGGCGCACCCCGGCAGCCTCACCGGCGTCGGCGGCACGCTCGTCGCCGAGGTCTTCCACCGCGCGATGGAGGGCAGCCGGAGGTCGATCGTGAAGCACCCGGGCTGGCACCCGAGCCTCCCGGCCCACCAGAAGGGCAAGTTCACGATGACGGACCTGCTCCTGTTCGCCTTCGAGAACGACGCGCAGCTGCTGAACCCGCTGGGTTAGTCCACGGCGTCACCCTCCTCCGCTGAAGTCGGTCGGAGCGTCACCCCGCGTCGTTCGGGCTGTGAGCTGATGCTCACAGCCC
>NZ_VTHJ01000042.1 GCF_008386495.1 Streptomyces tailanensis | reverse complement strand
GAGCACCGGTCACCCGATCCCTGATCGCGTACGACCACTGATCACATCGGACTCATTCGTCTAGCGTGGCAGCATGCCGATGCAACCCTGGTTCCCCGACGCCAAGCTGGGCGTCTTCATCCACTACGGTGTCTACGCCGTGGACGGATGGGCCGAGTCGTGGTCCTTCTACACCGGCGAGGTCACGCACGAGCGGTACATGAAACAGCTCGACCGCTTCACCGCCTCGCGCTACGACCCGCAGGCCTGGGCCGAACTGTTCGCCCGGGTCGGCGCCAAGTACGCGGTCCTGACCACCAAGCACCACGACGGCATCGCCCTGTGGGACACCGACCACCGCAACCTCGACGTCGTCCGGGACACCCCCGCAGGCCGTGACCTCGTCGCCGGCTTCGTCGAGGCGCTGCGCGCCCGGGACCTCAAGGTCGGCCTGTACTACTCGCACTCGGACTGGAACCACCCGGACTACGCGACCGAGCGGCACCCCGGCCCGCACATCGTGCCGCCCAACGGCTACTCGCACGCCGAGCCGGGCGAGGAGGACCCGGAGGCCTGGGCGCGCTATCTCACGTACCGCGACGGCCAGGTCGGAGAACTCGTCGACCGTTTCCGCCCCGACCTCCTCTGGTTCGACGGCGAGTGGGAGCGCACCGAGGAGCAGTGGCGGATGGGGACCCTGGCCGAACTGATCCTCGCGGGCAGTCCGGAGATCGTTCTCAACGCCCGCATGCTCAGCCACGGCGACTACGCCACCCCGGAACAGGGCGTCCCGCTCATCGCCCCCGAGGGTCCGTGGGAGCTGTGCCTGACGATCAACGACTCGTGGAGCCACCGGCCCACCGACCATGACTACAAGTCCGTACGCCAACTCGTCCGCTACTTCACCGAGACCATCGCCATGGGCGGCAACCTCCTGCTCGACGTCGGCCCGAAGGAGGACGGGACGATCCCCGAGGAGCAGGTCGAGCGGCTGGAGGGTCTCGGCGCGTGGATCGCCAGGCACTCCGACGCCGTGTACGGGACGGTCGCCGGTCTGCCCACCGGGCACCACTACGGCCCGAGCACCCTCTCCGCCGACCGGCGCACGCTGTACCTGATGTGCTTCGACGTACCCCGCGAGACCGTGTCGATCCGAGGGCTGCGCAACGCGGTACGGCGGGTGACGGTCCTCGGTACGGGCACCGGGCTCGGCCACCACATCACCGGCGGCCTCGACCACGTACCCGGCGTGACCTGGATCGACGCGCCCGCAGCGGCCGATCTCGACCCGTACGCGACCGTCCTGGCCGTCGAGTTGGACGGGGAGCTGGACCTCTACCGGGGTACGGGGAGGGACTGACCCAGCACTTCATCCACGGTGACGACCCGGACGAGCGGCCGGTACAGGTCCAGTACGTACAGGGCCTTCGCGTGCGACTCGTCGTCGGCGCCCGCGCAGGCGTCGGCGACCACCAGTACCTCGACGCCCGCGTCGGCGGCGGCGAGGGCGGTGGACAGCACACAGCAGTCGGTGCTGACTCCGGCCAGGACCAGCCGCCCGTCCGGGCCGAGGCGGGCGGCGAGTTCCGGACCCCACTTGCCGAAGGTGGGGGCGTCGATCACGTGCCGTGCGTCGTCGGCGAGTTCGTCGACGACCTGCCAGAGGCGTGCGTCGGCGGGTCGCAGCGCGAAGGGCGCCCGGTCGTAGTACGCCCGCCAGGCGCCTTCGGGTCGCTCCGGTGCGATGAAGCGAGTGAACACGACGCGTTCGTCGAAGGCCGGCAGCAGACGCCGTACGCCTGACGCGGCCTCGGCGAAGCGGGGTGCGGCCCAGGGGCTGTCCGGTTCGGCGAAGACGCGCTGCATGTCGATGACGGTGAGCAGACCAGCCGCCCGGGTGGTCATGCGCGCCCCGCCTCCTGGGCCCGGACCCGGCCGCGTCCGAGAACGAGCGTGCCGGCGAAGCCGAGCGCCAGCGCCAGCAGGACGCCCAGGTTGGCGTACGCCCAGTCCCCGGTCCTGCCGCCGAGGCCCAGCGGGCCGAGCAGATAGCCCTGCCAGTCCAGCCAGCCCGCCGCCGAGTTGGTGACCAGGCCCCAGCCGAGGACGGTGGCGGCGAGGGTGAGCAGGAGGGGGCCGGCGGGAATGTCGCCGTAGCGGCCGTCCGTGCGGAACAGGTCTTCGTCGGCGTAGTCGCGGCGGCGCAGGAGCAGGTCGGCCAGCATCACCCCGCACCAGGCGGCGATGGGGACGCCGAGGGTGGTGAGGAAGCCGATGAACGGGCCGAGGAAGTCGTCGGCGAAGAAGACGATGTAGACGGCGCCCGCGATCATCAGCACCCCGTCGGCCAGCGCGGCGAGCGGGCGCGGTATGCGCAGGCCCGCGGCGAGCAGGGCGAGGCCGGAGGAGTAGATGTCGAGGACCGCGCCGCCGACCAGGCCGAGCACGGCGACGGCGGCGAACGGGGTGAGGAACCAGGTGGGCAGGAGTGTGGTGAGCGCGCCGATGGGGTCGGCGGCGATGGCCTCGTTGAGTTCGGTGGAGGAGCCGGCGAGGAGCAGGCCGAAGACCAGCAGGAGCAGGGGTGCGAGCGAGGCGCCGAAGGTGGTCCAGCCGACCACGCCCCGGCCGGAGGAGGCGCGCGGCAGGTAACGGGAGTAGTCGGCGGCCGCGTTGACCCAGCCGAGGCCGAAGCCGGTCATCATGAAGACGAGGGCGCCGATGAACTCCTGCGCGGACCCGGCGGGTACAGCGCTGACGGTGGACCAGTGGATGTGGTCGGCGACCAGGGCGACGTAGACGACTGTCAGCACGCCCGTGACCACGGTGATCACGGTCTGGAAGCGCATGATCAGATCGAAGCCCATCACGCCGACCACCACGACCAGCGAGGCGACCAGGACGAGGGCCATCACCTTGGTCTCGGTGCCGCCTCCCGTGCCGAGGCGGCGGAAGACGGTGGCGGTGGCCATGGTGGCGAGCGCGCACAGCACGGTCTCCCAGCCGACGGTGAGCAGCCAGGAGACCATCGCGGGCAGCCGGTTGCCGCGCACGCCGTACGCGGCCCGGCTGAGGACCATCGTCGGTGCCGAGCCGCGTTTCCCGGCGACCGCGACGAACCCGCAGAGCAGGAAGGAGAAGACGATGCCGATCACTCCGGCGACCAGGGCCTGCCCGAAGGAGATGCCGAAGCCGAGCGCGAACGCGCCGTAACTCATGCCGAGGATCGAGACGTTGGCGCCGAACCAGGGCCAGAAGAGGGTGCGCGGTGTGCCCTTGCGGTCGGCGTCACCGATCACGTCCAGGCCGTGCGTCTCCACCTGGAGCGCTCTCTCCGGCTGGGGCGGCCGGACCGCGGAGGTGCCGTCGCCGGTGCGGGAGTCCGTCATCGTCGGCCTGCCTGTCTGATCGCGGACCTGTCCGTCCGGCCATGCTGATCGCGTCGAGGGGAACCTAGATGCGCCGGTCGGGGGCGTCAAGAAGGCCCCCGACCGGCGAGCACCGGGTCAGCGTCGGACCGGCAGGGTGAGGGTCCCCGTTCGCAGACCGGAGGCCTTCGCCGTGAGGGTGAGGCGGCCAGGGCGTTTCGCCGGGCGGAGGATCGCGAGGGCCTTGCCGTGCCAGGTGTAGCGGCTCGGTCGTTTGAAGCTGTCGACGTTGTGCGGGTTGCCGTTGCCGACGCCGGCCAGTTCGCCGGCGCCGTCGATGCCGAACGTGACGTGGTGGGTCGCGTCGGGGACCACGTGGCCGTGCCTGTCGACCACCTCGACGAGTACGTGGGCGAGGTCGTCGCGGCCGGTGGTGAGCGACCTGACGTCCGGGACGAGCCGCAGCGCGGCCGGAGCGCCCACCGTCCTGAGCGTCTTGCGGCCGATCTCCTTGCCGTCGCGACTGGCGACGGCGGTCAACTCGCCCGGTTCGTACGGCACGGTGAAGGTGGCCATGGCCCGCTCGGGGGCCTTCGGCCCGCCGCCCGGGATCTCCGCCCCGTTGAGCAGCAGCCGTGCGCTGTCGCCCGGTGTGTAGACGTGCACCGTCATCGGGTGTCCCGGCTCGACGTCCTCCCAGGTCCAGCTCGCCAGCTCGTCGAAGTAGCCCCACCGCAGGGCGACTTGCTCGGTGCCCGCCGGGGTCGGACGCTCGACCATGAGTTCCACGGGGCTGCGGCCGGTCACCGCGTCCCGCCAGTGGCTCTGCGGCTTGCGCTGCCCGATCAGGTCGAAGTCGCCGCAGTTCGCCTGGAAGTAGGGGTACGCGTAGCCGAAGCCGCCCCAGTTGTGGTGCAGTTCGCGGGAGATCGACCAGCCGGGCATGACGCTCTGGTCGCCGATGGTCGCCCCGGTCCCCACGGGCGGGATCGGTGTCTTGCCGATGCCGGCCTCGCCGAGGTAGTCCCAGGCGGCCCAGATCCAGGTGCCCACCGCCCAGTCGTGCTGGTCGGCGAACGTGATGTCCTGGTAGATGGTCGCGGGGAACGTCTCGTTGTGCGCCAGCGCCTTGTCGGGGTGGGCGGCGTGCATCTGGGCGTAGCCCTTGCCGTTGGCGTTGTAGTGCACGTCGTTGATGTCGACGTAGTTCCCGGAGGGGTCGTCCGCCGAGTGGGTGGAGCCGCCGCCGAGGGTGAGGGGCCGGGTCGTGTCGAAGGTGCGGAGCAGGTACGGGACCATGGCCAGGGCCTGGACCACGAGGCGGCCAGTTGGGCGCCGCGGTGGCCGCCCGTGCGGTCGGTGATCTCGTTGCCCAGCGACCACATCACCACGCTGGGGTGGTTGCGGTCGCGCAGGACCGTGCTCGTCAGGTCGCGTTCCCACCACTCGGCGAAGTGCACCGAGTAGTCCTCGGGGTTCTTGCCGGTGTCCCAGACGTCGAAGAACTCGTCCATCACCAGCATGCCCAGCCGGTCGCAGGCGTCGAGCAGGGCCGGGGTCGGTGGATTGTGTGCCGTACGGATCGAGTTGAAGCCGGCGTCCTTGAGGATCTCGACGCGGCGTTCCTCGGAGCGGTCGAGGGCAACGGCGCCCATCGGGCCGTGGTCGTGGTGGACGTTGCCGCCCATGATCTTGACCGGCTCGCCGTTGAGCAGGAAGCCCTGTTGGCCGTTCCACGCCAGCGAGCGGATGCCGAAGCTCGTGGTCACCGTGTCGACGACCTGGCCGTCGACCAGCACCTCGGCCCGTACGGTGTACAGGCTCGGCGAGTCCATGGACCACAGCGCCGCCCGCTTGACGGGGATATGCACGCCGTTGAGCCAGACGTCGGCGTTCTGGTACACCCCGTCGAACCGCAGCTCGATATGTGACTCGTCGTCGCCGGCCGACGCATCGATCGCGAAGTGCTTGTGGTACCAGCCGATCCCGCCGACCGTGTATCCGATCGAGCCCCCGTTCCCGCTGCGCCCCGGGTCGAACGGGCCGATCACCTGCGGCGGAGTTGGGCCACGCCGGGTCGGGCTCCTTGGGCACCAGGAGGGACGGGAAGCTCGTCGCGCCGCCGTCGGTGGAGGTGGCGTACGGGAGGTCCTCGATGCTCCAGTCGTGCGGAAGGTCGAGGGCGCGCCAGGAACTGTCGTCGTACGAGGCTTCCTGGGCGTGCTCGGCGTCGCCGCGTAAGAAGGGCCACCCTTCGTCGAACGACCCCTCGCGCGCCCACCCGCCCCTGTTGCGCGGATCCGCGCCGGCGACGGCCGGCCCGGTCACCTCCCATGCCACTGCGCCCGCGGCTGCCGCACCGAACTGGAGCGCTCTACGCCGTGTCAACTGCCGGTCCTTCTTGGTCATCCCTTTCACCTCTCCGCAAGAATTCCGAAAGAATTCGGATCAGGAATTCGGTATACCGAACACCGAGCAGAATGCTGAATGTGCGAACTGGCATAGACATGACAGTTTGGCGGACGTGGCGTCAAGGTGCCTGCGGCAAACAAAGAGACCTGTAACCCTTTTGCGCATATTTGCCGCACCTGTCAGCATCGAAGGGGGACAATCAGCAAAAGGGGAGACCGGAGACATCGTGGCAGCGGAGCAAAGCGACCGCTCCGGGGAGGAATTCGTCGAGGCCCTCGTGCAACTGCACGCCGACGCACCGGCGGGCGAACTGGCCGAATGGTGCGCCGAGCACGGAATCGACATGACTCCCATGGCCGCCGGTGCCCTTCTCACGGGACCTGCCGGCCGGTTCGCCGAGGCCTTCGGCGAGCGTCCGGGCGATCGCGCACAGCCCCAGTCGCTTCCGGTCCCACCGGCGCTGCGGGGCACCACGCGGTCCGTCACCGTACTGCCGCTCCCCGCTCTCGGCGCCGACACCGCCTCCCCCGACTGAGCGACGACCGCCCCGGTCGCCCCTCCCCACGGCGACGCCTGGAGGACCGATGGCGCTCCCCATGACGCCCCAGTACGGGCAACCCGCTCCGGACCAGGTGTACGGCTATGTGTCCGCCCGGTCGCGGGGCGGCACCCCGATGACCCGGGCCGCGCACTGGGACTCGGCCGAGCCGTTCCGGACCGACCCGGAGAGCCAGCAGCGTGCCGAGGACTACGCCGTCGCGGCCGGACTGAGCATCACGGCCGAGAGCCGGCTGGGGTTCTCGGTCTGCGGACCGCCCGCGGCGTACGCGGAGCTGACCGGCGGCAGGGTCGAGACGTACGAGGCCCTGCGCCAGGTCGAGATGGACCACATCCGCTATGTGACCCAGCTGGACATCGTGGGCGAGGGGCAGCCCGAGGCCCGTGGGGTGGGCGAGGTGCCGGGGACCGACGCGATCGAGGCCGTGGCCCTGGAGGAACCGCGTACGCCGGCGCGCCTCGTGCCGTCCGCCCAGCCGCCCAACGTCGACAGGTTCCACCTCAGGCTGCCGGGTGACGTCGCCATGCTCCTTGGCGCCACCCGGGCCCATGCCCGGGGTGCGGTGGGTGCCGGGGTCCGGGTCGCCATGGTGGACACCGGGCAGTTCCCGCACACCTACTTCGCCGCACACGGCTACCAGGTCTCCCCCACGGTCGCGGTCCTGCCGGGCACCAGTCCCGTGCACGATCCCGTCGGACACGGGACCGGCGAATCGGCGAACGTCTTCGCCGTGGCGCCCGGAGCGGACCTCCACGCCTACCGGGCGAGTGACAACTCCGGCAGCCTGACCGGCGCCTTCACGGCCTTCATCCGTGCGAAGGCCGACTGCCTGGGAGCGAAGACCGAGGGCCCACAGGTGCTCACCAACTCCTGGGGCGGATCGCGGACGTTCCCTCCCGTGGGTCCGCCCACGGCGAACGACAACGTGTTCGCACTGGAGATCAGGGACGCGGTGGAACAGGGCATCACCGTCGTCTTCTCGGCCATGAACGGGCAGTTCGCCATGGAACCGCAGGTGCCCGGAGTGCTGTCCGTGGGCGGCGTGTTCGTGGGACCGGGACTGGAGCTACAGGCGTCCGACTACGCGAGCGGCTACGCCAGCCCGTGGTTCGACGGCGTCGTCGTGCCCGTCGTGTCCGGTCTGGTCGGCATGCGGCCCCGGGCGCAGTACCTCATGCTGCCGGTGCCGCCCGGCTGTGCGCTCGATGTGTCCGAGAGCCGGGCGCAGGCCGACGGGCAGCTGCCCGACACCGGAGACGGTACGGCGCAGGACGACGGGTGGGCGCTGTTCTCCGGTACGTCGGCGGCGGCGCCGCAGGTCGCGGGAGCAGCGGCCGTCCTGCTCGCGGCCCGGCCGACGCTCGCTCCCCACCAGGTCATCAAGGCTGTCGCCGAGACGGCGGTCGACGTCACCATCGGCGCGAACCATCCGCGATTCAACCGTCCGGCGCGGATCGGACCCGACGAGGCCACGGGCGCGGGTCTGGTGAACGTCGACGCCGCCCTGTCCTTCGTCCTCGACCAGATCCCCTGACAGTGCGCGACGGAGGGTGGAAAAAGCCATGTCGCTGTGGGACCGCACTCCTGAACGCCGACGGGCGACCGCCTGGCCCGCGGCCGCGACGGCAGCCGTAGCGGCCGCGGACGAAGACGGAGGACTACGGCCTGGGACGCTGTACCGAGGCGTGAGCGGCGTGGATCGCGGCCCGGTGCCCATGCCCGTCGGGCAGTTCGCCGGACTGCGGGACCCGATGGCCATGGTCTTCTTCCGGCAAGGCCGTTGGCCCATGACACTGGAAGAGGTGCTGGACGGGCTCACCGGGGCGGGCGAGCTTCCGGCGCAGTCCGTGTATCTGATCAGTGAGGCCGGGCAGATCCCGCCGGACGAGGCCCCCGGGCTCCGCCGCGACTTCCGTTTCGCGATCTCCCGCGCGGCACCGGGCCGGGACCCCGACCTGCTGGTCAGCAGCGACCCCGGCTCGGTCTTCCTCCAGGTCGCCGCCTGGGACCCGGTCTCCCGGGTCTTCAACTACTACATGCGGATCTCGCCGGCCTGGGTGTGGACGGGCGACTCCTGGTCGTCGATGGCACCCGAGTCCCGGGGGAAGGGCTGCTTCGACAGTCACGTCAACGGCAGCGTCGTCATGAAGGAGCTCAAGCAGCCCTGGAGTAACTGGCAGTCCATGTCCGCGACGGTCCAACTCGCCCCGGACGACCCGTTGCGCGACAACCCGCTCTACCGTCAAGTGATCGGCGCCGAGCGCCTGGAGCTCACGGTGAAGGGCCTCGTCTCCCGATGGACCACCGCGCGCCTCTCGGCGGTCGTCGACGACGGCATGGTGGCGCACCCCGACCATCTGCTGCGGCAGTTGTTCACGAGCACCACGGTGAACCTCGCCAGTACGTCCACGCAGAGCGCGACGGTCATGTCCGGCGACAGGGATCTGTCCCAGCCCCTGGGCTTCTGGCTGAACGCCGACGCCCTGCTCAACGATCTCGGCCTGCCGGTGGGCATGGAGACCGTGCCCACCGCGCCGGCGTCCCTGTACGCGGACAGCCTCGCCGCTTTCGGCTTCCGGCTGGAGGAACAGGTGAGCGACTTCTCGCAGCCGGGCGACACGTTCTTCGCCTTCGTCGTCCCGGAGCCCGCGTACGAGGACAACGACGTGGTGCGGCAGTCGGTGGAGAAGAGCCTCATGCCGGCCAGGTTCGCGGCCTGCGCGCTGATGGTGGACTTCACCAACCCGGTCTTCAGCCCGGTCCGCGCCCATCTCATGCGCTACGTGCCCACCGCGCCCGTACCCGCCTCGACGTGGTGCGACGACATCGCCTCGGCCGTCGTCGCCGCCGCGCGGATCCTGCCCGCCGACAGTCCCGAGGCCGAGTTCGCACGCAACTGGGCGGTCCCCGAGGCCGATTGGCCCGGTGTCTTCGCCCAGCGAGTGGACGTCTACCTGGAGAAGGTCACGGCACGGATCCGTACGGCGTCGGGGTTCGACGACTGTGTCCGGCTGGCGGAATCACGCCGCCGCACATTCAAGGACATGAGGCTCAACGAATTCGCGCTCACCCTGCCGGCCACCGACATCCCGGCCGACGCACCACGGCTGCGCATGAACGAGGACGGCACCGTCGGTGTCGTGACCACCGGAGGTTCTCCATGACCACCATCAACGCGTACGGGCCTCCCGGCCGACTCACCGACCTCGACGACATCGGGAAGAAGGCGTGGCACGTCTTCATCAGCGACAGTGTCGACCAGGCGATCACCGGGCCGGACCCCGCCGAGGTGCTGCACGACAGCCCCCGGCCGCAGTTCTACAACCTCACCAAGACGGACACCGCGGCGGACGCGGTCCAGGCGGCCGTCACCTGGACAGCGTTCCCCAACCGCCTCAAGGCAGCGATCTCGGACCGGCAGCGCTGGCAACGCGCCGACGCCAGCCGCGACGTACAGGACGAGTACTGCGAGTGGAGCGTGACCCGCGTCGGAGGCGGGAAGATCACCCGCGTCACCTTCACCTGCGAGGGCCCCGAGTACTGGGACGTGCTGGCGCAGACCAACCCGGACAAGGCCCTCGACATCTACCGCGCCCACATCGGCCCGGCCGTGCGGCGGAGCGACCTCTTCGGCCCCAACGGCCGGTACATACGGCGCAACAAGTGGAACGACTCCACGACGCAGGGCGCGATGCACCTCATCCAGCAGTCCAACACCCTCGGCGCGGAGATCGAACTCGCCGCCGCCGCAACCATCCGTCGGGTCATCGGCGGCCGGGAACTCACCGGCGCGCAGGAACTCATCGCCTGCGCCAAGTACGGCGTACCCGACCGCAACAGCGACCCGCACATCGGCGAAGTGGTCAACTCGATCGCCCGGCAGAAGGCGGACATCGCGCTCAGCGACCCCGTGGGCATCTACTTCGACGACCTGGCCACCGACGGGTGGAGCACTCCCGACGGCTCCGCCCCGAAGAGCTTCTGGACCGTCGAACGCGGCGACACCGGCTTCCCGGTACGTGCCGTCTACGAGGTGCCCGCAGGCCGGGGCTTCGCCGTGGGCGACATCACCATCGGCGGCAGGCCCATCGAGTTCGGCGCCCAGATCGCCGACTTCGTCACCGTGAAACTCACGGCCACCGCCTGCCGGCTCGGCACGAGCACGGCCCGGCCGCAGACCGCCTGCGTGGAGCTCGCGGCGGGCGACGACGTCACGCCGGGCGCCTTCGCACCCGGCGCGTTCTCCGCGCACGGCTACCTCGGGACCCACCCCGACCAGGCATCGCGCAGCACACGACTCGTGGCGTAGCGCGCCGTACACCACCGCACCGCCACACGGGAGGCGGACCCATGACAACGGACGCGGAACTCTTCTCCCCCATCGAATCCGACTACCTGTCACAGCTGACGCGGGCCGCGGAACGCTATGCGCACCGAACCGGGCAGCGGGAGAGAAACCGGGAGCTGCTCCGGACGCGTGGCGTGCTGTACGCCGACGAACCGGAGCGGGTCGAGAAGCGGCTGGCCCGTCTCGGCGCCGACTGGTCGCTGGCCAGGGCGATCGAACGGGAGCCGTCGGAGCCCGTCACCGCGGCGGGGAGCACCCTGCGGCTGCCGCCGGAGAGCTTCGGCAGCGATGTGCTGGGCCTGGAACGCCTCATCGGGCGCAACAACCTCACTCCGGTCGCGTTCCTGGAGGAGGGTGCCCTCGCCTCCCGCGCGGTCGGCCGGATCACCATCAGCGGACCCGGTGGCGGTCACGGCACCGGCTTCATGGTGTCCCCCACCCTGCTGCTCACCAACAACCATGTGCTGCGCAGTCAGGAGGAGGCCCGTCGCAGTGTGGTCGCGTTCGCACTGCAGGCCGGGCTCGACGGGCAGCCGCTCACACCTGCGGTCTTCCAGCTGGAGCCGCACAGGTTCTTCGTCACCGACCGCGCTCTGGACTTCAGCCTCGTCGCGGTGGCCGAACGCGGTGCGGGGGGCGAGGAGCTCTCGTCGTTCGGCCGGCTGACGCTCAGCGAGGCGCAGGGCACGGTCGTCATCGGGGAGTTCGTCAACATCGTTCAGCACCCCCGGGGCGAGCCCAAGCAGCTCGCGCTGCGCGAGAACGAGATCGTCGACATACTCGACCGCTTCATGCACTACGAGTCCGACACCCGTGAGGGTTCGTCGGGTTCGCCGGTCTTCAACGACCAGTGGGAGGTCGTCGCGCTGCATCACTCGGCTGTCCCGAAGACCGACGCCGAGGGCCGCCCGCTGAGCGTCGACGGAGCGCCCTGGACACCGGGCATGGGCGACGACCGACTGGCATGGAAGGCCAACGAGGGGGTGCGGATCAGTCGTGTGCTGCGCGCCCTGCACGAGATCACCCTGACCGGTGCGGCCGCCCGGCTCCGCGACGAGCTGTTCACCCCCGGGACCTCTTCCGGACCGGCTGCCGGGGCAGCTCCGGTCCCGGTTGAGAGCACCACGCCCACACCCGCGCCCTCGACGGACGGTGCGTCGAATCTGCCGAGGTCCGCCGGCGCGCGGGCGTACGTGGCCGACGGCACCGCCCACCTCACCGTCCCGCTGCGGATCAGTGTCGGAGTCGACTCGTCGGCATTCCCGGTGGCGACCGTCACCACCCCGCCGCCCGTGCTCGCGCCCACGACGCCGCCCTCGGCCTGGCCGCCCGACGTGGCCTCCGCCGTCCAGCGGGACGTGGACGCGGCCCTGGTCAACCACCGCCTCGCGCGGGAACGGCCGTACTACGACCGGCCCGCCGACACCGCCGCACGCGACGCCTACTACGCGGACATCGGCACCGACGACGGGGACGCACTGCGCCGCGCGCTCACCGAACTGCTGGCGGAGACACACGAGCCCCGGCCCAGGTACAAGCCGATCCGGCTCGTCTATCCGTGGGTCGACCTGCACCGGGACGGCCGGCTGCGCAGCATCTACTCCGGAAAGGACTTCTCCGCCGAGGAGTTCATACGGTTGGACGCCGCCGTGGAGGAAGCGCGGCTGGCGCGCGTGCAGGAGCTGATCCTCCACGAGGGCACTGCCGGTCCGGCCGAGTTCGCCGCCGAGTTCGCCGCTCTGGAGGCGTCGATGCCGTTCAACTGCGAACACGTGGTGCCGCAGTCGTGGTTCGACGCGCGGGAGCCCATGCGGGGCGACCTCCACCATCTGTTCGCCTGCGAGAGCGGGTGCAACAGCTTCCGCAGCAACTTCTCGTTCGCCGAGTTCCCCGAATTCGAGCTGGCGATACGGGACGAGTGCGGGGCGCGTGACACGGCCGTGGGGTTCGAACCCGAGGAGGGAAAGGGAGCGGTCGCCCGAGCCACTCTCTACTTCCTGCTGCGCTACCCGGGGTTGATCGGCGACGGGTCCGTCGAGTTCCCCGAGAACCGCCTGCCCACGCTCTTGGCCTGGCACGGCAACGAGCCCGTGAGCGAGTACGAGTTGCACCGCAATGCCGCCATCGCCGAGCTGCAGGGCAACCGCAATCCCCTCATAGACCACCCGGAATGGACCGAGAAGATCGACTTCTCCGGCGTCTGGCCCTGATGGCCCGATCAGCCCTACGCCGCAGCCTGGCGCGTCTCCTGAGCATCGCCGGACGATCACGTCCACCGGGGTCGGGCACCCCGGTGGCGGGATCCGAACGGCTACCACTTAGCATATGAGCGCCGCCTAGCTCGAAAGATAAATCTGTGACTGTCAACGAGGACTCGTTCACCAACTGGAAGCACCGCGAGGAGATCGCGGAATCGATGATCCCGATCATCGGGAAGCTGCACCGTGAGCGGGATGTCACCGTCCTGCTGCACAGCCGCTCCTTGGTGAACAAGTCGGTGGTCAGCATCCTGAAGACCCACCGGTTCGCCCGGCAGATCGCCGGGGAGGAGCTGTCGGTCACCGACACGCTGCCGTTCCTGCAGGCCCTCACCACGCTCGACCTCGGCCCTTCGCAGATCGACATCGGCATGCTCGCCGCGACGTACCTCACCGACGACTGCGGACTGTCGATCCCGGAGTTCACGGCCGAGGCCGTCGCCGGCGCCACGGGTGCCAACAAGATCGAGGGCGGCGAGGGGCGCGACGTCGTCCTCTACGGCTTCGGCCGCATCGGCCGCCTCGTGGCCCGCCTGCTGATCGAGAAGGCCGGCTCCGGCAACGGCCTGCGACTGCGCGCCATCGTCGTCCGCGGAGGCGGCGAGCAGGACATCGTCAAGCGCGCCTCGCTGCTGCGCCGGGACTCCATCCACGGCCAGTTCCAGGGCACGATCACCGTCGACGAGGCGAACAGCACGATCGTCGCCAACGGCAACACGATCAAGGTGATCTACGCGAACGACCCGTCCGAGGTCGACTACACGGCATACGGCATCAAGAACGCCATCCTCATCGACAACACGGGCAAGTGGCGTGACCGGGAAGGCCTGTCGACGCATCTGCGCCCCGGCATCGACAAGGTCGTCCTGACCGCGCCGGGCAAGGGCGACGTCCCGAACATCGTGCACGGCGTCAACCACGACACGATCAAGCCGGACGAGCAGATCCTGTCCTGCGCGTCCTGCACCACCAACGCGATCGTGCCACCGCTGAAGGCGATGGACGACGAGTACGGCGTGCTGCGCGGCCACGTGGAGACCGTCCACTCGTTCACCAACGACCAGAACCTGCTGGACAATTACCACAAGTCCGAGCGCCGCGGCCGCTCCGCGCCGCTCAACATGGTCATCACCGAGACCGGCGCCGCGTCCGCCGTGGCCAAGGCGCTGCCGGACCTCAAGGCGCCGATCACCGGCAGCTCGATCCGCGTCCCGGTGCCGGACGTCTCGATCGCCATCCTCAGCCTGCGCCTCGGTCGCGAGACCAGCCGCGAGGAGGTCCTCGACTATCTGCGGGGTGTCTCGCTGACCTCACCGCTGAAGCGTCAGATCGACTTCACCACGGCTCCCGACGCGGTCTCCAGCGACTTCATCGGCTCCCGCCACGCCTCGATCGTCGACGCCGGCGCCACCAAGGTCGACGGCGACAACGCGATCCTCTACCTCTGGTACGACAACGAGTTCGGCTACTCCTGCCAGGTCATCCGCGTCGTGCAGCACGTCTCCGGGGTGGAGTACCCGACGTACCCGGCTCCGGCGGTCTGATCGGCACGGTCTGATCGGCAGTTGGGGAATCGTGGTGTGATGACGCCGTGAGTCGCGCCGCAGAAGAGTCCAACCGCCGCATGCTCCGGGCCAGGGATGCCATGGACCGCTCCTACGCCCAGCCGTTGGACGTTCCGTCCCTGGCCCGGATCGCGCATGTGTCCGAAGCGCACTTCACACGCACCTTCCGGGCCACGTTCGGCGAGACACCGCACCGCTATCTGCAGCGCCGCCGGGTCGAACGGGCGATGTTCCTGCTGCGGGAGACCGACCGCAGTGTGACGGACATCTGCTTCGAGGTGGGCTTCGGCAGCCCGGGCACCTTCAGCCGGACCTTCCACGACATCGTCGGCCGGTCACCGAGGACATACCGCAAGGAAGCGAAGGAGACGGCTGCCATGGCCGTACCGACGTGCTTCACGAAAGCGTGGATGCGGCCGAGCGGCTGAGCCCGGGGCCGGCCGGTGGCTGAGCAGTTTTGGATAAGTTTTCTTCCGGCCCGCTCGATAGCGTGATGCGCATGTTCACCGCTATCACGCACTCGCAGATCTACGTCCTCGACCAGGACGCGGCCCTCGACTTCTACGTCGGCAAGCTCGGTCTGGAGGTCAACACCGACGTCGACCTCGGCTTCATGCGCTGGCTCACCGTCAACGTGCCCGGGCACCCGGAGCGCCAGATCCTGCTGGAGAAGCCGGGGCCGCCGGCGCTCTCCGAGGAGACGGCACAGCAGGTCCGCGAACTGCTGACGAAGGGCGCCACCGGGGGCCACCTCATCTTCAGCACGGACGACTGCCGCAAAACCTACGAGAAACTGCTGGGCCTGGGCATCGAGTTCACCGAGGAACCCACCGAGCGGCCGTACGGCATCGACTGCGGCCTGCGCGATCCGTTCGGCAACAGCATCCGCTTCACCGAGCCGAAGGGCTGAGCCGCCCGGCATCTTTGCCCAGGCCCCTCTTCTCCCAGGCCCCTCTTTGCCCAGGTCAGGGCCGTTGTCAGTGGTGGCGTGCAAGATGATCGGCATGACGACATCAGCTGCAGTGATCGTGGATGCCGCCGCCTACGCGCAGGCGGTCGAGGACGCCGTGAATGCCTCGGCCGCCTACTACACGGGGGGCACATCGGTACTGGACGACGACGCCTACGACCGGCTGGTGCGCGGCATCGCGGAGTGGGATGCGGAGCATCCCGACCAGATACTGCCCGGGTCGCCGACCGGGAAGGTGGCCGGCGGCGCGGTGGAGGGGGATGTCCCGCACACGGTGGCGATGCTGAGCCTGGACAACGTGTTCTCGGCCGAGGAGTTCACCGCGTGGACCGCGTCGTTGGCCCGGCGGATCGGTCATGACGTGGAGCGGTTCAGTGTCGAGCCGAAGCTCGACGGCCTGGCGGTCGCCGCCCGCTACACCCACGGCCGTCTCACGCGGCTGATCACGCGCGGCGACGGGACGGCCGGGGAGGACGTCTCGCACGCGATCGGCACCATCGAGGGCCTGCCCGGCGAGCTGACCGAGCCGGTCACCGTGGAGGTGCGGGGCGAAGTCCTCATGACCACCGCCCAGTTCGAGCACGCCAACGAGGTGCGCACCACGCACGGCGGGCAGCCGTTCGCGAATCCGCGCAACGCCGCGGCGGGCACCCTGCGGGCCCGGGATCGCGCCTACACCGTGCCGATGACGTTCTTCGGCTACGGTCTGCTGGCGCTGCCCGGCACGGAGGAGGAATTCGCCGGGCAGTTGGGGGAACTCGCCCACAGCGACCTGATGGCACGGGCCGCGGAACTCGGCGTGAACACCACCGCCGGTACGGCGGTGCCCGGTGTCACCGCCGACTCGGTCGAGCAGGTCCTCGCCCGGGTGAGGGAGATCGCCGCGCTGCGCGCCGAACTGCCCTTCGGGATAGACGGAATCGTCATCAAGGCCGACCTGGCCGCCGACCAGCGGGCCGCCGGATCCGGTTCACGCGCCCCACGCTGGGCGATCGCCTACAAACTGCCGGCCGTGGAGAAGATCACCCGGCTGCTGGAGGTGCAGTGGAACGTCGGCCGCACGGGCATCATCGCCCCGCGCGGCGTGCTGGAACCGGTCGAGATCGACGGCTCCACCATCACCTACGCCACCCTGCACAACCCGGCCGACATCACCCGCCGCGATCTGCGCCTCGGCGACCACGTCATGGTGCACCGCGCCGGTGACGTCATCCCCCGCGTCGAGGCCCCCGTCGCCCACCTGCGCACCGGTGAGGAACAGCCCATCGTCTTCCCGGAGGTGTGCCCGCGCTGCGGCTCCGGCATCGACACCGGCGAGCAGCGCTGGCGCTGCGAGAACGGCCGCAACTGCCACCTGGTCGCCTCCCTCTCGTACGCCGTCGGCCGCGACCAGCTGGACGTCGAAGGGCTCGGCCACACCCGTATCGTGCAGCTCGTCGAGGCCGGTCTGGTCGCCGATCTCGCCGACCTGTTCGCCCTCACCCGCGACCAACTCCTCGGCCTGGAGCGGATGGGCGAGACCAGCACCGACAACCTCCTCGCCGCGCTCGACACGGCCAGAGGGCGGCCGCTGTCGCGGGTGCTGTGCGCGCTGGGCGTCCGCGGCACCGGCCGCTCCATGTCCCGCCGTATCGCCCGCTACTTCGCCACGATGGACCACATCCGCGCCGCCGACGCCGCCGCGATACAGCGGGTCGAGGGCATTGGCACCGAGAAAGCCCCGTCGATCGTCGCCGAGCTCGCCGAACTGGCCCCGCTCATCGACAAGCTCGCCGCGGCCGGGGTGAACATGACCGAGCCGGGCGCCACGCCGCCCGCCCCGGCGACCGAAGACGCCCAGGCCGACGCCGACACCGACGCGGAGAACGCCGCGCCGGTAGGTGGGCCGCTCGCCGGGATGACGGTGGTGGTCACGGGGGCGATGACCGGCGTACTGGAGAAGCTCAGCCGCAACCAGATGAACGAACTCATCGAACGCGCCGGCGGCCGCGCCTCCTCCAGCGTCTCCAAGAAGACCTCCCTGGTCGTCGCCGGTGACAACGCCGGATCCAAGCGAGCCAAGGCCGAATCCCTGGGCGTCCGCCTGGCCGCCCCGGACGAGTTCGCCACCCTGGTCGCCGATTTCCTGGACTGATGTCGCCCGCCATGTGGCACTTGCTGCCCCATGGACTGGGCGAGGCGAGCGACAGAAGCGGTGCGGCGCGACGGTCGGGCTGTCCGGCGGGCGGTGCGGCGGGCGTGGCTGGGACCTGGGCTCGAGCGGGATCTGGCGGTGCAGGCCGGCAAGGCCGCGCTGGCGGCATGCATGGCGTGGGCGGTGGCGGGCTGGTGGCTCAAGGCTCCGATGGCGTTCGTCGCTCCCTGGGTGGCGGTCGTGCTGGTGGAGTCGACGGTGTACCGGTCGATCGCCCACGGTCTGCAACAACTCGCCGCCTTCGCCATGGGCACGGCGGCGGCGACGGCCGGTGCCCTGGCACTGGACGGCAAGATGACCGCGATGGCCCTGGTCCTCCCGGTGGTGCTGCTGCTCGCCCAGTGGCAGCGGCTGGGTGCCCAGGGCGTCTACGCCGCGACCGGTGCGCTGTTCGTCCTGACCGGCGGGCAGCCCAGCCTTGCGTCCTCCGCCGCACGTCTCATGGAAGCGGTCTTCGGCGCGGTGGTCGGCATCGTGGTCAACGCGCTGATCCGTCCCCCGGTGTACCTGCGTGACACCCGCGCCGCCCTGGAGGAGGCCGCGCGTGAGGCGCGGGCCATCCTGGAAGCGGTGGCCGACGGGCTGGCCGCGGGTGAGTGGGACCCGCACGCGGCCGGGGAGCGCCACGAGCGTGCCCTGCGGCTGGCCCGCCTGGTCGACCAGGCCCGGTCGGCGATCGGCTGGGGCCGCGAGAGCATGCGCGTCAACCCGCGCGGCCGCCGCTCCCAGGCCCTCTCCCCGCCCGGCCAGGCATACGACGACCCCCTCGCCGTGCTCGACCATGTCGCCGTGCCACCGCCGGGGTGACCCGCACGGTGCTGGAGGCCGCGGAGCGCGGCGGAACGCGGCTCCGGCCGGAGCCGCGCATCACCGACCCGTACGCGGACTTCCTCCGGCACACCGCCCGCGCCGTCGGCCTCTACGGCCAGGCCCGGTTCGCGGAGGACGACGGCGGCCGGTCCGTCGACCGGGCACTGGACGAAGCCGTGGCCGAGCTCCGCCGCGTTCTGCGCGCCCTGCACCGAAGTCTCCCCGACACCGCCCGGCACGACCCCGCCGCACTGGCAACGCACGGCACCCTGCTGGCCCAGGCCCACCGCTTGGCCGACCAGTTGGCGCCGGAGTGAGGGGCGAGTGACGGCGTGGGGTGAGGGCCGGGAACCAGGCCCCGGGAGTGATGGCCGGGGGTGCAGGCCGGGTGAGGGCCATGAGCGAGGGCCGGGAATCAAGGCCGGGAAAGAGGGCCCCTGGGGTGAAGGCCGGGAGCCAGGCCCCAGGAATGCAGCCGACCGCCACGAGGCCGGCCTCAGCTGTCCCCCCAGCGGTGTGGGGACACGGTCGGGCCTCGCTGCGGCGTGGTGGTCTGTCCCCGCGCGGCGGCCTCGCGATCCGTACCCCGCGCGGCGGCACCGCGGTCCGTCACCCTCAGGGCGGCGTAGCAGTCCGTTCCCCCGCGGGGCGTCGCGCCCCCCTGGCCTCGCGGCCTGTCCCCTCCAGGGGCGGCCGGTCAGGCGGCCGCGCTCAGGGCCTTCCGGTCCTGAAGGCCGCCCGGCTTCCTCGGGAGGGGCACCGGGGGCGGGGTGCGGCGGGTCCGTAGGAGGGAAGCCGTGCCGATCGTGCCGGCGATGAGCAGGCCGCCGGCGACGAGGGCGCCGCGTGCTCCGGCGAGTTCCATGAGCAGGCCCAGCGCCGGCGGTCCGCCGAGGCTCCACACCGTGCCCACGCTGCCCCACACGCCGAGGACGCGGCCGCGCAGATGAGCGGGCGGGTCGGTCTGGAGGACGGCGGTTCCGGCGGTGTCGGAGACGGACTCCAGGACGGCCATGGGCAGCACGAGCACCAGCAGGACGGCCAGCGACGGTGACAGGCCCGCCGCGAGTTGGAGCAGCGCTCCGGCGGCGGCCAGGGTACCCACCAGGCGGACGGACGGACGGCGCAGCCGGGCGCCGAGGACCGCTCCGAGGATGCCGCCGACGGCGAGGACCGTGGAGACGGTGCCGAACGCGCCCGCGCCGCCCGCGAGGGGCCCGGTGACGAGGACGGCCAGCGTCAGACCGTAGTTGCGGCCGAAGATCGAGCTGAGCCCGGTGATCCCGGCGAGGGCGACCAGACGGGGACGGCGCGCGAAGAAGAGCAGACCCTCTCGTACGGTCATGCCCGAACCGGTGGCCGCCTTGTCGGGCGCGGCAGCGGCCCCGGTCCCCGCCCCGGCGGTCGGCGTCACGGAGCCCGCCGCCACCGCTCCGGGCGCCGGACGCAGGAAGGGGACGACCGCGGCCACGAACAGGAACGACACCCCGTTGGCCGCGTACGCGGCGCCCGTCCCCAGGAAGGCGACCGTCACACCGGCCAGGGCGGTCCCGACGAGCCGGCCGGCGCTGTGGACCAGCGCGCCCACGCCGATGGCGGAGGGTACGTCCTCGACGGGAACGAGGTCGTTACCCAGGAGGGCGCACGCCGGTCCGTCGACCGTGGCGATCGTGCCGGTCACGGCGGCCAGCACCAGCAGGGTCGTCATGTCGAGCCGGTCCAGGGCCACGAGTACGGCCGTCACGAAGGCGACCGTGCCGAGGAGCGCCTGGCTGACGGTGGCCGTCAGCTTGCGCGGCCAGCGGTCGACGGCCGCTCCGCCCAGCAGGCTCACCACGAGGGCCGGCGCGGCCTGGACGGACATGGACAGCCCGGTCGCGGCGGCCGAGCCGGTGATCTGCAGGACGAGGAGGTTCTGCACCGTCAGCTGCATCCAGGTGCCGGCGTTCGACACGAAGTTCGCGACGGACCACCAGCGCATGCTGCGGTACCGCAGGGACCGCCACGGCGAACGCGACGGCTCCCGGGACGGCACGGGGGCGAGGTCAGGGGCAGGAAAACGCGAGGGAGCGGAAGGCACAGTGCGATACCCGAAGGGCGAGGCGGGAACAGACGGTCGGCGGAACCGAGGAACGCCGGCTGCGCTGCGCGGCCGCTCCACCTGATCGGTCAAGGCTCGACCATCGTGGCAGACGGGACGGGCGAGCCGTCCGCGGTGCGCGCCCCGACGTCGGCCTCCGGGGCTCAACTTCCCCCTGTTTCCTGGCCTTTGCCGCGCCGAGTGCGGTTGCTCACAGACAGCTCGCGGACCGGCCGCCGGCGGTTCGCACCGAGCCGCGTTCATGGGCTGAAGACGGCTTCACCGCAGAAGTCGCGAGTGTCGCGGTGACATGCGCATCATAAGAAGCAACGTGTGAAAGCCATTGGCGCGGGAACCCCGTGACAGTGCCGTCGGGAAAGCGGCGGCCGGCCGGTACGGCCATGGTTCCCAGGGAGACGTCTACAGGCCCCTGCCCTCTTGCCCTTTCACCCCCCACACAGAGCCTCTCGTGCCCACCGGTCGGCGTGTGCCCCGCCACCGCGCCGCCGGGGCTCCCGCGAGCGCGGCCGAAGGACTTCCCATGACTGACACTTCCTCTCGTGCGCCCTGGCGCCGTGCCGTGGTGACGGGCGGCGCCGGGTTCCTCGGCAGCCATCTCTGCGAGCGCCTGCTGGCTTCGGGTGTCGAAGTCGACTGCGTGGACAACCTGTGCTCCGGGTCACGGTCGAATGTGGCGCATCTGGGGGGCCGGCCGGGGTTCCGGTTCGTCGAGTGCGACGTATCCGCGCCCGAATGCCCCGAGCGCCTGCCGGGGCCGTACGACCTGATCCTGCACTTCGCGTGTCCCGCCTCCCCCGCCGACTACCTCCGGCTGCCCTTGGAGACGCTCGACGTGGGCAGCCTGGGCACCCGCACCATGCTGGCCGTCGCGGAGCGGGACGGGGCGCGGTTCCTGCTGGCCTCGACGTCCGAGGTGTACGGCGATCCCCTGGTGCATCCGCAGCGCGAGGACTACTGGGGCAATGTCAACCCGGTGGGTCCGCGCAGCGTGTACGACGAGTCCAAACGCTTCGCGGAGGCGCTGGTCACCGCACATGTGCGGGTCCGGAACGCCGATGCGGGCATCGTGCGCCTGTTCAACACCTACGGCCCGCGCATGCGCGCCCACGACGGCCGTGCCGTGCCCACGTTCGTCTGTCAGGCCCTGGCCGATGAACCGCTGACGGTGGCGGGGGACGGCAGTCAGACGCGGTCGCTGTGCTACGTGGACGACACGGTCGACGGGATTCTGCTGGTGGCCGCGAGCCACTCGGTGCGCCCGGTGAACATCGGCGGGACCGACGAGGTCACCGTGCGTGACATCGCCCGCCGGGTGGTGGAGCTGGCGGGTTCCTCCTCGACCGTGGAGTTCGTGGACCGCCCGGTCGACGATCCGCAGCGCCGCCGCCCGGACACCCGTATGGCCCGGGAGCTGCTGGGCTGGGAGCCCAAGGTGCCCTGGGAGGAAGGGATCAAGCAGACGATCGCCCACTTCGCCGCGACGCAGCCCACGCGAGAGACGGGCGAGACGCCACCGACGCGACCGACGCGAGAACCGGCGCCGCGGGCCTGAGACCCCGGGCCTGAGACCTCGTCCACCACGCCGCCCCGGAGGCCCTGTATGCGTGTCCTGGGAATCAACGCCCTCTTCCACGACCCCGCCGCCGCCCTGGTCGTGGACGGCAGGATCGTCGCCGCGACCGAGGAGGAGCGCTTCAGCCGACGCAAGCACGGCAAGCGCCCCGTCCCCTTCTCCGCGTGGGAACTGCCCGAACTCTCCGCCCGCTGGTGCCTGGACCAGGCCGGCCTCGCCCCGGCCGAACTGGACGCCGTCGCCTACTCGTACGATCCCGAACTCGCCCATCCCGCTGAGCAGTTGGGCCTGCACGACCCCTGGGACCGGCTTCGTCAGGAGTACGCTCGGCGTGCCCCCGAGTTCCTCGCCGAGGCGCTGCCCGGCCTCGACCCGGCCAAGGTGCGCTTCGTCGCGCACCACGTGGCCCACGCCGCCTCGGCGGGCCAGGCCTCCCCGTATCCGGACTGCGCCGTGCTGGTCCTGGACGGGCGCGGCGAGTGCGGCTCGCATCTGGCGGGCCGCTACGCGAACCGCGAACTCACCGTGCTGGGCTCGCAGTCGCTGCCCGACTCGATGGGCCTGTTCTACGAGGACCTCACCCAGCACCTCGGATTCCTGCGCAGCAGCGACGAGTTCAAGGTGATGGCCCTGGCGTCGTACGGCAGGCCGCGCTTCCTCGACCAGTTGCGCGCGTACGTCCGTCTGGACGGCCGGGGCGGGTTCCGGGCCCGTCCCGTGCCCTGGTCGTCGCTGGTGCCGCCCCGTGCGGCGAGCGCGCCGTGGTCGCGTGACCACGCGGACGTGGCCGCCAGCGCCCAGGCATGCCTGGAGGAGGTGCTGCTCGGGCTGGTGCGCTGGCTGCACGAACGCACCGGCGAGGACGTGCTGACGCTTGCGGGCGGAGTGGCACTGAACTGCGTGGCCAACTCCCGGCTGTACCGGGAGGGACCGTTCCGCGAGGTCTGGGTGCAGCCGGCGGCCGGGGACGCGGGTACGGCGCTCGGCGCCGCGCTGCACGTCGCCCACCAGAAGGAGACGGTGGAGGCGATGCCGACCGCCGCCCTGGGGCGCGGTTGGAGCGACGCCGAACTGCGCGCGTGGCTGGAACGGGCGGCCGTGCCCTACGAGGAGCCCGACGACATCGCCGAGACCGTCGCCGAGGAACTCGCCGGAGACGGGATCGTGGCCTGGTTCCAGGGGCGCAGCGAGTACGGGCCGCGCGCCCTCGGCCACCGCTCGCTGCTCGCCCACCCGGGCCGGGCCGCGAACCTGGAGCGGCTCAACGCCGTGAAGGGACGGGAGGAGTTCCGTCCGGTCGCGCCCATGGTTCTGGCGGAGCGGGCCGCCGAACTCTTCGACGGGCCCCTGCCCAGCCCCTACATGCTGTTCGTGCACGACGTGGCCGCCGAGTGGCGGGAGCGCGTCCCGGCTGTCGTCCACGTGGACGGTACGGCCCGGATCCAGACCGTGGACCGTGGCGCGGAGCCGCTGGTGGCGCGGATGATCGACGCCTTCGAGCGCCGGACGGGACTGCCCGTGGTGGTCAACACCAGCCTGAACACCGCCGGCCGCCCGATGGTGGACGACCCCCGGGACGCCCTGGAGTGCTTCGGTTCCGCGCCGGTGGACCTGCTCGCCCTCGGGCCGTTCGCGGTCCGGCGGAAGAAGGTGTTCGCATGACGGAGTCGCCCGCCTACGCCGTCGTGGTCCCGACGATCGGGCGCGCCTGCCTCGCCGACTGCCTGCGCGCCCTCGCCGCGACCACGGCCACCGGTCCTCCGCCCCAGGAGATCGTCGTGGTCGACGACCGCCCGGACCCGACCGGGAAGCTGCCGCTGGAGGCCGCCGGCGCGCTGCGTGAGCGAGTACGGACCCTACGCAGCGGTGGACGCGGGCCGGCTGCCGCCCGAAACGCGGGGTGGCGTACGGTCACCGCGCCCTGGACCGTCTTCCTCGACGACGACGTCCAGGTGCTGCCGGACTGGTCCGGCCGCCTCGCCGACGACCTCGCGGCAGCCGACGTGACCACCGGCGGCATCCAGGGGCGGCTGTCCGTCCCCCTTCCCGCCGACCGCAGGCCCACGGACTGGGAAAGGGGCACCGCCGGCCTGGAGGAGGCAGCCTGGGCCACGGCTGACATGGCCTACCGTACGGCCGCGCTGGCGGAGGCCGGGGGCTTCGACGAGCGGTTCCGCCGGGCCTTCCGTGAGGACGCCGACCTGGCGCTGCGCGTACGGGACGCGGGTTGGACACTGCGCCGCGGACGGCGCGCGACCCGCCATCCGGTGCGTGCGGTCGACTGGTGGGTGTCGGTGCGCGCCCAGCGCGGCAACGCGGACGACGTCCTGATGAGCCGACTGCACGGCCGCGACTGGTGGGCGCGCGCCCAGGCACCCCGGGGGCGGTTCCCCGGGCACCTGGTGGTGACCGCCGCCGCGCTCGTCGCCTGCGGCTCCGTGTCGGCCGGCCGATGGCGTGCCGCCGCCGTGGCCGGGGGCCTGTGGGCCCTGGGCACGGTCGAGTTCGCGCTGGCCCGTATCCGGCCGGGCCCGCGCACCCCTGACGAGATCGCCACCATGGCGGCCACGAGCGTGCTCATCCCGCCGCTCGCGGTCCGCCACTGGCTGGCCGGACTGGTACGTCATCGCGGGGCCGCGCCGCTGGGTGCCGTTCGGCGGCACACGGCGTCACGGCCGGGGGCGGGGCGAACGGCCGTCCCCCGGACCACGCCGTCGGGGAGCACGCCATGAAGCGACCGCTCTCGGGCCACGGACCCCGACACCCCAGGGACGGGGTCGCCACCCCACCCCGCCCGGCGCCCGTCGTCGCCGCCGTCCTCTTCGACCGTGACGGCACCCTCGTCGAGGACGTCGCCTACAACGGGGACCCCGCCCTGGTGCGGCCAATGCCCGGTGCGCGGCGGGCGGTGGAGCTGCTGCGCGGGGAGGGCATCGCGACCGGTGTGGTCAGCAACCAGTCGGGGGTCGGCCGTGGACTGCTCACGGACGCCGACGTGCACCGCGTGAACGCGCGGGCTGACGCCCTCCTTGGCGGTCTCGGCACCTGGGTGTACTGCCCGCACCTCCCCGACGCCGGCTGCGACTGCCGCAAGCCCCGGCCGGGGCTGGTGCTGGAGGCGGCACGTCGGCTGGGCGTGGCTCCCCGGGACTGCGTGGTGATCGGCGACATCGGGGCCGATGTGGAGGCCGCCCGTGCCGCGGGCGCACGGAGTGTGCTCGTGCCCAGGGAGGCGACGTGGCGTGCGGAGGTCGAGGCGGCGCCGCGTACCGCGCCCGATCTGCTGACCGCGGTTCGCCGTCTGCTGGCGGAGGCGCGAGGAGGTCCGTGGTGAAGGCGCTGGTCGTGCGGCTCGACAGTTTCGGCGATGTGCTGCTCGCCGGACCCGCCGTGCGGGCGGTCGCCGCGCACTGCTCGCGGGTGACGATGCTGTGCGGCCCGCTCGGCGAGCCCGCCGCCCGGCTGCTGCCCGACGTGGACGAGGTGATCGTGTGGGCGGCGCCCTGGGAGGGCGTGCGGCCGCCGGACGTCGACGAAGCGGACGTCGGCGGGCTGGTGGAGCGGTTGCGGGCGGCGGCGTTCGACGCCGCCCTGATCCTCACGTCGTTCCATCAGAGCCCGCTGCCCACCGCCCTGTTGCTGCGGCTGGCCGGCGTCGGGCGGATCGGCGCCGACAGCGTCGACCAGCCCGGCCGCCTCCTCGACGTACGCCATCGGCGGCTGCCCGGCCGGCACGAGGTCGAGGCCGCGCTCGACACGGCGGCGGCCATGGGCTTCCTGCCGCGTCCGGGGGACTCGGGCCGGCTGCGTGTCGTACCGCCGCCGGACACCATCTCCCTGACGGGGAACGGCCCGTACGTGGTCGTCCACCCCGGCGCCAGCGCACCGGCTCGGGCCTGGAGCCCCGAACACTGCGCCGAGGCCGTCGCGTTGCTCGCCGACGAGGGTCACCGTGTCGTCGTCACCGGGGGCCCGGACGAGACGGACCTCACCCGGTGGGTCAGCGGCGACTCGGGGGTGGACCTCGGCGGCAGGACCCCGCCGGCCGCGCTGGCGGGCGTGCTGCGCACCGCCGATGTCGTGGTGTGCGGCAACACCGGTCCCGCTCATCTGGCGGCGGCCGTCGGGACCCCGGTGGTGTCCCTGTTCGCGCCCGTCGTGCCGGCGGAGCGGTGGGCGCCGTACGGCGTGCCGAGCGTGGTCCTCGGCGACCAGCACGCCCCGTGTGCGGACAGCAGGGCCCGGCGCTGTCCCGTGCCGGGTCATCCGTGCCTCGACGAGGTCACGGGCCATGACGTGGTGCTCGCGGTGCGGAAACTGATTCAGGAGAGGCCATGAACATCCTTGTCTGGCATGTGCACGGCTCATGGCTGACGTCGTTGGTCCAGGGCCCGTACACCTTTCTGGTGCCCGTGACGCCCGGCCGCGGTCCGGACGGGCTGGGCCGGGCGCGGACCTGGCGGTGGCCGGAGACCGTGCGCGAGGTGAGCCCGGCCGGGTTGCGCGAGGCGGACATCGACCTGATGGTGCTTCAGCGGCCGCACGAGCTCGCACTGGCCGAGCGGTGGACGGGTCGCCGGCCCGGCGTCGACGTACCGGCCGTGTACGTCGAGCACAACAGCCCGCACGAGTCCGCCGTCGACAGCCGCCACCCCCTCGCCGACCGGACCGACATCGCCCTTGTCCATGTGACCCACTTCAACCGGCTGATGTGGGACAACGGCCGTGCTCCGACCGAGGTGATCGAGCACGGCGTCCTCGACCCGGGGCCGCTGTGGACTGGTGCGGAACCGCGTGCGGCCGTCGTCGTCAACGACCCGGTGCGGCGCGGGCGGACGACGGGAACGGATCTGCTGCCGCGGTTCGCGGGCATCGCGCCGCTGGACGTCTTCGGCATGCGCACGCGCGGACTCGCCGACCATCTTGGGCTGCCCGCCGGACGCTGCCGCGCCCGGGACCTGCCGCAGGGCCAACTGCACCCGGCGATGGCCCGCTGCCGGCTGTATCTGCACCCCGTCCGGTGGACATCGCTCGGACTCTCACTGCTGGAGGCCATGTTCCTCGGGATGCCGGTGGTGGCGCTGGAGACCACCGAGGTCCGGGAGGCCGTACCCGAGGCGGCCGGGGTCGTCTCCAACCGCTTCGACGTACTGGAGGACGCCGTCCGCGCATTCCTCGCCGATCCCGCACTCGCCCGCTCGACAGGGGAGGCCGCCAGGGCCGCGGCACAGGCCCGCTACGGAGAGCCGCGTTTCCGGAGCGACTGGGAACGCCTCGTCAAGGAGGTCACCGGATGAGCAGCCACCCGACGGCCGGCCGCGTCGCCATGGTCTCCGAGCACGCCAGTCCGCTGGCCGAGCTCGGTGGCCCCGACGCGGGCGGCCAGAACGTCTACGTGGCCCAACTCGCCGCGCAGTTGACCCGGCGGGGTCACGAGGTCGTCGTCTACACCCGCCGGGACGATCCACGGCTGCCCGACCGGGTCGTCACACCCGAGGGCGTACGGGTCGTCCACGTCCCCGCCGGACCGCCGGCTCCCCTGCCCAAGGACGAACTGCTGCCCTATATACCGGACTTCGCGGCATGGCTGGCGGACGAGTGGTCCGTGGAGCCGCCTGACGTGGTGCACGCCCACTTCTGGATGTCGGGGCTGGCGGCGGTGACCGGAGCCCGCGCACTGGGGGTGCCGGTGGTGCAGACGTACCACGCCCTCGGCACGGTGAAGAGGCGGTACCAGGGCACCGCCGACACCAGTCCGCCCGAACGTGTCACGGTCGAGACGGCGGTGGGGCGGGAGTGCGGGGGCATCATCGCCACCTGTCAGGACGAGGTGGCCGAACTCGTCGCCATGGGGCTGCCCCGGCGGAACATCCATGTCGTGCCCTGCGGGGTGGATCCCCAGCGGTTCGCGCCGGTCGCGGGGGCCCGGGGGACCGGGTCCGCGCGGCGGCGGCTGCTCACCGTCGGCCGCATGGTGCCTCGAAAGGGCTTCGACCGGGCGATCCGGGCCCTCGCCGACGTCCCCGACGCCGAACTCCTCGTCGCCGGCGGCCCCGAACCCGCCCTGCTCTTCGCCGAACCGGAGGCCGAACGGTTGTGGGCGCTCGCGGAGGAGTACGGCGTGGCCGACCGGGTGACCCTGCTCGGCGGGGTGAGCCGGGACCGGATGCCGCGGCTGATGTCCGGCGCGGACCTCGTGGTGTCCGTCCCCCGCTACGAGCCGTTCGGCATCGTCCCGGTCGAGGCCATGGCGTGCCGCACGCCCGTCGTGGCCACCGCCGTCGGCGGGCAGCTGGACACGGTCGTGGACGGGGTCACGGGCGTGCTGGTGCCGACCGACGAGGACCACGACCTCGGCGCCACCCTCCGCGGCCTGCTCGACGATCCCGCCCGGCTCGCCCGGTTCGGCGCCGCCGGCCGTCGGCGGGTCCTGACCCGCTACACCTGGGACCGCGTGGCCGACGGGGTGACCGGGGTGTACGGCGCCGTGTCCCGCGTCCCCTCGCTCTCGGGAGCCGTCCGATGAAACTCGTCACCGACGTCACGCACTGCGATGACCTGATGAAGGCTCTGGAAGGTTTCCGCCGGTACGCCGCCCCTCTCGTCGACCGGTGGGGTGTCACCCTCGCCGACCGGCTGGCGGCGGGCGCCCGGCTCCTGGTCGTGGGCAACGGCGGCAGCGCGGCCCAGGCCCAGCATCTGACCGCCGAGCTGGTCGGCCGCTACCGGAACGACCGTCCGCCGTTCTCCGCGCTCGCTCTGCACGCCGACACCTCCTCGACCACCGCCATCGCCAACGACTACGGCGTCCAGGAGATCTTCGCCCGGCAGGTGGCCGCTCACGGCCGGGCCGGGGACCTGCTGATGCTGCTGTCGACCAGCGGCGCCAGTGAGAACCTGCTCGTCGCCGCGGAGGAGGCCCACCGTGTCGGGATGACCGTGCGGGCCCTGACCGGTCCGGCGCCCAATCCCCTCCAGGGGATCGCGGACGAGGCCCTGTGCGTGGAGGCGGGCTCCGCCGCCACCGTCCAGGAGCTGCATCTCGTAGCGGTGCACATGCTCTGCGAGTCCTTCGACCGGGCCGTCGAGCGGCTACGGCCGTCCGGGAACGGCCGGTGGTCCGGTGGGTCCGGTGTCTTCGGGGAGGGCGGCCGATGAACGCCCCGGCCCCGCTGCTCGTCGTGGGGGACGCGCTGCTCGACCACGACCTGTGCGGCCGTGCCGAGCGCCTGGCACCCGACGCGCCCGTCCCGGTCGTCAGCGGCACCCGGCGCACCAGCCGGCCGGGCGGAGCGGCCCTGGCCGCCTGCCTCGCCGCGGCGGACGGCAGGCCCGTCACCCTGGTCACCGCGCTCGGCGACGACGAGGCCAGCGAGGAGCTGGGCCGGCTGCTGGCCGGGCGGGTGCGCCTCGTACGGCTGCCGCTGAGCGGTGGCCTGTCCAGCAAGACCCGGGTCCTCGTGGACGGCAGGCCGTTGCTGCGTCTGGACGACGGCGAGGGGCGTGCCGCGGAAGGGACGGACGAGGCGTGCCGGGCGGTCGCCGAGGCCCGTGCCCTGCTCGTGTCCGACTACGGGCGTGGCGGCGCCGACGTGCTGCGCGAGGTGCTCCGGTCCGTGGCGGCCCGGGTGCCGGTCGTCTGGGATCCGCATCCGCGCGGGAGCCCTCCGGTGCCGGGCGTCCGGCTGGCCACGCCGTCCGCGACCGAGGCGCGCGGCTTCGCCGCCCGGTCGGCCACCAGCGAGGAGGCGGAGTACGAGGGCGCGTTGCAGCGGGCGGCTCGCGACGCCGGCGCCCTCGTCCGTGCCTGGCGGGCGGCCTCCGTGGCCGTGACGCTCGGCGGGCGGGGCGCGCTGCTGTCGCACGGGGAGACTCCGCTGCTGGTGCCGTCGCCGGTCACGGCCGACGGCGACGCCTGCGGTGCCGGCGACCGGTTCGCGGCGACCGCCGCCGGGCTCCTCGCGGACGGGGAGCTCACCGAGACGGCCGTACGGGGTGCCGTGCACGCCGCCACCCGGTACGTCGCCGAGGGCGGCGGCCGCTCGCTCGCCGTGGACGGCGCGGCGGCCGGCGGTCCGCGTGCGGCGGATGCCGCGCAGCCTTCGGACGACGCCCTGCGCACGGCCGCCCGGGTGCGTGCGGCCGGTGGGACCGTCGCCGCCGCCGGTGGCTGCTTCGACCTGCTGCACGCCGGTCACGTCGCCCTGTTGCAGGCCGCGCGCTCCACCGGGGACTGCCTGATCGTGTGCGTGAACTCGGACGCGTCCGTACGCCGACGCAAGGGCGACGGCCGACCGCTGGTCCCGCTGGCCGACCGGGTCCGGGTGCTGCGGGCGCTGGAGTGCGTCGACGCGGTCGCCGTGTTCGACGAGGACACCCCGGAGCGGCTGCTGGGGGAGCTGCGCCCGCACATCTGGGCGAAGGGGGGCGACTACGCCCTCGCCCGGCTGCCGGAGGCGTCGCTGGTGGAGAGTTGGGGCGGACAGGTGGTGCTGTTCCCCTACCTGGACGGCCGTTCGACCACCGGCATCGCCGAGCGCGCGGCGTCGGCCCCGCGGCCGGTCCGGCCGGCGCAGCGGGGGCGCCGGTGACCGCGGCACCGCATCGGCCCCGCCTGCTGGTCCTGCGCGCGCTGGGCCTGGGCGACCTGCTCACCGGGGTGCCCGCACTGCGGGGCATCCGGCGGGCCTTCCCCGGGCGGCGCCTCGTGCTGGCGCTCCCGGCGACGCTCGGCGAAGCGGCCCTGGCCACCGCGGCCGTGGACGAGATCCTGCCCGCCGAGGCACCGAACCGGGGCGTGCCCTCGCTGGACCACTGGCGGGGTCCGCCCCCGGACCTCGCGATCGACCTGCACGGCAACGGTCCCGAGAGCCGCGACGCGCTGGCCGCCCTCTCCCCCGCCCGGCTGCTGGCCTACGCCCACGCGGACCCGGCCGTGGCCCGGCCTCCCGTGTGGCGGAAGGACGAGCACGAGCGCGAGCGGTGGTGCGGTTTTCTCGCGGCGTACGGCATCACCGCGGACCCCTCCGACCTACGGCTACCGCCGCCGGAGGTGCCGTCGCCGGCGCCGGGCGCCGTGGTCGTCCATCCCGGGGCGGAGTCCGTGTCTCGGCGCTGGCCGGCCGAGCGTTTCGCGGCGCTCGTGCGGCGCCTGCGTGCCGTCGGCCACCGTGTCGTCGTCAGCGGCGGCCCGAGGGAGGACGCGCTGGTCCTGGCCGTCGCCGCACGCGCGGGGCTGCCGCCTCGGGAGGTGCTCCGGGGCGGGCTCCCCTTCGCTGAGCTGTCGGCGCTCGTCGCCCGCGCCGCGCTCGTGGTGAGCGGCGACACCGGGCTCGCGCATCTCTCCGTGGCCCACGCCACGCCGTCCGTCACGCTCTTCGGCCCGGTGTCACCGCTGCTGTGGGGGCCGCCCCGATCCCGTCACCACATCGCGCTGTGGAAACCCGGTCCACCGGGCGACCCGCACGGTGACATGCCCGATCCCCAACTACTGCGCATCGACGTCGACGAGGTCACCGCCGCGGCGCTGGTCCTGCTTCGGCCCGGTCCGTCAAGTGGCCCGCCGGGGAAGGGAGATGGCGCTCGTGTCCGATCGGTGTGACTCCCGGGCCGAGGCCACCGACGTGATCGCCCCGGACGGCCGGGTGACGGTCGCGGTGATCACCCGTGACCGGAGCGCGGAAATGCTGCGGACCCTCGACGCCCTCACCGCGCTGCCGGAGCGCCCGCCGGTCATCGTGGTCGACAACAGCTCCGACGACGCCACTCTCCGGGTGCTGCGCGGACATCCCTCGGCCGCCCGCGTCGTCCGGCCCCGCCGGAACACCGGAGCCCTGGGCCGCAACATCGCCGTACTGCGGGCCCGGACGCCCTATGTGGCGTTCAGCGACGACGATTCCTGGTGGTCGCCGGGCGCGCTGCGGAAGGCGGCGGACCTGCTCGACGCCCACCCCCGGCTGGGGCTGCTGGCCGCCCGCACCCTCGTCGGCCCCGACCGGTACGAGGACCCGATCAACGCCGTGCTCGCCGCCTCCCCGCTGCCGTGTGCCCCCGACCTGCCGGGGCGTCCGGTGCTCGGATTCCTCGCCTGTGCATGCGTGGTGCGCCGGGACGCCTTCCTGGGGGCGGGCGGCTACCACCCGCTGCTGTTCTTCGGCGGCGAGGAGACGCTGCTCGCCTACGATCTCGCGGCCGACGGCTGGGGCGTCACCTACGAACCCTCGTTGACGGCCCGGCACCACCCCGAACCCGGCGGTCGCGGAGGGCGGAGCCATCTGCTGCTGCGTAACGAGGTACTGACCCTGCTGCTGCGGCGTCCGCTCCCGGTGGCCCTGCGGGCGGTCGCGCGCCTCGTCACCGCCGCGTCCGCCGGTGAACCCGGCGCCCGCCTGGCCCTGCGCGAAGTGCTCGCCCGGCTCCCCGCCGCCCTCGCGCGGCGCGAGGCGCTGCCACCGGACGTGGAGAGCGCGGCCCGCCTGCTCGACGGCCGCCCCTGCGCGGAGGGGAGGGGTGCGCCGTGAGCGACCGCCCGACGGACACCGGCGGCCGGGACGGTCGTTCGACCGTGGTGGTGATCACCCACAACCGTCGCGCCGAACTGCTGCGCACGCTGGGGCTCCTGCGCGGGCTGCCCGAGCGGCCCCGGGTGATCGTCACCGACAACGCCTCGTCCGACGGCACGGCCGAGGTGGTCCGGCAGGCCTTCCCCGAGGTCCTGCTGCTGGAGCCCGGGGCGAACCTGGGCGCGGTGGGGCGCAATCTCGCCGTGCGCGAGGTGCGCACGCCGTATGTGGCGTTCTGCGACGACGACACCTGGTGGGAGCCGGGCAGTCTGCGCCGTGCGGCGGACCTGCTCGACCGGCGGCCCCGGCTGGCCTGCGTGACGGCCCGTATCGTCGTGGAGCCGTCCGGCACCGAGGACCCGGTCGTCGCGGAGCTACGGGACTCGCCGCTGGGCGGCCCCGCCTGGCTGCCGGGCCCGGCGCTCGGTTCCTTCCTGGCCGCCGCCACCGTCATGCGCACCGACGCCTTTCGGGAGGGGGGCGGCTTCCACCCCGGTCTGTGGCTCGGCGGCGAGGAGGAGTTGCTGGCCACCGATCTGCTGCTGCGGGGCTGGTGGCTGAGTTACGTCGAGGAGCTGATGGTCCATCACCGGGCTTCCGGGCTACGGGACAGCACCGCGCGGCGGATCCTGGGGCTGCGCAACACGCTCTGGTTCACCTGGCTGCGCCGTCCCCTGCTGCCGGCGCTGCGGCGCACCGCCCATCTGATGGTGACCGTCCCCCGGGACAGGGCCTCGGCCCGTGCCTTCGCGCGGGCGGTGGCCGGACTGCCCTGGGTGCTCAGGGAACGGGCACCGGTGCCGCCGGAGATCGAGCGGCGGCTGACGGCGCTGGAGCGCGCGCGGCGGTCGTCGTCCGCGCGCGCGTACATCGGGTGAGCGGCGTCCGGCCGACGGCCGTGGCGGCCGGGCGGACACGGCACGGGGTCGTTGTGTCCGGACGCCGGCGCTGTGCAGAGTGGAGGCCCTCGGGCAGGACGCGGCCCAGAGGTGATCCGTCGCTGCCCAGGAGGCGCCTGTCCTCATGACATCCCATCAGTCACGCCCGAGGACGGCGCCCACACGTCCCCCCTGCTGATGAAGTCCTGGCCCTTGGACGGCCGCGGTGCGGAGCCGGTGACGTTGTTGACCTTGCGCGGCACCCTCGACGCCTCCAACTCCGAGGACTTCGCCCGCGCCCTCGTCTCGCATCTGGTTCGGGCCGAGGCCACGGGAGCAAGGCGCTGCTCGACCTGACGGATCTGTGTGTGGCGAGTGCCTCCGCCGTCCACGCCCTCGACCGGGTCACCCGGGGGCCGGCCGCCAAGGGGCGGGTCCTGTTGGTGGTGCAGCCACGGCCGCATGTGCGTGAGGCGCTGCGCCGCTCGGACCTGCCGGGCATCGGACTACCACCACCGGGCACTGTGTGGGCGTGGTCTCGGCGCACTGGGCGTCGGCGGGCAACCGGCTCTCCGAGGCACGGGAGCGGGCTCTAGGGTCGCTCGCCGACGACGTGGCGAACTGGCAGGACTGGTACCGGCGGAGCGTCGTCGCCGACGCGCTCGAAGCGCTGCACGAGAGCGCTACGGCTCACCGTTCCGGGCGTTGACCGGGTCGCGTTCGGCGGGCCGGTGTCCCCCGGGACGCGGGGTCACAGTCGGATGATGACCAGCGCCGTGTCGTCGGTGGCGCCGTCCGGCGGGAGGAGGTCGAGGAGGAGGGCGTCGGCCAGGGGTTCGGGGGCGATGTGGCGGTGGCGGGTGAGTGCGTCGGCGAGGCGGGTGAGGCCGGTGTCGATGTCCTCGTGGCGGCGTTCGATCAGGCCGTCCGTGTACAGGACCAGGGTGTCGCCCTCGGTGAAGCCGACGGCGGCCTGGGGGCGGGGGACGTGTTCGGGACGGGCTCCGAGGGGTGGATCGGTGGCCTGGTCGAGGAAGGTGACCGTGCCGTCGCAGCGCAGGAGTGCGGGCGGTGGGTGGCCGGCGCTGCTGTAGGTGATGGTGTGGGTCGCCCAGTCCATGCAGGTCTGGACGACGGTGGTGTTCTCGGCACCCTCGACGGAGTCGGCGTAGAGGCCGAGGGCGTACAGCGCCTGGGCGGGGCCGGCCGCGACGAGGGAGGCGGCGCTGAGCGCGCTGCGCAGCTGGCCCATGGCGCAGGCGGCGGCCAGACCGTGTCCGACGACGTCGCCCACGGCCACGCCGATCCGGTCCTCACCGGGCAGGTCGACGAGGTCGTACCAGTCGCCGCACACGTTGAGCGCGCCGACGGCCGGCCGGTAGCGCACCGCGGCGCGGTGGTGCCGGACGGGGCTGGGCGTGGGCATCATCGCCTTCTGGAGCGCGAGCGCGACCTCGCGTTCCCGGGCGTGCGCCCTGCGCAGCCGTTCGTTGACCTCCTGCAGCTCACGGGCCCGGGTGTAGAGCTCGGCCTCCAGTACCCGGGCCCGGTCGTCCTGCCTGCGGGAGCGGGCGCGGATCAGCTCGGTGACTTCCTCCACCTTGTGGATCAGCAGCACCACGCTGCCGTCGGGGCCGAGGACCGGTGTGTTCACCGGGCTCCAGTACCGCTCTTCCCACTCCCCCGGCCGCCGCGTCGACTCCACGTCGTACCGCTGGAGCGCCATCGCGTCACGTTCACCTGTGTCCACCACCCGGGCCAGGGAGGCCGCGAGATTGCGCATGCCGGTGGCGGCCGGGTCGGTCGGATTGTCGGGGAACACGTCGAAGAGATACCGGCCGACGACCTGTTCGCGGGTCCGGCCGGACTGCCGCAGGAACTCCTCGTTCGCGTCCGCGTACACGAGGTCGGGTGTCAGCAGCGCGACCATCCCCGGCAGCGCCTGGAACACCGCCGCGTAGTCGATCGCCGTATCCGCCATGGTGCGCCGCCTCAGCGTCCGTCGCCGTGCCTGAGTCCACCATAGGAGCCCCCGGCGGCTGCGGCGCGTCCCTCACCGCTGGGAAAGCAGCAGGTCACGCACGGTCGAGGGGCCGGGAGCACAGAGTCGCCGGCCTACGTTGCCGCAGCCGTCGGCGTCATGCGGAGGGGGCTCCGGCGAGGAAGGTCTGCTGCGACCCGGCCGCCATGGTGCCGGCGAGGGCCAGCGCGCTCGCGAACCTGTCGGCCCCAGCCGGAGCAGCTCCGCCGCCGCGCCAAGCGTGCCGACCGATCCGGTGGTGTGCCAGTGGCGGTGATGCGCCGGCCCGACGGCGAGGGCGATCCGCGTGCCGATCTCATAGCCGATGGTCACGGCGCGCAGGAATTCCTCGCCGATGGCGTCGACGAGATCCGCGACGGCGAGCGCGGCGGTGCCGTTCAGCAGCGCCGCGGTGCGTACGCCGGCGGTTCGCCCGGAGGGGATGAGCCGCGCGGGGCCGGGGCCTGGGGCAAGGGCTTCGGTCAACCTCCGGGCGGCCGGTGTGTCGGCGCCCGGGACGGTGGCCGAGACCCAGTCCACGACCGCCCGCACGGCCGCGTGCCGTACGGGTGTCGGCGCGACGGTGGACGTGCTCGACGGACCGGCGGGACCGGCGGGACCGGCGGGACCGGCGGGACCGGCGGGACCGGCGGCCGAACGCAAACAGTTGCGCAGCGTGTTCCGCAAGGGCTGGGCGGCCGCCGTCGTCGAGGCCCTCGACGCGACCCGGGCCGCGGACTGCGAGAAGTGGCTGCGGCAGGTCATCGCCGCGAGCTCAGCCGCGCGGACGCCGCGACCCGGACCGGCTGGTCGACGGCAGCCACCGCCACGCCGTACGCCGGACGGTGGTGGAGATGCGGGCCGCCGCCGACATACTCGACGACCTCGGTGTTCCCCCGCTGATCGCCACGGCAAGCGGGGATCTGTTGCGGCGGTTGTCCCGGCTCAACTCCGTTCCGGAGTGAGCACCACGAAGTCCGCCTTGGCCGGGTCGAGGCACACGGCGAGGCGGCCGACGCCCTGCGCGTCCTCCGGCCCCATCTGCACGCTGCCCCCGTTCCCGGTGACCTTGGCGACCGCGGCGTCGCAGTCCGTCACGTTGAAGACCGGGTGCCAGTACGGCCGCCCGTTCGTCAGGGCGAGCTGATCCTCGGGGAGTTCCATGAGGCCGCCGTGCATGCGCTCCTCGGGCAGATCGGCGGGGGTGATGAGGGAGTACGTGCCTCCGCCGCCCGGCAACTGCATGTCACTGAACCGCCAGCCGAAGACATCGCTGTAGAAGTCCTTCGCGCCCGCGGCGTCGCTCGTGTACAGCTCGGTCCAGGACAGCGAGCCCGGCTGGTCCGCCAGCTCGAAGCCCTTGTCCTTCCCCGGCTGCCAGACGGCGAACTGGCCGCCCAGCGGGTCGCTGTACTGCGCCATCCGGCCCCAGTCGTCGAGGTCACGCGGCGGCACCCGCACCGTGCCGCCCGCACGCTCCACGGCATGGGTCGTGGCGTCCGCGTCGCTGACCATGTAATAGATCATCCACGCCGAGCGGGCGCCCTCCTCGGTCAGTTTGCCGAGCCCGGCGACGGTCTTGCCGTCCTTCTTGAACATCCCGCCCTCGAACTCCTCCGCCTCCCCCATGGACTCGTACTCCCAGCCGAGCACCGCGCCGTAGAAGGCCGCGGCGGCCCGCACGTCGGGAGCTCCGAGGTCGAGCCAGCAGGGGGAACCGGGGGTGAGGTCAGTGGTGATCATGGTGGTCGCCTTTCGTGGATCCTGTATGAACCCAGCGTGACACCGAGCACTGACACTCGCCCGTCGACCGAACGGGAGCGGACCATGACCGCACGAGGGCGGCACGCGGCACCATGAAGGCATGACGAATCCGACGGACAGCCCCGTGAACGCACAGCAGACCGCCGCCTGGAACGGGTACGAAGGCCGGCACTGGGCCGACCACCAGAGCCGCTACGACGCCATCAACGACGGGGCCAACGCCCCGCTCCTCGACGCGGTGGCCCTCGCCCCGACCGACCGCGTCCTCGACATCGGCTGCGGCAACGGCCGTATCACCCGTCTCGCCGCCGAACGCGCCGCGTACGCGCTGGGCATCGACCTGTCCGCGCCCATGCTGGAACGGGCCCGCGCGAGCGCCGCCGCCGAATCCCTCGACAACGCGCACTTCATCCAGGCCGACGCACAGGTGCACGACTTCGAGGAGGCCTCGTTCGACGTCGCCGTCAGCCGCTTCGGCGTCATGTTCTTCGCCGACCCCGTCGACGGCTTCCGCAACATCGGACGTGGGCTGCGGCCGGGCGGACGGCTCGCCTTCGTCTGCCCCCAGCCGTTCGACCGCATGGACCAGTCCACGGTGTTCGCGGCGATCGGGGAGCACGTACGACTGCCGGATCTGTCCAAGGCCACCGGCCCGAGCCCGCTCGCCTTCGCCGACCCGGACCACACCCGCCGGGTGCTGACCGCCGCCGGCTTCGACGACGTGTCCGTCGAGGGCGTCGAAGCACCCCAGTACTGGGGCGAGGACGCCGAGGACGCCGCCGACTTCCTCTTCGGCCTCGGCCCGCTGCGCCACTGGCTGAACGAGGCGGAGGCGGATACCGCCACGGAGGGACGCGCCCACCGGGCAGCGGTGGACGTCTTCCGCACGTATCAAAGCGACGGCGGCGTACGGCTGTTGGGTCGCTACTGGCTGGTCACGGCTGTACGTCCTTGAGGGCCGCCCGCATTCCCCCTCACGCACCTCCCGCCCCATTGAATGATTGATTCGACATCTCTAGCATGTCTCGATGGATTCATTCATCCACGTCCTGGGCAGACGCCTGACCTTGCCCTTATTGCTGGCCCTCGGCCTCTCCCTCACCTCGCCTCCTCCCATGGCCGCCGCGGCCGACTCGGCTCCGCTGCCGAAGGTCTGGCCGACGCCGCGGCACATGGAGGCGGGCCGGGGTTCCGTGGCCGTGCCCGAACGGGTGGTCGAGGTCGTCGGCGAAGGCACCGACCTGGCCGCCCGCCGGGCCGTCGAGACCGTGTTACGGGCGGCCGGTGCCGAGCGGATCGTCACCGTGCCCGCCGGTCACCGGCCGCCCCCGGCCGGGCTCACCGTCTTCGTCGGCGGCCCGAAGGAGAACGCGGACACCGGCCGCGCCCTGAAGCGGCTCGGTGCCGCCTCCCCCGCCGGGCTGCCCTCCGGCGGATACGTCCTCGCCTCCGGGCGCACCTCCGGCGGCCCCCTCCTCGCCCTGTCCGGCTCCGACCCGACCGGCACGTTCTACGCGGCCCAGACCCTCCGCCAACTCATCACGCAGCGGCGGCTGCCGGACGTCTCCGTCCGCGACTGGCCGGCCGCCCGACTGCGCGGTGTGGTCGAGGGCTTCTACGGCACCCCCTGGACGCACACCGAGCGGCTGAGCCAACTCGACTTCTACGGACGCACCAAGCAGAACGTGTACGTCTACTCCCCCAAGGACGACCCGTATCTGCGGGAGCGCTGGCGGGACGAGTACCCGGCCGCCGAGCTGAAGAAGCTCACCGAACTGGTCGACCGGGCCGACGCCAACCACGTCCGCTTCACCTACGCCCTCTCGCCCGGTCTGTCGGTCTGCTACTCCGCCGCCGACGACATCGCCGCGCTCGTCCGCAAGTTCGCCTCGCTCTACGACATCGGGGTGCGGTCCTTCGTGATCCCGCTGGACGACATCAGTTACACGAAATGGAACTGCGCCGCCGACGAGGAGAAGTTCGGCAGCGGGGGCGGGGCGGCCGGGACCGCGCAGGCGCATCTGATCAACGAGGCGTGGCAGGCCTTCTCCGCCGGCCTCCCCCACTCTCGACTTCGCTCGAGCGGGGGGACCCCCATCGGGCTCCAGCCCCTCGAAATGGTCCCCACCGAGTACTCCGACCTCGCCGACACCCCGTACAAGACGGCCCTGCGCGAGAAGCTGGACCCGGATGTGGTCGTGGAGTGGACCGGCGTCGGCGTGATCGCCCCCACGATCACCACCGAGCAGGTGAAGCAGGCCCGCGCGGTGTACGGCCACCCGATCCTGGTCTGGGACAACTACCCGGTGAACGACTACGTCACCAGCCGTCTCCTCCTCGGCCCCTACACGGGCCGGGAAGCGGGCGTGGCGAGCGCCGCCGTCGGTGTGACCGCCAACCCCATGGTCCAGGGCCAGGCGAGTCGGCTGGCGCTGTTCACCTCCGCCGCCTACCTCTGGAACCCGGAGGCGTACGACCCGCGCACCGCGTTCCTCGCCTCCGTACGCGACCTCGCCGGCCCGCGTGCGGCGAAATGGCTGCGGATCTTCGCCGAGAACAACTACTCCTCGCAGCTCGACGCGACCGAGTCCCCCACGCTCACCCGTCTCATCGCCGACTTCCGGAAGGCGTACGAGCAGGACAGCGGGCTGGACCGGGCCGCCGCCGCGCTGAAGGCGTACTTCACCGACATGGCCGCAACCCCCGAGCGGTTGCGCGCGCACCTCGCCAACCCGGGTTTCCTGGCGGAGACTTCGGCATGGCTCGACAAGCTGGGCGCGTACGGAAACGCCGGGCTGACGGCCGTCGAGCTGCTGTTGGCCAACAAGCGGGACGACAGCGAGGCGGTGGCGCGGTACTACGAGCGGCTGCGCGGTGAACGGAAGGCGCTGGACGCCATACCTCAGCAGGTGTCGCCAGGGGTGATGGAGCAGTTCCTCTACACGACCATGCTGGAGAACACCCCCGCCCCCGGCGTCGACGCGTCCTTCACCCCGGCCTCCGTCTCCCTGAGACCGGGCGAGTCGCGGACCGTGACGCTCACCTTCTCCGACGAGCGGTCCGCGTCCGCCCGTTCGGTCCCCTGGAAGCTGACCGTGCCGGACGGCGTCACCGCTTCCCCCGAGAACGGCACCGTCTCCGTTCCGGCCGGGGGCAGCGCCACCGCGACCGTCACGTTCACGGCCGGTGCGGGCGCCTCGGAAGGGGTCCGTTCCGTGGTGGCGTCGGGCGGCGACGGCGTCCTCGGCCGGGCGATCCCCGTCCAGGTCACCGACGGCAGCGGCACATTCCGGGCGCTCACCGCCAACTTCAGTGGGGCGTCCGTCAGTTCAGTGGACCTGTTCTCCGGAGAGAGCACCGAGATCAAGGTGGGCGCCAACCCCGGTGAGGCGGTGGTGAGCCGGGACGGGCGCACCGCCTATGCCGCCAACCAGGGCGCGAACTCGGTGAGCGTGATCGACGTGGCGAGCGGAAAGGTCACGGGGAGCGTCGCCGTGGGCCGGGTGCCCGCCGGGCTCGCCCTCACGCCCGACGGCTCCACGCTCTGGGTCGCCAACTACACCGACGGCACCGTGCAGCCCATCGACACCGGGACGCTCACCGCGGGGGCGACGGTCACGGTCGGTAAGGGGCCCGAGAACATGGCGATCACACCGGACGGCAGGACCCTGTACGTGGCGAACATCCACGACAACACGGTCAGCCCGGTCGACCTCGCGAACCGTACGGCCGGGACCGCGATCCCCGTCGGACCGCGCCCGTTCAACGTCGTGGCCGCGCCCGACGGCAAGCGGGTGTACGTGTCCAACTCCGGCGGCTCGACGGTCACTCCGATCGACACCGCCACGAACGACACCGAGCCCACCCTCCTGGTCACCGGCCAGGCCTACGGGCTCGCCCTGTCGCCGGACGGCCGGACGCTGTGGGTCAGCCCCAGTACGGGCGACTACGTCACCCCCGTCGACACCGTGACCGGTGCCCCCGGGACCAAGGTGACGGTCGGGAGGTCCGCCTTCGACGTCGGCCTGGACTGGAACGGGGGGACGGCCTACGTCACCACCGCGGACGGGAACACCCTGGTGCCGGTCGACACCGGGTCGGGCGCCGCCGAGGAGCCCTTGAAGACGGGCGCCTATCCCTTGGCCGTCGCGCTGACGCCCGTACCCGTGGAGTGATCAGCTCGCGGTACGCCGGATCCGTCCGGCGTACCGCTTCTCCAGTTCCAGGTTCCCTTCGAAGCCGCCGGGGACGTTGGCGGAGACATACACCGGCGGGCGCAGTCCGGCGGCGAGCAACAGACCCGATGCCTCCGCGACCGCCATCTGCACCAGCAGCACACCGGTCAGCGTGGACAGGGCGCAGACCGCGCCGCCACCGGGGAGTTCGAGGAGCGCGTCGCCGTGCGGGGCCGCGTTGTCGAGGACCACGTCGGCGAGGTCGGCGAGCTTCTTGCCGCTCGGGTGGCCGGCCGGGACGGCGCGGGTGTGGGAGAGCGAGGTGATCGCGAGCAGACGGTGGCCTTGTTCCTTGGCTTGGAGGGCCATCTCCACGATCACGTTGTTGACGCCGGAGTTGGAGATGACGACGAAGAGGTCCTGGGGGCGGGGCGCGGCGAGTTCGTAGAGGCGGGCCGCGATGCCCGGCTTGCGTTCGAGGAGCGGGTCGTCGAGGACGCTCGGATGGTCGCCGCCGTAGAGGACCAGGTCGGCGATGCTGAGGCGGTTGGTGGGGACCAGTCCGCCCGCGCGGCCGGCGAGTTCGAGGACGAGGGCCTGGGAGTGGCCGGTGCCGAATGCCTGGACGACGCCGTCGGCGCGTACGCAGTCGGCGATGAGTCCGGCGGCGCGGGTCACGGCGGCGCGGGCCGACTCGGTGAGGCGGTGGAGGACGGTCAGGCCTTCGCGCGCGAAGCGTTCGGCGTTCACCGGCTCGATCACGGGAACGGGCTCGATCACGGGCTCGTCGGCAGCGGACTCGTCGGACACCTGGGACTCCCCACTGATGGATTGAACCACCCTATATATCTCAACTCGTGAATCAATAAATCACACGCCGCGCGCCACGGGCAATGAGCCCGTTTACTGGGTCCTGGTATTCACAGATCAGGAGAATCGGTGGCTGATACCTTCTCTGCATGCCCTCCACCGACGTCACCACCCTGATCCGCACCGAGCTGCCCCGGCTGGCCGGCTCCCTGCGGAAGGTGGGCGAGCTGATCCTCGAAGATCCCGCCGCCGTCACCCACTGCTCGGCCGCCGAGCTGGGCCGTCGCACCGGCACCTCCCAGGCGACCGTGACCCGCTTCTGCCGTGCCATCGGCCTCGACTCCTACCAGCATCTGCTGATCGAACTGGCCCAGGAGCGCGGCCGGGGCGAGGCCTCCGACTGGGGCACGGCCGAGATCGGTCCGGACATCTCCCCCGACGACAGCCTGGAGCGGGTCGTGCAGGTCGTCGGCACCGCGGACCTGCGGGCGGTGCAGCAGACCATCGACCGGATGGACCTGGACGCGATCGAGCGCGCGGCCCAGGCCGTTGCCCGCGCCCGGCGCGTGGACGTCTACGGCGTCGGCGGCAGCGGGGCCGTGGCATGGGAGACCGAGACCCGGCTGTTCCGCATCGGCTGCGCGGTGCGCGGCTGGACCGAGGTGCACGCGGCGACGACCTCCGCCGCCCTGCTCACACCGGCGGACGTCGCCATCGGCATCTCCCACTCCGGCGGGACCCGCGAGGTCATCGAACCCTTCCAGCTGGCCAAGGAGCGCGGCGCCACCACCGTCGCCCTCACCTCCGACCCGCGCTCCCGGCTGGCCCGGTCCGCCGACATCCGCCTCATTTCCTCCTCCGCGGAGACCAGCTTCCGCCCCGAGGGCATCGGAGCGCGCCACTCGGTGCTGACGCTCATCGACTGCGTCTACGTCCGGGTCGCCCAGCTCTCCTACCAGCGGGCCAGCGCCTCCCTCGCACTGACCGACCACATCGCCGGACAGCACACGGTGAAGTCCCGGCGCGCCCGCTGACCCGGACATGCGGACACACAGAGGCCGCATGAATGAACCACCCGGAATGACAACTGATGGTTGATTGAATCATTCCGCGATGCCAGGATGGGGCTCCGCCGAGCACTCGTAGGAGCCTCATGCGCGTCATCTCTGCCGAGTCGACCGAGCTCTTCACCGGTAGCGCCGAGAATCCGCACCAGGTCCTGGCCGTCCAGATCGAGCATCTCCCCGGCCGTCCGGTCGTGCTGACCGTGAAGGGCCCGGGCGTCCACAGCGTCGGGGAGACCGTCGCGACCGTGGGTGACGACGGCACCGTACGCGCCGAGATATCCGTGACCACCGAGGGGCTCGCGCCCGGCGAACGGCGTGCCATCACGGTCACCGCCGAGGACGCGGGCGCGGGCCGACTCGTGCACCACGCCGCCGAGTTCACGGCCGCCGAGCCCGGCTGGACCATGTTCATGGTCAGTCACTTCCACTACGACCCGGTCTGGTGGAACACCCAGGCGGCCTACACCGAGACCTGGGACGTCGCCGACGACCCCGCCACTACCGGCCTGCCCGCCCGTACCTTCGACTCACGCGGCCAGTCCGGGATGAGCCTGGTACGGGCCCACTGCGATCTGGCGCGGCGCGACCCGGCGTACACCTTCGTGCTCGCGGAGGTCGACTACCTCAAGCCCTACTGGGACGCCTTCCCCGAGGAGCGGGCCTTCCTGCGGCAGCTGATCCGCACCGGGCGCGTCGAGATCATGGGCGGCACCTACAACGAGCCCAACACCAACCTCACCGGCGCCGAGGCCACCGTCCGCAACGCCCTGTACGGCGACGGTTTCCAGCGCCGGATCATGGGCGCGGACCCCGAAACCGCCTGGCAGTTGGACGCGTTCGGGCACGACCCGCAGTTCCCGGGGCTGATGGCGGACGCGGGGATCTCCTCCAGCTCGTGGGCACGCGGGCCGTTCCACCAGTGGGGGCCGACGCTGTCCGTGTTCGGCGAGGAGCCACGCGATCCGAACCGGATGCAGTTCCCGGCCGAGTTCAGCTGGATCGCCCCGTCCGGGCGCGGGCTGCTGACGGCGTACATGGTCAACCACTACGGCGCCGGCTGGGCGATCGACAACGCGCCGACCCTGCCCGAGGCGGAGGCCGCCGCGCTCAAGCTGTTCAAAGGGCTCAAGCAGGTCGCGCTCACCCGGAACGTGCTGCTGCCGGTCGGCGGGGACTACGCGCCACCGTGTCGCTGGGTCATGGCCATCCACCGTGACTGGAACGAGCGGTACGTGTGGCCGCGTTTCGTCAGCGCCCTGCCGAAGGACTTCTTCGCCGCCGTACGCGCCGAACTCGACGCCGAGGGCCGCAAGGCGTCGCCGCAGACCCGGGACATGAACCCGGTCTACACCGGCAAGGACGTCTCCTACATCGACACCAAGCAGGCCCAGCGGTACGGCGAGACGCTGCTCGCCGACGCCGAGGCCTGGGCGACCCTCGCCTCCCTCACCACCGGGCATCCCTATCCCGACGCGGCCCTGGACAAGGCCTGGCGGCAGCTGATCTACGGCGCCCACCACGATGCCATCACCGGCTCGGAGTCGGACCAGGTCTACATCGATCTGCTCACCGGCTGGCGGGAGTTGTACGACCTGGCCCGCACCGTGCACGCCGACGCCACCGACGCCCTCGCCCGCCGGGTCGCCCCACTGCCCGGCGGTGCGCCCGACCTGGTCGTGTTCAACTCCGCGACCTGGCAGCGGCGGGACGTGCTCACGGTCGACGACCCCGGGCTCGTCCCACTCGATCTCACCGGACTGCCCCTGCCCGCCGTACGCGAGGACGGCGAGCTGAAGGTAGTGGTCCCGGACGTACCCGGTATGGGCCTCAAAGCCCTCTCCCTGGCCGAGGGTCCGGTGCCCGAGTGGGCGCCGGGCGAGAGCACCACGATCCGCAACGAGTACTACGAGGTCACCGTCGACCCCGCGCGCGGCGGCGGCGTCAGCAGCCTGCGCGCCCTCGCCGAGGGCGGCCGGGAGCTGCTGCGCGCCGGGGACATCGGCAATGAACTCGTCGTGCAGGAGGAGTATCCGCGCCACCCCCGCTTCGGCGAGGGACCCTGGCACCTCACGCCGACCGGCACGACGGCCGCCCGCAGCCGGGACGTCACCGCTGACATCGATGTCGAGTACTCCCCCGCCGGCTCCCGTATCACCGTCCGCGCCGATCTGGGGCTGTTCACCTACACCCAGCGGCTGACGCTGTGGGCGGGCGTCGACCGGCTCGACGTATCCACGACCATCGACGGGTACGACGGCGCCGACCGGCTGATCCGGGTGCGCTGGCCGTCGGACGTGCGCGGCGGGCTGCCGGTGCACGAGGTGGCCGACGCGGTGATCGGGCGCGGTTTCGGGTTCGTGGAGGTGGACAGCGAGCGGTTCCCGTGGACGCTCGACAACCCGGCCAACACCTGGTTCGGGCTGGGCTCCACGGCCCGGGTCGCCGTGCACGACGACACCGGCCGGCTCCTCGGCCACCGGTCGATCGGAGTCGCCGAGCTGATCCACGCCGACTGGGACGCCGCCGGTGAGCTGGGCACGCCCCTCGCCGCCGCCCTGGTGCGGGCCGGTGTCACGGCGACATCGACCATCGCGGGCGGTCCGCGCTACGGCGACCTGGAGGTCGACTCCAACCTGCCCGACATCCGGATCGCCGTCGGCGGCCCAGACCGCAACCCAGTGGTCGCCGAGGCCCTCGGCTGGGACCCGGCAGCGGCACGCGAACTGCGTCGGCAACTGGCCGAGGACGGTGTCGCGGCGGTGTGGGTAGCGCCCCGCGCGAGTCTGCGCGAGGAGTGGGTGCCGGGCGCCGATCTGCGCGACCTCGAACGGCTGCCGCTGCTGGTGGTCGCGGGCGCCGGCCCCGAGGACGACGCCAAGGCCGTCGACGCGCTCATCGCCGACCTCGGCGACGCGACCGTACGGGCCACGGCGGCGGGCGGCGGCGAGGCGCTGCCGCCGGGCGACGCCTGGGACGGGCGCGGCTTCGCGATCCTCAACCGGGGCACGCCCGGCTGCGTGGTCACCTCCTCCGGCGACCTCTACATGTCCCTGATGCGGTCCTGCACCGGCTGGCCCTCCGGCATCTGGGTCGACCCGCCGCGCCGCGCCGCCCCCGACGGCTCGGGCTTCCAACTCCAGCGCTGGTCGCACACGTTCAAGTACGCCGTCGTCGCGGGCGAGGGCGACTGGCGCGAGCTGCGGCTGCCCCAGGCCGGGCATGCCTTCAACCATCCGCTCACCGCCCGGCTGCGCCCCGCCGCCGAGGAAGCCGCCGAACTGCCGCGCACGGCCACCCTGTTGGCGCTGGAGCCCGAGGGACGCGTACTGCTCGACGCCCTCAAACCGGCCGGTTCGCCGCTCGCCGGGGGTGGGTCCGCGCCCGTGGACCCGGCCGAGGGCGTCGTCGTACGGCTGCACGAGGTGGACGGGCGACCAGTGCGGGCGCGGGTGACCGGGCCGCTGGCCTGGGCGGACGCGGCGCGGGCGGACGTACTGGAGAAGCCCGGGGAGGCACTGAGCCCGGACGGCGGTGTGGACATCGGCCTGACCGGCTTCGAGGTCGCCACCGTGCTGACCACCCCGCAGGACGCACGGCCGGCCGATGGTCCGGGAATCGCCGCCCACGAACCCGCCCAGCCGGTCCACACCCGCTACTGGCTGCACAACTCCGGACCCGCGCCGCGCGGCAACATGCCGGTGGCCGTGTACGTCTCACCGTCCGCGCTCACCGTCCCCGGGCCCGTGACCGCCACCGTCCGGGTCTCCTCGGAGCTGACCGACGCGCCCGTCTCCGGCACGGTCCAGCTGGACGTGCCGCCCGGCTGGTCCACGGAGCCGGCCGAACTGCCGTACGCTCTCGGCCCCGGCGGCTTCACCCTCACCGACATCACGGTGACGCCCCCACCGGACGCGGCACCCGGACGGCACCGGCTTGCCGCGCGGCTGACGTACGGCGGGCAGACGTACGAGGACGTCGTGGCGCTGGATGTGCCGGGGACCGTGCCGGAGGGCGAACCGGACGGGCGCACCGGGCCGAGCCTGGTGACCTCGCTGGGTGTGGAGCGGGTCTCCGTGCGCCGGGGAGAGCGGACGCGGGTCCTGGTGAAGCTGCGGAACACCACCCGGGGGCCCGTCGACGGCACCCTGTGGGCCGTGTCGTCGTGGGGCACCTGGGCCGGGGTCGCGCCGGGCTGCCAGGGGTTCACCGTGGCGGCCGGGGAGTCGCTGGAGTGCGCGCTGGAGGTGGACGGCTCGGCGGTGCCGCCGGGGTCGTACTGGCTGATGGCGAAGGTGGGTTGGCACGCCTGTGTGGCCTACACCGAGGCGGTCGTGCTGGAGGTGACGCCATGAGCGAGTACGCCGCCGTCGTAGCCGGTGAGGCCCTCCCGAGGAAACGCGTCGACGCCGTGCTGGACGCCGTACCGGCGCGGGACCGGGAGACGCGGCCGGATGCGTTCGCGCGGGCCGAGCGGCAGCGCAGGCGGTGGGCGACACAGGTCGTGGTCGTCGATGAACTGGCTCGGCGGGCCTGTGCGGAGCGGGGGCTGGCGCCGCCGGAGGAGGTGTCCCCGGCGCGGGTGCTCGACGTGGCGGGGACCGATGTCGCCGATCTCGGCAGCATCGTCGCCGTCGCGCTCGCGCACTCCCCGGCCGCGCGCACCCTGCTGGCGGCACTGGAGGCCGAACAGCGGGTCCCGGAGGACGCCGTGCGGGACTACTACGAGCGCAACCTCGACCGTTGTCTCACCCAGGACGCGCTACGACGCGGTGTCGACCCCTACGGCGGGGCGGTGCCGGACGACTTCCTGCCGTACGAGCGGGTGCGGGGCGACGTGGCGCGGGAGTTGCGGCGGGGAATGGGCCGTCGGGCCTTCTTCGACTGGCTGGACGCCGCTCGCGCCGACGTCGTGTACGCCCATGGGCACGAGCACCCCGGCGATCCGACGCATCCGGACCACGAGCACCGGCACTGAGCCGCATGTCCCATGTCGCGGTCTCGCATACGGAACCCAAACGCAACACGAAGACCCATTGACCTCCGATGAATTCTGGTCCACCTTTTCATCATTCGGAGTCCAAGTTGGTGATTTGATCCAACAACTGGTCGCAGGAGGACACCCCATGTGTGTGAGAAGACTGTCCGGCTCCCTGGCCTGTCTCGTCGTTCTGTCGCTGACGGCCGCCGGCTGTGGCCTGTCCGGCGGCGGGTCCGACGACGGTTCCGCCACGGCGGGCGGCTGCGAGGTGGACAAGGGCAACGTCGGGTCCGGCGAGCTCACCGGCGAGGTGAAGGGCAGCATCACCTTCCAGACCACCAACTTGAAGAAGGACTTCAGCGGCTACTTCGACGGTGTCATCGAGGCCTTCGAGAAGGCTCACCCCGACACAAACGTCAAGTGGGTCGACGACCCGGGCGACGCCACGTTCACCCAGCGGCTGGTCGCGGACGCGCAGGGCTGCACGTTGCCGGACGTGGTGAACATCAACGTCAACACGGCGATCGCGCTGACCAAGAGCGGTTATCTGCTCAATCTGGACGAGAAGGCCCCGGACTCGGGGAAGCCGTTCACTCCGGCGATGTGGAAGTCGAGCACGTACGCCGAGGCCGACGGCACCGAGGTGCACAGTGTGCTGCCCTGGTACTCCGGCGGAATCGTGCAGACCTTCAACACCGAGCTGATGAAGAAGGCGGGCCTGGATCCGGCCAAACCTCCGACGACCGTGCTCGGTCTGTTCGAGGACGCCCAGAAGATAGCCGAGGCCTCGGACGGCGAGTACTACGCGTTCCTCGCCAACCCGCAGCATCGCATCCCGGCCGACTGGCAGCAGATGAACATCCAGATCCTGTCCGCCGACGGCAAGAAGTTCACCTTCGCCGACGACCCGAAGACCGTGCAGTGGGTCGAGGCCATGACGAAGCTCTACAAGGCCGGGGGCATGCCCAGGGACTCGCTCTCCTCCACCCAGGACCCGGCCAACGTCTACGGCCAGGGCAAGCTGGTCTACGGCCCGACGAACCCCAACTTCCTGCGCTTCATCCAGCAGAACAACCCGAGCGTCTACAAGGAGACGGGTGTCGCCCGCTTCATGCTGGACGACCTGGGCCACACCGTCGGCGCCCCGCAGTACATCGGTGTCGCCTCCACCAGCAAGAACGCCACGACCGCGCTGTCCTTCGCACAGTTCCTGACCAACGCCGAGAACCAGCTGGAGTGGGCGAAGGACCCGAACGTGGTCATCTTTCCCTCCACCACGGAGTCCCTGAACGACCCGTTCTTCCAGTCGGTCGAGGGCAGTGATCCCTTCGCCGAGGCCCGCAAGATCGTGGCCAGTGACCGCAAGACCGCCACGGCCGACGAAATCGCCCTCACACCTGGGGGGTTGAACGCCATCTCGGCCCAGATCCAGTTGGCCATGCAGGGCAAGAAGAGCGCCCAGGACGCCCTCGACGAGGCCCAGAAGAAGGCCAACGAGCTGATCGAGCAGGGCAGCTGAGCATGACCACCCTCTCCTCCCCCACCAAGGAATCGGGGGTCGCGGTTCCCCGCGGCCCCCGCCCCGGGGAACCGAACGGCCGGCGCCGCCTGCTCCGGGCCATCAAGCCCGGACCCACCGCCGACGCGGGCGGCGCCGCGCTCTACCGCCGCTGGTGGCTGCCCTGGCTGTGGATGGCACCGGCGATCATCGGCGTCACCGTCTTCGGCGTCTACCCGTTCCTCAACACGCTGCTGCTGTCCTTCACCGACGCCAAACCGCTCGGCGGTGCCGCGTCCTTCGTGGGCCTGGACAACTACACACGGTTGCTGGGCGACTCCGACTTCTGGCTCGCCACCCGCAACAGCGTGCTGTACGCGCTGATCGTGGTCCCGCTGATGGTGCTGCTGCCGCTGGTGCTGGCCGTACTGGTGGAGAAGAACCTCCCCGGCATCGGCTTCTTCCGCTCCGCCTTCTACACGCCGGTCCTCGCCTCCAGCGTTGTCGTGGGCCTGAGCTGGCAGTGGCTGCTGAGCGACCAGGGCCTGGTCAACACGTGGCTGCAGAAGGCCCACATCATCCGCGAGGCCATCCCCTTCCTCTCCGACTCCTGGCTGATCCTGTTCTCCGCGATGGGCCTGACGCTGTGGAAGGGCCTCGGCTGGTACATGATCTTCTACCTGGCCGCGCTCGGAAACGTCCCGAAGGAGCTGCACGAGGCGGCCGCGGTGGACGGCGCGGGCGCGATTCGCCGCTTCTGGCACGTCACCATGCCCGGCGTACGTACGTCGATGCTGTTGGTCGGCACCCTCACCGGCATCGGTTCGCTCCGCGTCTTCACCGAGATCTACATGCTCGGCGGTGCCACCGGCGGCCCCGGCGGCGCCGACCGCACCCTCCCCTTCTACATCCGGGACGTCGCCCTCGACCCGCTCACCGGCAACGCCGGCTACGGCTCGGCGGTCAGCGTCGCCCTCTTCGTACTCACCCTGGGCCTCACGCTGCTCGCACAGCGGCTGACGAAGGAGGACGAGGCATGACGACGGCTGTCGCCAAACGCCGGTTCGTGCCCCGCTGGCGCGACTACGGCCGCCCCCGCGAACTCATCGTGCGCTACCTGCTGTTGCTGTTCATCCTCGGCATCACCATCGGCCCGCTCGTCTGGCAGCTGCTGTCGTCCCTGAAGGGCGTCGGCGAGGACGTGTTCGGCGCGAGGGCCTCACTGATCCCCCGGGAGCCGACCCTGAACGCCTACCGGCAGGTGTTCGACCAGGTCCCGGTGTGGACGTACATCCGCAACAGCACGATCGTCGTCGTTCTGTCGGTCGGCAGCCAGCTGCTCTTCTCCACCCTCGCCGGCTACATGCTCTCCAAGCCCTCCTGGCGGGGCCGGAAGCTGGTGTGGGTGCTGCTGATGGCGTCCATGATGTTCCCCTTCGAGTCGATCATGGTGTCGCTGTTCCTGAGCATCCGCGACCTGGGCCTGGTCGACAACCTGGCCGGTGTCTGGCTGCCCGGCTTCGTCGCCGCCATCAACGTCCTCATCATGCGGGCCGCGTTCCTCGCCGTCCCGCGCGAGATCGAGGACGCGGCGATGCTGGACGGCGCGGGCGAGTGGAAGAGATTCCGCTATCTGTATCTGCCGTCCGCGTGGGGAGCCATCCTCGTCGTCACGATCAACACCTTTATCAGCGCCTGGGACGACTTCCTGTGGCCGCTGATCGTGCTGCGCACCGAGGACCACTTCACGCTGACACTGGGCCTCGCCCGCCTGCAGTCCTCGTCCTTCGGCTACGACCAGCGGCTGGTGATGGCGGGCTCGGTGATCTCCGTGATCCCGGTACTGGTCCTGTTCGTGATCACGCAGCGGTGGTTCTACAAGGGCGTCTCGTCAGGGGCCGTCAAGCTCTGAGGTCCAGGACGACGGGTACGGCGGTGAGCGCCGCCCGGGACGACTCGGCGACACGGATCTCGGCGGTGCTCACCCCGAGGGGCACTTCGAACGCCAGGCAGACCGTGCGGCGCTCGCCCGGCGCGAGGCCGACACCCTCGAACGCGGCCAGTTCGAGGGTGCGCGGCCATGCGGAGGTGAGCAGTCGGCGGAGATACACCTGGATGACCGTACGCCCGTGTCGTTTCCCGGTGTTGGTGACGTCGACCTCGACGGTACGTCCGGACAGGCGTGGCGTGCCGTACTCGAAGCTCGTGTACGACAGCCCGTGCCCGAAGGAGTAGAGGGGCTCGGCGCTCTCGTCCACGTAGCCGCCGTACTCGGTGTCCTTGTGGTTGTAGTAGATAGGGAGTTGGGCCACGGAGCGCGGCACGGAGACCGGAAGCCGTCCGGTCGGCTCCGCGAGCCCCAGCAGCACCTCGGCTATCGCGTCGCCGCCCCACGGCCCCGGATACCAGGCGGTGAGTAGTGCGGCCTCCCGGTCGGGGACGACGTGCGGGCGGCCCTGGACCAGGACGACCGCCGTCGGCGTGCCCGTCGCCACGGCGGCGTCCAGGAGGGCGTACTGGGCGGCACCGAGCCGCAGCCCGGCCAGGTCGACGCCCTCGCCGCAGGTCATCTCGGACACGGCCGTGAGCGCGGCCCCGTTGGCGTCGAACTCCGTGTCGGGTGTACGGGCGCTGCTGCCGCCCAGTACCAGCACGGCCAGGTCGGAGGCGGCGACCTCGGCGACCGCCTCGGGGATGCCGGAGAGGTCGCCGCCGGTGAGGGCGCAGCCCCGGACGTGGCGGATCTCGGTGCCTGGCGGGGCGAGCCGCCGCAGCCCGTCGAGCACGCTCGCGCCGGTGCCGGGGCGCTGCGGGGCGGTGTAGTCACCCGACTGGTGGGCGACGGTGGCGGCTTGCGGACCGAGGACGGCGATACGGGAGACGGTCGCCGGGATGGGCAGGATGCCGCCGTCGTCGCGGAGGAGGGTGACGGCGGCTCGGGCGAGGGCGGTGCTCACCTCTCGGCCGTAGCCCGATGGCGGCGATGTCACCGAACTGTGCTCCTCGAACAGCCCGAGGCGGAACTTGAGCCGCAGCACCCGTCCGACCGCGGCATCGAGCGCCTCCTCGCTCACCAGCCCCCGCTCGACCGCCTCCTCCAGATGGGTGAAGCCTTCGTCCCACAGGCTCAGATCGACACCGGAGTTGAGAGCGAGGGCGCCGGCGGAGACCTTGTCGCCAGTGATACGTGCCAGCCGGTCCACGGCGAGACCGTCGGCCATCACCAGCCCCTCGAACCCCCAACTGTCGCGCAGGAGCCCCGTGAGCAAGGCGCGATTGCCGGAGCAGGGCAGTCCGTCGACCTCGTTGTACGCGGCCATGACGGCGGCGGCCCCGGCACGGAACCCGGCGCGGGCGGCGGGGAGATGGATCTCGTGCAGTTCGCGCGGGCCGAGTTCGGACTCGGCGGAGTTGCGGCCGCCGACGGTGGCGCCCTGCCCGGCGAAGTGCTTGAGGACGACGGCGGCCTTGTCGGCGGCGAACCGCTCCCCTTCCCCTTGCATCCCCCTGACCAGCGCCTCGGTGAGCCGTCCCGCGAGGTACGGATCCTCACCGAAGCACTCCTCCGTACGGCCCCAGCGCGGGTCCCTGACGATGTCCAGCGCGGAGACGAGCGCCACATGGCCACCGCGGGCGCGGAGTTCGGCGGCGGCGTCGGCCGCGGCCCGCTCGTAGAGGTCGGGATCCCAGGTGGCTCCGACGGCCAGATTGACGGGGAGAACCGTGCCGTCGAGTGCCATGTGCCCGTGCGGAACCTCCTCGACGAACAGTGCCGGAATGCCGAGCCGGCTGCGCTCGACGACATGCCGCTGCACCATGTCGGCGAGTCCGGCACTGCTCGCGGCATCGGGTCCGGTGCCGTACTCGACACCGGACCAGGCATCGGCCCGCATCAGCCCGTACAGCGCCCCGAGCCCGGCGAAGCGCTCGGTCTCGGCGTAGAGGGCCTCGGTGAGCTCGAACCCGCCGTCGGGGGTGCGCCGGTAGGCGTCCCAGCCGTACATGCGCTGGTTGAGCTGGCCGACTTTCTCACGGAGGGTCATACGGGAGAGGAGGTCGGCGACGCGGGTGGGGAGGGGGGCGGTGGGGGTGCGGTAGAGGGGGGTGGTGGGCACGGGGGCGAGGTCCTTCGAGTAGTGAGGGGCGGGGCGCTTCGAACTGGGGGCAACTGCAGCGCCCCGATAGGGGCGCGGGGAACTGCGCGACCAGCCACAACAAGCCCGCAGCCGAACTACGACCTAATCAAGCCCCTCACAAGCCAGGGCAACAGCGCCATCGCAGCCATCGACCACCGGAGCAATCACGAGCCCGAGATGAGCCATTCGCTCATTCAGAGGCGTCAACAGCGGCCCCCCAGGGGCAAGCAGCCCACCGGTGACAACAAGCGGCTCACCCTCCCGGGGAGCCAGCGCAGCCACCATGTCGGCCAAAGCGTCGGCCGCCTCCCGAAGAATCCCCTCGGCAACCACGTCCTTCTCCTCGGCAGCCCGACTGACCAGCGGCGCATACGCGGCGAGGTCGGTCGGCGGACGCCCCATGACGGCGGGAAGCAAGCACGCCCGGTAAGCGGCACGCTGAGCCGCAGTCCAGCGAAGGTCGCCCCCATCGCCGTACCCCTCCTGCGGAAGCACGTCGCCCGGCAGCTCCAGCGCCCGCCCGACCATCGCCGCCAGCACCGTCCCCCGCCCCCGCCCATCCGCCGCCCGCAACGCCGCACGTATCGCACCACGCCCGATCCAGAACCCACCCCCGTCGTCCCCGAGAAGCCACCCGTCGCCACCGGAGGTCGCGACGAGCACCCGGCCGGCGATCCGAGCCGCGACGGCACCCGTACCGGCGACCAGGGCGAGCCCGTCGGCAGGGTGACCGGGCGCTCCGGCGAACGCGGCCTCGATGTCGCTGTAGGTCTCGACCGAACGCGGGGCGATACCGAGTCGGCCCAGCGCGGCGGTGAGGGCGCCCCGCGCCCGAACCCGGCCCGGCTCGTCCGCAGGACTGCGCGCCGCGCCCGCGAACCCGCCCGCCACCGCCACCACCCGGCCACGCAGCGACTCGGGCACGGCCCGCCCGATCGCCTCGGCGAGGTGACCGGTCAGCTCCGGAACCGGGACGGTCAGGGCGTTGCCCGGCCCGGCCATGCCCTCACCCCGTGGACGACCTGCCCGCGCGTCCGCCACGACGGCACGGGTACGGGTGCCGCCGGCGTCGAGACCGACCACGAGGTCGATGTCGAGGTCTTGGTTCAAATCACTATTCATTGTCGTCCATGGTGGTTGATACATTCGCCCCAGACAAGGTCCCAGGAGTTTTCCGAGGCCCCGAGGAGGACGCCATCAGCACGCCCCCGCCCGCTCCCGAACTTCGCTTCGGCGTCAACTACACCCCGCGCCGCGGCTGGTTTCACGCATGGCACGACTTCGACCCGCGCGAGGCGCGGGAGGACCTGGCGCAGATCGCCGGGCTGGGCTTCGACCACGTACGCGTCTTCCACCTGTGGCCACTCCTCCAGCCCAACCGCACCCTGATCCGTGCCGCCGTCGTCGACCAGCTCTGCCGGCTCGTGGACATCGCCGCCGAGTGCGGCCTGGACGTCGTCGTGGACGGCGTTCAGGGCCATCTGTCGAGCTTCGACTTCTACCCGGAGTGGACGCGCGGCTGGCACCACCGCAATGTGTTCACCGACCCCGAGGCGATCGAGGCGCAGGCGGCCCTGCTGCGCACGCTCGGCCGTGCCCTGACCGGCCGCCCGAACCTCATCGGCCTCCAGCTCGGCAACGAACTCAACAACCTGGTGGAACACAACCCGGTGACGGCTGCCGAGGTGGACCACTACCTGGACACGCTGCTCGCGGCGGCCAGGGACGGGCTGGGTGAGGGCGGCGGCCTGGTCACGCACTCCGCGTACGACGCCGCCTGGTACGGCGACGACCACCCCTTCACCCCCGAGGCCTCGGCCCGCAAGGGCGATGTGACAACCGTGCACCCCTGGGTGTTCTCCGCCGACTGCGCCCGCCGCTACGGCCCCCGCTCCCCGCAGGTGCGGCACCTCGCCGAGTACGGCACCGAGCTGGCCAAGGCGTACGCGACCGACCCCGCCCGCCCGGTCTGGGTGCAGGAGACCGGCGCGCCCGAGCCGCACATCCCGGCGGCCGACGCGCCCGGCTTCGCCCGCGCGACCCTGCTGAACGCGGCGGACTGCACGGGCCTGTGGGGCGTGACCTGGTGGTGCTCCCACGACGTGGACCGCTCCCTCGCCGACTTCCCCGAACTGGAGTACACGCTGGGCCTGTTCGACTCGACGGGCCACCGCAAGCCGATCGCGCACGCCCTCGCCGAGACGGTGGCGGAACTGCGCGCCGAGCCGTCGCGTTCCGTGCCGGTCCGAGACACCGCCCTGGTCCTGGACTGCACCCCGGCGACCCGCTCGGTATCCGGTCCGGGCGGCGCCTTCTTCGAGACGTGGATACGGCTGCGGACGGAGGGGGCGCGTCCGGCGGTGGTTCTGGAGGACCGGGCGGAGGACATGGAGTACCTCGCGGCCCGGGGGATCAAGGAGCTGGTACAGGCGGGATGAGGAGGGCGGCCGTCCCGTGCCGGGAGGGCCGCGAGCCGTTGGGGCGGCCCGTGGGCACTCGGTGATTGGCAGATCTGTTCCGGCGGCGCGCCTCGTTCGCGGCGTGTCCCCGGAACAGATCTGCCAATCATCGCCTCCGGGGCACCCCATCGCCGCACCACCGAATCGCCCCCGTCACCGCGCCCCCGCCAGCACCTCCGCCACCGCCCGGAGATTGGCCCGGCCCCGCCCGTACGTGTGGACGGTGTCCTCGTCCCCCGGCTCCGGCAGCCCTGTCGACACCCGTACCGCGTCGGGCCGTGCGGCCAGCAGTGCGGCGCGCAGTCGCCGCTGCCAGGGGTGCAGCCCGGCATCGCAGACGGCGACGACGATCGGGCGCCCCTCGGCCGCGCTCAGCGCCTCCGCCACCACGGCGTCCGTGTCATCCACGTTCCCCGGCTCCCCGGCTACGGCCGTCCCCGTGGCGGTCGGGTCGAGGGCGTGCAGTTCGGTCAGGAGGTCCTCGCCGCCCCAGTTGAGCGCGGGATGCGGTGACGGGAAGAGGTCGACGACGTGGGCGCCGGGCACGGGCGGCGGCAGCGGACCCCGGCTGCGTACGGCCCGGCGCGCCGCCTCCAGCCCGGCGCCCTCGTCCCAGCGAGCCACGGCATCCGCCGCGGTCGGTGCCGCGTATCGCTCGGCGAGGCGCAGTACGCGTGCGGCGGCCTCCGCGACCCGGTCCTCGGCCAGGTCCCCGGCGGCCAGCGCGTCGCGGACGGCGTCCCGGCAGGCGAGGGTCGTGCCGAGGTCCGGTACGGCGACGATGACCTGGTCGGCGCCGGCGGCGAGGGCGAGGCGGGCGCCGGCGGCCTCGCCGTAGCGGTCGGCGATGGCCTTCATCTCCAGCGCGTCGCTCACCAGCACACCGTCGAAGCCGAGTTCGCCCCGGAGCAGGTCGCCCAGGATGCGGGGGCTGAGGGTGGCGGGGCGGTCGGGGTCCAGGGCCGGGAAGACGACGTGGGCGCTCATCAGCATCGGCACGCCTGCGGAGATCGCCGCCCGAAAGGGGGCGAGGTCGAGATCGGCGTGCGGCCGTGGGTCGACGGCGAGTTCGTGGTGGCTGTCGGTGACCGTGCCGCCGTGGCCGGGGAAGTGCTTGGCGCAGGAGGCGATGCCGCGTGCCTCGGTGGCGGCGATCCAGGCGCGCAGGTGCCTGGCGGCCAATTCGGGGTCGGCGCCGAAGGCGCGGGTGCGCACGATCGGGTTCTCGGGGCGCCGTTGGAGGTCGGCGACCGGGGCGTAGGAGACGGTGATGCCGAGCGAGGCGAGGTGCCCGGCGAGTGCGTCGGCGCAGGCCGCGGTGAGCGCCGGGTCGTCGGCGACGCCGAGGGCCCAGGAACCGGGCACCTCGGGGGCGCCCGCGCCGACCAGGTGGCCGATGCCGCCGCCCTCGTTGTCGATGGCCACCAGCAGGTCCGGGCGCAACGCCCTGAGCGTGGCGGTGAGTTCGCGTACCTGGTCGGCGTCCCGCACATTGCGGGTGAACAGGATGACCCCGCCCAGTCCGCGGTCGACGAGCCGCTTCAGGGTGTCGGGGACGGTCGTGGTGCCGCCGAAGCCGGCGACCAGACAGCGGTGTGCGGCCTCGTCCAGGGCGTGGGAGGGAAGGGTCACCCCGGGAATCCTCTGGCTCATCGAGCCGAAAGTCAACAGATAGACGGCTGAGTGATTCAAAACTTCAGCGGCTGGGCCCACGGCGGTTTACAGAGCGCCCCCATGTCGCTAACGTACAACCAAATGGTTGTAGATGACGGAACCGACGGAAGCCTGGACCGGCTCTTCCATGCCCTGGCGGACACCACGCGCCGGGACATACTGCGGCGCTGCGTGCAGGGCGATCTGTCGGTCTCGCACCTGGCCGCCGCCTACCCGATGAGCTTCGCCGCGGTGCAGAAACACGTGGCGGTGCTGGAGCGGGCCGGGCTGGTCAGCAAGCAGCGGCGGGGGCGGGAGCAGCTCGTCCGCACGGAGCCCGACGCGGTGGCGCGGGCCCGGCAGGCGCTCGACGAGCTGGAGTCCCTGTGGCGCGGCAGAGTGGAGCGGATGGCCGATCTGCTCACGCAGGACCCCCGTACGGAAGAAACCGACCCGAAAGAGGGACAGAACAGATGAGCGTGACCAGCGTGGACAAGGATTTCGACAACCTCACCCTCACTCTGATCGCGGACTTCGCGGCTCCGGTCGAGAAGGTGTGGCAGTTGTGGGCGGACCCGCGTCGGCTGGAGCGTTGGTGGGGACCGCCGACCTACCCGGCCACCGTCGAGGCCCACGACCTGACGCCGGGCGGCGAAGTCACCTACTTCATGACGGGCCCCGAGGGCGACAAGCACCGTGGCTGGTGGCGTGTCACGTCGATCGCCCCGCCGACGTCCCTGGAGTTCACCGACGGCTTCGCCGACGCGGACGGCACCCCGAGTGCCACCATGCCGACCACCACCACGCAGGTACGGCTGACCCGACACGAGAACGGCGCCGGCACCCACATGGAGATCCGGTCCGTCTTCGACACCCGGGAGCAGATGGAGCAGCTGGCGAAGATGGGCATGGAGGAAGGCCTCAAGCAGGCGGTCGGGCAGATGGACGGCCTTCTCGCCGAGGGGTGAACCGGCCCTCCTGCTCGATCTCCTGCTCGATCTCCTGCTCGGCCCAGATGATCTTCCCGTTCGCCGTGTACCGGGACCCCCATCGATGGCTGAGCTGGGCCACCAGGAAGAGACCGCGGCCGCCTTCGTCCATGCTCCGGGCGTGCCGCAGCCGGGGAGCCGTGCTGCTGGCGTCGGAGACCTCGCAGGTCAGGCGGGCGTCGCGGAGCAGGCGCAGCCCCAGGGGTGGGGTGCCGTAGCGGATCGCGTTGGTGACCAGCTCGCTCACGATGAGCTCGGTCGTCGTGGCCAGCTCCCCCAGCCCCCAGGCCACCACCTGGCGGGTCGCCCGGGCCCGGACGTCGGCGACGGCGGCCGGGTCCACGGGCACGTCCCAGGAGACGACGTGGTCGGCGCCCAGCATGTGGGTGCGGGCCAGGAGGAGGGCGATGTCGTCGGGTTGCGGCACGGGCACGAGTTGCCGCACGGCGGAGGCGCACAGGGTGCCGGGGTCGGCGGCGGACCGGGCCAGTACCTCGCCGAGCCGGGACATGCCGCGCTCCATGTCGTGGTCGGCGCCCGCGATGAGGCCGTCGGTGTAGAGGCCGATCAGGCTGTTCTCGGCGAGTTCGATCTCGGTGGCCTCGAACGCCATGCCGCCCAGCCCGAGCGGAGGCCCGGCCGGTGGCTCCGGGAAGGACACCCGCCCATCGGGGGCGACGACGACGGGCGGCGGGTGACCGGCCCGGGCCATCGTGCAGCGCCCGGTGACCGGGTCGTAGACGGCGTAGAGGCAGGTCGCCCCGAGGAACGCGGTGGTGCCGCGGTCGGCCGCCCCGTCGTCGGGCTTCTCCTCGCTCAGCCGGAGCACGAGGTCGTCGAGGTGGGCCAGCAGTTCGTCGGGCCGCATCTCCATGTCGGCCAGGGTCTGTACGGCGGTGCGCAGTCGGCCCATGGTCGCCGCGGCGGTGATGCCGTGGCCGACCACGTCGCCGACGACCAGGCCCACCCGGGCCCCGGACAGGGGGATCACGTCGAACCAGTCGCCGCCCACCCCGTCCGTCGGGTCGGCCGGCAGATAGGCGGAGGCCACCTCCAGCGCCGTTCCGCCCGTCAACGCCTGGGGCAGCAGGCTGCGTTGCAGGGTGACCGCCGCCGTGTGTTCCCGGGTGTAGCGGCGGGCGTTGTCGACGCACAGCGCGGCTCGCGCCACGAGTTCCCGGGCCGGCAGGACGTCGTCGGGCTGGAACGGGACGGGATTGAGCGACCGTACGAACGTGGTGAGTCCGAGGGCGGTGTTCCGCGCGCGCATCGGCACACAGATGAGGGAGTGCAGGCCGTACTTCCGGATGCTCTCCGCCCGCTCGGGCTGCTCGACGGCCCACAGGTCGTCGGACGGGTCGAGGACGGGCATGAGGATCGGTTCGCCGTCGATGAGCAGGTTCACGCCGTGCTGCGGAGGGAAGAAGCCGGCCCTGTCCCCGACCCGTGCCACGGCCTCCGGGCAGCCCTCGCGCACCGAGCTCATTCCGGCGCGGCGCATCACCGGCCTGGCGGGGGCCGGACCGGCGTCGGTCAGCCACGCGCCGTGGCCCTCGGTGCTGAGGACGGGTTCCAGGAGGTCGACGACGACGAAGTCCGCGAAGCGGGGCACGGCGAAGTCGGCGAGCTCCTGGGCCGTGCGCATCACGTCCAGGGTGGTGCCGACGCGGGCCCCGGCCTCGTTGACCAGCGACAGCAGCCGGCGGGCGTGCCACCGCTCGGTGACGTCCTGGACCAGGTAGCAGACGCCGGTGACGGCGTCGTCGGCGTCGACGAGGGGGAAGAACGAGGTGGAGTAGGCGCGTTGGCGGTGGGGGTCGGCCCAGCTCCAGCCCATGTACTCGTAGTCGGTGACCGGGACTCCGCTCTCCAGGACCTGGCGCATCAGCCCCTCGAGGGTGGTCGCCTGGAGTCCGGGCAGCAGCTCGCTCAGCCGACGCCCCAGCCGCTGCTCACGAGGCACACCGCCGAATCGTTCGAGGGTGTCGTTCAGCCACACGTAGCGCAGGTCCGGGTCCATCACGGCCATGCCGACCGGGGCGCGGGCCAGGAACCCGTCGAGTACGGACCGGCCCGCCGTCCACCGCTGCCGCAGTTCCCGCGCCGAGACCAGGAAGCACTCGTCGCCGCCGATGTGGAAGGACGCGGAGACCCGCAGGTCGACGTCGATGATCCGGCCGTCGCGGTGGCGTACGGGGATGAGGCCGCTCCAGCCCATTCCGGCACGGCAGCGCGCGGCGACCCCGGCCGCTCTCGCCGGGTCCGCGGGCAGCGCCACCAGCCGCGCGGCGGGCCCGCCGACCACCTCGGCGGCCGGGTGGCCGAGGAGTGCTTCGGCGCCCCGGGTCCAGCCGATCACGACGCCCGCGGCGGACACGACCGCCGCCGCGTCGGTGGACGCGTCGAGGAGATCGCGCGGCCCCGCGGGCGCCGGCCCGCCGGATGTTTCTCGCGCAGGGTCCATGGATGTCATTCGGTGCCGTCCTTTACACGACCATGGTCCTGCTTGTCCGCGCCTTGCGCACGGCCCCGGCGGGCCCGCCGTCGAGATGCGGCGAAATACGTAGAGATGCTCCATGTTTCCGGACATACCGGACCGGGGGCAGCATGGAAGTGCGGATGGTCGGTACCCGGGATCGCGGCGACGCCGACGCAGGTCACCGGAAGCCGCCGGATCCCGCGCAGCGGTGGAGGTGGTACCGGTATGACAGCCGAATCCTTCCGGTCCGCCGACGATGCGCACGGCCCGATCCCCGAGTCCGGGCCGCCCACGCCCCCGCCCACCGGTCTGCTGGACGTCCTGAGCGTGGCCGCCATGGTCGTCGACTCCGAGGGCCGCATCGTGTTCTGGACCCCGCAGGCGGAGGATCTCTTCGGGTACACCGCGCAGGAGGCCCTCGGCAAGTACGCCGCACGGCTGTTCATCCATCCCGAGCATCTGAAGGCGGTGGCCAGGCTGTTCGCGGAGGTGCTGGAGACCGGCCGGAGCTGGGCGGGCGCCTTCCCCATCCGGCACAAGGACGGCGGCAGCCGGCTGATGGAGTTCCGCAACATGCGGCTCCAGGACGACCTCGGGGACGTCTACGCCCTGGGCATCGCCGCCGACCACACCCTGCTCCAGCGCGTCGAGACGGACCTCGCGCTGTGCGAGCGGCTGATCAACCAGTCCCCGATCGGCCTGGCCCTGCTCGACCCCGACCTGCGGTACCTCCTGGTCAACCCGGCGCTGGAACGCATCGACGGCATCCCCGCCACGGACCACGTCGGCCGTCATCTCGGGGAGGCCCTGTCCCTGCCCGACATCGAAACCATCGAGTCCGCGCTGCGTCAGGTGCTCACCACCGGCACCCCGCTGCTCGACCAGTACCACGTGGGCCGCCCGCCGACCGACCCCGACCACGAGCACGCCTGGTCGCTCTCCTTCTACCGGCTGGAGGACCCCGGCGGACGGGTCCTCGGCGCGGCCACCTCGGTCGTCGACGTCACCGAACGGCACCGCGCGGCCGCCGAGGCCGACCGGGCCCGGCGCCGGCTCGCCCTCATCGCCGACGCCTCCACCCGCGTCGGGACGACGCTGGAGGTGGAGGAGACCGCCCGCGAGCTGGCCGAGATCGCCGTCCCGCAACTCGCCGACGTGGTCGCCGTGGACGTCCTCGACTCCGCGCTGGCCTGCCGCCGCTCCCGCAGACCGGACAACGGCCCGGAGCTCTTCCGCGCCCTCGCGCTCAAGGCGGCCCAGCCCACGGTGGCGCTGCATGCCGCCGACCCGCCCGGTGACCTCGCGGCCTACGACGGCGACCGCCTGGTCACGCTGTGCGTGCACACCGGCCGGCCGGTCCTCGTGCGCCACGTCGGCGACCAGGATCTGCCGCGCATCGCCCGGGACGCCGAGGCCGGCTCCCTGCTGGCCCGCGCCGGCGTCCACTCGTATCTCGCCGTACCGCTGATCGCCCACGGCGAGGTGCTCGGCGCCCTCGACCTCAAACGCACCCGCAACCCGCTGCCGTTCGACGACGACGATGTCGTCCTCGCCGCCGAGCTGGCCGGTCGCGCCGCCGTGGCCATCGACAACGCGCGCTGGTTCCAGAGCGTGCGCAACACCGCGCTCACGCTGCAGCGCAGTCTCCTGCCCGACCACCCGCCCCGGCACACCGGTCTCGAACTCGCCTCCCGCTATCAGCCCGCCCAGGCCACCAGCGAGGTCGGCGGCGACTGGTACGACGTCATCCCGCTGAGCGACGACAGAACCGCCCTGGTCGTCGGCGACGTCATGGGCAACGGCATCGACGCGGCCGCCACCATGGGCCGACTGCGCACCGCGACCTGTGCGTACGCGGACCTCGACCTCGACCCCGAAGCGGTGCTCCAGCACCTCGACAAGATCACCTGCGATCTGGAGCACTACATCGTCACCTGCCTCTACGCGGTGTACGACCCCGTCACGAGGCAGTGCCGCATGGCCAACGCCGGGCACATGCCGCCCGCGCTGGCCCGCCCCGGCCGCTCCCCGACGCTGCTCGACCTGCCCACCGGCGCCCCGCTCGGCGTCGGCGGCATCGCCTTCGAGACGACCACGGCCCGCCTCGACCCCGGCGACCTGCTGGTCCTCTACACCGACGGCCTCGTGGAGACCCGGTACCACCCCCTCGACGACCGCCTGAGCGCCCTGCTCGGCTTCCTCGACGAACCCCCCCACTCCCTGGAGGAAACCTGCGACCTGCTGCTGTACGGCCTGCGCCACTCCGACGACCACGACGACGTCGCCCTCCTCATCGCCCGGGCCCTGTAGGCCCTGCCGTACGGCGGCGGGGAACCGGGGTGGGCGAGGAATCGTTGTCGTTCGTGAGCCGGGCAGGCGGACCCATCCGCCCCGCCCGCTCACCCACCCGCCGAGGAAGAGGACGAGAACCCTATGCCAAGCGACAAGGCCCGAAGACTGTTCGAGGCACTCGACCTCGACCAGAACGGCACGCTGACCCGCGCTGAGGTGATCAACGCCCTGCGTACGAAGGGTCCGTCCCTCGCCGCGTCGGGGGATCTCCCGTTCTGGGGAGTCGGCGACACCGACGCCTCCTCGGCCCTCTTCGACGCCGCCGACCAGAACGGCGACGCCGTACTGACCCTGGAGGAGTTCGCCGCGGTCGTCGACCGCCGCTTCGGCTGGCACTGAGCCGGCCGCGAGATACGGTTGCCGAGCCGATCCCGATCATGAACGATCCTGGACCGTGACGACGAACTCCGACCACGGCCAGCCCTCCCCTTCCTCCGCCCGCCCCCTCGCTCTGCTCACCGGCGTGGGCCGCACGATCGGCATCGGTGCGGGCATCGCCCGCCAACTGGCGGCATCCGGCTGGGACATCGCCTTCACCTACTGGACGCCCTACGACAAGCGCATGGCCTGGGGCATCGAGTCCGGCGCGACCGAGGCGATCACCGACGCCCTCGCCGAGTGCGGTGCCGCCACCCTGGCCGTCGAGGCGGACCTCGCCGACCCGGAGACCCCGGCCCGCGTCTTCGACGAGGTCGAACGCGGGCTGGGAAACGTCACGGCCCTCGTCATGTGCCACTGCGAATCGGTCGACTCCGGCCTGCTGAACACCACCGTCGAGAGCTTCGACCGCCATTTCGCGGTCAACGCGCGCGCCACCTGGCTGCTCGTCCGCGAGTACGGCCGCCGGTTCGCGGCCACCCCGGGCAGCGGCAGGATCATCAGCCTCACCAGCGACCACACCGTCGGCAACCTCCCCTACGGCGCGAGCAAGGGCGCCCTGGACCGCATCACCCTGGCCGCCGCGCACGAGTTCGCCGACCTGGGCGTGACCGCCAACGTCATCAACCCGGGGCCGGTGGACACCGGTTGGATGACCGACGAAGGCCGCGAGTACATCCTCGGCCGGACCCCGCTGAACCGCCTCGGCACCCCCCAGGACGCCGCCCACCTCGTCGACTTCCTCTGCTCCCCACAGGGCCAGTGGGTCAACGGCCAACTCCTGATGAGCAACGGCGGCTTCGCCTAGCCTCAGGCGGGTGCGGCCGTGGTGCCGCGGAGGACGAGGTGGGGAGTGAGGACGACCTCACGGGGTTCGGTGCGGTCGCGGTCGAGTCGTTCTACGGCGGCGGTCACCGCGTGCTGGGCCTGTTCCCGGGCGCTCTGGCTGACGGTGGTCAGGTTGAAGCAGCTCAGCCGGGAGAGCGTGTCGTCGTCGTAACCGGCCACGGACACCTGGCCCGGGACGGCGACACCCGCACGGGACAGGGCGGTCAGCACACCGATGGCGCACTGGTCGTTGTACGCGACGACCGCGGTGGGCAGCCGCCTGCCGTCGAGGAGATGCCGCACGGCGCGCTCACCGGCCGCCTCGGTGTTGTCTCCGGCAAGGATCCGGATGCGGTCGTCCAGACCGTGGCGACGCATGGCCGTACGGTAGCCACGGCGCCGGTCGGTGGCGATGGCACCCTTGCCGCCGTCGACGTAGACGAGCTCGCGATGGCCGAGTCCGACCAGGTGATCGACGATCTGGCCGACGCCGTCGTCGTCGGCGCTGCGTACGACGTCCAGGCCGGCGTCGGAGATCCGGCGGCCGACGGCGATGACGGGGGCCTTGTTGTCGAGGGCGGCGAGCGTGTCCCCGGGTGAGGTCGGGCCGAGCAGGATCAGCGCCTCGCTGCGGAAGGCCAGCAGGGTCTCCACCGCGGTGGCCTCGTCGCGGGACCGGGTGAGGGTGCTCAGGACGAGGTCGTAGCCGACCTCCTCGGCCGCGGTGTGCAGATGCTCGACCAGTTCGGCATGGAACGGGCTGTGGATGTCGACCAGGACGCCGAGCAGTCGGCTGCGCCTGCTGGCGAGCGTGCTGGCGGTGCGGTCCACCTGGTAACCGAGATCGGCGGCCGCCTTCAGGACGCGCTGCCGGGTCCGCTCGCTCGGGCCGGGCGCGCCGCGCAGCACCAGGGACACCGACGCCGTGGACAGACCGACCCGTGCGGCCACATCCTCCAGCCGGGGGCGTTTGTGCGTGCCGTTCCGGTGACGCGCGGTTTCGCCGTCGCCCACTTGTGCCTCCCCGCGGCAAATCTCCTCGTGCAACACCCTTGACACCCTCATGAAACAAGGCTGATAGCACCAGAACTTAAAGCGCTTTAAATTGTCCTGTTGTTCCAACGAAGTGATCTCGAGGCACTATCGAAGCACTTCAGCGCGCGGCAGCCACCCGTACTGCTCGCGCCGCCCCCACCGGGGCCGTTCGCGTCCACTCCGGCCCATCCGACGGCCGGGCGGCGGTGGCCGGTCATCCGTACTCCCCTCTCAGTTGCACAGTGAGGTGCAAGCAGTATGAACCGCAGATCCCTTTCCCGTTCCCGCAGAATCGCCCCAGCCGTGGGCGTCGCCGCGGCTGCTGCCCTGGTCCTCGCGGGCTGTTCCAGCAGCTCCGGCGGGAAGGAAGCCGAGGAAGGCGGCAGCGCCGCCGCGGCCGGCAAGGCCGACACCCCCCGTATGAAGATCGCGATGGTCACCCACGCGCCCTCCGGCGACACCTTCTGGGACATCATCCGCAAGGGCGCCGAGGCCGCCGCCGCCAAGGACAACGTCGAGCTGATCTACTCCAACGACGAGAGCGCGAGCGGCCAGGCGACCCTGATCCGGAACGCGATCGACCATCCAGCTCGCCGGGCTCCTCGGCGTCAAGCGCGTGGTCACCATGTCCGGTACCCCGGGCTCCGACCCCGACGCCAAGTACCCGTCCTGGGTGGTGAACCCGTGGGACGGCGTCTACATGGACGTCCTGGACTACCAGTGGGGCGTGGCGGTCGCGTTCTGGAAGGAGATCGACGCGCTGGCGCGGGCCAACGACGTCAAGGTCGCCATCGAGATGCACCCGCACAACGTGGTCTTCTCCCCCGTCACCCTCAAGCGTCTCGTCGACGAGACGGGCGCGACGCACGTCGGCGCCGAGATGGACCCCTCCCACCTGATGTGGCAGGGCATGGACGTCATCGCCTCCGTCAAGTGGCTGGGCCCGCTGGTGTTCCACGCGGCGGCGAAGGACGCCACGCTCTGCCCGGGCGGGCGTGCTGGACATCTCCTTCACCCGCGTCCCCGCCGACGCCCCCGGCAAGGTGCCCACCGGCTACGGCTTCTGGTGCAACGCCTGGCCCGAGAACCCCGCCTGGAAGTTCGTCGCCGTCGGCGAAGGCAACGACGTCCCGTTCTGGACCGAGTTCCTGCGCGCCCTCGCCGACATCGACCCGGACATGGCCGTCAACATCGAGCACGAGGACGCGGCCTACTCCCAGACCGAAGGACTCGCCCTGGCCGCCAAGAACCTCCACAGCGCCGCGGCTGCCCTCTGACCCACTCGCGTACTTGGGCCCCGTACCCGCCGGTCGGCGAGTACGGGGCCCAGCCCTTCGGTGCCCACGGTCCGGCCGGCGGCCGCCAACCGCCCCCCTGGTTCAGCCGAGCGACACGCACGGAGGGTGCCCGGTCCATCGGCGCGTACCGAGCGTGACTCCGCGCATCGGTGCGCCATCGGCGGTAACCAGCCAGTAGTACGTAGTTCTTTACGTAGATCTACGGATGCGGCGGCGATCTTCCTGCGCTTGGCTTGCCGGACGCCGGGAAGATCGCCTCGCGTGTCGGCTCGTCGCCGCGTCCGCACGGCCCGCCGGGCGGGCACTGTCACAGGGGGCGCCGGGCCGATTGTCAGTGGTCGCCGATAGCGTTTCGCACATGATCGCGCTGGGTCGGGATTTCCCCGGCTGAACTGTGCTTTCTTCATGGTGCTCTTGACGCGGAAGGCGGGGGTCGTGGGTTGGCTGTCGGCGGGTGACGGGTATGAAGTCGCCCTTGTGGAGGGGCGGGTGGCGGCACGGGCCACCTCGGGCCGGTCGGCGGGGCGGCAGTTGAAGTCGCTGCCGCGCGCGCTCAAGGACCACCCGGAGGTGGACCGGCTGCGGAGGTTCGCCGAGTGGCTGGATCGGCATGCCGCGGCGTGCGTCGCGCAGGTCGACTCCTGGATGGTGTCGTCACTACCCGTGCCCACCGGCCTGCTGGCCCGGGTGTGGCCGGACGAGGCGTGGCAGTCCGCGCTGCGCGACCTGGCGGTGGTCGGTGACGACCCGGACGAGGTCGGTTTCCTGCGGGGCGCCACCGACTCCGGCGAGCTGCGGATCGTGAACCTCGACGGCGAGACCGTACGGCTGTCCCCGCGCACGGTGACACTGCCGCATCCGGTGCTGCTGCCGGACCTGGAGGAGCTGCGGGAGTTCGCGGCCGAGCTGGGCATCGTCCAGCGGGTCGAGCAGATACACCGGGCGATCTGGCGGCGGCCGGACGACTTCGCCGCCAAGACCACCGAGGTGCGGGAGTTCACCGGGGGTTCGTTCCGTTCCCGCTTCGCCCTGGCCGCGCGCGCCTCGTCACTCGGCTACCGGGTGTCCGGCGGTTACGCCACGGCCCGGGTGCGGGACGGCGGGCGCACGGTGGAGGCCTCCGTGTGGATCGGGGAGCCGTACTGGGACGGCGAGATGGAGCTCGGCGGCCTCACCTGGCAGGACCCGGACGGCCGCGCCCTGCCGCTGCGCGAGGTGGGCCCGGTGGCCTGGTCGGAGGGGATGCGGATGGCCGCGGCGCTGTACGCGGGGCGCGAGATCGAGGAGGGCAAGGACGCATGAGCGGGGGGACGCGGGTGTCGTACGAGGAGCTGCTGGCGGCGGGCGGGGTGCTGCCGCCGGACATCGAGGGAGCCGGGGAGCGGGCGGTTCCGCTGACGGCGCGGACGTACCGTCACCCGGGCCTGGACGACCGGGTGGTGGTGCGGCTGGTGGCCGGGGAGCTGGGCGCGGCGGAGGACCTGGCCGCCGGGTTCCTCGGTCTGGAGCGGGACGCGGAGCCGGCCGTGGTGGGCCTCGGGCTGCGCCAGTCGCTGGGGTTCCCCGAGTGGGTGCTGGTGCACCACCCGGAGGACGGGCACCGCGCGCTGGGCGTCGTACCGGAGTTGGAGCGAGCGGCCCGGCAGGCGAAGTCGAAGCCGAAGGCGGCCATGGACGCCTTCGTGGAACTCGGCGAGCGGCTGGCGGCATCGGTGCCGCACTTCCTGCCGACGTTCTACGAGCAGGCCGGGCGCGTGTTCCTCGCCGAGGAGAACGCCACGTACGCGGCCCAGTTGTTCACCCGCGCCCGCAAGGCCGAGGCCGAGCACGGGCTGGTGGTGGACGAGGAGCGGTTGGACGCCGTGTTCCTGGAGTTCGCGCTGGCCGGCGCGCTCCCGGTGAAGGTGCTGTCGGCGTACGCGAAGGAGCTGGCCGCGCGGGTCCCCGCCGAGGAGGCTCTGCGGCGCTTCACCCGGCTGTGCCTGCGCCGCACCGCGGGTGGTCTGCCGCCGTCGGCGCAGATGGCGAACGACCTGCGCAAGCTGGCCCGCGCCGCCGGCCGGGACGCCGACCTCACCGAGCAGGAGTATCTGGCCGAGCTGCTGGGTCTGCCGGCCACGCTGCGGGCGGCGGCGGGCTGGTGGAAGGGACACCGTGCGGCCCTGGTGGCGCTCGCCGGGCGTGAGCCGCGGGTGCGGGGCGCTCTGCTGGACATCGTCCCGTCGGTGGAGGACGACGCGATGCCCGCGCTGTGGCTGGGGGTGCTGGAGGCGTCCGGTGCCCTCGCGGGGCTGTGGGACACGTCGCTGCCCGTGGAGGAGCGGTCGAGCGACGGTACGGCGGGCTGGCTCAAGCGGTTCTTGAAGTTCCGTCAGGAGGCGCGTTGTTCATCCCAGCGGCTGCCGGAGCTGTACGCGCTGGTGGAGCGGACCACCGAGGTGCTTCGGGCCGGACTCACCGCGTCCGGCGATGAGTTGGAGGCCGCTGACGACCTCGACCTGCTCGATCAGCTGCTGTCGCTGGACGTGCCCGTGGCGGCCCCCGGGAAGAACTCCATGCTGCTGCTCGCCGCGTGGGCCAAGGGCGACGGGCAGCGCGAGCTGCTGTCGCTGGCCGCCGACTCCCGTTTCCACAAGGCATTCCGGAAGGGTGCCGACCACCTCGGCGACAACGTCCACGGTCTGCGGGCGCTCCGGCTGCTGGCGGCGTCGCCGGGCGGGCGCCCGATGCTCGCGGAGTGGGTGCGTGAAGTGGTCCGGCGGTTCACCGTCGTCGGTCTGCCCCAGTTGCCCGACGCGCTGACCCGGCTGAAGTGGCTGCCCGCCGAGGCGCTGGCGCTGGCCGAGGAGGAGGTCCGCGAGGCCGTCGCCACCGACCTCGCGCCGGTGCTGGCCCGCACCCTGAAGGCCGGTCTCTTCGACGAACTCGGCTGGCCCGCCTGGGAGGACGCGGCCGCCACGCTCGTTCCGAAGAACGACGTCGAGGACCTGATCGTCGCCGACGCCTGGCCGCACCTCGTCGTGGCGGGCGGCTCCCAGGCCCGGGTGATCGGCGCCGAGGGCACCGTCCTCACCCACGACCTGCGCATCCCGGCGAACGACCGCTGGGGCGACCCGGGCTTCCACCACGTGGACGGCGAACTGCTCGTCTACTGGCGGTCCCGCGACGACGGCCTGCGCGGCTACTGGCACACCCGCGCCGACCGCGCTGTGAGCCTTGAGGGCCCGCAGAGCACCCGGGGCACCCAGATGGACTGGTACCGGGCCGACTTCCCGATCACCCTGCCCCTGCCCGGCGGCGGCCGGACCACCGGCGGCGGTGTCCTGCGCGCCGGAGACACCAGGCTCCCCGAGGAACGGTTGATGGTCTCCGACGGTGTCTCGTACTGGGTGTGGCACACGGAGAACGAGGACCGGGCGGCGCACGGCTGGTACGAGTACGACCCGGCCACGGGTGAGCGCGGACGCATGAGCATGCCCGCGTTCCTCTCGGACGCCCTGCGCGACGCCTCGGCGGGCAGCACCTACGAGGGCGGCTGGCTGGGCCCCTCGCCGACGGCCGGTCCCGCACCGGCCTCCGCGCCCGTGGACGGGCTGGTCGGCCTGCGCATCGTGCGGCTGCCCGACGGCTCCCGGCGCGCCCAGAACCTCGCCGGACACACCGTCACCCTGCCCGCCGACATGGCCTGGCCGTCCGCGCTGGTGGTGTTCCCCGGTGACGACCAGGCCCGCGCGGTCGTCCGCAACGGCTGGCAGCTCCAAATCGTCGACACCGACGGTGTCGTCACCTCGGTGGCCAAGACCGACCGTACGCCCGGTGTCTTCGGCGAGGGCACGCTGTTGCTGCCGCCGGTGCAGTACTGGGAGTGCATGACGCCCCGCGACCCGGAGGGCTCCGAGGCGTTGCGGCGCATCGACCGGGACACGTCGGCGGCGCTGCTGGCGGCTGCCGCGCAGGACGACAAGAAGGCGCTGCCCGACGCGATCCGAGCACTGCTGCCGGTCACGCATGACGCGCTCGTCGCGGGCATCGCGGGAGTCGTCCGGCACGCCGCCGGTCAGCAGGCCGTCCTCGACGCGGCGGCGGCCCGGCTCACCCGGGCCCTCGAAGGCGGGCTGGACGACGAAGGTCCGGTCGGGCCACCGGACGTCGTGCTCGTCGAAGCGCTGAGCGGACTCGGAGTGGTCGGCGGCTACTGGTGGAACCGCGACGAGGAGGTCACCACCGTCTTCCGCTCCCTGCGCGCGATGGGCCGGGCCGCCGGGCTCTCCGACGCCCCTGTACCGGAGGGGCGGACCGTGCGCCTCCACCACGACGGCCCCGGGCTGCCCTCGGGGCAGCCGGACCTGGAGACCCTGGTCGATCGCGCCACGGCCCTGGCGTTCCGGGCGGCGGCCGGCACCACCTCCGAGCAGCACCGGGAGGCGCTGCGCGCGCTGCTCGGCGAATTCGACGCCCTGGGGCTGGGGTCGACCGCCGCGCCCGAGCGGTGGCGCACGGTGGAACTGCACCTGGAGGCCGACCTGTTGCGCGGCCCGTCGGGCGAGTCGCGCGAGGGCCGGTGGCGAGGGCTGCTGCCGCTGGGCGAGGGGGCGTTCATCGCCCTCGTACAGCACGAATGGATGCGCCAGGCCGGCGACGGCTGCGTCTTCACCGGCTTCTTCCACGACCCGTCCGGACGGTTCGAGGTCCCCGAGCCGTACACGCTCCGGAAGTCGTCCCCGCTCGGCGAGGACGGGGAGGCGGGCCGGCTCGGCGCGTTCCTCACGGAGCTGGACGCGCGGGGTCCGGCGCCCTGGTTCCCGGAGGCCGCCGGGGAGTTCGCCCGCCTCACCGGTGTCACCGAGACGATGGCCCGGCTGATCGTGGCCGGTCTGCCGCGGGTCGACGTCTACGAGCGGACGTTCCTGACGACGGAGGCGCGGAACGCCCTCGGGGTGAAGGCCGCCCCGGCGGCCGACGCCAAGGAGGAACTGCGCGGCGTCGACGGCGACATCCGCGCCGCGGTCGTGGCCGCGCTGCTGCCCGCCGACCCCGCCCGGCTGTGGGCCGAGGGACCGAACGTGGCCGCCGCGGCCGAGGTCTGGAACAGCAAGGTCGGCAAGCGCACGGCCGTCCCCGAGGAGTTGCTCGGCGACGCGGTCCGCGCGATCAAACACGCCCGGTGGGAAGTACGGGAGGCGCTGCCCGCGCTGCTGGACCCGGCCGGCGAGCCCCGGCTCACCCGGGACCTGGAGTGGGCGGTCAACGGCGACCGGGTCCGGCCCGTCGACGGGAACGCGGTCGGGTTCACGGCGGACACACTGGTCGGCGCGGTCGGTCTGGCCGCCTGGCTCGCCCACCGTCTGCCGGCCGGCGACCCGCTCCGGGCCGCGCTGCCCACCGCGCTCACCGCCGTACGCGAGCGGCTGGACCACCCCGGGCTGGTGCTCGACCTCGGCCGGTACATCAGCCTCCCGGCGTTCCGGAAGACCGCCGGCGCTCCGGCCGAGGTCGGCCAGGGCTTCGAGCGGTACGGCGCCGTCATCCTGGCCACCCACGACAGCCAGCCGTCGCCGGGCCTGCGGGTCGCGCTGCTCGACGCGGCCGGGCACGACCCGTATCTGCCCGCGCTGCGCGTCGACGACCAGCGGCCGTATGCGGCCGAGGTGGCGCTGCGGCTGGTTCGCGCCCCGCGGTTCGCGGCTCTCCTCGCCGACCCGGGCGCCCCGCTCGCCGGCGAGCGGGGCAAGGACGGCACCTGGTGGCCGCAGGACCCGAGCCGCTCGGTGCCGGAGCTGGTGACCGAGGTGGCCAAGGAGTACAGCATGGGCGAGGACGCCGCCACGCTCTATCTGATGCTGCTCGCCATGCCCGACCCGACCGACCGCATGACAGCCCGCTGGACGGGGTGGAAGCCGGCCCGGCTCAAGACGGCCCGTGCCGAACTGGCCGCGGGCGACCTGGTGGTCGAGGCCGGCCGGACCAGGGCGGGGCGTTCGCTGTTCCTGCCCGGCGCCTGGGTGGACACGAAGGCGCCGCGGGTCCCGCTGGAGCGATGGAAGCTGCCGCTGTTCGGCGACCTCCTGAGCGACGAGTACGCGCCGCTTGGCGTGATCGTGCCGACCGAGCCGGCCGCCGAGCTGTACCGCAGGGCCTGGCAGCGAGTCCAGGACGGTGACGCTCCCCGGTTCGAGGAGCTGAAGGTGCGGCGGGGCCGCCGCCGCTGAGGGACGGGGCGCTCGACCCCGGGCGTCCTTCTCCCTGATCGAGCAGACAGATCGACAGACAGACCAACCGACCCGTCCAGCAGACCAACCGACCCATCCAGCAAGGACTTCCATGACCCCGACAGACACGGTGGCGACGGCGGCGACTGCCCGTCCGGCCCGGCAGACCCTGCCCGCGGAGGAGCGCCACGCCACCGAACTCGCCTTCCTCGCCGCGCAGGACGAGGGCCCCCGTCCGCCCGGCTGGCGACTGACCCCGCGTTCTGTGGTGACGTTCGTCTGCGGCAGCGGCGGCGAGAGCCTGAAGCTGCCCAAGCCGCACGAGACACTGCCCGACAAGCTGGTGATCACCCCCAAGTTCGTCGGGGAACGCGCCCTGGTGGAGCGGTGCGTGGTCACCCTCGCCGGTGAGCGCGGCCTGCTGCTCGTCGGCGAGCCCGGCACGGCCAAGTCGATGCTCTCCGAGTTGCTGTCGGCCGCAGTCTGCGGCACCAGCGCGCTCACCGTGCAGGGCACCGCCGGTACGACCGAGGACGCCTTCCGCTACGGCTGGAACTACGCCCTGCTGCTCGCCCAGGGCCCGACCCCGCAGGCGCTGGTCGACTCTCCCGTCCTCGGCGCCATGCGTTCCGGACGGGTGGCGCGGGTCGAGGAGATCACCCGCTGTCTGCCCGAGGTGCAGGACGCCCTGGTGTCGATCCTGTCCGACCGGCGGGTGAGCGTGCCCGAGCTGTCCGGCACGGACGACGCCCAGGTCGCGGCGGCGCCCGGGTTCACCGTCATCGCCACGGCCAACCTGCGCGACCGTGGTGTCTCGGAGATGTCCGCCGCGCTCAAGCGCCGCTTCAACTTCGAGACCGTGCATCCGATCGCGGACGTCGACGCCGAGACCGCGCTCGTCAAGCGGCAGGCCACGGCGGCCGTCGAGCGGGCGGGCGCGGCGTTCGGCGTCGACGACGCCGTGCTCGACGTGCTGGTCACCGTCTTCCGCGATCTGCGCGCCGGACGGTCCGCCGAGGGCTGGGACGTGGAGCGGCCCGGCACGGTGATGTCCACCGCCGAGGCCGTCCAGGTCGCCGCGTCCCTCGGGGTCGCCGCCGCCTACCTGCCCGGCGGGGACGCCCTCGACCTCGTCCCCGGCCACCTCCTGGGCGTGGTCCACAAGGACGACCCGGCCGACCATGCCCGTCTGCTCGGCTACTGGGACGGCCCGGTCCGCCGCCGCGCCGAGGACGGCTCGGCGATGTGGCGCCGCCTCTGGGACCTGCGGGAGAGCCTCCGGTGACGCTCGCTCAGGACCCCCGGGCGGCCGTCACGGCCCTCGCCGACGCCACGGTGCCGTATCTGCTGGGTGTACGGCACCACAGCCCGGCCCTCGCCACGGCCGTGCCCGCCCTGCTGGACGCCTCGGGCGCGGAGGTCGTCTGCGTGGAGCTGCCGGCCGACTTCCAGCCGTGGCTCCCGCATGTGGCCGACCCGGGCACGCTCGCCCCGGTCGCGCTGGCCGGGGCCGGTGAGAACGGGCGGCTCGGCTTCTACCCCTTCGCCGACTTCTCCCCCGAACTCGCCGCGATCCGCTGGGCACGGGGGCGGGGTGCGGAGGTCGTGTGCTGCGACCTGCCGATGGGCGATCCGCGGTGGAACGCGCAGGTGCTGATGGCTGCTCCGGGGAATGGCCCCGCACCCGCACCCGCACCCGCACCCGCACCCGCACCCGCACCCGCACCCGCACCCGCACCCGCGACGATGGACGACACGCGGAGCGCGGTGGCCGGCGCCACCGCTGTCGCCCCGTCCACCGCCTTCGCGGACGCGCTCGCCGCCGCCGGGAGTGGCCGTGACGGCGACGACCTGTGGGACCGCTGCGTGGAGGTTCTCGCCCCCGGCTGCACGCCCGAGGCGATCCGCCGCGCCGCGCTCGGCGTGGGGTGGGCACTGCGTCGCGACGCGGAGTCGGCGGGCGGCGTGCCGCCGGTGGACCTGGCCCGCGAGGCCCACATGCGCGACACGATCGCCCGTGCCGGGGCGGGTGGGCGCAGGGTCGCGGCCGTCGTCGGGGCGTTCCACGCCCCGGCGTTGACGGACGGGGCCGGAGCGGAGGGTGCGGGGACGCACAGTGCCGGAACGGTCGGCGCCGGGGCGGAAGATGGCGTGGCGGAAGGTGTCGACGCGGACCGCGCGAGGGCGAAGGCGGTCGACGCAGACCTCGCCGGGGCGGAGGTTGTGGTTCCGGGGCCGCGCGCGGGTGGCGAGGCATCGGGCTCGGCGTCGGCGGTCGGGGAATCCGTCGTCGAGGGGTACCCGCCCGTGGTCACCTCGCTCGTGCCGTACGCCTTCGATCTGCTGGACTCCCGGTCCGGCTACCCCGCGGGCATCCGAGACCCTCGCTGGCAGCAGGCGGTGTTCGCGGCCGGTGGGGACCCCGAGTCGCTGCACGGCGCCGCCGCGCGGGCGATCACCGATGTGTGCCGGGAGCTGCGCGCGGCCGGGCACACCGCGGGGACCGGTGAGGCCGCCGAGACCCTGCGGATGGCGTGCGACCTGGCCCGGATTCGGGGGCTCACGGCCCCGGGGCGGGGCGAAGTGCTGGAGGCGCTGACGACGGTGCTGGGGCAGGGCGAGCCGCTCGGCCGTGGCCGGGCCCTCGCGCGGGCGCTCGAGGTGGTCCTGGTCGGCACGGACCGAGGCCGGATCGCGCCGGGCACACCGCGTTCGGGGCTCGGCCCGTCCGTGGAGTCGGAGCTGACCGCGCTGCGGCTGCCGGGCCCGGACGACTCCGGTTCCCGCGAGGTCCGGCTCGACCCGCTCCGCTCCGCCCTCGACGGCCGCCGCGAGATCCTGCTCCAGCGTCTCGAGGTGTGCGGCGCGGGCTACGGCGAGGCCGTGGCGGTGGCCGGCACGGGCGACGGGGCCGCGCTCACCACCCGGTGGCGGCTGTCGTGGACACCGGCCGTTCCCGTACGGCTCGACCTGGCCGGGACACGGGGTGTGACGGCCGCCCTGGCCGCCGAGGGCACCCTGCGGGAGACCTTCCGCCGGGAGTCGGCGGAGGACGGACCCACCTGTGCGCTCGTCCTCGCCGGGCTTCGGGCGGCCGCCCGCTGCGACCTGCCCGCGCTGGTCGCCGAGCGCCTGGCCGACGCCGCGGCCGTGCTCCCGGCCGCCGCCACGCTCCCCGAACTCCTCGAAGCGCTCGACCTGTTGGAGGCGCTGCGCCGGGGGCACCTCCCCGGCACCACGCCCGAGGGCAGGAAGGCGGCCACCGAACTGGCCGCCGACCTGCTGGAGGCGGCGGTCCGGGCGCTGCCGGGCCTGGCGGGCAGCGACGAGCCGGAGGACGCGGCCGCGCTCATCGGGCTGGCCTCGCGGGCCGGTGAACACCGCCTGGGTCTGCGGATGGACGACGCCCTGGGCGCCCTCGCCCGTACCGGCTCCCCGCTCGTCCAGGGTGCCGCCCTGGCCGCCCGGGTCCTGCTCGACCTCGACGACGCCGACACCCTCGGCGCGCGTGCCGCCGGCTGGATCGACACCGCCACCGGCCCCGACGGCCGCCGGGCGCTGTGCCGCCGGCTCACCGGGCTGCTCAGCGGTGCCGCCCCGCTGCTCCAGTCGGCGCCGACCGCGCTGGACCCGCTGCTCGACCGGGTCGACACGCTGACCGACCAGGGGTTCCTGGACCGGCTGCCCGCGCTGCGCGGCGGCTTCGACACGCTCAGCCCGGCCGGCCGCGACCGCCTCCTGAACACCGTCACCGAGCGCCTCGGCGACCGCCTCGACCTGTCACTCGCCGCCTCACCGGCACTCCTCGCCCTGTGGACGGCCGCGGACACGGCGGGCCTCGCGGCGGTCGACGCCCTGCGGCTGCCGGTGCGGATGAACGACACGGCGGGGCAGGCCGAGACCAGGGGGGCGGAGAGCCCCGCGATCACCGGGGGTGCCGAGGCCGGAGAGGCCGCCGATGAGGTGAACCCGGCCGGAGCCCCCGACCGTGCCGTTCCGGCGCCCCCGACGGCACACCACCCCACGGATGTGTCCACGGCCCCCTCCGCCCTCCTCCTCTCCCCCACCGACCGCTGGCGGCTGCTGCTCGGGAGGGAGAGCGAGAAGCTCCCTCAGGGCGCCCGCCGTTACGCGCACGCGCTCGACGAGCTGTACGGCACCGGCCGGGGCGAGGGTTCCTCGGACCTCGGCCGGGGTGGCGGTCAGGGCCAGGGCGGCGGCCAGGAGGCTTCGTTCCCGACGGCCCGCGAGTGGGCCGAGGAGTTGGACGCGTTGTTCGGCGCGGAGGTCCGCGAGGAGGTACTGGCGCGGGCCGCCGATCACGGCCGTACGGACGTACTGGCCGAGCTCGACCCCAAGGCGGTCCGTCCGTCGGTCGATCTGCTGACCTCCGTGCTGTCCCTGGCCGGCGGGATGCCCGAACAGCAACTGGCCAAGCTGCGCCCGCTCGTCCGCCGTCTCGTCGACGAGTTGGCGAAGGAGCTCGCCACCCGTATGCGCCCGGCCCTGACGGGTCTGGCCACGCCGCGCCCGACCCGCCGTCCCGGCGGTCGGCTCGACCTGCCGCGCACGCTGCGCGCCAACCTGGCGCACACGCGCCGGACGGCCGACGGCAGGACCGTGGTCGTACCGGAGCGGCCGGTGTTCAGCACCCGCTCCCGCAAGGAGGCGGACTGGCGGTTGATCCTGGTGGTCGACGTGTCGGGGTCGATGGAGGCGTCCGTCATCTGGTCGGCGCTGACGGCGGCCGTCCTGGGTGGAGTGCCCACCCTGTCCACCCACTTCCTCGCGTTCTCGACCGACGTGATCGACCTGACGGACCGGGTGGACGACCCGCTGTCGCTGCTCCTGGAGGTACGGGTCGGCGGCGGCACGCACATCGCGGCCGGGCTCGCGCACGCCCGGTCCCTGGTGACCGTACCCAGCCGGACCCTCGTGGTCGTGGTGAGCGACTTCGAGGAGGGCTACCCGCTGGGCGGGCTCCTCGGCGAAGTACGGGCCCTCGCGAGCTCCGGGGTGCACCTGATGGGCTGTGCCGCTCTGGACGACACCGGTACGCCGCGCTACTCGGTGCCCGTCGCCCAACAGCTCGTCGCGGCCGGTATGCCCGTCGCCGCCCTCAGTCCCCTCGCCCTCGCCCGCTGGGTGGGCGATCGCCTCCGCGGAGAGACCCGATGAACGCCGAACTGCCCCCGGTGGCACCCGAGGTGGTCGCCACCGCCGTCGAGAGCCTGACCTCCCGGCTGCGCAAGAAGCTGGACGCCGCGATCGAGTCGTACGCGGCCGTGCCCGTCACCCTCGACGGCGGTGTCCTGCGCATCCGGTGCGGCGAGGACGCCGAGGTCACCCTCACACCCGGTCCCTCGGGCGCGGTCACGGACGCCGGGCAGGCGGTGTGCAGTTGTCTGCTCGCACCCCGGTGCCTGCACCGTGCCGCGGTACTGGGCACCTGCCCGGTGGCCGACGCGGAGGCGATGGCCGCGCCGGAGGCGACGGACGACGCGGGCGAGACGACCGCCCCGGCGACCGTGGCGGCCGGCGCCGACGGTGACGCCGTATCAGCAGGAGATCCCGACTCCAAGGCCGGCGAAGGCAGCAGCGCAGCGGAGGTCACCGCTCCCACCGCCGCCGACTCCACCGAACACCCTGGCCCCACCACACCCACCGCCCCCACCAAGGCCCAGGTAACCGCCGCCACCGCCCTCTGGACCGCCACCGCGGCCGTGCTCGCCGCCGGGGTGCCGGCCGCGGGCGCCGTGCCGCAGGCGGAGTTGTTGCGGGCGGCGCACTCGGCCCGGCTCGCCGGGCTGCACCGTGCCGAGGCGGCAGCCCTACGGGTCGTACGCGGACTGCGCGGTGCCCGGGCCCGCCACGACGGCCACCGGCTCTCCGACCTGGTCACGGGCCTGCGCGAACTGCTCCTCACCACCGGCCTGTTGGCAGCGGCGGACCCTGATCCGGGTCTCGTCGGTACCGCCCGCCGCGGTTACCGGCCGGGCGGGAGCCTGCGGGTCCACGGGGTGTTCCGGGAGCCGGTGATCGCGGCCACCGGCTATGGCGGTGTCGTCACCCATGTCGTCTCCGACGACGGACGCTGGTTCTCCCTCGCCGACGTCAAGCCCGGCGGTCCGGCCCGCGCCCGGGGTGCCGCCACGGCCACGGTCGCGCTCGGCTCGGGCAGTCTCAACCATGCCCAACTCGCCCGTGGCGGGCTGCTGATCTCAGGTGCCACGCTCTCCCCGGACGGCCGTCTCGGCTCCGGCAAGGGCGTACGGGCCACTCCGGTCGCCGGTCTGCCCTGGACGGCGGGCCCGCTCGCCGCCCTGTTCGCCCGCCCCCTGGCCGAGGCCGTCGCCGATCGGCTCACGAGGGCTCCGGGAGCGGACCCGGAGCGGGGCGAGCAGGCGCTGCGTGAGCCGATCGGCTGTGACCTGGTCCTTGTGGGGGCGGCAGGGGACCAGTTGCTCGCCCGTGAACTGGGACCTGCCGGGGAACCGGCCTCGGACGGCCCGCTGGTGCGGCTGGTACCGGCCAACGGCCATCCCGACCTCGCCCATACCGCCAACTTCCGTCAGCTCGCCTCCCGGCCCGGTCTGCGGCTGCGCGTGATCGGCCGCCTGGACGCCGACCGCGCCGCCGCGCTGCGCCCGCTCGCGGTGGGCCCGGTGCCGGACGCCGAGACGACGCTGCGGCTGCCGGCGGACTGGCAGGGCCACGCCGACCTGGGCTACGACCGTCTCCAGGGCGCGCACTTCCCGCCGCCGGACGCTCTGCCGGACGCCCTGCCCGCCCCGGCCTGCCTCGACGGCGTCCCGGTGGACCCGCTCGCGGACGCCCCGCTGTGGCGGCTGCGCCGACTGGTCGAGGTCGCCGTGTCCGGAGGCCGCCGGGTTGTCGCCGAACCGGCGCGCGACGGCGACCGGGGCGGCCGGGCAGCCCTGCGGCGCGGCGGGTTCCAGGCGGCCGCTGACCTGGCTACCACCCTCACCGCCGAGGCCGACCGCCGTACCCGTGACGTCTTCGGCCGCATCGACGACCCCGACCCGGACCGCTACGCACGGGCCTGGCTCGCCGCGGCCGTCTACCTCGCCGCCACCGAGCGGGCCTTGGTCCGGGCCACCTGGCAGCCACCGGCCTCCGCCACCTGACCACCAGGACGGCTTGGCCGACCACCGTGTCTCCATGACAGGTCACGCGTGTCTCCATGGCAGCTCACGGCAGCAGCCCCGCCCAGCGGGCCGCGGTGACCGCCTCGAAGCGGGTGCTGGTGCCGAACTTGCGCATCACCGAGCGCAGGTAGCCCTTCACGGTCTCCAGGCCGATGTCGAGCCGGTCGGAGATGTCGGGGTTGGTGCAGCCGGCGGCGACCGCGGCGAGGACGTCGAGTTCCCGGGGCGAGAGACGGGCCGGCTCCCCCGGTGGTGTCCGCTCGGAACAGCAGCCCTGTTCCAGCAGGGAACACACCTCGTGGAAGCGTTCCTTGAGGTGACCGTCGTCGAGTGTCGCGGTCAGGTGCAGCAGGTCGGCATGGGCTTCGTGGACGCGTTCCAGGGCCGCGCCGTCGCGGGGCGCGGCGCTGTCGCGTGCGGCCCGGGCCTCCGAGAGCAGCCGGTGGACCTGCTCGTGGGAGGCGAGGAACTGCTCCAGGTCGCGCGCCGCCTCCGTCACCGCTGTGAGTACGCGGTCGCCCAGTCGTACGGCATCGCGCGATGCCACGAAGAGGACCGCTCGGACGGTGGTCCCCACGATCACGGGGGCCGCCGCCATCGCTCTGACGCCCTCCGCCGCGACGAAGGAGTCGCACTCATGGCTGATCTGGGGGGCCGCCTGGTAGTCGCTCACCGCCGCGAGCCGATTCGTCGTGAGCACCTTGCCGATCAGTCCGGTCCCGGCCGACACGGGCGCCCCACGGCGGTACCGCGACTTCACCCCGCTCGTCTCGCTGATCCGCAGCTGCCGTGGTCCGACGACCCAGGCCGCACCGGCGACGGGCATACCGCTTTCCCTGCGCAGCGTCAGGACCGCGGCACGGGTGGCCGCGGCCTCTTTGCTGCCCTCCGCCGGAAGCATGACCGGGTCGACTCCTTACCTGGCCGGCAGTGTGTGGAACACGTCGCTGCGGCTGCCCCCGTCATCGGGAGAACAGTTCTGCAAGCGCCTCGTCCGCGTCAATAGCCCGCAGCAGCCCCATAGTTGACGATTCGTCAGTTACCGTTGAGTCACCGCGAGGGGCGATGCGCGTAGAGTCACAGCCGAGCGGTCGGGCCCGGCGATCGGGCCCGGCAGCACATCACGCCGCCCGTCACCGTTTGACCGGGTTTTTAGGGAGCGATCCCCTCCGCTTTACCCTCAGACGGGGGTAGCTCGGCGCCCCGGTTTCCCCCATGGTGGTGCCAGCGAAAAGCCGTCTCTAGCTCAGGCCGGGACGCGCCGCCCGCACGACCCTTCGTTCCCTGCGTGAAGAATTCCGCCGGGAACTCCGCCCAGGGTGGGCCGGCCGACCCGGACCCCTCGATGTCGCCCAGGCAAGGGGTACGAGCCCCGCGCCACCCCTCCGACTCAAGGCCCGCCGGACGCGGAGCCGTGGTGTGTACCCAGCAGCTTCGATCCCGCACGGCCCAAGAGGCGCCCCGACAAGAGGCACCCCGAGAGGAACCCCATGGATTTCTCCTACTCTCCCCGTCTCGCCCAACTCAGGGAAACCGCTGTCGAACTCGCCCGGAAAATCGCGGTCTACGAGGACGAATGCGAGGCCGACAACGGGCTCAGCCCGGAGAGTCGGGCCGCCCTCCGCCGGACGGTACTGGCCAGCGGCCTGCAGGCGATGAACGCGCCGGTCGAGTGGGGAGGCGCGGGCCTGAGCTGGATCGAACAGGTGACCGTGGAAGAGCAACTGGGCACCCTCACCAACGGACTGTGGGCCGCGGTGTGGAGGCCGACCGCCGCCGCCCTGATCGCGTCCACCCCCGAACAGCGCGAGCGCCATCTCATCCCGGAGAACCGCGGTGAGCGCTTCGGCGCCAGAGCCGTCACCGAACCCGAAGCCGGTTCCGACCCCCGGCGCATCGCGACCGTCGCGGAGCGCTTACCCCGTCGGCACTCACCCTTCTACCGCGACCTGTACGCCGCCCTCCCGCCCGGGCCGGTCCACATCGAGGACCTGCCCGTCCTCGACCACTCCGACTTCTGGGCGGCGAACACCGCCCACGACAGCCGGGTGCTCACCGGCCCGCTCACCGACGGCATCGTCTTCAAGTCCGGTGGCACCACCACCGAGCCCAAGCTCTCCGTCTACACCCGGCGGGAACTGCTGGCCATGAGCCGACTGCATGGCAACGGCTTCGCCCAGGCCGGACTGCGCCCCGGCGACCGGGTCGCCAACCTCTTCTACGCCGGTGAGCTCTACGCCAGCTTCCTGTTCAACGTGCTGTGCCTGCAGGTGTCGTCGGTGCCGAACGTGCACCTGCCCCTGGCCTCCGCCCCGCTGGACTACACGGCACGCGTGATCCACGAGTTCTCCGCGACCGCGCTGATGGGGCCCCCTACCACCATCTGTCAACTGGCCGCCCGCCTCACCGACTCCAACTGTTCCGAGGTGGCGTCCGCCGGCGGGAAGCGCAGCACCCGCATGTGGTGCCAGCCGTCGTCGGTGAGCCGCGTGAAGTGCTCCATGTCGTCCAGGCCTAGGCCCAGAGCGGTCAGCCGGAGCAGGCGTTGGCCGATGCCGCCGACGGCGCCCATGTAGTCCTTCATGGCCGCGGTGTACCGGTCCGACGGCCAGGGGGCGGGGCCGTGGCACGGCCAGGTGGCTTGGACGCGCGGATCGTCCTCCGGAATGTCGGGGCAGACGGTGAATATCTCCGAGCCGTCCTTCTCCCCGGCCGTCTCCTCCTCGCCGGACGCGACATATCCGCTGTAGGTGAGGTCGGATACATGCCCGGCCTTCTCCTTGAGCGGACGGCTGAAGAAGTCCCGGGACGCTTCGAGAGCCCGCTCGGTGACGGATTCTTGTTCAGGAGTGGCCTGAATCTGGAAGATTCCGTCGGCTTGCCAGGCGGCGATGAGCGCCTAGCCCAATGCTTCGTCGGTGTCACTGCCTTCAACGATGGAAGGCAGTACGAAGGTTTGCAATTCTGCCATGCCCATAACCATGAACTGAGCGCGGAGAATCCACTACCCCCATGTGAGGGGGGCCATTTCGAGGTTCGGGGCGAGTGGTCGACAAAAAGGGCGGGCGGCCGACAAAGAGAAAGGGCAAGGAGGTCACTCTCTCCTTGCCACTCTCAACCTATAGCACACAGGGGGGCTTGCGGCAAGGCCCCGGTCGTACCGCAGAATTACCGGCCTAGGCCAGGACCTGCGGAAATGTCGCAGGCGATCTCAGATCGGAGCTCTTGACTTGACCTCGCTGACCACCAGCGTGTTCGCCCTTCCCGACCGCCTCGCCGCCAAGGCGGACCCGGCGCTGATCGCCGGTGACGAGCAGCACTTCGCGGCCGTCGCCGAGTGCCTGGAGCAGACCATCGCCGAGGTGTCCGGTCTCCTCGGTGCCCAACGCAAGGCGCCCGGCGGCATCGGCCGGGCGGCGATGGACCGGGACACGGAGATCCACCGGCTGTCCGCGCGCCTGCGCGCACTGCGTCGCTTCGGCCTGGACCTCTGCCTCGGCCACATGGTCGGCGCGGACAACCCCGAGCCCGTGTACATCGGACGACTCGGCCTCAAGGACAGCACGGGCCGTCAACTGCTGGTCGACTGGCGCTCCCCCGCGGCCGAGCCGTTCTTCGGTGCTACCCATGCCGACCCGATGGGACTGGCGAGCCGCCGCAGGTACCGCTGGACAGGCGGCCGGATCGGCGACTACTGGGACGAGGTGTTCACCTCGGACGCGTTCGTCGGGCACGCCGCGCTCGACGACCAGTCCGCCTTCATCGCCAGCCTGGGCGGCGACCGTTCGGCCCGGATGCGGGACGTGCTCGGGACCATCCAGGCCGACCAGGACGCCATCATCCGCGCGGGATCACGCGGTGCCCTCGTGGTCGACGGCGGCCCGGGTACGGGCAAGACCGTCGTCGCCCTGCACCGCTCCGCGTACCTCCTCTACTCCGACCCCCGGCTCGGGCACCGCCGGGGCGGCGTGCTGTTCGTCGGCCCGCACCGGCCGTACCTGGACTACGTCGCCGACGTCCTCCCCAGCCTCGGCGAGGAGGGCGTACAGACCTGCACCCTGCGGGACCTGGTCGCCGAGGGAGCGGAGGCCACGATCGAGGCCGACCCGGAGGTGGCCCGTCTGAAGTCGTCCGCCGAGATGGTGAAGGCGATCGAAAAGGCCGTCAGGTTCTACGAGGAGCCGCCCACTGAGGGGATGACGGTCACGACCCACTGGTCCGATGTCTGGCTGGGCGCCGGCGACTGGGCCGCGGCGTTCGAGGCGGCAGAACCCGGTACGCCGCACAACGAAGCACGCGGCCAGGTCTGGGAGGAGCTGCTCACGATCCTGGTCGACAAGCACGAGGGCGACACCACGGCGGATGGTGGTGAGGTCCCGGCCGGCCTGCTCCGCAAGTCGCTGCGGCAGAACAGGGAACTGCTCACGGCCTTCAACCGCGCGTGGCCGCTGCTCGAAGCGGCCGACCTCGTCTCGGACCTGTGGTCGGTACCCGCCTACCTGCGGATGTGCGCGCCTTGGCTCGGCCGCGACGATGTTCAGCGGCTCCAGCGCGCGGACGCCCAGGCCTGGACGGTGTCCGACCTGCCGCTCCTGGACGCGGCCCGGCAACGGCTCGGCGACCCGGAGACGGCGCGGCGCAAGCGCCGTCAGGAAGCCGCCCTCGCCGCCCAGCGCGAGCACATGGCCCGGGTCGTCGACACCCTGATCGATGCCGTGGCCGACTCCGGCGCCGACGGTGACGACGGCGAAGGTCTGGTGAGGATGTTGCGCGGCGAGGACGCCCAGGTCAGCCTGGTGAACGAGGCCGAACTGGCCACCGCCGACCCGGACCTCCTGGCCGGCCCGTTCGCGCACGTCGTCGTCGACGAGGCACAGGAACTGACCGACGCGGAGTGGCAGATGCTGCTGCTGCGCTGCCCGTCCCGGAGCTTCACCATCGTCGGGGACCGCGCCCAGGCCCGGCACGGGTTCACCGAGTCGTGGCGGGAACGGCTCGAACGCATCGGGCTCGACCGGATCGACCTGGCCTCCCTGAGCATCAACTACCGGACGCCGGAAGAGATCATGGCGGCGGCCGAGCCGGTCATCCGGGCCGCGCTCCCGGACGCCAACGTCCCCACCTCCATCCGTACCGGCGGCGTCGCCGTCGTCCACGGACCCGCCTCGGACCTGCACGCGATCCTCGACGGCTGGCTCACCGCACACGCCGACGGAATCGCCTGCGTCATCGGCGATCCCACCTTCCGGCCGACGACGCCCCGCGTCCGGTCACTGACCCCGGAACTGTCGAAGGGCCTCGAATTCGACCTGGTCGTCCTCGGCGACCCGGACAACTTCGGCACGGGCATCGAGGGAGCGGTCGACCGCTATGTCGCGATGACCCGAGCGACCCAGCGACTCGTCATCCTCACGAGCCCCTGACACCGACCGGGCGCCGCTCAGCCGCGGAGACGGGACATCGTCGGGTCGAACAGCGGCTCTTCGGCCACGACGGCCTCGACGCGCTGGTCGAAGTAGCCGATCTGCACGGTGGTGCCCGGAGCGGTGAGTTCCGTGGGCAGCCAGGCGTAGGCGATGCCCTTGCCGATGGTGTAGCCGTAGGCGGCGCTGGTGATGTAGCCGACCGC
>NZ_VTHJ01000041.1:36696-86913 GCF_008386495.1 Streptomyces tailanensis | reverse complement strand
GCTAAGCCTTACAGCGCCGATGGTACTGCAGGGGGGACCCTGTGGGAGAGTAGGACACCGCCGAACAATTATTGATAGAGCTGGTCCCTGAACTTCGGTTCGGGGACCAGCTCTTTTTTGTCGTGCGTCACTTGGCGTTCACGTTGCGCGACCATGATCCGAAGTATGAGTACTGTTGCAATGCTCAGGGCCGCAGGTGTCGGCGTCGGCGACGAGGTGGTCGTGCCGGCGTTCGGGAACGCCGAGGTCGCCCAGGCGGTGAGTCTGGCAGGGGCAGTACCGGTCTTCGCCGATATCGACCCGGTGACGTACTGCCTGGATGCCTCGGCCGTCGAGGCCGCAGTGACGTCTCGGACGGTGGCTGTCGTCGTCGTCCACCGGTTCGGTCGGTCGGCCGACATCGCCGGACTGCACCGGCTTGGGCAGCGGCATGGGTTGCTGGTGCTTGAGCAGGGTGAGTCGGAGGCGCCGTACAGCGAAGTCGGGGAGCGCAGGCAGCGGGCCGCGTATCTCAGGGCGAAGCTGAAGGGCGTGCGGACCCCTGACGGGGGCGACGGGCACACGTTTCAGCAGTACGTCGTGCGGGTGCCGGGCAATGGGCGGCCCGATCGGGACGCCTTCGCACGGGCCATACGGGCCAAGGGAGTTGAGTGCAGTGTGCCGGTGAAGACACCGGTGCACCGGATGCCAGGGTTCCGGCAGGACGTGTGCCTGCCGGAGACCGAGCGGGCCGCCGACGAGACGCTGGCTCTGCCCATCGCCGGTGCGATGTCGCGGCGGCAACTGCACCGGATGGTGTCCGCGTGCAACGCGCTCGGTGGCCTGCTGCAGCCGGCGTTCTAGGTCGACTCCGCTCTCGGCGCCTGTTCGCTCGGGTGGTTCGAGGCAGCCGCGGATTCGGGGTATGATCTATCCCGTTGCCGCGAGGGAAACCTCGAACAGGTAACAGGCCCCTATAGCTCAGTCGGCAGAGCGTCTCCATGGTAAGGAGAAGGTCAACGGTTCGATTCCGTTTGGGGGCTCCAGCCAAAAGGCCCCGCCCAATCGGGCGGGGCCTTTTTCGTGTCTTCAGGGTTCTCGCTCAGTCCTTGTGGAGGCCCGGGACGCGCATCGCCAGGATTGCCATGTCGTCGGACGGGGCGTCGGAGGCGAAGCGTTCGACCGCGCGCATCACGCGGGCCGCGACCGCGCCGGCCGTGAGGCCCGTGCAGGTCGTGAGGACCTCGGTGAGGCCGTCGTCGCCCAACATGCGGGTGCCTTCGCGGCGTTCGGTGACGCCGTCCGTGACACAGAGGAGGACGTCGCCCGGGTCGAGGGTGACCGTCTGCTCGTACAGCTCCAGGTCCTCCATCACGCCGAGGAGGGCCTGGGGCTCGGCGGCGGGCTCGACCGTGCCGTCCTGGCGCAGGCGCAGGGGGAGCGGGTGGCCGGCGCAGACGACCTTCAGCAGGGCGCTGCCGTCGTCCTGAGGCCACAACTCGCCGTACAGGAGCGTCAGGAAGCGGCTGCGGGCGCCCTCGTCGATGATCGCGGAGTTGAGGCGCTCCAGGACCGCGGGGCCGGCGTAGCCCTCGCGGGCCAGCAGGCGCAGGGCGTGGCGGGCCAGGCCGGTGACGGCGGCGGCCTCCGGGCCCGTGCCGCAGACGTCGCCGATGGCGAAGCCGTACGCGCCGTCGCGGATGGGGAAGACGTCGTAGAAGTCGCCGCCGACCTCGTTGCCCTCGCCGGCCGCGCGGTAGATGACTTCGACCTCGACGCCGTCGATCTGCGGGAGTTCGGGCGGGAGGAGGCTGCGCTGGAGGGACTGGCTGATGGCCATGCGCTCCGAGTACAGGCGGGCGTTGTCCAGGGCGAGGGCAGCCCTGCGGGAGAGGTCCTCGGCCAGTTCCAGGATCTCCTGGCGGAAGTGCTCGTCCGTCGGCTTGCCGAGGGTCAGCATGCCGATGACGCGGTTGCGGGCCACCAGTGGGAGGACGACCGTCTCGCCGCCCACCGCCGAGGCGGTCGCCAGGGTCGTGCCGATGCCCGAGCTGACCGTGGCGGGCTCGCCGAGGCCCAGGCTGCGCATGGAGGTGCGCAGGGCCGCGCGGTGGGCCGCCTCGGCCGGAGCCGTCCAGACACGGGCTCCCGGGGTCGGGATCGGCTCCGGTGGGGGGATCTTGGCGAGGAGTGCCTTGAGGCCGTCGATGAGGTCCTCGTCCTCGTGGAGGACGTAGGAGAGGTACGGGTCCGAGGCCTGGTCGGCGATCGTGTAGACCGCGCACCAGGTGGCGAGGGTCGGGATCGTCATCTGGGCCATCAGCGCCAGGGTCTGGTCGCGGTCCAGGGTGCCGGCGAGGAGGTCGGAGGCCTCGACGAGGAACGACAGGGAGCCTCGGCGCAGGCGTTCCAGCTCGCCCAGGCGGGCCGACTCGACGGCGAGCGCGATGCGGTCGGCGGCGAACTGGAGGCGCAGGGCCTCCTCGTTGGAGTAGCGGCCCGGGGCCTCGGCGGCGACGCCGAGGGAGCCGGTGAGGCGGCCCTCGACCTTCAGCGGGACCGTGACGACCGAACGCATGCCCGTGCCGCTCAGCAGCGGTACGGCGCCGGGGACGGCCGCGAGGTCGTCGTGGACGGCGGGCATGCGGGCAGAGCCGTAGCGGCCGGGGCCGGCCTCGACGGGGACGCGGGCGAAGCGCTGGCGGGCCGAGGGCAGGCCGGTGGAGGCCCGTACCTCCAGCTCGGTCTCGTCGTCGGTGGCCAGGAGCAGGAAGGCCGAGTCGCCGTCGAGCATGTCGCGGGCGCGCTCGACCGTGCGCTGGAGGAGGCCGTCGAGGTCGTCCGGGGCCGGGGAGCCGATGAAGACCTCGAAGGGGTCCGTGGCCTGGCCCTCGCCGGAGCCGGACGAGTCGCCGGACGGGACGCGGATCGGAGTCTGGAGGACGGCGCGCTCGTGGTCCCGTACGAGAAGGCAGACCGTCGAGGGGTCGCCGGTCGTGTCGCGTACCCGGAGGTGGGAGGCGTAGACCGGCGTCACACGGCCGTTGGCGCCGCGGATGCCGTAACTGCCCTCCCAGCGCGAGAGTTGGAGGGCCTCGGCGACGCCGGTGCTGGTGCCGGGGGTGTGGGGCCAGGCGGCGAGATCGGTGAGGGGTTTGCCGATGACCTGGTCGGGGGCGTATCCGAAGAGTTCCTCGGCGTCCTCGTTCCAGGCGCCGATCGCACCCGTGCGGTCGATCTGGACGACGGCGACGCGGACGCGGCCGTCGGCGAGCGGGAGCAGGTCGGCGGGGAGGGACGGGCCGGCCGTGCGGGTGCCCACCGGGCGGTCGGGGAGGTCGAGTTGGAACCAGACCTGCTTGTGGGTGGAGGTGTACTCGACGCCCCAGCGGGAGGCCATCGCCGCGCACAACTGGAGGCCGCGGCCGCCCTCGCGGTCGGGGTTGCCCATGTTGATGTGGTTGCCCTGGAGGGGAATCTCACGCTCGGGGTATCTGTCGGCGACCTCGATGCGGGCGCCGTCCTCCGTACGCAGACAGAGGACGTCGGCGGAGGTGCCCGCGTGGACGACCGCGTTGGTGACCAGTTCGCTGGTCAGGACCACGGCGTCGTCGACGATGTCGGCGAATCCCCAGCCCTGGAGAGTGTCGCGGACGAAACTGCGGGCGGTCGCGACGGATCGTGAGACGGGGTCGAAGCTGGCGGCCGCGCGCGCGGTGATCACAGAACTCCTTGTCCGGTTCTCGACGTGCGGGGACCTTCGGTCGACCTCCTGCCGTGGCAGAGCCTGGTTCTCCGTCGGCCTGGGGTCCCGGGGGGCTTCCCCAGGATGCAGTCCGGTGGTCATGGTGCGGCCGCCCCTCCGATGCCTGCCCGCTCGTGCTCGTGCGCCACCGCCCAGGCCGGACGGGACCGGCATGGCTGGACAGCCGCATGCAAGGTTACTTACCTTCGCCGTCCATGCGGATGCCGGTCGTCTGTGTTTCCGCCCGGAGGTGTGCGGACCGTGTGCGAAGCTGCCGAACTGTTATGGCCTGGTTCAGGCATGGTGAAACACTGGGCAGGCTTCCAGGAGAGCGTCTCGGCAGGCCGAGTACCTTCCGAGCGTGCCCGGGAGTGGCACCCGGTTCGGCGAGCATAAGTATCTGAGTACGAAGTAGTACGAGTGGTACGAGCAGTGCGAGGCGTCCGAGCACGGCGAAGTACGGCGAAATACGGCGAGCAGGAACGGTCGACCCTTGCGGGAGGGACACAGTGGAGTCTGGCGCAGCGACGCGGGGCACTAAAGCGCGCGCGAAAGGCGGACAGTCCCTGAACGATCAGCGCAAAACACGCAAACCGCGCAATGGGACCACCACCGTGGACACGGCTGCCCTGAACCGCCTGTTGGCGGCGTTGGAGGCGATGCGGGACGGCAACTTCCGCAAGCGTCTGACCGTTTCGGGTGACGGCGTGATGGCCGAGATCGCCGCCGTGTACAACGAGGTGGCGGACCGGAACCTGCATCTGACCGGTGAGTTGTCGCGGGTGCGGCGAGTGGTCGGGCGTGAGGGCAAGCTCACCGAGCGGCTGGAGACGGGAGCGACCGAGGGCTCCTGGGCGGCCGCGATCGATGCGTCGAACGCGCTGGTCGACGACCTCGTACGGCCTGTTTCCGAGGTCAGCCGGGTGCTGTCGGCCGTCGCGGAAGGTGATCTGTCGCCGCGTATGGAGCTGCGGACGCAGGGTCCGGACGGGACCGGGCATCCGCTGCGCGGGGAGTTCCTGAAGGTCGGGCGCACGGTCAACAACCTGGTCGACCAGCTGTCCACGTTCACCGACGAGGTCACCCGGGTGGCCAGCGAGGTGGGCACCGAGGGCAAGCTGGGCGGGCAGGCCAAGGTGCGCGGAATGTCCGGTTCTTGGAAGGATCTGACGGAGTCCGTCAACACCATGGCGCACCGGCTCACCGCACAGGTGAGGGATATCGCACTGGTGACGACCGCGGTCGCGAAGGGCGACTTGTCCCGGAAGGTCACGGTTCATGTGGCCGGCGAGATGCTGGAGCTGAAGGAAACCGTCAACACGATGGTGGACCAGCTCTCCGCGTTCTCCTCCGAGGTGACGCGAGTCGCCCGCGAGGTGGGCACCGACGGACAACTCGGTGGTCAGGCCGAGGTGCCGGGTGTGGCCGGTGTGTGGAAGGAGCTCACCGATTCGGTGAACACCATGGCCGGCAATCTCACCGCGCAGGTGCGGGGGATCGCCCAGGTCACCACCGCCGTCGCCAACGGTGATCTGTCGCAGAAGGTGACCGTTCCCGCACGTGGCGAGGTCGCGAAGCTCGCCGAGACCATCAACCAGATGACCGAGACGCTGCGGATCTTCGCCGACGAGGTCACCCGTGTGGCCAATGAGGTCGGTGCCGAGGGCCGGCTGGGTGGTCAGGCGCAGGTGCCGGGCGCGGCGGGAACGTGGAAGGACCTCACCGATTCGGTGAACACGGTCTTCCGGAACCTCACCATTCAGGTGAGGGACATCGCGGCGGTGACGACCGCCGTGGCCGACGGCGACCTCTCGCAGAAGGTCACCGTCGACGTGGCCGGCGAGATGCTGGAGCTGAAGAACACCGTCAACGGGATGGTCGACCAGCTCTCGTACTTCGGCGCCGAGGTCACCCGTGTGGCCAATGAGGTCGGTGCCGAGGGCCGGCTGGGTGGTCAGGCGCAGGTGCCGGGTGCGGCCGGTACGTGGAAGGACCTGACGGACTCCGTCAACACGGCGTTCCGGAATCTCACCGGACAGGTGAGGAACATCGCGGCGGTCACCACAGCCGTGGCCAACGGTGACCTCTCGCAGAAGGTCACCGTCGATGTCGCGGGCGAGATGCTCGAACTGAAGAACACCGTGAACACGATGGTCGACCAGCTGTCGTCCTTCGCCGACCAGGTGACGCGGATGGCCCGGGACGTGGGCACGGAGGGCCGCCTCGGCGGTCAGGCCCGCGTGGACGGTGTGTCCGGCACGTGGAAGGAGCTCACCGACTCCGTCAACTCGATGGCCGGCAACCTCACCTCGCAGGTGCGGAACATCGCGCAGGTGACGACCGCCGTGGCCCGCGGTGACCTCTCGCAGAAGATCGACGTCGACGCGCGCGGCGAGATCCTTGAGCTCAAGAACACCATCAACACGATGGTCGACCAGCTGTCGTCCTTCGCCGACCAGGTGACCCGCGTTGCCCGCGAGGTGGGTACGGAAGGGCGGCTGGGCGGTCAGGCGCAGGTGCCCGGTGTCGCCGGTGTGTGGCGCGACCTCACCGAGTCGGTGAACGGCATGGCCGGCAACCTGACCGGCCAGGTGCGGAACATCGCGCAGGTGGCGACCGCGGTGGCCCGGGGTGACCTGTCCCAGAAGATCACCGTGGACGCGCGCGGCGAGATCCTGGAGCTGAAGAACACGCTGAACACGATGGTGGACCAGCTGTCGTCGTTCGCGGAGGAGGTCACCAGGGTCGCCCGTGAGGTGGGTACGGAGGGCCAGCTCGGCGGTCAGGCCGAGGTGCAGGGCGTCTCCGGCACCTGGAAGGACCTCACGCAGTCGGTGAACTTCATGGCGAACAACCTGACGATCCAGGTGCGTCAGATCGCCGAGGTCACGACCGCCGTCGCCAAGGGCGACCTGTCGAAGAAGATCACCGTCGACGCCAAGGGCGAGATCCTCGAACTCGTCACCACCGTGAACACGATGGTCGACCAGCTGTCGTCCTTCGCCGAGCAGGTGACCCGGGTGGCCCGAGAGGTGGGCACCGAGGGCATCCTCGGCGGCCAGGCGCACGTGCCGGGCGTCACCGGCATCTGGAAGGACCTCAGCGGCAATGTGAACCTGATGGCCAAGAACCTGACCATGCAGGTGCGAAACATCTCCCAGGTCGCCGCGGCCGTCGCCAACGGCGACCTCACCCGTACGGTGACGATCGAAGCGCGCGGCGAGGTCGCGCAGCTCGCCGACACCTTCAACAGCATGGTGAAGACGCTGAGTTCGTTCGCCGACCAGGTCACCAAGGTGGCCCGTGAGGTGGGCACGGACGGCATCCTCGGCGGTCAGGCGCACGTCCCGGGCGTGGCCGGCACGTGGAAGGACCTCACCGAGTCCGTGAACTCGATGGCGTCCAACCTCACCGGACAGGTCCGCAACATCGCGATGGTCACGACCGCCATCGCCAAGGGTGACCTGACCAAGAAGATCGACATCGACGCGCGCGGCGAGATCCTGGAGCTCAAGACCACCATCAACACGATGGTCGACCAGCTCTCTTCCTTCGCCGAGGAGGTCACCCGCGTGGCCCGCGAGGTGGGCACCGAGGGGCAGTTGGGTGGTCTGGCACGTGTGCGTGACGTCGACGGCACCTGGCGCGACCTCACCGAGTCGGTGAACGAGATGGCCGGGAACCTGACCCGGCAGGTGCGCGCCATCGCGCGCGTGGCCACCGCGGTGACCCGGGGCGACCTGAACCTCAAGATCGACGTCGATGCGTCCGGCGAGATCAAGGAGCTGCAGGACTACATCAACAAGATGATCGCCAACCTGCGCGACACCACGATCGCCAACCAGGAGCAGGACTGGCTGAAGGGCAACCTCGCCCGTATCTCCGCGCTGATGCAGGGCCGCCGGGACCTCGACGACGTGGCCTCGCTGATCATGAGCGAGCTGACGCCGGTGGTCTCCGCCCAGCACGGCGCGTTCTTCCTGGCGATGCCGCTGGTCGACGGTCAGGATCTGGCCCCGAACAGCGAGGACCAGTACGAGCTGCGCATGCTCGGCTCGTACGGGTACTCGATGGGCTCCATGCCGACGTCGTTCCGGCCGGGGGAGGCGCTGGTCGGTACGGCCGCGAAGGAGAAGCGCACGATCCTGGTGGAGAACGCGCCGAGCGGCTATCTGAAGATCTCCTCCGGGCTCGGGGAGGCGCCCCCGGCACAGGTCATCGTGTTGCCGGTGCTCTTCGAGGGGAAGGTGCTGGGCGTCATCGAGCTGGCGTCGTTCAACTCGTTCACGCAGATCCAGAAGGACTTCCTGAACCAGATCGCCGAGATGATCGCGACGAGCGTCAACACCATCTCCGTCAACACCAAGACCGAGGTGCTGCTGAAGCAGTCGCAGGAGCTCACCGAGCAGTTGCGTGAGCGCTCGGACGAACTGGAGGTCCGGCAGAAGGCCCTGGAGGCCTCTAACACCGAACTGGGCGAGAAGGCCGAGCTGTTGGCCCGGCAGAACCGCGACATCGAGGTCAAGAACACCGAGATCGAGGAGGCGCGGCAGGTCCTGGAGGAGCGCGCCGAGCAACTCGCCGTCTCCATGCGCTACAAGAGCGAGTTCCTCGCCAACATGTCGCACGAGCTGCGCACCCCGCTCAACTCGCTGCTGATCCTCGCCAAGCTGCTCGCCGACAACGCCGAGTCGAACCTGACGCCCAAGCAGGTCGAGTTCGCCGAGACGATCCACGGGGCGGGTTCCGACCTGCTCCAGCTGATCAATGACATCCTGGACCTGTCGAAGGTCGAGGCGGGCAAGATGGACGTCTCGCCGACCCGGATCGCGCTCGTCCAGCTCGTCGACTATGTGGAGGCCACCTTCCGGCCGCTGACCGCGGAGAAGGGCCTCGACTTCTCCGTACGCGTGTCGCCGGAGCTGCCCGCCACGCTGCACACGGACGAGCAGCGCCTGTTGCAGGTGCTGCGGAACCTGCTGTCCAACGCGGTGAAGTTCACCGACTCCGGGGCTGTCGAGCTGGTCATCAGGCCGGCCGGGGCGGATGTGCCGGTGGCCATCCGGGAGCAGCTGCTGGAGGCGGGCTCGCTGAGCGACCCGGACGCCGACATGATCGCATTCTCGGTGACGGACACCGGGATCGGTATCGCGGCCAGCAAGATGCGGGTGATCTTCGAGGCGTTCAAGCAGGCGGACGGCACCACGAGCCGCAAGTACGGCGGTACGGGTCTGGGGTTGTCCATCTCAAGGGAGATCGCCCGCCTGCTGGGCGGCGAGATCCACGCCCAGAGCGAGCCGCGCCGCGGCTCCACCTTCACCCTGTATTTGCCGCTGCACCCGAGTGAACTGCCCCCGCAGGGCTACGCGCAGACCGCGCCCGCCCTGGAGGCAGGGGAGCTGCTGGCCTCCGAGAACGAGCTGGCCGAGCCCGCCGAGACGCCAGCCGAGGTGAAGTCGTACCGCGAGACCCAGAACGGGGCCGCCGCGCTGTTCAGGCGGCGCCGCAGGGGTATGTCGGCGGGTTCCCCGTCCGCCCTGCCCGGTCAGGGCAACGGGCAGGCACAGGAGCACTGGGCGCAGCAGGCCGCTCAGGAGGCGGCCTCGCAGTCGCGCCGGACGATCCGGTTCGAGGGCGAGAAGGTGCTCATCGTCGACGACGACATCCGTAATGTCTTCGCGCTCACCAGCGTCCTGGAGCAGCACGGCCTGTCCGTGCTGTACGCCGAGAACGGCCGGGAGGGCATCGAGGTGCTGGAACAGCACGACGACGTGACGGTCGTGCTGATGGACATCATGATGCCCGAGATGGACGGTTACGCGACGACCACGGCGATCCGCCGGATGCCCCAGTTCGCGGGACTGCCGATCATCGCGTTGACGGCCAAGGCGATGAAGGGCGACCGGGAGAAGGCGATCGACTCGGGCGCCTCCGACTATGTGACGAAGCCGGTTGATCCCGATCATCTGCTGTCGGTCATGGAGCAATGGATGCGGAGTGAGTGACGCGAGGGATGGCCTGTGGTCACAACCCGGAGCGCCGGACGCCGAGTTGCTGACAGAGTGTGGCCGGGGTCGTGTAGAAGTGCGGGATTCGGGGAACCTTCTGGTCCCCTGCCGCGTTTCTGCTACGAGCACAGTGACATCACGGTGACAGGGTGTGGCGACAGGCGGGGTGCGGCTACGATGACCGGCACAAGGACGGGCGGCGCAAGGGAGTCGTCCCCGGGGGTGGCTCCGCGTGGTGCCACCTCTGGTCCTGTGGACAGGGGAGGCCCCAAGCCGGGGCGAGGAGGGTGGGCCATGGTGCAGAAGGCCAAGATCCTCCTGGTCGATGACCGGCCGGAGAATCTGTTGGCGCTGGAGGCCATCCTCTCCGCGCTCGATCAGACGCTGGTGCGGGCATCGTCCGGGGAGGAAGCGCTCAAGGCGCTGTTGACGGACGACTTCGCGGTCATTCTGCTGGACGTCCAGATGCCGGGCATGGACGGATTCGAGACGGCCGCGCACATTAAGCGGCGCGAACGGACCCGGGACATCCCGATCATTTTCCTCACCGCCATCAACCACGGCCCGCATCACACGTTCCGTGGGTACGCGGCGGGTGCGGTCGACTACATCTCCAAGCCGTTCGACCCGTGGGTGCTGCGCGCGAAGGTCTCCGTTTTCGTCGAGCTGTACATGAAGAACTGCCAGCTCAGGGAGCAGGCGGCGCTGCTGCGGCTCCAGTTGGAGGGTGGCGGCAAGGGCGCGGCGGGCGGTTCCAAGGAGCCCTCCGGCGGCATCCTCGCCGAGCTCTCCGCGCGGCTCGCGGCCGTCGAGGAGCAGGCCGAGGCGCTCTCCAAGCAGCTCGACGACGAGTCCGCGGACGCCGCCGCGGTGGCGACGGCAGCCCATCTCGAACGCAAACTCACCGGCCTGCGCAGGGCGCTGGACGCGCTGGAGCCGGGCGCGGGCGGACCCACTGCGGTGCCGTCGCAGAACTGAACGCGTGCCGGCCGTCAGAACTCAGCGCGTGCCGGCCGCATGGCCGAGTGGGGCCGGGTCACCGAAGTGGTCGGGCCCCACGTCGAGTTGTCCTCGGCCCACATCGGGGGCGAAGGCCGTAAGGCCCGTCAGCTTTGGGACTTCAGGCATGCGACACGAACGGGTGAAGCAGTAGGCACACGTGTCCGCTGTGGCCTCCACCGGTAACCTCACACCCATGGCCTCACGTCAGTCCGCAGCGAAGAAGCCGCCCGCGAAGAAGGCGGCCGCTCCGACGAAGGCTCCGGCGAAGAAGGCCACCGCGAAGAAAGCCGCCGCCAAGAAGGCACCCGCCAAGAAGGCGACGGCGAAGAAGACGGCCCCTCCGAAGCCGGCGCCCAACCCCACCGGGGGCGTGTACAAGCTCGTACGCGCCATCTGGCTCGGTGCCGCGCACGCCGTCGGCGCCGTCTTCCGCGGCATAGGGCAAGGCGCGAAGAATCTCGACCCGGCGCACCGCAAGGACGGCATCGCCCTGCTGCTGCTCGCCTTCGCCCTGATCGTCGCCGCCGGCACCTGGTCCAATCTGCGCGGACCGGTCGGCGACCTCGTCGAGATGCTCGTGACCGGCGCCTTCGGCCGGCTCGATCTGCTCGTGCCGATCCTGCTCGCGGTCATCGCCGTACGGTTCATCCGGCACCCCGAGAAGCTCGACGCCAACGGCCGTATCGTCATCGGGCTGTCCGCGCTCGTCCTCGGTGTGCTCGGCCAGGTGCACATCGCCTGCGGGTCGCCCGCGCGCACCGAGGGCATGCAGGCGATAAGGGACGCCGGCGGGCTCATCGGCTGGGGCACGGCCACCCCGCTGACGTACACCATGGGCGAGGCTCTCGCCGTGGCGATGCTCGTCCTGCTTACGCTATTCGGGCTGCTCGTCGTCACCGCGACCCCGGTCAACGCGATTCCGCAACGGCTGCGGCTGCTCGGGCAGAAGCTCGGCATCGTCGCGGACGACGAGGAGTACAGCGAGGACGACGCGCGCTACGACGAACAGTGGCGTGAGTCGCTTCCGGTGCGCCCCCGCAGGCGCCGATCCGCCCCTCAGCAGTACGACCCCGACGGCGCCGAGCAGGAGGCGCTCTCCAAGCGCCGTCCCCGGCGCTCCGCCGTACGGCAGCCCGACCCGGACCGGCCCATGGACGCCGTGGACGTCGCCGCCGCGGCCGCCGCCGCGCTCGACGGGGCCGTGCTGCACGGGATGCCGCCCTCGCCGGTGGTCGCCGACCTCACCCAGGGGGTGAGTGTGGGGGACCGTGAGGAGACCACGCCCGTCCCGGCCGCGCGCAGCAAGGCACCCAAGCAGGAACCGACGGCCGTCAAGCCGCCCAAGGGGGCCAAGCAGGAAGCCCTGGTGCCGGACCTGACCAAGCAGGCCCCCGACGAGCCCCGCGACCTGCCGCCGCGTGCCGAACAGCTCCAGCTCTCCGGCGACATCACCTACGCCCTGCCCTCGCTCGACCTTCTGGAGCGCGGCGGCCCCGGCAAGACGCGCAGCGCCGCCAACGACGCGATCGTCGCCTCGCTCACCAACGTCTTCACCGAGTTCAAGGTCGACGCCTCCGTCACCGGCTTCACCCGCGGGCCGACGGTCACGCGCTACGAGGTCGAACTCGGCCCGGCGGTCAAGGTCGAGCGGATCACCGCGCTGACCAAGAACATCGCCTACGCCGTCGCCAGCCCGGACGTACGGATCATCAGCCCGATCCCCGGCAAGTCGGCCGTCGGCATCGAGATCCCCAACACCGACCGTGAGATGGTCAACCTCGGCGACGTGCTGCGGCTCGCGGACGCGGCCGAGGACGACCACCCGATGCTGGTCGCGCTCGGCAAGGACGTCGAGGGCGGCTATGTGATGGCCAACCTGGCGAAGATGCCGCATGTGCTCGTCGCAGGTGCGACCGGTTCGGGTAAATCGTCGTGCATCAACTGCCTGATCACGTCGATCATGGTGCGGGCGACCCCCGAGGACGTGCGCATGGTCCTCGTCGACCCCAAGCGCGTCGAGTTGACGGCCTACGAGGGCATCCCGCACCTGATCACGCCGATCATCACCAACCCCAAGCGGGCCGCCGAGGCACTGCAGTGGGTCGTGCGCGAGATGGACCTGCGCTACGACGACCTGGCGGCGTTCGGCTACCGGCACATCGACGACTTCAACGAGGCCATAAGGAACGGCAAGGTCAAGCTGCCCGACGGCAGTGAGCGCGAGCTCCAGCCGTACCCGTATCTGCTGGTCATCGTGGACGAGCTGGCCGACCTGATGATGGTCGCGCCGAGGGACGTCGAGGACGCGATCGTCCGCATCACCCAGCTCGCGCGTGCGGCCGGCATCCACCTGGTGCTCGCCACCCAGCGGCCGTCGGTGGACGTAGTTACCGGTCTGATCAAGGCGAACGTCCCCTCGCGGCTCGCGTTCGCCACGTCGTCCCTCGCCGACTCCCGCGTCATCCTCGACCAGCCCGGTGCGGAGAAGCTGATCGGCAAGGGCGACGGGTTGTTCCTGCCGATGGGGGCGAACAAACCGACGCGTATGCAGGGCGCGTTCGTGACCGAGGACGAGGTCGCGGCGATCGTCCAGCACTGCAAGGACCAGATGGCGCCCGTCTTCCGGGACGACGTCACCGTGGGCACCAAGCAGAAGAAGGAGATCGACGAGGAGATCGGCGACGACCTCGATCTGCTGTGCCAGGCGGCCGAACTCGTCGTCTCCACCCAGTTCGGGTCGACCTCCATGCTCCAGCGCAAGCTGCGCGTCGGTTTCGCCAAGGCCGGGCGGCTGATGGACCTCATGGAGTCCAGGGGCGTCGTGGGGCCGAGCGAGGGCTCCAAGGCGCGTGATGTCCTTGTGAAGCCCGATGAGCTGGACGGGGTGCTCGCGGTGATCCGGGGGGAGACCGAGGCATAGGAGGGGCGCGACGGGGGCGTGAGGCGGCCACGTCGCGTGAAATCCGGTTGCTCGGCGGGCGAAACACGGGTGGGATGGTGGAGGGAACGAGGGTGGACGGCGGGGGAACTGGGATGGCATTGAGGCGCCCGGGTATTCGAACGTGACTCACCCGTAAGGAATTCGTGAGCAACCGTTTCCCTTTGGCGTACGTCAAGTTGGAGGAGGGGACAATCTCTTCCCCCACCATCACCATCAGCAGGATGACCGGCCATTCTGATGGCGTACAAAGTCCCACCGCCCGGTTGCCCCACCCTTTCGTACCCCCCCTAGACTGAACTTCCAGCACAGGTGGCTACACGCTCGAAAGGCGCCCCCGTGTCCATCGGCAACTCCCCTGACGGCAACTTCCCCGAAGACGAGCGTCCGTTCGAAGACGACCGTGACGAACGCTCGGCGGAACGCCCCTCGATCGGCCGTGCCCTCCAACAGGCACGCATCGATGCCGGGCTGACCGTCGACGACGTCAGCAACGCCACCCGGGTCCGCATCGCCATCGTGCACGCGATCGAGCAGGACGACTTCGCCGCCTGCGGCGGGGACGTCTACGCGCGCGGTCACATCCGCACCCTCGCGCGCGCGGTGCGCATCGATCCCGCACCGCTGCTCGAACAGTTCGCGGACGCCCACGGCGGGCGCCCCGCGCCGACGCCGGCGGCCCCGCTGTTCGAGGCGGAACGGATCCGCCCCGAGCGCCGCGGCCCCAACTGGACCGCCGCCATGGTCGCCGCGATCGTCGCGGTGATCGGTTTCGTCGGCTTCACCGCGTTCAACGGCGGCGACGAGGACGGCGACAGCACGCAGGTCGCCGAGGGCTCCACGCCGACCACCAGCAAGCCCGGCTCGCCCACCCCGAAGAACGACAAGCCCGACGTCGACCCCAAGCCGGAGCCGTCCGACAGCGCCATCGCGGCCGCGCCCCGTGACAAGGTGACCGTCCAGGTCAGCGCCGCCGACGGCCGCAGCTGGATCTCCGCCAAGGACCACAACGGCCAGCTTCTGTGGGACGGCCTCCTCAAGCAGGGCCAGACCAAGACCTTCCAGGACAGTTCCAAGATCGACCTCGTCCTCGGCGACGCCGGAGCCATCCAGCTCTACGTCAACGGCAAGAAGATCGAGGATGACTTCCAGCCCGGCCAGGTCGAACGCCTCACGTACACGAAGGGCGACCCCGAAGTCGGATAGACGGTGCCGGGCGGGCATACGCACAGGCACCGCAAAGGAAAACGAACGCACGGGGTTGGCCAAGATCGGCCAACCCCGTCGACGTGGGCTGTCAGTGGGACGAAGTAGTCTTGAGCCCATGCCTGAACGCCGTACCGTCGCACTCGTCACTCTTGGCTGCGCCCGTAACGAGGTGGACTCGGAGGAGCTCGCAGGCCGCTTGGAGGCGGACGGCTGGGAGCTCGTCGAGGACGCCGAGGAAGCGGACGTCGCGGTCGTCAACACCTGTGGCTTCGTCGAAGCCGCCAAGAAGGACTCCGTCGACGCGCTCCTGGAGGCCAACGACCTCAAGGGACACGGCAGAACCCAGGCCGTCGTGGCGGTCGGGTGCATGGCCGAGCGGTACGGCAAGGAGCTGGCGGAGGCGCTTCCCGAGGCCGACGGCGTGCTCGGCTTCGACGACTACGCGGACATCTCCGACCGCCTCCAGACCATTCTGAACGGAGGCATCCACGCTTCGCACACCCCGCGCGACCGGCGCAAGCTGCTGCCGATCAGCCCGGCCGAGCGGCAGGAATCCGCGGCCGAGGTCGCGCTTCCGGGGCACGCCCCCGTCGATCTTCCGGACGGCCTCGCTCCGGCTTCCGGGCCGCGCTCGCCGCTGCGCCGCCGCCTCGACGGCTCACCCGTCGCCTCGGTGAAACTCGCCTCCGGCTGCGACCGCCGCTGCTCCTTCTGCGCCATCCCCTCCTTCCGCGGCTCTTTCATCTCGCGCCGCCCCTCGGACGTACTGAACGAGACGCGCTGGCTGGCCGAGCAGGGCGTCAAGGAGATCATGCTGGTCTCCGAGAACAACACCTCCTACGGCAAGGACCTGGGCGACATCCGGCTGCTGGAGTCGCTGCTGCCCGAGCTCGCCGAAGTCGACGGCATCGATCGGGTGCGGGTGAGCTATCTGCAGCCCGCCGAGATGCGGCCCGGCCTCATCGACGTGCTCACCTCCACGCCCAAGGTCGTGCCCTACTTCGATCTGTCCTTCCAGCACTCCGCGCCCGCCGTGCTGCGCTCGATGCGCCGCTTCGGCGACACCGACCGCTTCCTGGAACTGCTCGACACCATCCGCTCCAAGGCCCCCGAGGCCGGCGTGCGGTCCAACTTCATCGTGGGATTCCCCGGCGAGACCGAGGACGACCTCGCCGAGCTGGAGAGGTTCCTGAACGGCGCGCGACTGGACGCCATCGGTGTCTTCGGGTACTCCGACGAGGAGGGCACCGAGGCGGCGACGTACGAGAACAAGCTGGACGAGGACGTGGTCGCCGAGCGGCTCGCACGCGTCTCGCGGCTGGCCGAGGAACTGGTCTCGCAGCGCGCCGAGGAGCGCGTCGGGCAGACCGTGCAGGTGCTGGTCGAGTCGGTCGACGGCGACGAGGGCGCGTACGGGCGTGCCGCGCACCAGGCGCCCGAGACGGACGGCCAGGTGCTGTTCACGAGCGGTCAGGATCTGAGCGTCGGCCTTGTGGTCGAGGCGAAGGTGATCGGCACGGAAGGCGTCGACCTGGTGGCCGAGGTGCTTCCGGGGTCGCTCGCATGTACCGAGGAGGCGGCCAGATGACCGGAGTCCCGGCATCCGCGGCGGGCGGCTCCTCCGGCGCCAAGAGCGCCACGAATGCCAAGAGCGCCACGAATGCCCAGGGCGCTGTGGGTGCTCAGGACGTCGCGAGAGCCTCCGGCGATTCCGGCACTCCCGGCGTTCCTGAAGGTGCGCGGCCCGTGCGCGGAGGGAAGCTGGGCGCTGCCGCCGTCAACCAGGCCAGCCTCTGGAACATCGCGAACATCCTGACCATGATCCGCCTGGTCCTGGTCCCGGGCTTCGTCGTGCTGATGCTCATGGACGGCGGGTACGACCCGGCCTGGCGGGCCTGGGCCTGGGCCGCCTTCGCCGTCGCCATGATCACCGACATCTTCGACGGCCACCTGGCGCGGACGTACGACCTCGTCACCGACTTCGGGAAGATCGCAGATCCCATCGCCGACAAGGCGATCATGGGAGCCGCGCTGATCTGCCTGTCCTCCCTGGGCGATCTGCCGTGGTGGGTGACCGGAGTCATCCTCGGGCGGGAACTCGGGATCACGCTCCTGCGTTTCATCGTCATCCGGTACGGAGTGATCCCGGCGAGCCGCGGCGGCAAGCTGAAGACGCTCGCCCAGGGCACCGCCGTCGGGATGTACGTCCTGGTGCTGGAGGGGCCCCTGGCCACCCTGAGATGGTGGGTGATGGCTGTGGCGGTCGTCCTCACCGTCGTCACCGGACTCGACTATGTGAGACAGGCCATTGTGCTGCGCCGACGCGGAATCGCCGAGCGCGAGGCCGCGACGGAGGGAGCGGAAGGGTGACGTCCACCGCCGCCGACGTGCTGCGACTACTGAGGGTGAGGGGCGAGACGCTCGCCGTCGCCGAGTCGCTGACCGGTGGTCTGGTCGCGGCCGCGATCACCGCGGCCCCGGGCTCCTCCAAGTCGTTCCGGGGCTCGGTGACGGCGTACGCCACTGACCTGAAGCACCAGTTGCTCGGCGTCGACGCCACTCTCCTGGATCAGCGCGGAGCGGTGGACCCGCAGGTCGCGGCCCAGATGGCGGACGGCGTACGCAAGGCGCTCGGCGCCGACTGGGGAATTTCGACCACCGGCGTCGCGGGCCCGGAAGAGCAGGACGGCCAGCCCGTCGGCACGGTCTACGTGGCCGTCGCCGGGCCCTCCGCAGCGGATTCGGGCGTCTCGGGTGGCGGGAAAGTGGCGTCGTTGAGGTTGAACGGCGCCCGGACGGAAATCCGTATGGAGAGTGTACGGAGCGTACTCGCACTGCTCCTCGAGGAGCTCGCGGGCGAACAGACCGGGAATGAGCGGGCACAGAATACGGAACAGAACGGGGGGACTTGATGTTTGCAGCCCTGAGTGAACACAACAGCGCTCCCCGCACGGCCGCAGCGCAAGGCGGTACGGTGGGGCGTGAAGGATGCGGCTACACGGTCCGAGGAGGGAGCCACCGATGATTCTGCTCCGTCGCCTGCTGGGTGACGTGCTGCGTCGGCAGCGCCAGCGCCAGGGCCGTACTCTGCGCGAAGTCTCCTCGTCCGCCCGAGTCTCACTCGGCTATCTCTCCGAGGTGGAGCGGGGGCAGAAGGAGGCTTCCTCCGAGCTGCTCTCCGCCATTTGCGACGCGCTGGACGTACGGATGTCCGAGCTCATGCGGGAAGTGAGTGACGAGCTCGCCCTTGCCGAGCTGGCCCAGTCCGCAGCGGCCACCGAGCCGGTGCCAGCACCAGTGCGTCGAACCATGCTCAACTCCGTGTCGGTGGCCGGTGTGCCGCCGGAGCGGGTCACGATCAAGGCGCCCACGGAAGCGGTGGACGTCGTGGCGGCGTGACGATCACGACCACGCTTGCGTGCGTGAGGTTCGGCACGCGCCGATGAAGTGAAGCGAAGCCCCGGGCTGGGGCCTCCAGGGAGACCTGGGGGTGCCGGCCCGGGGCTTTCGCATGGGCCCGGGCCTGCTGGGGGCGTCCCCGTTTGCCGGGGTGGTGGCGTGCGGTCATGGTGGAGGGGTCGTATCAAGAACCGGAGCGTGCTGATGTACGTGGTGAAGAGCCCGCTGTCCGAGGCTGGTCTCAAGACCGTTTCCGAGGCGCTGCAGGGTGCCCTGGTCGATCTTGTCGACCTCTCCCTCGCGGCCAAGCAGATCCACTGGAACGTGGTCGGGCCGCGCTTCCGCTCCGTCCACCTTCAGCTCGACGAGGTCGTGGACACCGCGCGACTGCACTCCGACACGGTCGCCGAACGCGCCGCCACCCTCGGCGTCTCACCGGACGGGCGGGCCGCGACGGTCGCCGGGAGCAGCGGCATCGGCAAGGTCCCCGACGGCTGGGTCAAGGACACGGACGCCGTGGGGACACTCGTGGACGCGCTCGGCGCGGTGATCACACGGATGCGGGCGCGGGTGGAGAGCACTGCGGAGGCGGATCCGGTGAGTCAGGACATCTTCATCGGGATCACTGCGGATCTTGAGAAGCACCATTGGATGTTCCAGGCGGAGAACGGGTAGCGCGGGCGATCGTCGTGGCTGGTGGCTGGTGGCTGGTGGCGGTCGGTGGGTGCGCCGGGGGCGTGGTGAGGGCGGGGTGGTGCCGCGGGGCGCGCAGGGTGTCGTGTGCGTGCGGGCTTCGTGAGTGAGCCGTGCGTCTCTGTGCCGGTGGTGCGCCCTGCCTGGCCGTGTCGAGGGCCGTCTAGCGTCGTTCTTGGGGGCCCGAAGGCCTGGAGGTGGCGGCTATGCGGATAGTGCGCTGGGGGGCGGCTCTGGGATTCGGTGCGCTGTGGTGGTGGGGAGTGCTGCGGCTCGCGCTGGCGCCGGATGCCGGTGCGGTGGAGGGGGCGGTCGCGGCCGGGGGGTGGGGGCTGAGTCTCCTGCCCGTGCACTGCGTGCCGAAGGGATCGGGATCGGGGTGGGGCGCGGGGGTGTTCAGGGGGCGCACGGCTGGTCCGGTTCGGGGGAATGCGGTCGATACGGGGAGCGCCGCGGCATCCGGTACGGGTGGTAGTACGGGGATCACCACGGCATCGCCACCCCGCCGTTCGGGCGGATGATCTGGCCCGTGGTGAACGCCGAGGCGTCGGAGGCCAGGTGCAGCACGGCGTGCGCGATGTCGTCGGGCTCGCCGACCCGGCCCAGCGGTGAGAGACGGGCCATGAAGGACTCCGTCCGCTCCTGTGCCGCACTGTCGTGGCGGTCGGTCATGGGCGTACGGATCCATCCCGGTGCCACCGCGTTGACGCGGATGCCGTGTGGGCCGGCCTCGGTCGCCAGGGTCTTCGTCAGCTGGACCACGGCCGCTTTCGTCACGCCGTAGCAGAGGAGTCCGGGGCCGCCGGTGTCGACGGCGCCGGAGGCCATGGTGACGATGCTGCCCCGTGTCCCGTCGGCGATCATCCGGCGGGCGGCCTCCTGGCAGGCGTACAGCACGCCCTTGAAGTTGACGCTCCACACCCGGTCGAGATCCTCGTCCAGGGTCTCCAGTACCGAGCTGCTGTACATGATCCCGGCGATCGCCGCCATGACGTGGAGGGACTCACATGCGGCCACCGCTTGCGCCAGTTGAGCGCGGTCGGTGACGTCGAGATGGTGGGTGTGGGCGGTGCCGCCGGTGGATTTGATCAGCGTCGCGGTCTCGTGCAGGCCCTGCGCGTCGCGGTCCGCGCAGTGCACGGTGGCGCCCGCCTCGGCGAGCAGCACGGCCGACGCACGGCCGATACCGCCGGCGGCGCCGGTGACGAACGCGGTGTGGCCGGTGAGGTCGTACGCCGTCATGGGCATGAGTCGACGGTACGGGCGTTTCTGACGGGTCGTCAATTGTTCGGCGGCGGTGAGGGTGGAGGTGGGCTGGGAGTCAGTTGGGTGCACGGCGGCCGGGGCGCGGGCGTGCTGTGCGGGGTGTGCCGGGGGCCGGGGCTGCGCCTGTTTGGCAGGTTGGACACCAGTAGGTGGGGCGTTCGCGGGATCCTTCGCCCTGGTCGGCTGCGCGGACGGGGGTGTGGCAGCGCAGGCAGGGGCGGGGTGCGCGGCCGTACACGAAGAGGTCGTATTGGCGGTGGCCCGTCGTGCTGCGGATCGGGCGGTCGCGGTTGGCTTCGAGGAGCCGTTTGGCGAGGGCCGGGAGCCGGGCGGCGGTGTCCTGCGGCAGGGTACCGATGGGCAGCCAGGGGGTGACCCGGAGGAGGAAGCAGAGCTCGCTTTTGTAGACGTTGCCGATGCCGGCGAGATTGCGCTGGTCCAGGAGGGCCTCGCCGAGGGGGCGGGCGGGGTCGCTCAGGAGGTTGGCGAGCGCCTGGTCGGGGTCCCAGTCCGGGCCGAGGAGGTCGGGGCCCAGGTGACCGACGACTCGGTGCTCGTCGGTCGTGCGGAGCAGCTCCAGTACGGGGAGTCGGTAGCCGACGGCTGTGCGGTCGGCGGTGCCGAGGATCGCGCGGATCTGGTGTGCCGGGCCGCCGCGCCAGCGCTCGCCGTTGCCGTACACCTTCCAGGACCCGTCCATCTGCAGGTGCGAGTGGAGTGTCAGGCCGCCCTCGATGCGGGTGAGTAGGTGTTTGCCTCGTGGGGTGGCGTCCAGGACGGTACGGCCGGTGAGGTCGGCCGTGGCGTATTTCGGGACGCGTAGGTCGGAGCGGGACAGCACGCTGCCGGCGAGGGCCGTGTGCAGCCGTTTCGCTGTCTGCCAGACGGTGTCGCCTTCGGGCATGGGTCAAGGGTGGCATGGGTTTGGGGGTATGGGTTTGTCGGTGGTGGCTGGGGGAGGTGGTCGGTGGCGCCTGAGGGTGCGGGTGGTGCGGTTGGTTCGGCGGGTGCTGGTGTGGTGTGGCTGGTCGCGCAGTTCCCCGCGCCCCTATTGGGCGCAGCCCTGGTTTGGAGGCGCTGCCTCGGTCAGGCGCGGATGCGTAGGCCGCGAGGGGTTGCTATGAAGCCTGCTCCTTCCAGGAGGGTGCCGTAGGGGGAGGTGAGGGCTGAGGTGCCGTTCACGCGTTCCACGGTGACTGTGCCGAGGGAACCCGCGCGGGCGGCTGCGGCGAGGGCTTCGGCGGCTGGGCGGAGGCGTGGGTCGTCCGTGAGGGCGCCGTCTTGGTCGGTGGGCCAGGCCAGCAGTGTCTTGCCGCCGCGCTCCATATAGAGGGTCAGCTCGCCGTCTACGAGGACGACCAGAGAGCCCGCCTTGCGGCCCGGTTTGTGTCCGGCCTCGGTCGGTGGGTCGGGCCAGGGGAGGGCGGCGCCATAGGCGTTCGCGGGGTCGGCGGCGGCCAGGACCACGGCTCGGGGGGACGTGGCGGAGCGGCGGGTGCGGTGTGGGGGACCGCCTCGGCTGTACGGGCCTTGGCCACCGTCGACGAAGGGGGCGATCTCGTCGGGTGCGGCTCCGAATGGGGTGTCGAAGCCGGCGTCGAAGTCGGCGGCGGGCGGGGCATCGAATCCGGTGGGGTCGTAGGGGGTGCGGGTGAAGCCGTCCCCCTGGGGCGGAGTCGAGCCGGGGCCGGGGAGGGCCTCGCCCCTCTCGCGGGCGTTGGACACGGCGCGCAGCCGGTCCACCGCGCCGTCCATCGCGAACTGTGCCGCGCCCAGCCCCTCGACCACATAGCCGCGCCGGGCCTGGCCGCTCTCCTCGAAGACGGACAGGACACGGTACGTCGCGGAGAAGCCGCCCTCGACGCCCTCGGCGGCCACGGCGCCCCGGGTCACCACGCCGTGCCGGTCGAGGAGGGTGCGGGCGAGGGCGTGGGCGCGGACGGTGGGGTCGGGCTCGTGGGCGGGGAGGAGGGACCAGCGGCCCGCGACCGTGGGTGGGCCCGTACGGGACTGGGGGCGTGCGGCGGCGGTCAGGGAGCCGTACCGGCCGCGCGGGACGGCGCGCTTGGCGCGGTGGGCCGTGGAGCCTGCCGTGCGGCCGGAGCCAAGCAGGGAGCGCATGGGGGCGAGGGTGTCGTTGGTGAGCCGGCCCGACCAGGCCAGGTCCCAGATGGCGTCGGCCAGTTGGGGATCGGTGGTGTCGGGGTGGGTCGTGGCGCGGACCTGGTCGGCGATCTGGCGGAAGAACAGGCCGTAGCCGCCTGAGAGGGCATCGAGGACGGACTGGTGGAGCGCCGTCAGTTCCAGGGGGTGCGGGGGCGGGAGGAGGAGCGGGGCCGTGTCCGCCAGGTACAGCGAGACCCAGCCGTCCTTGCCGGGAAGGGCCCCGGCGCCCGCCCATACGACTTCGCCGGCCGCGGTGAGTTCGTCGAGCATCGCCGGGGTGTAGTTGGCGACCCGGGACGGCAGGACCAGCTTCTCCAGGGCGGAGGCGGGCACGGAGGCGCCCTGCAACTGTTCGATCGCGCGCACGAGGCCGTCGATGCCGCGCAATCCGTGGCCGCCGCCCACGTGCTGCCACTGCGGCAGGAACTGCGCGAGCGCCGCGGGCGGAACCGGCTCCAGCTCGTGCCGCAGGGCCGCCAGCGAGCGGCGGCGCAGACGGCGCAGCACGGTTGCGTCGCACCACTCCTGGCCGATGCCCGCCGGGTGGAACTCGCCCTGCACGACCCGGCCGTTCGCCGCCAGCCGATGGAGCGCACCGTCCGTCACGGCCACGCCGAGGCCGAAGCGGGCGGCTGCCGTGGCCGAGGTGAACGGGCCGTGGGTGCGCGCGTACCGGGCGAGGAGGTCGCCGAGCGGGTCCTTGACCGGTTCGGTGAACGCCTCCGGGACACCGACGGGCAGGGCTGTGCCGAGTGCGTCGCGCAGGCGGCCCGCGTCCTCGATCGCCGCCCAGTGGTCGGTGCCGGCGATCCGGACCCGGATGGCACGGCGGGCCCCGGCCAGCTCCGGCGCCCACTGCGGCTCGGCGCCGCGCTCCGCCAACTCGGCGTCCGTGAGCGGGCCGAGGAGCCGGAGCAGGTCGGCGACGCCTTCGGCGTCCTTGACGCGTCGATCCTCGGTGAGCCACTGGAGCTCCCGCTCCAGCTCGACGAGTACCTCGGCGTCGAGCAGCTCGCGCAGCTCCGCCTGGCCCAGCAGCTCCGCGAGCAGGCGTGAGTCCAGCGACAGGGCGGCGGCGCGGCGCTCGGCGAGCGGGGAGTCGCCCTCGTACAGGAACTGGGCGACGTATCCGAAGAGCAGGGAGCGCGCGAAAGGTGAGGGTTCCGGAGTGGTGACCTCGACGAGGCGGACCTTGCGGGACTCGATGTCGCCCATCAGCTCGGCGAGCCCGGGGACGTCGAAGACGTCCTGGAGGCATTCGCGGACGGCCTCCAGGACGATCGGGAACGAGCCGAACTCGCTTGCCACCTGGAGCAGTTGGGCGGCGCGCTGCCGCTGCTGCCACAGCGGGGTGCGCTTGCCGGGGTTGCGGCGGGGCAGCAGGAGCGCGCGGGCGGCGCATTCGCGGAAGCGGGACGCGAACAGCGCCGAGCCGCCCACCTGGTCGGTGACGATCTGGTCGACCTCGCCCTTGTCGAAGGAGACGTCCGCGGCGCCGATGGGCGCCTGCTCGGCGTCGTACTCGGTGCCCGCCTTCATGGGTTCTTGGTCGAGCAGGTCCAGGCCCATCAGATCGTTGTCGGGCAGACGCAGCACGATGCCGTCGTCGGCGTGCATGACCTGGGCGTCCATGCCGTACCGTTCGGTGAGCTTCGCGCCGAGGGCGAGGGCCCAGGGGGCGTGGACCTGGGCGCCGAAGGGGGAGTGGACGACGACCCGCCAGTCACCCAGCTCGTCCCGGAAACGCTCGACGACGATGGTGCGGTCGTCCGGGACGTGGCCGCAGGCCTCGCGTTGTTCGGCGAGGTAGGAGAGCACGTTGTCTGCGGCCCAGGCGTCGAGTCCCGCGGCCAGCAGGCGGAGCCGGGCGTCCTCCTGGGACAGGGAGCCCACCTCGCGCAGGAACGCGCCCACCGCGCGGCCCAGTTCGAGCGGGCGGCCGAGTTGGTCGCCCTTCCAGAAGGGCAGGCGGCCCGGGACGCCCGGGGCGGGGGAGACCAGCACCCGGTCGCGCGTGATGTCCTCGATGCGCCAGGAGCTGGTGCCGAGGGTGAACACGTCCCCGACCCGGGACTCGTACACCATCTCCTCGTCGAGCTCGCCGACCCGGCCGCCACCCTTCTTGGGATCGGCGCCCGCGAGGAAGACCCCGAAGAGGCCGCGGTCCGGGATAGTCCCGCCGGAGGTGACCGCGAGGCGCTGGGCGCCGGGACGACCCGTGATCGTACCGGCGACCCGGTCCCACACCACGCGCGGGCGCAGCTCCGCGAAGGCGTCGGACGGATAGCGGCCCGCGAGCATGTCGAGGACCGCCGTGAACGCGGACTCCGGGAGTGCGGCGAAGGGGGCGGCGCGGCGGACCGTGGCGAGGAGGTCGTCGACCTGCCAGGTGTCCATCGACGTCATGGCGACGAGCTGCTGCGCCAGGACGTCCAGGGGGTTGCCGGGGATCCTCAGGGACTCGATGGAGCCGCTGCGCATCCGCTCGGTGACCACGGCGGCCTGGACGAGGTCGCCCCGGTACTTGGGAAAGACCACGCCGGTGGAGACGGCGCCCACCTGGTGTCCCGCGCGGCCGACGCGCTGCAGGCCGGAGGCGACCGAAGGGGGCGACTCCACCTGGACGACGAGGTCCACCGCGCCCATGTCGATGCCCAGTTCGAGGCTCGAGGTGGCGACCACGGCCGGCAGTCGGCCCGCCTTCAGGTCCTCCTCGACGAGGGCACGCTGCTCCTTGGAGACCGAGCCGTGATGGGCCCGAGCGAGCACCGGGGGCGCCCCTTGGGCCGCACCCGAGCCGCCCATCAGCTCGGCCGGGGCATGGTGCTCGTCCAAGGACTCACCAGTGGCCCGCTCGTACGCGATCTCGTTGAGCCGGTTGCACAGCCGCTCCGCGAGGCGGCGGGAGTTGGCGAACACGATCGTGGAGCGGTGGGCCTGGACCAGATCGGCGATGCGCTCCTCGACGTGCGGCCAGATCGACGGCCGCTCCGCGCCCTCGTTGCCGTCGGCCACCGGGGAGCCGCCCAGTTCGCCCAGGTCCTCGACCGGGACGACCACGGAGAGGTCGAACTCCTTGCCGGACGGCGGCTGGACGATCTCCACCCTGCGGTGCGGGGAGAGGTAACGCGCGACCTCGTCGACAGGGCGCACGGTGGCCGAGAGACCGATCCGGCGTGCAGGCTTGGGCAGCAGCTCGTCGAGCCGCTCCAAGGACAGCGCGAGGTGGGCGCCGCGCTTGGTGCCCGCGACCGCGTGCACCTCGTCCAGGATCACCGTCTCCACGCCCGTGAGCGCGTCGCGCGTGGCCGACGTCAGCATGAGGAACAGGGACTCGGGGGTGGTGATCAGGATGTCCGGCGGGCGCGTGGACAGGGCGCGGCGCTCGGCGGCCGGGGTGTCGCCGGAGCGGATGCCCACCCTCATCTCGGGCTCGGGCAGCCCCAGGCGCACGGATTCCTGACGGATACCGGTCAGCGGACTGCGCAGGTTCCGCTCCACGTCCACCGCGAGGGCCTTCAGCGGTGACACGTACAGCACCCGGCAGCGCTTCCTGGGGTCGGCCGGGGGCGGGCTCGACGTCAGCTGGTCCAGCGCGGCCAGGAACGCGGCCAGGGTCTTGCCGGAGCCGGTCGGGGCGACCACCAGCACGTCCGAGCCCTCGCCGATCGCCCGCCACGCCCCGGCCTGGGCCGCGGTGGGCGCGGAGAAGGCCCCCGTGAACCAGCCGCGAGTCGCGGGGGAGAAGCCGTCGAGGGCTCGATGTGCGGAGCTGACCATGCCCCCATCCTGCACCCGCCCACTGACAACGGCCCGGACCTGCGGAAACGGCTCCGCCGCGAACGGGGAGAACCGCCGGGGACCGCCGGTGCGTACTCCGGCCACCTCGTTGCACGGCTCACGACGCACGGCTCACGACGCAGAATGAGGGGTATGGCAGGTTCGGCGGAGCGGGCGCGGCACTGGCGGTATGCGGAACTCCCCGGTGTCGACCTGTTGCGGGCCCGCTACGTCGAGAAGAAGTTCGTACGGCACACCCACGAGAACTTCGTGATCGCCGCCATAGCCGACGGCGTCGAGGTCTTCCACCATGGCGGAGCCGACCAGTACGCGGGTCCCGGCACCCTGGCCCTGGTCAACCCCGACACCCCGCACACGGGCCGGGCGGGCGTGCCGGAAGGCTGGCGGTACGGCGCGGTCTACCCGTCGCCGGATGTGGTGGCCGAGATCGCCGCCGAGACCACCACGATCCGCGGCACCCCCGGCTTCACCAGCCCCGTACTCGACGATCCGTACGCCGTCGGCCTCGTCCACCAGGTGCTGCGGGCCGCGGACGAGGGCAACGCGCTCGCCGCCGACACCCTGCTACGGGTCGCGGTGACCCGGCTGCTGCGCCTCAACGGCGGGCCGCTTCCCCAGCGCGCCGTTCGCACGGCCGGCACCCTCGTCGCGGCACGCGCGCGTGCCGTGCTGGAGGACCGGATGGCCGACCCGCCGACTCTGGAACGGCTCGCCGCCGACCTCGGGACCAGCCCCTTCGCCCTGCTGCGGGCCTTCCGCACCGCCTACGGCATGCCACCGCACACCTGGCTGACGGACGCCCGCGTCCGCCGGGCCCGGAGCCTGCTCGACGCGGGCACGGCTCCCGCGGAGGCCGCCGTCGCCGTCGGCTTCACGGACCAGCCCCACCTCAACCGCCACTTCAGCCGGATCGTGGGCGTGCCCCCGGGCGCGTACCAGCGGGAACGCAGGGGCGGCCAGAACGGCGTGAGCGAGCCCCAGGACGACGTACACGAGCGCAAGAACGTACAAGACCCACAAGGGCGGCTGCTCCTACCGTCCGAGGCGTGGCAGAACAGACAGCTCTCGCAGACACACACGACGCGGACGAAGCCAAGCCGGACCGAGCCGTCGTCCGGGACGCCCTGGGAGTCGGGGTCGCCGTCGGACTGTCCGGGTTCGCCTTCGGGGTGACCTCGGCCGGCAGCGGGCTCAGCCTCGCCCAGACCTGCGTGCTGAGCCTCCTGGTGTTCACCGGAGCTTCCCAGTTCGCCCTGGTGGGCGCGCTCGCGGCCGGCGGCAACCCGTTCACGGCGGCCGCCGGGGCCTTCTTCCTCGGCGTGCGCAACGCGTTCTACGGGCTGCGTCTGTCGCAGTTGCTGGCCCTCCCGCGCGCGGTACGGCCCTTCGCCGCGCAGTGGGTCATCGACGAGACCACGGTCGTCGCCCTCGCCCAGCCCACCCGCCGTGCCGCCCGGATCGGTTTCACCGTCACCGGGCTCCCCCTCTACGTGCTGTGGAATCTCACCACGCTCCTCGGTGCGCTCGGCGCCGAGGCCATCGGTGACACCGACGCCTGGGGGCTCGACGCGGCCGGGCCCGCCGTCTTCCTGGCACTCCTTGCGCCGATGCTGAAGACGACCAGGGAGCGGGCCGTGGCGGGCATCGCCATCATCCTCGGGCTTGCTCTGCTGCCCGTGCTGCCCGCCGGGGTTCCGGTCCTGGTGGCCGCGGCGGCCGCCCCGGTCGTCCTCTGGGCGGAAGGCCGCCGGAAGACCGACGAGCGACGGGACGGCCGGAGGAACGACCGGCAGAACGACCGACAGGACGGCGAACAGGAGGCGGCCCGATGAACGTCTGGATCGCGATCACCGTGACCGCCATCGGCTGCTACGCCGTCAAGCTCATCGGCCTGCTGGTCCCCGAGGGCGTACTGGAACGGCCCCTCGTGCAGCGCCTCGCCGCCCTGCTCCCCGTGGCCCTCCTTGCCGCCCTCACGGCCCAGCAGACCTTCGCCGACGGACGCCTCCTCATACTGGACGCGAGGGCCGCAGGGCTCGCCGCAGCCGCCGTAGCCCTCCTCCTGCGCGCCCCCTTCCTGCTCGTCGTGGCCGTGGCGGTGATCGTCACGGCGGGGGTGCGGGCGATGACGGGTTGACGCCGCCGCACGGCACGCGCGCGTGTACCCGCGTTCGCATCGCACGCACGCGTGCCCGCTCCGCGCAACCCCCCGCCGGCCCTCGCCCCGGCTCCTCAGCCGATCGACCGACCGTACGCCCGCAACGTACGCAGCGCCTCGATCGTCACGATCGGACGGCTCTCCAGGGCGGTTCCCGGCGCCCACCGCCGCCAGCGGATTGGCCAGCCGCCGTCCTCCTGCTGCTCGCTCGCCAGGGAATCGAGTGAGCGGGCCATCTCCTCGTCGGTGAACCACGCGCGCGAGAGCGACTCCGGAGTACGCGCGAAGTCGTGCGGGAAGTGGTGCTCGCCCGGGGCGTAACCGGCCGGGACCGGGTACTCCTCCAGTCGCTCCGGGTCCAGCACGGCGAGCCGGTGTTCACGCACCAGGCGGCCCAGCCGGTCGGCGGCGGCCTGCGCGCGCGGGCGGTCGGGCACGGAGTCCAGGAACGTCACGGCGGCCTGCACCTCGTAGGGGTGCGACTTCTCCATGGACTCGATCGTCTGCCAGCAGAAGTCGGTGGCCCGGAACAGCCACGCGTGCCACACCTGGTTGCGGTGCAGCAGACCCACCACGGGCCCGGTGGCCAGCAGATCACTGGGCGGGTCGTCGACGATCGGCACGAAAGGGGCCGCCGGATAACCCCGCTGACTGGGATGCACCGCGGGAAGGGCGCCGTCCGGAGTCGACACCGCGGTCAGATAGCGGCACACACGCTCCACCCGCTGCCCGCCGCAACGCCCGATCGAGTCCAGGACCCGCAGCGCGTGCCCGGTGTGCAGCGGCTGGCTCACGGGCCCGCGCAGATCGGGCTCGAGCGCGTGGCCGTACCCCTCGTCGGCGTTGCGGTAGGCGGCCAGCGCGGTCTCCACCGCGTCGGCGCTCTCATCGGTCCCATCGGTCCCGCCGAGGAAGTGGTACGCGAAGCGGCGCTGCTCCAGTACACGCGCGGTCAGCCAGATGAACTGCTCGGCGCGGCCCAGTGGGGTGTGCGCCGGGGGTGTCGGGGGGAGTGGGGATGCTCCAGTTTCGGCCATGGGTCAGACCGTAGGACGGAAAGCGGTCTCGGCAAGCCCTCCCGGCCAGGCCCACCCCCTGGGGCGGGATACTGGAGTCATGCGGTTGACGGTCTTCTGGCAGCGGATGGCGGATCACTTCGGTGAGGGATACGCCGAAACCTTTGCGCGCGATCATGTGATGTCCGAACTCGGCGGGCGCACGGTGAACGAGGCCCTGGACGTCGGCTGGGAGGCCAAGGACGTGTGGCGCGTGGTGTGCACGACCATGGGCGTTCCGGCTGAAAACCGCTGAAACGTCACGGACTTCGAAGGCGGCCGTCGGTCACCGGGCGGGAAGATCCGGGGGCGGGGTCTGATTGTCGGTGGAGTGGGCCAGACTTGCTCCGTGGCCCCCACAGACGAGACCGCGCAGGTCCAGAACGAGGCATCCCCGCTCGGTACGACGCCGCCCATCCGGCCCCAGGCTGGTCCCGGCGCCGCGCCGAGCGCGCGCATGCCGCGCTGGCTGCCGCGCGCCATGGTGCTGGCGCTCGCGCTCGTCGCCGTCTTCCAGTTGGGCAGTTGGGCGTTCCACCAGCTCATCGGGCTGCTGATCAACATCCTCATCGCGTTCTTCCTGGCGCTCGCGATCGAGCCCGCGGTGAGCTGGATGGCTTCCAAGGGCCTGCGCAGGGGCTTCGCCACCTTCCTCGTCTTCCTGATCACCCTGGTCACGGCCGCCGGCTTCGTCACGCTGCTCGGCTCGATGCTCGCCGGACAGATCATCAAGATGGTCGAAGACTTCCCGGCGTACCTCGACTCCGTCATCAGCTGGATCAACACCACCTTCCACACCGAGCTGAGGCGCGTCGACATCCAGGAGGGGCTGCTCCGCTCCGACTGGCTGCAGAGATACGTGCAGAACAGCGCAACCGGGGTGCTGGACATCTCCACGCAGGTCCTGGGTGGTCTCTTTCGACTGCTGACGATCGCGCTGTTCTCGTTCTACTTCGCCGCCGACGGCCCGCGACTGAGACGCGCGCTGTGCTCCGTGCTGCCGCCCGCCAGACAGGCGGAGGTGCTGCGCGCGTGGGAGATCGCCGTCGACAAGACCGGTGGCTATTTGTACTCGCGCGGTCTGATGGCGCTGATATCCGGCATAGCGCACTACATCCTGCTGGAGTATCTCGACGTGCCCTATGCGCCCGCGCTCGCCGTCTGGGTCGGTCTGGTATCGCAGTTCATCCCCACCATCGGCACCTACCTGGCGGGTGCCCTGCCGATGCTGATCGCCTTCACGGTCGACCCGTGGTACGCGCTGTGGGTGCTCGTCTTCGTCGTCATCTATCAGCAGTTCGAGAACTATGTGCTGCAGCCCAAGCTGACCGCGAAGACCGTGGACATCCACCCGGCGGTCGCCTTCGGATCGGTCGTCGCGGGCACCGCGCTCCTCGGTGCCGTCGGCGCGCTCATAGCCATCCCCGCCATCGCCACCCTGCAGGCGTTCCTCGGGGCCTACGTGAAGCGGTACGACGTCACGGACGACCCCCGCGTGCACGGGCACCGCAGGCGTGGCTCGGTCAACATCCTCGCGCGCCTGAGCCGGTCACACCGGCCGCGTGAGGAAGGCCGGGCCGACGGAGACGTCCTCACGCGCGTGCGCAAGCGGCTGGAGGACAAGTGGGGCCCGAAGCGGTCGGCGGACGACTCCACCGCCGCGCAGCGGGACGACGACACCGGGCGACGGGACACGGGGTCCGAGGACGGCGCAGGGATCGACGACAGTGCCGAACCTCAGGGCGGCGCCTCGTAAGACGGCTGTCGCCATAGCCTGGCAGAGCACTGTCACCGGAGGTCGCTTCATCATGGAAGCACGGCAACCGGACAAAGGAGACAGTGACCCGGCGCCCACCTCCCAGACGATCTACGACGTCGTCCGGCACGCGTAGACAGCGCTCCCGGAACTTCCCGGCGGTCACGTGGTGCGCTTGACACAAAAATCGAACATCCATTCTTATGGAGGCTCCGGCGAGGCCTGAGGTGGGCGTTTCGAGAGGGTTTTCGTGGAGAAGTGCCCGAGTTATCCACAGGCGGGGCGGGCGTCGGGGCCCATTGTCAGTGGCAGGCGTTAGCGTCTTTCACGTGAAGCGATCGACTCAAGCAAATCGGGTGGAACCCATGGCAGGAACCGACCGCGAGAAGGCGCTCGACGCCGCGCTCGCACAAATTGAACGGCAGTTCGGCAAGGGCGCGGTGATGCGCCTGGGCGAGCGGCCGAACGAGCCCATCGAGGTCATCCCCACCGGGTCGACCGCACTCGACGTCGCCCTCGGTGTCGGCGGCCTGCCGCGCGGCCGAGTGGTGGAGGTATACGGCCCGGAGTCCTCCGGCAAGACGACCCTGACCCTGCACGCGGTGGCCAACGCGCAGAAGGCCGGCGGCCAGGTGGCCTTCGTGGACGCGGAGCACGCCCTCGACCCTGAGTACGCCAAGAAGCTCGGCGTCGACATCGACAACCTGATCCTCTCCCAGCCGGACAACGGCGAGCAGGCCCTGGAGATCGTGGACATGCTGGTCCGCTCCGGCGCCCTCGACCTCATCGTCATCGACTCCGTCGCCGCGCTCGTCCCGCGCGCGGAGATCGAGGGCGAGATGGGCGACAGCCACGTGGGTCTGCAGGCCCGACTGATGAGCCAGGCCCTGCGGAAGATCACCAGCGCGCTCAACCAGTCCAAGACCACCGCGATCTTCATCAACCAGCTCCGCGAGAAGATCGGCGTGATGTTCGGGTGCTTCAACTACTCGACTCGGGTCACGCTCGCCGACGGCACGCAGGAGAAGATCGGCAAGATCGTCAACCAGCGGATGGATGTGGAGGTCCTCTCCTACGACCCCGAGACCGACGAGATCGTCCCTCGGCGCATCACCAACTGGTTCGACAACGGCAACGCTGAGCGGTTCCTCCAATTCACCGTGGCCAAGTCCGGGAAGAACGGCAAGGCGCAGTTCGCCGCGACGGAGAACCACTTGATCCGAACTCCCGGCGGCTGGCGCGAGGCGGGTGAGCTGATCGCCGGGGATCGTGTGCTCATCAGCGAGAAGAAGGCACTGAGCGCACAGCAGGAGCAGGTCGTCCTCGGGGCACTAATGGGTGACGGCAGCCTTTCCCCGAACCGGAAGGGCCGCACCGGCGTCCGCTTCCGTATGGGACACGGTGCCAAACAGGCCGAGTACCTGGACTGGAAGGTCTCGCTGCTCGGAAACATCGGATGCTCTAGGACGCAGAACGAGAAGGGAGCGGTCTTCGCGGACTTCTCTCCGCTGCCAGAGCTGGACGAGCTGAGGGAAGTCGTCTACTTCGGCGGAGACAAGAAGCACATCACTTGGGAGCACCTCAAGGCGATGACTCCGCTGGCCTTGGCCGTCTGGTACATGGACGACGGCTGCTTCACGGTGCGTTCTCAGGGACTTCAGGAACGTACGGAAGGCGGCTCGGGCCGGATCGAGATCTGTGTCGAGGCCATGAGTGAAGGCTCAAGGGAGCGCATTGTCGACTACCTGCGAGACACACACGGCTTGGACGTGAGGCTGCGGCTCGCGGGTGAGCGGCAGATGGCCGTGCTGCAGTTCAGCACGGACTCGTCAGCGCGTTTCCAGGAGATGGTGGCTCCCTTCGTGCACCCCTCCATGGGGTACAAGCTCCTTCCGCGTTTCCGCGGTCGATTCGGTGTCGAGCCGGAGTTCATCGAGGAGACACAGCGCCTGGTGGCCTCGGAGATCCTCGACGTCCACGTCAAGCCGCCGACGCGTTCCATGAAGAAGTTCGACATCGAGGTCGAGGGCACGCACAACTACTTCGTGGACGGAGTCATGGTCCACAACAGCCCGGAGACCACGACCGGTGGCCGCGCGCTGAAGTTCTACGCCTCGGTGCGTATCGACATCCGCCGCATCGAGACACTGAAGGACGGCACGGAGGCGGTCGGCAACCGCACCCGCTGCAAGGTCGTCAAGAACAAGGTCGCGCCGCCCTTCAAGCAGGCCGAGTTCGACATCCTGTACGGCCAGGGCATCAGCCGCGAGGGCGGCCTGATCGACATGGGCGTGGAGCACGGCTTCGTCCGCAAGGCCGGCGCCTGGTACACGTACGAGGGCGACCAGCTCGGCCAGGGCAAGGAGAACGCCCGCAACTTCCTCAAGGACAACCCCGACCTGGCCAACGAGATCGAGAAGAAGATCAAGGAGAAGCTGGGCGTCGGAGTGCGGCCGGAGGAGCCCGCCGCCGAGCCCGGCGTAGACGCGGCAGCCTCGGCCACACCCACGGACGACACTGCGAAGGCGGTGCCAGCCCCCGCTGCCAAGGCCGCCAAGACCAAGGCCGCGACGGCGAAAAGCTAGTCCGTGACACGCAGAACGGACTGGGGCGAGTACGCATACCCCAGTGCCCCTGAGAGCCGGGGGCGCGGGGGTACCGGGGGATCCGCCGCAGAGGGGTTCGGACCGTACGACGACGGGGCGTCGTACGGCATGCCCGGCCCCTACGACGGCGAGCCGCATGACGCCGAACCGTACGGCGACGGCGGTGATGTCGGCCTACCGTACGACGGTGCGCGCGCCGGCGGCGGCGCGCCCGGCGGTGCCCGTCGGCGCGGTGGCGTTGCCGGGCGAGGTGCGGGCGGCGACGAGCGTGGCAGGCGCGGCCGTGGTGGTCGTCGGCGTGGCTTCGGGGAGCCGGCCGACGGCCCGGAGGACGGGGGAACTCAGAACGAGGGCTCGTCTCTCTCGTCGAGGGCCGAGAGAGCGGAGTCCTCAGGGGACCCGGCTGAGCGGGCGCGCGCGATCTGCCTGCACCTGCTCACCGGGACCCCGCGCACACGGAAGCAACTCGCCGACGCCCTGCACAAAAGAGAGATCCCCGACGACGTGGCGGACGAGGTGCTGTCGCGGTTCGAGGAGGTCGGCCTCATCAACGACAGCGCGTTCGCGGACGCCTGGGTGGAGTCCCGCCACCACGGCAGGGGACTCGCCCGACGAGCCCTCGCCCGGGAATTGCGCACCAAGGGCGTCGACTCGGCGCTGATCGACGAGGCCGTCGCCCAACTCGACTCCGAGCAGGAGGAGGCCACCGCGCGCGAACTCGTCGCCCGCAAGCTGCGCTCCACCCGAGGCCTCGACCGCGACAAACGCCTCCGCCGCCTCGCGGGCATGCTCGCCCGCAAGGGCTATCCCGAGGGCATGGCCCTTCGCGTGGTCCGACAGGCGCTGGAGGAGGAGGGGGAGGACACGGAGGGGTTGGAGGACGAGGGGTACTGAGCGAGGATGACGCCCACCGGCCGTCAGGGCCTCGCGCTCACTGCCAGTCCTCCGGCCGCTCGACCTGCTCCAGGCGCAGCACCTGTCCCGTACGGCTGTAGCGGCGGATGCGGGGCAGCGGCGGGTAGTAGGCGTGGACGGAGACGGCGTGTGCCGCGGTGGACTCGTTGAGGACCTCGTGTACATGGTGGCGCCCGAAGGAACGGCCCTCGCCGGCGGGCAACTGCCGCTCGCGGTCGACGTCTTCGGTGAGTTCGAGGGTTTTCCAGCCGTCGGTTGGCAGCCGGGCGGCGAGGGAGTTCTCCTTGAGTCGGCCCGCGGCGGTCACGAAGGCGCCGACCGAGTCGGCGTGGTCGTGCCAGCCGGTCCCGGTGCCGGGCGGCCAGCCGATGAGCCATGCCTCGCTGCCGCCGGGGCCGTCGAGCCGCACCCAGGTGCGGCCCTCGGGGTCGAGCGGCAACAAGGCGATCAACTCGGCGTCGGCGGCGGTCCGGCGCGCGAAGTCGAGCAGTTCGGCCTGCGTGGGGGTGGAGACCGCCGGCGCGGAGGCGCCAGAAGCAGTGGGGAAGACAGACATGCGTACCGTCCTGAAGAAGTGCGTTCGCATGGAAGCGCGCGGCAGCACACGCGCGGAGGAAGAGAAGAAGGCGAATTCAGCAGGACGGACGACACACGCACCCCGCATAGCGGGCGAGGTCCATCCCTTGATCTTCGCAGGGAATCCCGGCCTTCAGGCCGGGCGGGAACGCGATTCTCGGCCCGGAGCGCGCAGCGCCGGAGTTCCCTGCGTCTCGGGGCGGCAGTCAGGTAGGCCGCTTCTGGTTCTCGATGTAGTCCTTGACGATGCTCAGCGGTGCGCCGCCACACGACCCCACGAAGTACGAGGGTGCCCAGAACACCGACCTCATGCCGATGCTGTTGATCCGCCCGGTGTACTCGGCGCGCAGGTAGCGGGAGCTGACACCTTTGAGGCTGTTGACCAGCTTGGACAGGGCGATCTTCGGTGGGTAGTGCACCAGGAGGTGGGTGTGATCGCCTTCGCCGTTGAACTCGACCAGCTCCGCGCCGAAGCTCTCGCACACGTCCCGCATGATCGCCTCACAGCGCGTCAGCATCTCGTCGTTGAAGACCTCACGCCGGTACTTGGTGACGAATACCAAGTGAGCATGCAGGTTGTGGACGACGTGATTTCCCCGGCGGATATAGGGGTCTGGTTCCCAGCGTGGCGACATCCGCCAAGTTTATTGTGGGCAGGCGAACTCAACCGAAGGGGGGTGGGCCGGATGATCCGTGCGTACAAGTTCCTCATGCGGCCCACCGTGGGCCAGCAGGCCGCGCTCGGCGAGATGCTGCGCGATCACTGCTCCCTCTACAACGGAGCCTTGCAGGAACGCCGCGACGCCTACCGGCATGCCTCGAAGACGAGCATCACGTACGGGCAGCAGTCCGCGCAGCTCAAGGAGATCCGGGCATTCGACCCGGAGCGGCAGGGCCGCTGGTCGTTCAGCTCGCAGCAGCCACACTTCGCCGTCTGGAGAAGGCGTTCGCCGCGTTCTTCCGCCGGCTCAGGTCCGGTGAGAGCCCCGGCTACCCGCGCTTTCGCGGGGTGAACTGGTTCGACACGGTGGACTTCCCCAAGGACGGCGACGGCTGTCGCTGGAACTCCACCCCGCACGACCCCGTGACCCGCGTCCGTTTCCAGGGTGTCGGGCACATCAAGGTCAACCAGCATCGTCCGGTGGCCGGCACGGTCAAGACCGTGAGCGTCAAGCGTGAGGGCAGGCGCTGGTACGTCGTGCTGACCGCAGAACAGGCACAGCCGCAGCCGCTGCCGCCGACTGGCAGCGTGGTCGGCATCGACATGGGCGTAGCCAACTTCCTTGCCGACTCGCGCGGCGAGTTCGTGCCCAGTCCCCGGCACGGACGGCGCGCCGCCGCGAAGCTCGAAGCCGCACAGCAGGCACTGTCCCGCTTCCCCCGGGTCCGCCGGGACGAGCGCACCGCCAACCACCAGCGTGCCGTGGACAAGGTCGCCGGACTCCACCGCAAGGTACGTCTGAAGCGGCTCGACCACGCACACAAGACAGCCCTCGATCTGGTCCGCAAGCACGACGTCATCGCGCACGAAGACCTCAAGATCCGCAACATGGTCAAGGCCCCCGCGCCGAAGCCGGACCCCGACCGGCCCGGCGGCTTCCTGCCCAACGGCGCCGCCGCGAAGGCAGGGCTGAACCACTCGATCTCGGATGCCGGATGGGGGGTGTTCCTGACGATCCTGCACGCCAAGGCTGAAAGCGCCGGACGAGAAGTGATCGCCGTGGACCCCCGCAACACCTCCAAGACCTGCCCCACCTGCGGGCACGTCTCAGCGGAGAACCGGCCCACCCAGGAAAAGTTCCACTGCGTCTCGTGCGGCCACAGGGCGCACGCGGACACGGTGGGCGCCCTGAACGTTCTACGGGCCGGGCTGGCCCGTCGCGATGCCCAACCGGCATAGCGAGAAGCCCCGGCGTTCACGCCGGGGAGGAGTCACATGGACCCTCCGCCACAGGTGCAGGTGCACGCAGGTGTCGGTCACGGACCGGAGTACACCATGAGGGCGCGGACCGGTCAACCGAACGTCACTATGTGGACACACAGTGACGCTCGGCCCGGAGAGCCAGGGGACATCAGCGCGAACGCGCACCCGCCCTGGTGGTCTCGGCCTGCTGCTCCGCCCCGCCCAGCGTCGCCTCCGCCGCCGCGTACAGGTCGGCCGGGCGTACCCCGCTCAGCGCGGTGACGAGGTGTCCGTCGGGGCGGAGGAGGAGCACGGTGTGGGCGGCCGCGCCCGGGTAGCTCTCGGCGACCAGCAGCTCGGCGGGGCGCGGCAGGGCGGTCACGGCGGCCGCGAGCCGGGGCATGATCCCGGCACTTACCCAGTGCTTGCGCTCCCACACCCCCGTACCCGGCGCGACCAGCACCACCAACAGCGCCCCGCGCCCGAGCCGATCCCGCAGCCGTACGAACGAGCCGTCCTCTGCGGTCACTTCTACGTCGACGACCTGGGCGCCCGGCAGGGTGTCGACCGGTGTCTCGGAGGCGGCGCGTGGAGGCATGAGCGGCGAGTTGGTGTACGCCCCCGGCGCACCCAGCGGTCCGCGCCCCAAGTGGCCGTCCGCGAGCAGCGCGTCGTGGCCGCGGGACGAGCCGGGGACGTACGACCGCAGCCCCTTGCCGCCGCGCAGCAGCGGCAGCACCTGGTCGGCGGCGCGCAGCCGGGCTGCGACGACCGCGCGCCGTTCCGCCTGATAGCTGTTGAGCAGCGCCTCGTGCGGGCCGTGGTGCCAGGCCAGCGCCAGCTTCCAGGCGAGGTTGTCGGCGTCCCGCAGCCCCTCGTCCAGGCCCTGGGTGCCGAGCGCCCCGAGCAGATGGGCGGCGTCCCCGGCGAGGAAGACCCGCCCGACCCGCCACCGCCTCGCCAGCCGGTGGTGCACGGTGTGTACACCGGTGTCCAGCAGGTCGTACGGAGGTGTGGAACCGCCCGTCCAGCCCGCGAGCGTCTCCCGGACGCGGGCCACGAGGAGTTCGGGCGTGACCAGGTCCTTGCCCGGCGGCAGCAGCCAGTCCAGGCGCCAGAGCCCCTCGTCGAGCGGACGCGCGGTCACCTCACCGCCGGAAGGACCCGACGTCCGCCACGGCGGCATCCGGTGCAGCAACGCTTCTCCTGGCCACGGGAGTTCCGCGCGCAGCGCCGCGACAGCGTGCCGCTCCACTGCCGTACGCCCCGGAAAGCGGATGTCCTGCAACTTGCGCACCGTCGAGCGCGGCCCGTCGCACCCCACGAGGTAACTGCCCCGCCACCATGTGCTCTTGGGCCCGCGTGTGTGCGCCGTGACGCCGGACGCCTCCTGCTCGATGGCGTCCACCCGGCTCTCCACGGCGACCTTGACGAGCCGCTCGCCGGCGATCGCGTCGCGCAGGGCGGCGGTGAGGACGTGCTGGGCGATGTGGAGCGGGGGGAGGTCGGCGGAGCCCTCGACGACATCATCCGGGCCGCCGCGGGCGCCCTTCGAACCCTCCCGGGGCGGGACGTCCGTCTCGTCGAAGTCGGCCTCCCCGAACCGGACCTGACGCATCACCTGCTTGCGCCGCAGAGACCGCCATCCGGCCCAGCGGAACCCGGCCTCGGCGAGCGGGACGCCGGACAACCGTTCCAGCAGAGCCGCCGTGTCCTCGTGCAGCACGACCGTCCGAGCGAGCCGCTGTTCGTCCTTCCCCGGCCCCTCGTCCAGAACCACGGAGGGCACCTCCTGACGCGCCAACGCCAGGGCGAGCGTGAGCCCCACGGGCCCCGCTCCGACGATGATCACCGGGTCCACGACGCGGCGCCCCCTGCCCGCAGCGGCGTCCTGGCGGACGTATGTGAACAGGAAGTTGGAGCAGGGTGCACGATCACAGAACGTATGCAACCCATTGCCGGGGTTTGCGTCAAGTGACGGAGGGCAGTGGCGATCATGCCACTGCCCTCCAGGGAACTGATTTGGGGGACACCCAGGGCGGATGTCACCTGATCATTCGTCAGGTGTCACTCTTTTGGACGTAGGTCTGGAGGCCGGGCAGACCGCCGCCTTCCCCGCCGGTGGCCGTCGAGCCTCCGATCGCCGCCGCCGGAATCACTGCGCCGGTCGACTTCTTGCGGCGCCTCAGCCGCTGCTCCAGCCAGCTCGCGAAGCTCGTGATGATGAAGTTCACGATGATGTAGATGATGGCCACCACGATGAAGCTCGGGATGACGTTGGCGTAGAACGCCGCGAGCGTTGCGCGTCCGTTGAGCAGTTCCGTGAACCCGATCATCACGCCGCCGAGCGCGGTGTCCTTCACGATGACCACGAGCTGGCTGACGATGGCCGGCAGCATCACAGTGACGGCCTGCGGCAGCAGGATGGTGCCCATCGTCTGGCCCTTGCGCAGACCGATCGCCTTGGCGGCCTCTGTCTGTCCCTTGGGGAGGGCCAGGATGCCGGCGCGTACGACCTCGGCGAGGACCGATGCGTTGTAGAGCACGAGGCCGGTGACCACCGCATAGAGCGGTCGGTCCTCGCTGCTGACCGCCGTGTAGCGGTCGTAGAACTCGTTGGCGAACAGCATCAACAGCAGTACGGGGATGGCGCGGAAGAACTCGACCACCGCACCGGCCGGAATCCGGACCCACAGGTGGTCGGACAGACGTGAGATGCCGAACAGCGCGCCCAGCGGAAGGGCGATCACCATGGCGAGCCCTGCGGCCTTCAGCGTATTGGCGAGGCCGGGCAACAGATAGGTGGTCCAGGCCTGGGAGGTGGTGAACGGCTCCCAGAGCTTCCACTCCCACTGGTTCTTGTCATCCATCAGCTTCCACACCCACCACAGGAGCAGGGAAAGCAGGACGACGAAGACCACAGTGAGGATCACATTGCGCCGTTTGGCCCGGGGGCCGGGGGCGTCGTAGAGAACGGAACTCATCGCTTCACCGCCAGTCGCTTGCTCAGCCAGCCGAGGAACAGGCCGGTGGGCAGGGTCAGTACCACGAACCCGAAGGCGAAGATCGCGCCGATGAGCAGCGTCTGTGCCTCCTTCTCGATCATGCCCTTCATGAGGTAGGCGGCCTCTGTCACACCGATCGCGGCTGCCACGGTCGTGTTCTTGGTCAGCGCGATCAGCACGTTGGCCAGCGGGCCGATGACCGAACGGAACGCTTGCGGCAGCACGATGAGCCTGAGGACCTGGCTGAAGCTCAGACCGATGGCGCGTGCTGCCTCGGCCTGGCCGACGGGCACGGTGTTGATGCCGGAGCGAAGCGCCTCGCAGACGAAGGCCGCGGTATAGGCGACGAAACCCAGGATGGACAGGCGGAAGGCCTGGAGCTTGACGTCGTCGGCGCCCATGGTCCAAAGGAAGATGTCGGCGAGGCCGAGCGAGGTGAAGACGATGATGACGGTCAGCGGGATGTTCCGTACGACGTTCACGTAGACGGTGCCGAAGCCGCGCATCAGAGGTACAGGGCTGACGCGCATGGCGGCCAGCAGGGTTCCCAAGACCAGGGAACCGAGGGCTGAGAACAGGGTGAGCTGGATCGTCACCCAGAAGGCGCCCAACAGAGTTGGGTCGTCATATTCTGAAAGAAAGTCGAACACTGTCTCCCGCACTTCCGGGTGTGTGGCGTACGTGGCAGGCGCGGCACGCCGCCGCCCTCACCGAGCCTTGCGGCGGGCGGCGGCGTGCCTGCGAATTCCCGCGCGGGTCGCGGATACCCGTCTTACTTGACGATGTCGCCGATCTTCGGGGCGGGCTCGTTCTTGTAGTTGGCCGGGCCGAAGTTGTCCTTGACCGCGGTCTCCCAGGCCTTTTCGCTGACCATCTTCTCCAGCGCGGCGTTGATCTTGTCCAAGGTCGCGGTGTCGCCCTTCTTGACACCGATGCCGTAGTTCTCGTTGCTGAGCTTCAGGCCCGCGAGCTTGAACTGGCCCTTGTAGTTCTCCTGGGAGGCGAAGCCGGCCAGGATGGAATCGTCGGTGGTCACGGCGTCCACGGCGCCGCTCTGCAGGCCGGCGATGCACTCCGAGTAGCCGCCGTACTCCTTCAGCTGGGCATCCGGGGCGATCTCCTTCTTGACGTTCTCCGCCGAGGTAGACCCGGTCACCGAGCAGAGCGTCTTGCCGTTGAGGTCCGTGCCCTTGGTGATGTCCGAGTCCGCCTTGACCAGCAGGTCCTGGTGGGCCAGCAGGTAAGGGCCGGCGAAGTCGACCAGCTTGGCGCGCTCGTCGTTGATCGAGTAGGTGGCTGCGATGAACTTGACGTCTTCGCGTTCCAGCGCGTTCTCGCGGTCGGCGCTCTTCGTCTCGACGAACTCGATCTGGTCGGCCTCGTAGCCGAGCTCCTTGGCCACGTACGTCGCCACGTCCACGTCGAAGCCGGAGAAGGTGCCGTCGGGCTCCTTCAGACCGAGACCGGGCTGGTCGTACTTGATGCCGACCTTGATCTTGTCGCCGCCGGAGGTGGAGCCGCCGTCGGAACCGGAGTCGCCGTCGCCGTTGTCGCCACCACACGCGGTGGCCGTAAGAGCGAGGACGAGGGCGGTGGCCGCCGCGGCGGAGACCTTGCGAAGCTTCATGGTGAACATCCTTTGCTGGTGAAGAGATGCGGGCCGTTCGGATGCGGGTGGCGTGGGCCGTTGGCGGCCCTGTGCGGTGAGTCGGCGGTATACGGCACAGGCGCCGTCAGTGGTGAAGGATCTTCGACAGGAAGTCCTTGGCCCGGTCGCTGCGGGGGTTGCTGAAGAACTGGTCCGGCACGGCCTCTTCGACGATGCGGCCGTCAGCCATGAATACAACCCGGTTGGCAGCCGAACGGGCGAAGCCCATCTCGTGGGTGACCACGACCATGGTCATGCCGTCGCGGGCGAGTTGCTGCATGACCTCCAGGACCTCGTTGATCATCTCGGGGTCGAGCGCGGAGGTCGGCTCGTCGAAGAGCATGACCTTCGGGTCCATCGCCAGTGCCCGCGCGATCGCGACACGCTGCTGCTGGCCGCCCGAGAGCTGAGCGGGGTACTTGTCCGCCTGGCTGCCCACGCCGACCCGGTCCAGCAGATTCCGGGCCTTCTCCTCGGCCTTCTTCTTGTCGGACTTGCGGACCTTGATCTGTCCGAGCATCACGTTCTCGAGCACGGTCTTGTGCGCGAAGAGATTGAACGACTGGAACACCATGCCGACATCGGCCCGCAGTCGCGCGAGCGCCTTGCCCTCCGCGGGCAGCGGCTTGCCGTCGATCAGGATGTCGCCGGAGTCGATCGACTCCAGGCGGTTGATGGTGCGGCACAGGGTGGACTTACCGGACCCGGAGGGCCCGATCACCACGACGACCTCGCCCCTGGCGATGGTCAGATCGATGTCCTGGAGCACGTGCAACGCGCCGAAGTGCTTGTTGACGCTCTTCAGGACGACCAGATCATCGGTCGCGGCCACAGCGTCCTTGGCCACCGAAACTTCGGTCATCGCTTTATGGCTCCGTCCTCCTCGGTTTCGGAGGACAGTAGTGACCCGTGACGACCAGCGTCATTACATCTGAGGGGAAATTGAGCATAACGATCTGGTAGCCAGACGGCCACTGCCCGTAGCAGGCCCGCGCGAGGCGTTTCGGCTGGGTAACGGAACCCCCGGGGAACCCGGTACGGCCTTGACGGCGTCCTCACTCATCAGTCTGACTGCGAAGGGCCCGGCGCGCGTGCCCACCGTTCGCGTGCGCGTACTGTGTGCCAGTCGAGACCGTACGTATGACCGAACGTTTACGACCGACCGAACCGGAGGGGGCCGGAATGAGGCTGCTCCTCGTCGAGGACGACAACCACGTCGCCGCCGCCCTGTCCGCGGTACTGGCCAGGCACGGCTTCGACGTCACGCATGCCCGTAGCGGCGAGGAGGCCCTCCAGGCGCTCGTCCCGGAGGGGAACGGCTTCGGCGTCGTCCTGCTCGACCTCGGCCTGCCCGACCAGGACGGCTACGAGGTCTGCGGCAAGATCCGCAAGCGCACCAGCACCCCGGTGATCATGGTGACGGCCCGCTCCGACGTACGCTCCCGGATCCACGGCCTCAACCTCGGGGCCGACGACTACGTGGTCAAGCCGTACGACACCGGCGAGCTGCTCGCCCGTATCCACGCCGTAGCCCGGCGCAGGGCCCCCGACGAGGCCGTGGTTCCCGGCGAGACGGGGCTGCGCCTCGGGCCCGTGCTCATCGAGCTGCCCACGCGCCAGGTCAGTGTGGACGGTTCGGTCGTCCAGCTGACCCGCAAGGAGTTCGATCTGCTGGCGCTGCTGGCCCAGCGGCCCGGGGTGGTGTTCCGCCGGGAACAGATCATCAGCGAGGTGTGGCGCACCAGCTGGGAGGGGACCGGGCGCACCCTCGAAGTGCATGTCGCCTCGTTGCGGTCCAAGCTGCGTATGCCCGCCCTGATCGAGACGGTGCGCGGGGTCGGCTACCGGCTGGTGGCCCCGACGCCGTAGCGTTCGGCGCGTGCGCACTCGTCTTCTTCCGCTGCTCATCGTCCTGATGGCCGCCGTGCTGCTGGCACTCGGCATGCCACTGGCGGTGAGTCTGGCGGCGGCGCGGCAGCAGGAGGTGGTCGTCGACCGTATCGACGACACGGCGCGCTTCGCGGCCCTCGCGCAGTTCGTCACCGACTCACCCAGTGGCTCGCGGACGGACGACACGACCGACGGCCGCCAGGCGACCCTGCAACGGGAACTCGATCAGTACTTCCGTGTGTACGGCATCAAGGCCGGCGTCTTCTACCGCGCCGAGGACCGGCCGCCCATGGCCAACGCGCCCTACGACTGGGGGGTGCCCACGGAGGGCGAGGGCAAGGACGCGTTCGTGGAGGCGCTGCTGGGGCGCCGGCCGCACGACCCGGAACAGGTGTGGCCCTGGCAGGACGGCCGTCTCGTCGTGGCGTCCCCGGTCATCCATGACGGTGACGTCGTCGCGGTCGTCGTCACCGACTCGCCCACCGACCAGATGCGCTCGAAGATCCTGCGCGGCTGGCTGGTCATCGGCGCGGGCGAGATCGCCGCGATGCTGCTCGCCGTCGGTGCCGCGCTGCGGCTGACGGGCTGGGTCCTCAAGCCGGTCCGCGTGCTCGACACCACCACCCACGCAATCGCCTCCGGCCGGCTGAAGTCCCGGGTCGCGGTGGCCAGTGGTCCGCCGGAACTCCGGCGCCTTGCCCGGTCGTTCAACGAGATGGCCGACAACGTCGAGGACGTACTGGAGCAGCAGCGCGCCTTCGTCGCGGACGCCTCGCATCAGTTGCGCAACCCCCTCGCCGCCCTGCTGCTGCGCATCGACCTCCTCGCCCTCGAACTGCCCGAGGGCAACGCGGAGATCGCCTCCGTACGCACCGAGGGCAAGCGCCTCGGCCAGGTCCTCGACGATCTGCTCGACCTGGCGCTCGCCGAGCACGCCGAGTCCGACCTGCGCCTCACCGATGTGGGCGAGTTGGCCGCCGAGCGCGTCGCCTCCTGGTCGCCGGTCGCCGACGCCAAGGGCGTGACGCTGGTCGGCACCTGCCCGGCCACCACGGCCTGGGCCGACCCGGTCGCCCTGTCCAGCGCCCTGGACGCGGTGATCGACAACGCGCTGAAGTTCACGCCCCCCGGCGAGACCGTCGAGGTCGAGGTCGCCCCGAACGGCGACGTCTGCACGGTCGTCGTCACCGACGGCGGCCCCGGTCTCAGCGACGAGGAACTGGAACGCGTCGGCGACCGCTTCTGGCGCAGCACCGCCCACCAGAACATCAAGGGCTCGGGCCTCGGGCTCTCCATCTCGCGGGCCCTGATAGCGGCGGGCGGCGGCTCCGTCTCGTACGCCCACCACGAGCCGCACGGGCTGAAGGTGACCGTGACGGTGCCCAGGTCGCGTCCGGCGGCCTGAGAGGCCTTCTGCAGAGGCCTTCTGCGGCCTGAGAGGCATTCTGGCTACGTCGAGCTTCTTCCGGCTGCTTTCAGTTGTTCCCGGCTCCGGCATGACCGGCCGTTGGTCATGGCTTGACCGACGTGTAGTACCGCCGCGCGCCCTCGTGCAGCCGCAGCGGGTCCGTGTAGATCGCGGTGCGCAGGTCCACCACCTGGGCCGCGTGGACCTCCTGGCCGATCGTGTCCCGGCTCTTGATGACCATGCGGGTCAGCCACTCCGTCAGCCGGGGGTCCATGTCGTCGCGCGTGATGAGCAGGTTCGCCACGGTGAGGGTGGGCACGGTGGAGCCGTCGAGGATGTCTGGGTAGGCGTCGGCGGGCATCACGGACGCCCGGTAGTGGGTGAAGACCCCGCCCTGGTCGTGCAGCTTCGCCACGAGGCTGTCGCTGATAGGGAGGAACCGGAATTCGTAGCCGTCATCCGCGAGGTCGGTGAGGCCCCTCGTGGGCAGGCCGCCCGACCAGATGAAGGCATCGATCCTGCCGTCGCGGAGTGCGCCGGGGCTCGTGCCGATGGTGTCGTCCTGCGGGTCGATGTCCTTGTCGATGTCCAGGCCGGCCGCCGCCAGCAGACGTTCGGATATCAGCCGCACTCCGGAGCCCTCGGGCCCCACGGCCACCCGCTTGTCCTTGAGGTCCGCGATGCTCTGGATGGGCGAGGTGGCGGGGACGACGACCTGCACGTAGTCGTCGTACAGCCGTGCCAGGCCGCGCAGTCTGCTGGCGCCGGGCTTGCCGTCGTCCAGGTACGCCTGTACGGCGTCGGCCGCGGTGATGGCGAAGTCGGCCTGTCCTGTGGCCACCAGGCGGACGTTCTCCTGGGAGCCGTTGCTGGGCTCCAGGTCGATCTTCAGGCGCGGCATGTCGTCGGCGATCGCCGTCCGCAGTCGCGTGCCGTACTCCTGGTAAACGCCGCGCTCGGCTCCCGTGCTGAGCGTGACCGTCCCGCCCGGGGGCTCCTCATGCGGCCAGAGCCACCACGCCAGCAGCCCGAGGACCACCAGCAAGGCCGCCGAGCCCAGTAGCGCGCGACGCCCGCCGATGCGGGGGAGTACCTGGACCATGCCGAGATCCTGCCAGGTCATGTTGAGGGGCGGCCAGGACCGGTCCCATCCGGTGCGAGCTCGTGACACGGGGGTGATGTCGGACGGGCCGCACGCGCGCGTGCACTGCGTGGTCTCCGGCGCACGCGCGCGTACGGCGGTGGAGAAAGGTCAGCGGCCGCCCGCCACGGCCGTGCGAAGCCGGTCCAGCTCCTGGTACATGACCTCGCCCGGGCACTCCGTCGACATCCAGTCCCGGTGACCGCTGATCTCCGAGACCTCCTTCTGCGTGCCGTTGACGGGGTTCGTGTACGTCACGCGGGCCTGCGGGTCGACGCCGTGCAGCCGGACCAGGACGCGGACCAGCCGGGTGAGCGCCTGGCGGGCCGCCTCCTTCGGGCCCTGCTCGGTGAAGGTGCCGAGCAGGGCGATACCGAGGTTCCCGGAGTTGAAGCCGCCCACGTGGAAGGCGGTGACGACCTTGCCGTCGGCGTCGTGCGCGGGCATCCCGTCGTCACCGGAGTAGCGGCCCTCGTAGATGCGGCCCGCCTCGTCGATGAGGAAGTGGTAGCCGATGTCGCCCCAGTCGTTGGTGACGGCGTGCAGCTGGTAGATGGCGCGGACCGTCGCGGCCGGGTCGGGGTCGTCGTTGGTCATGGCCGTGTGGTGCACGGTGATGGTCTGGAACGGGTAGAACGCGGTCGGCGAGTTCTCCGACCCGTCCGGCTTGAACCGCAGCGACTCGTCGGCGCCCCAGGCCGCCCGGGAGAGGTACTGGACACCTCGGACGCGGGTGGGGTCGCTCGGGACCTTGACCTTCCGGTCCGGCCCGTGCGTGCAGTCGAGCGCCACCGAACGCAGCCCGGTGGCCCCGTCGGGCGCCTTCAGCTCGTAGCCCGAGGCATGGTCGGCCGCGATCAGCAGGCCGCCGCCGTTGGCCACCGAGCAGCCGCCGTCGCCGAGCGACTTCCAGGCGCTCTGGCCGCCGTCGGCGTCCCGCAGCCGGATGCCGCCGCCGGTGGTCTCCTCGGTGCCGCCCCAGCGGACGCCCACGTAGCCGATGGGGAAGGCGGTCTCTACGGGCGCCTGGCCGGTCGCGGTCTCGGCGCGGGTCTTCGGGAAGGTCTCGGTCGTCGTACCGGCCTTGGTGTCGTCCGTCCCGGCCGCTGCGGGCTCGGAGTCGTTCGTCGTGGCCATCACGGTCGGCGTGATCACGGCACCGGCGGCGACCGCGCCGGCGGCGCCGATCACGGTGCGGCGGGTCACGCGGGACTTGGCCCGGTGCGTGGGGGAAGTGGGGGGAACTGTCACGGTGGGTCCTCAATCGTTCGGGGTCGTACTTGAAGACTCAATGGAGATTACGGACCCCGGTCACCGCCGCTGATGGCGGCCCCCTGCTACTGACGAGGCATCAGAGCCGCACGGGACAAAAGGGGTTGGGAGTGACAGGACCGTACGAGGACGACAGGGCTGTCGGGGCGCCGCCGGGCTCTCGATACGGCAGCCGCATTGGGCCTCGATAGGGTCGCCGTATGCGTCCCTCCCCCGCCCACCTCGTCCGTGAGTTCCACCTGGCCTTCGGGCTCGACGCCCGCACCGCGCCGACCGAGGTCTCGCCCGAACTGGCCGCCCACCGCGGCGAGTTGCTGGCAGAGGAGGCAGCGGAAGTCGCCGAGGTCGCCGTCGAGGGCCCGCTGGACCGGCTGGCGCACGAGCTGGCCGACGTCGTGTACGTGGCGTACGGCACCGCCCTCGTTCACGGCATCGACCTCGACGAGGTGATCGCCGAGATCCACCGCTCCAACATGACCAAGCTGGGCCCCGACGGCCGCGTCGCCCGCCGGGCCGACGGCAAGGTGCTCAAGGGGGACCACTACCGGGCGCCCGACGTCTCCGGGGTGCTGCGCGAGCAGGGGTGGACCGGCTGAGGCGGGCGTGGACGGGGTAAAGGGGCGGGACGTACTCCGGGGACCGCCTACCCTGGTTGCATGGCCAGCAGCGACCGGAGCCAGGCAGCGGACGTCAAGACATACGAAGTGCGCACCTACGGGTGCTGACTTCCACAAACGCTCTGAACCCGTCCCGCGGCACCCCGGCGAACCACCTGGGCATGAGATCCCCTGGGGCTGACGTCCTCGAAGCGGGTCCGCAGCGGGGTGAGGTCACTGAGCGTCTCGTTCACCTCGAAGACCAGGGTCCGCTGATCCCGGAAGCTGTTGTCGGGCATGTCTTCCTCCCGTCATCCGCGGGCCGGCCGCCTCGTGCGGTCGGCGCCCCACATCAACAGTCAGGCTGCTACGTCATCCCGCGAGTGGGTGCGTTGCGGGCAGGTCCGGGCCGGTGCGTGCGAAGTGGTTGAAGTAGTCGGTGCGGAGGTTCACGGCGACGCGCGCGAACGCCTCGGTGAACTGTTCTCGCGTCCAGCCGGCCGCTGGGGGTGGCGTCCCAGGGCTGTGCTCGGGAGGAGCGGGAGGGGGACACCGACGATCATCGCCAAGGGTGCGTTCTACTGGTTGAGGGTACTTTGGACCCAAGTGGTTCCGGCTTCAACACCATTCCGCGCCCGGAGGCCACCATGGATGTCCTGGTGCTCATCGGCCGCATCCTCTTCGCGGTGCTCTTCCTCGGCTCAGCCCTCGGTCACCTCACGAAAACAAAGGTGATGGCCGGGTACGCCGCGTCCCGAGGCGTACCCGCCGCCGTACCGGCGACCGCTGGCGGGGGTGTCCTGCTCCTCGTCGGCGGACTGAGCGTCCTGCTCGGTGCGTGGGCTGACCTGGGAGCCCTGCTGCTCGTCGTTTTCCTGGTCCCGACCGCGCTGCTGATGCACGCCTTCTGGAAGGAGAGCGACGCGCAGGCGCGCCAGATGGAAATGATCCAGTTCCAGAAGGACATGGCGCTGGCCGGTGCCGCGCTGATGATGGTCGCGCTCATTGCCCACGCCGGTTCCGACCTGAGACTGACAATCACCGGGCCGCTCTTCGACATCGGCTGACCGACTTCAGCGGAGCAGACGCTGATCCGTAACGGGATCGTTCCGGGCCCGTCAGTGGTCGATGGCCCGCCGCGCCGCCCGGATTCCCCGGGGGACGGAGCCGTCGTGCCGCTCACCGGCCGCAGCGGTCAGCAGGAGCAGCCAAGCCCGGCGGCGGCCGGTGCGAGCCGCAACAGGGCGGATCCGGGTTCGCGCAGCCCCCGAGCCACGCGTGGGCGAGCGTGGCGGGCACGCTGCCGAGGGCGGTGCCCGCACGAAGGCGTGACCGCTCCGGCCTTGTCGCTGACGACCGAGGTGGGGTGAGAAGTGGCTGTGTGATGGGAGGCGGCCGTCGTCGGATCGCCTGCCCGGTCAAGGAGGAGGCGGAGCGCAGGGCTGGGGCGGACCGGTGTGCGACGTCAGGACGCCGCGCGGCCGCGGAGCGAGGCAAGTGCCGCGCTCACCGTCCTGCCGAGTTCACTCCCGTCGACTCCGGCGCGGGAGCGCAGGTTGACGCCGTAGGCCCTGCGCGTCCTCCAGCAGCACCACGACGCCATCACCGCATGCGGCGCCCGCCTGGTGGCCGTCTCGCCCCAGATCCCCGACGAGTCCCTCACCTTGACCGAGAAGCACGCCCTCTCCTTCGACGTGCTCAGCGACCTCGGCTCTGACATCGCCCAGCAGTACGGCCTCGCCTTCGACCTCCCCGACGACCTGGCCGCCGTCTACGGCAAGCTCGGCTTCGACCTTCAGCGCGTCAACGCCGGCCACCCGCGCACCCTGCCGCTGCCCGCCACGTATGTCATCGACCGCGACGGCGCGATCCGCTGGGCCTTCGTCAACGCCGACTACACCACCCGCGCCGAATCGGCTGACATCCTCGCCGCGCTCGACTCCCTGGGGGCTGACCTACCACGGCGGCGGTCATCAGCACGAGCATGAGCGGACAGAGTTCGGCCGCCTCGCGGCCGCGCGAAACTCGCTGAGCAGGTCGTCAACACGAGGGGTTCAGTGCAGCGAAACGATTCCTGCTCGG
>NZ_VTHJ01000041.1:0-36579 GCF_008386495.1 Streptomyces tailanensis | reverse complement strand
CTCCGCCATGGCGGAGGACGACGACCTTGGCGCTGTCGATCACCTATCCGGCCACCGGCTGGGTGTACGAGGAGTAGATGAGCACGGACCTGTGGCGGCTGGGCCGGTGGTGCGGAGCTGTGGCGGCCGCCCGCTGGGAGGCCACGGTCGCCGTCTCCCTCGCAGCAGTCAAGGCCGAAGCCGAGCGCCGCTTCGGCCGCCGGTGACCAAGTGGCGGGTTCGGTGAGCGCGCTTACAGTTCCCGGCCGCAGCACGGCCGTAGCGTCGTGGCCATGGTGTACGGCTCGTGCTGGGTGCGATCTGCACAGCGATGGGGATCGGGCAGCTCGCCTCCATGAGCGAGATGCCGGCCGTCCTCGGCGCGTACGGCCTGGTGCAGGGCGCCGCCGCGACCGTGCTGGCGGTGCTGCTGATCGTCGGCGAGCTGGTGTGCGTTCAACAAACCCGGCACCATCCCCCTCACCTTCCAGACCGAGGTGAAGGACGGCTGCCCGAGCGACTGCGGGCTGTGCCCGGAGCACAAGCAGCACGCCTGCCTCGGCATCATCGAGGTCAACGCCGGCTGCAACCTGGACTGCCCGATCTGCTTCGCCGACTCCGGCCACCAACCCGACGGCTACGCCATCACCCAGGAGCAGTGCGCGGCCATGCTCGACGCGTTCGTCGCAGGCGAGGGCGAGGCGGAGGTGGTGATGTTCTCCGGAGGAGAGCCCACCATCCACAAGCACATCCTCGACTTCATCGACCTCGCCCAGGCCCGCCCGATCAAGAACGTCACCCTCAACACCAACGGCATCCGCCTGGCCACCGACCAGCGCTTCGTCACCGAACTCGGTAAGCGCAACCAGACGCCCGGCCGCTCGCTGAACATCTATCGGCAGTTTGACGGCTTCGACGAGCGCACCCACCTGAAGATCCGCGGCCGGGACCTTCGCACGCTCAAGCAGAAGGCGCTGGACAATTGCGCCGCGGCCGGACTGACCGTCACCCTGGTCGCCGCCGTCGAACGAGGTCTCAACGAACACGAGTTGGGCGACATCATCGACGACGTCGACCCGTTCGCCACGGCCGAGTCCCAGCCCAGCGTGTCCTGCCGGCTCTACCGCCACGCGGATGGCACTACCGCAGTCGACCTTCGCCGAGCACTCGCCGCCGCCGGACTCTCCGGACCGACCGCCGATTGAGGAACTGCGCCTGCCGCCCGAGCAGTTGTCTGCCGGATGTATCTGTAGGAGGGCGCGCCGATGAGCTTCACCCGGACCTCCGTTCCCGCACCTTCGCAGTCGCCTGCGCCGGCCGGAGCGGGCGGAGGTTTGCTGCCGGCGTGGGATCTCGCGGCTGCCTGGTTCCTGGTCGTCCTGATTGCGGTGCCCGCGTGGGCGCTGACGGCCGCGCCTGCGCGACCAGAGGGTCGGGCACCTCCGGGAACGCCGCCGACAGCCCATGCCGGGGGTGCCTTGCCTTCGAGGTTCACCAGAGCGGCACGCCATACCCGCACACCTCAGGATGCGCATCCACCGTCATCGCCTACAGTCAACTATGTGACAGTAAGTGATGGAATGTATGGCTTCGGGTCGCCTTCCGGCCGTCTGCTGATCAAGACCAGCCGTGCCGGGCTCGGCCGGAAGGCGGGGCACGACCTCACGATCGAGGCAACCCGGTGGGCGGGGAAAGCGGTGGTTGTCACGAAAGACCCGGGGGAGTCGTCGGTGACCGTGACGGTCGAGACGGGGTCACTCAGCGTCCGGGAGGGCGCAGGAGGGCTCAAACCCCTCAGCGACGCCGACAAAGCGGAGATCAAACGGACGTTGGAGAGTGAGGCACTGCTGCACACCGCGGCGCACCCCACCATCACCTTCCGCTCCACAGGCATCACCGGAACACCCGAGGACTTCGAGATCACCGGGGACCTCACCATCAAGGGCCGGACCCAACCGGTCACCGTGCACGGCGGCAGCGACGGCGACGGCATGGTGTGCGGCTGGGCCGGCGTCACTCAGTCCGCCTTCGGGATCAAGCCGTACACCGCGTTCCTGGGCGCCCTGAAACTGGCCGACGACGTTCGGATCGAATACGCCGTGACCAAGCTCGAGCCGCTGCCTGGCCCTGCGCGCGGGTAGCCGCGCGCAGGGGGAGCCATGAGGCAATGTAACTCGTCACATCAGGCCGCCCACTCGGCGAGCGCCTCCTCGGCTGTCTCCCGCCGTGACCGCGGCCGGTCGTTATGCAGCCATCCGGTCGTTATGCAGCCATACCGAATGCACTCGCCGCCGGCGGACGGCCATCGCGGGTGGCATCATCATCTGGCCTCGCCGGTGCTCACTCCTCGGAGGCGCCGTCGGCCACCCGATACGTCTTGGCCCAGGTGGCGCCGCAGCGGCAGCGGGAATGCTCGACCAGTGCCCCGTCGTCACTCACCCTCACGCCGTCCCCGAAGAGCACGTGAACATGCCGGGCGACCGCACGGTGAGACCGTCGCCTGCCCGGCGTCTTTGTGCCGCCTCCCCAGTCCGGAGCGAGGATGGAGGGGAGGGAGTGAACGTGGCTCGGATCCTCGTGAAGGACGACGACCTCGTGGTGCGCCTGTCGTGGCGGGAGACGGCTGCCGCGCACCGCGGAAGTGTGCGCGTGCCGCTGGCGGCGGTGTCCCGTGTGACGGTGGAACCCGACTGGTGGCGTGCCCTGCGCGGAGTTGCTCTGCACGGAGTCTGGATTCCCGGCGTGCTGTGCGCCGGCACGCGGGGACCCGGGCGGACAGGACTTCGTGGCGGTCCGGCCCGGCGAGCCCGTGATGTGCGTCGAACTGCGCCCACGGCTCCCTTCAGACTCCTGGCCGTCTCGGTGCGGGACGACGCGGAGGCCACGGCCGAACGGCTGCGGGGTTCCGTACCGGGCATCGAAGCATCCACCCCCTGGCGACAGCCCCTTCCCGTCGCCGAGGAGGCGGAGGCTTCCCGGAGAGAGTGGAGAAAGTCGGCCAAGAACGGGAAAGCACTGAGGTGAGCGGTCAGATGGCCGTGGCCGGCGAAGACGGCGCAGGGCAGTTCGCCGCTCGGACTCGGCGCCGGCCGCTCCGGGGCTCCGCACCGCAGGACATCGTCCGCCGTACCCGCCTCGACAAGGCAGCCCGGCAGTAGGCCGCGTGCACCGGAGAAAGGAGCGATCCCGATGAGGCTGCATTTCCTGGACACCCTGTACGCCATGCCGGGCCCGTACGCCTCCGTCTACGTGGACACCTCCCGGGACATCGACGACCCGGACAAGGCGATCGAACTGCACCGGCGCCACGCGCGCTCGGACCTCATCGAACTCGGCGCGGACCCGGCCACCGCCGAGGTCTCCGCCGCTGCCGTAGGGACCGACGCCCACCTGCCAGGCCGCCACGGCCAGGCCCTCTTCGCCACCCACGGCGAACTGGTCCTCACCGAGGAACTGCCGCAACCTCCCCCCGTGGACAGAGCCGGCTACGCCCTGCTCCCCGACGCCATGCCCCTGGCGCTGCAGCACGCCCCCGACATCCCCTACGCCGCCGCCGTCCTCACCCGCGTCAAACCCGCGAACAGCCACACCGCCTCCGAAGACCTGCATGTGGAACTGCAGACCGGACGCTGGCCCAGCAGCTCCGTCGCCCCCCGCGCCCTCACCCACCTGCACATACCGATCGACCAATGGCACCAGGAGGCCAGGCGGCTCGCCGAGGAGCTGGCCCACCTCGTCGACGTCGGCCACGCCGACACCCTCGTGCTCTGCGGGGACACCTGGGCCCGTGGCGTCCTGGTCAACCGCCTGCCTGCCCCGATACGCAACCGTGTGGCCACCGTCCCCGGCAACGGACAGGACATCGTGGAGACCGGTCGGGCCCTGCTCGAGCGGCAGCTCGCCGCGCTCTTCCGCGGCCGCCTCTCCGCCCACGACCGCGACCGGCTGGAGACCTTCGCCGCCCAGCGCGCCCGCGATCGCGCCGGCGAGGGTCTGTCCGCCGCCGTCGCTGCCCTGCAGCGTGGCCAGGCCGACGCCCTCGTGGTCAACCACCCGGTCGAGCAGTGGCCTCCGCTCTGGCTCGGCACCGACCCCGACCAGATCGCCCTGTCCGCCGACGACCTGCAAACCTTCGGCGCGATCGGCTACGAGCAACAGCCCGCGGACGCCGCCCTGCTGTACGCCGCCGTCACCACCGGTGCCGAACTGATCGTCGTCCCCCGACATCAGACGCCCCTGGAGGACGGGATCGGCGTACTCCTGCGCCATTGACCGCGGGCTGGTCGTGGCGACGGGGCCGCAGCTCCCGCCGACACGTCTGATACGTAACGTGCTTCCGCGGCCGAACAAGGAGCCGGCCCTGGCTGACTGAGCCTCCTAGGCCCTGTCGTTTGGGTCAGTCCGGCCGCGATCTCTCCGGCCCGGCAGCCTTCGCATGGTGCACCTCGCCTATTCACCCTCAGAACCTGCGCTTCGGGCCCGGTAGCACACTGGAGAGTAGGGGGTGAGGGTTATGTATGACCACACTCTGGCGGCGCAAAGTGCTGCGGTTGCGGTGGATGAGCGAGGAGTCGTAGCGGCGTGGAGCCGGGATGCCCGGCTGCTTCTCGGGTACGAGCCGGGCGAGGCGATCGGACGGCCGGCGACCGATCTTCTTGCCGCTCGCCTTCCCGACTCGGCGTGGCGGAGCCTGGCCCAGCAGGAGCCGTGGGCCGGGCGGGTCGCGCTGCGTGACCAGGACGGCCACACGATCGAGGCCGATGTGCGGGCCTACCCGCTGGTAGGGGCCGATGACCACGTCGTGTGGTTCATCCACGCCGCTCCAGAGGAGGCCGACAGCGCGGACTTGGCCCTGCAGCGCCGCCTGCTTCTGTATCACCGGCCCGCGCAGCCGGCGGTCGAGACGGCGATGCGTTACCGGCCCGCGGATCCGCAGGCCGGTGTGGGCGGCGACTGGTTCGACGTCATCCCCCTGTCCGGTGCCCGGGTGGCTCTCGTCGTCGGCGATGTCGTCGGCCACGGCATCCAGGCGGCCATCACCATGGGCCAGCTACGCAGCGAGATCCGCACCCTGGCGGATGTCGATCTCCCTCCCGATGAACTGCTGACCCACCTCGACGACCTCATCCTCGAAGAGATCGAAGAGGGCATCGAATCCGCCGGGGAGGTCGGCGCGACGTGCCTGTACGCGGTCTACGACCCGGTCTCCCGGCACTGCACCCTGGCCAGCGCCGGCCACCCCGCACCTGCAGTGGTTCTGCCGGACGGTTCCGTGGACTTCATCGCCCTGGCCCCCGGACCCCCTCTGGGGGTGGGCGGACTCCCCTTCGAGGCCGCCGACGTACGCCTGCCAGAGGGCAGCCTGCTCGTCCTGTACACGGACGGACTGGTCGAGGCCCACGACCGCGACATCGACAGCGGAATGCAGGAACTCGCGCACGTACTGGCCGGACCCACCCCTTCGCTGGAAGCCATCTGCGACAACCTCATCACGGCACTCCTGCCCGAGCACCCGGACGACGACGTCGCCCTGTTGGTGGCCCGCACCAACGCCCTGGACCCCGCGCACGTGGCCACCTGGGACCTGCCCGCAGTGCCCGTCATCGTCGCCGACGCGCGCCGACGGGCCGCCGACCAGCTCACGACCTGGGGCATGCAGGACGCCGTCCCGACCACTGAGCTGATCGTCAGCGAGCTGGTCACCAACGCCATCCGGCACGCCGAAGCCCCCATCCAGCTGCGGCTTATCCGCACGGAGTCGATGAGCGGCTTCGCCGCGGGCGCTCTGATCTGCGAGGTCTCCGACGCCAGCAATACCTCTCCCCACGCGCGCCGCGCCCGTGTCCTGGACGAGGGCGGCCGCGGCCTGTTCCTGGTCGGCCAGCTCGCCGAGCGCTGGGGCACCCGTCACACACCGACAGGAAAGACCATCTGGGCGGAGCAGCCTCGACCGATTCCTCGCCCCAGGGCCCGGCGCACCTGCTCGCAGGAAGACCACAGACAGCGGATCACGTGGTGGGATCACGGCAACCAGCGTGAGTACCTTGCGAGGACCCGGCAGGTGTGACTACACGGAGCCGCGGGCGCAGCTGCGGCGGGTACTCGGACGTACCGAGCCGGCGCTCACGGCCCGGCAGCCTGCTGGAGAGGTCGTTCCCCGGATTCGGTGGGGTGGTCCGGTCGCCGCGGAGCTCGACGAGTTGTTCGAGCGCATGAACCGGCTGCTGGAAGGCGCCGCCACCGCTCCCGCCGCATGGTCGCCCGCGGCCGACATGCGGGAGACCGACGACGCCTATCTGATCGAGGCGGAACCGCCCGGAATCAAGCGCGACGACATCGACATCGAGATGAGCGAGCGGGAAGTGCACATCACAGGGGACTGCAAGGAACGGGAGCGCGAGGGCGTCCTGCGCCGCAGCACCCGCCGCACCGGCCACCGGGCCGCTTCGAGTACCAGGCCCTTTTGCCCGCAGATGTCAGGTCGGACGAGGCCAGCGCGACCCTCCACGACGGCGTGCTGACCATCACCGTGCCCAAGGCACAGGCCACCAAGCCGCGGCACATCGAGATCGCCGAGTCCTGACAGGCCCAGTGCCGGGCCGAGAGACCGTCGCGCGACAGCCGCACTCCCGGGCGCGGTTTTCTCAGCCGCCCTGCGCCGGCCGATCGGCCGGCGCAGGGAGAAGGTGACACGGACCCCTGGGAGAGGACTGGCGGCTGGAAGACACGTTGACGGGCCACGTGTGGGGATCTCCTCGATGGGTACCCACCGAGGCACCTGCCTGGCCTGTCGGGGCCGTGGAGTCCGGGGCCGGAAGGCGACACGACGGCATTCGGAACGGTGAGACCGGTGGGTGAGACGTTTCGGCTCGGACACATCGCCGGCATCCGTGTCGGCGTCCACTGGAGCGTCCTGGTCATCTTCCTGATCATCGCGGTCGGCCTGTCGGAAGGCCGGCTGCCCGAGGCCCACCCAGGCCGGCCCGGCTGGCAGTACTGGCTGGTGGGCATCCTCACGGCCCTGGTGTTCTTCGGGTCGCTCCTGGCCCATGAGGTCGCCCACGCCGTCGTCGCCCGCCGCAACGGCATGGAGGCGGACAGCATCACGCTGTGGCTGCTCGGCGGCGCCGCCCGGCTCAAGGACGAGGCGCCCAGCCCAGGCGCTGAGCTACGGGTCGCGGGAGTGGGCCCGCTGGTCAGCCTGGTCCTGGGCATCGTGCTCGCGGCGCTGACGGCCGTGCTGGTGGCATTGGGCTTGTCCGGCCTCCTCGTCGAGGCGGTGGCGTGGCTGGCCGGGATCAATGTGCTGCTCGCCGTGTTCAACGCCCTGCCGGCCGCGCCGCTCGACGGCGGCCGGCTGCTGCGGGCGTTCGTGTGGTGGCGTACCGGAAACCGGCTGCGGGCCACGTCGGTCGCCACCACCGCCGGCCGCGTCCTGGGCTGGGCCCTCGTTCTGCTGGGCCTCTACGAGGTCCTCCAGGGCGGACTCGGCGGGCTCTGGCTGGTACTCATCGGCTGGTTCCTCATCGCCGCCGCGACGGTCGAAGGAGGCCAGGCACAGACGAAGGAAGCGCTGAACCGGGTCTCCGTACGCCAGGCCATGACACCCGATCCGGTGTTCGCCCACGCCGGGTTGACCCTCGCGGAACTGCTGCAAGGCCCCGCGTTCCGATACCGGCACTCCGCGTTCCCCGTGATGTCCGACGACGATGCTGCGCCAGTGGGACTGGTGACCGTCCACCGTGCCCAGGAGACAGCGGCACAGGACGGTGCGGATGCCAGCGTCGCGGACGCCATGTTCCCCATGGACGAGGTTGTCACCACCGGCCCCGACGAACCCCTGGGCGGTCTGCTGCTCAAACTGGAGTCCTCTCCCGCGCGCCGTGCACTGGTCATGGACGAGGGCCGGCTGGTCGGCATCGTGTCCTCGTCCGACATCAACCGAATGCTCACCTGGCTCACCTCGACGCCCTGGAACAGCGGCCTCCGCCAGAGGCGCGGGTACCCGACCTGACGACGGCGCGAGCAGCCCCTGTGCGGCACGAGGCATACCCGACCCTGGTCCGGCGGTGGGCCGGCCCTTGTCCCTCACTCCCCGGCTGTGATCTCGATGCGGCGGGGCTTGGCCGTTTCCGCCTTCGGAACCTTGATGGTCAGCACTCCCTCACGGAGCGTGGCATCAGTCCCTTCGGTGTTGACTTCACCAGGCAGCAGCGCCCGGTATTCGAAGCGCCCCGTACGCCTCATGGCCTGGCGCATGGTGCCAGTCCGTTCCCGTTCCCCGATCTCGCCGCTGATGATCAGCTCCCGGTCGCTCAGCTCGATGTCGATGTCCTCGCGTCTGACGCCGGGCAGGTCGACCTCGATCAGATAGGCGTCGTCGGTCTCGCAGAAGTCGGCCAGCGGTGCGAAGGCCACGCCCGTGGCCGCGGGTGACCAGGCCATACCCCTGGTCGCGGGCGCCGTGCCGAGTGTGGATTCCAACAGCGACCCCACGCGGCTGACCAGGTCGTCGAATTCGGCCATGGGATCCCTCATCCAGCCGGCGAACGGCCGCTCAGCCGGCCTGCCGGAGGTGCGTCGTGCAGGCAGAGTCATGACAGTCCGCCCCTCAGTGAGTGTCTTCCGACCGTCGACGCGCCGAGTGCCCGCTCGGAGGCTCCTCACGTTGTTCGAAGGTGGTGCGGCCAGTCAGCAGGGCACGCGTCGGCTTGCCGCCCGCGGGGCGAAGGACGCAGTCTGGAGGTTGTGACGCTTTCCCACGGCACGCTGGCACACCGGCTCATCGCCGATCATCTCGTCGACGGCGCGATGGAGCCGGGCCGGGAGATCGGGCTGCGGATCGACCAGACGCTCACCCAGGACGCCACCGGCACCCTGGTGATGCAGGAGCTGGAGGCCCTCGGCCTGGACCGGGTCCGTACCGAGGTCAGCGTCCAGTACGTCGACCACAACCTGCTCCAGGCGGACGAGCGCAACGCTGAGGACCACGCCTTCCTCCGCTCCGCCTGCCGCCGCTTCGGCATCTGGTACTCCAAGCCCGGCAACGGCGTCTCCCACCCCACCCACATGCAACGCTTCGGCATCCCCGGCAGGACGCTCGCCGGATCCGACTCGCACACCTGCGCCGCCGGGTCGCTCGGCATGCTCGCACTCGGCACCGGGGGCCTGGAAGTCGCGCTCGCCATGGCCGGACGGTCCCTGCACGTGACCATGCCGGAGATCTGGGGAATCCGCCTGACCGGCCGGCTGCCGGAGTGGGTGAGCGCCAAGGATGTGGTATTGGAACTGCTGCGGCGCCACGGCGTCAAAGGCGCGGTCAACCGAATCCTGGAGTACCACGGCCCGGGCCTGGCCGATCTGACCGCCATGGACCGGCACGTCATCGCCAACATGGGCGCCGAACTCGGCGCGACCACCTCCGTCTTCCCCGCCGATGCCGCGGTGCGCGAGTTCCTGCGCGGCGAGGACCGCGAGGCCGACTTCCGTGAGTTGGCCGCCGAGCCGGACGCCGTCCACGATCTGACCGACGAGATCGACCTCTCCACGCTCGAACCTCTCATCGCTCGTCCCACCTCGCCGGGCAACGTCGTGGCGGTGCGGGAGGTCGCGGGTGAGCCCATCGGGCAGGCCGTCATCGGCTCCTCCGCCAACCCGGGCCTGCGCGACTTCGCCATGGCCGCCGCCATCGTCGTCGGCCGCCAGACCCACCCCGCCGTCAGCTTCGACGTCAACCCCACCTCCCGTGAGATCCTCGCGGATCTCACGAAAGCGGGCTCCACCTTCGATCTGGTCGCCGCGGGAGCCCGTATCCACCAGGCCGGGTGCCTCGGCTGCATCGGCATGGGCCAGGCCCCCGCACCGGGACGCAACAGCCTGCGCACCTTCCCGCGCAACTTCCCCGGCCGCTCCGGCACCGAGGAGGACGCGGTGTGGCTGTGCTCCCCCGAGACGGCCGCGGTCTGCGCCCTCACCGGCGAGATCACCGACCCTCGCGCCTGGGCGGCCAGGGAGGGGGTGCCGTATCCGCGGCTACGCCTGCCCGAACACGCGTCGGTCAACCGCGCGATGCTCGAGCCCCCGCTGCCGCCCGAGAAGGCGGCCCAGGTCGAGCTGGAACGCGGCCCCAACATCTCCGGACTGCCCGACCTCGACCCGCTGCCCGACGAACTGACCGGCCCGGTCCTCCTCAAATGCGGCGACAACGTCTCCACCGACGAGATCTCCCCGGCCGGCGCGAAAGCACTGCCGTACCGTTCGAACATCCCGAGACTCGCCGAGTTCACCTTCACCCGGATCGACCCGGACTACCCCCGGCACGCCGCCGAGCTGGCCACCGACGGCAGGCCCGGCGGGCACTTCGTCGTCGGAGGGGAGAACTACGGCCAGGGCTCCTCCCGCGAGCACGCCGCGATCACCCCACGTCATCTGGGGCTGCGCGTGGTCGTCGCCAAGTCCTACGCCCGCATCCACTGGCAGAACCTGGCCAACTTCGGCGTCCTGCCACTGGAGTTCGACGACCCGGGCGACTACCACCGCATCGACACCGGTGACCGACTACGGCTGGAGAACCTCCGCACGGCGCTGGCATCCGGAGCCGAGCCCCTGCTGCGGCTGCACAACACCACCAAGGACGAGACCTACCAGGTCCGCCACCGCCTGTCCGACGGCCGCCGCCGCACCGTACTCGCCGGAGGCACCATCGCGGCCCTCGCCCGCGAGGAGCGACAGCACCCCGGAGGCGTGGCCTCCGAGACCCTGGCCACTCCGGCGGACCCGGGCGACCTCAGTCCCCACAGCGACTGACCCGGTCACCGCCCCGACTCGTTGCCCACGGGCTGACAGGTGGCCGCTTGCCGTAGTGCCCTGGATCTGCGGCTGTTGCTGTCCGTCCTGCTCACGCCGCTCTTCGTGGCCGCAGCGGGGCTACCGGTCGTGCGCATAGGGGACGGTGATGACCGGGCAGTGCGCGTGGTGCAGTACGCCCTGACTGACGGAGCCCAGCAGCATGCCGGCGAAGCCGCCGTGCCCACGTGTGCCGACGACCAGGCCGAAGGTGTCTTCGGACGCCTCGGTGAGGACCTGTACCGGGTGGCCTCTCACGACCTCGTGGTGCAGTTCCACCTCCGGATGGGCGTCGGCACACGCTGTAACCGTCTCCGACAGCAGCCTGCGGCATTCCCGGACGGCCGCGTCCTCGTCCAGGACTCCGAGCCGCGGAGGATGCCACACGTACAGAGCCCGCAGGGCCGCGCCGCGCAACGCGGCCTCCTCGAAGGCGAAGTCGACGGCGCCGGCGGACTGAGGGCTCCCGTCGACCCCCACCACGAAGTGTGGCTGCGGCTGCCCGCTGTGTTCCAGCTCCGGAACGACCACCACGGGGCAAGGTGCGTGGGTGATGAGCGGCAGGGCGACGGCGGCGGAGGTGAAGAGTTCCCGGACAGCACTCAGGTGCCAGGAACCGAGCACGACCTCCTTGGCGTTCTGTGCCTGCTCGCCCAGTACCCATGCTGGGTGCCCCTCTGCCAACAGCCCGGACACTGTCACCTGCGGATGCCGGGACTCGACGAAGGCGACTGCCTCCTTCAGCTCCCGATCCCCCTTCGCATGCAGCGCCTCGTTCCACTCCTCCCACGACGGCCGCCCGCCTGTGGGCCGGTACCCGGGGGTCGGCAGGTTCTGCGTGAGGACCAGCAGCAGGGGCCGACGTCGCCGGTGCGCCTCGTCGGCGGCCCAGGCGAGCGCCGTGCATCTCCCCGGATCGGGGTCGACGCCGACCACGATCGGTTTACGTTCCTCTGCACGCGCCATCCCCGACTCCATCTCCTCCGGCGCGACGCTGCGCCTACAGGCCCTGGGAGAGCAGGAGTTCGTGGGCGAGTCGCGCGCCGCGTTCCGCCTCCTGAGGCGGAACGTTTTCTGACGGAATGTTCTCCAGCCCACGGGCGAGTGCCCGAACTGCCTCGGCCAGGGTCGCGACCTGTGCTTCCAGTCGGCTCAGCCGGGCCTCCGGCCCGGTCGCTGCATCGGATTCAGGGGAACGGTTCTGCGACATGTCGTGCTCCCTTGCGAAATTGGGTGGCGGGCGCGTGCGCAGAACTCAGACAGCCGGCTGGAGCTGGAGCACGCGGATGTCGTGCGGCAGTTGCTCCAATGCCACCTCCAGTTGCCCGGGGGAGACGTGTTCGCGTACGACGGTGGTGACGGCGGGAACGATCCGGGGCACGTCTTCGGCCGCGACCTTCGGGTGGATGTGTGGTAGGCATCGGTCCTGCCCTTCCGGTCTTCCGCGGCGCCCATGCGCTGCCGGGATTGCCGCGCCTCCGGGCGGGCGGTGTTCGGCGCCGGGAACGGTCGGCTCAACTCAGAAGTGGCGCGGGCACCAGTGGTACCTGCCCGGCGGCGTACCACATGCGGAACACGAGGCTCATGCGCCGGCTTCTCTTTCCTGCCCTTGGTTTCCATGCTAGGGCGGACGGAACTGGTTGGCAGCCGCGCCACAGCACGGCATCGCGAGAACCACAGGCTGAGCCACGCGCTTCGGTTCATGACACGCGGAAACTCGCAAGGCAGGGCATGCCCACGTCCTGTCTGCGCGAGGGGATGACCCGCCCGGCGACGTTCAGCCTGTTCGTCCGCGACCTGCCTCCTGACCGCGGCTTCCTGGTCGCCGCCGGGCTGGAGTCCGCCCTGGGCTACCCGGCGGACCTCCGTGTCGGTCCAGAGGACGTCGACGCCTTCGCTTCCGCGCCGCACCGGCCGCGGAAGGATCTTCAGCCCCTGCTCGGCCTGGAGTTCACAGGTGACGTGCGGGCGGTGCCGGAGGGAGGGATCGTGCTCGCGGGAGAACCCCTGCTGGAGGTGACCGCGCCTCTTCCGCAGGCGCAACTGGCAGAAACCTACGTGCTCAACCGGCTCAGCCATCAGACGGCGATCGCTTCCAAGGCTGCGCGATGCACCCTCGCGGCGGCGGGACATCCGGCCGTGGACTTCTCCTTGCGGCGGACCCAAGGCCCGCAAGCCGGGTTCCAGGCGGCCCGGCTGTCCGGAGATCGGCGACGAACTGGCGGTGGGCTGGGCCATGCGCGACCTCGCCCAGGAATGCCCTTTGCGGGCCGCGGTCACGACAGCGTTCGGCCTACCGCGACGAAGCCGTTCGAGTTCTTGGAGTCGAGGGCCGCCGCCGGTTCGCCGGCGCGGAGACCGTACGGGTCGGCTCGGCATGGCCCGAGCGGCCGTCAGAGGACCGGCACGACGGCGACCGGACAGTGTGCGTGGTGCAGCGCCGCGTGCACGACGGAGCCCAGGCGCAGCCCCAGGGTCTCGGCCGGGGGGTGGCGCGGCACGACGAGCAGGCCGGCGTGGGACGAGGCATCCACGAGCGCGGCGGCCGCTCGACCGATGATCACTTCCGTATCCACGTGCACTTGGGGATACTCCGCGATCGGCCGGGCCGCATGGTTCAGCACTTGTGCGTGCAGGCGCTGTTCCTCGGCCATGTTGATCTGGGGCGCCAGGACACCGGGGTGGACGACCGGCGTCCAGGCGTGGATCAGTCGCACCGGGACGTGGTGGACATCCCCCACCCCATCGCCCTCACGCGGCAGCGGCGGCCCTGTCGCCCGGCGACCGTTACCTCGGCGGCACCGACGGGCTGACCGATCCGGTGCCGCCCAAGGCGCTGACATCGCGACAGCGGTCGCACGCGTCGCGGACGAGTAAAGGGAGGGCCCGCGCGTGGCCGTGGGCAGCATCCGGTTCCGAGCGCGGCTCGGAAGGAAGCCCGGGGCGTAACTCGGGGCGCGACCGGCGGAAGGACGGAGACAGACCGCGTTCCTCAAGGATGTTCCGCATCGTCCGGCGGGAAGCCATGGCGTCCCTGCAGCCGGACGAAGCGGGCCGCGGTCAGAACCCGCAACGGTTCCAGCCCTGACGTGGTGCGCTCGAAGTGCACCACCTGCTCGCGCCCGCCCGGCCCGATCGGCTGCACCAGGCGGCCGCGCGGCCGCACCTGTGCGACGAGCGGCGCGGGCACCTCCGGGAACGCGGCCGACACGAGGACCGCGTCGTATGGAGCGCGGTCCGGCACGCCACCGCTGCCGTCGCCGACCCGCAGCTCCACGTTCCGCACGCCCTGCCGTGCGAGATTCTCGCGTGCCTGCCGGGCGAGGTCCGGCCGCATCTCGATGCTGACCACGTCGGCGGCCAGCCGGGCGAGCAGCGCGGTCTGGAAGCCCAGCCCGGTACCGACCTCGAGGACGTGCTCGCTCCCGTCCAGACCAAGGCTCTCGATCATCATGGCGGACAGCGACGGCTGTGTGGTGACCTGTCCCTGCCCGATGGCAACGGGTACGTCCCGGTAGGCGGCGGCCTCCTGACCGGCCGGGACGAATCCCGCCCGGGGCGTCGTACGTACGGCCTTGAGCAGTCGCTCGTCCCTGATCCCGGCGGCTTCTAGAGCTCGCACGAGATCCTCGGGCTCTGTGGGTGCGGAGTTCACGGGCGGGTCACCACACCACCAGGCTAGACAGCCGCTGGGCTGCGGGCTGCCACGAGGCGCCCGCTCCGGGAAGCTCTGGGGCGGGGGGTCCCAGGAAGCGCCTACCCTTGAGGAATGACCAGCAGCAGCGACCGGAGCCCGGCAGTGGACGTTCAAGGATCCAAGAGTTACGAAATCCGAACCTACGGGTGCCAGATGAACGTCCACGACTCCGAGCGCTTGTCCGGTCTCCTCGAAGAGGCCGGTTACGTGCGGGCACCCGAGGACGCCGGCGAGGGCAACGCCGACGTCGTCGTCTTCAACACCTGCGCCGTACGCGAGAACGCCGACAACCGTCTCTACGGCAATCTCGGCCGCCTGGCCCCTATGAAGACCGCCCGTCCCGGCATGCAGATCGCCGTCGGTGGCTGTCTGGCCCAGAAGGACCGGGACACCATCGTCAAGAAGGCGCCCTGGGTGGACGTCGTCTTCGGCACGCACAATATCGGCAAGCTGCCGGTCCTGCTGGAGCGCGCCCGTATCCAGGACGAGGCACAGGTCGAGATCGCCGAGTCCCTCGAAGCCTTCCCCTCCACCCTGCCGACCCGGCGTGAGAGCGCCTACGCGGCCTGGGTGTCGATCTCCGTCGGCTGCAACAACACCTGCACGTTCTGCATCGTCCCCGCGCTGCGCGGCAAGGAGAAGGACCGCCGGACCGGCGACATCCTCGCCGAGATCGAGGCCCTGGTCGGCGAGGGCGTCTCCGAGATCACGCTGCTCGGCCAGAACGTGAACGCGTACGGCAGCGACATAGGCGACCGCCAGGCCTTCAGCAAGCTGCTGCGGGCCTGCGGGGCCATCGACGGCCTGGAGCGGGTCCGCTTCACCTCCCCGCACCCACGCGACTTCACCGACGACGTGATCGCCGCCATGGCCGAGACGCCGAACGTGATGCCGCAGCTGCACATGCCGCTCCAGTCCGGCTCGGACACGGTCCTGAAGGCGATGCGCCGCTCGTACCGCCAGGAGCGCTACCTGGGGATCATCGAGAAGGTGCGCGCCGCCATCCCGCACGCCGCGATCACCACCGACATCATCGTGGGCTTCCCCGGCGAGACCGAGGAGGACTTCGAGCAGACGATGCACGCGGTCCGCGAGGCCCGCTTCGCACAGGCGTTCACCTTCCAGTACTCCAAGCGGCCCGGCACTCCGGCCGCGACCATGGAGAACCAGATCCCCAAGCAGATCGTCCAGGCCCGCTACGAGCGTCTCGTCGCCCTCCAGGAGGAGATCTCCTGGGGCGAGAACAAGAAGCAGGTCGGCCGCACCCTGGAGCTGATGGTCGCCGAGGGTGAGGGCCGCAAGGACGGCGCCACGCGCCGCCTGTCGGGCCGTGCCCCCGACAACCGTCTGGTCCACTTCACCAAGCCCGACCAGGAGGTGCGCCCCGGCGACGTCGTGACCGTCGAGATCACGTACGCCGCCCCACACCACCTGCTCGCCGAGGGCGCCGTCCTGGACGTACGCCGCACGCGCGCGGGCGACGCCTGGGAGAAGCGGAACGCCGCGCCCGCGGAGAAGCCGGCGGGGGTCATGCTGGGGCTTCCGAAGATCGGTGTGCCGGAGCCGCTGCCGGTGGCGACGACGGGTGGCTGCGGCGGTCACTGACCGGCCTCCTGACGGGCGCGGTCGCGCCCCACGTCAGCTGCTGGAAGTTACCCTGCGCCTCATGCTTGTCGCCGCCGCCGTCTGTCCCTGTCCGCCGCTGCTCGTGCCCGAGGTCGCCGCGGGGGCGGCGCCCGAGCTGAATGCGGCCCGGGACGCGTGCGCGGACGCGCTCGGGGTGCTCGCCGCCGCCCGGCCCGACCGGCTGGTGGTCGTGGGGCCCGCCGCGGAGAGCCGTTCGTACGCGGAGGGCGAGCGCGGTTCGTTCAGGGGTTTCGCGGTGGACGTAGACGTACGCCTGGGACGTGGTGGTACGGCGGACACAGCTGCCGCCGGGCGGGAACTGCCCGCCTCCCTCGCCGTGGCCGCCTGGCTGCTGGACCACACGGACTGGGCGGACGCTCCCGTAGAGGGTCTCGGCATCGGGGAACCTCTCGGCGCCGAGCGGTGTATCGAAGTCGGGAGGGACATTTCCGGGTCCGCCGAGCGGGTGGCCCTGCTGGTGATGGGCGACGCCAGTGCGTGCCGCACGCTGAAGGCCCCGGGATACCTGGACGACCGCGCGGCCGGGTTCGACGCGGAGGTCGCGCGTGCGCTCGCCGACGCGGACACCGCGGCCCTGAAGGCGCTGGACACCGGGCTCGCACGCGAGCTGAAGGCCTCCGGCCGCGCCCCCTGGCAGATCCTGGCCGGTGCCGCCGAGGGTGCCGACCTGAGCGGCAGCCTCCTGTACGACGACGCGCCGTACGGGGTGGGCTATCTGGTAGCCACCTGGTCGTAGGTCGAACGCGGCGGAGGGCCGGGAGCCCGATGTGCTCCGCGGCCGTCCGCCGATGTGAGGGTGTTCAGGAAGCCGGAGGCGGAGGCATCGAGCCGCCCTCGTCGTCCTTGTGCGCGAGTCGGTCCATGGCGTGCTTCGCCTTGCCCGTGCCCGACTGGATCCTGTCGCTGTACTTGCCCTTGGTCTTCTTGTCGACCGCATGCGCGGCCTTGTCGAGACCGTGCTGGATCTTGTCCTCGTGCTTCTGCGCGAGGTGCGAGACCTTGTCCTTGGCCGGGGATAGTTTGGATTTCACGTTATCCAGAAGACCCATGGTTCACCTTCCCGCGCGTCACTTACTTGCGGGCGCCCTCACCGGCCTCCTTGTCGGCGGCCTGCTCGGCGGTCTGCTGCTTGGGGATTTCCACCTCGTCCGCCGTGCCGGTCTCCTCCGTCTCGGCGTCGGCCGCCGCGTCCTTGGTCTCGCCCTCGGTCCGGGCTTTGTCCTCGGGCTGGTCGGCCCCTTCCGCCTCGGTCTCGGCAGCCGTCGCGGTGGCCGTCTCGGCCGTCTCCTCCGCGTCCTTCGCCTTCCGACGGAACAGTGAAAAAACGCCCATATCAACCTCAATGCTACTCATGCGGGTTAATTCCCGCGCTTCCCGGAGCGTCGGATTGCGTCAGCCGGGTCACCGGCACTCGGAGCCGGCGCATCGAACTCGCAACACGCAACGACCCCGGCCGCGTCGCGTCACGTAGCTCGTTCGAGAAGAGGCCCCGACATTTGCGAGACTGGGGCGGTGATTAGCGCAGTCCCCGCCCCGCGGGTCATCGCCGTCGTCGGCCCCACCGCGGCGGGCAAGTCCGATCTGGGTGTGTTTCTGGCCCAGCGCCTCGGCGGCGAGGTCGTCAACGCCGATTCCATGCAGCTCTACCGGGGGATGGACATCGGCACAGCCAAGCTGACCCCCGAGGAGCGCGACGGAGTCCCGCATCATCTCCTGGACATCTGGGACGTCACGGTTACCGCCAGTGTCGCCGAGTACCAGCGGCTCGCCAGGGCCCGCATCGACGCCCTGCTCGCCGAGGGCCGCTGGCCGATCCTGGTCGGCGGCTCCGGGCTGTACGTCCGCGGGGCCGTCGACAACCTGGAGTTCCCCGGCACCGACCCCGAGGTCCGTGCCCGCCTGGAGGACGAGCTCACCCTGCGCGGCTCCGGCGCGCTGCATGCCCGGCTCGCCGCAGCCGACCCCGAGGCCGCGCACGCGATCCTGCCGAGCAACGGCCGCCGCATCGTCCGCGCTCTCGAAGTGATCGAGATCACCGGAAAGCCCTTCACCGCCAACCTCCCGGGGCATGACTCGGTGTACGACACCGTCCAGATCGGCGTCGACGTGCCGCGCCCCGAACTCGACGAGCGCATCACCCGCCGGGTCGACCGCATGTGGGACGCCGGGCTCGTCGAAGAAGTGCGCGCACTGGAGGCGCAGGGGTTGCGCGAGGGGCGTACGGCGTCGCGTGCGCTCGGCTACCAGCAGGTCCTCGCGGCGCTGGCCGGGCAGTCCACCATGGGCGAGGCGCGCGCCGAGACCGTACGTGCCACCAAGCGCTTCGCGCGCCGCCAGGATTCATGGTTCAGGCGCGACCCGCGGGTGCATTGGCTCAAAGGGGGTGTCGCGGACCTGACGGAACTCCCGCGGCTCGCCCTGGCGTTGATCGAACGACCGGTCACAGCCTGATCACGTCATGGCATCGGGTCGCACCGCCGGTCATCCCGGCCATCGGGGGCGTGCCATCATCGAGCTTCGATCGACCAAGTGGAGTCCGAGTTGGGAGGGCGCGTGGCGATGGAGGCCGGCCCTCGCGACACCGCACAAGGTACGGAGCACGGCACCGCGGAGGACAGGGAACAGCTGGTTACCGAGGGGTACGCACTGGACTCCGACGGCGAACGGCTGAGCCCGGACGGGCCCGACGACCAGGCTCCCGGCGGTGTGACCGACGACGGACCGGAACCGGACGAGATGTCCGCACCGGAGGTCGAGGTCGAACTGCGCCCCCAGCGCAGACTGCGTCTGTGGCAGCTCGCGCCCATCGTGGGTCTCGCCGCGGTCGGCTCCCTGATGTTCGCCTTCCCGCTCGCCTTCGAGTTCGGTGACGGCGGCGCCGTGGTCGCCATGCTCGGCCTGCTGATCTGCTCCACCTCCGCCGGCTGGGGCATGATGGCCGCCCGCAAGGTCGGCTACACCTGGCCCGGCCTGCCCCAGCGGGGCTCCGGACGCCGCCCCGACTGGCGCGTCGTCCTGGCCTACGCGCTGGTCGTCGCCGCCGTGGCCGTACTGGCCGTGTGGCGGGTGGCCCGCCTCCGCTGAGGTCTAGGGCGCGGTGTCGTAGCGAGACCGTACGATCGAGGGATGAGCACGCGGATCGCCTTCCTCAAGGGTCACGGGACCGAGAACGACTTCGTGATCGTCCCGGACCCCGACAACGTCATCGACCTGTCCCCGGCCGCCGTCGCCGCGCTGTGCGACCGGCGTGCGGGCATCGGAGGCGACGGCGTGCTGCATGTCGTACGGTCGGCCGCGCACCCGGAGGCCAAGGAGCTGGCGGCCGAGGCGGAGTGGTTCATGGACTACCGCAACGGCGACGGGTCGATCGCGGAGATGTGCGGCAACGGCGTACGGGTCTTCGCCCGCTACCTCCAGCACGCCGGTCATGCCGGCGAGGGCGACCTCACCATCGCCACGCGCGGAGGCCTGAAGCGCGTCCACATCGCCAAGGCCGCATCCGTCGGCGGCTCAGCCGAGGGTGACATCACCGTCGGCATGGGCAAGGCGCGCCTCCCCGAAGGGGACGTCACGGTGAGCGTCGGCGAGCACAGCTGGCCCGCGCGCAACGTGAACATGGGCAACCCGCACGCGGTCGCGTTCGTCGACGACCTCACCGACGCCGGCGATCTGTACTCGACGCCGCCCTTCAGCCCCGCCTCCGCCTACCCGGACGGGGTCAACGTCGAGTTCGTCGTCGACCGCGGCCCGCGCCATGTGGCGATGCGGGTCCACGAGCGCGGCTCCGGAGAGACCCGCTCCTGTGGCACGGGCGCGTGTGCCGTCGCCGTGGCCACCGCCCGCCGCGACGGCGCCGACCCGGCCGTGACGGGCACCCCGGCGACGTACACCGTCGATGTGCCCGGCGGAACCCTGGTGATCACCGAACGACCTGACGGTGAGATCGAGATGACAGGTCCCGCGGTGATCGTGGCCGAGGGCGAGTTCGACGCCAAGTGGCTGGAAAGCGCGGCGGGTTGAGCTGCTGTCAGGTTTGATATGGCGGCGTCCGTGCCTCGGACGCCGCATGCATCCAAGCCCAACAGGCGTTGAGGGATTCGAATCCATGGCGCACTCCTGGTCGGGTGGCTCGAAACCGTAAAGGCCGGAACCTTCGCTCGAATGGGTGATCCGTTTCACGCTCGGCGAGAGGCGGTCGGACGGGCGTGGTGGGCTCGGTAGCATCAAGCACCGGCACGGACGGGGGAACGACACGATCCCTGAGCCGCCGCACGCCTTGGGACACCCGTCCGCCGGTCCACGCAGCCGGAGGTGCCCATGAGCGCGGAGGCCACGAACCCCGCCGTATCGCCCGCCCCTGCGCCGCCCACAGCGCACCGCAGGAAGGGCCGACCTCGTATCGACCTGCGCCGTCTGGGCCGCGCCGCACTCCTGGGCCCCACAACCCGCGACCGGTTGCCCGACGCGATCAGCCATGTCGTCGAGGCCCACCGCGCCCACCACCCCGACGCCGATCTGGATCCGCTGCGCCGGGCGTACGTCCTCGCCGAGTCCTCGCACCGCGGCCAGATGCGCAAGAGCGGTGAGCCGTACATCACACACCCGCTCGCCGTGACGCTGATCCTCGCCGAACTCGGCGCGGAGACAACGACCCTGACGGCCTCACTGCTCCACGACACCGTCGAGGACACCGACGTGACGCTCGATCAGGTACGCGAGCAGTTCGGCGAGGAGGTGCGCTATCTCGTCGACGGTGTCACGAAGTTGGAGAAGGTCGACTACGGGGCAGCCGCCGAGCCCGAGACCTTCCGCAAGATGCTCGTCGCCACCGGCAACGACGTCCGCGTGATGTCGATCAAACTCGCCGACCGGCTGCACAACATGCGCACCCTCGGCGTGATGCGCCCCGAGAAGCAGGAACGCATCGCCAAGGTCACCAGGGACGTGCTGATCCCGCTCGCCGAACGGCTCGGCGTCCAGGCGCTCAAGACCGAACTGGAGGACCTCGTCTTCGCGATCCTCCACCCCGAGGAGTACCAGCACACCCGCGAACTCATCGTCGACAACGCCGCGCAGGACACCGACCCGCTCGCCGAGATCTCCGACGAGGTGCGCGGGGTCCTGCGCGAGGCTGGCATCCAGGCCGAAGTCCTCATAAGGCCAAGGCACTTCGTCTCCCTGCACCGGGTCTCCCGCAAACGCGGCCAGTTGCGCGGCGTCGACTTCGGCCGCCTCCTGGTGCTCGTCAACGAGGACGCCGACTGCTACGCCGTCCTGGGCGAGCTGCACACCTGCCTGACGCCGGTCGTCTCGGAGTTCAAGGACTTCATCGCCGTACCGAAGTTCAACCTGTACCAGTCGCTGCACACGGCCGTCGCCCGCGCGGACGGCCAGGTCGCCGAAGTCCTCATCCGTACGCACCAGATGCACAAGGTCGCCGAGGCCGGCGTCGTCGCGCTCGGCAATCCGTACGCTCCTCCTTCGGAGGAGCAGGCGGACGGGGAGCGGGTCGGCGGCGACGGCGAGCGCGTCGACCCCACGCGCCCCGGCTGGCTCTCCCGGCTCCTCGACTGGCAGCAGGCCGCGCCGGACGCCGACATGTTCTGGTCCACCCTGCGTGAGGACCTCGCCCAGGACCGCGAGATCACCGTCTTCCGGCCCGACGGGGGCACGTTGGGGCTCCCCGAGGGCGCCAGTTGCGTGGACGCCGCGTACGCGCAGTACGGCGAGGACGCGCACGCCTGCATCGGCGCCCGCGTCAACGGCCGCCTGGCGACCCTGAGTACGGTTCTGAGAGACGGCGACACCGTTCAACTCCTCATGGGTCAGGACCCGGCCTCGGAGCCCTCCAGAGAGTGGCTGGAGCACGCCCGTACGCCCGGCGCGCGCATCGCCATCCAGCGCTGGCTCGCCACCCACCCCTCGCCCGCCGCCGACGAGCAGGAGGCGCAGGCCGACAAACGCAAGGACGAGACACCCGCCCCCCGCCCCGCCCCCGACGAGCCCGCCACCCCCTCCGACGCCGCGAACGCCGTGGTCGTGGCCGGCCGGCCTGAGGCGAACGTACGCCTCGCCGGCTGCTGTACGCCCGTACCGCCCGACGACGTCACCGGGTTCGCCGTTCGCGGGGGAGTGGTGACCGTGCACCGCGTCGAGTGCGCCGCCGTGGCGCGCATGAAAGGCCTGGGGCGCGCCGCGGTCGACGTGCGCTGGGGGGACACCACCGAGTTCCGGGTCACCCTCGTCGCCGAGTCCTTCCAACGGCCCCACCTCCTCGCCGACCTCACCGAGGCCATCGCCCTGGAGGGCGTCGCCATCGTCTCCGCTACCGTCGAGCCCCCGACCCAGCAGCGCGTCCGGCACACCTACACGCTGCAACTCCCGGACGTGGCAAACCTCCCGGGCCTGATGCGGGCCATGCGGAACGTGCCGGGGGTGTACGACGTGGGGCGCGCGCAGCACCAGGCGGCGGCCGCGTCACGGTGACGCCGGTGGGCGGCACCCGGTGGGACCTCGTTCGAGTGTGCCCGCTGCGCGTCGTCACCGCGGCGGGGAAGCGCGCTGGTAGCGGTGGTCCATGCCGCTCACCCTCCGCCCCTGGCTTCGCCCCAGGATCCGCCGTACCAAGGCGGCGCTGCTCGCCTCCGCCGTCTCCGTCTGCCTGATCGCCGCGAGCGCGCCCTCGCCCGCCGTCCCCCTCGGCATCGGCGACCGGCTCTTCCCGTACCTCGGCAATCCGGGGTACGACGTGGAGGCGTACGACCTCGCCTTCACCTATCCCGGCAGCAACCGTGAGCCGCTCACGGCCGTCACCACGATCGACGCCCGGACGACCTCCCCGCTGGAACTGGTCAATCTTGACTTCTCGCACGGGAAGGTGCGCTCCGTCGAGGTCGACGGAGCACCCGCCTCCTTCACGAGCGCGGGAGAGGACCTGGTGATCACGCCCCCGGAGTCGCTCCCCGAGGGCAGCCGGGTGCGCATCGCCGTGCGGCACACCAGCAACCCCGTGTACACCGGCGACGACCAGGGCGGCTGGGTACGCACCGCGGACGGGCTCGCCATGGCCAACCAGGCCGATGCCGCGCATGTGGTCTTCCCCTGTAACGACCACCCCTCCGACAAGGCGATGTTCACCGTCCGTGTCACCACTCCCGACGGCTACACGGCCGTCTCCAACGGCCTCGCGGTTGGGAGGGACCGCGCCCCCGGGGCCACTACCTGGACGTACCGCACCCAGCACCCCATGGCCACCGAACTGGCCCAGATTTCCATCGGCCGCTCCGCCGTACTGCACCGGACAGGGCCCGGCAACCTGCCCGTCCGCGACGTGGTACCCGCGAAGGACCGCGCGAAGCTCGAACCGTGGCTGAAGAAGACACCGGCCCAGATCGAGTGGATGGAGAAGAAGGTCGGGCGGTACCCCTTCGAGACGTACGGCGTGCTGATCGCCGAGGCGCAGACCGGGTTCGAGCTGGAGACGCAGACCCTCTCTCTCTTCGAGAGAGACATTTTCACGAGCCCCGAGTACCCCAAGTGGTACGTCGAGTCGATCATGGTGCACGAACTGGCCCACCAGTGGTTCGGTAACAGCGTCAGCCCGCGCACCTGGTCCGACCTGTGGCTGAACGAGGGGCACGCCACCTGGTACGAGGCCCTGTACGCGGAGGAGAAGGCCGGCCGGCCCATGGAGGCGCGCATGAAGGAGGCCTACGGTGCCTCCGACCGCTGGCGCGCGGCCGGGGGACCGCCGGGGGCACCGAAGGCACCCGAGGCCGGCCAGAAGATCGGCATCTTCCGGGCCAACGTCTACGACGGAGCCGCGCTCTTCCTCTACGCCCTGCGCGAGGAGATCGGCCGCCCCGCCTTCGAGCGGCTGCAGCGGACCTGGGTCGGCATCCACCGGGACGGCGTCGCGTCGACCGCAGACTTCCAGGAGCTCGCCTCCCGGACCACCGGACGTGACCTCGACGGCTTCTTCCACGCCTGGCTCTACCAGGAGAAGACGCCGCCGATGCCGGGGCACCCGGACTGGAAGTCGAGTGCGGCGCGGGCTTCCGCCAAGCGGTAGGCGGTGGGCGGTAGGTGGTGGACGGATACCACCCGGGTGCGGACGGGAATAACCCGGGTGACGAGACGGGGCGTGCCGTGCGACCATCTTCGAGTCGGCGGCGCGGCCCACCTCCGATCCGGTGGACGGGCCCGATCCCCTAGGGGCGGGTTCAGGGTCGGCCGGAGGCGGTTCGGGGAATCTCCCGGGCGCCCCGGGCGTTGTCGCCAGTGACGGGTCGTGATCCGTCACCACATCGGTATCCCCTCGACGTAAGGACCCAATGACCTCCTCTTCTTCCCCTTCCCAGGCCGCACAGCGCGCCTTCGCGCAGAACAATCCCGAAGGTCTTCGGGCCGATGCCCTGATGGAAGAGGACGTCGCCTGGAGCTTCGAGATCGACGGAGAGCGGGACGGCGACCAGTTCGACCGCTCCGAACGCGCGGCTCTGCGCCGCGTCGCGGGCCTCTCCACCGAGCTCGAGGACGTCACCGAGGTCGAGTACCGCCAGCTCCGCCTGGAGCGGGTCGTACTCGTCGGTGTCTGGACCTCGGGAACCGTGCAGGACGCGGAGAACTCGCTGGCCGAGCTGGCCGCCCTCGCGGAGACCGCGGGCGCCCTCGTGCTCGACGGTGTGATCCAGCGCCGCGACAAGCCGGACGCGGCCACCTACATCGGCTCCGGCAAGGCCAATGAGCTGCGGGACATCGTCCTCGAATCGGGCGCGGACACCGTCATCTGCGACGGTGAGCTCAGCCCCGGGCAGCTCATCCACCTCGAAGACGTCGTCAAGGTCAAGGTCATCGACCGTACGGCCCTGATCCTCGACATTTTCGCCCAGCACGCCAAGTCCCGAGAGGGCAAGGCGCAGGTCGCGCTCGCACAGATGCAGTACATGCTGCCGCGACTGCGAGGCTGGGGTCAGTCGCTGTCCCGGCAGATGGGCGGCGGCAAGGGCGGCGGCCTGGCCACCCGTGGTCCCGGTGAGACCAAGATCGAGACGGACCGGCGTCGGATCCGCGAGAAGATGGCGAAGATGCGCCGGGAGATCGCGGAGATGAAGACCGGCCGCGAGATCAAGCGGCAGGAGCGCCGCAGGAACAAGGTACCTTCGGTCGCCATCGCCGGTTACACCAACGCCGGCAAGTCCTCGCTGCTCAACCGCCTCACCGGCGCGGGTGTCCTGGTCGAGAACGCCCTGTTCGCGACCCTCGACCCGACCGTGCGCCGGGCCGAGACCCCGAGCGGGCGGCTGTACACGCTGGCGGACACCGTCGGCTTCGTACGGCACCTGCCGCACCACCTCGTCGAGGCGTTCCGCTCCACGATGGAGGAGGTCGGCGACTCCGACCTGATCGTGCACGTGGTCGACGGTTCGCACCCGGCGCCAGAGGAGCAGCTGGCCGCCGTACGCGAGGTCATCCGTGACGTGGGCGCGACCGATGTGCCCGAGATCGTGGTGATCAACAAGGCGGACGCGGCCGACCCACTGGTGCTCCAGCGGCTGCTGCGGATCGAGAAGCGTTCCATCGCTGTCTCGGCCCGCACCGGACAGGGCATCGACGCACTGCTCGCGCTGATCGACAACGAGCTGCCGCGTCCCTCGGTCGAGATCGTGGCACTCGTGCCCTACACGCACGGCAAGCTCGTCGCCCGCGCCCACACCGAGGGCGAGGTGATCTCCGAGGAGCACACCCCGGAGGGCACCTTGCTCAAGGCACGGGTGCACGAGGAGCTGGCGGCGGATCTGGCGCCGTATGTTCCGGCGCGGACGGCCTGACGGTTTGATCCGCCGTACGCGTAGGCACGTGTACGTTCTGAAGGCCCGACCCCTCCGCCGAGGGGCGGGCCTTCGGTCTGTGCGGGGCACCGGCCGCTCGGTGCCCCGCACGCCCCCGTCATCCCCGGGCCAGGTGGTCCCGGTGTCCGTGACCTCGTAACCGGGGGAGGTCCCCATTTCGCTCTCGGCCATCGAGCGGGCCCGGCCGCCGTAGTAGGCGGCGATCAGTTCACCGAGGCCGTAGGCGGGGTGCTCGGCGCGCGCCTTGTTCAGCCGGACGAAGATGTTCCACTCGTCGTGGCAGCCGAGGCTGTACGAGCCGCCCGCGCGCACGGTGTAGAAGCGGACGAACTCCTTGCACCGGGCCTCCCGCATCTGCGTGTCCTCCGGGTCCGTGAGATCCAGCGGGCGGTGGGAGCCGTCCGCCGGGAACGGTCCCGAAGTCGCTCCAGAAGTCGGGGTCGATGGCGTACTTCCGGGCGAAGTAGGCCTCCACCGTGGCCACCAGCGAACCCCCGCCGCCCGAGTCCGCGCGGAAGAACCCGTGCACGTCGTCCGGGCCGAGGAAGTAGAACGCGTCGAAGAGAGCACCGAGCTGGAGTTTCTGGCGGGACAGCAGACCGGGCGGATCCGTGAGGTAGTCGTCCTCGGCGAGGACCCGGGTCCACGTGCGCATGTAGTCGCCGCCGGTCGGCCGGGCGGTGGCCGTGAGCGCGGCCAGGTCAGCGGCCGGCCGGTCTCCCGGGCGAGTTCGGCGACATGCCGGGTGACCAGGCCGGGTACCTTCCTTCGACTCCAGTTGGTAGGCGGCCGGGGACCGGGTGGCCGGTCTCGGTGGGCACGGCCTCGCCGGCCGGTGGGCCTGCCGTTCCGGTGGGAGTGGTTGAGCCGACGGAGGTTGTTGTGGTCGTCAGGGACAGGTTCTCGGGCATGGTGTCCTCAACTACCCCAGCCCGTCGGGCCGAGCAGGTTGTTGTTGCGTACCTTGATCCGGTCCGGGACCTCGGCGTTGTAACTGGCGACGAAGTCCCTGCCCAGCTCGTCCTCGGCGCCCGTCTCGTCGATCACACGCAGCACGGTGAACCAGGCGTTGAGCAGACCGTCGAAGTGCACGATGCACCAGGTGAGTTCGACGGTTATGGCGTTGACCCAGGCGTCCAGATAGGCCACCGTGCCGGTACCCGGCACCTCCGCAATCGGCCCTTTCGCGATGTTCTCGGCGGCGACACCCCGCAACACTTCGCGCAACTCGGCGCGCCCGCCCCGGCCCGGACGGTCGCGTCGACCATGCGGGCGATCGCTTCGCGGTCGGTGCGGCGGGCGGAGCGGTCCCCGTTCAGGCCATAACGGGCGTGCGGGTACAGCTCGTTGAGGGCCACGGTGGTGTGGGGGGTGCCCTCGGGCAGGACCCCGTGGTCGATGAGTGCTTCCAGGTCCACCTGGCCGGGGTCGGTGAACAGGAAGTTCCCGTCCCCGGGGCGTGAGCTCGGTCGCCGCGTTCGCGATGAACCCGACGCGCAACGTCCGCTTCTCCTCCGCCGTCGCCTCCTTGGCCGCGCCGAGTACGCCCTCCCAGTCGGCCAGGAGCCGACGCACCCCGGGCAGCATCGCCCGGCCGGCGGCGGTCAGGGTCACGGAACGGCCGGAGCGCTTCAGCAACGGCAGCATGAGGTTGCGCTCCAGCTGTTCGATCTGCTTGGAAAGCGCGGGCTGCGTAATGTGCAGGCGCCGAGACGCGCGGGTGCCGCGGCTACGCATCACGGTGAGTACGCGCACGGGCCGTCGAACCGGTCCGGTCACCCGGATCGATTCGACGGCCCGAACCATCGCTCCTCGCTGACGCCTAGCGACGACTGCCTGTCGTCACTGCGCGAACTTCTCGCTCACCGCTTCGTACACGCCCTGTGCCTCCTTGCCCAGCCGCGGACCGGCCAGCCAGCCCGCGCTCACCGGGCCGATGGACGTGTTGGACACGAGTGCGGGCTCACCGTTCGAACCGGTCGCCACCCAGCCGCCGCCGGACGAACCGCCGGTCATGGTGCAGCCGATGCGGTACATCGTCGGGTCGGACTCGACGAGCGACAGCCGCCCGGGCTTGTCCGTGCACTGGTACATCGTCTCGCCGTCGTACGGGGCCCCGGCCGGGTATCCGGTGGCGGTGATGCTCTTCACCTGCGGCACGGCGGGCGCGTTGAAGTCCACCGGCAGCGCCGAACCGACCGTCTCCTCCAGCGACTTGCCGCCGTTGCCCTCCTCCGGCGTCACATGGATGACCGCGAAGTCGTACGGCGCTCCGTCGCCACCCGTCTGGCCGCCCTGCTCGATCCACTGGTCCGAGGTCTGCGCCCAGTCACCCCACCAGACGCCGTACGGGGCGACCTCCTCCTTCGTGGCAGTCTGCAGCTCCGACGCCGACAGACCGCTGTCGTTGTACGAGGGAACGAAGGCGATGTTGCGGTACCAGCCGCCCGACTTGCCGGCGTGCACACAGTGGCCGGCGGTCCACACGAGGTTGGACTTGCCCGGGTTGGCCGGGTCCTGGACCACCGTCGCCGAGCAGACCATCGTGCCCTCGGGCGCGTCGAAGAAGACCTTGCCCGCCTCGGGCGCGTTGTCGTGGTACTTCGTCGACACGGCCTCGGCGTCGATGGACTCCGGCGTCGGGTCGGTGACGCCCTGGTCACCGGTGAGGTCGTTCTCGTCTACCTCCTTCTCCGGCTCCTCGGCGTCCCGCATCCGGTCCGGGTCCCACAGGTCCTCGATGATCGGGTTGACGTAGTCCTCGGCCTCGCGCAGCCAGTCGTCCTTGTCCCAGTTCTTCCAGGCCCCGCCCCGCCACTTGTCGAGGTCGATCCCGTGTTCCTTGAGCTTGTCCTTGATGTCGTCCGGGATCTGGATCTTGCCGTCGCCACCGTTGTCCTGGGCGGACGCCGACGCCTCGGCGTTGGCCGTGGTGTCACCCGAGTCGCAGGCGGTGGCGGTCAACGACAGGGCGGTGGCGAGGCCGACCGCGGCCAGCACGGGGGAGGTTCTGCGGCGCGTGCTCCCTCCACGACGAGCGGCAAAGAGCGGGCGTATGGATCGCATGGTCTGAACTCCCCCTGGGGCGTAAGAGAACTCTGTGCTGCCGAAGCGGATCGCGTACGCTCCTCCGCACGCCCGCCGCCTCCTTGTACGTCTCCGAGACGGCACGCGCGCGGTTGCGCACGTCTGCTTCTTTGTACGTAGTGGTCGTACGCGCGGCCTGGTACGGATCCGCGGTGCCGAGCCCTTCGGAACGGCACCACACACTATGCGGTCGTTGTGGGGGACATCCGAGAGAACGGCAACGGTTTCGCTACGGGCTGTTTCGATCCGGCAATTCTCCACCAGGCGCTGTCAACGGAGCGGCAGTGGTTCCGTCACCTCAAGGATCTTCGCCTCACCCGCTTCCCCGTGCGGGTCGCGTCGTTGGTACGTGCGGGGGATTCGCCGTTGCTCGGTGACCCCTGCCAACTCGCCTCTGAACAGCGGGAGGAAGTGCAGTAGTGGCGGTGACCGAGTCTGCGGTGGCGCCCGCGGGGCGAGAGCCCGAGCGGGCGTGTTCGGGGTACGAGGACGAACGGGCGCGCACACGGCGGGAGTGCGACGGAGCGCGCTCGGCGCACGAGGGGATCCTGCGGCGGCAGTCCGCGCGCGAGTCGGCCGCGCGCACCTACGCACGCGCCCTGCCCATCGTGCCGGTACGGGCCCGCGGCCTGACGATCGAGGGCGCGGACGGCCGCCGCTACCTCGACTGTCTGTCCGGCGCGGGCACCCTCGCTCTTGGCCACAACCACCCGGTCGTACTCGAGGCGATCCGCAAGGTGCTCGACTCGGGCGCCCCGCTGAACGTCCTCGACCTGGCCACTCCGGTCAAGGACGCCTTCACCACCGAACTGTTCCGCACCCTCCCGCCCGGACTCGCCGACCGCGCCCGTGTGCAGTTCTGCGGGCCCGCCGGAACGGACGCCGTCGAGGCCGCGTTCAGACTGGTGCGGGCGGCGACCGGCCGCACCGGGATGCTCGCCTTCACCGGCGCCTACCACGGGATGACCGCTGGGGCGCTTGAGGCATCCGGGGGCGCGTGCGATGTATGGGTGGCGCGTCTGCCGTATCCCCAGGACTACCGCTGCCCGTTCGGCGTCGGCGGCGAGCGCGGTGCCGAACTCGCCGCACGCTGGACCGAGTCCGTCCTCGACGACGCCAAGTCCGGCGTCCCTCTGCCCGCAGGGATGATCCTCGAACCCGTCCAGGGCGAGGGCGGTGTCATCCCCGCGCCGGACGGCTGGCTGCGCCGCATGCGCGAGATCACCGCCGCGCGCTCGATCCCGCTCATCGCCGACGAGGTCCAGACGGGCGTGGGCCGCACGGGCCGCTTCTGGGCGGTTGAACACAGTGGAGTCGTGCCCGACGTCATGGTCCTGTCCAAGGCCATCGGCGGCAGCCTTCCCCTCGCGGTGGTGGTCTACCGCGACGACCTCGACGTCTGGCAGCCCGGCGCCCACGCAGGCACCTTCCGCGGCAACCAACTCGCCATGGCCGCCGGCACCGCCACCCTCGCCCACGTCCGCGAGAACGGCCTCGCCGAACGGGCCGAAGCCCTGGGCGCCCGCCTGCTCTCCCAACTCCGCGAGTTGATGGGTGAGTTCGCGTGTATCGGCGACGTACGGGGACGGGGGCTGATGATCGGCATCGAAATGGTCGCCCCGGACGCCCCGGATGCAGCTCCGCTTTCGGGCACCACCGGCCCGTACCCGCCCGCTCCCTCTCTCGCCGCCGCGGTTCAACGAGAGTGCCTCCGCCGTGGCCTGATCGTCGAACTGGGCGGACGCCACGCCGGTGTTGTACGCCTCCTCCCACCCCTCACGATCACCGATGAGCAGGCGAACGCCGTACTCGATCGTCTGGCGGATGCCGTCGCCTCGGTGGCCGCGGCCGCTGCGGGGAGAGGACCGGGAAACCCGTTGGCTGAGCGACCGGGGAGTCGTGGGCGCGCGCCGGGCGGTTGAGCGACGAGACGGCCTGAGGAGCAGGTCGGAATGCGCAGCGCCCTGCTTCCGAATCGGCCCCCGAACCAGCCGACCTGCCCCGGTGCCGCCCCACACCGCCACGGCTCCGGACTCCCCCTGATCAAGCCTGTACTCCGCACCACCGCATGACCGCGCGACCGCCCGCCCGCACGAGCATCTCCAGGAACCACCTTGCACGTGACCTCCGCATCCGAAGTCCGCACCCACCCTTACGGGAGAGAAGCCGCCACCCCGCAGGCGCCGCTCCCGCCACCCGCCGAATCCTCGTCCCACCAAGCCGCACCAGATTTCCAACCCGCCGAGCCCGGCTCGCAGCCGATCGGATCCGCTTCTCGGCCGTCAGCGCAGGGCTCCCGGCAAACCGAGCAGGCCCCTGAGCCGGCCGAGCCGCTTCATGGGCATGTTCAGTCGCTCCCTCGACAGAAGGACGGAACCCGGAACACCGAGCACTGGTCCGGACCTGTCGCCGACCCCCTGGACCACCCCGACCCGCACACCGCGGCCCAGACGGCAGCCGTGGAGAGCCTGCTGCGCTGCTGGGTACGCGAGCACGACCTCACCTTCTCCATCGATGGCACCCTCCGCATCCCGCTTCCCACCATGGGCACGACCCTCCTCGTCCCGATCCACTACTGGTCCCCGACCGGCTGGCACCGCTTCGGTCCTCCACACCTCGCTGGCGCCCCCGCGTGCGCACCTCCCGTCGACGCCGTGACCGTGGCGGCCCTACTGGCCAGGGAGGCGGCTGCACGGGCCACATACGAGCCGGGCTCTCATGCGCTCCGGCCCACCGCGGCGCACAGCTCCGCCTCCGTCACCGCCGACCAGCTCGACCTGGTCGGCAGGGTTGCCGACTCCGCCCGACGCGTCGCCGTGTTCATCGCCGAGCGCCGGGCTCGGCCGGTCGACAGCGCGGACCTGTTCCTCGCCGCCGAGCAGGCTCTTGTCCTCGGCCATCCGTTGCATCCCACCCCGAAGAGCAGGGAGGGACTCTCCGACGCCGAAGCGCGGCTCTTCTCACCCGAGTTGCGTGGCTCCTTTCCTCTGCACTGGCTGGCGGTCGCGCCGTCCGTCCTGTCCACCGACTCGGCCTGGACGGAGCGCGGCCGTGTAGTCCCCGCCGAGCAACTGACCGCACGGCTCGCGGGAACCGGACTGCCGCTGCCCGAGGGCTACGCCGCACTGCCCCTCCATCCCTGGCAACTGCGCGAGGTCCGGCACCGTTCGGCCGTAGCGGCCCTGCTGGACGCCGGGCTGCTACGGGACCTCGGCCCGCACGGCTCCCCATGGCACCCCACCTCCTCCGTCCGCACCGTCCACCGCACCGGCGCCCCAGCGATGCTGAAGCTCTCGCTGGGCCTACGCATCACCAACTCCCGTCGTGAAAACCTCTCCAAGGAACTGCATCGCGGTGTCGAGGTCCACCGCCTCCTGCGCACCGGCCTGGCCAGACAGTGGCAGGCGGCCCACCCCGGATTCGACATCGTCCGCGACCCGGCCTGGCTGGCGGTCACCGCACCCGACGGCGATCCCGCGCCCGGCCTGAACGTGGTGATCCGGCACAACCCCTTCGGCCCGGCGGAGGACGCGTCCTGCGTCGCCGGACTCGTGTCACCAAGGCCGTACACCCACGGCGACCTGCAGGCGAGCCGCAGCAGTGAGCCGCAGGAGCGCCCCACCACGGGGTCCCGACTTGCCGATGTCGTCACCCGTCTCGCCGCCCGCACCGGCCGCTCCCGAGGCGCAGTCGCCGCCGAGTGGTTCCTGCGCTACTTGGAGCACGTCGTGCGGCCCGTGCTGTGGCTGGACAGTGAAGCCGGGATCGCCCTCGAAGCCCATCAGCAGAACACGCTCCTCCTGCTGGGCCCCGATGGCTGGCCCGTGGGTGGCCGGTACCGCGACAACCAGGGCTACTACTTCCGAGAGTCCCGTCGCGCGGACCTCGACGGCCGGCTGCCCGGGATCGGCGAGCACAGCGACACCTTCGTCTCCGACGAGGTCACCGACGAACGGTTCGCCTACTACCTCGGCATCAACAACGTGCTCGGCCTCATCGGTGCGTTCGGCTCCCAGCGTCTCGCCGACGAACAACTGCTGCTCGCCGCCTTCCGCCGCTTCCTCACCGATGTGGCCACCGGCCCCGCCCGGCTGAACACCACCCTGCCGGCCCACCTGCTCGACTCACCCGTCCTGCGCTGCAAGGCCAACCTGCTGACCCGCCTGCACGGCCTCGACGAACTCGTCGGTCCGGTCGACACCCAGTCCGTCTACGTCACCATCGCCAACCCCCTCCATTCCTGACCGACCACACCACCCCGACCTCCAACTCTTCTCATTCCTGATCGACCCGCCGACCCGCTGACCCGACCCGCCGACCAAGTCCGTACTCCGACTCCCTTCAGCCCCGAGGAACATGACCCACCCCCACCCCTGAGAGGAGTGTCGCCGTGCCTCCCACCGACGCGAGCACCGACACCGGCACCGCCCCGGCCCCGAGCAACGAGGACACGCTCGACCTGCGCCTGCCCGATGAGTTCCTCGCGCGACTGGCCGAGGACACCGATGCATTTGGCGGGGGCAACGGAGGGGAACAGGGGGAGCCCTCGGCTAACGGCGAGTTGCTCGACCATCTCGCCGACTGGGGGCCGGTCGTCACCCCGGCAGGCACCCTGCACCTCCTCCCCGTCCGTGTGGAACGGGAGCTTCCGCTCATCTCCCGCTGGATGAACGACTCCACCGTTGCGTCGTACTGGAAGCTCGCCGGTCCCGAGGCCGTGACCGCGGAGCACCTCCGGACCCAGCTCGACGGCGACGGACGCAGTGTGCCGTGCCTCGGGCTGCTGGACGGCACCCCGATGAGCTATTGGGAGATCTACAGGGCAGACCTCGACCCCATCGCCCGCCACTATCCCGCCCGACCCCACGACACCGGGATCCACCTCCTCATCGGTCCCGTCGCCGACCGAGGGCGAGGTCTCGGCTCCACCCTGCTCCGTACCGTCGCCGAACTCGTCCTGGACAAACGCCCCTCGTGTGCCCGCGTCATCGCGGAACCCGACCTTCACAACTTTCCCTCCGTCTCCGCTTTCCTGAGCGCCGGCTTCCGGTTCTCCGCCGAGGTCGACCTGCCGGACAAGCGGGCCGCCCTCATGGTCCGAGACCGGCTCCTGCGCGATCTGATGTAGTGCCGATATGGGTCCGATATAGGTCCGATGTGGATCTGCTGTGACGCCGTCATTCCTGGTACACCGCCCGCGCCGATCCGGTTCCCGGTCGAGCCGAGCCAATTCCGACGCGCGAGAATCAGCAGGCCCAGTGCTCCAGCTCCTCCGGCCACGCCCGCCCATGCCTCCAGCCACACCCACCCACCCCTCCAGCCCTCCCATCCACTCCTCAGTCACTTCCACCCCACCCCCCGTCGAAGAGAACCCGGTCTTGATCCCGTCCCTCACGCCCCCCGCCTCCCCCTTGACCACCCGCTTGTCAGTGCCGACCCGTAGGGTGGTCGCGCTATGACGAAGCCCTCACTCCACGAACTCCTGCACGCTGCCGTCACCGCTGTCGGCGGCATGGAGCGCCCCGGCCAGGTGACCATGGCCGAAGCCGTCGCGGAGGCGATCGACGACGGATCCCATCTGCTGGTGCAGGCTGGCACCGGCACCGGTAAGTCGCTGGGCTACCTGGTTCCCGCGCTCGCGCAGGGGGAGCGCGTTGTCGTGGCCACGGCGACGCTGGCACTGCAGCGGCAGCTCGTGGAGCGGGACCTGCCGAGGACGGTCGACGCGCTTCATCCGCTGCTGCGCCGCCGCCCCGAGTTCGCGATGCTCAAGGGCCGGTCGAACTACCTGTGCCTGCACCGGCTGAACGAGGGCATGCCGCAGGACGAGGAGGACGGGCTCTTCGACCAGTTCGAGGCGGCCGCGCCCACCAGCAAGCTGGGCCAGGACCTGCTGCGGCTGCGCGACTGGTCGCAGGAGACCGAGACCGGCGACCGGGACGACCTCACCCCGGGTGTGTCCGACCGCGCCTGGTCCCAGATCTCCGTGTCGTCCAGGGAGTGCCTGGGCGCCTCCAAGTGCGCGTACGGCGCCGAGTGCTTCGCAGAGATGGCCCGGGAGCGGGCCAAGCTCGCCGAGGTCGTTGTCACCAACCACGCGCTTCTCGCGATCGACGCCATCGAAGGCGCCCCCGTGCTCCCGCAGCACGAAGTGCTGATCGTCGACGAGGCCCACGAACTGGTCTCACGGGTCACCGGCGTGGCCACCGGCGAGCTCACCCCCGGCCAGGTCAACCGCGCCGTGAAGCGGGCGGCGAGGCTCGTGAACGAGAAGGCGGCCGACCAGCTCCAGACCGCCGCCGAGGGCTTCGAGCGGCTCATGGAGCTGGCCCTGCCGGGGCGCCTGGAGGAGATCCCGGAAGACCTGGCATACGCCCTCATGGCGCTGCGCGACGCCGCCCGTACGGTGATCACGGCGCTCGGCAGCACCCGCGACAAGTCCGTCCAGGACGAGGACGCGGTCCGCAAACAGGCACTGGCCGCCGTGGAGAACGTGCACGACGTGGCGGAGCGGATCACCCACGGTTCCGAGTGGGACGTCGTCTGGTACGAGCGCCACGACCGCTTCGGCGCCTCCTTGCGCGTCGCCCCCATGTCCGTCTCGGGTCTCCTGAGGGAGAAGCTCTTCACGGACCGATCCGTCACCCTGACCTCGGCCACGCTCAAGCTGGGCGGCGACTTCAACGGCGTAGGGGCCTCACTCGGCCTGGCGCCGGAGGGCACTGAAGGAGACGACGTCCCGCAGTGGAAGGGCGTCGACGTCGGCTCGCCCTTCGACTACCCGAAGCAGGGCATCCTCTACGTCGCCAAACACCTGTCGCGCCCCGCGCGCGACGGCGACCGGGCGGACATGCTGGACGAACTCACAGAGCTGATCCAGGCGGCGGGCGGCCGTACGCTCGGCCTGTTCTCGTCGATGCGGGCGGCCCAGCTGGCGGCGGAGGAACTGCGAGTCCGCATCCCCGAATTCCCGATCCTGCTCCAGGGCGAGGAGACGCTCGGCGAGCTGATCAAGGGTTTCGCGGCAGACCCGAGGACCTGTCTGTTCGGCACGCTCTCGCTCTGGCAGGGCGTCGACGTGCCCGGCCCCAGCTGCCAGCTGGTCGTCATGGACAAGATCCCGTTCCCGCGTCCCGACGACCCCTTGATGAGCGCCCGCCAGAAGGCAGTCGAGGAAGCGGGTGGCAATGGCTTCATGGCCGTCGCGGCCACGCACGCCGCCCTGCTGATGGCTCAGGGCGCCGGCCGCCTCGTACGAGCGCAGGGGGACCGCGGCGTGGTCGCCGTACTGGACCAGCGGCTCGCGACCGCCCGTTACGGCAGCTATCTCAAGGCGTCACTGCCCGACTTCTGGTACACGACGGACCGTAACCAGGTGCGCAGGTCGCTGGCCGCGATCGACCAGGCGGCGAAGGAGACGGAAGAGCAATGAGAACCGGTTGTTGGTTGGGCCGTCCCAACTGGGACGGCCCA
>NZ_VTHJ01000040.1 GCF_008386495.1 Streptomyces tailanensis | reverse complement strand
CGCGTCCCCCACCAGATCGCTCACACCCCATCAACGACCCAGAACCCAAACCGTTTCGGATCAATATGTGGGTGAGGCCGGTGGCCGTGTCGTCGATGCCGACGCCGATGTAGCCGCGCTTGTTGGGCCACGACGACGGTCTCGGGCCGCGGAGTTCGCCGTACGGCTTGAAGGCCCGGCGGGTGACCGTCTGGCCAGTCGACAGGGCGATCGATGTGTTCGCTGTGCCCAAGTGGTCAGCGAGCAGGACCGAGAGCTGGTGCCCCGTCGTCGCGCCGCTGGTCGTGGTGCGGGTGGCCGTCGGGGCGCCGGGCTGTGCGTAGGAACGCGAGGCGCGCGTGACCGCGCCGGACGCGTCCGTCGTCACCTCCGTCTCGCCCAGATACAGCGTCGAGCCCGACGGGGAGTTCTCCAGGAGGCGGTTGCCGTTGGCGTCGTAGATGTACGTCGTCTTCTTGCCAGCGGCCGTGATCGTGTCGAGCTTGTCCTCGGAGGTCCACTTCAGGTCCTGGGCGCCGGTCGCCAGGTCCCGGACCTCCGTGTTGCCCACGGCGTCGTACGTATACGTGCTCTCCTGCCCGGCCGGGCTGGAGGCGATCGACGTCATCGTGTGCGGCTGCTTGGGGTTGTAGCCGTACGTGTACGTGACCCTCTTGGTCGTGTCCGCCGGGTCGGCCTCAATCAGCGTCGCTCGGTTGCCCAGCCAGTCGAAGGTGAAGGACTGGTGGTAGGCCGTGGCGCCCGTGGAAACGGTGTTCGCGGCCGGGGCCGTGGCCGCCAGCGTGGACGTCAGCGACGTGTCCGGGCTCGACACGTCCGTCGACGCGTCCGGGGCATCCGCCACCGGGCCCGACGCCGCCGCGTAATCCGTGCGCGGGCCCCACGTCGTGCCGTTCGCCGCCTTGCAGCCCGTGCCGTTGCCCGCCGGTGCGATGTTCGACGTCCAGGCGTTGGCCAGCTCGCCCATCACGTCGTACGTGAAGCACTGGGTGTCCCAGGTGTCGCCCGAAGCATCGGACAGAAGGCGGGCGTTGGACGTGATCGTGCCGGACTTGTCGTACGAGTAATAGCTGTCGGAGATGCGGTGCGGGCCCGCTGTCTCGCGGTCGGCGAGCGTGCGCTGGAGGCGGCCGGTGTGCGGGTCGATGAAGTTGGTCGTCCAGACACGGGCACGGTCACAGCGACGGGGGCCGACCGGGAGAACGAATGCGGTCGGCCCCTTGCCGTGTCACCCCTGTGCCGCGTCCCGTGAAGCCCTCCGACGTCGGTTGATCGCGGTGAGATCGATCTCGATGTCGAACGGTACGGAGACCTTCAGACGGTCATGGAAGATGCCGGTGAGGCCGTACGACTTCGTGGCCGGGTCGAGTTCGTAGACGTAGACGACGGGCAGCTCCGTGTGCCCGTCCTTCTCAACACGCCAGAAGTGCGGGACACCGGCTGCCGCATACTTGCGCGGCTTGACCTCGCGGTCGCGCTCACGGGAGTCCGCGGAGACGACCTCGACGGCAAGGATCACGTCCTCCGGCTTGTACCAAGTCTGGTCAGACCCTGTGACCGCCTCCGCAGGAAACACGACGATATCCGGCTCCGGCCGGTTCTTCACGTCGAGCTTGATCGTCATCTCCCGGTCGACGTCCAGGTGATCCGGCGCCTGATCCAGGAGGGCGTTGTCCAGCAGGCGCATGGTGCGCGTGTGGAACCGGGTCTGCGGACTCATGAAAACGAGACTCCCGTCGATCAACTCCGTGTGCGGCGGGAGGCCCGGGATCCGGTCGAGGTCGTCGGCGGTCCAGCCCTCGGGGGGCGGGATCGGCCAGCGGTACTCCGGCTCGTCGTCGAGTCGACCGTCCAGTTCGTCGTCGGATACGGCGCTCATGATTACTCCCATGCGACGGAGTCTCGCCTGTGCCCTCAGCGTACCCAGCACAGATGACGGATGGCTCAGCCCAACGAGTGACCAGCTCACGGGACACCCGTTCGGGAGTCGTCGGAGGGTCTAATCTGACGACATGTCAGATTATGAGTCGTACGAACTGCTCGGGTTCGACAACGTTCTGCTGCCGGTGGGGGATCTCGGTGAGGCGGTCGGCTTCTATGAGCGGGCCGGGTTCGAGGTGGCGTTCCGGCTGGACGAGGCGGAGATCGCCTTGCTGAAGGTGGGCAAGGAGACGCCGGGGCTGCTGCTCCGGGTCGAGGGCGAGCTGCGGCATCGGTCACCCCTGTGGGCCTCGGCGCGGGTGTGGCTGGAGGTGCGGGACGCGCGGGACGCCGCGCGGGCCCTCGCGGCGGCCGGGGTGCAGCCCCTCGATCCGCCGTTTCCCGTCGCCACCGGGTGGACCGTGGAGTTCGCGGATCCGTGGGGGAACGTCATCGGCCTCACGGACTACAGCAAGCGGCCGGAGTTGGCGCGCACCACATGAGCATGGCACCCCCATCCCATACCTCGAGCTTGAACACGTTCAAAAGCAGCGCTACAGTCTCACCACGGCGTTTTGAACGTGTTCAAGAAGGGGTGGGGGCATGGACCTCACGGTCGTCGCATACGTCATCTATCTGCTGGTCAGCGTGGGGCTGACCGTCTGGGTGGCGCGGACGTTGAGCAGGAACGGGCGGATCTTTCTCGCGGATGTGCTGCGGGGGAACGAGAAGCTCGCGGATGCGGTGAATCATCTGCTGGTCGTCGGGTTCTATCTCGTGAACCTGGGGTTCGTGGCGCTGTACCTCAACGCGGACGGGGCGATCGACAGCCCGCGTGAGGTGTTCGAGGCGGTCTCGGCGAAGCTCGGGGTCGTGTTGCTGGTACTCGGCGCGCTGCACCTCGGGAACGTGTTCGTGCTGAACAAGTTCCGGCGGCGCGGAGTCATGGAGCGGGAGCAGGTGCCGCCGGTCGCGCCGCAGGGCTGGGTCACCCACGGGGCTCCCGGCGCTCCCGGAGCTCCCGCGGCCCCTCCGGCCGGGGCGTGACGTCGATGGTGGCGGCAGTCGAAGCCACCGGTGACCGGGGCACCGAGCGTGTCCCGGTCACCCCGGTCGCCCCAGTCACCCCGGTCGCCCCAGTCACTCCAGTCATCCCCGTCCGTGGGCTCACCGTCCTGTACGACGCCCAGTGCGGTCTCTGTGCCTTCGTACGGGACTGGCTGGGGCGGCAGCGGCAGCTCGTGCCGTTGTGGTTCGTGCCGGCGGGGTCGGACGAGGCCCGGTGGCGGTTTCCCTCGCTCGATCATCGGGCGACTCTGGAGGAGATCACCGTCGTCGGGGACGGCGGACAGATCTATCGCGGGTCGGCGGCCTGGATCGTCTGTCTGTGGGCGCTGCGCGAGCACCGACCGCTCGCCCACCGGCTGAGTACCCCGTCGGGGGCGCGGCTGGCCCGGGGCGCGGTGCTCGCCGCCGCGAAGTGGCGGGGGTCGCACCGGCCGCCCGGCGGGATCGGCGGGGCCCAGGTGGAGGGGTGGGAGTACGACCGGCGCTCCGGGTGGACGTACTCCCCGGCCGACGGCTGTGGAAGCGGCACCTGTCCGACTCGTTAGGCTCTGCCCGTGCCCGCAGTGAACGACAGCCTCAGCCCGCAGCCCGGTACCGAGCCCTCGTCGGCGGCGGAGCCCTCGGCCGCCCGAGGCGACGCGGAGCCGGGCGGCCCCAGGGACGGCGTGGAGCAGCCCGGTCCCAAGGGCTCCGCCAAGTCCGAGCAGACCCGCGCGCTCATCCTGGAGACCGCGTTGCGGCTCTTCCAGGAGCGCGGGTACGACAAGACGACGATGCGGGCCATCGCCAAGGAGGCCGGGGTCTCCGTCGGGAACGCGTACTACTACTTCGCCGGCAAGGAGCACCTGATCCAGGGCTTCTACGACCGGATCGGCGCCGAGCACCTGGCGGCGGTGCGGCCGGTGCTGGAGCGGGAGAAGGACCTGGAGGCGCGGATCGCCGGGGTGCTGAAGGTGTGGCTGGACGTGGCGGAGCCGTACCACGAGTTCGCGGCGCAGTTCTTCAAGAACGCCGCCGACCCCGACAGCCCCCTCAGCCCCTTCTCCCCCGAGTCACAGGCGCCGCGCGAGGAGGCCATCAACCTCCACCGCGAGGTGCTGGCCGGGGCCAAGGCCAAGGTGCCGGACGAACTCCGCGACGTCCTCCCCGAGTTGATGTGGCTCTCCCAGATGGGGCTCGTCCTGTATTGGGTGTTCGACCGGACCGAGGGGCGCGAGCGCAGCTACCGGCTCGCCGAGCGCGGCGCCCGGCTGACGACCAGGGGGGTCTCACTGGCGCGGTTCCGGGTGCTGCGGCCGCTCGTCCATGAGGTGCACGAGCTGTTCACGGACTTCCTGCCGGGGATGACGAAGGCGCTGCCGGATCCGGGCGTCAAGGGGCAGACGAGGGAGTGATCACTTTCGGGTGAAGGGGTTCGAACGGGACATCCCTCACCGGGCCTGCTTACCATGATGGTCTCGACACCAGCCCATGGGAGGCACCTGATGTCCGCAGCAGCTGTCGAGCGGTCGCACGAGGAGCGGGCGCTGATCGCCGAGGCGAACCACATCATGGAGAGCGTTCCGGGCCTCCGCGTCGAGATCATCGGAGACCAGATCCTCGTGAGCCCAGCACCGGACGGCCCTCACTCCGAGGCGCTGATGCTGTTCGCAGCCCCCTTCATGAATCTGGGCCTCGTGCGCGCGCTCCCGGGCATCGGCCTCTGGCTGCCCAGCGGCCCGGAGGACTACGCCATCCCCGACCTGTCGGTGGTCGACGACGACTACCGTGATCACCTGGTGGAGAACAGCTGCTACGACCCGATGTGCTTCCGCCTGGTCATGGAGGTCACCTCCAGCAATTGGAAAACGGACCTGCAGACCAAGGTCACCCATTACGCCAAGGCCCGCATCCCCGTCTACGTCATCGTCGACCGCAAGCACCAGCGCCTCCATGTGCTGACCGAACCAGCGCGCGGTAGTTACGCGAAACACGGGATCCACATCCCCGGGGAGCTCGTCACGCTCCCCGAGTCCGTGGGCGGCAAGGTCGTGCTCGACGTCGAGCGCCTCCTCAAGGCCGGTTTGGCCTGAGCTAATTGACCGCGTCCACCTCCCCCTCAACCATCCCCGCCAACTCCACATCAAACACGAGCGGCCCCTCCCCCACGACCACCTGCCGCGCACGCGAGACGTACGACGCCGAAGTCGCCGCCAGCAGATACGACCCCGGCCCGGGCACCGCCACGATGTACGAGCCGTCCGCCAGAGACGTCACCCGGTCCAGCTGACGCCCGCCCCTCGACAGCAAGGCCACCTCGACGCCCTCCACCGGCTCACCGTCCGCCGTCCGGATGAAGCCGTGGATCACGGAGGCGGGGCCGCCCTCCACCAGCGGCGGCTGCACCACCGGAGACTCCGCCTCCTTCGGCTCCACCGCCAAGTGCGGCAACCGCCTCTCCAGCCCGGCCGGCAGCCACCAGTTCGCCTTCCCCAGCAGATGCATCGCGGCCGGTACCAGGGCCGTACGCAGGATGAACGCGTCCAGGGCCACGGCCGCCGCCAGGCCGATGCCCGCCATGGCCGCCTCCAACTCGCCGCTGAGCACGAACGCGCTGAAGACGCACATCATCAGCGCGTGGGGCATGCGGATGTATCTGCTCGACAGCGTCGACACCGGGCTGATGACGACCCGTGAGTCGATCGGGAACGCACGGATCGACATGGAGCAGATCGACGCGTTGAGCGCGCTGGTCGCGGTCAGCAACAGGGCTTCCCGCGGGCCCTCCACCGAGAACGCCGACTCCCTCGTCCAGGGCGCCGTCTTCACCGCCCTGGGCGACAAGGGCGAGCCGCGGACCATCGCCGGTTTCGCGCCGACCGGCAAACAGCGCGCCCTCGCCGCCGCCGTGGCCGACCCGGCCGCCCTGGTCGACGACGAACCGCACGACGTCTACGTGGAGGGCGCCCCCACCGGGTCACCGCGGCCGAACTGGACGACGGCACGACGGTGCTGCTCGCCACCTCCACCGAGTCGATCCACGAGGTCATCCGCAAGGCCCTGAGGCTCGACTTCGCCGTCGGCACCCTGCTCCTCGCGCTGCTCGCCTGTCTGACCCTGTTCAGCGTGCGCCGCCGGATGCGGCCCCTGGAGGACATGGTGGAGACCTCGTCGGCGATCGCCGAAGGCGATCTGACCCGCCGCGTCCCTTCCAGCAGCGAGGCCACCCTGGAGGTCGAACAGCTCCGGATCGCCCTCAACTCCATGCTCCAGCGGGTCGAGTCGGCGTACCGCACCCGCGAACGCAGCGCCGCCCAGCTGCGTCGCTTCGTCGGCGACGCGTCCCATGAACTGCGTACGCCCCTGTCCGCGATCCGCGGCTACCTCCAGCTCTACGACAAGGGCATGCTCACCGACCCCGGCGAACGCCGGCGCGCCTGGGACCGTATGAACAACGAGGTCGACCGTATGGGCCGCCTCGTCGACGAACTCCTCACCCTCGCCCGCCTCGACCAGCACCCCGAACTCCGCCTGCGCGACGTCGACCTGACCCGCCTCGTCCGCGACGCCGCCGCCGACCTGCGCGCCCAGCAACCCGATCGCCCGGTCACGGTCACCGCCGACGGCACCCTCCTCGTCCACGCCGACGAGTCCGGCCTGCGCCAGGTCCTGGGCAACCTGATCACCAACGTGCGCACGCACACGCCCGCCGATGTCCCGGTGCGGCTCGGGGTGGGGCGCGCGAACGGCGTCGTACGCCTGTGTGTCGAGGACGAGGGCCCAGGGCTGGCGGAGGCGGACGCGGCCCGCATCTTCGACCGGTTCTTCAGGGCGGGGGGTGGCGCGGGAAGTGGGCTCGGGATGGCGATCGTGCAGGGTGTGGTGGAGGCCCACGGCGGCGAGGTGGCGGTGACCACGGCTCCGGGCGATGGCTTGAAAGTGACGGTGACGCTGCCGCCGCCCCCGCAGTGAGCCCCTGCCCATGGCGTCACGGCATCCCCATCAACGCCCAGACCGTCTTCCCGTGCCGCCCCCGGCTCCACACCCCCCACGCGGCCGCCAGATGATCCACGAGCTGCAGCCCCCGCCCGTTCTCCTCCCACTGCCCCACCTCCCGCAACCGAGGTACGGCCATCCCCTCGTCCGACACCTCCACCAGACAGGACCCGTCCGCCAGCGCGGTCACCGCCACCTCGAACTCCCGCTCCAGCAAAGGCCCATGGCGTACGACATTGGTCGCCAGCTCCGACACGACGAGGACCACGTCCTCCAGCGCCGGTTCACCGTCGCCGTGCCCCCAGTCGGCCAGATGGTCCCGTACCCGTCGCCGGGCGAGCCCCACGGACGCCGGATGGCGGGGCAGCCGGAAGGAGTTGCGCCTCAACACGTTTGCTCCTCACGCCAACCACATCCCCGACACAAGAAGATGCGGTGCGTGAGCGCTGTCTGTCACTCCCGCGAACGTCGCTCCCGCGACTTCGCGTCAGCTGTCACAGGACGCCTGTCATATCCACTTCGAGCCACGGCCATCAGATCCATCGGCCGTTCAGATCCATTCCAGCCGCCACAGCCGGAACACGCCGGTCCCGTCGGACAGATACTGCGCCCCGTCGACGTCCTCGGTGCTGAGGACGTACTCGTTGCGCTGCCACAGCGGAATGAGCGGCACGTCCTGCGCCACGACCTCCTGGAGTTGCTGGAGTGCGGCCGCGGCCCCGCTGCGGTCCTCGTAGCGGCGGCTGTCCTGGATGAGCCGGTCGGCCACCCCGCTGCTGTAGCCGTTCTTGAGGGAGCCGCCGGTGCCGACGAGGGGCCCGCTGAAGGTGTCGGGGTCGGGGTAGTCGGCGACCCGGCCGACGGCGTACGCGTCCAGCTCCCCGGCGGCGTAACGCCGCTGGAAGTCCGTCCGCTCGTACGCCTTCGTCGTGACCGTGAACAGGCCGCTCGCCTCCAGCTGTGACTTCAGCTCGGCGGCTTCGGCGGCGTCCGACTCCCGGCCCTCGGCGTATCCGTAGGTGAGGCGCACCGGCATGTTCACCCCTGCCGCGTCGAGCAGTTCGCGGGCGCGGTGAGGGTCGGGCTTGGGGTACGTGTCGAAGAACGAGGTCGTGTGGCCCGTGACGCCGGTCGGGATCAGCGAGTACAGCGGGTCGGCGGTGCCCCCGTAGACGTCGGCGACCAGCTTCTCCCGGTTGACGAGCGAGGCCAGCGCCTGCCGTACCCGGCGGTCCTCAAGGGGCGAGCTCGCACGCACGTTGAGGACCAGACTGCGGGTCTCGTTGCTGTCGGCCTCCGTCACCCGTTGGTCGGGGGCGCCGGCCGTCAGCCCGGCCGGTACGGCGGACGGCAGCGCGCGCGTGGCGACGTCGACCTGCCGCGCCGTCCACGCCTTCGCCAGCGCCGCCGAGTCCTCGTAGTAGCGCACGAGGACGGGGCCGCCGGTGTCCTGGACGGCGCCCTGGTAGGCGTCGTTGGGCCGCAGGCCTGCCTGCTTGCCCTTGTCGTACGAGGTCAGGACGTACGGTCCGGTGCCGTCGGCGCCGCCGTCGGCGCGCAGCCGGTCCGTCGGGTACTTCGTGCGGTCGACGATCGCCCCGGCGCCGGTGGCCACCTTGAACGGGAACGTGGCGTCCGGCGCGGAGAGGCGGAAGCTGACGGACAGTCCGCTCGCGCTGACCGACTGGAGGGTGTCCAGCAGTGGCGCGGGGCCGGCGTCGGAGTTGATGCTCAGGATCCGGTCGAAGGAGTACTTCACATCCAGGCCGGTCATCGCGCGCCCGCTCGGGAACGTCAGCCCTTCCCGCAGGGTGCAGCGGTAGACGGTGAGCGCGTTGCCGACGAACTCGCAACTCCGGGCGGCGTCCGGGACGGGTGTGACGGCGCCCGGTTCGAAGGTCAGCAGCGACTGGAAGACATTGCTGAACAGGGCCCAGGAGCCGGCGTCGTACGCCCCGGCCGGGTCGAGCGAGGTGATCGTGTCGGTGGTGCCGACCGTGATCGTCCTGCTCTCTTCCCGCTGGCCCGACATCAGCTGCCAGCCGCCCGCCGCCGCGATCGCCAACACCAGCAACGACGCGAGAATCCGCAAGCGAACCGACTGCATCGGCGCCCCTCCCAAGACCCCCACCCGGCCCACCACGCACGGTGGTTCCGCGGTGACGCGGATCACCTAACCACAGGGTTTCGTGTTGACGGAAGAGGGGTTTTGTTGAGTTAAGAAAGAACTCACCTGAACCCCAACAACGTGCGCTCCGGGAAATCTTGACGATCCGTCACGTCTGTCTGCCTTCGACCCGCCGGCTCCGTCATGCCCGCTTCGACGCCGGCTCCGTCATGCCTGCTTCGACGCCAGCTCCACCACGGTGATGTCCGACGGCGCCCCCACCCGCACCGGCGGCCCCCACGCGCCCGCGCCGCGGGAGACGTAGAGCTGGGTGTCGCCGTAGCGTTCGAGGCCCGCGAGAGTGGGGTTGGCGGCCGCGGCGACGTAGTTCATGGGCCACATCTGGCCGCCGTGGGTGTGGCCGGAGAGCTGGAGGTCGACGCCGTGGTCGACGGCGTCGTGGATCTGGACGGGCTGGTGGGCAAGGAGGACGACGGCCCGCGAGGTGTCCCGGTCGCCGAGCGCCTTCGCGTAGTCGGGGCCCTGGCCCTGGTCCTCGCCAGACACGTCGTTCACGCCGGCGAGGTCGAGGTACGGCAGCTCCCGGCGGGCGTTCTCCAAGGGGGTCAGGCCCAGTCGCCGTACCTCCTCGACCCACTGCTCGGCGCCGGAGAAGTACTCGTGGTTGCCGGTGACGAAGTAGCTGCCGTGCCGTGCCTTCAGACCCGCGAGAGGGGCCGCCGCAGGGCCCAGGTCCGCCACACTGCCGTCGACCAGGTCGCCGACGACCGCGATCAGGTCGGGCTGGGTCGAGTTGATGGTGTCGACGACCTTCTGCGCGAAGCCCCGGCCCAGCAGCGGGCCGAGGTGGATGTCGCTGACCACCGCGATCCGGAAACCGTGGGCCGCGCGCGGGAGTTTCGCCAGCGGCACGGTGACGCGCTTGACCTTGGGGCCGCGTACGACGCCGTAGGTGCCGTAGCCGACGGTGCCCACGGCCGCGGCGGCGACGGCGCCGCCGACCACGCGGGAGACGAAGAGGCGGCGGGAGGGGTCGGTCGGGGCCGGTTGCGCGGGATCGCCGGGCTCGGTGGGCTCGGATCCGGCGGGCTCGGCGGGATCGGTCGGCTTCGTGAGGTCGGTCGGCTCCATGGGCTTCGCGCCCGCCGGGACCGGCTCCGGCTCGCGTACGGCGGGCTCCGGCCGCTCCACGGGGGCCGGGGCGGGGGCGCGCCGGGCCACCAGGCGGCGCACGACGGGTCGTACGAGCTCCCCCGCCAGCAGGGCGAGCAGGAGATACAGCGCGAGGGCGAGCCACATGAAGCCCGGCCACGTCAGCGTCTGTTGCAACCAGAAGGGGGCGCCGCTCCGCTCGGCGACGAAGCCGGCCACCATCAGCAGCGGACCGGCGATGAACACGCCCGTGCCGACGTGTCGTGCGACCCCCGGCCCGCGTGTCGTGTCGCGCACCAGACGGCGCCAAGCGTACCAGTGCAGGACCACGAAGGCGGCCAGCACCAGCACGGCCACGAGAACGAAAACTACGACCATGCCGCCGCGCTCCCCGCTATGCCGTCTTCCGGAGGGCGCGCACTCCGCGCAACCCGATGACCCCGATGACCGTCCCAAGGACAAAGGAAACGACCGCGAGTGTCAGATGCACCCAGAAGTACGCCGTCGGGTCGCCCGCGTCGTCGAACGCGAGCCCGCTGCCGTCCTTCCACAGGTTCTTGACGAAAGTGATCCAGATGACCCAGCTCCACACCCCGAAGGCGAGCAGGAACCAGGAGAGGGGGCGGCTGAGCTTCATGGGTTCAGTATCGCCGTCGCCCGCCCGGTTCTCGCGCCGGGGTGCGCGCGGGGACGCGGGAGCGAGCACGCGTGTGCGCGCCACCGGGCACCGCGGTGGGATTTACCGGTCGGAGCCATGTACTTTCTCGATCGTGCCCGCCTCCAAGAAGACCGCCAGGCGCTCCCTGCTGGTCACTTCCGCCACCGTCGTGTCCTTCTCGCTGACGTCGTTGACGTCGTTGGCGGTCGCCCCGGCCGCGTTCGCCGCCGATCCGACACCGAGTTCGAGTGGCTCGCCGTCACCGAGTGCGAGCGCCTCGCCGTCCGCGACTCCCCCGGCGACCATGTCGACCGTCGGCGGTGAACTGCTGGGCAAGCCGGGTACGCAGGCGAATCTCGGCAGCGAAGCGCCCGTGCTGCCCAAGGACATCAGCGCGCGTTCGTGGATCGTCGCGGACGCCGAGTCGGGCGAGGTGCTGGCCGCGCACAACGCGCACTGGCGGCTGGCACCGGCGAGCACGCTGAAGATGCTGTTCGCGGACACGCTGCTGCCGAAGTTCAACAAGGACGAGAAGCACAAGGTCCTCTCCTCCGACCTGGCGGGCGTCGGCTCGGGCTCCAGCATGGTCGGCATAAAGGAGGACGAGACCTACACCGTCCACGATCTCTGGCTCGGCGTCTTCCTTCGCTCCGGCAACGACGCGGTGCACGTCCTGTCCGCGATGAACGGCGGCGTCAAGCAGACCGTCGCGGACATGAACGCGCACGCCGAGGAGCTCCAGGCCCTCGACACGCACGCGGTCAGCCCGGACGGGTACGACGCCAAGGGGCAGGTCTCGTCGGCGTACGACCTGACGCTGATCGCCCGGTCGGGGCTGCAGAAGAAGGACTTCCGGGAGTACTGCTCGACCGTGCGGGCGAAGTTCCCGGGTGAGACCAAGAAGGGCAAGAACGGGAAGAAGACCCGCTCCTCCTTCGAGATCCAGAACACGAACCGGCTACTCACGGGTGACAGTGGTCTCGACGCCTATCAGGGCATCGCAGGTGTGAAGAACGGCAACACCACGCATGCGGGGGCGACGTTCACCGGGGTCGCCGAGCGGGACGGGCGGGTGCTGCTCGTCACGGTCATGCACCCGGAGAAGGACGAGCACAACCAGGTCTACAAGGAGACCGCGAGCCTGTTCGACTGGGGGTTCAAGGCGGCGGGGAAGGCGACGCCGGTGGGGGAGCTTGTTCCGCCGAAGGGGGCCGACACGGATACCTCAGGTGACGCCGAGTCGAGTGCTCAGCCGGGGGCTACGGCGTCGGCGTCTGCCTCCGGCGGGGCCGGGGGTAAGGCTGTGGCCGCGGATGCCGCCGAGGGGTCCGGTGGAATCGGGGTTGCGCTGGGGATCACCGGGGGTGTGTTGGTGCTGCTGGCCGGTGGGGGGTATCTGGTGAATCGGAAGTGGCCTGGGCGTAAGGACCGGGGGGCGTCTGCCTAGTTGGTGCCGGTTGCGGGGTGCGGGTCGTTCGTGGCTGGTCGCGCCCGCGCGGCGGAGCCGCATGTGTCACCGCCCCGCGCCCCTTTGTCGGCCGGTGCTTCCTTGGGACCCTCCGCCGTCCATGCCGCGCAGTACAGCAGCAGCTTCGTCGTGAAGTTGATCCACAGCAGCAGGGCGATGGGGACGCCGAACGCGCCGTACATGCTCTTCGAGGCGACGCCCTGCATGTAGCCGCTGAGGAGGAGCTTGAGGAGTTCGAAGCCCACGGCGCCGAGGAGGGCGGCCACGATCAGGCGGCGGCGGGGTGGCTGGACGCCCGGCAGCAGGGTGAGGACGTAGAGGAGGAGCAGGAAGTCGGCCAGTACGGCGACGGTGAAGGCGGCGATCTGGAGGAGGATGCCGCCCCAGCCGTCCCGGTCGATGCCGAGTTGGTCGGTGATCCGGCCGACCATGGACGAGGCGACGGTGGAGGCGGCGAGGGAGACGAGGACCGCGCCGCCGAGGCCGAGGAGGACGCCCGCGTCCTTGGCCCTGGCCAGGACGGGGTTCTCGTCGGGGTCCGGCTTCTCCCACACCGCGCGCAGACAGCCGCGCATCTCGCCGACCCAGCCGATGCCGGTGAAGAGCAGCAGGGCGCCGGCGATGATCCCGACCGTGCCGGCGTTGTCGACCAGGCCGCCGATGTCGAGTTGGCCGGAGATACCGGGGATCTGGTCGGCGATCCTGTCCTCCAGCTCCTGTTGCCGGTCCTTGCCGAGGGTCGCCGCGGCGATGGCGGCGGCCAGGGTCAGCAGCGGGAACAGCGCCAGGAAGCTGATGAAGGTCATCGCCGCGGCCAGCCGGGTCCACTTCACCCGCTCCAGCCGTTCGTACGACCGCCACGCGTGCGTGGCCATCAGGCGCTCGGCCAAGGGGCCGACCCCGGGGAGCTTTTTCAGCCAGTCCATGATCCGACTCTGCCCTCGTCGTAGTGACCCGAAGCGTCACGGCCCGGAGGCCGGATGACCCGAGTATCCCGAAGGGCCGGGAACTACGGCGGTCCTGACCGACATCCCATGAATCACCCATTCCGGTGAGGCGGCGCAGCAGCCGTGCCGGTGCGCCCACCGCACGGACATTCCCGGCGATACGGTCGCGAGCATGCCAGCCGACGCCTCCTCCGACCGCTTGTACCTACGGCTGGCCGAACTCCGCGAACCGCGCCAGGAGTTGGATCTGCGCGGGATGTTCGTGCCGAACCTGGCACGCCGCCTCGGCCTCTGAAAACCCCGTTGAACCCCCTACCCCCACCCACCCCCAGGAGCTGTCATGAAGGACGTCTTCGGCACCCCCCAGTCCCTGCTGATCCTCGGCGGTACGTCGGACATCGCGCTCGCCACCGCGCGCCGTCTGATCGCCCGGCGCACCCGCACGGTGTGGCTGGCGGGCCGCCCGTCGCCCGATCTGGAGAAGGCGGCCACCCATCTGCGCGGCCTGGGCGCCGACACCCACACCATCACCTTCGACGCGCTCGACCCCGCGTCCCACGAGATGGCCCTCGGCAAGATCTTCGCCGAGGGCGACGTCGACATGGTGCTGCTCGCGTTCGGCATGCTCGGCGACCAGGCCAGGGACGAGCGCGACCCGGTGGCCGCCGTACGAGTCGCCCAGACCAACTACACCGGCGCCGTGTCGGCCGGCCTGGTCTGCGCGCGGGCCCTCCAGGCGCAGGGCCACGGCTCACTCGTCGTCCTGTCCTCCGTCGCCGCCGAGCGCGCCCGCCGCTCCGACTTCATCTACGGTTCCGCCAAGGCCGGCCTCGACACCTTCACCCAGGGCCTCGGCGACGCCCTCCACGGCACCGGCGTCCACGTCATGGTCGTACGCCCCGGCTTCGTCCGCACCCGCATGACCGCCGACCACCCGGCAACCCTCCTGGCAACGACCCCCGAGGCGGTGGCGACGGCCATCGAACTGGGCCTGCGCCGCCGCTCGGAGACGGTGTGGGTGCCGGGGGCGATGCGCCTGGTGATGACGGCGCTGAGGCATGTCCCGAGGCCGCTGTACCGTCGACTGCCGCTGTAACCCGTCGCTGTGACCCGTCAGTGGGCCGGAAGCGAGGTGCCCCCGAGCGGAGCGTCCGGTTGTGGCGGTACGACCGACCCGCCGAAGGCGAACTCGCGGAGCTTGCGCCAGACTCCGTCCGCACCCTGCTCGTAGAGCGCGAACCCGTCGCAAGGCCACACGGCCTCGTAATCGGCGAGCTCCTCGAACGCCCGGTCCATCGCCTCCTCGGAGATGCCGTGCGCCACCGTGACGTGCGGGTGGTACGGGAAGTTGAGCTCGCGTGCCACCGGCCCCGAGGCGTCCCGGACCTGCTTCTGCAGCCATGCGCAGGCCTCGGCCCCCTCGACGACCTGCACGTACACAACCGGCGACAGCGGCCGGAAGGTTCCCGTACCGGACAACCGCATCGGGAAGGCCCGGCCGGTGGCCGCGACCTCGCTGAGGTGCGCCTCGATCGCCGGCAGCTCCGCCTCCTCGACCTCCGTCGGCGGCAACAACGTGACATGCGTGGGGATGCCGTGAGCCGCGGCGTCGCCGAAGCCCGCGCGCCGCTCCTGGAGCTGGCTGCCGTGGGGCTCCGGGACCGCGATCGACACACCGATCGTTACGGTCCCCACGTCGTCTCCTGTCGTCGTGTCATGCGTCCGTGTCTGTCATCTGTGGTCTGTCATCTGCGGTTGTGTCGTACGCACTTGGGGCGTGCGACGTTGCCGTGCGGGTCGGGTCGCACGCCCCACCGAGGCGCGCCACCGGCTATCGACTGTACGGCCACGGCGGTGTTCCGGGCAGGCGCAGCCGTAGTGATGTACGGCGCTGTCTGTGGTGCGGCCGGTGGTGCGATCGGCGCTCGGGGTTCGTGGTGGTGCGGCTCGTGGTGGTGCGGCTCAGTGCTTGGCGGGCAGGAAGCCCACCTTGTCGTACGCCTGGGAGAGGGTCTCCGCGGCGACGGCACGCGCCTTCTCGGCGCCCTTGGCCAGGATCGAGTCGAGCGTCTCCGGGTCGTCCAGATACTGCTGGGTGCGCTCCCGGAAGGGCGTCACGAACTCGACCATGGCCTCGGCGAGGTCCGTCTTGAGCGCACCGTAGCCCTTGCCGACGTACTTCTCCTCCAGTTCCGCGATACCCGCCCCGGTGAGGGTCGAATAGATGGACAGGAGGTTGCTGACGCCCGGCTTCTCGGCGGTGTCGAAGCGGATCACGGTGTCGGTGTCGGTGACCGCGCTCTTGACCTTCTTGGCGGTGGCCTTCGGGTCGTCGAGCAGGTTGATCAACCCCTTCGGGGTTGATGCCGACTTGCTCATCTTGATCGACGGGTCCTGAAGGTCGTAGATCTTCCCCGTCTCCTTCAGAATGTACGGCTTCGGGATCGTGAAGGTCTGGCCGAAGCGGCCGTTGAAGCGCTCGGCGAGGTCGCGCGTGAGCTCGATGTGCTGGCGCTGGTCCTCGCCGACCGGGACCTCGTTGGCCTGGTAGAGCAGGATGTCCGCGACCTGGAGGATCGGGTACGTGAAGAGGCCGACGCTCGCGCGGTCGGCGCCCTGCTTGGCGGACTTGTCCTTGAACTGGGTCATGCGTGACGCCTCGCCGAAGCCGGTGAGGCAGTTCATGATCCAGGCGAGCTGGGCGTGCTCGGGGACATGGCTCTGGACGAAGAGCGTGCACCGCTCCGGGTCGAGACCGGCGGCGAGCAGCTGGGCGGCGGCGAGCCGGGTGTTGGCGCGCAGGTCAGCCGGGTCCTGCGCCACCGTGATCGCGTGCAGGTCGACGATCATGTAGAACGCGTCGTGGGACTCCTGCAGGGCCACCCACTGGCGCACGGCGCCGAGGTAGTTGCCGAGGTGGAACGAGCCTGCGGTGGGCTGGATTCCGGAGAGCACACGGGGTCGATCAGAGGCCATGTTCACCATTCTCTCAGGTGTCGCGGCCCGTTCCGGAACCGACCGTAAACAGATGTGACACGGATGGGAACCGATCGGGCTCCGGCGGTGTACCAATTTTGTGAGAACGCGGGAGGGGGGCCGCATCGTCGATGAGGCCGCGGTGATCGCACGCGTACGCGCCGGAGAGCCGGAGGCTTACGCGGAGCTGGTGCGCGCCCACACGGGCATCGCACTGAGGGCGGCCCGGGCCCTCGGCGCCGGTTCGGACGCGGAGGACGTGGTGCAGCAGGCCTTCTTCAAGGCGTACTGCTCGCTGGGCCGCTTCCGGGACGGCGCGGCGTTCCGGCCGTGGCTGTTGTCGATCGTGGCCAATGAGACGAGGAACACAGTGCGGACGGCCGGGCGCCAGCGGTCCCTGGCCGACCGCGAAGCGGCCTTCGTGGAGGCCGAGCCGCTGATACCGCCATCGGCGGACCCGGCGGTCGCCGCGCTGGAGATAGAACGGCGTGTCGCGCTGCTGGGCGCGCTGGAGCAGCTGAGCGAGGAGCACCGGCTGGTCGTCACCCACCGCTACCTGCTGGAGATGGACGAGCCCGAGACCGCCGCCGCCCTGGGCTGGCCCCGGGGCACGGTGAAGTCCCGCCTCAGCCGAGCCCTGCGCAGGCTGGGACGCCTGCTGCCGGAGTTCGATCCGGGCGAGTCCTTCGAGCAGGGAGGTGCCCTAGGGGCGGGGGGTTCCCTTGGGCCGGGGAAGTCTGCTGGTCCGGGGAAGTCTGTGGTGTCGGGCAAGCTCCTTGGACGCAGGAAAGGGGGTGATGAGGGTGAGTGAGTCGTACGGCGACGGGGGCACGCCCCGGGACGGAGGCACTGACAGCGTCGGCGGCAGTACGGACGGTGCCGTGGAACATGTCGGGCATGCCGGGCGTGTCGCCCGGCTGCCCCAGGAGCTGCGGGCGCTCGGACGGTCGCTGGACCGGCCCGGGGCCGACGGGGACGAGACAAGCGAGACCATGGTCGAGCGCGTGCTGCAGCAGATACTCGCCGAGCGGGTGCCGACGCCGGTGGCCGAGCCGGCGGGGGCAGGTGAGCGGCTGCGGGCGGTGCGCCGATGGGCCTGGCTCCGGTGGCGCGCGCTGACCGCGCTGTGCGGGCTGCTCACGGCCCTCGTCCTCACCCCTCCGGTGCGGGCGGCGGTGGCCGACTGGTTCCGGTTCGGCGGGGTCGAGGTGCGGTACGACCCGTCGGCGACCCCGTCGCCGGGAGCGCGGGTGCCCGACTGCGCGAACCCTGTCTCGCTCGCCGAGGCCGGGCGGCGGGCGGGGTTCGCACCGCTCGTGCCGGACGCGCTGGGCACTCCGGACGCGGTGTCCGTGAGCCGTGCGCCGAAGGACCGCTTCGTGATCACTCTGTGCTGGCAGGAGCGGGGGCGCACGATCCGGCTCGACGAGTACGCGGCCCGGCTGGCGCCCGAGTACGCCAAGAGCGTGGCGGGTCGGCAGAAGCTGGAGTGGGTCGAGCTGAGCACGGGCCCGTACGAGGCCCTGTGGTTCCCCGAGCCGCATCTGCTCCGTTTCTGGATGACCTCCGAGGACGGCTCCCGTTTCACCCGCTCCGAGCGGACGGCGGGGCCCACGCTCCTGTGGGTGCACGGGGACGAGTTCACGCTGCGGCTGGAGGGCGTGGAGTCGCAGAGCCGGGCGAAGGACATCGCGGAGTCGCTGGACTGAAGATTGATTGCTCTCCGATGGGAACTCCGGCCCGTCGGGCGGTGTACCAGGAATGACACTGCGAGTGCGGGAGGGCCGCACCGGGACCGATCGGGGGGTGTCGGATGCGTGGATTGCGTCAACTGGCGGCGGTGGCAAGGCGTTGGTGGCGGCACGCCTGTAGCTGCGGGCAATCGTGCCGCTGGGGCGATGGGGGTCCCCCCGCTCGAGCGAAGCCGAGAGTGGGGGAGGGTGGGCGCAGCGGCACCCGGCAAGCGCCGGTGAGCGAAACCCGCCCGAGCTCAGCCCAGACGCCGGGTGCCGTGCGATCCACGCTCGCCAGAGGCGAACCGTCAGCCGAGGTCGATCTCCGGGTAGAGCGGGAAGCCGGCCACGAGGTCGGTGGCCCGGCGGGAGATCTCGTCCGCGACCTTGGCGTCGAGGACGTGCTGGGCCTTGGAAGGGGCGCCGGACTTGGTGGTGCCGGGCTCCGTGGTGGTGAGGACGCGGTCGATGAGACCGGCGACCTCGTCCATCTCGGCGGTGCCGAGACCACGCGTGGTGAGCGCGGGCGTACCGATGCGGATGCCGGAGGTGTACCAGGCGCCGTTCGGGTCGGCCGGGATGGCGTTGCGGTTGGTGACGATGCCGGAGTCGAGCAGCGCGGACTCGGCCTGGCGGCCGGTGAGACCGTAGGAGGTGGCGACATCGATCAGGTTGAGGTGGTTGTCGGTGCCACCGGTGACCAGGGTGGCGCCGCGGCGCATCAAGCCCTCGGCGAGGGCGCGGGAGTTGTCGACGACGGCCTGGGCGTAGTCGCGGAACTCGGGGCGGCGGGCCTCGGCGAGGGCGACGGCCTTGGCGGCCATGACATGCGGGAGAGGGCCGCCGAGGACCATCGGGCAGCCGCGGTCGACCTGGTCCTTGAGAGAGTCGTCGCACAGGACCATGCCGCCGCGCGGGCCGCGCAGCGACTTGTGGGTGGTCGTGGTGACGATCTGGGCGTGCGGCACCGGGTCGAAGTCGCCGGTGAGGACCTTGCCGGCGACGAGGCCCGCGAAGTGCGCCATGTCCACCATGAGCGTGGCGCCGACCTCGTCGGCGATCTCGCGCATGATCCGGAAGTTCACGAGACGGGGGTAGGCGGAGTAGCCGGCGACGAGGATCAGCGGCTTGAACTCACGGGCGGAGGTGCGCAGGGCCTCGTAGTCGATGAGGCCGGTGGCGGGGTCGGTGCCGTAGGAGCGCTGGTCGAACATCTTGCCGGAGATGTTCGGGCGGAAGCCGTGGGTGAGGTGGCCGCCGGCGTCCAGGGACATGCCGAGCATGCGCTGGTTGCCGAAGGCCTGGCGGAGTTCGGCCCAGTCGGCCTCGGAGAGGTCGTTGACCTGGCGGGCACCGGCCTTCTCCAGGGCGGGGGCCTCGACACGGTCGGCGAGGACGGACCAGAAGGCGACGAGGTTGGCGTCGATGCCGGAGTGCGGCTGGACATAGGCGTGGCGGGCGCCGAAGAGTTCCTTGGCGTGCTCGGCGGCGAGGGACTCCACGGTGTCGACGTTGCGGCAGCCGGCGTAGAAGCGGCGGCCGATGGTGCCCTCGGCGTACTTGTCGCTGAACCAATTGCCCATGGCCAGGAGGGTGGCCGGGGAGGCGTAGTTCTCGGAGGCGATCAGCTTGAGCATCTCGCGCTGGTCGGCGACCTCCTGGCCGATGGCGTCGGCCACGCGCGGTTCGACGGCGCGGATCACATCGAGGGCGGCACGGAAGGCGGTGGACTCGTTGGAGAGGGGCTCGGCTGGCATGGGGACCTCCGGACGTTGCGTTCAGCGTTCACGGTACGGCCCAGGCGCACGGCACTCATCTTTCCCGGGCCGCTCCCCGATGGTCCGTCCCATCCCAGCGCGCCAGTCACGACCCGAGGATCACCTTATCGGGCGGCCCGAACCGGCGGACGGCCGCGTCCACCATACGAACGAGGGCGTTCCACCACTATGGCCGGTCCCTGCGGCTCACGGCCCACGCCCCTCCCGGGGCGCGGTTCACAGGATGACGTGCGGCAGGAAGCGGGCGTACTCGTCCGTGATCAGGCCCGAGGACTCGCGGATGCCGAGGCCGGCGGACTCGTTCTCGACGACCCAGGCGCCGAGGACGACGCGGTTGCCGTCGAAGGCGGGGAGGGGGGCCAACTGCTGGTAGCAGCAGGGTTCTTCGCGGGGGACGGGGTCGGTTCCGGGGTCGTGGACGGTGATGCCGGCGCCCTCGCGGCCGAGGAGCGGTTTGGCCACGTAGCCGGTGGTGGCGGCCAGTTCGCGAGGGCCGTCGAGGTAGGCGGGGAGGAGGTTGGGGTGGTCGGGGTACAGCTCCCAGAGGACCGCGAGGAGGGCCTTGTTGCTGAGGAGCATCTTCCAGGCGGGTTCGATCCACAGGGTGGTGCCGGTGCCGCCGCCGTTGTCGAGGGTGGCGAGGACGTGCGGGGCGAAGCGGTCGGTGGTGAGCCACTCCCAGGGGTACAGCTTGAAGATGCTGCGGATGAAGCGGAGCTTCTTGTCGACGAAGCGCTCGGAGAGGCGGTCCCAGCCGATGTCCTCCATGGAGATCCAGTCGGTGTCGAGGCCGGCCTGTTCGGCGGTCTCCTTCAGATAGGCGACCGTCATCAGGTCCTCGCCGAGTTCGTCGGCGGCGGAGTGCGCGAAGTAGAGGGGGCTGCCCGGCGGGAGGAGGGGGGACTGCTTCTTCCAGGCGTCGACGAGGCGTTCGTGGAGGGAGTTCCACTGGTCGGCGCCCGGGAAGCGCTCCTCCATCCAGAACCACTGGGGGCTGGCCGCCTCGACGAGCGAGGTCGGGGTGTCGGCGTTGTACTCCAGCAGCTTGGCGGGGCCGGTCCCGTCGTAGCGGAGGTCGAAACGGCCGTATATGGAAGGGAGTTCGGCACGGCGGTGCCACGCCTCGGCGATGAGGTCGGCGAGGCGTGGGTCGGTGATGCCGAGGTCGGCGAAGCGGTCCTTGTCGACGATGTGCGCGGCGGCGGCGAGGCACATGCCGTGCAATTCCTCGACGACCTCCTCCAGCGCCTCGACCTCGGGGAGGGAGAAGACGTAGTACGCGCTCTCGTCCCAGTACGGGCGCAGGGAGCCGTCCGGGTGGCGGGTCAGCGGGTAGATGAGGCCCTGTTCCTCGACCGTCTCCTGCCAGCCCGGGCGGGGCTCGATGGTGCGGCGTTCCATGGCTCTGCCTCCCCCTCGGGGTCAGCCGCCGCTGGAGCCGGAGCCGGAGCAGCCGAAGCCGTCCCGGTCGACGGCCTCGCTGCGGCTGAAGGTGCCGTCGTCGGCCCACTTGCCGCTGACGTCGGCGTCGTAGTACCAGGCGGCGTCGACCGAGCCGGCCTGCTTACGGTTGCCGCTGCTGCTGCTCTTGCGGTTCTTGCCGTACGACGACGAGGAGGTGGAGTTGCAGTTCTTGTCGGCGATGATCTTGTAGCCGTTGACGATGTCGTAACTGTCGCGGTCCACGCACCGGCGGTCCGGATCGGATCCGCAGGAGGTGAGGGCCGCCGCGACGACGCCCATTCCACCGAGTACGACCGTGCTGGAACGCAGGCGCCTTCGCTGCTCTCCCATGTGTGCTCCCCCGTCGGGCTGATGCCGTGCCATGCCGGGCCGGTGCACAGTGACCGGCCGTCGGCTTATGCGCGCCTTATCGGCGCCCACACTAGTGATCGATTCCATGCATCGGCCAACCGGCTCCCCGTCGGAAATGCGGTGGGCCGGGGCGAAACCTACGCTGAAGAGTGGGCCGCACCACGCGGAGGTGACGCGATGACCAGGCATGACGGAGTCGTCGCCGGAGCGGTGGTGACCTGCACGGCGGTGGCCGCAGCCCTCCTCCTCTCGCCCTCCCCGTCATTCGGAGACCATGTAAAGGACCCGAGTGCGCGGGAGCTCTCCGACCGGGCGCAGGAAGCTCTGAGGGAGGCGAAGTCGGTGCGTCTCGAGTTCATCGACGAGAGCCCGGGGGTCGACACCAGTTCCACCCGGCCGGCCTCGATGGACCTGGCCTTCGACCAGGACGGCAACTGCGTCGGCTCCATGGAGATGGGCTCCGACGGCGGCAGCGTCGAGATCGTCAAACAGGGCGACGAGGTGTGGATGAAGCCGGACGCCGACTTCTGGAAGGCCCAGATACCCGGCGCCGAGGGCGAGGCGGCCGCCGAGCTCTTCAAGAACCGCTACATCCACGGCTCCACCTCCGACGCCCTCCTCAAGGGCATGGCCGACACCTGCGACCTCGACGCGTTCCAGGACGAGGTCACCGAGGACGACTCCACCGGCACCGAGTCCCTGAAGAAGGGCGACGAAACGACGGTCGACGGCGACAAGGCCATCCCCGTCTCCTCCGTGAAGGACGGCACGACCACCACCCTCTACATCACCACCGACTCCGACCACCACCTGGTCAAGGCCACCGAGAAGGGCGACGACACCGACCTCACCATGACCTTCACCGACTACGACGAGCCGGTCCCCTCCGAGACCCCGTCGGCAAAGGAGTCGATCGACGTCTCGAAGCTCCGGAGCGAGCTGGAGAAGGTCTGAAGCCATCACCAGTCATCGACACCTCCATAGTTCTTTGACTAAAGTCAAAGAACTATGGAGACCAAGCATGTCAGCAGTCTGCGCCGGTTCAACCGGTACTTCACCCGGCGGATCGGGGCCCTCGACGACCACTACCTCGGGCAGGACCGGCCGCTGGCCGAGGCGCGGATGCTGTTCGAGATCGGTGAGGCCGGAGGGGGCGGGGCCTCGCTCCGTGAGCTGCGTACCCGGCTCGGGCTGGACGCCGGGTATCTGAGTCGGATGGTGAAGTCGCTGGAGAGGCAGGGGCTGGTTCGGGTCGGGGTCCATGCCGAGGACAGCCGCGTGCGGGTCGCCGAGCTGACGTCGGCGGGGCGGGCCGAGTTCGCGGAGCAGAATCGGCGGTCCGACGCGCTGGCCGAGGGGCTGCTGCGGGGGTTGAGCGCGGAGCAGCGGGGGCAGTTGACCGGCGCCCTGCGGGCCGCGCAGCGGCTGCTGCGGCTGGCCGCGATCCGCGTCGAGGTCGTCGACGGGGATTCCGCCGACGGCCGGGCGTGCCTCGACGCGTACGCCGCCGACATCGACGCACGCTTTCCCGAGGGGTACGACCCGGCCACCCTCGTCCTGCCACACGAGGTCTCCGGGGACGCGGGGGCCCTGCTCGTCGCGTACGAGGAGGGGCGACCCGTGGCGTGCGGTGCGTTGCGGACGCTCGAGCCCGGCGTCGGGGAGATCAAGCATGTGTGGGTGCACCCCGAGGCCCGCCGGCTCGGGCTCGCGCGCCGCCTGCTGGACGCGCTGGAGCAACGGGCCGCCGAGCGCGGTTTCGACGTCGTACGCCTCGATACGCACGCCTCGTTGACGGAGGCCCAGGCGATGTACCGGGCGTGCGGGTACACCGAGATCCCCCGGTACAACGACGACGTGTACGCGTCCCACTTCTTCGAGAAGCAGCTTGCTCGGTGACGTCGATGCGCTTCAACTACTACTTCTGGGACGCCGCCGCCGACTTCGCCAGGGCCACGGCCGTGCTGAGGCTGAGGCCCGGTTCCGCGTCGCGCAGGGCCTTGATGGCCGCCACGGAGTCGACCGGGCCCGTGTGACCGGCCTCCGCCAGGCGCTCCTTCACCCAGCGGGCGCGCAGGGCCTGGTCGGAGGTGGCGACGGCCTCCTCGATGAGCTCGACGGCACGTTCCAGACCGGGGCGCTCCTCGGGGGTCGCCTCGGCTAGGGCCCGGCGTACGGTCTCGGCGATGGCGTCCGGGTCCCGTACGAAGAGCACGAGCTGGTCCTTGCGGGAAGAGGTGAGTCCGAACATGTGGATCATCGTGGTCGACAACGTCTGTGCCGCTCAAGGGACTTGAGCGGCATCTGAGCCCTACACGCCGAACAGGCCCCGTCCCGGTGAAACCGGGACGGGGCCTGTTCGAGCAACCTGTGAGTTGCTCAGATGAGGCCGAGGGCGCGGACCGCGTCGCGCTCCTCCGTCAGTTCCTGGACCGAGGCGTCGATGCGGGCGCGGGAGAACTCGTTGATCTCCAGGCCCTGGACGATCTCGTACTTGCCGTCCTTCACGGTGACCGGGAAGGAGGAGATGAGGCCCTCGGCGACACCGTAGGAACCGTCGGACGGGATGCCCATGGAGGCCCAGTCGCCCTCGGCGGTGCCGTTGACCCAGGTGTGGATGTGGTCGATCGCGGCGTTGGCGGCGGAGGCGGCCGACGAGGCGCCACGGGCCTCGATGATCGCGGCGCCGCGCTTGGCGACGGTCGGGATGAAGTCCTCGGCGAGCCACTTCTCGTCGTTGACAACCTCGGCGGCGTTCTTGCCGGCGACCGTGGCGTGGAAGATGTCCGGGTACTGGGTCGCGGAGTGGTTGCCCCAGATCGTGAGCTTCTTGATCTCGGAGACCGGGACGCCCGTCTTCTTCGACAGCTGGGTCAGCGCGCGGTTGTGGTCCAGGCGGGTCATCGCGGTGAAGCGCTCGGCCGGGACGTCCGGCGCGGCGGCCTGGGCGATGAGGGCGTTGGTGTTGGCCGGGTTGCCGACGACCAGGACCTTGATGTCGTCCGCGGCGTGGTCGTTGATGGCCTTGCCCTGCGGCTTGAAGATGCCGCCGTTGGCCTCAAGGAGGTCGCCGCGCTCCATGCCCTTGGTGCGGGGGCGGGCGCCGACGAGCAGGGCCACGTTGGCGCCGTCGAAGGCCACGTTCGGGTCGTCCGTGATGTCGATGCCCTGAAGGAGCGGGAAGGCGCAGTCGTCGAGCTCCATGGCGGTGCCCTCGGCGGCCTTCAGCGCCGGCGTGATCTCCAGCAGGCGGAGCTTGACCGGCACGTCCGCGCCGAGCAGCTGGCCGGAGGCGATGCGGAAGAGCAGGGCGTAACCGATCTGGCCGGCCGCGCCGGTGACGGTGACGTTCACGGGAGTGCGGGTCATGGCGTTCTCCGTATGACAGCTGGCGGTGGGGCGTCCCTACCCCTGGCGGGACGTACAAATGATCGATCTCTTGGCGTCAAGAGAGATCGGTGGTCAGGCTATCGCGCATCGGGGATCACGGACCGCCCGGTGTGTGTGGCCCACCCCACAGCCTGGCACCGCTCAGCGGGAAAGGCCGCATGAAGAGGCGGCCGCCGGTCCGGGAGAGGGGTGGACCGAGGCGGCCGCCAGGTGGGGTACCGGGCCGGGAGAGAGATGCCGGTCTCCCGGGCGGGCCGGATTCCCGTGGGGGTACTGTCCGCCTGCCCCGGACCGCGGAAGGCATTCCTCCTCGACCGCGATTACTTTTCCGATACAGCCCATTGCGAGGGGTTACGAGTCCCTTGCGCACGCAAGGGGCGCGCAGATTCATTCCGCGCGCCCCCCGTTCCAGGCCTTCAAGATTCCAGGCCTTCAAGACCGACGCCTACCCCGTGCACCCCTCCTGCCCGGTGGCAAGCGTCGCGCAGGCCGTGGCGTCGCCCGCGTCCTTCACGGCCACCATCGGGGTGTAGGCGATGGTGTCATTCGCCTCCTCGATGGCCGCCGTCTGCTTTGTCTTGCCGACGGTCACCTGGACCTCGTCGCCCGGCGCCGCCTGGGTGATGCGCGCCCAGGCCGCTCCGCAGGTCTTGCTGTAGCGGACCTCGACCCTGGTCGGGCCCACGAACTTCGCGTCGGTGGTCGTCACGAGGCTGCCGATGCACCCCATGGTCTCGGGGTCCTTGCCGTCGCAGTCCTTGCCGCTGCACTTGACGCCGTCCGGGAGGTTGGGGTTCGTGACGGCCGTGGTCTGCGGGGACGTCGGCTTGTCCGCCGCGTCGTCCTTCCCGTCGCCGTTCGTGAAGAGGAAGGCAGCCGCGATCACGACGAGCGCGCCGACGACTCCCGCGAGGAACATGGGCAGCCGCCGCCTGGCCGACGAGTCACCGTCGTCGGGGCGCCCGGCACCGCCCTGCGGCGGACCGAAGACCCCGGGTGGGGCCGACGCACCGCCGGGCACACTCGCCGATGACGCCGGTGTCACCGAGGAGGGCGGTTCTCCGTACGACGCCGGGGACGATGCCGGGGCCGACGCCGAAGGAGTGGCACCCCAGCTGACACGAGGTGCGCCACCGGCAGCGGCGGAAGGCCCGGAGGACGGGGCCGACGAACCGCCGTACGACGGGCGCGGCCTGCGCTCCTCCCCCGGCGGCTGCGCCTGCGGCGGGACCGTCGGCGAGACGCCCGCCGGGCCTGCCACGCCCGGCGTCGCGGTCGCGCTCCGGCTCGCCCTGCCGTTCTTGCCGCCCCTGACGCCCTTGACGGTCGACTGGCCGCCCGTCTCGCCCAGCGCGGCCCGCGCCTGGGAGATACGGATGGCCTCCATGGTCATGTCGTGGCGCATCTCCGAGCGGCTCCAGGCGCGCTCGGCCAGCTCCCACATGGTCGTCAGATGGATGGGATTGGTACCGGTCACCTCGGCCAGCGCGACGATCGCGCCTTTCGGCGCGAGCAGTCTGCCGTTGAGATACCGCTCCCAGGACGTTTTGCTGTAGCCCGTGCGGTCGGCCACCGCGGCGATGCTCATTCCACTGCGGTCGACGAGCCTGCGCAACTGGCCCGCGAACTCCCTGACCTGTGGATCGAGTTCATCGGGCAAGGCCCTCCAACGAGGCATTGCTTCCCCCCTCTTCCCCCTGAACGTCTCTGAACTTCCCCCCCGTGCCGACTGTCCCCGTGCCGACTATCCCTGTGCCGACTATCGCCGCGCCGCGCATGATGCCCTCGCTGATCCTGGTCCGGGACCGAGCCCGAGGCTCTCCGAAGCCTCTCCCCGAGGCCCCTCTCCGAAGCCCCGTTCTGGACTACCCATGGGGATGCTCCCGGTCGGGATGTCAGTTCCCGGGAAGGGGGCGTGCGGGAGCATTTCGGGCTGGGCATACACCTTTGCACGCCCTCTACCGGTCTGCGGTCCAGTGTCCCACCGGCATCCCGGGTTGCCGGGCGGAATTGCCGGTCCGCGCGCGGGACGTCCCGGACCGTCCCAAATGCTCATGTTAGCCCTGGTGTTGAGTGGATCGGCGGTGAATTATCGAACTTGTCAACACATCGACACAACGACCACACATGCACAGTCACGCGAGTCGAACCGAGTCAGCCAAGTCGAACGAGGGCTCGCATTGCTCATACTGCTCGCGCTGCTCGTACGCATCGACGGTCAATGGGGACCAGGGGGATCACATGCAACACAAGGCCAGGCTGCTGCTCGCGGCCGTCGCCGTGACGGCCTCCGCCGGGCTCGCGCTCGGCGCCGCCGTTCCGCACGCCACGGCATCCGGGCCGTACGTCGCGTACGTCGTCGACGGCTCCGGCGACGCGGCGGGCGACTGGGGCGACGAGGGCACGCTCTCCGTCAACCAGCACTCCAGGAGCAACGCGACGCGGCTGTGGCAGACCGTGCTGTCCGCCGACGGCGCCAAGTGGAAGGACGCCGGCGGGGATCTGCACACCTTCACCGCGTCGGACATCGACGGGATCTTCGGCTGGAAGACCCGCTCGGCGACGAAGTACTGGCAGCGGGAGGAGGGTCTGGAGGACATCGACGGCATCGTCGGCAAGGAGACCTTCGGGCAGGCCGACGGCTACCTGTACGGGCCGTACAGCGACGGCGAGGTCACGTACACGGGCTCGGCGTACGAGGTGTCCTTCAAGCGGCTCGACGGGGAGTACTACGTCAAGGTCGGCTCGAAGTGGAAGGTCGCCGCGTACAACTGGCGGAGCTGAGGGGCCGGTTGAGGCCGGGACCCGTTGAGACCGGGGCCGTCACGACAGCGTGATGGCCCCTATCAGTGCGACGCCGATGCCGACGAGGGCGAGGAGCGCGAGGACGGCGAGCGCGGCGTAGAGGGCCAGGCGGCCGGGTGGCCTGGTCCTCGGTTCCTCGACGGGGGTGTCCCACCAGGGGAGGGTGGGGTCGTCCTCGTACGCCTCCGCCTCGGCCTCTGTCATCGCCGGCCCCGTCCCGGCGGTGTCCGTCGGCCGGCCCGCGGTCGTTGCCGCCGGGCGCGGCCAGACCCGTACGGCCAACTCCCAGCGCACCCCGAAGCGTTCGGGGTCCTCCCCCGCGACCCGGCACAGGGCGACGACGGCTTGGCGGGGCGGGGGCTGGGTGCCGTTGAGGTACCGCTGCCAGGAGGACTTGCTGTACGCGGTACGGGCGCCGAGCGCGACCAGACTGAGTCCCGTGCGGTCCTTGAGCAGCCGCAACTGCTCCACGAAGTGCTGAACCTCCGGGGGGAGTTCGTCCGGCAGCGGCTGCCAGGCGCTCATCGGCTGCCTCCTCGGCTTCGGGCGGGGTCCGACCAGGGGACAAGGGTCTGAGTAAGCGGGTTGGGTAAGGGGGGCTGAGTCAGGCGTCTGAGCAAGTGACGACGGTGGCGGGCGACCGGTTCCCACCGGCGCGAACGCCGCTCCCGGGGCTGATTCTGGCGGCGCCGTGGAGTGATTCCAACGGCGCGCCGGGGTGAGAGGTGAGACGGGGCGTGCCCCGGAGTGATGACGCGCGGGTGCCGTCGTCGTGGCGCCGTACGGACACCTTGGCGGAATGGTCACTTCCGTGCCACAGCGGCCTGACAGGTGTTGAACAGCACGTTCGCCGTGCACGAGTGTGGATCGCGACGGCGGTCCGTCCTTACTCGGGGGAGGGGATGGGCCGCCGTCGCATGTGTCCGCCCCTCAATCCGTCTCTTCCCCGACGGTGAAGTGCAGCGTGTCCTTGAGGAAGGGGATCTCCAGCAACGGCTTGGGCTGGGCCATGAGCGCGAGGAGCACGATGGCGGTGCCCAGGGCGACGTACGTGACCATGTCGGTGAAGCGGGAGCGCACGGCCAGCATGCCGACGTCCGGTACGACCCATCGCAGCACCGCCCCGGCGAGCAGGGCGCCGCCGATCAGGATCGTGCCGATCCGGAACGCGTCGAACGCGGTGACCAGCAGCCCGAGTGCCACGGTGCACAGCACGGCGAGGATCGGCCACTGCCGAGCGGGCGCGGGCGCGTCACGGGGCGCCGCACGCCCACCGCCCTCGGGCCGCGCCGTGTCCTTGGTGAACATCGGGAACCGCCGGGTGGTACGCACGGGTTCCCCGTCGACCCCGGGAGCACTGACGGGGTCCCGCACCTCGATCTCCTCCGCGGCCCGCGCCATGGTCTCCTTCTCCGAGGTCCCGTTCTCCAACGCCTTGGAGCTCCCGCTCGCCCCGGAGCCCCCCGGCTTCCCGGCTCGCCCCGACGCGCCCGGCGGCTTCGCCGAGCCGTCGGCCGATGCCCGCGCCCCCTCGGCCTTCTCCGACGCCCGGGGCCCGGCCGGCCTCCCCTTCTTGCCCGGCAGCCCCTCGGCGCTGCCGTCAGCCGACACTGCGCTCCGCCGCCTCGACCACGTTGACGAGCAGCTGGGCGCGGGTCATCGGGCCGACGCCGCCGGGGTTGGGGGAGATCCAGCCGGCGACCTCGGCGACGCCGGGGTGAACGTCTCCGACGATCTTGCCCTCGGCGGAGCGGGAGACACCGACGTCGAGGACGGCGGCGCCCGGCTTCACGTCCTCAGGGCGGACGAGGTGGGCCGAGCCGGCGGCGGCGACGATGATGTCGGCGCGCCTGAGGTGGGCGGACAGATCACGCGTACCGGTGTGGCACTGGGTCACCGTCGCGTTCTCGCTGCGCCGGGTGAGGAGGAGCGGCATCGGGCGGCCGATGGTCACACCGCGGCCGACGACCACGACCTCGGCGCCCTTGATCTCGACGCCGTGCCGGCGAAGGAGGGTGAGGATGCCGTTGGGGGTGCAGGGCAGCGGGGCGGGCTCGTTCAGGACGAGGCGCCCGAGGTTCATCGGGTGGAGGCCGTCGGCGTCCTTGTCGGGGTTCATCAGTTCGAGGACGCGGTTCTCGTCGATGCCCCTGGGAAGCGGCAGCTGGACGATGTAGCCGGTGCAGGCGGGGTCCTCGTTGAGCTCCCGCACCACCGCCTCGATCTCCTCCTGGGTGGCGGTCGCGGGCAGTTCGCGCTGGATGGAGGCGATGCCGACCTGCGCGCAGTCGCGGTGCTTGCCGGCGACGTACTTCTGGCTGCCGGGGTCGTCCCCGACCAGGATCGTGCCGAGTCCGGGCGTGACGCCCTTCTCCTTCAGCGCCGCCACACGGGCGGTCAGCTCGGACTTGATCTCGGCTGCGGTGGCCTTGCCATCGAGAATCTGGGCGGTCATGGGCCCAATCTTCGCGGATGACCCGGCCCCGGTTCCAATCCGGCCGTCCCTTGGACACCCCGTGGACCCACAGAGCCCGTGTCCGACAAGATCGGATGTGTTGCACTTGCACAACGTCCGAGGAATGTGGCTGGACATCTGAGCGGGCGCATAAAACGATTGGGGCACAGTGCCGCGGGCACTGCCGGGGGATGTGACCAGTTCAAAGATTCAGGACATTCCTCCGAACCGTGCCTCGCGTCCCCGCACAAGGCAACGGAGGAAACCCCGCCATGAGCTTCGGCGACCCGAACAACCCGTACGGCCAGCCCCAGCAGCCGCCGCAGCAGCCGCAGAACCAGGGCTACGGCTACCCGCAGCAGGGCCAGCCCCAGCAGCAGCCGGGCTACGGCTACCCGGCCGCCCCGCCGGTCTCCCAGGGATACGGCGGCGGCTACCCGACCGCACCCACGACCATGCCCAGCACGGTCAACTCGGCCCGCGTGATGCTCTGGGTCATCGTCGGCCTCCAGGTGATCGGCGTACTCCTGTACGGCATCGGCGCGGCGGCCGTGAGCGCGGCCAGCGACAGCACCGAGGACCCCGCGCTCCAGGACGCGCTCGGCGACATCCCGGTCGGCCTCATGTGGGCGATGGCCGTGTTCGCGGTGGCCTGGCTCGTCTACGCGATCATGCTCGCGGTGAAGTTCAACACCGGCGGCAACGGCGTACGTGTCGCGGCGCTGGTCTTCGGCGTCATCACCGCGGTGCTGGGCATCTACCCGTTCTTCCTGATCGGTCTCGTCCACCTGGTGCTGGGCATCCTGATCGCCGTCTTCGTCGGCAACGCGAACGGCAAGGCGTGGTTCAACCGCCCGCGCTACTGAGCCGCCGAGCACTCTGAGGGGCCGTACCCGCGGGAAGGGGTACGGCCCTTCGGCGCGTTCAACAACGGCTATGACGGCGACACCGGCGACGGGCTGCTCGTCCGCTCCCACAAGTGGGCACACCGGCCTGCTGATTCGCTCACACCTGCTTGAATCGTTCACAGCAAACGCGGTTGAACAGGCCCCCTTTACGCTGACGTTCCGCAGAAGAGAAGAGGACACGGCATGCACAGCATCATCGTGGTGCCTCCGGAGTGCGGCCGGCCGCGGGAGCAGATACGTATCGCCTCAGGCGAGCGGATCTCCTTCGGCCGTGCGGAGACGGGCAACGACCTGACGATCGTCCACGAGGGCGTGTCCCGCGTGGCCGGGGAGATCACCGCACTCCACGCCTTCTGGATCCTGAGCAACCACAGCACGGACCAGACCTACGTGGTGGAGAACCCGGAGGGCGCGGGCGAGCACATCAAGGTCGCGCCCGGCCGTCAGGACGCCCCCGTACCGTTCGAGTTCTCGCGGGTCGTGCTGCCCGCCGCCGGCGATCTGCTGAGCTTCGACGTCTGGGCGCCACGCCACAGTTACCGCTCCCGTGACGACCACGCCGGACTCGGCGGCGGGGCCACGGCTCCGGCGTTCTCGCTGGACCGCACCAAGCGGTACTTCGCCGTACTGACCGCCCTGTGCGAGCCCAGGCTGCGCGGTGAACCGCACGCACCGCTGCCCACCGTCGACCAGGTCGTCGAGCGGCTCCGCCCGACCTGGCCCGCGGCCACCCGTTCCGCCGTCTACTGGAACATCGACTACCTGGCGGTCAAGCTGCGCCTCAAGCCTTCACCGGACAGCGGTGAGCCCGGCCTGCGCCACAACGGCAAGAAGGAGTCGCTGGTCTCGCTCGCCCTGCGCTTCGACCTCGTGTGCGAGGACGACCTCGTCGTGCTGGCCGCCGTCCCGAGCGAAGTGACCGGGTGACCGGGTCGACGCACGCCGTGCCGGTTCCGCACGGCTATCGGGTGGGCCGGTGGGAGGTGCGCGAGCCGCTGGCGTCCGGCGCGTTCGGCACCGTCTACACCGCCCGGCGCGCCGGCGGCGAGGAGCCGGGGCTGCCCCGCCGGGCGGCGCTGAAGTTCCTCCCGACCGGCACCCGCACCCCGCGCCGGTTGCGGCATCTGCGGGAACTGGTCGAGCGCGAGGTGAAGTTGCTGGAGCGCTTGCGTTCGCCACGGCTGATCCGGATGTACGAGGTGCTCACGGTCGACGACCCGGAGCAGCCGGAGCTCGACGGCGCCACCGTCCTGGTCCTGGAGGAGGCCGCGGGTTCCCTGGAGACCCTGCTGGACCGCACCCCGGCCCCCGGCTCCGGCCCGACGCTTCTCGCCCAGGTCTGCGAGGGCCTGCACCAGCTGCACCACGCGGGCTGGGTGCACGGCGACCTCAAGCCCGCCAACGTCCTGCTGATGGCGGACGGTTCGGTACGGCTCGCCGACTTCGGCATGGCGGCCGAACTGGAGGGCACCCACGCCTACGCCCCCGCGTTCGCCACCCCCGACTACACCCCGCCCGAGCTGCTCTGGGCCGAGCTCGGCGAACGCGGTGCCCGGACCCGCCCCACCGCCGACATCTGGGCCTTCGGCGTCCTCGCCCACCTCGTCCTCACCGGGGAGCACCCGCTGCCCGGCGGCACCACCGCGGCCCGTACGGACGCGGCGGTGCGCTACGCGCGCGGCATCGACGGCCTCCGCCCGCACCCCGAACTCCCCGCCCCCTGGCGGGAGATCGTCACCGACTGCCTCGCCCGCGCGCGCAAGGAGCGGCCCACGGCGGCCGAGCTGCTGCGCCGCGTGGAACAGGCCGCAGGCGTCACCCGCTCCGGCCGCCTGCCGAGGCTGCGCCCCCGCTTCTGGCGCCGGCACCCCGTCCTGGCGGCGGCCCTCGCGACCGTGCTCCTCGCGACGACGGGAACGGCCGTGGCGGCGTACACGCACGTGGTCCCCGAAGACGGGACTCCCGTCTACCGGGCCCTGCCCGAGGCGGCGGCCTTCCCCACCGGCCCGGACGGCCAGGTCGTCTACGGCTACCACCGCTGCCCGGCGGACAGTGTCTGCTTCTTCAGCGAGCACAACGGCAACGGCGACATGTGCAGTTGGCAGGGCGACGACACGGACTGGCAGTCCGGCGAGGAGACGTGCGCTTGGGCCGCCGACCGGCCCGTCCGGTCGGTCTTCAACAACATCTCGGACGAGCGGGAACGCCGCGATGTGGCGTACTACCGGGGCACCGGCTTCCAGCCCGCCGGCTACGACCGCCGCCGCTGGGCCCAGCGGACCGGCTGCAGCTCCGTCAACAGCATGGGCAATCTGGCGGGCACCTACGCGCCGCTGTCGCACGAGCTGCTCGACAACTGCTCGTCCAAGCCGACGTTGTGGAGCCTGCTCTCGTCAATCTGGTGAGCCGACGCCACACGGACGAGTACCCCCTGAAACATTCGAGGTACCGCTCGCGCCTCCGCACCCGCAAAGTCGCATGTGCGTCGTCCGGAGGGGGGACGGCGTACGCACGGCCCACGCACCACGCACCACGCACCACACCAACGGGGAAGGAACACCATGAATTTCCGCACGACTCGTGCCCGCCTGGCCACCGCCGCCGTGGGCGCCGCCGCCTCGGGCGCCCTGATCCTGGGCGTCTCGCCCGCCTCGGCCACGGCCGCCCAGGGCTTCATGACCGGCTCCGGCACCCAGGGGAACGACTGGGGCGGCGAGGGCACCGTGTCGGCCACCAAGTACGCGAAGACCAACGTCAGCTGCCTGTGGCAGAGGATCCTCTGGGCCGAGGGCGCCACCGAGAAGAACGGCACCAAGTTCGACAACGGGGACGTCGACGGCATCTTCGGCTCCAACACCACCTTCGCCACCAAGAACCTGCAGAAGCGCTGGAAGCTTTCGCGCGACGGCATGGTCGGGCCCAAGACGTTCGACAAGGCGGACAACAAGCTGAGGTTCGACTCGGGCAGCACGGGCCCCAAGAAGACCCTCTACCTCCGGTACGACGGCGCGGCCTACGACTTCCGCGTGCGGCGCGCCCCCAACGGCCAGTACGCGTTCTACGAGGACGGCGCCTGGAAGCTCGCGACCTACAAGGGCCGCACCTGCAAGTAGGCCGTCCCACCCGGGCCCTCGGCAAGGAGGACCCCGGCGTACGCCGAACCTTCACGGCCCGCCGGTCCCGTACCGGCGGGCCGTCCGGCGCCCGCACGGTAGTCTCTCGTCAACTCACGTTGCCCATAAGACCGTTGCGGCAGCGCACGATCAGAGAGAACACCAACTCGGGGGAACCATGTCAGACCAGCGGCCCGAGCCGCCTCCGTACTCCCCGGCGTCCGGTGACGCCGCACTGGAGCAAACGGGCGCGACCCCGCTGAAGCCGTCGGACCCGGGACGCCTCGGACCGTACGTACCGCTGGGGCTGCTCGGCAGCGGCGGCATGGGCCGGGTCTATCTGGCGCTGCCCGCCGGTGGGGGTACCTCCCGCTCGAGCGCAGCCGAGAGTGGGGGAGGGCCGGGGCTCGCCGCGGTGAAGGTGATCCGCCCGGAGTACGCCGAGGACACCGAGTTCCGCCGCCGTTTCCAGCGCGAGGCCGGGGTGCACGAGCGGGTCCGCACGCCGTACGCGCCGCGACTGCTGGGCACCGGCTTCGAGAACCAGGACGAGGACGGACTGCTGTGGATGGCCACGCAGTACCTGCCCGGTCTCAACCTCGCCGACGCGGTCCGCGAGTGCGGCACACTGCCGCCCGCCGGGGCCTGGCGGCTGGTGGGCGAACTGGGACGCGCCCTCACCGCGCTGGCCGCCGCCGGGGTCGTGCACCGCGATCTCAAGCCGTCCAACGTGCTGCTGTCCGCCGACGGCGTCCACGTCATCGACTTCGGCATCTCGCAGGCCGTGGACAGCAGCGCGATCACCACGACCGGCAGCCGGGTCGGCACGCCCGCGTACATGTCGCCCGAGTACCTGCGGGACGGCCGCTGCGACTCCGCCTCGGACGTCTTCTCACTCGCCGGGACACTGGTGTACGCCGTCGCCGGGCACGCCCCCTTCGGCGACGGTACCGGCGTGGACGTCATGCACCGGGTCGCGTTCGAGGAGCCCAAGCCGGAGGTCATGGCCGAACTCACGGCCGCCGATCCGGGGTTGGCCGCCCTGCTCTCCGCCTGCCTCGCCAAGGACCCCGCCGGACGGCCCGCTCCGGGCCACCTCGTCGAGTCCGCCACGGCCGCCGCCCGCACCCACGGCCCCGGCCTGCCCTGGCCCGACCCGCTCAACTCCCGCCTATTGGCCCGCCGCCGGTCCTGCGACCTCCTCACCCACGCCACCGCCCGCCAGACCGGCCACTTCCGCGCCCCCACCGAACGCGTCAAGGCCCCCGCCCCGACCCCGGGCTTCGGGCCGGCCACACCACCGGGGGCGTACGGGACGGCCACACCACCGGAGGCGTACGGGACGGCCACACCACCGGAGGCGTACGGGACGGCCACACCGCCGTCCGGCGGGTATGGGGAACAGACACCGGCCGGGGCGTACGGGGCGCCCGCACCGGCGGGGGCGCAGGGAGCGCCGGCTCCGGCGGGCCCGCAGGGGGCACACACTCCGCCGGGTGCCTATGGGGCGCCGGCGTCTGCCGGGGCGTACGGGCCGCCGCCGGGGCCGGGCGCGCAGGGTCCCGCGGCCGCGTCGGCATCCGCTTCTGCATCCGGTTCGGCGGTCACGTCCGTGTCCACGTCGGCCAAGCCGCGGCGGAAGAAGCCGTACTTCGCCGTCGTGGCCGCGTTGGCGGTCTGTGCCGTCGCCGCGAGCGCCTACTTCGTCACGCGTCCGGCGGGCGACGACGACTCGGCCTCCGCCGCACCGACGGCCTCCACGACCACGGCCCCCGACGGCGAGGCGGCCTCCCCGCTGCCCGGTTCCTCGGCCTCGGCCTCCCCATCCACCAGCCAGGAAAAGGAGAAGGGGAAGAAGAAGGACAAGGGAACCCCGTCCGCCGATCCCACGGACGCGACGGCACCCACACCCACCCGCGCCGCCACCCCCACGTCCGGAGGATCCTCGGGCGGCGACGAGGGCGACAACGCCACGACCGCCACCCCCACGCCCACGAAGACCGCGACGAAACCCGCGACCCCGGCGTGGCTCTCCCAGTGCAATCACTACTCCGGCACGGAGCTCACGGACCGCGGCGACAAGGGAGAGCGCGTCCTCCAGGTGCAGTGCATGCTCACCAAGCGCGGCTACAGCGTCGGCGGCTCGGGCGTGGACGGCGAGTTCGGCCCGGACACGGAGTCCGCGGTCCGGCTGTTCCAGAGCGACAAGGGGCTTACGGTCGACGGCGACGTCGGCGTCAACACCTGGGCGGCGCTGCGCAGGTCGACGTAGGGCCCGATACGGCGAGGGCCCGCCGGTCGGTGACCACCGGCGGGCCCCGCAGTGGGTGTGCGGCTCAGTGGAAGAAGTGCCGCGTGCCCGTGAAGTACATCGTGATGCCCGCCTTCTGCGCGGCCTCGACGACGAGTTCGTCGCGGACGGACCCGCCCGGCTGCACGATGGCCTTGACGCCGGCGGCGCCCAGGACGTCGATGTTGTCCGGGAACGGGAAGAAGGCGTCCGAGGCGACGTACGAGCCCCGCGCACGCTCCTCACCGGCCCGCTCCACGGCGAGCTTGCAGGAGTCGACGCGGTTGACCTGCCCCATGCCGACGCCGACCGAGGCCCCGTCCTTGGCGAGGAGGATCGCGTTGGACTTGACGGCGCGGCAGGCCCGCCAGGCGAAGGCCAACTCGGCGAGCTCCGGCTCGGACAGCGCCTCACCCGTTGCCAGGGTCCAGTTGGCGGGGTCGTCGCCCTCGGCCTGGAAGACGTCCGTCACCTGGGCCAGTCCGCCGCCGTCGATCGGGCGGAACTCCGCGGCCGGCTCCGGCGCCTCGGGGCAGCGCAGCACACGGATGTTCTTCTTCTTGGCGAGCGCTTCGAGGGCGCCCTCCTCGTAGTCGGGCGCGACGATGACCTCGGTGAAGATCTCGGCGACCTGCTCCGCCATCTCCTTGCTGACCGGCCGGTTGACGGCGATGACCCCGCCGAACGCCGACAGCGGGTCACAGGCGTGCGCCTTGCGGTGCGCCTCGGCGACATCGGCACCGATCGCGATACCGCACGGGTTGGCGTGCTTGATGATCGCGACGGCCGGCTCGGCGTGGTCGTACGCGGCACGGCGGGCGGCGTCCGTGTCCGTGTAGTTGTTGTACGACATCTCCTTGCCGTGCAGCTGCTCGGCACCGGCAAGGCCACCGCAGCCGCCTGTGTAGAGGGCGGCGGGCTGGTGCGGGTTCTCGCCGTAGCGCAGGATCTGCTTGCGCTCGTACGTCACGCCGATGAAGTTCGGGAACTCCTCGCCGTCACCGGCGTACTCGCCGAGGAACCAGCCGGCGACCGCCACGTCGTACTCGGCCGTGTGCCGGAATGCCTCGGCGGCGAGCCGTTTGCGGGTGGCGAGGTCGAAACCGCCGTCGCGCACGGCGGCGAGGACGTCGCCGTACCGGGCGGGGCTGGTGACGACGGCGACCGAGGGGTGGTTCTTGGCGGCGGCGCGGACCATCGACGGACCGCCGATGTCGATCTGCTCGACACACTCGTCGGGCGTGGCGCCCGAGGCGACGGTCTCCTGGAACGGGTAGAGGTTCACGACGACGAGGTCGAACGGCTCCACGCCCAGCTCCGCGAGCTGCCGCCGGTGGTCCTCGAGCCGCAGGTCGGCGAGGATGCCGGCGTGCACGCGCGGGTGCAGGGTCTTGACCCGGCCGTCCAGGCACTCGGGGAAGCCGGTGAGCTCCTCGACCTTGGTGACGGGGACACCGGCGGCGGCGATCTTCGCGGCGGTGGAGCCGGTGGAGACGAGTTCGACGCCCGCCTCGTTCAGGCCGCGCGCGAGGTCTTCGAGGCCCGTCTTGTCGTAGACGCTGACAAGCGCGCGACGGATGCCCCGCTTGCCGCTCTCGGCCGTGACAGTGCTGTCGGCGGTCACTGGATAACTACCTTTCGTCCCTCAATGCGATAGCCGTTGCGGGCGAGCCGCCCCACGACATCGACGAGCAGCCTTCGCTCGACTTCCTTGATGCGCTCGTGCAGAGCGCTCTCGTCGTCCTCGTCCCGGACCTCCACCACGCCCTGGGCGATGATCGGTCCGGTGTCGACGCCGTCGTCGACGAAGTGGACGGTGCAGCCGGTGACCCTGGCGCCGTACGCGAGCGCGTCCCGCACACCGTGGGCTCCGGGAAAACTGGGCAGCAGGGCGGGGTGCGTGTTCACGATCCGCCCGCCGAAACGCGCGAGGAACTCCTTGCCGAGGATCTTCATGAACCCGGCGGACACGACGAGATCGGGCTCGTACGCGGCGACGGCCTCGGTGAGGGCGGCGTCCCACTCCTCGCGCGTCCCGTAGTCCTTGACGCGGCGGACGAACGTCGGCATCCCGGCGCGCTCGGCCCGGGCGAGGCCTTCGATGCCGCCGCGATCGGCCCCGACGGCCACGATCTCGGCGCCGTAGGCCTCGACGCCGGTCGTCGCGATGGCATCCAGCAGCGCCTGGAGGTTGGTGCCGGATCCGGATACCAGCACGACGAGGCGCTTGGCCACGGGCTTGGCGGCCACGGTGGGGCCCTTTCTCGGGGGAGCGGTGCGGTGATGCGCGGGCGACCCGTATGTGCATTCATACGAATGCTTCGCGTCCCGGTATACGGGGAAGTCTACGAAGCGGCCGACCGTCAGCAACGATACCGGCACACCGGGCGGCCCCCGTGGGACGGGGGCGTGGCCGGAAGGTAGCGTCTGCGAGGAGCGGGCTCGGGAACGCGGTCGGTGTGTGGGGCGTTCACGAAGTGACAGCTCATGCCGTAGCAGCAGATTTCACCGCCGTATACGTATCCACCGCCGTGTTGGTCACCTTGCTCGCCTTGTTCTCGTACTCACCGATCTCACCAATGGGGAAGACGCACTCCTGATGCCGGATCGCAGCCTCCGCCTTCCTTCGCTCCTGCTGCGTGAGCGGAGCTCCTCTCCCACGCCTCCGCGCGAGAGCGAGGACGCCGCCGGACAGCCCGAGCAGTCCGGGGAGCCCGGACGGGGCCAGGGCTCCGCGGGTGGGCGGGGTCCGGGGGCGGGTTCCTCCGACGACAACCCGTTCGCGCCGCCGCCCGAGGGCACGCCCGACCGGCCCTGGCAGCCGCGCCGGCCCGCGGACGGGCAGGACTCCGACGGCGGAGGTCACGGTCACGGTCCTGGTGGCGGTGGTCATGCGCCGTGGGGCAGTCAGTGGAGCGACCGGCAGCCCGGCCGCTCGACCGGCGGGCACTTCGGCGAGCGCCCGGGTGGGCAGGGCAGGCCGGGCGGTCCCGGCCAGGGCCCCGAGGGCGGGCCGGGCACCGGGCTGCGCTGGGACCCGACGGACCCCGCCCAGCGGCGTGCGCGGTACGCGCTGCTCTCCGGCATGTGGGCCTTCTTCTTCGCCCTCTTCGCCTGGCCGTACATGGCCCTGCTGCTCGGCTCCCTGGCCATGTACTGGGCCATCAGCGCCCTGCGCGCCAAGCCCGCCGCCCCGGACCCGACCCGGCCGGCGGCCCCCGCCGAGCCGAGCGGGCGCCCCCAGAAGACCGCGGCCATCAGCGGCCTGGTGACCTCGTCCCTCGCCCTCGCCATGGTCGCCGCCACCTTCACGACCCAGTTCGTCTACCGGGACTACTACACCTGCGTCAACGACGCCCTCACCACAGCGTCGGAGAAGTCCTGCAAGGAACTCCTGCCCGAGGGACCGGTACGGGAACTGCTGGGCAACGCTCGCTGAGGGGTCTGCGGGAGGGGACGCGTTCGCCTGTACGTCAACGGGGCGCCGTCGTCGGTGCGTACGGCACCGGGGCGCCGCCCGGCGCCGCCGGTGCGCCATGGGTGCACCAGCGGCGGGACCGTCACGGGACGGTGCGAGGGGGAAGGATGCGGGAGCTGTAGGGGCAGGGTCAGGAGGCCTCGCCGGTCGCTTCCTGTGGGTCGATGGCGTGTCCGACGCCGGGTCCGGGTCCGGCTCCGAGTCCGGGCCCGGGTCGGGTTCCCGAGGTCGGCTCGGAGGCGGGGGCTGACGGCGGCGGAGATCCGGCCAGGGAGGACGGGCCCACGAAGAGCCCGGCCGTGAAGGGCTGGTCCGCGCGGGCCTCAGCTGTGTACGGCGGGTCGGTTGTGTACGGCAGGTCGGTGAAGACCTCACGCGAAGCGGCCACGCCCAGCCCCGTCGACGCCTCCCGCTCGCATGGAAGGGAGCCCGGCACCGCCGCTCCCGGCTCATGCGGAAGGGCCCCAGGTGTCACAGCGCCCGACTCTGCCTGGTGAGCGACGGAGCTGAGCCCCGCCGCCGCTCCCGCCCCACCCTGAAGAACCCCCGAGCCAGCTACCGCCACCCCTGACTCACCCTGGTGAACCCCGGCACTGAGTCCGGCCGCTCCCGGCTCGCCCTGATGAATGCCGGAGCTGAACGCAGCCGCTTCCCGCTTGTCTTGGAGCGTCCCGGCCGACGCCACTCCCGGCTTCCGCCGGAACCCTCGGAACCACCTTCCCCTATCCGCCATGTCTGTCCTCTCCGCCCTGTCCGTTTCCGGCCCCGTCGCCCCCTTCCTGCGCCGGAACATCCCACCCTTCGTGGCCTCCCGCCCTCCCCGGAACACGCCCCCCGTCGTCGCCTTCCCCTCTCCTCGCGGCTTCTGCGGCGCCGTCGCCGACCCCGTCGCCGACCCCTTCCGTTGCCGTACGTGCCACCAGCGGGCCGCGAGGGCCACCGGCGGCGCCACCGCAGCCATCCAGGCCCCGGCCGCGCCGCCCGTCTGCCACCAGAGGGGGCCGACGTGGGCGAGGGCGGCGAGGCCGAGGGGGCCGGCGGCGAGGAGGGTGAGGAAGGCGAAGGCCAGGGCGCAGAGGGCGGCGGCGAGGAGGGTCGCGGCGGTGGTGCGCCGGGCGGACCAGGGGGCGCCCGGCTCCACGGCAGCCCGGGCCGCCGTGAAGCAGCCCACCGTCACCCCCGCGGCCAGGGGCACCGCCCCCACCCCCCAGGTCAGCGGCGTGAGCGCGCCCCCCGGCACCGCGGCGAGCAACGGCAACGGCGGCAGCATGGTGGCGGCCGGAGCCGCCGTGACCAAGGGCCCGACGGCATGCCCGGCGCCCAGGACGAACCCCGGGCCGAGCGCGTAGGCCGCTCCCCACACCGCCGCGTTCGGCACCAGGGCCACACACAGCAGCAGTACGGCGAAACGGCCCGACCACCCCTCGGTGAGCTGGAGGAAGGAGCCGCGGGCGGTGTCGCCGTGCCACACCAGGGACACCGCCACGAGCAGGGCACCGCCGCCGACCAGCACCAGCACGCCCGCCCCGGCGGCGCGTCCGGCGGCGGACGTGAGCCGCCGTCGCCACTCTGTCTCCGGGGCGCCGCCCAGAGAGGCGGGCAGGCGCAGTTGGGGGCGCCCGCGCGCCGTCCACATCCCCGTGCCCGCCGCGAGCGCCGCCAGCAACGGTACGCAGACGGGGGCCCACAGCCACGAGGGCCGCAGCGCCCCACCCGAGGCGTACAGCGTGACGGCGACACCGACGGCCGTGTAGCCGATGACGAGACCGACCCATGTCATACGGGCCCTCGTCCCGAACCCGGCGTTCGCGTGATCGCAGGCCGAGCGGTACAGCAGGACCGTCGGCAGGGCGACCAGCAGCAAGGGGACGAGGCCCACGGGGGCGGGATCGCCCGAGAGCGTGTCCGTGCGGATCAGCTCCACGCCGTGGGACAGCAGCCACAGCGCCGCCGCCACGTGCAGCGCCCCGCCCGGCCCGCTGTCCGGGTACGGCGAACTGATCCACAACACCGTCACGAGCGCGGCGAACGCCCCGAGCCCGAGCCCCGCCGCCAGCAGCCCGCCGAGCAGCCCGGCGGCCAGCTTGGACTGCCGGCGCGGCGTCGGCCAACCGCGGTCAGCGGGGTGGTCCGGCACGGCGGTCGGATCGTTCGGGCCGTTGCCGTCGGCCGCACTTTTTGGACGTTTTTGGTCTTTTGGGTCGGTCGCGTGCGTCACGCGGCCATGCTCCCAACGACACGCGCTTTACCGGCGTAACGATGGATTCACGCACGTGTCGCCCAATATGTGCTTATGTGTTTTTTCGTACGAGGGTCAGCGACACGCGAGGCGAACCGGTGACCGGGGCCCCCGGCGAGCAGTCCGAGTGGTACCAGCAGCCCCTCCGCACGGACGCCGACGCCGACGTTCCCGACCTGGCGCCCCCGCCCTTGACGCCCGCCCAGGCCTTCGACGCGCTCTACGCGTACTGCGCCCCCACCCTCGTACAGCAGACCTACCTGCTCACCGGGCGGCGCCAACAGGCCCGCGACGCGGTGGAACGCGCCTTCCAACTCGCCTGGCAGCGCTGGCCGGAGGTGGCCGTCGACCGCGACCCGGCCGGGTGGGTGCGGGCGACGGCACACGAGTACGCCCTCTCCCCCTGGCACCGACTACGCCCCCGCATCCCCCTCTCCTTCCGCCACCTGGAGCCACAGCCGGACGACCCCACCGGCCGCGCCCTGCTCGACGTACTGATGAAACTGCCGCCCCCGTACCGGCGCACCCTCGTCCTCTACGACGGTCTCGGCCTCGACCTGCCCGAAACAGCCGCTGAGACGGAGGCGAGCACGGCCGCCACGGCGGGCCGCCTCATGTACGCCCGCGCGACGGTGGCCGCCCACCTCCCGGAACCGGTCGCGCCCGACACGCTGCACCGCCTGCTGGCCGAACTCCCCGCCGGAATCCGCCCCCGCCCCACCAAACCGATCGCGCTCCGCGCCCGGGCCGACCTCCGCGCCCGCCGCTGGATCCACGCCGCCATCGCCTTCACCACCCTCCTCCTCACCACCACCGCCCTGACCCTCCACACCGCCCCCGACCACTACGAACCCCCGATCCCCCAAGGCACCCCCATCCGCGGAGTACCACCGAGAACAGCCCCCGGCCCTCTCTCCGAGTCCGAACTGGAACTCCGCGCAAAACTCAGATCAGAGTCAACAGCAGGCCCAGAACGCCTACACCCAGAACCCAACTGAGCCCGTCGTAGCTGCGGGCAATCGTGCCGCTGGGGCGATGGGGGTACCTCCCGCTCGAGCGAAGTCGAGAGTGGGGGAGGGTCGGCGCAGCGGCACCTCGTAGCGCCTGGCAACGCACCCATCCCCCGCCCAGCCCCAAATGCCGGGTACCCACAAACGCCGGCGGGCCCGCACCCCAAAGGGGTACGGGCCCGTCCGACGTTCAGCCGAAGCAGAGGCTGGCCAGAAGACCTCAGCCGCCCAGGATCTCGCGCGCCAGCTTCGCCGTCTCGGTCGGCGTCTTGCCGACCTTGACACCGGCGGCCTCGAGGGCCTCCTTCTTCGCGGCGGCCGTACCGGAGGACCCGGACACGATGGCACCGGCGTGACCCATGGTCTTGCCCTCGGGCGCGGTGAAGCCCGCGACGTAGCCGACGACCGGCTTCTTCACGTTCGCCTTGATGAAATCGGCGGCCCGCTCCTCCGCGTCGCCACCGATCTCACCGATCATCACGATGAGGTCGGTGTCGGGGTCGGCCTCGAACGCGGCGAGCGCGTCGATGTGCGTCGTACCGATGACCGGGTCGCCACCGATACCGACGGCCGACGAGAAGCCGATGTCACGGAGCTCGTACATCATCTGGTACGTCAGCGTGCCGGACTTCGAGACGAGACCGATACGGCCCGGCTTGGTGATGTCACCGGGGATGATGCCGGCGTTCGACTGACCGGGGGTGATCAGACCCGGGCAGTTCGGACCGATGATGCGGGTCTTGTTGCCCTTCTCGACCGCGTACGCGTAGAACGCGGCGGAGTCGTGGACCGCGATGCCCTCGGTGATGACGACGGCCAGCGGAATCTCCGCGTCGATCGCCTCGACGACGGCGGCCTTGGCGAAGGCCGGCGGCACGAAGAGGACGGACACGTTCGCACCCGTCTTCTCGATCGCCTCGTCGACGGTGCCGAAGACCGGGATCTCGGTGCCGTCGACGTCGACGCTCGTGCCCGCCTTGCGCGGGTTCACGCCACCGACGATGTTCGTGCCGTCGGCCAGCATGAGCTTGGTGTGCTTCATGCCCGTGGCACCGGTCATGCCCTGGACGATGACCTTGCTGTCCTTGTTGAGGAAGATAGCCATGGCTGTCTGTGTCCCTCTTCCTTACTTCGCAGCCGCGAGCTCGGCGGCCTTGTCGGCCGCGCCGTCCATGGTGTCCACGCGCTGCACCAGCGGGTGGTTGGCGTCGGAGAGGATCTTGCGACCCAGCTCGGCGTTGTTGCCGTCCAGACGGACGACCAGCGGCTTGGTGACTTCCTCACCGCGGTCCGCGAGCAGCTGCAGCGCCTGCACGATGCCGTTGGCGACCTCGTCACAGGCGGTGATGCCACCGAAGACGTTGACGAACACGGACTTGACGTCCGGGTCGCCGAGGATGATCTCCAGGCCGTTCGCCATGACGGCGGCGGAGGCGCCACCGCCGATGTCGAGGAAGTTGGCGGGCTTGACGCCACCGTGCGCCTCACCGGCGTACGCGACGACGTCCAGGGTGCTCATGACGAGACCCGCGCCGTTGCCGATGATGCCGACCTCACCGTCGAGCTTGACGTAGTTGAGGTTCTTCTCCTTGGCCGCGGCCTCGAGGGGGTTCGCCGACGCGTGGTCGACGAGCGCCTCGTGCTCCGGCTGACGGAACTCGGCGTTCTCGTCCAGGGAGACCTTGCCGTCGAGGGCGATGACGTCACCGGAGGCGACCTTCGCCAGCGGGTTGACCTCGACGAGGAGCGCGTCCTCGGCGACGAAGGTCTTCCACAGGGTGACGAGGATGTCGGCGACCTTGTCGGCGACCTCGGCCGGGAAGTTGGCGGCCTCGACGATGCCGCGCGCGACCTCGGGGGTCACACCCTCGTTGGCGTCGATCGGGGTCTTTGCGACGGCCTCGGGGCGGGTGGCCGCCACCTCCTCGATCTCCACGCCGCCCTCGACGGAGGCGATGGAGAGGAAGGTGCGGTTGGTGCGGTCGAGAAGGAAGGAGACGTAGTACTCCTCGACGATTTCCGGAGCGGTCTCGGCGATCATCACCTTGTGGACCGTGTGGCCCTTGATGTCCATGCCGAGGATGTCCGTCGCGCGGGCGACGGCCTCGTCCGGGGTGGCGGCGAGCTTGACGCCGCCGGCCTTGCCTCGACCACCGACCTTCACCTGCGCCTTGACGACGGACTTGCCGCCCAGACGCTCGGTGATCTCGCGCGCCGCCTCAGGCGTGTCGATGACTTCACCGGCCAGCACCGGTACATCGTGCTTGGCGAAGAGGTCCCTCGCCTGGTACTCGAACAGGTCCACGCGCTTCCGTCCCTATCAGTGATCTCGCGGTTCGTTGGATGCGTGGGCGTGCCGCGAGGGCAACGTGACGACCGCATGTGTCCGCTGTGTCACAAGGGATGCGCACACGGTGTCCGAGCGCGCGGCATGTCCGTCTCGCAGGTTATCGCTGCTTTAGGGAGGCCCCTAAATCGCGGGTCACACCTGAGCGGTGATACCTGTCACATGATGCCGCGCTCACTGGCACGGCGTGCCGCGAGTGCGGAGCCTCACCGGGCGGGGGTGCGCCCGGTGAGGCTCCTCCAAGGCCCTCCAATGGCTGTGAAGGGCCCCCGGCGGGTGATCTCCTCCCCAATGGGGACCACCCGCCACCATCCACCGGCGTCCGCCCGGACATGACCGACGGGTTTCGGCCGTCCGGATTTCGACCGGCGGAGGGTCAAGTCGTGGTTACGCGCCCTGTTTGCGTCCTGCGGCGGTCAGATGGCACGCGAGACGTAGCCCGGGGTGACGGAATCGGCGACGCCCGCTACGCCGGTGACCGCGTTCGCGGCCAGCGGGCCGACGGTGTCGCCGACCGTGCCGGTGAGGTCCTGGGCGAACGGGGCGACGAGGGCTGTCGTCCGGGACTCCGGGGAAGTGGAGGGGATGCCCGGACGGCGGGCAGACCTGTTCCGCCTCCGCGCGACAGGTCAGGCGGGGGTGAAGGTCTGCCCTAGCCGGGGAACTCGGGGATGTCCCGGTGGCGGTCCCGGGTCCCGTGCGCGGCGTCGGCCGCGGTGGCGCCGGGCACGAGGCTCAGCGGCGCCTGGTGAAGAGAGGTGACGGCGTGCGGCTCGGCGTGGCGCGGCCCGCCGTTGTCGACCGCGGAGTGCCCGCCGAGCGCGCCTGTCGGAAGTCCGTCGGGGCCCTGCTGTACGGGCGTCCGCGCGACTCGCGCGTCCCCGGCATCGGCGGCCCGGTGAGCCACCGGCACGGCCACCGCATCGCCGACGGCGCCGACATGCGGCCCGTGGACGACGGGCTCCGGGCCGGCCGCCCGCTCACGGTCGCCGTCCACGATCGCGCCCGGTCGCTCGGACTCGGCCCCGCCCGGCAACTGCGGCGTCACGTCGGCCGGCAGAGTCTCCCCCGGCAACGCGGGCCACACCGGCAGCCCGGGCAGTTCCGGAAGCCCCGGGACACCAGGCAGCGACGGCAACTCGGCCACCGGCGGAAACTGCGACGGCACCCCGACCAGCCCCTCGGTCACCGACTCCACCACATCACCGATCGGCCGCACGACCCCTTCGGCGACGGGCTGCACGAGACCCTCGGTGACCGGCCGCACAAGGCCCTCGGTGACGGGCTGTACAAGGTCTTCGGTGACGGGCTGTACGACGTCGTCAGTGACCGGCCGCACGACCTGCTCGCTGACCGGCCGCACGAGGCCGTGGGTGACCGGCCGCACGACCTGTTCGGCGGCCGGCTCGACGACGTGCCGCGTGACCGGCTCGACGACGTGTACGCCGACCGGCGGCACCGCGCGGCCCGCCGGGCCGGCGGCGTCGGTGACGGTGTCCGAGACGGCGGCCGTGGGCCGGGGTGCGGGATCGGGCGAGGTGTCGCGTGAAGTGCCGGGCGCGCCGTCGGGCGCATTCTCGACGGAGGCCGCCGAACCGCCGATCTCCTGGACCTCGCTGGTGATCGAGGCGAGCGGTGAGGTCGCAGTCCCCTCCGCCGCGCTCGCCCGCTCCCCGCAGAGAAGCCCCAGCACGAACAACCCACCCACCAGCAGCACCACTTGCAACACCCGGCGCCCGGCGGCCCCGCGTATCACGCGCGGAGCGGCACCGGCACCGAGCGGCGTGGCTGCTGAGGACAAAGCGGGGCGGGTCCTTCCGTGCGGCGGAACGACGGAGTACGGGGCGAAGTTGCGCGAGATGCGAACGCCCGTGTGAAGGCTGTGAAGTGTTGTCGATCCTCGCACGGGACGCCCGCGGTCGCGCAAGCCCTCCGTCACCGATGCGTTGCCATGTCCGCTTTTCAACCCCCCTTGTCCGGTTCTCGACTCCGCGACGGTCCTGTTCACAGCCGTCAACTGCCGTCCACCCGCACGGCCGGGCGCTGACGGTCAGGCGCTGACGGTTCAGACACTGTCCGGTATCGGCAATGGCCGTTTCTCGATCGCCGCCGCCATCACCTCGGGGAAGAGATCGGGCGTGCAGGCGAACGCCGGTGCGCCGAGGGCCGCGAGCGCCGCCGCGTGCTCGCGGTCGTACGCGGGCGTCCCCTCGTCGGAGAGCGCGAGCAGCGTCACGAACTGCACCCCCGACGCCTTCATCGCCGCCACCCGCTTCAGCATCTCGTCCCGTATCCCGCCCTCGTAGAGGTCGCTGATCAGCACGACCACCGTGTCCGCGGGCCGGGTGATCTGCGACTGGCAGTACGCGAGCGCCCTGTTGATGTCCGTACCACCGCCGAGCTGGGTGCCGAAGAGGACGTCGACCGGGTCGTCGAGCTGGTCGGTGAGGTCGACGACGGCCGTGTCGAAGACGACCAGCCGGGTGCTGATGGACCGCATGGACGCCAGCACCGCCCCGAACACGGACGCGTAGACGACGGACGCCGCCATCGACCCCGACTGGTCGATGCAGAGGACGACGTCCTTCTTCACCGACCGCGAGGCCCGCCCGTACCCGATCAGCCGCTCGGGCACCACCGTCCGGTACTCCGGCAGGTAGTTCTTGAGGTTGGCCGAGATCGTGCGGTTCCAGTCGATGTCGTGGTGCCGCGGCCGGCTGATACGGGCGCTGCGGTCGAGGGCGCCGGTGAGGGTGGCCCGGGTGCGGGTGGCGAGCCGCTTCTCCAGGTCCTCGACGACCTTGCGCACGACGGCACGCGCGGTCTCCTTGGTCGTCTCCGGCATGGCCTTGTTGAGCGACAGCAGCGTGCCGACGAGGTGGACGTCGGCCTCCACCGCCTCCAGCATCTCCGGCTCCAGCAGCAGCGTGGACAGGCCCAGCCGGTCGATGGCGTCCCGCTGCATGACCTGGACGACGGAGGAGGGGAAGTACGTCCGGATATCCCCGAGCCAGCGCGCCACCGACGGCGCCGACGCCCCGAGCCCCGCTGAACGCTCCCGCCCCGTCTGCGGTTTGTCCCCCTTCCCGTACAGCGCGGTCAACGCCTGGTCCATCGCCGCGTCCTGCCCACTCAGGGCACGCCCCGTCCCGTCCGCCGAATCCCCGCCCAGCACGAGCCGCCAGCGCCTGAGCCGCTCGTCGCCCGCGGTCACGTTCGCGTTCGCCCCGGTTGTCCCCGTCGTCATCCGCGCACCCCCGTACGAGGCCGGTCCCAGAGCGGGATCACCGGCACGGTCGTCGTCCGGCCGTCGTCCGAGCGGCGCCCGTGGCCGCGCCCGCGCCCGTCCTTGGCCTCCACCGCTTCGGCGGCCTGCCTCGGCTCCCTCAGTCCCTCGGTCGTCATCCCGCCACCCCCCCAAGGTCGTTGTCGTCGGCGTCTTCCTGGTCGTCCTGGTCGTCCTCAAGGCCGAGCAGCAGCCGCAGCACCGGCAGTACGGCGTCCGCGCGCTCGGCGTCCAGCTCGTCGGCGAAGCCCGGTATGCCCGAGCCGACCGCGCCACCGCTTCCCGCTGTTCCCGGTCCCCGGCGCACCAGTTCGCCGAGGGTCCGGCGCACCCCCGGCTCGTACGCCGAGAACGTGCGCCGCAGCAACGGCAGTACGTCGGTGAACGCGTCCCCCGGCACCCCGGTCAGCCAGGCGTCCACCAGCCCGAGCAGCCGCTCGTCGTGCACCAGCAGCATTCCGCCGCCGGAGCCGCCCCCGACGAACCCCTCGATCCACGCCGCCGCATCGGCCGGCGCCGTACCCGGCGAGAGCACGAGCCCCATGAGCCGGGCGGCCTCGTCCTGCGCCAACTCCCCGTCGTCCAGCAGCAGTCGCACGGCCCGCCCCCGAATGACCCCCGGCACGGTGTCCCGCCGCGACAGGACATGGAGCACGGAGTGCCAGCGGGCCCGGATGCCGCCCCGTATCTCCCCGTCCCGCTCCACCGCGACGGCGTCGCCCAGCAGCCCCACCGCGCCGTGCACCGCGTCCACATGGCGGCGCATCTCCTGGGCCGCGTCCGCGTCGAGGGCGGCGCACGCGGGTGGAAGGCCGACGAAGACGCGCTCGGCGAGCCCGGCCGCGACCTCGGCCAACGCCCGGGTGTCGGTGGCGCGGACGTCGCCGTAGCGGAGGGAGCGGACCAGGGCCGGGAGCGCCTGGGCGAGGTGGCCGACGTCGGCGTCGAGGGCGGCGCGGTCGGCGAGGACCCGCATCACCACCGGCAGGGCGTCCGGGAGTTCGGCGAGGAGGCAGCGCTCGGCGAGTCCGGTGATCTCGGCGAGCGGCTGGGCCGACAGGGCGTCCGCCTCGGCCTTCGCGGTCGCCGCCGAGAGCACGGTGGTCCCCCACACCCCGGCCTCGGCGACCCGCACCGACAGCTCGGGCTCCCAGCGCAGCCGCCAGGTTTCCCGGAACGTCCCCGTACTGCCGCGCGAGGCGGCGGGCTCGCCCCACGCGATGCCGAGCAGCCCCAACCGGTGCAGGAGTCGGCTGCGCCCGGCGTCGTTCTCCTTGCGCAGGTCGAGCTCCAACTCCCGCTCCAGGGCCTCCGGCTTGAGCCGCAACCTCCGCTGCGACCGCGTGAGGTCCCGTTGCAACGGCACCGCCGGCGCCGACGCGGGCACCTCGCCCAGCACATCGCCGACCACCAGCCGGTCGTGCACCAGCGACAGCGGCACGTCCGAGCCCTCGCACATCACCGCCCGTACGGCGTCGGTGGTCTCGGTGAGGCCCGGCAGCGGGCGCCCGCGCATCGCGGCCAGCGTCTCGGCGAGCCGTACCGCCTCGATGACGTGCGCGGAGGAGACGATCCGGTCCTCCTCGCGCAGCAGCCCGGCCACCTTGGTCAGCCACCGCTCGACGGGGCGGTCGGGCGCACCGAACAGATGCCCGTACCAGCCCGGCGAGTCGATCCCCGCCCCGTAGCCGCCGGCCCGGGCCAGCCGCCGGTGCGTCCACGGCACCCAGGTCATGTCGGCCTTGACCTTGGGCAGCCCCTTCAGCAGCGCCCGGTCGGCGGCCACGGTCCGCTTCTCCCGCAGCGCGGGCACATGCCAGGCCCCGCACACGACGGCCACCTCGTCGTTCCCGAACTCCTTCTGCGCGGCCCGTACCTGCAACCGCATGTACGCCTCGCGCACGGGATCGCGGTCACGCCCTCCGTCCCCGTACACCTCCCGCAGCGCCCCCATGGCCTCCTCCAGCACGGTGAACGGCGCGAAGACGTCCCCGCCCGTCCCCCGGTGCTCGATCACGTCCTCCCACCAGCGCTCGGGATCGTCATGACCGGCGGCTTCGGCGAGCGCGCCCAGCGGATCGACCCGAACCGCCTCACCCTCGGCCGGCTCCTCAGCCGCCCCCTCCGGCTCGGTTGCCTCGGCCTCCTCCTTGCCCCAGGCCAGCGTGTGCGTCGCCGGAAGGTCGATGAAGCGGGCCGGGACGCCGTGGCGCAGGGCCCAGCGGATGGCCACCCACTCCGGGGAGAACTCGGCGAAGGGCCAGAACGCCGAGCGGCCGGGCTCGTCCACCGCGTGGGCGAGGAGGGCGACCGGGGGCCGCATGTCCTCGTCGGCGGCCAGCGGAATCAGGACGTCCGCCTCCGGTGGCCCCTCGATCAGCACAACCCGCGGCCGGGCCGCCTCCAGCGCGGCCCGCACCGCCCGCGCCGACCCCGGCCCGTGATGCCGCACACCGAGCAGCAGCGGCCCGCCGCCGGGCGACCGCGCCCCCTCCTGATGCTCGTCGTGTCCGGTCATGCGCTCACCTCGCGGCAGGCGCGGTAGAAGTCCGTCCAGCCGTCGCGCTCGCGGACGACGGCCTCCAGATACTCCTGCCAGATGACGCGGTCGGCGGCCGAGTCTCGGACGACGGCGCCGAGGATGCCGGCGGCGACGTCGGAAGGCCGCAGGACGCCGTCGCCGAAGTGGGCGGCGAGGGCGAGCCCGTTGGTGACGACGGAGATCGCCTCGGCCGTCGACAGCGTGCCGCTGGGCGACTTCAGCTTCGTACGGCCGTCCGTCGTGACGCCGTCGCGCAGCTCGCGGAAGACGGTGACGACGCGGCGGATCTCGTCGATGCCGTCCGGTGTGGTCGGCAGATCGAGGGAGCGGCCGATCTGGTCGACGCGGCGCGAGACAATGTCGACCTCGGCGTCGGCGCTCTCCGGCAGCGGCAGCACCACCGTGTTGAAACGGCGGCGCAGGGCGCTCGACAGGTCGTTGACGCCGCGGTCGCGGTCGTTGGCCGTGGCGATGAGATTGAAACCGCGGACGGCCTGCACCTCCTGTCCCAACTCCGGGATCGGCAGCGTCTTCTCGGACAGGATCGTGATCAGCGTGTCCTGCACATCGGCCGGGATGCGGGTCAGCTCCTCGACGCGGGCCGTCATGCCCTCCGCCATGGCCCGCATCACGGGGCTGGGCACGAGGGCGTCGCGGCTCGGGCCGTGGGCGAGCAGCCGCGCGTAGTTCCAGCCGTAGCGGATCGCCTCCTCCGGGGTGCCGGCCGTGCCCTGGACGAGCAGTGTCGAGTCACCGCTGACGGCGGCCGCCAGGTGCTCCGACACCCAGGTCTTGGCGGTGCCGGGGACGCCTAGCAGGAGCAGGGCGCGATCGGTGGCGAGGGTGGTGACGGCGACCTCGATAATGCGTCGCGGACCCACGTACTTGGGTGTGATGATCGTGCCGTCCGGCAGGGTGCCGCCGAGCAGATAGGTGGCGACGGCCCACGGCGACATCTTCCAACGGGCCGGACGGGTCCGGTCGTCCTGTGCGGCCAACGCGGCGAGTTCGGCTGCGAAGGCCTGCTCGGCATGCGGCCGCAGCGCCTCGCCGCCGGCCGGCTCCCCCGCTCCCTCCTCCGCCCTCGCGGGCGTGTGCGCGTTCGCGGGCGCGGACTGGTTGTGGCTCGGGTCGACAGTGGTCGTTTCAACAGACGCAGGCATGGCTGAGTCCCCCTCCAGCTCGGCCGGTTCGGATCTGGTCTCCAGACTGCACCAAGCCACTGACAATCCAGTCTGACCTGCGGAAATAGGCTGGCGCAAGCCAATTGTCAGTGGTGGGATCTACCTTCAGAACATGACTCAGCAGGGGGTGCGCTGGACGGCTGAGCAGGTGCTGGCAATGGCGCCTGACGCAGCGTCGCGCAAAGCCGGAAGCAAACTCGCCGTGGCCGGACCGTGGTCGCAGGCGGGCACTTCGGACGAGGGGACGGTGTGGGGACTGTGCAAGGGAAGTGGAAGCAAGCCGTATCAAACGATCGTGGACGTCGCGGACTCGGCAGGGCCCGCGTACAAGTGCAGTTGTCCGAGCCGCAAGTTCCCGTGCAAGCACGCGCTGGGGCTGCTGCTGCTCTGGGCGGGCGACGACGGTGCGGTGCCGCCTGGGCAGGCGCCGGACTGGGCGGAGCAGTGGTTGTCCGGCCGCCGCGCGCGTGCGGCGGAGAGGACGACGAGGACGGGCGCGGCATCTGGGGCCGCGTCCGCTGACCCCGAGGCGGCGCGCCGCCGTGCCGAGCGGCGCGCCGAGCGGATCACCGCGGGCGCGACGGAACTCGAACAGCGCCTGACCGACCTGCTCCGCGGCGGCCTCGCCGCCGCGGAGCAGGCGGGCTACGGGCTGTGGGAGGAGACGGCGGCCCGCATGGTCGACGCGCAGGCTCCCGGACTCGCCGCGCGGGTGCGGGAGTTGGGGGCCATACCGGGATCGGGGCCGGGCTGGCCGGTCCGTCTGCTGGAGGAATGCGCCCTCCTCCACCTTCTCGACCAGGGCTGGCTGCGTCGCGAGCGGCTCCCGGACGGCCTCGCGGCGACGGTCCACTCCCGCGTCGGCCTGTCCGGCTCGCCGGACGGACCGCCCGTCCGCGACCGCTGGCTCGCCCTCGCCCAGTACGACACCTCGGACTCCCACCTCACCACCCGCCGCATCTGGCTCCACGGCGCCGAGTCCGGCCGTACGGCCCTGCTCCTCTCCTACGGGGCCGCCGGCCGCGCACCCGAGCTGTCGCTCCCGGTGGGCCTGGCGTTCGAGGCGGAGGTGTCGGCGTACCCGGGCGCGGGGCAGCTGCGGGCGGCTCTGGGCGAGCGGTTCACGGCACCCGTGCCCGCCGCCGTACGGCCGCCGGGGGTGACGCCGGCCGAGGCGGCGGCCCGCTACGGCGAGGCCCTGCGGGACGACCCCTGGCTGGATTCGTACCCGGTCACCCTCGCCCGCGTCATACCGGTCCCGGACGGTGACTCCTGGCAACTGACCGACGCGGACAGCGACCTGGCCCTCCCCCTCACCCCGTCCGCCCGCTCCCGCCCGGGCCTGTGGCGCCTCGTCGCCCTCTCCGGCGGCACCCCCGTCACGGTCTTCGGCGAATGCGGTCACCGGGGCTTCACCCCGCTGACGGCATGGGCGGAGGGCACCGAGGGGACGCCCGGGCAGGCGGTGGCGCTGTGCTGAGGGCAGGCGCGGAGCCGCACTCGACTCACCCGACCCGCCCAACGCCCATAACGCACGACCCTGTTCACCGCTGTCCCCTTTCCCTACGGAAGGAACTCTCATGACCGGCACCTCTTCGGCCGCTTCCTCGGGGCTCCCCTGGGAGGAGCTCGTCACGACGGCGTTGCTCGGCACGGATCGTCGTACGTCTCCGGGGCCGGGGTCCGGCCGGGAGGCGCCCGTGGCTCTGTTGGACGCGGCGGCGGTGGAGACGGTGCGGCGCCGGGCGGGGATACGTCCCGTGCGGGCGGCCGTGCGGCCGGAGCCGGCGGCGGCGGACGGGCGCCCCGCGCTGCCGCCCGCCGCGGCACGCAGACTGGCGACGCTGCTGGCCGACCGGCCCGGCACGGGTGGCGGCCGCCGGGGTACGGCGCCCGACCTGATGGAGCTGCTGCCCCAGTGGCTGGCGCTGGCGAACGCGTACGGTTACGCGGCGCCGCCGGAGGCGCTGCCCGCGCTGCTCGACGCGGCGCGCGGCCGTACGGATCTACGCCCCGCCGTGCTGGCCTTCGCGGGCGCGCGGGCGTTGTGGCTGGCCCGGTTGAACACGGACTGGCGTTTCGCGCTGCGTGCCGCGCCGGGCGGCGGTGCGGCGCTGCCCGGCCCGGACGAGCCGGAACGGGTCCGGCGTCTCTGGCAGGAGGGCCTGTTCGCGGAGCGGGTGGCGCTGCTCACCGCGCTGCGGGCCCACGGTCCCGCCACCGCACGTGAGTTGCTGGCCTCCACATGGCCGGCGGAACGGGCCGAGGACCGGCTCATGTTCCTCGACACCCTCCGGGCGGGGCTGGCGGCGGCGGACGAGCCGTTCCTGGAGGGCGCGTTGGCGGACCGCAGCCGGAATGTGCGGGCCACGGCGGCGGAGCTGCTGTCCGCGCTGCCCTCCTCGGCGCTCGCGGCACGAATGGCGCAGCGGGCGACCGCGTGTGTGGCCGTCGACCGCACGAGCGGCACGCCCACGCTCGTGGTCGAGGCCCCGCATGAGTGCGACCCGGGCATGGAGCGCGACGGTGTGCAGCCCAAGGCTCCCGCCGGGCGGGGTGAACGGTCGTGGTGGCTGGGCCAGTTGGTGGAGGCGGCGCCGCTCGGAGTGTGGTCGCGGCGGTTCGGAGGGCGCACGCCGGAGGAGATCGTGGCGTTGCCGGTCGCGGACGACTGGCAGGGGGAGTTGCACGGGGCGTGGTGCCGGGCGGCGGTGCGGCAGCGTGATGCCGGGTGGTCGCGGGCATTGCTGGGGGCGCCGTCCACGCCCGAGGCCGGGGGGCCGGGGGCCGTGTCGCTGGCCGAGCGGGCCAAGCTGCTGGCGACGCTCGATGACGGGGAGCGGGCCGAGTGGGTAGCGGGGTTCATCGGCACGCATGGGTTGTCGGAGGCGTTTCAGTTGCTGGGGGTGTGTGCGGTGCCGTGGGCTCCGCCGTTGGGGCGGGCGGTTGTGGACGCGCTCGATATCGCGCGGGACGCGGGGAGTTATCCCTGGAGCTTCAGTGGGGTGATGGGGTTGGCCGAGCGGTGCCTGGATCCTGCGGAGGCGGTTCGGCTGGATCCGCTCGCTGCGGCGGCGGAGGAGCCGGAGAATGCGGCGCCCGGGGCCGGCGGCTACTGGTCCGAGGCCTTCCAGCGCCTCACGACCACGTTGCGCTTGCGCGCCACCATGCAGGCAGAGCTGACCCCCCTGTGACTTGGTCTCGCCCCCGCCGCCCCTACCCGTCCCTCCCCCACTCTCGGCTTCGCTCGAGCGGGAGGTGCCCCCATCCAGGGGCTGCGCCCCTTCAACCCCCGCGGGAGAGCTCGGTCCAGTCGGTGTGTTGGCGGGTGCGGGTGGGTGGGGACTTGTCGCGCCCACGCGGCGGAGCCGCACATCGACACAGCCCCACGCCCCTGAAAAGCAGGGGCTGCGCCCCGTGCTTTTCAGCGGCCCGCAGGGCCGTGCTGTTAGGGGCGTGGGGAGCTGCGCGACAAGCCCCCACAGCCCGCGCGGACAAACGAACCTCAGGCACCCCATCTCCCCCGTGCCCCAACCGCCGAAGGCTGGGGGTCACGTCTCGGCCGGCTGCCGTACGTTCGCCCGTACCCAGTCCACGATGGATGCCGTCGTGGCGCCCGGGGTGAAGATCTCGGCGACGCCCTTCTCCTTGAGGGGTGGAATGTCGGCGTCGGGGATGATGCCGCCGCCGAAGACGAGGATGTCCTCGGCGTCGCGCTCCTTGAGGAGGGCGATGACGGCCGCGAAGAGCGTGTTGTGGGCGCCGGAGAGGATGGAGAGCCCGATCGCGTCGGCGTCCTCCTGGATCGCCGTGTCGACGATCTGCTCCGGCGTCTGGTGGAGGCCGGTGTAGATGACCTCCATACCGGCGTCACGCAGCGCCCGCGCGATCACCTTGGCCCCGCGATCGTGGCCGTCGAGCCCCGGCTTGGCCACCACCACGCGGATCGGACCGGCTGCCACACCCATCACTGCCTCCATGAAACGACTGCACCGAACAGCTACCCGCACCACACACCGGCGAAGTGAACGAACGTTATCTCCAGCATCCCGCACCCGGCAGTTTCGCGGTGGTCGGCGAGGGGGAAATCACACGGTGGGACACGTTCGCCGCGCACCGTTCCCGTTTCCGCGGCTCACGCGTCGCGGGGACGAGGCGATCGCGGCATCCGCGCCGACCGCCTCAGCCGCCGTGGCGTGCGTGCCACGGGCAGGAGCGGCGCGCACGAGGAGAGCCGTCGCAGGGGCGCCGTACCACCCCACCGTCCGCGGAAGACCACGGTGGTGGGACTCGTCGGCGCAGGCAGACATCGACAGACAGCGGAGAGCAACGACAGCGGGGGAGCAAGGGAGGACCCCGTAAGTCACACGCATCGCACAAGCACCGCCCACCCTCCGCCACCCGTCCGTCGTCCGCCGCCCGCGACCTGGGCTCTCCATGAGGGCACACGGGGGACAGAGCCGCCCCCCGTGTGCCGACGGGAGGTCGGGCATGAAGGTCACCGGGGCGATAGCGCCTTTCGTTCCGCTCTGTGAGCGGTTCCTGCCCGCCAGGCTGGTGGCTGGGCTCTCGATGGACCTCGTCAAGGCGACCGCCCTTGAGCTGGCGATCCTCGCCGGGCATCTGCTGCTCTACCCGTCCGGGATCATCCAGGAGCGCCGGACCACGCCCACGCTCCCTCCGCCTGACGCACCCCGGCTCCCGACCGAGGACAAGCCGCCGGTCGTCCTGCTGCACGGTTTCATTGACAACCGCTCCGTGTTCGTCCTGCTGCGCCGCTCCCTCGCCCAGCACGGCTACCGGCACATCGAGTCCCTCAACTACTCGCCCCTCACCTGCGACATCCGCACCGCCGCCGACCTGCTCGGCCGGCACATCGAGGACATCTGCGAGCGCACCGGTCAGGAGCGGGTGGATGTCGTCGGGCACAGCCTCGGCGGACTGATAGCGCGGTACTACGTGCAGCGGCTCGGCGGCGACCACCGCGTCCGTACGCTCGTCACGCTCGGCACCCCGCACGGCGGCACCGAGGCCGTACCGCTCGCGAACGCGCACCCGATCGTCCGGCAGATGCGTCCGGGTTCGGAGGTGCTGCAGGAGTTGCGCGGACCGGCGCCGGGGTGCCGTACGCACTTCGTGGCGTTCTGGAGCGACTTCGACCATGTGATGGCTCCGGTGGAGACCGCCGCCATCGACCACCCGGACCTGATGGTGCAGAACGTCCAGGTCACCGGTATCGGCCACCTCGCCCTGCCCGTGCACCCCGCCGTCGCCACCGGAATCCGCGAGGCGCTCGACACCGCCCGCACGGGAGCCCTCCCGGCCACCCGCCCTGCCGCCCGCCCCGGCGGCCTGACAGTGGCGTAGACGCACGATCCGATCGGGATACAAAACGGCCGATCCAGCACAAACTCGACACACCCCCACGCGCCCCCGCCACACACCCGGATCGCGACACCCGCCCGACAGCACCCGCGCGCCCCCACCACCGGCACACCATCACGCCGGCGACGACCCCGGACCCCTGCAACTCGGCCGCCCCACAGCCCCCCACTCGACCGCCCGCTATCGAACAATCTTCGAACACAAAGCCAAAGTCGTGCCCAGAGCCCCCCGAAAGACGCTCGATTGCCCGTTTCCTGCGGCCGCGAAACCCGTTGAAGATTGTCGCGCCCGCGTACCGCCGGGTACAGTCACCGCACTGCTCTGCCAGCCCCTGTCGTCGAGGCGAAAGAGAAGTTGGTGAACGATCGTCACCCGTCGGGGACCGCAACATCCCCGGCTCCGGCTTCCGATGCCGACGCCGCGCATTACGCGTCGTACGGCCACCAGGGAGCCACTCTCGGCGACTTCACCACGTACGGCGACTACACCGCCACGGGTTTTGAGTCCGGTTTCGACTCCGGCGCCGGCGCGCACGCGACCGCCACCTTCGCGACCGACCCCCTCTTCGGCGACATGCCGGGCAACGACGCCGGTACCGGTTCCTACGACGCCTCGGCGTGGTCGACGGGCAGCCACCAGACGCTGAACTACGACCCGTACGCCGCGCAGCACCAGGCCGCGCTCGACACGGGCAGCTACGACACGACGTCCTGGCCGGCCGGTTACGAGCACCTCGCGCAGGTGCCGGCGCAGTCCACGGGCCCCGATTCCAGCGGCCAGTGGGACGCGAGCGGCTGGCTGCGGGCGGAACAGCTCGACCAAGCGGACCAGTTGGGCGCCGACCAGACCCAGCAGTGGGTCGGCGTCCAGCACTTCGCGACAGGCGTGTTCGACGCCACGCAGTGGAACAGCGACGGCGACCGGTCCACCGCCGACGACCACGGCGACGGCACCACCTCCGAGTCGTACGACCACAACGGCGGCGCCCCCGAGTCGTACGACGCCCACGAGCGTCCCTCGGCCGAGGCCGTGGACTTCGCCCAGCAGGCGACCGCGACTTTCGAGCAGATCACCTCGTACGACCAGGGCCAAACCCTCTCCGCGGACGGCGAGTTCGAGGCCAACGGTCTCGAGGACGACGGTGCGGACCGTGCCGTGCTCCTCGACGGCGAGGAGGAGGTCACCCCGGCCCCCGACGCCAGGAGCGCGAGCCCCGGGCGGGCGGCCACCCGCGCGGCCTCGCGTTCGCGGCGGCGCGCTCCGGCCAAACGTTCCGCCCTGCTGACCGTGGCCGTTCCGTCGGCCTGTGTCATGGGGGTCGCCGGGATCGCGGCGGCCACCGTCAGCATCGGCGGGGACGATACGGAGACGACGGCGGCCACCAAGTCGGACGCCGCCCCGGTGCAGCCGTCCACGGCCAACAACAAGCTCGACACCCAGCTCGAAAGTCTCACCGCCGAGGCCGACGACTTCGCCGACCGGGCGAGCCGCACCCAGGAGCGCATCGACCTCAAGGCCCAGCAGGAGCTGGAGCAGAAGAAGGCGGCGGCCGAGGCGGCCCGTAAGGAGCGGCTGCGCCCGAAGTTCGCGCTGCCGGTCTCGCAGCACGGGCTCAGCGCGTACTACGGGCAGTCCGGCATCAACTGGATGTCCCTGCACACCGGTATCGACTTCCCCGTCTCGTACGGTACGCCGGTGCTGGCCGCGACGGACGGCACCGTACGGACGCAGTGGAACGCCGCCTACGGCAACATGGTCATCGTGACCGCCAAGGACGGCACCGAGACCTGGTACTGCCACCTCTCCACGTACAAGGTCGCCTCCGGTACGACCGTCAAGGCCGGCGACACCATCGCCTACTCCGGCAACTCGGGCAACTCGACCGGCCCGCACCTGCACTTCGAGGTGCACCCCGCCGGCGGCTCCGCCATAGACCCGCTGTCGTGGCTGCGGAGCCATGGGCTGGACCCGTCGTAACCTGACGTAACAGACACGAAGATGAGATGAGTTGGGCCCCTGCCAACGGAAGCCGCGGCAGGGGCCCGACTCGTGTCTAGAGCTTCTCCACCGGCGCGTACCGCAGCAGCAGCCGCTTCGGCTTCGCGTCGCCGAAGTCGATCGTCGCCTCCGCGTTCCCGCCCGTGCCCTTGATGGCGACGACCGTACCGAGGCCGAACTGGTCATGGGTGACGCGGTCGCCGACGGCCAGGGAGACCACCGGCTTCTCGTTGGTGCGGCGGGTCGCGAAGCCGGACGCGCCCGAGGCCGAGGAACGGGAGCGGGACGACGACAGCGAGGACGCGATTCCGGCGGCCGGGCCCGAGGACACCGGCGCGGAGGCTCCCGTCCGCTTCCACTCCAGATGGGTGGCCGGGATCTCCTCCAGGAAACGGGACGGCGGATTGTAGGAGGGCTGGCCCCAGGCGCTGCGGAGCGTGGACCGGGTGAGGTAGAGCCGTTCACGCGCGCGGGTGATGCCGACGTACGCGAGGCGGCGCTCCTCCTCCAGCTCCTTGGTCTGGCCGAGGGCACGCATGTGCGGGAACACGCCGTCCTCCATGCCGGTCAGGAAGACGACCGGGAACTCCAGGCCCTTGGCGGTGTGGAGGGTCATGAGCGTGATGACGCCCGAGCCGTCCTCGTCCTCGTCGGGGATCTGGTCGGAGTCGGCGACCAGGGCCACCCGCTCCAGGAAGTCGGAGAGCCCGGCGGATGTCGTACCCGCCGCCTCGCCCTCCCCTTCAGCGGCCCCCGACTCCTGCTCGAACTCCAGGGCGACGGCGGCGAGTTCCTGGAGGTTCTCGATGCGGGTCTCGTCCTGCGGATCGGTGGAGGCCTGCAACTCGGCGAGGTAGCCGGTGCGTTCGAGGACCGCTTCCAGGACCGTCGCGGGACCGGCACCGGACTCGACGATGGTCCGGAGCTCCTCCATCAGCACGTTGAACCGCTTGACGGCGTTCGTCGAGCGGGCCGCCATGCCGTACGCCTCGTCGACGCGCTTCAGTGCCTGCGGGAAGCTGATCTTCTCCCGCTGGGAGAGGGCGTCGATCATCGCCTCGGCACGCTCCCCGATGCCGCGCTTGGGCACATTGAGGATGCGGCGCAGCGGAACCGAGTCCTCCGGGTTGGCCAGGACACGCAGATACGCGAGAACGTCCCGGACCTCCTTGCGCTCGTAGAAGCGGACGCCGCCGACGACCTTGTAGGGCAGGCCGACGCGGATGAAGACCTCTTCGAAGACACGGGACTGGGCGTTCGTACGGTAGAAGACGGCGACGTCACCCGCCTTCGCCTCGCCCGCGTCCGTCAGCCGGTCTATCTCGTCGGCGACGAACTGGGCCTCGTCGTGCTCGGTGTCGGCGACGTAGCCGGTGATCTGCGCACCCGCGCCCGCGTTGGTCCACAGGTTCTTGGGGCGGCGGGACTCGTTGCGCTCGATGACCGCGTTGGCCGCGGAGAGGATCGTCTGCGTGGAGCGGTAGTTCTGCTCCAGCAGGATCGTCGTCGCGTCCGGGTAGTCCTCCTCGAACTGGAGGATGTTGCGGATCGTCGCGCCGCGGAAGGCGTAGATCGACTGGTCGGCGTCACCGACGACGCAGAGCTCGGCGGGCGGTACGTCCCACTCGGCGGGCGATCCATCGACGGGGTCGGGGTGCTCGGAGGTGCCGACCAGCTCTCTGACCAGGGCGTACTGGGCATGGTTGGTGTCCTGATACTCGTCGACGAGGACGTGGCGGAAGCGGCGGCGGTAGTGCTCGGCGACGTCCGGGAAGGCGCGCAGCAGATTGACCGTCGTCATGATCAGGTCGTCGAAGTCGAGCGCGTTGGCATCGCGGAGGCGGGACTGGTAGAGCACGTAGGCCTGGGCGAGGGTCTTCTCGAAGCCGTCGGAGGCCTGGGCGGCGAAGTCCTCCTCGTCGATCAGCTCGTTCTTGAGGTTCGAGATCTTGGCGCTGAAGGACTTGGGCGGGAAGCGCTTGGGGTCGAGGTCCAGGTCACGGCAGACGAGAGCCATGAGGCGCTTACTGTCGGCGGCGTCGTAGATCGAGAAGGACGACGTGAAGCCGAGCTTCTTGCTCTCGCGGCGCAGGATGCGGACGCACGCGCTGTGGAAGGTCATCACCCACATCGCGTTGGCGCGCGGGCCGACGAGCTGCTCGACGCGCTCCTTCATCTCGCCGGCGGCCTTGTTGGTGAAGGTGATCGCGAGGATCTGGCCCGGGTGGACGTGCCGCTCGCCGAGCAGGTGGGCGATGCGGTGGGTGAGCACACGGGTCTTGCCGGAGCCGGCGCCGGCCACGATGAGCAGCGGGGAACCGGCGTGCACGACGGCCGCACGCTGGTTCTCGTTCAGCCCGTCCAGGGGCGCCGCCGGGTCGATGGCGGGGCGGGGGGCGCCGTCGCGGTAGTAGGCGTCCCGGTCCGGCGGCACGTCGAACTTCCCGCCGAACAGATCGTCCGGAACCGGCTCCGGAGCGTGTTCGTCCTCGGGCGGCGGCGGGGGTTCCTCGTGGTGGCCGCGCGGGGCCTGGAGGTCCGCCAGGAAGCTGTCGTCAAAGAGGCTGCTCATCGCTCTCCGAGTCTAGGCGCCCCCACCGACAACGAGGGCCCGCCCCGGAAAGTCGGCACCCGTGACCCACCGCACTCGCCTCACAACGGTAAGCGATCGATCGTAGCGCCTATCGCGTCCGAGAGGCTAAGGTCACGAAAACGTATCGGGCATATCGAACATCAACCTTCACACGGACCACACGAGTTGGCTAGCGTTTTGCTGGGCCGTACGACCCAACCGGCGAACGTCGCCGGGCCGCACGGCCTCCGCCGAGTCCGGTACGCCTCTCCTGGCAGCCGGAGCCGGGGACCCACCGACCTCTGGGGTGAATCGACCCGACTGCCGTGCGCGGCAAGGGTCGTAGGGCAAACCTTCCGAAGCACGCGCCCGAACCCGACAGCTAACTCGGTAGGCGGACAACGGAAGGAGACGCCGAACCATGGCGCCGCACCGCAAGCCGCGTCCGCCCCGAACGCGCGCGGGCATACGCACCCCGGCCCTCGCCACGGCCGCCCTCACCTCAGTGGCCCTGCTCTCCCAGTCGGCCAACGCCGCCCCCTCGACCGACGACAAGCCGAGTCTGGAGGAGGTCGAGAAGAAGGTAGACGCCCTCTACCGCGGCGCGGAGACAGCGACCGAGAACTACAACTCGGCCAGGGAGAAGGCGACCCAGCAGAAGAAGGAGGTCGACACCCTCCTCGACGATGTCGCCCAGCGCACGGAGAAGCTCAACGAGGCGCGGGAACAGCTGGGTTCGTTCGCGGCCGCCCAGTACCGCACGGGCGCGGCCTCCCCCGACGCGGCGTCGCTGCTCCTGGCGGACAACCCGCAGGACTACTTCGACCAGAACCAGCTGATGGACCGGCTGACGGACCGCCAGAAGGGCGCCGTCGACGACTACATCACGCAGCAGGCCGAGGCGACCGAGCAGCGCCAGAAGGCGACCGAAAGCCTCGAACAGCTCACCGAGTCGCAGAACACCCTCAAGTCCAACAAGGCCAAGGTCCAGGCGAAGCTCGCCGAGGCCCGTGAACTGCTGTCCCGGCTGACCGCCGAGGAGAAGGCCCGGCTCGCCGCGATCGAGCAGCGCGAGCAGGAGGAGGCCGACCGCAAGGCAGAGGAACTGGCGCGTCAGCAGGCGGCGGCCCAGGCGTCCCAGCAGACGCAGGAGGCCCAGCAGGAGACCTCCACCGCCACGACCACCGAGACGAACACGTCCACGTCCCCGAGTACGACCACGACGGTCGAGGACTCGACGTACGCCTCGAAGGCCGCCAAGGCCCTCACCTTCGCCCGCGCGCAGATCGGCAAGCCGTACGTCTGGGGCGCCACCGGCCCCGGCTCCTACGACTGCTCCGGCCTCACCCAGGCCGCCTGGAAGGCCGCCGGTGTCGACCTCCCCCGCACCACCTACGACCAGGTCACCGCCGGCACCACCGTCTCCCTCGCGGGCGCCAGGCCCGGCGACCTGATCTTCTTCTACGACAACATCGGCCACGTCGGCCTCTACATCGGCAACGGCATGATGATCCACGCGCCGAAGCCGGGGGCGTATGTGCGGGAAGAGTCGGTGTTCTACGACGGGGAGTCGTCGATCCACAGCGTGGTGCGGCCGGCGTAGGCCCCAAAAAGACCTCAGGGCCTCACGTCCAGAGCACCGCGATGAAGATGTTCGCGGTCGTCAGCAGGCCGACCAGACCGAAGAGAGGCTTCTCCACCGTCTCCTCGTCCCGCTTCACGTACACCAGCCCCAGGATCACGACCAGCAGGGCCAGCTTCACGCCGATCTTGATGTTGTTGACAGGCTGGTCGTCGGCCTGGTTGAGGCCGACGAGGACGGCGCCGGTGATCAGCATGGTGAGGGCGCCGTGGAGCATCGCGGGGACGAAGCGGGCCAGGCCCTGACCCAGCGCCTTCATCTGGGTGAGGAAGCCACCGAGGAGGGCGGCGATGCCGATGATGTGGAGGGCGACGAAGAGATGGATGAGTACGTCCATGGGCGGAGCCTAATGAGAGGACGGGGTTCCGCCGGGCACCGGGGGCGGGCGCTGCACAGCGTAAGCAGCACCCCCGATCATGCCCGATGATCTTGCATATATGCGCTCCGTAGCACCACTTCACCCCTATCCGGCTGGAAATCGCCGCATCGGTCATCACGGAGCGTGAAGTCGGCGACACCAAGGCTGGATCACGGTCACATATGGTCAGGTCACGGTCGATGCACGCCACTTCCACACAAAGCGTTACCAGGCGGACACGGCCGGGCTTAGCGTCCTCCACCAGGTGACCGGCTTCCCACCGCCGCCCGGGCCAGGGGCGGCAGTCGGACACCACCGCCGAGAAGGTCCGGCGGCGTCCCACTCCCCCCCTGTGCGGGCCGCCGCCGGACGCGTAACCGCTCCCCCAGGCGGTCCGTGCGCACGGACGTACGGACGGCGGTCGTACGAGTCGTACGAGAGGACATGGAGTCCACGTGGCAGCGCACCGCAAGCCCAGACAGCGCTCGCTCGGCGGTCATACGTTCCGCACCGCCGCGACCTTCGCCCTCGCGAGCGCGGCGACGGCGACCGGGTTCGACGGCATCGGGCACGCCGATCCACAGCTCACGCCGGACCAGGTCAAGGCGAAGGTGAACAAGCTGTACGAGGAGGCCGAGGTCTCCACCGAGAAGTACAACGGCGCGAAGGAGAAGGCCGACAAGGCGCAGGAGAACCTGGACAAGCTGCGCGACCAGGCGGCCCGCCGCACGGACCAGCTCAACTCGGCGCGGGACGAACTGGGTTCGCTGGCGGCGGAGCAGTACCGGAACGGGGGCATGGATCCCGCGTGGCAGCTGGCGCTCTCCGGCGATCCGGACCAGTACCTGGACAGCGCCGCCCTCGCCGAGCGGGTCGGCAGCAGGCAGGCGGCGGACGTGGCGAGCGTACGGCAGCAGTTGCAGGAGATCGAACGGCTGCGCGGGGCCGCCCGCGTCGAACTGGGCACGCTCAAGACCCGGCAGACGGAGCTGAAGCGCCACAAGAAGTCCGTCACCTCGAAGCTGACCGAGGCGCGACAACTGCTCGACCGGCTCACCACCGGGGACCGGGCCCGGCTCGACACCGGGGGCGGCGGCACGGGCCGCGCCTCGCGCTCCTCCGCCTCGTCCCAGCGCGGCCTCACCGGCCCGGTCTCGCCCGCCTCCGCCACCGCCGACGCCCCCAACTCCCGTGCCGCCGCGGCCATCTCCTACGCCTACTCCAAGCTCGGCAGCCCCTACGTCTGGGGCGCCACCGGCCCCAACGCCTTCGACTGCTCGGGACTGACCCAGGCCGCGTTCCACTCCGCCGGTGTCTCGCTCCCTCGCACGACCTACTCCCAGATCAACGCCGGCCGCCGCGTCGCCCGCTCCGCACTCCGCCCCGGCGACCTGGTCTTCTTCTACTCCGGCATCAGCCACGTGGGCATCTACGTCGGCAACGGCAAGATGATCCACGCCCCGAACCCCTCCGCTCCGGTCCGCGTGGCCCCCCTGGACGAGATGCCCTTCGCGGGGGCCACGCGGGTGGCCTGAACCCGAGTTCCTGACCGGGCCTAGCCGAAGTGCGTCCCGGCCGCCGGTGTCGACAGCAGAACGATGACGAGGAGCGAGCCCAGCGTCGCCAGCGCACAGCGCACCTGCACCAACGGCCGCAGCCAGGACGGGAATCCGGCGCTCGCCGCGTCGATCACGGCCCGTCCGTCCAGGTCCCGTACGGCAGCGTCGTCGGACTTCCTGAACGCGGCCTCGGTGTATCGCGCCGCGAACACCTGTCCGGCGGTCACGAGCCCCACCCCGACCAGCACGACCGGTTCGAGGACCCACGACAGCACCCGGCCGGCCCCGATCCCCGCGAGGTTGAGCGACCCCAGCACCGTCAGCGTCGCGGCGATGCCGAGCGCCAGCGCATACTCCCACACCTCCTCCTTGAACCTGATCCCGTGCCGAGCGAGAACCTCGGGCGGCCGCCCCTGCCGTACGACCTCCGCTTCGGCCGCCCGCTGAGCCGCACCTCCGGTCTTCCATACGGCGACGGGGATGACGAGAAACGTCACCGCGAGCAGGAGTTGCAGCGTGGCGGCGATGAGAACGGCGATCGGCATGATGAACCTCCGGCGGGTGTCGGGGAGTGGTCGGATTGAGGGGTGGCAGGGACCGGTCAGGGTGAGGGGGAACCGGTAGGGGGTGCCGTCATGCGACGACGAGCGTCAGCAGCGCGAGGGCGGAGGCTCCGAACACCACCGCGTGGCGCACGTTCTGCAGAGTCCAGACCCAGGCGGGGAAGCCGACCCCGGCCGCCTTGAGCAGCGCCTTGACGTCGACACGCGCCAGCATCGGGTCGCCCTTGCGTGCGAAGGCGGACCGCACCGACTGCTCCGCGGTCAACTGGCTGTAGAGGATCACGCAGTTGCCGAGCAGGACGAGCGACTGGAAGATCCAGGTCAGGGTCCCCGCCCAGGAGCTGTCCGCAAGGTTGAGCCCGGCCAGGGTCGTCATGATCACGGCGACCGAGACGGGAGCCGCCGTCTCATGGCCCCCGGCATCGAACCTCATCCCGTTCTCGGCCAGCGCCGTCCTTCGCACCCCCTGCCGTTCCAGTTCCGCCTCGGCGCCCGCCATCGCGGCGGCTCCATAGCGGTGACGCACCACCGGGATGCTCACGAAGGCCGCGGCGACGAGCAGTTGCAGTACGGCGATGAAGACGTTCATGGTCGACTCCCTTGGCTTGTCTGGCTGGCGTCCGGTGTTGCACTTAGTTCAAGTGGGGCCCGAAGCACTCCTTGAACTAAGTGCAATTCGAAGGTAGGGCAGTACCTGAACTAAGTGCAAGTACAGGGAGGGGGGTGACTTGAACTAAGTACAGGCAGGCACCTGCACTTTGTACAAGTCCCCTTCATGTGCCCTATCGTGACGCCATGCCACGCGACACGCTGACCCGGGAACAGATCATCCGGACCGCCATCGAACTGCTCGACGAGGAGGGTCTGGAGGGTCTGAACATGCGCAGCCTGGGCAAGCGGCTCGGCACCGCCGCCACAGCCGTCTACTGGCACGTCAAGAACAAGGACGACCTGGTCCTGCTCGTCGGCGACGCGGTGTGGGACGAGATCCCCCTGCCCGACCTCACCACGGTCGACTGGCACACCGCGGCCACCTCCCTGGCCACCGACCTGTACACGATGCTCACCCGCCACCCGTGGCTCGTCCAGGCCTTCGGCTCCTACCTCTTCTACGGCCCCGGCAAGTCCCGCTACGACGACCACAGCCTCGCCGTCTACGAAGCGGGCGGCTTCACCGGCCCCGAGGCGGACCGCGCTGCCGCCGCCGTCCTCACCTTCGTACTCGGCAGCGCGCTGGGCGCCTCCGCCACGGCCTCGCTCACCCGCCGTCTGAACCGCGACGGCGGCGACCCCGAAGAGCTGATGCGGGACACCATGGCCAAGGCAGCCGAGGTCGCCATGGCCTTCCCCCGTCTCCGCACCCGCCTGGACTCCCCCGCCGCCACCGAGTACAACGCCACCCCCGACCAGACCTTCGAACTCGGCCTCCGGGCCCTCCTCAACGGCTTGGCGGAGCAGCGAACGGCTGCGAACTGAGCGCCGCCCGGGGCCACCCCAGGTGCCAGCCGGGCGCCATCACACCAGGGGCGAGGCTGTCGCCCCCAGCTCACCCCCGTATGACGCTCACACCAGCCGTCGTGCCGTCGCCCACCTCGTCAACTCATGCCGGTTGGACAACTGCAACTTCCGCAGTACGGCGGAGACATGGGACTCCACCGTCTTCACGGAGATGAAGAGCTGCTTGGCGATCTCCTTGTACGCATAGCCACGGGCGATGAGACGCAGTACCTCACGCTCGCGCTGGGTGAGACGGTCGAGGTCTTCGTCCACGGGCGGGGCGTCGGTCGAGGCGAAGGCATCGAGGACGAAGCCGGCCAGTCGCGGGGAGAAGACCGCGTCGCCGTCCTGGACCCGGAAGATGGAGTCCACCAAGTCGGACCCGGTGATCGTCTTGGTGACATACCCCCGCGCACCGCCCCGGATCACTCCGATGACGTCCTCCGCCGCGTCCGACACGGACAGTGCGAGGAACCGAACGGGCTGCTCGGTGTCCGTCATCAACGCCGAGCAGCGGCGCAGCACTTCGACACCACCGCCACCGGGCAGATGGACATCGAGGAGCACCACCTCGGGCCGTGTGCTAGTGATCACCGAAACCGCCTGGTCGACATCGGGTGCCTCCCCGACGACCTCCACGCCCGTACGGTCCGTCTGCCCGATCTCGGCCTGCACTCCCGTACGGAACATACGGTGATCGTCAACCAGCACGACCCGAACATGCCGGCCGGGCCCGGAGCCCGCAGTCCCCGCCGACTCACCGGACGCAGCGGCCGTGTTGGGCTCGCCATCGGCGGATCCGGTCCCCGGCGCGGCTGCCGGCCGAGGTCCCTGCCCGGGTCCCGGAGCGGCCGGGCCTCCCTGACCCTCGGTCGGTTCCGTGCCCGAACCGCCCTGTGCAGCAAGGTCGTTCGCCCGGTTCGCGTCGCTCATGACGTCGTCTCCGCCCTCTCCATCTCCAACTCGACCTCCGTGCCGCCGTCCGGTACGGCGCGGAGCCGTGCCGTACCGCCGTTGCGCTCCATGCGGCCGATGATCGATTCTCTGACGCCCATGCGGTCGGCGGGTATCGAATCGAGGTCGAAGCCGGGGCCTCGGTCACGGACGGACACGAAGACCGTCCTGCCCTCGACTTCGGCGAAGACCTGTACGGCGCCGCCCTCGCCACCGTACTTGGCGGCGTTCACCATCGCCTCGCGCGCGGCCTGCATCTGCGCGGTCAGTCCCTCGTCGAGAGGGCAGTCGCCGACCACGACCACCTCTATCGGGACGCCGTGCTTGTCCTCGACCTCCGCCGCGTTGCGCCGCACGGCCTCGGCGAGGGTGTCGGGCTCGTCCTCCTCGTCCTTGCCGGTGCCCTCGGGTTTGTACAGCCAGGTGCGCAGGTCGCGCTCCTGGGCGCGGGCGAGGCGGCGGACCTCGTTCGGGTTGTCGGCGTTGCGCTGTATCAACGTCAGTGTGTGCAGCACCGAGTCGTGAACGTGGGCCGCGACCTCCGCGCGCTCCTGGGCCCGGATGCGCATCAGTCGCTCCTCGGACAGGTCCTGGGTCATACGGACGAGGTACGGGCCCGCCAGCAGCGTTATACCGACGAGGACCGCGAGTGCCGCCTGCAGCACCGAGCCGAGGTGGGCGGCGGAGCCCTGCAGTACGAAGATCCCGGAGGCACCCGCGGTGACCAGCAGGACTCCGCCCACCGAGCGGAGCAGAGTGATCGTGCGCCGACGGCGGCCGACCTCGGCCCAGCGGGCTCGCCGGGCGTTGTCCGCCTGTCGCCAGACCAGGGCCACGCCGGCCGCGACGAGCACCGTGGGCCAGAGATACGCTCTGGCGCCGTCGCCGAGGTTCACATTGCCGACGAAGACCATGGCCACGACGACCATGAGGAGAAGGGCGACGATCTGGCCCCGGTCCGGCTTGCGGGCCACCAGTCTGCGGCGGCCGTCGGGCAAAGTCTCGGCGGCGATGGCCGGGGGCCGCTGGCTGTCGACCCCGCCCACGCCGAGCGGCACGAAGAACCAGAACGCCGCGTACACCAGCGCGCCCAGGCCGTCCGCCATGAACAGGCCGGCGAAGACGAGCCGCACCCAGGTCACGGGCAGGCCGAGATGTCCGGCGAGCCCTCGCGCCACGCCTCCGAGCCAGCGACCGTCGCTGCTGCGGTAGAGCTTGCGCGGGGGCCGCGGAGTGTCGACTGGCAGTGCTGCGGCTTCCGGCATGCCATCGATGTTCACACGCACGGCGGATCGAGGCATCAGGGTCGACCCCCGAGACGCCCCTGATCTTCGGCCGGGCCATGATCGAACGCATCCCCGTGCCGATATCAGGGTTCGACCAGGGTCATCCCGACTGCCATCGGAACGGCTCGGCGGTCACGATGGACGCATGACGGATCACCAGCACGCGGCATCGGAGCCGGGCCCCAGCTCGGGTCCCGACCGGCGGCCGACCGACAAGCCGCAGGACGCCGTGCCCCCACCGGGCACGGCGAAGAGGCCGCGCGCGCACGAAGGCGCGGGCGCACACGCACACGCGAGCACGGGCACGGGCACGGGCACGGGCACGGGCACGGGCGGTGATAAGAGGGGCACCGGCGGTTCGGCCGGCGGGCCTGAGCGGGCCGACTCGTACGATTCCGCCGACGCGACGGGCCGAGGCAACGCCCGCGACACAGGCGATACGACGAACCAACCCGCCGCCGCCGACGCCTCGCCTCATGCCGCTCCCGGTGATCCGGCCGACACTCCCACTCCGCACAAGTTCCGCCGTGACCGGCGGTACAAGATGCTGGGCGGGGTCTGTGCCGGACTCGGGCGGCAGTGCGACATGGATCCGGTGATCTTCCGGATCGTGCTCGTGGTCCTCTCCGCGACCGGTGGCCTGGGCCTCATTTTCTACGGCTTCGCCTGGCTGCTCGTGCCGTACGACGACGAGGAGGAGAACGAGGTACGCAAGCTGCTGACAGCCCGGGTCGACGGCCATGCCCTGACGGCCGTGCTCTTCGCACTGGTCGGCTGCGGCGTGTTCCTCACCATGCTGGGCAACAACACAGCCCTGACCTTCTCCGTGGTCGTCTCCCTTCTCCTGGCCGGCGCGGGGTACTGGTCGCAGCAGCGCGGCGCCCCCGACCCGGACCCCCTCGCCGCACAGGCCGTCGCCGACGCCCCGCCGGAGGCCCAGGCGCCACCCGTGGCCGCCTCCTACCCCTCCTGGTGGCGCGACCCGATAGTCAAGGACGGCACGCATGTGGGCGGCACGGGCTATCTGTGGGGGCCGTGGGAGGCACGCGACCGGGACATCGCCGCGGCGGTCAACATCGCCCGGGGCATCCCCACCCACCAGGACATACGCACCGCACGCGGGCCGAAGCCGCGCGCGCCGCGCTGGATAGGCGGCTGGGTCTTCCTGCTCGCGCTGCTGGCCGGCGGCCTCGGCACGGGCGCGACATGGGAGGACCGCGCGCCGACCGCCAGCCTGCAGACCGGTCTGGCCTGCGCGCTCGTCGTGTTCGGCCTGGGCATAGCGGCGAGCGCGTTCCTGGGCCGTACGGGAGCAGGGTCGATCTTCCTGGCCGTGGTCACGGCGGGACTCCTGGCGTGCACGGCGGCGCTCCCGACGAACATCACCACGGACTGGGTCCGTACGGCGTGGACACCGCGGAACACGGCGAGTGTGGCCGACCAGTACGAGCTGGGCACGGGCGTGGGCACCCTGGACCTGACGAAGGTGAACGTGCCGAAGGGGCAGACGCTGGCCACGAGCGTGGAGGTGGGCGCGGGCAAGGTGAAGGTGGTGGTTCCGCCGGACGTCACCGTGCGGCTCGACATCGAAGTGGGCCTCGGTGACATTCAGTTGCCGGGTGACGACAAGGAGGACGTGGACGTGGCACCGGACAAGAGCGATCAGCTGACGCTGTCCCCGGCGAAGGGCTCGGACAACGGCGGCACGATCACCATCGACCTCGAGGTCGGTCTGGGGCAGGCGGAGGTGGCCCGTGCTGCGGCATGAGCTCAAGCCGGGCAAGCTCGTCGCCGGCTGCTTCCTCACCCTCGCCGGTGTCGTCTATCTCGGCGACGCGGGCGATGCCTGGGAGACACCGTGGTTCGCCGTGATACCGCTCGTCGTCGCCGGGTTGTGCCTCGCGGGCGCCATGGCTTTCCTGAACCACGCGATACGGGGCCACCGGGCGCCGGGGCGGCCGGGTGGGACCGGCCGGACCTATGGGCCCGGCGGGACCGATGGACCTGCAGGGCCGCCAGGACAAGCAGGCCCACTAGGACCGACAGGGCGTATGGACTCGGCAGAACAGGCGGGACGAATACCTGGGGATGCCCAGGCGCCGGGCTCGGGCGGGCGGGGCTGACCTGGCAGAACGCAACGGGTCGATGCGTGGCATGACGGAACCGTGGACCACTGAGGCCCGCTGTGGTCCTGGCGACGATCAGGTACAGGGCCCTCCCCACGACCAGAGCCCCAACCGCACGAGCCGGGTCGGACCGGGCCCTGGGCAGGACGGGCTCGGCCGGGGGCGGTCGGGCCAGGTCGGTCGGCCACGGCGAGGCACGGGCCGTAGGGCGGTGGGTCTCAGCGGTAGCCGGCCGCTCGGTGCCTGTTGCCGCGTCGGGAGCGGATGGCGGCGTCCACGGAGAGCACCGGGGCTCCGGCGAGGATCAGAGGGAGCCAGGCCATGAGGTAGGGGAGGTCGTTGCCGAAGTAGTACGGGCTCGCGGACCAGCTGACCGTCAGCCAGAAGCTGAGGGAGATGAGGGCACCGCCGACGGCGGCGAGGCGGGTGAGGAGACCGAGGAGGGTACCGATGCCGACGGCGAGTTCGCCGATGGCGATGGCGTAGCCGAAGCCGACCGGGTTCTCGAGGGCCATGTCGACCATGGCCGGGATGGCGGAGGCATCGCGCGCGGCGCTCATCATGTCGCCGATCGAGCCGGAGCCGGATTCGGCCATGAACGCGCTGTCGGTGAGTTTGTCCAGGCCGGCATAGATGAAGGTGATGCCGAGGAAGACGCGTAGGGGCAGCAGGGCGTAGCGGGTGGCTGTGTCCCGCCAGTCGCGGCCGCCGTCGAGATAGTGAGGGTAGGAGTCCGTGCGAATGTCGTGAGTCATCAGTCTGCGCCGCCTCTTGTCCGCCGTGCCGTTGACCCCTCAACAGACGATACGTTCGGAGGGGTGGGGGCGCTCAATGGTGCGACCGACTTTTTCCGGGTTGGGGTGGCTCGTCCCGGGCCCATCTCTTTCTCGCCCCCGCCGCCCTTACCCGCCCCATCCCAGGGGCTGCCGCCCCTTCGACCCCGCACCGACACGGGGCTCGGCCCCGGACCCCGCCAGGGGCGCTGCGCCCCCTGGACCCCCGCAACGTCTGCATGCCCTGCGGCACACCCCCAGGCCCCCAGTAGCCCTCAGTGGCCCTCAGTGGCCCTCAGTCCGCCGAGACCTCGATCGCGTAGCGGTTGGTTTCTACGCCGGCTGCGGTGATGACCTGAACCTCGGTTTGGCCGGGTTCGACGTCGGCGGGGACGGGGACGGTGAGGACGGTGTCGGTGGGGTTGTTGAAGCCGCCGGGCACGGGGACCAGGGGGACGTGGACGTGGACGGGGCCGATGCGGACGACCATGCGGGAGAGGCGGTCGGCGGTCTGAGCGCCCGGGGGGACGAAGCCGGCGCCGCGGATCTCGATGTCGTCGCCGTTGCGGATGGGGGCGTCGAGGTCGCCGGCCTCGCGGGCGCGGACGACGGAGAGGATGACGGGGCGGCCGCCCTCGGCGTACTTGCCGGCGACGTAAGTGGCGGCCGAGACGAGGACGAGGAGGGCCAGGCCCCAGGGGAGGTCGGGGAGTTGGTCGGGGCGGCGGGCCAGGCGTACCGCCGCGAAGGCAAGGGCGGCGGCGCCGATGACGACGTACTGGATGTCGGTGAAGCTGCCTCGGCCCGAGTCGTCGGTGAGGAGGTCGGCGGCGCGAGGGCGGTGGGCACGGACCTTTTGGAGGCGTTGGGCGAGGACGCGGAGGCCGACGACGCGGCGGACCAGTACCGCGATGCCGCAGACCACGGCGAGGACGGTCACGATGCCCGCACCTCGGGCGAGGTCGAGGCCGGAGATCAACGCATCTCGTTCACCGTGGTCGGAGGCAGCGGCCAGGCGGCCGACCAGGACGAGGATCGCGAAGACGACGAACAGCACCCAACCGGCGGCGACCGCACGGGAGGTGGAGAGACGGTTGTCCTCACCGATGACGGGGGCGAGGGCGCCGCCGCGCGCCCGGTGCAGATAGCCGGCGCCGGTCAGCGCCGCGGCCACCAGCAGGGCGGCGATGAGGCCGGCCGTGCGGGCGGTCGTCCAGCCCGCGCCGATCGCGGTGAGGGACTGGACGAGGAGCAGAGTCACGACGGCGGCCCAGACGACGACGGCCGTGCGCAGCCACAGTCGGCCGAGCCAGGTCTCGCCCTCGACCCGGCCGCGTTCGGCGACGAGGGCGGCGGACTGGGTGAGTTCATCGGAGACCCACTGCCGGGAGGCGGACGCCGAGTGCGCGACGGCCGCGGGCAGCCCCTGCCCGGACGCGTACTCCTCCCGCTTCAGCAGGAACTCGGCGACCGCGCGCCGATGTCCCGTGCGCGCCCCGTGCGGGCAGTCCCCGCACATGCACCCGCCGTGATGGGCGCTCGCGCCCATGCCCCCTCTCGCCTCCTGCACCGCCACGCCCGAGCCCGCCTTCCCGCGCCGCGGCCGCGGCCGCCTCTGCGTCCGCTTCCTCGGCAATCGCCGTCACGTCATCACCGCCGTCGACGTCATCGCCGACTGTCGCCGCCATCGCCGGGCGTCGTACATACGTCCGATCACTACCACAGCCGTGCGGCCGCACAACTGCCCCGCGATGACAGCGAATTGTGCCGTACGGAACACGGCCCGCGCCCGGCAGGGGCACCGAGGGCAAGGAGAGCGCGGGGTGAAGTAAGGGTCCTCGTGTTGACCCGGCTGCGAGAATCTCCCTATGGCCGAGATCATCCAGCGGGACGGGACCTGGGCCTTCGACGGCAGCACGGTCCGGATCACACCTGGCCTGCACCGTTCCGTGGCGCTGTTCCGGCAGACGTACGGGGAGATCGCGGTTCCGCTCGAAGCGGTGTCCGGGGTCGTGTACGAGCCCGAACGCAAGCGCGGACGGCTCCGCTTACGGCTCCGCGAGGGCAGCGATCCACTGCTCCGGGCCACCGGCGGGCGGCTGCCGGACGCGGCCGACCCGTACCGGCTGACGGTCGACCTCGACCGCTCGGGGGCCGCCGAATACGTGGCCGAGGAGATACGGCAGGCCATGCTCCTCGAACAGACCCCGAAGGAGCCCGCCACCACCTACCTCCTGCCCGGGCCACCCGTGCCGGTGTCCGTCCGGTCCAGCGACGGCACGGTCTCCTTCGACGGTACGCAGGTCAGGATCGACTGGAACGACACCTCCGACCGGGTCAAGCGCGCGACCGGCCCGCGGATCATCGACATCGGCGATCTCGTCCAGGTGGAATGGCTGCCCAACTCCGGTTACGAGGATGGGTTCCTGCGGTTCGTGACGCGCGAGACGGTGTTCTCCAAACTCCCGCCCGAGAAGGACCCGTTCGCCCTGGACCTGTGGGGCAGCAGCCGCCGCGACCTGCTCACGGCCCTGGTCGCCACGGCGGTCACGGCCCGGCTCCCCCATCCGTCCACGCATACGTCCGACCACGCGGCCCATCCCCGGTCCACCGAGACCGCCACCCCGCCCCAGCCCGCCGACCACCACGACATCCTCCTCAGCCGCCTGCGCGAGCTGGGCGAACTGCACCGCGACGGAGTACTGACGGACGAGGAGTTCGCGGTGACCAAGGCAGCGGTTCTACGAGACTTCTGAACCCTCGCGGAGCTTCTGGAATCTCGCGGGACTTCCTTCAGCTCAACAGATCCGGCTCGCTCCGGCTGATGTCCTGCCACAGCGGCTGATAGTTGATCCACGCCACCAGGTCACCGCCCGCCTGCTCCCGCGTCGCCGCGGCCAACCGGTGTTCGATGAGGAGCGGCCGCCCCGCCGCCTTCGCGGTCAGCTGGACCTGGGCGGAGCGTTCCATCGACAGGAACCACCACGCCGCCGCGTCGACCGAGTCGCCGACCGTCAGCAGCCCATGGTTGCGCAGCACAAGAGCCTTACGGCTGCCCAGCACCGCGGCGATCCGGCGCCCCTCGTCCGCGTCCACGGCGACACCCGTGTAGTGGTCGTAGAGCGCGTGGTCCTCGTAGAAGGCGCAGGACTCCTGGGTGATCGGCTCGATCAGGTCGCCGAGGGCGGCGAGGGCGCGGCCGTGCACGGAGTGGCAGTGCGCGACGGCGACGACGTCGGGGCGGGCGGCGTGCACCTGGGCGTGCACGGTGAAGGCCGCCTGGTTCACGTGGTAGTTGCCCTCGATCACCTGCCCGTCCTGGTTGGCGAGGACGAGGTCACTCACCGTGACGTGCTTGAACGGCATCCCGAACGGGTTGACCCAGAAGCAGTCGCTGAACTCGGGGTCGCGCGCAGTGATGTGTCCCGAGACCCCGTCCTCGAATCCCAGTCGCCCGAAGATCCTCAATGCCCCGGCCAGCCGTTCTTTGCGGTGTCGCCGCTCGGCGGCCGCCGACTCGTGCATCGGCGGCATGGCGAACCGCAGCTGGTCGGTGGGTAGCGGCAGGGGCGGTGTGGGCCCGTGCATGTGTCCTCCAGACTGACTTCCTTTACGAAGCGGAAGTTACCGTCGGTCGCCCACGCAGAACAGGTCCGTCCCGTGAAGAGGGTACGCAACCGTTACGCAAGTCACAGAAACGCGCCAGCGGTACGGCGCTCAGGTCACGCTCGGGGCGTTCCGTCAGTCGCTCGGAGTAGCCGGACAGAGGTTGTCGGGTATCCGCGCGAGACTCGGCGTATGCCACCGACACCGAACAACTGGGCGGCCTTCGTCGCCGCCGAACCCGGTCTCGCCGCCACCGTCGAGGCCCGCTTCGGCGCGTTCACGCATCACATCCTCGCCACGCTCCGCATGGACGGCTCCCCGCGTACGACCGGGCTGGAGGTCAAGTTCCACAACGGCGAGCTCTGGCTGGGGATGATGCCGGACTCGCTCAAGGCGCTCGACCTGCGCCGCGACCCGCGGTTCGCGTTGCAGGCCAATCCGGGCCCCGGTACGGAGATGGGCGGGGGTGACGTGCGGATCAGCGGGCGGGCGATCGAGGTCGACGATCCCGCGGTCAAGGCCGCGTACGGCGAAGAGGTGGAACCGCCGGAGCCGTTCCACCTCTTCCGCACCGAGCTGACGGAGGTCGTACGGACCTACGTCGAGGACGACAAGTATCTGGTCGTCCAGGTCTGGAAGCCCGGAGAGCCGGTGCGCACTCTCAAACGGACCTGAGCCCGTTCAAAAACGGCTCACTCCCACTCGATGGTGCCCGGCGGCTTCGACGTCACGTCGAGGACGACCCGGTTGACGTCGGCGACCTCGTTGGTGATCCGGGTCGAGATCTTCGCCAGGACGTCGTACGGCAGCCGCGACCAGTCGGCGGTCATGGCGTCCTCGGAGGAGACGGGGCGGAGCACGATCGGGTGGCCGTAGGTGCGGCCGTCGCCCTGGACGCCGACGCTGCGGACGTCCGCGAGCAGGACGACCGGGCACTGCCAGATGTCACGGTCGAGGCCGGCCGCCGTCAGCTCCTCGCGGGCGATGGCGTCGGCCTCACGGAGCAGGTCGAGGCGGTCCTTGGTGACCTCGCCGACGATACGGATGCCGAGACCGGGGCCCGGGAAGGGCTGGCGCTGGACGATCTCGTCCGGGAGCCCGAGCTCCTGGCCGACCATCCGCACCTCGTCCTTGAAGAGTTTGCGGAGCGGCTCGATGAGCTTGAACTCCAGGTCCTCGGGGAGGCCGCCCACATTGTGGTGGGACTTGATGTTGGCCGTACCGGTGCCGCCGCCGGACTCGACCACGTCCGGGTAGAGGGTGCCCTGGACGAGGAACTCCACCGCCGGGCCCTCGTCCGCGATGATCTCCGCCTGCGCCTGCTCGAAGACCCGGATGAACTCGCGGCCGATGATCTTCCGCTTCTCCTCGGGGTCGGACACCCCGGCGAGCGCCTTGAGGAACCGCTCCTCCGCGTCGACGACCTTCAGCTGTACGCCGGTGGCCGCGACGAAGTCCTTCTCGACCTGCTCGGTCTCGTTCTTGCGCATCAGGCCGTGGTCGACGTACACGCAGGTCAGCTGGGAGCCGATGGCCTTCTGGACGAGGGCCGCGGCGACCGCGGAGTCCACGCCGCCGGAGAGGCCGCAGATCGCGCGCCTGTCGCCGACCAGCTCGCGGATGGCCGCGACCTGCTCCTCGATCACATTGCCGGTGGTCCAGTTCGGGGTGATGCCCGCGCCCCGGTAGAGGAAGTGCTCCAGGACCTGCTGGCCGTGCGTGGAGTGCATGACCTCCGGGTGGTACTGGACGCCGTACAGCTTCTTCTCGTCGTTCTCGAAGGCGGCGACCGGTACGACGTCGGTGGAGGCCGTGACGGTGAAGCCCTCGGGGGCGGCGGAGCAGGCGTCGCCGTGGGACATCCACACCGACTGCTCGTCCGGGGTGCCCTCGAAGAGGGTGGAGCCGGACTTGCTGACGTGGAGGGGCGTACGGCCGTACTCGCGTGCGCCGGTGTTGTCGACGGTGCCGCCGAGGGTGGTGGCCATCAGCTGGAAGCCGTAGCACATGCCGAAGATCGGGACGCCGGACTCGAAGAGTGCGCGGTCGAGGCGGGGGGCGCCCTCGGCGTAGACCGAGGAGGGGCCGCCGGAGAGGATGATCGCCGCCGGGTTCTTGGCGAGCATCTCCGCGACCGGCATGGTGCTCGGCACGATCTCGCTGTAGACCCGGGCCTCGCGGACGCGACGGGCGATGAGCTGGGCGTACTGCGCGCCGAAGTCGACGACCAGGACGGTGTCGGGGACGGCGGCAGCGGGAGTCGCTGATGACACGGGGTGCCTTCCGGCGGTCGGGCGGGGGGTCTTGTGTGGCCGATTCTACCGGGGTGCCCTCTTGTGGTGCTGGCCCACTGAGGGCTCCGCCCTCATGCCCAGCCATGGCATACTGACCCCCATGCTCACGCACTCGACCTTCCTCTTTACCTATGGCAACCGGCCCACCGGCTGCCATGGTCGTGCTGCTTGAGCTACTGACAAGCGACTTCCCAGGCGCCCCGGGCCGACAAGGTCCGGGGCGCCTGGCGTTTTCGGACTTGTCGAGCCGGGGCGCCGTCCGAACCGATGAGGAGCCCCGACATGACCGTCACCGCCAGCGACAGGACCGGCGCGCACACCGCGGAGGCCGCCGATGTGATCAGCGGTGCCCGTGAACGGATCGACGCGATCGACGACCGCATCATCGGGCTGATGCAGGAGCGGATGGCGGTGTCGGCCGTGATCCAGGAGGCACGGATCGAGTCGGGCGGCCGCCGGGTGAACCTCTCCCGCGAGATGGAGGTCCTCGCCCACTACAGGGACGCCCTGGGCAAGCCCGGCACCGCGCTGGCCATGACCCTGCTGGAACTGTGCCGGGGGCGCATCTGACCAGCGCACGTACGTACGCCTGCCACCTCACCCATACGGCGCGTGACCGCCGTACGACACGCTTCGTTGATAGCGGTGTCCGTGCCAGCCAGGTCCGGGCCCGAAGAACCACGCGTGGCTCCGCTGGAGCGATGAGGCGTACGGATCGTGCCGTGCGCCGTGGGACCTCGCTCCAGGGATGTGACCGGACGGCAGGGGACAGCAGCCCGGTCACTCAAGAGAACGGTCGGCTCCGGGGACGCCCGGGGCCGGCCAACCCAGATCCACCCCCGAGCCAGCGGCGCAACCCCCCGGCGCCGCTTCGAGGCACCGGCGCCGCCCTGACGTCGGTGCTGACGCAGGAGGGCCCCGCGACTTCCGTCCCGCGGGGCCCTTCGTCACGCCAAGTCGGAAGTGGCCTCAGCCGGTTACCGGTGGCCGGTGGCTCAGCCGGCCGCCTTCTCCAGCTTCGCGACCTGCGCCTCCAGCACCTCCGCCGGGACCTGCGCCTTGTCCGCGTCGAGCATGTTCATCGAGTAGAAGCCGATGAGCGTCGAGCCGCTGCGGACCACCGTGAAGGACATCGGGATCTTGGTGCCCTCGATGTCGCCCTTCATCTTGTACGAGACGGCCTCGTCGCCCTGCTCGGGGGCGGTGAGGGCCTCGATGTCGGAGTACTTGTTGCCGACCTGCTCGTACTTGGTGCAGTTCTCGGTCGCCGTGCGCAGGTCGCCCATCACCTTCTCGGCGTCGCTCTGCTCGTGCGCGGCGAGGGCGAGGGAGATGACGCTGCCGGAGAGCTCGTCCTTCGGGGTGACGGTGCGGCCGACGCGGGCCTTCGCCTTCGGGTCCGACGTGAAGAAGAACATGTTCGCGATGGCCTGGCAGGCGGCCGGCTCCGCGGGCACGGTATCGGCGGGCATCTCGTCCGCGGGCATGTCGGCGATCTTGTAGCCCTTGACCTCGCCGTCCACGAGGGCGGCCTTCTTCAGCTGGGCCTCGGTCAGCGCGGCCTGCCCGGCCGTGTCCTTCGCCTTCTCGGAGGCCGAGGCGGACGCCGACGGCTTCTTCTCCGTGTCCTCGGCCTCGTCGCCGCCCCCACCGCACGCCGCGGTGAGCCCCAGCGTGGCCGCCATCGAAACGGCAACCGCTGCTCGCGACATCTTCGACTTCACGTTCCCCACCCTCACAAACTTCGCATCACGCATCACAAGTAACCCCTGTGCGTTCCACAAGGGGTTCGTAGGCCACAGACAGTCATGTCCTAGCCAGGGGTCATCTCATCATGGACGCGACATCATGCGCCTCACGTATTCACGTGTGACTCAGAACACATCAGAAAAGTGTGATTGCGAGGGCAACCCTCGCCTCCACTCGCCGGTCACACATCGCACACGGGGGAAGAACCCGCGCTCGGAGGGGGGTGCGGGTCCTTCCCTCCTATAACCCCCTATGGCTTCACTTCTTCGGCGGCACCGTGGGCACCGGCATCAGCGGCAGCCGCAGCGCGCCGAAGGCCTCCGCCGGGACCGCCGGGTTCACGGGCTCCACCGGGCGGAGGCGTTCGTACGCCGTTCCGGGGGCCGGGCGATGATCGGGCTCACCTTTGTTGGGCCAGTACGACATCGCGCGCTCGGCCTGGGCGGTGATCGTCAGGGACGGGTTCACGCCCAGGTTCGCGGAGACCGCGGCGCCGTCGACGATGGAGATGCCGGGGTGGCCGTAGAGGCGGTGGTACGGGTCGATGACGCCGTCGTCGGCGGTGGCGCCGATGGGGCAGCCACCGAGGAAGTGCGCGGTGAGCGGGGTGCCCATGAGTTCGCCGACGTTGCTGCCGGCGAAACCGTTGATCTCGGCGGCGAGTGTGGACGCGGCCGTCGAAGCGGCCTCGATCTGCTTGGGGTTGGGGGCGCCGTGACCCTGCCGTGCCGTCAACAGGCCCTTGCCCGGCCCCTTCTGCTTCAGCTGGGTGGTGAGGGAGTTGTCCAGGGACTGCATCACCAGGCCGATGATGGTCCGCTCCGACCAGCGGCGGTTGGAGAGGGAACGGGCCACCAGCCAGGGGTGTTTGGTGGCGTGGGCCAGCCAGCCGAGGACGCGTGACGTGCCGGACGCGGTGCCGCCCGCGTACGGGACCTGGAGGATCGACAGGCCGCCCATCGCGTTCGAGCCCTTGCCGTAGCGGACCGGTTCGATGTGGGTGTTGGCGTCGGGGTGGATGGAGGAGGTGATCGCCACGCCGCGGGTGAAGTCGACCTCGGGCGCGCCGTGGGCCTTGCGGTAGCGGCGGTTGTCGGTCTGGGCGCCGACCAGGGCCTCGGAGTTGGTGCGGGTCAGCATGCCCAGACGGTCCGAGATGTACGGCAGTTGGCCGTTCGCCTTCATACGGTGCAGCAGGGTCTGGGTGCCGTAGGTACCGGCCGCGAGGACGACCCGGCGGGCCTTCAGCACACGGGACTCACCCTTACGGCGCTCGTCGGTCGGGAGGATCGTGACGGCGTAGCCGCCCTGCGAGTCCTCGGTGAGCGCGACGACCGTCGTCATCGGGTGGACGACGGCGCCCGCCTTCTCGGCGAGGTAGAGGTAGTTCTCGTTGAGGGTGTTCTTCGCGCCGCGGCGGCAGCCGGTCATGCACTCGCCGCACTCGGTGCAGGCGTTGCGGGCGGGGCCCGCACCGCCGAAGTACGGGTCCGCGACCTGATCGCCGGGCGCGGCCTTCGCCTGTCCGTCCGCGTCCTCGCCGTCGCCGAAGAAGACGCCGACCGGGGCGAGGTGGAAGCTGTCACCGACGCCCATCCGCTCCGCGGCGGCCTTGAGGTGCACGTCCGACGGGGTCATCGTCGGGTTGAGCCGTACACCGAGCATGCGGCGGGCCTGGTCGTAGTACGGCTTCAGCTCCTCCTGCCAGTCGGTGATGTCCTTCCACTGCGGGTCCTCGAAGAACGGTTTCGGCGGTACGTAGAGGGTGTTGGCGTAGTTGAGGGAGCCGCCGCCTACGCCGGCCCCGGCCAGCACCATGACGTTGCCCAGCAGGTGGATGCGCTGGATGCCGTACATACCGAGGGCCGGGGCCCAGAGGTAGTTCTTCAGGTCCCAGGAGTTCTTGGGGAGGGACTCCCGGGTGAAGCGACGGCCCGCTTCCAGGACGCCGACCCGGTAGCCCTTCTCGGTCAGGCGCAGGGCGGTCACGCTACCGCCGAAGCCGGAGCCGACGACGATGACGTCGTAGTCGTAAGCGTCCTGGGGCACGTGTGCTCCTCGTTGAGTGTCCGTGCGGACAATGCCCTACCTGAGCCGGAGTGCCTTCATCGCCCTCAGGCTGCGGCTCATGAACTGGGCGTACCTCTCGTCGTCCATCCCGAGCGACGGGGCCATCGGCAGCAGTCGCTGCTGGGCGACCGTCTGGGCCTCTGTGTACTTGAGGATGCCCTCCGAGCCGTGGCGGCGGCCCAGGCCGGAGTCCTTCATGCCGCCCATGGGGGACTGGACGCTGCCGTAGGCGGAGGCGTAGCCCTCGTTGACGTTGACCGTGCCGGCGCGGAGGCGGGCGGCGACGGCGCGGCCCCGGCGGCCGTCCTTGGTCCAGACGGAGGCGTTGAGGCCGTACGCGGTGGCGTTGGCCTCCTCGACGGCGGCGTCCTCGTCCTTGAAGCGGTAGATGGAGACGACCGGGCCGAAGGTCTCCTCCGTGCAGACGGACATGGGTTCCGAGACGCCGTCGAGGATCGTGGGCTCGTAGAAGTAGGGGCCGATGTCGGGGCGGGCCACGCCGCCGGCCACCACCTTCGCGCCCTTCGCCACGGCCTCGTCGACGTGCCTCGTGACGGTCTCCAGCTGGCGGTCGCCGACGAGGGAGCCCATCTCGGCGCCGTACGCGAGGGACGTGCCGAGGCGCATGGCCTTGGTGCGGGCGGCGAAGCGCTCCAGGAAGGCGTCGGCGATGGACTCGTGGACGTACAACCGCTCGATGGAGATGCAGAGTTGGCCGGCGGAGGAGAAGCAGGCGCGGACGGCTCCCGCGGCCGCCTTCTCTATGTCGGCGTCCTGAAGGACCAGCATGGCGTTCTTGCCGCCGAGTTCGAGGGAGACGCCGACGAGGCGGGCGGCAGCACCCTGGGCGACCTCGCGGCCGGTGCGGGTGGAGCCGGTGAAGGAGACGTAGTCGGCGTGCTTGACGACCTCGGGGCCGACGACGGGGCCCTCGCCGATGACGACCTGGAAGACCTCGGCGGGCAGACCGGCCTCGATGAGCAGGTCACGGGCCCAGAGCGCGGTGAGGCAGGTCTCCGTGTCGGGCTTCATCACCACCGCGTTGCCCGCGACGAAGGCGGGGATGGCGTCGCCGACGGAGAGTTCGAGGGGGTAGTTCCAGGGGGCGATCTGGCCGATCACACCGCGCGGGTGGCGGAGTTCGGTGACCTTGGTGAGGGTCGGCATGGCGCCCGCGTGCCGCTTCGGCTTCAGATAGAAGGGGGCCTTGCGGCCGTAGTGGCGGGCGGCGACCGCGACGGCCTGGACCTCCTCGTGGGCGTGCAGACGGGCCTTGCCGGTCTCCAGCTGGATCAGGTCGAGGACCTCAGCCTGGCGTTCGAGCACCAGGTCGTGGAAGCGGAGGAGTACGGCGGCGCGTTCGCGCACGGGCACCTGGGCCCAGACGGCCTGGGCGGCGCGGGCCCGCTCGTAGGCCTTCACCACGTCCTCGGGAGTGGACTCGGGCAGGTCGGCGAGCTTCTCGCCGGTGAACGGCGTGTGGTTGGCGGTCCGGCCGGAGCCGACCACGCCCTTGGTGAGCTGGGCGACCAGTTCGGGGGTGACCACGTCGGCGGCGGTACGGGCGCCGGCGGGGGCGGGCGCGAGAGGGTTCGTACCGGTCGTCGTCCGTGCCATGCCGGTCTTTTCGGGGGCCTGCGAGTCCGTCATGACGCGCAGGGTATTCCGGAGCGGACGACTTTGGGTACCCGGCGGTAACAGGCTTTCACCGGGCGCACACACCACGCCAGTGATCAGTGGCACGAATGCACTGATCAGCTCGTTGTGCGCCGGTGATCGCGGGATTGGTCACATCCCGAGGATCTTCAGTCGCTCCCGGGCGCCCTTGAACACCGCCGTGCCCTTCTTCTCGTCCGCCGTCCCCTTCGGCATGTCCACGCGCAGCTCGTACATCCGGCTGTCGTCGGTGCGGATGATCAGCTCCATGACGCGGGTGGGCATGCCGTCCAGGTAGTGGGTGGTGTCGGCGAGTACGGCCTCCTGGTCCTGGAAGCTGGTGCGCGTGTACTGGGCACTGGCCTTCCCGTCGCCCTCCAGGATGTCGGTGGAGTCCTTGGCCTGGGCCATGGGGGACGCCGGCGCCTTGTCCCACTGGGTGAGCCGCACCTGGATGACGTCCTCGCCCTCATAGGTGACCGTACGGGGCTGGTCGTTCTTCCCGCCCTGCGCGCGGAGCCGTTCGTAGGGGCTCGGGAGGGAGAGGACGGCGTTCATGGCCTTCTCGTCGTGGGCGACCCAGTCGGCAGCGGTCGTCAGGCTGGGAGCGGGGTCGGTGTTGGGCACGGCCCAGGCCTCCATCGTCTGGAGCTCGGGCTCAGGGGTCTCCCCGGCACCGTCGCGGCCGAGCGTCATCCCGGCCCAGGCTCCCCCGCCGGACAGCAGGCATCCGGCGACGGCTGCGGCGACGAGCAGCCGACGGGAGACATGCCGACCCGGCCTCCGCTCGGGCCCAGGTCGTACGACGGTCTCAGGCGAGTCCTCCGGTTCACCGTCCCCATCGTTCTCCCGGAGGCCGTCGCCCGTGTCCTCTCGCCCCTGCTCCCCCGATCCCGAGGCCGCCCGGGAGGGCTCGCCTCCGAGGCGTAACGTGCCTACGTCCTCGCCCAGTTGCCGGAGATCGGACGGGCTCTGAGTCTCCGGGACCCGCCCCTCCGCCACGTCCGCCAGAACCCTGGCGGCCTCTTCGGCGTCGGGGCGCTCCGCCGGGTCCTTGGCCAACAGGCGTACGACGAGGGGGCCGAGGGGGCCCGCGCGCTCGGGCGTCGGGGGCTCGGTGGAGAGGATCGCGGCGAGGGTGGACTCCAGTGTCGTACGGCGAAAGGGGGACCAGCCCTCGACGGCGGCGTACAGGAGGACGCCGAGCGACCACAGGTCGGAGGGCGGACCGGCGGCGCCGGGCCCGGACATGCGCTCGGGGGCGACGAACTCCAACGATCCGACGAACTCGCCCGTCACGGTGAGCGATTCCTCGCCCTGGACATGGGCGATGCCGAAGTCGGTGAGGACGACCTGGCCGTGCGGTCCGAGAAGGACGTTGGCGGGCTTGACGTCGCGGTGCACGATGCCGACGGAGTGCGCGGCGCGCAGGGCGCCGACGACGGCGAGGCCGATCCGGGCGGACTCGGCGGGAGGAAGGGCACCGCGCTTGAGCACCTCGTGGAGGGACTCGCCGCGGACGAGCTCCATGACGATCCACGGGTAGCCGTCCTCGACCACGACATCGTGGATGGTGACGGCCGACGGGTGATCGACACGGGCGGCGGCGCGGGCCTCGCGGTAGAGCCTGTTGGCGGCCCGCTGACGCATCTCGTCCTCGGGGCCGTCCGGGTCGTCGGCGTCACCGGGTAACTTCGGCTGCTTGACGGCGACTTCCCGGTCCACGAGTTCGTCGACGGCGCGCCATACGGTGCCCATACCGCCGGAGCCGATGCGTTCGGCGAGGCGGTAACGGCCGCCGATCAGCCGACCGTCGCGCGGGAGCCCGGCATGTGGGGCTCCGCCGTCCCGGAGTCCACCGTACGGATGTTCACCGTCGTCGTTCATGCCACATCAGTACCGTGCGGGAGCGGAAGTTGTCGACGTATCGCCGGGACGCGACAGTGCCTCGACACGTTCTAGCGCCGCCGGTTCCACAGGTCCTGCAGCCACCCGTACCGTTCGCGGTGCTTGGGCAGGGCCGTGCGGCCGACCGCGGCGGCGAGCTTGCGCAACCGGCGCCAGTCGAGGGGCGGTTTGGGCTCGGGGACGCCGGGGCGGTCGCGTGGCACCCGTACGCGCAGCGCCTTCTGCGATACCCGGCAGTGGACGGGGGTGGGCAGGACGAGGGCCTCGCCGTCGATGCCGACCTCGATCTCCGGCCGGTCGGCCTCGACGACGATCTCGTCGGCGATCAGAAGGCTGAGCCCGGAGGCGTTCGGGCCGAGGACCAGTCCGGCGGCCTCGGCGGCGCTGTCGACCCGGATGCCGACGACGCCGAGCACTCCGGCGTCCAGGCGTTCGCGGCGGCCGAGGCCGACCAGGTCGTCGCTGCGGTAGACGTTGTTGCTGACGAGCACGGCCTGGGGCGCGTCGATGACGGCGTCCCCGATGCGGGCGGTGAGCCTCGGACCCCGCTGGTGCGTGAGCAGTTCGGGCAGCAGTTCCAGGGTGGTGCGGACCTTGTCGTCGCGGTACGCCGGGCTCTGTACGACGGCGGCGTACGCGCCGAAGGAGGCGTTGTTGACGAAGGGATGACCGCTCGCGTACCCGAGGTCGACGTGGAGCTCGACGCCCTTGTCGGTGAGGGCGTCGAGGCAGGCGGCCGGGTTGTCGCGGTCCAGCCCGAGGTCCATGGCGAAGTGGTTGCGGGTGCCGGCGGAGATGACGAGGAGGGGGACGTCGTACGCCGCCGCGACGGCGGCCACCTGGGCCTGGGTGCCGTCGCCACCCGCCACTCCGAGCAGGTCGGCGCCGGCGCGGACGGCGTCCCGGGCCAGTACGGCGACGTCCTCGGGGTGGGAGGGGTCGAGCAGATGGACGGTGGCGCCGAGCCGCTCGGCCTTCTCCTTCAGCCGGAACCGACCGACCTTTCCGCCGCCGGACTTCGGGTTCATGATGAGGAACGGCCGGGTGGGCGGGGGCGTGCGGTGCTCCCGTACGTGGACCTGGTGGGACTTGGTGCTGCTGAGGGCGAACTTGCCCGACCAGACGGCGACGCCCCACAGCGCCGCGGTCACGACCACGACCCACAGCAGGTTGACGGCGGCGAACCACCAGATGACGACGACCGGCGCGGCCACGGCCAGCGCGCCCGCCGCGATCCGGGCGGCGCCCCGGCGTGTCAGCACCCACCAGAGGGAGGCCGCCGTGAGGCCGACGCCCACGATGACTCCCGCGACGAGGAAGAGACTCGCCTCGCGCGCGAAGCCGAGCGGCAGCAGTACGGCGAACACCGCGCAGGCCAGTGCGGCCCGGGCCGCCCAGCGTTGTCTGGCGTGCGCCCGTACGTCGAAATGTTCGATGCCCACGCGCGCTGGCCCTTCCCGCTCCCGCCGATCATGCACTTGACACGGCATGTTAGGGCCAGGGGGGCCGGGAAAGCGATGGTCGCCGGGGAGTCGCGACTTGGTGGACCCGGGTTCGTGACCGGCCGCGAGAAGACGGATGAGTCCCGGCAGTCACAATGGTCACGCCAAGCGGCGCCCTGGTCACGGGCTGCAGCAGTTCGTCGGAGTCGGGCTCGGACTCCGGCGCGAGCAGCCCCGGCGCCAAGGAGACGACGGCGGCGGCGAAGGCGCTCGGCGAGGCCGAGTTGGAGAAGCTGATCACCACCGCGGCCGACGTCAAGGGGTTGCCAGCTGCTCACCAAGGAGCGTGAACGAGGACGGTTTGACTCGATCGTGTGATCGTCGGCT
>NZ_VTHJ01000004.1 GCF_008386495.1 Streptomyces tailanensis | reverse complement strand
TGCTCGGAGCTGCTTGATCTGGTCGTAGGTGTGCTGCAACCGCTTGGAGGTCTTCTCCCCGCGCTTGCTTCATCTTCACCAACTGAGCCATCGGCTGTATGAACGAGCGACGCCGGGCCGACATCGGCCGGATGCGGCAGAGCCGCAGGTGAAGCATGGGGGCTCACCGGGCTGCCGCGTCCCGTTGAATTCCCGAACACCCCCTGTGAAGCTCCTGTCAGTGGCGTGATCTAGTCTTCGCTCACGCGTCACACGCGCCCCACACGGTCCATGCATCAGGCATGTGCTCGGTCAGGCATGTCTTCGACCCCCCACGGCCCGTATGCGAGCGGCGCGCGTATCGCCTTTCCTTCGCTTCCTTCCGGGGGTTCGAAACACCGTGCGCAGACACGTACGCACCCTTCCGGCCGCCACCGCGCTGGCCGTCCTCTTCAGCTCGGCCGCGCTCGCGGTCGGCGTGGCCACGCCCGCCGTGGCCGACACCAGTACGCCCCTGCCGGTGCAGTCGTCCGGCGACATCGTCGTCGACGGCGTTCACCAGCGGGTCTTCGTCTCCGACCCGACCGGCGGCAAGGTCGTCGCCACCGACTACGCCGGCCAGGTCGTCGGCACCGTGCCCTCGCTGCCCGGCGCCAAGGGCCTGGAGCTGTCCCCCGATTCCGGCACGCTGTACGCGGCGGTGCCGGGCGACGACTCGATCGTGGCCATCGACACGGCGACGGTCACCGAGGCCAAGCGGTACCCGATCGGTGAGGGCACCGACCCGCAGTACCCGGCGTGGGCGGGCGGCAAGCTGTGGTTCGGCTACGGCGCCGCCGCCCAGGGCAACATCGGCTCGCTGGACGTCTCCGGCACCGACCCGGTGCTCACACTGGGCCAGGATCGCGGCTGGTACGCGGCCCCGACCCTGGCCTCCACCCCGGGCGCCCCCAACACGCTGGCGGCGGGCATCGAGGGCATGAGCCCGGCCAGCGTCGCCGTCTACGACGTCTCCTCCGGTACGGCGACGCGCACGGCGAGCGGCCCCAACACCAGCGACTACGTGCCGAGCAACCTGCGCGACCTCGCCCTCACCCCCGACGGCTCCCAGCTCGTGGTGGCCAGCGGCGCGCCGTACTTCCACCAGGTGTACAAGACCGCCGACCTGACCCCGGCGGGCCAGTACCCGAGCGACTCGTACCCGAACGCCGTCGACATCGCCCCCGACGGCACGGTCGCCGCGGGCATCGACGGCACGTACTCGCCGGACGTGTGGACCTACGAGCCGGGCACCACCACGGCCACCCACGTCTACGACTTCACCAACACGGCCGAAGGCACCGGCGACGCCGGCGTCCTCACGCCGGGCGGCCTCGCCTTCACGCCGGACGAGTCGCACCTGTTCGCGGTCGTCGCCCTCAGCACCGGCGGCTACGCGCTGCGCGACCTGGGTGCCGAGGCCCCGCCGCCGCCCCCGGCACCGTCCCCGACGACGCTGACGGTGAACGCGCCCGCCACGGCCACCCGGGCCCAGTCCCTGACCGTCACCGGCAAGCTGACCTCGGACGCGGCCTTCGCCTCCGGCACCACCCTCACGGTCACCCGCACCGACCTGGAGTCCCCGGCGGGCAAGGCGCTCGCCCCGGTCACGGTCGCGGCGGACGGCTCGTACTCCTTCAAGGACACCCCGCCGGCGGGCGGTTCGGTGAAGTACACCGTCTCCTACGCGGGCGACGCCACCCACCAGGCGGCCTCCGCGTCCGACACGGTCCAGGTCTCGCGCGCCACGACCACGCTGACGCTGAACAAGAACGGCAACGTCTACTCGTACGGGGCGGACGTGACGTTCACGGCGCACCTCGGTACGACGTACAAGAACCGCAAGGTCGAGATCTGGGCCGACCCCTACGGCTCCGACAAGCCGAACAAGCTGGTGAAGTCGGGGACGGTGAACTCGTCGGGCAACCTGTACGTCACCCTCGACCTGACCCGCGACACCAAGCTCACCGCGAAGTTCGCGGGCGACGCGCGCTACGCGCCGAAGACGGCGACGAGCAAGGTCTACACGAAGGTGAGGGTGTCGACGACACCGAGCCGCCACTACAAGACCCAGTACGCCTGGAACCACACGTACTACTACTTCCGCAAGTCCGTGGACCCGCTGTTCACGACCCGGATGACCTACTACCCGGGCCGTGACTACCGGGTCCAGGTCCAGGCGTACTACGACGGCGCCTGGCGCACCACGGGCACGAAGTACCTGCCCCTGGAGTCCTCCGGCCTGGGCGCCGTCGAACTCCAGGGCACCCCGAGCACCGGCATCCGCTTCCGGATCCGCTCCTCGTACATCGACACGACGTCGGGCGACAACGTCAACACGACGACGCACGGCGCCTGGAAGTACTTCATCTTCACCAGCTAGCCCCGAGGAACAGCACCCTCACCACCGGTGGCCCGCGACGTCCGACGTCGCGGGCCACCGCGCTGTCCGGAGGCGCCGCGTGGGATTGGTTTCCCTGATGAAAGGGGGTGAGAACCAACAGACGTGTTGTCAGGCTCAGTCACGCGAGCCCGTATCCCCTCCCCGACAAGGAATGGCTCATTCCGAATGATTTCGAAAGCGCTCTCCTTACCTGCGGGTACGTGTGACGATACGGATCTGCCGAAACTTGAGACCTCAATTTCGAGGTCACGGTCGCAAAGGAACAGGACATGACCACCCCTGTGCCGTCGGTCCCTTCTGCAGTTCCGTCAGCCGCGTCGGCCGCTTCGGCCTCGCCGGCCGGGCGGCTTCTCGTCGTGGACGACGAGGAAGGGATCCGTTCCATGCTCACGATGGCGTTGGAGTTCCTCGGCTACCAGGTGATCGCCGCGGCCACCGGTCGCCAGGCGCTCCAGGCCGTGACCAGGCACGACCCCGATCTGATCCTCCTCGACGTGAACCTCCCCGACCTCGGCGGCTTCGAGGTGTGCCGGACGTTGCGGGACCGGGGGAACGCCGTACCGGTGCTGTTCCTGACCGGGCTCGGCGGGGTCGACGACCGGGTGCGAGGGCTGGACATGGGCGGGGACGACTTCGTCACGAAGCCGTTCGAGCTGAAGGAGGTGGCCGCCCGGGTACGCGCCCTGCTGCGCCGCGCCGGCGTCACCGTCCCCACCCCCGACCGCAACCGGCTCCGCGCCGGCGCCGTCCAACTCGACGCCGACGCCCACCAGGTCTGGGCCGGCGGCCGCCCCGTGGACCTCACCACCACCGAGTTCGCCCTGCTGCGGTACCTCATGGAGAACCCCGGGCGGGTGCTCTCGCGAGGCCAGATCCAGGAGCGGGTGTGGAACCACCGCGACGAGGGGTCCGGCGTAGTGGACACGTACATCTACTACTTGCGCCGGAAGTTGGGCGAGCCTGGGCAGTCCCTGATACGTACGGTGCGGGGGGTGGGTTACCAGCTGTGCACGAACTGAACGACGGCGCGGAGAGGTTGGGGGCCACGTCGCGCCTACGAGCTCGGGCGGGATGCTGGTATTCGGGCGACTGCGGTTCGGTTCGTGGTCGCTCGCGCAGTTCCCCGCGCCCCTGCGGGGCGCGAGGCGAGGAACTGCTGGGCGGAAGCAAAGGGTTGGGCGCGGGATGAGTGGGTTCACAGGACTCGGCGGGAACATCAGGGCCGCCGGATTTCTCGCGACGGCCGCGCCGCCACACGCGCAGGCCCACACCCCCCGCCTCCCCGGCCCACCCGTCGAACAGCCCATCCGCCCAGACCGGTCAGGTCAACGCACCGTCGGCTTCTGGCTGATCGCCACCCTCGCCACCCTCGGTGCGGTGGCCGCCCTGTCCGCCCACACACTCGCCCACCACCTCACCGCCCGCACCGACGAACAGATCGCGAGGTTCAGCCGCCTCGCCCGCGACCCCGCCGCCCCGCCCCCGTCGGCATCGACCCTGGGCAAGAACTGCCTCGTACTCGTCCTCGACGCCGAGGGCCGGGTCGTCGAGCGCTACCGGGGCTCCACCGACCTCCCCGCCTTCCCGAGCCTCACCCCGGCCCGGCTGAAGGCATACGCCACCCGCGCCCACCCCTCCGCGTTCGGCGACACCTACCGCGCCCAGGTGACCCACCTCCGCCGGACCGACAGCACCCGCAAGGCCCGTTACGTCGTCACCGCCCAGACCACCACCGCCGACCGCCGAGCCGTCGAACGGCTCCTCCAGGTCGAGAGCGTCGCCGCACTCCCCCTCCTCGCCAGCGTCCTGTTCGGCGCCCGCCGCCTCGGCCGCCGGGAGGTCAGGGAACGCCGGGAGAGCGAGCGACGGCTGCGCGAGTTCATGGCCTCCGCCGGGCACGAACTGCGCAACCCGCTGACCACGATCTCCGGATACGCCGAACTCGCCCGCGTCGGCGACGGCGACCCCGCGTACGAACCCATGCGGCAGGAGGCGCTCGGCCGGATCGCCACCGAGGTCGGCCGCATGAGCACCCTCATCGACGAACTCGTCCTGCTGACCCGCCTCGACCTCGGCCAGCCCCTGCAACTGACCCGCGTGGACCTGGCCCAGCTGTGCCGCGACGCCGCCTCCGCCGCCCGCGACTGCCACCCCGACCACCCCGTACGGCTGCTCCTCGCCCCCGGCGACCACACCGTCACCGGCGACCCGCTACGGCTCCACCAACTCGTCGCCAACCTGCTGAACAACGCCCGCGTCCACACCCCGCCCGGTACGACGACCACGCTCGGCCTCGGCACGGAGGACGGCTATCGCGTCATCGAGGTCATGGACGACGGCCCCGGCGTCCCGCGCGAACTCAGCGCCCGCCTCTTCGAGCCGTTCGTGCGCGGCGAGGAGACGAAGGCCGCGGGCAGCGGACTCGGCCTCAGCATCGTCGCGGCCATCGCGACGGCCCACGGCGGCACGGTCGCCCTCGAACCGTCCCACCAGGGCGCGTGGTTCAGGGTGCGGCTCCCGGCCCCGGCGTGAACGGCTACTGACCGCCTTCTGACTCCGGCGTAACTTGGGAATGGCCTGTGAGGTGTGATTATTACCATCACTTGACGGGTTTCTGATCATTCTCTGATCCGGATCCGACCGTTTCCGGAGCCACGCCCGATTGAGTGAGGGATGTGCGAGGTGCGTCGGCAACGGTGTGACCTCGGACAACTCCCCCTCCGAGGTCGGCCCGGCATTCGCCCAGATCGACGGCTCATCGATCTACGACGAACGGAACGACGGCTCATCGGCCCGGCTCGACTAACCGGGCACGTGCTGGGCCGACCTCAACTCCACGAGCCGCTGCCGCACATGGGCCAGCGCCCCCTCCCGCCGCCCCGGCACCCGCTCCCGCAACCCGGCCAGCACCAGCCCCAGTTCACGGGCCCGGCCCACGTCGCTGACCTGCGCCCACTGATGATGCGCCCGGTCGACGGCCGCCTCCACCGCCGGATCCCCCGCGGCCTGCCCCGCCGCCAACCGCGCCCCGGCCACCCCCAGCCACACCTCACAACTGCGCGCCGCGTCCCCCGCGAGCATCGCCAGATCCGCCCGCACCTCCCGCCAGTGCCACACCTCGGCCGCCCCGTCCCCGAACTCCCGCACAGCCTCCGCCTCCCACCGCACGGCCAACGCGTCGGCTTCGGCATGCCGCCCGGCCTCGACGGCGGCGGTGATGGCGGCGTGGGGGTCGGCATTCTCAGCCCGTCCGGCGTTTGAGGACGAGCCCGAAGGGCGACAGCGGGGGTCTGGGGGCGCAGCCCCCAGGGGACGGGACTGGGTAGGGGCGGCGGGGGCGAAAGACCCAAGGGGGCCACCACCGCCGGGCGCCGCCCCGTCCCAGGCCAGCACCACATCCCCGTACCCCGCACCCCCCGTCCGCGCCAGCACCTGCTCATGCAGCACGCCAGGGGCCATCCGCTGCCCGCTCCGCAGTATCGTCGCGAGCGCCTTCATATACGTGGGCACGGCCACCCCCCGCCGCAAGCCCGCTGCCGAAGACGACGGCGGCGGCGCGATCCGCCCGTACACACTCACCCCCGGCCCCACCCCCAGCGGCCGCCCCGCCATCTGCCGCCACACCTCCCCGTCCGCGTGCAGATCGAGGAACAGCGTCGTGGACCCCGGCGTACGCAACCGCAGCTCCTCCACCAGCCAGTGCCACGGAAACGCGGTGTAGCGAACGGTCGCGGGAGTCGTCCGCGCCAGCGCGAGGTGGACGAGCCGCTGCTTGCGGTCGAGTTGGAGCTGGCCGGTGAGGTAGATGGCGAGCGGCCCGGGCGCGGTGGCCGCGGCGCGCAGCCGGGTGAGGACGGCCTGCGGCTCCAGCGGATCGGCCAGCTCGACCACGTTCGCCGTACCCGTGCCGGACAGCACCTCGGGCGCGACGGCCGCGAGCACGGGAAGCACGGAGGCCGCGTCCACCAGGCACCCCTTGCCCACCGGCGAGGCCGCGAGCAGCAGCACGGTTCCGGGCATCGTTCCCTCCCCATCGATCACGTACATCGATCACGTACACGGATCACGTACGTCATCCAGCACCGTAACCGCTGCGCGTGCAAACGGGGAAAGGGGCGGGTGGGAGGCCCTGCTCGCCCCTGCTCGGCCCGGCTCAGTGGGCTCGCCCCGCACGGCGTACGGCGAAGATCGTCGTGTCGTCGTCCAGGTGGCCGCCGGTGTGGGCGAGAACCCCCTCGTGGACGAGGCGGACCAGGGTGTCGGGCTCGGTGGCGCGCGGGTCCGCGGCGAGCGCGCCGGCGACGTACTCGCGGAGCGGGAAGAAGACGCCGCCGCCGTCGCGGGCCTCGGTCACGCCGTCGGTGACGAGGAGGAGGGTCTCGTCGGCGGCGAGCCGGACGGTGGACGGGCGGTGCGGCTGCGGCTCCAACTCGCCGAGCCCCAGCGGGAGTCCGTCGGGCAGGGGGAGGGGACGTACGCCGTCGGGGGAGACCAGGAGCGGGGGTTCGTGGCCGAAGTTGATGACGCCCACGGTGACCGCGTCGAGACCGGTGAGATCCGGCCCCCAGTCGGTGCGCTCGCTGCGCAGCTGGGGGAAGTCGAGGAGGACGGCGGTCGCGAAGCGCTCGGCGTCGGCGCGGCCGATGTGCGCGCAGTAGCGCACGTGCCGCACCATCCGGGTCTCCAGCCGCTCGGCCACGACCTCCGCTCCGGGCTCGTGGTACGCCGCCTCGCGGAACGTACCGAGCAGTACGGACGCCGCCTCCACCGCCGCGATCCCCTTGCCCTGGACGTCGCCGATGACGACGCGCGTGCCGTGGGGGCTCGGCTGGATGTCGTAGAAGTCGCCGCCGACACGGGCCTGGCTGTCGGCGGCGAGGTACACCTCGGCGTGGTCGAGTCCGCCGACGTCCGGGGGCAGCCGGCGCAGCAGGATACGGCTGGTGGTGTCGATGATCGCCCGCATGTGCAGCATCCGCTCCTGGCCCCGCAGCCGTACCGTGCAGGCCAGCACGGACAGCAGCCCGCCCAGGGCGACGAGGATGAAGTCGGGCAGTCCGGTGCGGTACTCACGCGCCCCGGAGTCGTCGCCGAGGACGTACAGGAACATCGCCAGGCCGGCGAACACCCCCGTCGTCCACACCTGGCAGACGGCCGCGGCGATGCCCGGCACGAGCACCAGCCACGAGATGACCCGGAAGTCGCCGCCGGTCGCCCAGTCGAGCAGCGGCACGGCGCAGAGCACCACCAGCGGCGGAAGCCAGGCGATGCTGCGCCCGCGGACCCGCAGCAGCTGCTGCCGCTCGACGAGGTCCGGCTCCCGGCGACGCACACGCGGCATCGGCACCCGCATCCGGATCCGCATGAGCCACAGCCAAACACGGCGGTACGGGCCTCGCATCCCGACTTGCCAGGGGTCCCTCTCAGGTGTGCCCTGGTATCGGGGCGGAGGGAAGAGAGGAGTCCTCCCATGGCTCAAGCGGCACCCACACCGGGCAGGCGGCCGGGCACACCCGTACCGAGGACGTCGGCCGTACCGGGCGCACCGGCGTCGAGGACCCCGAGCACGCCGTACACCCCGGACATCTTCGACGAGCGCACCCACACCGTCACGCGCTGGGTCCTGCCCATGCTCCTCGGCCTCGTCTACGGCTACTGGGCGGCGGCCAACAACCGCAGCGGCGGCCCCATCACCGGCTGGAACGTCCTCTTCGGCTTCGGGACCGCGATCGTCTTCGCGGCGCTCTACCTCGCCGTACAGGCCGTCGCACCCCGCCTGCGCCGCGAGCGGCACGCCCTGCTCTGGGCCGCCTTCGCGGGCTGCGCCTTCGGGTTCCTGTACCAGCAGGCGGGCCACACCGTGGTGCGCTCCACGCTCATGGCGCTCGGCATCGCGGCGGGGGTGTTCGCGGTGGCGTTCTACCGGTACTACACGCACGAGGACGCGGCGGGGCGCCGGGTGGGGTGATCACACACTGTTGGGTGGGCCGCCCCGTTCGGCTTGTCCTGTGGGGCCATTCGCAGGCATGCGGGCCGTGAGCGCTCGCGCGGGCGCGGCCGGGGGACTTGCCTGAAGAGGTGTTCCCACGTCGCGCTCGCGGCCCTCTGTCCGCCGTACTGACCCTGCTCGCCTGCCTGCTGGCGCCGATGGGCGCGCTGGCCACGTGGGCGACGTACGAGATCGCGGACCGGGGCCGGTACGAGGCGGTCGTGGCGCCGTTGGCGGCCGACCCGGACGTACGGGAGGCGCTCGCGGACGCGGTCGCCGCCGGGATTCTGCGGGAGGTGCGGGTGGGGCCGCCGTTGCGGGAGCCGCTCCGGGACTTCACGCACGAGGCGGCGCGCTCCTTCACGCAGACGGAGGCGTTCCGTACGGCGTGGCACGCGGCGAACCGGGCGGCGCACGACGCGGTGCTGCGGGCGGTACGGGGAGGGGGCGCCGACGGCGGTACCGCTGGCGGCGAGCCGCGTCCGGTGACGCTCGACCTCGCGCCGGTCGGCGAGCGGGTCAAGCGTCAACTCGTCCGCGACCACGTGCCGTTCGCCCATCGCATCCCGGTCGCGCACACCGAGATCGAGGTGCTGTCGGCCGGGGAACTGGTCCAACTTCGGAAGGGGTATCGCGTGCTCGAAGTCGCCGCGTTCTGGCTCCCGGTCGGTGCGCTCGTACTGGCCGCCGGGGGCATCCTCGTCGCCACCCGCCGCCGCCGAGCCGTCTGCGCGGTCGGCCTCGGCACGGCCCTGGGCGGCGCCCTTCTCGGCCTGGCCGTAGCCCTGGGCCGCCACCTCACCCTCACGGACCTCCCCCCCGACGTCTCCCCCGCCGCGGCGACCGCCGTCTACGACACCCTCACCACCACCCTCCGCACAGTGACCTGGGCCCTCCTGACCCTGGGCCTGACAGTGGCCGCGGCGGCCTGGCTCACGGGCCGCTCCGAGCGACATCGGCAAGCACCCGCAACGCCCCCGCCAACTCCGACAGAGAAACCGAAGCAAGCCCAAGCCTGACGCAACTGGCCGCGGGAGCCACCGCGCCTCGCGTTCCTGCGGCGCCACCGCCGTCCCCTCGCGTTCCTGCGTCGTCGCCACCCCCTGCCGTTGCTGCGGGCAATCGTGCCGCTGGGGCGATGGGGGTCCCCCCGCTCATGGGGGTCCCCCCGCTCGAGCGCAGCCGAGAGTGGGGGAGAAGCCGAGGGTGGGGGAGGGTGGGCGCAGGCGGCACCCTTTCAGCGCCGGCAAGCGCACCCGCCCCCCGCCCGGCACCAGCCGCCGGGCCACTGACAGCCGAACCTCGCCCAGCCCCCACCGCCGGGCCACTGACAGCCACCCTTCGCCCGGTCCCCACCACCGGCACGCTGAACTCCACCCCCGACGTCACCGCCACCCCCCGCGCAGCCGCCGCCGCGCAGAACATGTCGGCCCGCCAAGGCTCCGGCAGCTCCCACCACGCGTAGTAGGCCCGCGCATCCCCCCGTACGACGAACCCGGCGAGATGCTCGCCGACCAGCCGCTGCCGAGCCGCCGCATCGTCCCGCTTCGCCGCGACCAACCGCCCGACCGTCCCGTCCCCGATCCACCGCACCCCGGCCTCCAGGGCGAACCTCCCCGCGGTCCATCCCCCGGAACGCAACGCGGCCGCCATCACCTCGCCCCGCCCCTCCGGCACCACCACGAACCCCACCGTCAGCCCCGGCGCCACCCGCTTGGACAGCCCATCGACGACGTACACCCGCTCCGGCGCGTACGCGGCCAACGGCAACTCACCGGCATCCCCCAGAAAGGACCAGATCCGATCCTCGATCACCGGCAGGTCCAACTCCCGCACCACGCCGGCCAGTTCCCCCCGCCGCCCCGCCCCCATCGTCACCGACGTCGGATTGTGCAACGTCGGCTGCACATACACCGCCGACAACGGCGCCGCCCGATGCGCCGCGGCAACCGCCTCCGCCCGCATCCCCTCCCCGTCCGTCGCGAGCGGCACGAGCGTCACCCCCAACCGCCCGGCGATCTCCTTGACCAGCGGATACGTAAGGGACTCCACGCCGACCCGCCCCCCTGGCCGTACGAGGTGGGCGAGGGCCCCCGCGATGGCCTGCCGGGCGTTCCCGGCGAAGAGGAACCGCTCCGGGGCCGGCCGCCACCCCGGTACGGCGAGCAACCCGGCCGCCGCCTCCCGCGCGGCGGCCGTACCCGTCGCAGGCGCCGTACGCAACGCATCCCCCAGCACATCCACCCGCAGCAACGGCGCGAGCCCAGCCGCCAACAGCTCCGACTGGCCAGGCACGGCAGGGTAGTTGAGCTCCAGATTCACCGGCGCCGACGAGGCCGGCTCCGCCAGCGCCCACCCCGCCGACACAGGCGGCGCCGCCCGTACGAACGTCCCACGCCCGACCTCCCCCACCACCAGCCCGCGCCGCACCAACACCCCGTACACCCGCCCGGCCGTAGACCCGGCGATCCCACGCCGCCGCGCGAACACCCGCTGCGGCGGCAACCGCTCGCCGGGCTTCAACCGCCCGGCGACGATGTCGTCCGCGATGCGATCGGCGATACGCCGATAGTCAGCCCCACTCACGCCCGACTGCCTCCCCCTCGACATTGCACCGAGGGCAAAGATCTTATTGCGCCGAGGAGTTGAGGAACCCTAGGGTCGAACACATGGCACCCTTCCTCGCATACGAGGACAAAGGAGACGTCACGTCGGACGCGTCCCCCTTGGTCCTCATCCACGGCCACCCCTTCGACCGCACGATGTGGCACCCCCAGATCACCGAGTTCGCCGCCTCCCGCCGAGTCATAGCCCCCGACCTGCGCGGCTACGGCGAGTCCCCGGTCATCCCCGGCATCACCCCGCTCTCGACGTTCGCCGAGGACGTCGCGGCGCTATTGGACGATCTCGCCGTCACCGACTTCGTCCTCGCGGGCCTGTCCATGGGCGGCCAGATAGCGATGGAGTGCTACCGACAGTTCCCACACCGAATCCGAGGTCTCGTCCTCGCCGACACCTTCCCGGCCGCCGAAACGCCAGAGGGCAAGCGAACCCGGAACGCGATGGCGGACCGCCTCCTACAGGAGGGAATGACCGGCTACGCGGACGAGGTCCTGTACAAAATGATCGCCCCGTACGCGGACGCCGAAGTCACAGCGCACGTGCACCGCATGATGACCACCACCGCCCCCGAGGGCGCGGCGGCAGCCCTGCGCGGCCGAGCGGAACGCCCCGACTACCGCGACCTCCTCACAACGGTCACCGTCCCCGCCCTGGTCGTCGTAGGCGCGGACGACGACTACACCCCCGTAGCGGACGCCGAGGCCATGCACACGGCCCTCCCCGACTCCACCCTCAAGATCATCGAAGGCGCGGCCCACCTGCCGAACCTGGAACGCCCGAAAGACTTCGACAAGGCCCTGGCGGACTACCTGACAAAGATCGACTCACATCACCGGCATCACTGACGCGTCACCCATTCGGCCCACACCACATGCGCCCCTCCTCGCGCGGCGCGAACCTGCGGATGAGTTGTCCGTCCGTTCGAGAACGTTCGAGGAGGCCCTCATGTCCCAGTTCCAGCACAGCACCACCCCGCGCGAGACCCCCCGGTCCGAGCAGACCGTCTCGACACCGACCCCGTCCTACGCGAGGCACCCCGGTTCGGCCTGGGCCCTCGGCGGCACGGTCTTCGCCGGTGTCCTCATGATGGTCGGCGGCATCATGAGCATCCTCAACGGCATCGCGGGGATCGCCACGGACACCGTGTACGCCCCCATCGGCAACTACGTCTTCGAGTTCAGCCTCACCACCTGGGGCTGGATCCACCTCGTCATGGGCGTCATCGTCACCGTCACCGGCTGGGGCATCCTCCAGGGCAAGGACTGGGCCCGCGGCCTGGGCATAGCCTTCGCGTCCCTCTTCGCCATCGAGTACTTCATGTTCCTCCCCTACGCCCCCGTCTGGTCCGTCATCGCGATCGCCGTAGCCGTCTTCGTGATGTGGTCCCTGGCCACGTCCCACGATCACGAACGCACGTCCTAGACAAGCGACCCGGGTGCGGGTGCCCCCTCCGCCGGTGGTCGTCCGTCTGACCGGAAGGGGTGTCCGGCGGGGTCCCGCCGACCTGGAAGCCGAAGGGCATCATCGGGCGCTGCTCCCCGTCGGCCGGAGGCCACACCGGAACCCGATGGCCGCCCACCTACTGGAACACGAACAACGGTCCCTGTGGAGAGGCGGCGACGATGGCCGTTCCCGGCTCCTCGTGTCCGACGTGTCCGATGTGCCAACCAAGGAGCTCGGCGCAGAACTTCGCCAAGCCACCAGGGTCCGGCGCTTAGATCGTCGTTCCCCACCACATGCCACCGGTTCGAGATCTCATCCCGGCAGCCTGCCTCATGCTCACGTTCCTGTCGCGGGATAGATGAACGAGTCCAAGGGATGAGTGCGGACCGCCTCCTGGGGTGCCAGGAGTACGGGGCTTCCGTCGGCACCCGCAGGGCTCGCTGCGGTGGATGACCACGGCGCCGGTCGGGGGCGCAGGGCTGAGCGGTCCGTAGCGGTGTCAGACCTGGGGCGCGGACGGGGTGGTCTGCGCGGTGCCAGGAACGGGGCGGCCACTGCCCAGGCGCTGGCTGATCCGGCTCATCGCCTGGGACATGCGGGATGGGAAGGCGTCATGGTCGGGGATGGTCACCGGCCGCACGCGTCCGTTGTGGATGGCGGAGATCCGCCATCCCTGTTCGGTGCGGACGACCACGAGGGTCTGCCGGGACAGGCGTCGCTTGGGCAGCTTGGAGCGCCAGGGCATCAGTACCGATGCCGTGCCGTGGACGATGGCGACGTCTGCGGTGATCTGGCGGATCGCCTCCAGGTCGCCGACGAGTGCTGAGCCGGCCAGCACGCCGCGGAAGAGCCGGTCGTGGTTGTCCTGGAGGGCCGGTCGGCCGGTCGCGTGGGTGCCGTCGTAGGAGACGTAGTCGGCGTCGGCGGTGAAGCAGGCGCCGAAGGCGACGGCGTCGTTGTCGGTCCACGCCTGCATGAACCGCTTGAACAACTGCGTGATCTGCTCGTCGCTGGTGGCCATGACGTCCTCCCGGAGCTATCATTTCGACTGTCGAATCTTACGCTAACAGAAAGCTTCGAATGTCGAAAGATGATGGTGTGAGCGAGGTCGCCGTGCGGATGAGGCTGCTCCAGCAGAGCTTCGACGCCTTCGACGAGTCGGCCGCGGCCCGGCTGGGGCTGAACCGCACCGACCTGCGCTGCCTGGACCTGATCCTGGCCAAGGACCCGATGGCGGCCGGAGAGCTCACCACCGCGGCCAAGCTCAGCCCGGCGGCGACGACAACCGCCATCGACCGCCTCGAACGAGCGGGCTTCGTCACCCGCAGCCGGGACGCCGCCAACCGGCGGCGGGTTCTGGTCGCCGCCACCGAGGCTGCCCGCGCTGCCGAGCGCGAGGTGTACGGCCCCCTCGGCGAGGCCGGAACGTCGGCGCTCCGGCGCTACGGCGAAGAACAGCTCGCCGTGATCATCGACTTCCTGGAGACAGCCCGCCGGGTCCAGGAAGAGCAGACAGCGCGCCTCAAGAAGCTGCCGGTCCGTGAATGAACGCGGGCATCGATGGGCTTCAGCACGTCCAGCCCGCCGCCTGCGAATCGGCTGCGCACACGTGGCGAGGGCGTCCGGAGTCAGTGTGTGACGACCTACCTGGACACCCTCGCGACCGCGCTCTACGTGAAGATCGACGACCTGCTGAAAGCAGCATCATGCAGGCCCTGCTCGCTGCTGAGCCCGCGCTCGTCCGGGACAGGCCGGGCCAGACCTTGCTTGCCGACAAGAACTACTACGGCCGGGAGTTCGAGCGGCAGTTGGCGCACCTGGGCGTCGAGCTGCTGCGGCAGTTGATCGAGTCGGTCAATGACACACTCAAGGGCCAGTTGGACCCGGAACAGCACGGCGAGTGCACCCCCGGCGGCGTCGCCGTCCGCATCTTGCAACGACTCCTCGCACTGACTGCCGCCATCTCGCACAACCACAAGGCAGGCGCACCGGTCATCCGATCACTGACCGCCTACGACCACTGACCTTGGACTCGTGCATCTAGTCGAAGGCCGCGTGACATCGACACGGTTGGCGAAACCCGAAGGCACGTACCGATTGGCGAATCTGTCACAGCGACACGCCGCAAACAGGGCAGACCGCTGAGACAGATCCGCCAATTGGTGCCTGCAGCCTGAATTCGCCACCAGCGTCCCCCAAGAAGACACTGAGGACACCCACACCCGCGACGGCGGCCCGGGGGAACCGTCATGAGCCCACGCACCGTGTATCGCCACGTCCCGCAGACCATCCGGCACTCTCCGGAAGGCGGGGTGATCTACTGCTCGTGCTGGACGAACCCGAGCTGGGCCTGCATCCGTTCGCGCTCACTGTCCTGGCGGGAGCTGTTCCGTTCGGCGTCCACGCGCAGCCAGGTTCTCGCCGCCACTCAGTCCGTCACCCTGCTCGACCAGTTCGAGCTCGGCGAACTCGTCGTCACCGATCGTGTGGACGGCTCGACGCAGCTCCACCGCCCCGGCCCGGATGTCCTCAAGGCTCCGCCGTCCCAGGTTGTGTACACATGGGACACTTGGTACCTCCGGTTCATGACGCAGATGCCCATAGAGTCCATCCGTGACGTGCGTGCCCATCTGGCCGAGGTGGTCGAGCGAGCCGACCGGGGCGACGTGCCCACGGTCATTACCCGGCGGGGCAAGGAAGTGGCTGCCGTCGTGTCGATCGAGGTGCTGCGCAGGTACCAGGAGTGGGAAGAGCGCGAGATCAACCGGATCATCGACGAGCGGATGGCCAGTCCGGCGGCAGGTGTCCCGATTGAGGACGTCATGAGGGAGACGCTGGCACGCAGTGAATGAACACAGCGTGAGTGAGTACCGCGCCGTCTTGCGGCCCGAGGCTCAGGCCGAGCTCCGCAAGATTCCCCGCGGCATGGCGCTCCGCATCCTTGCCAAGCTGACCGAGCTGGAGACCGACCCGCTCGGCTTCAACACCACCGCACTCGTCTCCCAGCCGGACCGGCGTCGGCTGCGCGTCGGCGACTACCGCGTGGTTTACACGAACGACAACGGTGAACTCGTGGTGTGGGCCATCCACGTCGGACACCGTTCCACGGTCTACGACACCTGATGCCAACGGCCGCACATCCTGTCGGCTCGCTCCCGCACACCCACCCACCTCGGGCGCCCGGTCGCGTGGCCCGCCCCGCGGACGTCGCTCCCTTGCTGCCCGACGAGGACGAAGAGCCGTGAACCCAACGACGTCGACGCGGACGGTATCGGACTCCACGGATTCCACGTGCGGCCCCCGCACGGACCGGATCCCGCCGGATCCCGCCGATAGGGAAACCGATGAGGAAACCGATGAGGAAGCAGACCTGAGAGGGCCGTAGCGGTGACGGGCCTCAGCGCCTCATGCCCAAGGCAGGCTCTTGCGCATCCTCGAGCAGGAAGGTCTCGTCCTCCCCGAAGTCCGGGGCCTGGAAGGGGTTCGTCGCCGGAGGCGGCGATGCTGCGGTGGAACGGCGGGACTGTCCTTCCGGAGCGGAGAACAGCGATGTCGAATCGATGAGGGGTCTCTCTTTCGTTACAGGTCGTCGCAGGTCGTTGTAGGGGCCTGGCGTGCCCTGACCGGGCACGGCGGTCCTACAGCTTGGTCATCTTGGCGTACGGGCTCAAGATCCGCATTTGCGCCGAGCCGAAATCGACGAGAGCCGCGATTCCGTCCTCGATGCCGATCACCCGGCCGAGACCGTACATGTCGTGTGTCACCTGGTCACCCACAGCGAAGTGCTTGGGAACCGGTGCGACCGGAGCCTTGAAGGGGCTCGTGGGCAAATGACGCTTCGGTGCAGCAGGCTTAGTCATTGCCCCCAGTATGCGCCCACGTGCATCCCTTTCGCTGTGGCCGTGCACACAGACGTGAGCACCACGACACCAACTCGTGACCAGTCGTGACCACTCGTAACCCCGACCCCGCGCAACCTTCGCCCCACCCACGCCGTCATTAGGAGGAAGTACCGAAGACCCCGGATGCGAGTGGAGAGGCCGGACCGTGGAGAGCACGACCATCGAGCGGCCGGTGCCGGAGTCGGCGGCGCGGCGGAGGACGCATGGCGGCAAGAAGGGGTTTGCCGTTCTGTTTCTGCTCGGCGTGAGTGTGGTCGTCGGCTGTCGGGTCGCCGACGTCGACGGGTTTACCCCGGTTCCCCAGCTCCTCGCCTTCCTGCCGTGGCTGCTCGTCCCCACCGGGCTCGCCCTGCTGCTGTCCGCTCTGGCCCGTTCCTGGGTCGGGCTGACCTGGGGTGTCGTGCTGCTCGGGGCGCTCGCCTGGTACATCGAGCCGTACGGGAAGGCGCCCCAGGCGGAGGGGACGCCGCTCGCGCAGGTGAGGGTGATGACGTCCAATGTGCAGTTCGGGCACGGCACCGACGCCCTCATCAGGGCCGTGGACCGCGACCGCCCCGACATCGTGTTCGTCGAGGAGTGCCAGGCCACCTGCATGGCCGACCTCCGTGACACCTTCGGCGACCTCAGCGGCGAGGCCCCGGCCTACCCGTATCGCCAGGCCGTCGAGGGTTACGGGTCCGACGGCTCCGTCATCCTGAGTCGCTTCCCTCTCAAGGCCGCCGACCCCATCCCCGCCACCATGGGCATGCCCGGCGCCGTCGCCGACGTCGAGGGCAACCCCGTACGGCTGCGGCTGGCGCACCCCATGCCGCCGTTGCCGGGGCAGCTCGACACCTGGCGGCGGGAGCTGGGCGCGCTGCGCGCGTACGCGGCGGCGGACACCCGGACCCCGACGATCATCGCCGGGGACTTCAACGCCACCCAGGACCACGCGGCCTTCCGCGCCCTCCTCGACACCGGTCTCAGCGACGCCGCCCGGCTGGTCGGGGAGGACCGCACCCCGACCTGGCCCTCCCGCACGACCCCCACCATCGGCGCCCAGATCGACCATGTCCTCGTCTCCGCGCAGGACTTCTCCGCCCGCGAGGTCCACATCCGGGAACTGGGCGGCACCGACCACAACGCGGTCACCGTCGACCTCACGCTGCACGAGCGGAAGTGACCGCACCGGGTCCGGCGCGCCGTCCGCCGCGATAATGGCCCCATGTCCCGCCCGTTCCCCATCGGCCTCACCCCACCCGACTGGCTGGTGCGGAACCTCCGACCGCAGCAGGCGCCCGTCAACCGGCCCGCCGTCGTGCGCGCCGCGATCGCGCTGACCCTGCCGCTCGCCCTCGGCCTCGCCTTCGACCGGCCCGTGTACGGCGCCCTCGCCTCCATGGGCGCCCTCTCCGGAGTCATCAGCGACACGGCGGACGCGTACCGCATGCGGCTGCTGAGCATCGCGGTCCCGCAACTGTTCGCCGCCGTCGGCATCACCCTCGGTTCACTGGTATACGGGCACGGCTGGGTCACCGTCGGCGCGCTCACCGGGCTCGCGCTGGTCTCCGGGATGATCTCGACGATCGGCGCCGTGGCCTCCGTGTCGGGCCTCCTCCTGCTCCTCAACTCGGTCGTGGGCGCGGGCCTGCCCCTGCCGGGCGACTGGTGGCTGGCCCCGCTCCTGATGACCGGCGGCGGCCTCCTCGTCCTCGTCCAGGCCCTCCTCGCCTGGCCGCTCAGGGCCGGCGTACCGGAACGGGCCGCCGTCGCGGAGACGTACCGCAAGGTCGCCGACCTGTTCACGGTCACCGCCGACACCGCGGAGGCCTACGACGAGGCCCGCCACGCCGTCACCCAGTCCCTCAACCAGTCCTACGACCTCGTCCTCGGCCGCCGCGCCCGCCACCACGGCCGCAGCCCCGAACTCGTCCGGCTCCTCGCCCAGCTGAACGCGATCACCCCGCTCGTGGAGGCCGCCCCCGCCGTACGCCTCTCCGCCCGGCCGTTGCCCGCCGGGATCCCGACCGCCGTACGCCATCTCGCGGAGGCGGTCGAGACCGGGTACTCGGGGCCGCTGGGGCTGCGGCTGCCCGAGCCCGGCAGCAGCGGCAGCGGCAGCGGGATCGGGCGGGCCGTCGACCAGGCGCTGCGGCACGCCGCCGACGTCGTCAGCGAGAAGTCCCCGGACGCGCTGGGGGGCGCCTACACCGTCGACCGCCGCGGCCGCTACGCCCCGCTGCGCGTACGCGCCGCCCGCGCCGCCCGCGACGTCGCCCTCTCCGCCGCCTCCTGGCGCTACGGCCTGCGCCTCGCCCTGTGCATCGGCCTCGCCCAGGCCCTCGTGTCGCTGATCGCCGTGCCGCGCTCGTACTGGGTCGCGCTGACCATCACCTTCGTACTGAAGCCGGACTTCGGTTCCGTCTTCTCCCGGGCGCTGCTGCGGGCCCTCGGCACGGTCGTGGGTCTGGTGGTGGCGGCCGGGGTGCTGGCGGAGGTGCCGCGCGGGTGGTGGGACGTACCCGTGATGCTGCTCCTCGCGCCGCTCGTTCCCGTGTTCACACCTCGCGGCTACGGCTATCAGACCGCCGCCATCACCCCGGTGATCCTCCTCCTCTCCGACACCCTCAACCGCGAGGGCACCGACCTGCTGCTGCCCCGCCTCGTCGACTCCCTCATGGGCTGCGCGATCGCGCTCGTCGCCGGGTATCTGCTGTGGCCGGAGAGCTGGCACGCCCGCGTCGGCGACCGGCTGGCCGACGCGGTCGCCGACACGGCCGCGTACGTGGAGCGCGCCTTCGGGGAGGCCACCGGGGACCCTTCCGACCGCGCCCGGATGCGGCGCCGGCTCTACCGGGACCTCTCCGCGGTCCGTACGGAGTTCCAGCGGGCGCTGACCGAGCCGCCGCCCACCGGGAGCCGGGCCGCCGCCTGGTGGCCGCTGGTGGTGGCCGTCGAGCGGATCGTGGACGCGACGACCGCCGCGCGGGTACGGGTCAAACAGGGCGCCGCGCCGCCGTCCACCGCCGAGGTGGACCAAATCGCCCTCCAGCTGCGGGAGTTGGCGTGGGGGCTGCGGGAAACGGACGTCCTCTACGAGGTCAGGTCCGATCTGAGCGGGCCGCAGGGGAGTGTGCTGGAGCCGCTGTGGCAGGAAGTGGCGGCGGCACGGGCGATCACGTCACCGCACTGACGTCAGCATCAGCACATCACCCTCAAACCGATATCAACACATCCCGGTCAACTCGCCGCAAACGCCGAATCGTTACGTCGTCCCCGTGCGAGTGACGGAAGGCGAGTCCATAGCCCGGAAGGGGCAATGATCCCCTTGTCCGCCCTATTCACCTTCTTTCTGACAAGGGGATGTTCGCCATGCGGCGTACCGCAACCGTCCTGCTCGGAACCCTCGCCCTCGCCGGCGTCATGACCCCGGCCGCCACCGCGGCGGTGCCGGACCCGACCGCCGCCGTCACCTGTCTCGCCGAGACACCGGCCGCCGCGACGGAGCTCGCGGCGGACCCGGCCGCCCTCGTCGACCCCGCCGCCCTGCTGGACCCGGCCGCCGCCCCGGGCGCGAGCTGCCTGGCCGCCCCCTGATTCATGGCTGAGGGCCGCCTTCCCGATGGGGAAGGCGGCCCTCAGCCATGAATCAGTCATGCATCAGGGAAGCTGCCCCCGATCAGACGCCGATGTCGCAGCCGTCCGCGCGCCACACCGCGACGACCGCCGGGCGGACGTACGTGCCCGGACCGTCGGGCCAGGTGCTCTTCGGGTTCTCGACGGTGGCGCCATCGATCTCGCCCGGGTGCTGCACCGCGACCAGAACCCGGCGGTCCGTGATGATCGGGCCGCAGGTCTCGGCACCGCTCGGCACGGTCAGGAACTGCTTCAGCTCACCGCGCCGCTCGCCACGCGTGGCGACACCGAACAGACCGTCGTGCGAACCGAGCTGGGCACCGTCGGTGGAGATCCACAGGTTGCCGTACGGGTCGAAGGCGACGTTGTCCGGGCAGGAGATCGGGCTGACGCTGTCCTTCGGGAAGCCCGCGAAGTAGGTCGCCGGGTCGTTCGGGTCGCCCGCGACGAGGAAGAGCAGCCAGGCGAACTTGGTGCTCTCGGGCCGGTTCCAGCGCTCGGTGAGCTCCAGGACCTGGCCGTGCTTGTTGGCGTTGCGCGGGTTGGCCTCGTCGGCGGGCGCGAAGCCCGTCTTGCCGCGGTTGGAGTTGTTGGTGAGGGCGACGTAGACCTTGCCGGTGACCGGGTTGGGCTCGATGTCCTCGGGACGGTCCATCTTCGTGGCGCCGACCTTGTCACCGGCGAGCCGCGTGAAGACGAAGACCTCGTCGGCCGTCATGCCCTCGACGTGCGAGACGGCGCCCTTGGCGGTCGCGGTGGCCAGCGGGATCCACTCGCCGCTGCCGTCGAACTCGCCGTCGCTCGGCAGCTTGCCCGTGCCGTCGATCTCGATCGCCGGGGAGTCACCGGTGAGCTTGGCGACGTAGAGGGTGCCCTCGTCGAGCAGCGAGAGGTTGTGCTCGCGTACGGCCCGCGAGCTGCCCTTCTTCATCCGCTTGCTGCTGACGAACTTGTAGAAGTAGTCGAAGCGCTCGTCGTCACCGGAGTAGACGACGGGACGGCCGTCGCGGGTGAGCCGTACGGTCGCGCCCTCGTGCTTGAAGCGGCCGATGGCGGTGTGCTTGCGGGGCGTCGAGGTCGGGTCGTACGGGTCGAGCTCGACGATGTACCCGAAGCGGTGCACCTCGTTGGGCTCCTGGGCGACGTCGAACCGCTTGTCGAACCGCTCCCACTTGCGCTCGGTGGCGCCGGTGCCGATGCCGTACCGCTTGTCGGTCGCCCGGCTGCTGTTGGCGAAGTACTGGTTGAAGTTCTCCTCGCCGTGCAGCGTGGTGCCCCACGGAGTGGTGCCGCCGGCGCAGTTGTTGAGGGTGCCGTAGACCTTGGTGCCGGTCGGGTCGGCGGAGGTCTTGAGGAGGTCCGAGCCGGCGGCGGGGCCGGTCAGCTTGAACTCGGTGGTGGCGGTGATGCGCCGGTTGAGGTGGTGCCGGGGCACCGGGGTGAGCTTGCCGGTGCGGCGGTCCTCCTCGACCACGACGGCGGAGAAACCGTGGGCGGCCCACGCGATCTCGACCTGGTCACGGGTCGGGTTGGCGGCGTCGTAGCCGCGGAACATGAGCACCTCGTCGGTGTACTCGTGGTTCGCGACGAGGAGCTTGCGGCCGCGCTCACCGGGGAGCGGGAGCAGGGCGAGGAAGTCGCAGTTGTACCCGAACTGGCCCGCCTGCGCCTTGGCGGTCTGGTTCTCCGGGTCGAAGGCGGGGGCGCCGCGCAGGATGGGCTCGCCCCAGCGGATGACGACGTTCTGCTTGTAGCCGTCCGGGACGGTCACGGCGTCGGTGGTGTTCGGCGCGACGGCGGTGAACCGGAGGCCTCGGGCGCCCTTGGGCTTGGTGGACGCCTTCGTGGTGGTGGCCTCGGTGGCCCCGGTGGCAGCGGCGGCGGGCATCGCCGCACCGAGCGTCGTCGCCGTACCGGCCGCGGTGGCCACGGAGACGACGGCGGCGGCTCTCATCACCGAGCGGCGGCTGAGCGCGCTCGCGATGACATCACCCACGTACTCGTTGGTGCTGGTGTTCGGGACCTCGTGGAAGCAGGCGTCACCACAGCGGAACCGACAGGTCATGGCGGACCGGCCGCCGGAATGCGAGCCGATCATGGGCAGCAGCTTGCGCACAGCGCGCTCCTTGCTCGTCTTATGTTTATGTGCCTTTTTGGTGTGAGCGCGACGTTAGGGGCGCGTGTGTTCGAGGGCAAGGCTGGAAGGTGAATACGGGGTGAACCTGCGGCTGTTGAGGCGGTGTTGACAGCGCGGTGTGGCAGAGATAGTGAAACCCCCTGCCCCACCCCAAGATCGCCACAGTCGGCCGCTAACCTTACGTGTCCGTCCTGGCCAGGGATTGACGGGCTTCAACTCACGCGAAGGGTTGCGCACATGGGCATTCTCTCTCTCCTGCGGAACGCGTTCAGCCGCTCACGCAAGGGGCGGGACTCGGTTCCTTCGCAGGAGGCTTCCCTGCGGGGTTCCCTGCCGGAGGCCGAGCCGAGGGTTCCGGCCCCGGCGGCCGAGCCCGAGCCGACGACTGCGGAGACGGCCGCCTCACCGTCCGCCGAGCCCAAGCCGGCTTCGTCCGTCGCCGACGAGCTCGTCTCCGCGGCCTTCGACAACGTGTCGGTGCCCAAGGCGCGGGGTGAGGAGGGGGCGGAGTCCGAGGCCGAGGCCGAGCCGGCGGTTGTGGCGCCGGTGGCCGAGGCGGAGCCGGTCGCCGAGCCCGAGGCGGCGGCTGCCGCGCCGGTGGCCGAGCCCGACCCGGTGGTCGAGCCTGAGCCGACGCCGGAACCGGTGGTGTCCGCCGAGCCCGAGCCTGTGAAGGCGGAGGCCGAGGTGGTCGCGGAGGCCGAGGCTGCGGCGTCGACGACCGAGGTAGCGGAGGAGAAGGCGGAGGCCGAGGCGGCGGTTGTGGCGCCGGTGGTCGAGGCGGAGCCTGAGGTCGTTTCCGAGGCCGAGACCGCCACGGTCGCGGCGAAGGAGGCCGAGCCGGTCGCCGAGGTCGTTCCCGAGGCCGAGGCCGAGCCGGTCGTCGAGAGCGCTGTCGCGGAGGCGCCGGAACCCGCTGTCGAGCCCGAGCCCGAGCCCGAGACCGTCGCCGAGCCGGAGGCTGTGGTCGCCGTCGAGCCCGAGCCGCAGGTCCAGCCGGAGCCCGAAGCCGTGAAGGCACCGGAGCCGGAGGTTACGCCGGAACCGGAACCGGAACCGGAACCGGAACCGGAACCGGAAGCGGAAGCGGAAGCGGAATCAGAGCCGAAGCCGGAGCCGGAGCCCGTGGCTGCCACCGTGGAATCCTCCGTGACCGAAGAGGCCCCCGAACCCGCAGTCGCCGACGGTGGTCAGCCCCCGCAGGAGGCACCCGTAGCCGACGACGAAAGCGGTACGGGTGGTGCGGGTGGGACAACGGAAAAGGCCGAAGGCGGAGCCGAGGCCGATAAGGCGGCCACGGCCACCCCCGCGGCCACGGCCACCCCCACCGCACGCCTCCGCACCCGCGCCCCCGGCCTCTCCGCCGCGTACAAGGCCGCCGGTGCCGTACTCAAGAAGCGGGACCTGACCGGCGCCCGGGCGAAGGTGTACCTCGTCCTCGACCGCTCCGCGTCGATGCGCCCGTACTACAAGGACGGCTCCGCCCAGGCCCTCGGCGAGCAGACCCTCGCCCTCGCCGCCCACCTGGACCCGGAGGCCACGGTTCCCGTCGTGTTCTTCTCGACCGAACTGGACGGCACCGGCGAGCTCACCCTCACCGAGCACGAGAACAAGGTCGACGACCTGCACAACGGCCTCGGCCGCATGGGCCGTACCAGCTACCACGTGGCCGTAGAAGAGGTCCTCGCCCAGCACCAGAAGTCGGCCGACCCCACGTCCCCCGCCCTGGTCGTCTTCCAGACGGACGGCGCCCCGGACGCGAAGACCCCCGCCACCCAGGCCCTCACGGACGCCGCGAAGAACCACCCCTCCGTCCACTTCGCCTTCATCGCCTTCGGCGCCCCGGAGAACAAGGCCTTCGACTACCTCCGCAAGCTGAAGTCGGACAACACCTCCCACTTCCTCGCCGGCGAAACCCCCCGCGAGCTCACGGACGCCGAGGTCTACGAGGGCATCCTGGCCACCTGGCGCCCGTAACCCGGAGCCCGTACCCGGAGCCCGTACCCGGAGCCCGTACCCGGCCCTCGCGCCCCGTGCCGCCCGCTTCCCACCCCGCAAAAGGGGAGGCGGGCGGCACACCCATGTCGGCTAGGATTTCAAGACTCACGAAAACGACCGACCTGGGAGCATCCCCCGATGGCTCGACACCTCATCACCAGCGCCCTTCCGTACATCAACGGGATCAAGCACCTGGGCAACATGGTGGGGTCCATGCTCCCGGCGGATGTGTACTCGCGGTACCTGCGGCAGCGCGGCCACGATGTCCTCTACATCTGCGCGACCGACGAGCACGGGACCCCGGCCGAGCTGGCGGCGAAGGAGCAGGGGCTCCCGGTCGACGAGTTCTGCGCGCAGGCGCATGACGCGCAGAAGGCGGTGTACGACGGGTTCGCGCTGGCCTTCGACTACTTCGGGCGGAGTTCCAGCCCGCAGAACGTGGAGATCACCCAGCACTTCGCGCGGAAGCTCAAGGAGAACGGGTTCATCGAGGAGCGGGCGATCCGGCAGGTGTACTCGCCCGCCGACGGCCGGTTCCTTCCGGACCGGTATGTCGAGGGCACCTGTCCGCACTGCGGCTACGACAAGGCCCGCGGCGACCAGTGCGAGAACTGCACCCGTGTCCTCGACCCGACGGACCTGATCGACCCGCGCTCGGCGATCTCCGGTTCGACCGACCTTGAGGTCCGCGAGACCAAGCACCTCTTCCTCCTCCAGTCCAAGCTCCAGCACGAGGTCGAGGCCTGGGTCGCGGCGCACGAGGAGGAGTGGCCGCATCTGTCGTCCTCGATCGCCCGCAAGTGGCTGAACGAGGGACTGCACGACCGCGCCATCACCCGTGACCTGGACTGGGGCGTGCCGGTGCCGGCCGACACCTGGCCGGAGCTGGCGGCCGAGGGCAAGGTCTTCTACGTGTGGTTCGACGCGCCGATCGAGTACATCGGCTCGACGAAGGAGTGGTCGGACCAGGACCCGGAGAACCGCGACTGGAAGTCGTGGTGGTACGACGTCGACACCGACGTCCGGTACACGCAGTTCATGGCCAAGGACAACGTCCCGTTCCACACGGTGATGTTCCCGGCCACCGAGCTGGGCATCCGGGAGCCGTGGAAGAAGGTCGACTACGTCAAGTCCTTCAACTGGCTGACGTACTACGGCGGGAAGTTCTCCACGTCGCAGAAGCGGGGCGTCTTCACCGACCAGGCCCTCGACATCCTGCCCGCCGACTACTGGCGGTACTTCCTCATCGCCAACGCCCCCGAGTCGGACGACTCGTCCTTCACCTGGGAGCACTTCACCGCCACGGTCAACAAGGACCTCGCCGACACCCTCGGCAACTTCGTCAACCGTGTCCTGTCCTTCTCCCGCAAGCGCTTCGGCGACGAGGTCCCGGCGGGTTCGGCGGCCGGCGAGGCGGAGGCGAAGCTGGGCGAGGAGATCGCCCGCCTCCTCGCCGAGTACGAGTCACAGATGGAGTCCCTCCAGTTCCGCAAGGCGGCGGCCGCGCTGCGCGCCCTGTGGTCGGCGGGCAACTCCTACCTGGAGGAGAAGGCCCCCTGGCTGGAGATCAAGACCGACCAGGACGGCGCCGCCCTCACCCTCCGCACCGCCATGAACCTCATCCACCTCTACTCGGTGGTCTCCGAGCCGTTCATCCCGGCCTCCTCGGCCGCCATGCGCACCGCCTTCGCCCTCCCGGACGACACCGCCACCTGGGTCACGGCGGACGAGGCCAAGGCCTTGGCCTTCGTCCCGGCCGGTACCCCGTTCACCGTCCCGCCGGTCCTCTTCGCCAAGCTGACGGAGGACGACCTGGAGGCGTACAAGGAGCGCTTCGGCGGCGAGCCGGCGTAGTAACTCTCAGGCTTCGAAAAGAAGACCGGGACGCCGGACCCCGCTTGATATATCTACTTCAGGCGTATATCAAGCGGGTCTCGCGGGAGGCCACATGTCCAGGACTCTGGTCGACATCGACGACGACATGCTGGCCTTCGCCCAGCAGCAGCTCGGAACCAAGACCAAGCGGGACACCATCAACCGCGCATTGACGATAGCGGCAGCGATCAGCGCGGATGACCGGGCCCGAGCGTTGCGCTGGCTCCAGGAGAACGCCGACGCGTTCCTCGACTTCGACGTCCTCGAAGAGCGGGAGCGTTCCGGACTGTGACCTACCTCGCCGACACCTCCGCCGTCTGGCGGCTGCTACGCCGCCAGATCGGCGCCCCTTGGCCCGACCGCGTGGCGCGCGGCCTCGTCGCCGTCTGCCCGCCGGTCGAAGCCGAGCTGATGCCGGGTCTTCGGGCCGACCGCGACTACGAGCCGTTCTTCACCATGCTCGGCCAGACCTTCGGCTCGGTGCCCGCGCTCGACGACCCATGGCCGAAGATCATCGCCGTGCAGAGGGACCTGGTGAGCATCGGACACCATCGCGGACCTTCACCCATCGACATCCTGATCGCGCTCACCGCCGAACACCACCGCCTGACCGTGCTCCACATGGACGACGACTTCACCGCCATCGCGAAAGTCCGCCCCGACCTGTCGATGGTCCGAGCACAGCCGGATACCGGCTGACCCGGTTGTCTGCCGGATGACCACGAGCCCCGCGCTCGGTGAACAACCGACGCTGACACGAAAAGTTGAGTGAGTGTGCTGGTCAGGCCGCCGAACAGACAACTCTGCCGCTGAAGTCCCAGATGTATTTCCGACTGGGGAGTAGCGCGCCGTAGTGGGGAGGCAACCCCGTGCACCCGGGTGTGCGTCTCCCGGGGCATGGCACTGTTCGGAAACGCGCACACCGTCAATCCCGGCAAGGCCCAGCAGGACTACGCGCGGCTGCTGGGGCACGGGGAGCAGGTTCACGCCGCGTTCCTGCTGATCCGCGACACCATCCTGTTCACCGACCGCCGGCTGATCCTGATCGACAAGCAGGGGCTGACCGGCAAGAAGGTGGAGTACCACTCCGTCCCGTACCGCAGCATCACGCACTTCTCGGTCGAGACGGCCGGTCACTTCGACCTCGACGCCGAGCTCAAGATCTGGCTCTCCGGGACTCATGAACCGATCGAGAAGACCTTCACCAAGGGCGTGGACATCTACGAGGTCCAGGCGATTCTCACGCAGTTCGTGGCCCGGTAAACCACCCGATGAGCTGCCCGGAGCCCGGGAAGCCGTCCGCTCCCCGGGCCCCTCTGCACTGCCCCGGACCCTTCCTGTCCAGGACGTTTCCCGGTCCCGGCTCCCTCCAAGGACCCGGACCAGGAGTCTGTTGCGCCGGTTACTTCAGCAGGCCGGCGCCGGCGCCCGTCGTGCCGGTGCCCGTCAGCTCCGTCAGCAGGTTCTTGACGGAGGTCTGGAGGCCCGCCGTCAGGGCCGGCTTCCAGTTGACCGTGGTCTTGAGCTTCTTGGAGCCGGCGGCGTTGTACGCGGCGACGAGGTCGGTCTCGGTGCCGTTGACGAGGTTGCCGCCGCCGGCGACCGAGCCCGTGCCGTCGCCGCTGAGCAGCTTGGCGACCTTGGCGCCGGCCGGGATCTTCCAGACGTTGCGCTCGGCGACGACCTGGGCCTTGGCGCGGGAGTCGAGGCTGTACTTGGGGGCGTAGCCGTTGACCGTGGTGGTGTCGTAGACGTTGTTGTAGAGGTGGATCTGGCCGATGCGGGCCAGCGGGGCGCGCTGGACGATGCCCTTCCAGAGGTTGTGGTGGATGGTGACGCGCAGCTTGCCCGTGCTGTCGGAGTCGCTGCTGCCGATCAGCATCGTCTTGTCGTGGCAGTCGAAGGTGTTGCGCTCGACGGTCACCAGGTCGGAGCCGTTCGTGATGTCGAGGGCGCCGTCGTGGATCTGGTATTTGCGGCCGAAGTACGTCTTCAGCGACTTGTCGAAGGTGGGCGCGTCGGTGAACGTGTTGTGGTCGGCCCACACGTTGGTCGCGCCGCGCAGGCTCACCGAGTCGTAGTTGGAGTTCCACTCGCCGGACGAGCCGTCGGTCGGGTCCCACTGGGGGAAGCAGTCCTCGGTGGCGGCGAACGTCAGGTTGCGGACGATGACGTTCTTGACGTTCTGGACCAGGACGCTGCCGCCCTTGATGCCTGCGTTGGTGCCGGGGACGCCCACGATGGTGGTGTTGGACGGCACGCGGAAGACGATGTTCTTCTTCTGCTTGTCGGCGGCGGCCTTGCGCGCGGTCTCCTGCGTGCCCGACGGGGCCTTCTTGCCGTACGTCGCGGGGTCGTACGCCTTGAGGTACGCGGAGAGCGAGTAGCCGGTGCCGGAGGCGTAGTCGGCGCAGGTCAGCTTCTTGCCCGCGTCGCTCGTGTTGGCGTCGATCGTGCCCTTGATCTTGATGATCCGCGGGGTGGTGTCGGTCTGGGAGCCCAGCGCCTTCACCAGCTGCGCGCGGGTGGAGACCGTGAAGGTGTGCGCCGCCTCGGCCTTCGCACCGCCGGTCGTGCCGGAGCCGGAGGCCGCCCAGCCGTCCTTGGCGGGCAGCACCTGGTGGTACAGGTCCACGGCGGCGGGGTCGGCGTTGGCGTTCATCACGAGGACGCCGGCGCCCACACCGGCGGCCACGGCGGCGGCGGTGACCACGAGGGTGCGGCGCGTGCGGAGGGACCGGCGGTGGGACGGGCGCGGAGAGGCAGATGCCACGGATGAGTCCTTACGTAACGTACGTCGTTCGGAGAGCACGTGATTTGGGGTGCACGTGGTTCTTGTGGAGCCCTCGTGAAGGGGGTTCCGACTCATCTGTGGTCGCGGGTTCGGGAAAGGTTGCCGCCAACTTCCTTCTCTGTCAGGGCTTCTGAGCCGGGGTCAGCTACGGCTGGTCTCCTGGGTCAGCCGAGGTTCGACTTGACGTGGCTGATGACCTGCTCGAATTCCTTGCGGGGCGAGAAGTCCACGTACTCGCAGTCCTCCAGCGCTTCCGGTGCGTGACCGGGCGGCCAGTAGAAGGCCTCGCCCTCCTGGTAGGTCTTGTCGCCCTCCTTGGTGTGCATCACCAGTCGGCCCTTGAACATGTAGCCCCAGTGGGGGACCTGGCACAGACCCTCGGGCTCGTCCTTGAGGGCGGGCCGCATGTCCGTGCCCTTGGGGAGGCGGACGAAGGCGACGTCCGTGTCGCCGCCGATGTCCTGCATCCGCAGTTCGACGCCGCCACCCTCGATCTCGACGGGTACATCCGTCCGCGCGACTGCCGTCATGTTTCCTCCATGACCGAATCACCGCGGGGCCTCGGGAATCTCCGTACGGGGGTCCGCTCTCTCGGGAAACCCCGCCCTTCCAGTCTGCACCGATTCAACAGTGACATGCATCACGCCGGAGTTGTTCATGAATATCGCCGACTGCCCGATTTCCAATCATCGACAACTCCCTCCTTTCGAACACCAATCGGTCATCAGACATCATTATTGCTAATTCAACCGGTCGTCCAGGCTCGATGACCTCGGCGCGCGCGGCTTCTGGAGAGCTCATTCCACCTGTTCCCAGGGGCCTGTTCGCGGATTCCGGGCGGCCGGAGCCACGGTCCCGCACACCCCGGCGAGACGCCGTCGGCACCGCTCGACGGTCGGACGGGTGTTCGTTGCCCCCTGCGCGCGAGGGTCCCCATAATGACGGCTCGCCAGGGCCAAGGCCGGCCGACGTCGCTTGTGAGTGAGGCCACGTATGAGCAAGCACCGCCAGAGAAAGAAACGCTCCAAACGCAGCAAGATAGCCATCGCGTCGGCTGTCGTAGTGGCGGTGGGCGCCATCGGCATACCCGTAGCCGCGCAGGCGAGCGGCGTCGGACTCGGCTTCGGCTTCGGCTTCGGCTTCGGCGACTGGCGCAGCGTGGCGTCCTCCTGGTGGGGAGGGGACGAGTCGAACACGGCGGCTCCCGCGCGGCCGTCGCGCACACCTTCCGCGTCCGCGACACCCTCCGCCCCGGCCACCTCCGCCGAACCCACCGGCAAGCCGAGCCCCTCTCGCTCCCGCAGCACCCCGAGCGGGTCACCCTCGAAGTCCCCGAGCCCGACCCCCAAGCGCACCGCCGACAAACCCGCCAAGACCACGCCGCCGCCGAGCACGCCCAAGCCCACGCGCGCCGCCAGCACTCCTCGCGACTCCGCGAACACCGCGGCCTCCGGCCCCACGGCCCGGGTGCTGGAGTTGGTCAACTCCGAACGCGCGAAGGCGGGTTGCGCGCCGGTCACCGTGGACGCCAAGCTCACCAAGGCCGCGCAGAACCACAGCCAGGACATGGCCGACCACCAGAACATGTCCCACACCGGTTCCGACGGCTCGTCCATGACCGACCGGCTCGCCCGTGTCGGATACCAGTACAGCTCCGCGGGCGAGAACGTCGCCGCCGGGTACGGCACCGCCGAGAGCGTCATGGACGGCTGGATGAACAGCCCCGGCCACAAGGCCAACATCCTGAACTGCGGCTTCAAGGAAATCGGCATCGGCCTGGCAAGCCCCGGCAACTACTGGACCCAGAACTTCGGCTCACCCGCGTAGCCGGAACAAACTCGTTCCCTTCGGCCCCACCGGAGAAGGAAGACTTCTGCCAGTACGACGCCGGCGCCCTGTCTCGCCTCACAGTTCGCGCGCCACCTTGTGGATGAGGTCCCGCGACGCGGTGGGCGTGAGGGACGCTTCTTCCACCTTGCGAAAGAGATTTCGGGCCCTGACAAGCCGATCCTCGGCATCCACGAACGCACTGCCATGTGGCGTGTCATGGTGCACGGTGTCCAGACGGGGCAGTCGCCCACCGACCCACATCAGCGAACTGTTGGCACCGCCGAAACCATCGGCTTCGAAGGGCACGACCCGGACACTGACGTTGGGTCGCTCCGAGAGCGTCAAGATCTCCCGCAGCTGAGCACGGGCGTCTTCGCGGTCTCCCACTTTGACGCGCAACGCTGCTTCATGGACGACCGCTTGGTACTCAACAGGTGGGTCGCGATCCAGGACCACCCGGCGGTGCATGTGATGCGCCACCCATACATCCAGCTCACCGGAGGGCAGTTCGGGTACCACGTAGGAGAACACCGCGCGTGCGTAGTCCTCGGTCTGGAGAATGCCCGGTACGTGCGTCGTAGCGATCACCTTCAGGAATCGCGCGTGATGTTCCAACTCCGACAGGTCCAGGAAGGCCGGCGGCAGCGCCCCCCGATATGCCTGCCACCACCCCCGGGTACGGTCCGTGGCCATCTCCGCCAAGGCATCGATGAGTTCGACATCCGAGCAGGCGTAGTGCCCGGCAAGCCGTCTCAGTCTGATATCGCTGACTCCCGCACGGCCGGCTTCGATCTGGCTCACCTGGATGGCGTTGACACCCATCCGCTCCGCCGCTTCTCGTCCGGTCATTCCGGCTGCCTCGCGCAGCTTGCGCAGCTCGAGCCCCAACCTCAGTTGGCGAGCCGTGGGTCGGCTCCTTGGCGCCATCGACGCCTCCCTTTTCGGCCTGTCGACCCTGCCTGATCACAGTGCGTCGACAGACTCGAACCCTACCCGACTCAGGGGATTAGGGTTGCGACGGATTAACCCTATCCCCTACTGTCGGTGACGCGACGCACACACTGCGGAATGCCGGGGCGTCCTGGAAGCGCAGCACCGCACCGTCCTGCCAGGACGGGCGCGGCAGAGCCACCGCCCCCGAGCACAGTGAGCCCAACTCCCCTCCATCTCTCAGGAGTCACGCATGCCCGAAACCGGAGACCAGCCCAGCGACCGCAACGAACCCTGGACCTACACCCTCTCCATCCCCAACGACCCCCGCGCCGTGACGATCTGCCGCCGCACCCTCCGTCACGTCCTCACCCTCCACGGCCTCTCCCACCTCGCCGAAGCCGCCGAACTCGTAGCGAGGGAACTGGTCGCCAACGCCGTACAGCACACCAAGGGCCCGGCAGCCATAAGGCTCCACTGGTCCGCCCCGATCCTCCGCATCGGCGTATGGGACACCGATCCCGACCCGCCGGTCCCGGCATGCCTCACCGCCACCACGCACCCCAAGCGCCCCGGCCTCGAAAATGGCCGTGGCCTCACCCTCGTCAAGGCGTGCTCCGACAGGTGGGGCTGGTACACCCTCGGCAGCACAGGCCAACCGCCCCATGGCAACGGCAAGTTCGTCTGGTGCGAACTCGCCCGCGCGGCGTGAACCCCTCTGCCACGAAACGCCCAGGGCGCCCGGAGCTCTCTCCTCCGGGCGCCAAGTCCGCTACTGCCTGCCACCGCCCGGGCCTCCGCCACCGAAGCCGCCCTCCGGGGCCTCGCCTGCCGTGGCCGTGGCGATCTTTTCGGCGTTGCCGAGTCTGCCGGACTCGGTGAGGCCGCCGGTGTCGGAGCCGGAGGTGGTGCCGCCGGAGTAGACGGTGTACTCCTCGCCGCTCTTGATCGACTCGGCCGAGTAGACGACGTTCTGGATCGTCTTGGAAGTGACGTACGAGGCCACGACCTCGCCGTCCGCGTCGACGATGTGGAGGGTCGTGCCGGCCTCGACCGACGCGTCCAGCGTCGCCGACAGCCAGCCCTGGGCGGACTCGGTGTCCGGGGCTACGACCATGCCGGCGCTGCCGGAGGCGAGGAGTGTGCCGCCGCTGACGGTGAAGCTGCCGTTGACGTCGAGGGCGCCGTTGCCGCCCTGCTCGGGGCCGTTGACGACGATCGTGCCGCCGGTGATCTCGGCGGTGCCGTTGGAGTCGAAGCCGTCGCCCTGGGAGTTGAGGACGAGGGTGCCGCCGGTGACCTTGGCCGTGTAATCGCCTACGCCCATGCCGCCACCGCCGCCGGGACCGCCACCCTGGTCCTCGGTGGTCGCCTCGCTGCCGGAGGCGTTCACGCCGTCGTCGTTCGAAGTGACCGTCGTCGTACCGCCGCTGACCAGGATGTCCTTGCCCTCCAGGCCTTCGTTGGAACCGGTGATGTTCACCGTGCCCTTGCTGATGACCAGGTCACCCTCGGCGTGTACGCCGTCGTCGCCGGCGGAGAGGGTGACCTCGGCGCCGCCGACGTGGACGGCCGCCTCGCCGTGCAGGGCGTCGGCGGAGGCCGAGACGTCGATGGTGCCGCCTTCGAGAACCGTGATCACGCCGGACTTCAGGCCGTGCGCGGAGGTGTCGTCGGAGGCCTCGGCCTTCACGGTCAGCTTGCCGCCGGTGACGACGAGGTCGGTGGCGGCGTCCACGGCGTCGCCGGCCGCGGTGACGGAGACCGTCCCGCCGTCGACGGCGATGTAACCCGCGTCCTCCTCGTCCGCGTTGTCGGACTTCAGGCCGTCGCCCTTGGCCGTGACGGTGAGCGTGCCGCCGTTCACGACCAGGTAGTCCTTGCCGCGGATGCCGTCGTCGGCGGCCTCGACGGTGATGTTGCCGCCCTCGACGACCAGGCCGTCCTTGCCTGCGATCGCGTCGTTGCCGTTCCCCTTCACGGTGAGCGAGCCGCTGCCGCCGATCGTCAGGTCGCCCGCGCTGTAGAGGGCGGCGTTGGCCTCCGCGTCGTCGGCGTAGGAGTCGGTGTCGCTGAGGGTGTTCTCGCTGCCGTCCGCGAGGACGACGACCAGCCGCTCGGCCTCGGTCGCGGCGATCGCGGCCCCGGAGGAGCTGGAGATGTCGACTCCGTCGAGGACCAGCTTCACGGTCGCCTCGGGGGCGGTGATCACGATCTGGCCGTCGTCGAGGGAGCCGCTGAGCAGGTAGGTGCCGCTGGAGGTGATGGTCACCGTGGACCCGTCTACGTCCACACCCTTGCCGTCGGCCGAGGCCGAGTCGCCGTTCAGTTCGATGGCGACGGCGTCGGACTCGTCGTACTCCGTGTCGCCGTCCTCGGCGTGCGTCTCCTCGTTGGCGGCGAGTACGGCGGACGCCGTCTGGGAACCGTCCACCGCCGCGGCCGCGCTCGACGACGAGGCGGACGAGTCGGACGACGCGGAGGCCGAATCGCTCCCGGAGGAGCACCCGGCCAGCGCGGCCGTGGCGAGGAGGACAGAGGCGAGGGCGCCCGCCACCTTCGTACGAAGGCCGCGTGCTGTTCTCTTCCATGAGCTGGGTCGGATGTTCATGCGGGACTCCCGTTCAGTGCGGGTGCGGTGGGGAAGTGGCGCCGCAGGACGGGCAGCCAGCGGTTGGCGGGCAGGTCGGGCCGGAGCGCGGCGAGCCCGGTGCCGTACTTGGAGACCGGGACGGGCCGGTGCCCCAGCGACCACAGCAGCCGGTCGGCGCCGGAGCCCGCGCGCCCGGCCTTGGTCTCGACGATGGTCCGCTCGGGGGTGCGCAGTTCGGTCCCGTCGGGCAGGGCCCAGGTCAGGTCCGTGTCGACGGTGACCCGGCTGCCGCTGCCCGGCAGGAACAGCGTGGTCCGGCGGTAGCGGGTGGTCAGCGTGGGCAGCAGCCGGAAGCCCCGTGAGTTGATGCCCGCCTCGCCGAGCATCTCGTCGGCGTACGCCCGGGCCTCGGGGCCCAGCCGCCACAGGTCACCCTCGTACGGGATGCGCTGCTTGACCGTCGTACCGCGCGGGCCACGCGTCTTGACCTCGAAGTAGTGCACACCCGATGCCAGATACGTGCGGATGCGGAGCTTGAAGCGGCGTCGGCGGCGCCGGGCCGCGCCCAGGTAGCCGTCCATGTCCGGGGTGTCGAAGTACACGGACCGGTACGCGAACTGCCGCTGTCCGTCGACCTCCAGGACCTGCGCGTCCTCGTCGAGCCCGCCGATCACGAGCGGCAGGTCGGCGGTGGGCAGCATGTACTTGCGGTCCACGCGGGTCAGGAGTTCGGCGCGCTCGACGAGTTCGTCGAGGCCGATGGGGCGCAGCAGTCCGACCACCGATGCGACCGAGTCGACGGCGGTCATGCCCGCACCTCGTGATCGACGCGGTGGCCCGCCGTCTCCTGCGGCGCCCGCGATCCCTCTCCGGTGACGACGTAGCGGACCTCGACCAGGGTCATGTCGTTGACCAGGTCTACGCTCTGCACGGAGAGGTTCACCACGCGCCCGCCGAGCAGCATTTCGAGGTGCGCGCGCAGGGCGTCCTCGTCGGTGTAGGCCGCGTCGAGGCGGAGGCTGCGCTGCCGGTAGCGGCCGAAGAGCTTCGGGTGGTCGCCGACGTACATCGTGGCGACGATCAGCGCCATGAGGAGGATCGACAGGACGTTCACCTTCTCCGGCAGCCCGGCCAGCAGGCCGAGGGCGAGGGCGGAGAAGTAGTACGCGATCTCGTGCTGCGCGATCTCGTTGGATCGCAGCCGGATGATCGACAGGACGCCGAAGAGGCCCATCCCGAGGCCGATGCCCACCGAGGAGGAGCTCAGCGTCATCGCCACCGCGAGGACGCCGATGTTGACGCCGAGGAAGGCGGCGATGAGGTCCCGGCGGTGGTGGCGCGGGAAGTAGACCGCGAAGGTCAGCAGGGAGATGGCGGCCAGGTCGGCGACCACGAGAAGGGTCTGGTCCATGACAGTGGACGATCGCGGGTGAAGCTTTGAGCTCCCTTTGCCTTTCCTTAACGGAGCTTGAGAAGTACGGGAGGCCAATGCAAGGCGAACTTCCGGCGCTTCGGCGAGGAGCTGTGGAGCAGCCGTGAAGGTTCCCGGTTACTTGACGGTTCAAGAGCTTCTACTGGTGAGTCACCTGTTTCATTTGAGGCCATGGGGGATCGGGGGACGAGTCTTACCCAATTCGATTGACATGGACCACAGTTGACTCACCATCACATACGCCCGAGAGCGGCCGTCACGTTTCTGGCGCCGCTCCTCGCCGGAGCCCTGACGCTGACCGCCGTCACCGCTCCTACCGCCTACGCCGCCGACAACTCCAGGGAGAACGGCCGTAGTTACGACCCCGGCATCTACGTCGTGACGCTCGCCGACCCGTCCGTCGCCGCCTACGAGGGCGGTCTGCCCCGTCTGAAGCGGACGGCACCGAAGGGCGGCAAGCGGCTCGACCCCGACTCCGGCGCGGTCGACGCCTATCGAGAGCACCTGGACGATCGCCGCGACGACGTCCTCGACGCCGTACCCGGCGTCAAGCCGCTCTACGACTACGACTTCACGCTCAACGGTTTCGCCGCGAAGCTGACCGGCCGGCAGGCGTCGAAGCTGGCGGGGACGTCGGGGGTGGTCTCGGTGACGCGGAGTAAGGTCAGCAAGTTGACCGCCGACGCCCCGACGCCCGACCACGGCCCCGCGGCCGACGCCCTCGGCCGATCCGACGCCCCGACCGACATCGCGAAGGCACCCGCCGCGTCCGACACCAGCAAAACCACCGGCTCCGCCTCCCTCCCCGACCTCCCCGCCATGCTGGGCCTGTCCGGCGACAAGGGGCTGTGGTCGAAGTTCGGCGGCCCCGAGCACGCCGGTGAGGGCATGGTCGTCGGCATCGTCGACACCGGCTTCGACCCGTCGAACCCGATGCTCGCCCCGCTGCCGGAACCCCGCCCCGACGCCGGGATCATCGCCAAGAAGTGGCGCGGCGCCTGCGACGAGGGCAGCGACCCCGACCCCGCCAACCGTGTCACCTGCAACAACAAGGTGATCGGCGCCCAGTGGTTCCGCAAGGGCGTGGCCGAGCCCACCCCCGACGACGTGGCCTCACCGCTGGACCGGGACAGCCACGGCACACACACCGGTACGACGGCCGCCGGGAACCACGGCGTCGAGGCGTCGATCCCCGGCAGCAACACCAGCGGCAAGCTCAGCGGAGTCGCGCCGGCCGCGCGGCTGGCGTACTACAAGACCTGCTGGAGCACGAACTGCGCGGACGTGGACACCGTGGCCGCGATCGACCGGGCCGTCGCGGACGGCGTCGACGTCATCAACTACTCCATAGGCGGGGACATCGCGAGCCCGCCCACCAAGGAGGCCATGTTCAACGCGGCCAAGGCGGGCGTGTTCGTCGCCGCCTCGGCGGGCAACAGCGGCCCGGACACGGTTGAACACACCGCCCCCTGGGTGACGACGGTCGCCGCGTCGACGCACGACACGGACTACACCGCGTCCCTCGCCCTCGGTGACGGCCGCCGCTTCACCGGGCGCAACATGAACCCGAGCGTCCCCTCGACGCCGCTGGTCAACGCCGCCGACGTACGCAAGTCGGACGCGACCGCCGAGCGGGCCGCGCTGTGCGCGCCGGGCACGCTCGACCCCGAGCGGACCAAGGGGAAGATCGTCGTCTGCGACCGGGGCGGCGAGGGCATCTTCGTCGGGACCAAGGCCACCGAGGTCAAGGCGGCCGGCGGCGCGGCGATCGTCCTCACCCACACCCCGACCAGCGCCCAGGACTTCTTCGCCTTCGTCTTCTCCGTCCCCGTGTTCCAGGTGGGCAAGGAGGACGCGCCGGCGGTGAAGGAGTACGCGGCCACCGCGGGCGCGACCGCCGAGTTCATCCCCAGCGAGAGCCACAAGGTCACGACGCGGGACGTCACCTCCTTCTCCTCCAGCGGCCCCGACCACTACAGCGACGGCGACCTGCTCAAGCCGGACATCGCCGCCCCCGGCGAGACCGTCCCGGCGGGCACGGTGCCGGGCGGCCTGCAGGGATACGCGGGCTCGTTCGGCTTCATGTCCGGTACGTCGATGGCGGCGCCGCACATCGCGGGCCTCGCGACCCTGCTGAAGCAGCTCCACCCGAGCTGGTCGCCGATGGAGATCAAGTCGGCGCTGATGACGACGGCGACGACGAAGGACGAGGCTGGCGACCCCGTCGGCCGCCAGCTCGCCGACTCCGCCACCCCGCTCGACTACGGCGCCGGCACCCCCCGCGTCACCCGCGCCGCCGACCCCGGCCTGGTCTACGACTCGACGTCCGCCGACTGGACCGCGTACCTCTGCGCCATCGGCAACCCCCCGGCGGCCGAGAACGGCGAGGACCCCTGCGCCACGGCCGCGCCACTCGACCCCAGCGACCTGAACTACCCGTCGATCTCGGTCGGCGACCTCTACGGCCTCCAGACGGTCACCCGCAAGGTCACCAACGTGTCCCCGGAGACGGCCACGTACCAGGCCAAGCTCCAGACCCCGCCCGGCTTCCGCGCCGAGGTCACCCCGAAGCGGCTGACGCTGGCGCCGGGCGAGTCGGCCTCGTACAGGGTTCGCTTCGAGCGTACGGACGCCACCCTCGACACCTGGTCCTACGGCTCCCTCACCTGGAGCGACACCCACGCCCGTCACCGGGTCACCAGCCCGATCGCCCTGAGCCCCACGCACTTCGCGGCGCCGGACGAGGTCACGGTCAGCGGCGAGGACTCGGTGAAGCTGACCGCCGGGGTGGGCTGGACCGGCTCCCTGACGGCCAAGGCGGCCCTGTACACCGGCGAGAGGACGACCGGCACCCTCACCGGCACCGACCAGTCCGCCTTCTGGGAGAGCCAGCACACCAACGACGCGGTCGTGAAGCACCGCGTCCACGTCCCCGAGGGCGCCGCCTTCACCCGCCTGGCCATCACCACCGCCGACCACCTCCCCGGCAGCGACCTCGACCTGTACGTCTTCGACACCGCCGGCAACCACATCGGCCGCTGGCCGGACGTCGGCTCCGACGAACACACCGACCTGCCGCCCGGCGACTACGACGTCTACGTCCTCCAGTACGAACTCCCGGCCGGCGCGACCAGCCAGCAGTACACCCTGTGGAGCTGGAAGGTCGGCCAGGGCGAACCGGCGCTGCCCCCCACGGTCAGCCCTTCCAGCCAGCGAGTCACCGCGGGCGACCGCCCCGAGGTGACGGTGACATGGGGTTCGGGCGCGACGCGCGGCGAACGGTACGTCGGGGTCGTGGAGTTCGGGGACGGCGAGACGGTGGTGGGACGTACGCCCTTGATGGTGACGCCGTAACTCCGACTGAGGGTTGCTGATCCCTCATTCGTTCCCGGGTCCCGGGTTCCGCTCCAGGAACCCGGGACCCGTCCCGTGTGGGGAGCGCTAGAAGTGGCATGTCGCGCCGTCAACTGATCACGCAAATCGCAGGCAGTCACTCTCCCAGGGGTGCGCATGCCGGCAAATGCCATGTGATTCCGCACAGCGGCCATTGCCGCAGGCCAGGGGCCATCCAGCCCCGCGCAATGGGTGCTGGTCGTCGCGATCGTCCTCCTGAGGATCTGCTGCGCCCTGATGTTCATAGGAGGGCCGCGCTTCGGCTGCCTCGGCACCATCACAGCCGCACTCGTCTTCCCGATCAGCCGCATCGCCGCCCTTTCCCTCGGGACTGGTCGGCCAACACCCTCTAGGTGCACTTGCGGCAGAGATCGCCTTTCTGGCTTCGTGTGCGGCTGTCGCCGCGGTGCTCGATCGCCAGGAGCGGCGAAAGCGGCGGGCCGGCTTGGACTACTGGGAAGCATGGCGCAAGAGCCCTCGCACAATGGAGGAGATGAGGGACTACTGGGACATGGGGGACTGATCCGCGACGGGCGATTGGCTCGTTCTCAGGACGCACCCTCGGCGTCCAGGCGCTCCGCCGACTCAAGCAGGTACGTCGGCAGCTTCGCACTGGCCCCCAGCACCTCGACACCGATGAGGCGCCCCTGTTCGTCGAAGTCGAGGTTGATCATGCCGCCGACCTGCACGGGATCACAGGGGTACATGGCCGCCGACGCCGTGGCACGGGCTTGTGGGTCGGCGAGGTAGACGTAGGCCGCGTCCGCGGTTCGGTCATACGTGACTCTGACATCCGCCATGGTCGGCGCGCTCCTTCGCTCTGTGAGTTCATGCCGGGAAAGAGGTTCTCAAACCCCCTGCCTCCCGGTTTCCCCCGATGGGATGGCAGGTCACTCCGTCCGCCACGGCGAGTCCTGCCCCTCCTCTACAACTGGCAACGCCAGGAAGGAAGTTGGGGCGACAGAGGGAGGGCACGGGGAGTGCGGCAGAACAGGGTGCGGGCGTTGGCCGCCGCGGCGGCGGCGATGGTGACACTCACACCGGGGGCGGCGCAGGCGGTCGGTCACCACTCGACGGCGGGGGAAGCCGTGGCGGGGGCGGTAACTGGGGCAACGGAGGTGGCTGATGTAGCTGGGGTGGCTGAGGTGACCGGCGCGGGGGCGCGAAAACGTGAGATCAACGGCCTCCTGACGATCGTCAACAAGGCGCGAGCCGATGCAGGTGTCCCTCCCCTCGTCTGGGACGACTCGGTCGCCGGACAGGCCCGTTACTGGGCCGGGCGGCGCGTCGACGACTGCCGGCTGACGCACTCGAACAGCCGGTACGGCGAGAACCTGGCCAAGGGATCCAGCCCCGACTTCTCGATGTCGGACGCGGCCCGCCTGTGGGTGGACGAGAAGCCCGACTACGACCGCGCCTCGAACTCCTGCGTGAACGGGAAGGAGTGCCTCCACTACACCCAGGTGGTGTGGCGCGCCTCGACGAGGATCGGCGCGGCGAAGACCAGGTGCGACAACGGCTGGACGTACGTCGTCGCGAACTTCGACCCACCGGGCAACTGGGTGGGCCGACGGCCGTACTGACCGGCTGACGGGGGCCGGGGCCGTGATAATCCCCCCATGGCCCCACCTCCACCAGTCACGACCACCCCACAGGCCACCACATGAACGGCCTCGACCTTCCCGAGCCCGCCGACCCGGTCCACCACCTCCTCACCGACATCCTGACCATCGGCGCCCCCTACGCCCTGGCCCTGACCGGCGACCACGCGGTACGGGCACACGGCCTGACCGAGGCGAGACCGCCGGGCCGGCACCTGGAAGTGGCGACAGAGCACCCGGCCCCCATGGAGCAGATCGCCGCCACGGTCCGAACAGGCCTGGCGGAACGAGGCTGGCTGCTGGAGGAGGTGGAGACCGATCCCCTCTCCGCCCGCCTCCGCATCACCGACCCGACCACAGCGGAGGAACGCACCCTCGACGTCCTCAAGGAAACCCTGTGGCGCCCCCCGGTCGAGACGCCCCTGGGACCGGCCCTTGCCCTCGAAGACGTGGTCGGCACCAAGGTCCGCGCCCTGGCCGACCGAGGCGCCCCCCGGGACCTCATCGCGGTCCACGCCGCCGCCGATCGCTGGACCCTCCCCGAACTGGAGGAACTGGCCCGCCGCCACACCTCCGCCGGCTTCGACCTCACCGACCTCCAGTCCCGTCTGGAGAGCATCGAGTGGCTCGCCGACCGGGAATTCACTCGCCACGGCCTCGACGAACGGGCCACCATGTCACTCCGCCAGTGGGCCCAGTCCTGGGCCGACGACATCGCCGAACGCCTCCTGGAAGAGGAGGCGATGAACCCCCCTCCGGAGGACGACCCCTGGTGAGCAAACGACGCTACGTCGCCCGAGGCGTCCCCGGCGGCTACCGCATCTACGACAACCGCCGCCGGGGCTGGTGGGGCGACCTTTACGAACTCTGCCCCGACGACCTCCTGACAGAGCTGAACGGCGGGAAGGACCCGGAGAAGGTGGTGGCGCTGGTGAGGCGGTACCGGGCCCTGAAGCGATAGTCCGGCGGAGCCGTTGGGATGCCCAATTGGGTCGTGAGTCTCAGCGACACGCCGTGACCGCGGCGTGTCGCTGAGACTGAAAGCACAATCGCCGGTGGCCCTACGGGATTAGCCAACAGTCCCTACGCTGTGTTGGCGATGGGCCGTGCGGGGGAAGGGCTGGGGATGAGCGCGGAGATTGTTCAGTTGGTGGGCCAGGCGGGCCCGTACCTGACGGCGGCCGTGGTCGCGTACGGCACCGGGGTGCTGACGCGAGCGGAGAGCGCGGCGGTGGAGGCCACGGCGAACATCGGCCGCCGGATGCTCCAGGCGGTGTGGCACCGCCGGGACGAGCAGGGGCGGGCGGAGCTGGAGTCGGCGGTGGCGGACGCGGCGCGGGAACCGTCGGACGGGGACGCGTCGGCGGCCCTGCGCCAGCAGATCAAGCGGGCGTTGCGTGAGGACGCGGAGCTGCTGCGCGAGCTGGCGGGCCTGTTGCCATCCGGAGGCGTGACGGTCACGGCGTCGGGGACGAGGGCGATCGCGGCGGGCGGCAACATCGGCGTTGCCATCACGGGCGACGGCCACACCACACCACGCCCGTGATCGGCGAGCAGCCCCCGGAGGTATCGGCCTCCGGCGACCGCGCGATGGCTGCGGGCGGCTCCATCGGCGTGGCGATCAGCGGGGACAACACGCGCGTGGTGTTGCTGCCGCCGGAGGCGGTGCATTGGGCGCGAACGGTCCGAGCTCCGGCGGAGGCCGGTTACTTGCCGGGTTCGGCCGGGGTCCGCATAGCCTTCGCCATCCGCTGGGCCACAGCCGCGCGCACCATGCCCAGGTGCACGTACGGCTTACCGCTGTGGATGACCATGGGGCGGACACTGCCCCAGACGCTCTCGGGGAAGCCGAGACCGGCCAGAGCCTCCCGGATCGCCTCCGCCGCGTCGGTGGCCTCTTTGCGGCCGTCCCGGTAGGTCTGCGGTCAGAGGCGCTCCGCCTGGAGCCGCCGGAGGAGCGCGGCGAGGCCGGTGGGGGCGAGGGGAAGTATTCGGGTCGGGTCGTCGCTCTCGCGTAGGAGCAACTCGGTACCACAACAGGCAAGTTCGACACACTCGTTACCGTCGGCGCCACCGGAGAAGGTCGACTTCTGCCACTGAGCCACGTCTCTTACAGCTCCTTCGCCAAACGGTGGATGAAGTCCCGGGACTTCACGGGGTCGAGCGATGCCGACTCCACCTTACGAAAGAGCGTTCGCATGGCGATGAGCTGAGAAGCCTCGTCGAGGAAGGCGGTCCCGTACGGGGTGTCCCGCTGCACCGTGTCCAGCGCGGCCACCGGTCCGCCCAGGTAAAGCAGCGCTGCGCTCGCACCGGCGAAGCCGTCGGTGTCGAAGGGAACCACGCGCACGGTGACGTTCGGACGCTCCGACTTCCGGAGGATCTCGTCCAGTTGGGCCCGTTGCACGCTCCGGTCGGCGACGCGCGTCCGCAGCACGGACTCGTGGATCACCGCCTTGTACTCGACGGCCCCGTCACGCGTGATGACAGCTTTGCGGCGCATACGATGCCCGACCCGTGGCTCCACCTCGCCCCCCGTGAATTCCGGAACCCAGTACGCGAACACCGCCCGCGCGTACTCCTCCGTCTGCAACAGTCCCGGAAGGTGCGCGGTCCCGATCACCTGGATCGACCTGGCGTGATGCTCCAGCTCCGCCAAGTCCAGGAACGCCGGCGGCAACACCTCTCGGTACTCCTTCCACCAGCCACTCGTACGGTCAGTCGCCATCGCCACAAGGGCCTCGATCAGTCCCTCGTCCTCACACACGTAGAGCGCGGCGAGTCTGCGTACGCGCTCCTCGCTGACCCCCGACAACCCGGACTCGACCTGACTCATCTGCGCCGAGGTTGACGACAGAAGCCGCGCCGCCTCCTTGGCCGACATCCCTGCCGCGTCCCGCAACTTGCGCAGCTCGGCACCCAGTCGCACCTGCCGGGCGGTCGGCTGACTCCTCGGCGCCATGGCGGCTCATCCCCTCAACAGCACTGCCTGAAGGCCCCGTTGGACCCCCTCGTTCGGGTGTCAGGTTACGCGAACGGCTTGCAGGAGGAGAAATTTCTCCTCTACCGTCAGTGACGCGCCGCACACGCTGCGAATCGCCGGGACGTCCCGGAAGCGCACCGCACCGCCGTGCCATGGCGGGCGCGGCAATGCCACCGCCCGCGACCACAGCGCAGCCCAACTCCCAACTCCCCTGCACCCCACAGGAGTCACGCATGCCCGAACCCGAGGAATCCACCAGCCAACTCACCGAACCCTGGACCTACTCCCTCTCCATCCCCAACGACCCCCGAGCCGTCACCATCGCCCGCCGCACCCTCCGCCTGATCCTCACCCTGCACGGCCTCCCCCACCTCATCGAAGCCGCCGAACTCCTCGCCTGCGAGCTGGTCGCCAACGCCGTGCAGCACACCAAGGGCCCGGAGGCGATGAGGCTCCGCTGGTCGGCCCCGATCCTCCGTATCGGCGTATGGGACACGGACCCCACCCCACCGGCCCTGCCCCCCTCACCGCCGCCCCAATGCCGTCCCTCGAATCCGGCCGAGGCCTCACCCTCATCGAGGAGTGCGCCGACAACTGGGGCTGGTACTACCTCGGCTCAGCAACCCAACGCCCGAACAGCCACGGCAAGTTCGTGTGGTGCGAACTCACCCCGGCGGCGTGATAAGGAGAGCAGCAATGGTGCTGGAAGTCGGAGGCATCGTGGGCAGCTACTTCCCTGGCCACGGCACTCTCATCGAGGAGACTTTCCTCCGCGGCGTCACCGCCGGCCGGATCGAGGAGCGGGCTTCGTTGGTGCTGCACCTTCTGGAGAAGAGACGCATCCCCACCCTGGCCTCCACGCGAGAGCGCATCAGCTCGTGCCATGACCCCGTCACCCTGCTGCACTGGGTGGACGAGGCCCTCACGGTCACCAACGCCGAGGAACTGTTCGACCGGTTCCCCGAAGCGTCCAGATCAACAAGTTAGGTAGAACCAATCTACGTAGATTGGTTCTACCTAGATCCGCCTGGCAGTCCTGAGGGAGGGCGGGGCACATCCCCGGGCGGCAGCAGGCGGGGTCAACCGTCCGCCGTAGGAAAGCTCATCCTGCCCGCTTCCAAAACCGCCCTCAGGAATCTGGTCAGCCGTTCGAGCCGCCGAGATGCTCGGAACAATCGGGGTGCTCAGCGCAACCGGGACATTCGACGTCGGGGACCGCAAAGAGGAGCTACGGCCATGAAGGCGATCGTTCAGGATGCGTACGGGTCGGCGGATCTTCTGGAGCTGCGGGACATCGAGCGCCCCGTACCCCGCGACGACGAGGTGCTGGTCGAGGTGCGTGCCGCCGGTTGCGGGCCCGAGGTGTGGCATCTGATGACGGGGCGGCCGTATGTGGCCCGGGTCGCGCTGGGGCTTCGTAGGCCCAAGAACCCCGTACGGGGGTGGGACGGAGCCGGGCGGGTCGAGGCGGTCGGGGCGAAGGTGACCGGATTCAAGCCGGGGGACGAGGTGTTCGGCAACTGCGAGGGCTCGTTCGCTCAGTACGCGCGGGCCAAGGCCGACAAGATCGCGCTCAAGCCCGCCAACCTCACGTTCGAACAGGCGGCCGCCCTCCCCGTCTCCGGCATGACCGCCCTCCAGGCCCTCAGCGGCAAGTCCCGCCCACAGCCCGGCCAACGGGTCCTCGTCATCGGCGCGTCCGGCGGCGTGGGAACGTACGCCGTCCAGCTCGCCACGATGTACGGCGCGGAGGTCACCGGCGTCTGCGGTCCGACCGGCGCGGACCTCGTCCGCTCACTCGGCGCCACCCATGTCATCGACTACACACGCGAGGACCTCACCGACAGCCCGCACCGCTACGACGTCATCGTCGACAACGCGGGGCTTCGGCCGCTGCCGGTACTCCGCCGCGTCCTCACGCCACGCGGCACTCTCGTCATCGTCGGCGGCGAGGGCGGCAGCGGCTTCCTCGGCGGCATGAGCCGTGGTCTCCGGGCCGTCCTGCTCTCGCCGTTCATCGCGCAGAACCTCCGCAACCTCGTCTCCCTCAGCCGTCAAGAGGACCTCCTGGCCCTCAAAGACCTCGCTGAGCAGGGCAGGATCATCCCGGCCATCGACCGCGCGTACCCCCTCGGCGAGGCACCCGCGGCCCTCCGCCATCTGCGCGACGGCCACCCCCGGGGCAAGCTCGTCATCACGGTCTGAACCGTCTGACGCTCACTCGGTCACCGTCCAACCGCTCACGTCACCGTCGTGATCACCACCACCGTCGTCACCATCGCCGCCGCCGTGAGGGCCGCCGCCGTCGCGGCCGCGGTCTCGGCCATGCGGCGGAGGGCCGGGTCCGCCCAGTGGTGTCCGGCGATCCCGGCCATGCGCTGTTTGGCCGGCGAGCCGTCGGTGTCCGCCTCGGGGAAGGCGAGGGCCTGGAGTTCGCCGTGGTGGAGGAGGGTGATCAGGGCGGCGGTGCGGGGGTCCGGGTCGGCTCCCTCCAGGACCACCTCGGCCAAGCGGCGTCGCAGGGCCGACTCCACGCTGCCGTCCGACTCCGGGTACCTGGTCGTGCGGAAGACCAGGAGGACCCGGCGCTTCTCCTTGCGGATCAGGCCCTTGGCCATGAGGCCCTGGATCGCGGTCTCGTACTCCTCGTTGCGGTGCTCAAAGATCCACTTCTCGGCGTCGTCCGGCAGCGCCGCCTCCGCCGCGTCGCCGGACAGGGCCCGTTCCAGCAGGGTCGCCACGGCGATCGCGTCCATCGTCCGCAGGGGCAGCCGGCTCTCTCCCGTGGCGTCGTCGAGGGAGAGGAGGAGGACTTCTTCGCCGAGGGTCGTGGGGGTGGGCGTGGAGGGGGAGGTGGTCATGGTCTGTAGGACGTGGGCCGAAGTACCCCAGTTCCGGGCCCACCCGAACCGGAATCGGAACCGGAATTCGGTTGAGCTGTCCCTCACCCCGCTCCCAGAATCCCACCATGGACGACAACCCAACCACCGCCCAACTCCCTACCGGACTCCCGGAGTTGCAGGCGGCCGCCCGCGCCACCGGATTCACCATGTCCTGCGACCCCCGCACCGGCAGCCTCCTCGCCGCCCTCGCCGCGACCCGCCCCGGCGGGCGGATCCTGGAGCTCGGGACCGGTGTCGGCGAAGGCACCGCCTGGCTGCTGGACGGGATGAGCGAGGACGCGACCCTTGTCACCATCGAGCTCGACGACTCCGTACAGGCCATCGCCCGCCGACAACTCGGCGGCGACGAACGGGTCATCTTCGTGACGGGCGACGGCGGGCGCTGGCTGGAGGAGTACGACGGCGCCCCCTTCGATCTCGTCTTCGCGGACACCTGGCCCGGGAAGTTCACCCATCTCGAACGGGCGCTGGAGCTCGTCGCCCCGGGCGGCACGTACGTCATCGACGACCTGCTGCCCCAGCCCGGCCGGCCGGAGGGTCACGAGGCGGCGGTGACGGATCTGCTCGCGGTTCTGGAGGCGCGCTCCGACTTCCGTACGGCCCGGCTGGCCTGGTCGAGCGGGCTGCTGATCGCCGTACGGTCCACCGACTCCGCCCCCTGAACCATCGCGTCCAGGCCCAACGCGGTACGGGCCGCCCGTACATGACCCAGCCCCTCGGCCGCCGTCCGGGTCACCGACGCGTACTGGTCCGGCGTCCGCGCGGCGGACAGTTGGGCGCGCGCGGTGCGGAGGCGTTCGGTGGCTTCGGTGAGGGAGTGGGCCGCGTCGCCGTCCGCCCCGGCCTGCGCCCGTACGTCGATGCCGGACAGGCTGCCGCCGAGCCGGACGACCCAGCGGTTGGCGTCGGCCTCCGCGTCCAGGTCGGAGAGGTCGCCCCGGCCGGGGCGCGGGCCGGCCGAACGTCGCTGCGCGACGACCGCGACCGCCGCTCCGACGATCAGCAACAGTGCGAGCAGTACGGCGAATGCCATGGTCCCCTCCGGCCCTTCCGGTCCTCTGCCGGGTGACATCGCCGCACCCTGCCGCATCTATGAGACCTCCCGCCGCTGTGCGCTCCCCGCGAGAAGTCTGTGCCGCTCCTGAGATCCCAAAAAGGGGCAGCCCGGACATGGCAAAGGCCCGGAACCCAGGGGGTGGGGTTCCGGGCCGTTCGCCGAGCCGTACGTCCGTCGGCTCGGCTGCGTCGTACGACCGTCAGCTCGCGGAGGCGGAGGCGGAAGCCGTCTCCGGCGCGCCGGGCTGTACCGAGTCGTCCGTGCCCGTGTTGGTGGCCTCGGGGTCGACGCCCACCGTGATGGAGCCGATGACGCCCTTGGCGATGTCGTTCTTCTTGTACTTCAGCTTGAGCAGGCCGCCCTGGGTGCCGCTGCCGTCGTAGATCGTGTCCTCGTCGAGCGTCGTACGCTCGGTCGTGGACGTCGAGTACGGCTCGACCTCGGCGGAGGCGAGCACCGACTCCTCGTCGAAGAAGAACTGGCCGGTGTGGCAGGTGGTGCCACCCTCGTAACCGGCGTCCGTCCACTCACCGTTGACGTGCACCTTGGTGTGGATGTGGACGCAACGGCCCTGGTACCAGCCGGGGAAGATCGTGGTGAAGGTGACGAAGCCCTTCTTGTCGGTCTTCCAGGTGCCGCGCAGGTAGCGGGTGTCGCTGGTGGGCTCCTCGTGCACGCCGCCGCCACCGCCACCGCCGGCCGGGGGCTCGCCGGTGGGAGGCTCGCCGGTCGGCGTGCCGGAGGGGGCGTCGGTGGGGGCGGTGCCGCCGCCCCCGGAGAAGCTCTCGTAGCCCGAGTAGAGACCCAGCGCGTCGCAGTGCCAGACGTCGACGGCCGCGTTGCGGATCGGCTTGCAGGTCTCGGAGTCGATCACCTTGATGCGGAGGGTCATGGGGATGCCCTCCTTGTCCTCGGTGATGTCCTGGCGGAGCTTGTCCGCGTCGATGTAGTACGGGCCCTCGGTGGTCTCCGAGGTGAGCTTGTAGCACTCCTCGCCGGCGCTGGCGCTGGTGGAGGAGAGGGGGGTGGCGGTGCCCTTCTTGTTCGTGCCCGCGCTCGCGGTCGCGACGACCGCTCCGCCCGCGGCCACGGCGGCCACGGCGCCCGCGCCCGCCACGACGACCTTGCGGCGCGTCAGGTCCCGCTTGTGCTTCGGCCCCTGGGCCGTCTCGTTCTCGTTTCCGGTCTGGTTTCCCGTCATGCCGAGGAAATTAGGGAGCCAGGCTGTCAAAGCCGTAAGAAAGGACTGTGGTTTGCCATGCATTCCCAAGCGGAGGGAAAGGAGGCCCGAAATCGCCGTCTATTTCGGGCCCCCTTTCGGCAAAAACTCTGGATAGGCTTACCTTACCTATGCTCTAACTCGCGGACGGCGACGCCGACGCGCTCGGCTGCGGCAGCGTCCCCGTCCCGTCATTGGTCGCCTTCGGGTCCACGCCCACCGTGAGGGAGGCCCGGACCCCCTTGGAGATGTCCCGCTTGTCGTAGCGCAGCTTGAGCAGTCCGCCTCGGGTGCCGCTGCCGTCGTAGATCGTGTCCTCGTCGAGGGTCGTACGCTCCGCCGTGTTGGACACGTACGGCTCGACCACCGCGGAGGCGAGGACCGACTCCTCGTCGAAGAAGAACTGGCCGGTGTGGCAGGTGGTGCCACCCTCGTAACCGGCGTCCGTCCACTCACCGTTGACGTGCACCTTGGTGTGGATGTGGACGCAACGGCCCCGGTACCAGCCGGGGAAGACGGTCTCGAAGGTGACGAAGCCGTGCCTGTCCGTACGCCAAGTGCCGCGCAGGTAGCGGGTGTCGTCCGTCGGTTCCTGGTGGCCGCCGCCGGGTGGCGGACCGGACGGGTCGCCGCTCGGGGGCTCACCGGTGGGCGGCTCGCCGGTCGGGGCCGGGCCGCCACCGCCGTTGCCCATGTCCTCGTAGCCGGAGTAGACGCCGACCGCGTCGCAGTGCCAGATGTCCACGGCCGCGTCGCGGATCGGCCGGCAGGTCTCGGAGTCGATCACCTTGAGGCGGAGCAGGAGCGGGATGCCCTCGCGGTCCTCGGTGATGTCCTGGCGGAGCTTGTCCGCGTCGATGTAGTACGGGCCCTCGACGGTCTCCGACGTCAGCCGGTAGCACTCCTCGCCGGGGGTCTTTCTCCGTTCACCGGCGAACGCGTTGGCCGCCAAGGCGCCACCCAGGCCCACCGCTGCGACGGTACCCGCACCCGCCACGACGACCTTCCGACGCGTCACATCATATTGAGGCTGTTGATTCGCTGTCATGCGCCGGGAAGTTAGGTAAGAAGCCTGTCAATGAGCTGAGAAAACGGCCCCTTTTCCGCACTCAGAGGAAAGGGACCTGAAATCGACGGGCGATTTCAGGTCCCTTTACGAAAAGCCGTGCAGCAAGGCTTGCCTTACTTCAGATACAGGCTACTTCGGCTGCGGCTTCCGCACCGACAGGTGCAGCTCCCTCAGCCGCGTCTCCTCCAGCTCCGTCGGCGCGCCCATCATCAGGTCCTGGGCGTTGCCGTTGAGCGGGAAGGCGATGGTCTCGCGGATGTTGGGCTCGTCCGCGAGGAGCATGACGATGCGGTCGACGCCGGGGGCGATGCCGCCGTGCGGCGGGGCGCCGAAGCGGAAGGCGCGCAGCATGCCCGCGAACTGCTCCTCGACGGTGTCCCGCTCGTAGCCCGCGATCTCGAAGGACTTGAGCATGATGTCGGGCTCGTGGTTCCGGATCGCGCCGGAGGAGAGCTCGACGCCGTTGCAGACGATGTCGTACTGCCAGCCGAGGATGTCCAGCGGGTCCTGGGTCTGAAGGGCCTCAAGGCCGCCCTGCGGCATGGAGAAGGGGTTGTGCGAGAAGTCGATCTTGCCGGTCTCCTCGTCCTTCTCGTACATCGGGAAGTCGACGATCCAGCAGAAGCGGAAGACGCCCTCCTCGAAGTGCCCGGCGCGCTTCGCGGCTTCCACCCGCACCGCGCCCATGATCTTCGAGACTTCCTCGAACTCGCCGGCGCCGAAGAACACCGCGTGCCCGGCGGCCAGTGACAGCCGCTTGGTCAGCTCGGCGACGTTCTCCTCGGTGAGGAACTTGGCGATCGGGCCGGACAGCGAACCGTCCTCCGCGACGCGTACCCAGGCCAGGCCCTTCGCGCCCTGCTCGATCGCGTACTCGCCGAGCTGGTCGAAGAACTTACGGGGCTGGGCGGAGACGTCCGGCACCGGCAGTGCACGTACGTGCTTGCCCGCGAAGGCCTTGAACTCCGAGCCCTCGAAGATGTCGGTGATATCCACCAGCTCCAGCTGGGCGCGCAGGTCCGGCTTGTCGGAGCCGTACTTGAGCATCGCCTCGCGGAACGGGATGCGCGGGAAGGGCGAGGTGACGTGACGACCGTTGCCGAACTCCTCGAACAGCTCGGTCATGAGCTTCTCGATGGGCTGGAAGACGTCCTCCTGCTCCACGAAGCTCATCTCGACGTCGAGCTGGTAGAACTCACCCGGCGAACGGTCCGCGCGGGCGTCCTCGTCACGGAAGCAGGGCGCGATCTGGAAGTACCGGTCGAAGCCCGAGATCATCAGCAGCTGCTTGAACTGCTGCGGGGCCTGCGGGAGCGCGTAGAACTTGCCCGGGTTGAGGCGGGAGGGGACGACGAAGTCGCGGGCGCCCTCGGGGGAGGTGGCGGACAGGATCGGGGTCGCCATCTCGTTGAAGCCCAGCGCCGTCATCTTGTGACGGATCGCGGAGATCACCGCCGTACGCAGCATGATGTTGCGGTGCATGCGCTCGCGGCGCAGGTCCAGGAAGCGGTACTCCAGGCGCCGCTCCTCGTTGACCCCGTCCTCGGCGTTGATGGTGAAGGGGAGCGGGGCGGCCGCGCCGAGCAACTCGACCTCGCCGACCTCGACCTCGATCTCGCCGGTGGGCAGGTCAGGGTTGACGTTCTCGGTGCCGCGGGAGACGACCTTGCCGTCCACGCGGACGGTCGACTCCTTGGAGATCTTGTCCAGCGCCTCGTACGCCGGGGTGCCCGGACGGGCGACGAGCTGCGTGATGCCGTAGTGATCGCGCAGATCGATGAAGAGGATGCCGCCCAGGTCGCGCCGATTGTGCAGCCAGCCGCTCAGCCGGACGTCGGTGCCGACGTCAGAGGCGCGGAGCTCGCCGCAGGTGTGGGACCTGTACCGATGCATCGTCGTTCATCCAGTCTTCGCTGATCGGGGATTCTGGGCTGTGTTTCACGTGAAACACAGCCCAGGGTACCGGCCGGGGCCGCCGCGTTCGGGGCGCCCCATAAGGGGCGCGGGGCTGTATCGATTTGCGGCTCCGCCGCGTGGGCGCGACCAGCCCCCACACATCCACAGCCTCCCGACGACCCTGACCCTCCCAAAACACCCCCCGGCTCCCAGCGGAGCGACTACGCTGCGGTGGCACCGTCAGATCAGCTGTTCTTAGAGTGGGTCAATGCGCACTGGTGAGCCCCCACCCACCGTGGAGGACGTCCTGTCCGCCCTCGAGACTGGGCTGTGGACCTGGGACAGCGCTGCCGGTGCCGTCACCGTGGACGCCGAAGCCGCCCGGATGCTGGGGCTGCCCCCGGAGCCGAGGACGCTCACCCAGGCCTGTGCCCGGGCGAGGCTCCACCCCGTGGACTGGAACGAGATCGTCTCCGTCGTCCAGCTCGCGGGTGCCGAGGACACCATCGCCGAGGTCCGGATCCGCGTCATGGACGAGCGGGGCCGGGTGATCCGAACGGTCCGCAGCCGCTCCAAGTCAAAGTTCGACCCGGTGCGGAACTCCGTCGAGATGATCGGCACCATCCAGGAGGTCACCGAGCCCTCGCCGGAGACCGCCTCCCGCGCCCCCGCCGTCACCGGCGACTGGCGGCGCTCACGCGAGGCGTTCCTGCTGGACGCGGGGCGCGCGCTGGCCGAGGCGCGGTCGACGGAGGAGGTGCTGCGGGTCGCGGCGGGCCTGGCGATGCCGGGCTTCTCCCCGGACGGGCTCGCCGTGTTCGGGGTGGCGGCCGACCACCTCACCGTCACGGGCCACCACGGGCACAAGAAGGGCGACGAGGCCGCCTTCCACATGCCCTTGGAGACGGACTACCCGGCCGCCGAGGTGGTGCGCACCGGCCGCGCCGTCTATCTCTCCTCCCCCGAGGAGTACAAGGCCCGCTACCCCACCTCCTGGCCGCTGGCCGAACAGTTCGGCCGCCAGTCCTGGGCGTTCCTGCCGCTGATCGTCGCCGGCCGCACCATCGGCGCGTGGATGGCGGGCTTCACCTATCCGGTCACCTTCACACCCGACGAGCGCTCGGTCCTGACCACCGTCGCCCGCATGCTCGCCCAGGCCCTGTCCCGCACGGACGCCGCCGAGACCGAACGCGAGCTGACGGACGGCCTCCAGCGCACGATGCTGCCGACCCTCGGCCCCGAGATACCCGGCATGAGCGTCGCCGCACGGTACGTCCCCACCGGCGGCGGACTCCAGGTCGGCGGCGACTGGTACGACATGATCGCCCTGCCGAGCGGCCGCTTCGCCCTCGTCATCGGCGACGTCCAGGGCCACGACGTACGCGCCGCCGGGCTCATGGGCCAGCTCCGCATCGCCCTGCGCGCCTACGCCTCCGAGGGCCACCGCCCCGACGCCGTCCTCTCCCGTGCCTCGCGCTTCCTGCACGGGATCACCAACGACTCCGCCGCCGATCTCGCCGACCTGCGCTTCGCGACCTGCCTGTACGTCGAGGTCGACCCGGTGACCGGCGTACTGGACATCGCCCGTGCCGGGCACCTCGACCCGGCGGTCCGCATGGCCGACGGCACCGTACTGCTCCGGCCGACCCCGGGCGGCCTGCCGCTGGGCATCGACCCCGACGCCGACTACCCCACCACCCAGCTGGTGCTGGAGCCCGGCGAGACCATGCTCCTGTGCACCGACGGTCTCATCGAGACCGGCGGCCACGACCTCGACACGGGCTGGCGCCGCGTCCGCACGATCCTGGAGGGGTTCGACGCGAGGCCGTACGAGGGGGACGGGGACGGCAGCGGAGACGGCAGCGTCGGCGGCGGGCTGAAGTCCGGTGGTGGCATGGGGTCCGGTGGGCTGAAGTCGGTGCCGGGCCTTCTGGAACCGGGGCGGCTGGAGGCGCTGGCCGATGTGCTGGTCCAGGCTGTGCACGGCCCCTCCTCGCACCACACCCCCGGCCCGCTCGCCGACCGGCGCGAGGACGACATCGCGATGCTGCTGCTGTGCCGGGCGGGCGAGGGCCGCGGCCGCGGTGACACCACCGCCGTACGGCCTCCCGTACGCCGTACCGCTCTGACCGTCGCCCAGGCCGAGCCCGAGCGGATCGCCGGGGCCCGCCAGCAGGTCCGTGAACTCCTGCACGACTGGACCTCCGACGACCAGATCCACTCCGCGGTCCTCCTCGTCTCCGAGATGCTCACCAACGTCCTCGTCCACACCGACGCCGACGCGCTGCTCGTCGCCGAGATGGCCGGGGAGGGGGGCAAGCGCCGGATGCGTATCGAGGTGACCGACACCAGCGACGACCTCCCGCACAAGCGCCACCCCGGCGAACTGGCCTCCTCCGGCCGCGGCCTGGTGCTCATGGACATGCTCGCGGACGCGTGGGGCGTGGATCCGCGCGGCGACGGCAAGAGCATCTGGTTCGAGCTGTACGAGGCGGCACCGGCGGACGGGTCGGACGGAAGGTTGGTCGTCTAAGTCGTCTAAGCGGTCTAAGGGGTCTAAGGGGTCTAAGGGGTTTCCTCGGTGGCATAGCGCGCCCGTAGTTCGTGTACGACTCCGAAGACGGCCGCGGTGAGCGGTACCGAGAGGAGCATGCCGAGGATGCCGGCGACCGAGGCGCCCGCGGTGATGGCGAGCATGACGACCGCCGGGTGCATCTGTACGGTCCGGCTCTGGATCAGCGGCTGCAGCACATGCCCCTCCAGGACCTGGACGGCGACGACCACCCCGAGGGCCCACAGCGCGATCACGAACCCCCGGTCGGCGAGGGCGACGAGCACGGCCACCGCGCCGGAGATGAAAGCACCGAGGTAGGGGATGTAGGCGCCGACGAAGACGAGCGCGCCGAGCCCGACCGCGCCCGGCACGTCGAGGATCAGCAACCCGACGGTGATGCAGGTGGCGTCGATGAGCGCGATGAGGGTCGTCCCACGCATGAACCCCTCGACCGCCCCGAAGGCCCGCCGGGCGATGGCCTCGACGGTGTCGGCGCCCCCGCGCGGCGAGACGGCGCGGATCATACCGACGGCGCGGTGGGAGTCCCGCAGGAAGAAGAAGACGAGCAGCAGCGCGAGTACGGCCAAGGCGATGGCCTCACCGACGACGCTCACCCCGCTGATGACATTGGAGGCCGCCGTCCCGCCGAACCTGGTGAGCAGTTCCTTCGCGTTGGCGGCCAGATCATCGAGCGAGGTCCCGGCGGCCCCGAAGTGCGTGGCGAGATCGTCGGCCGCGTCCCTGAGCGAGGCGATGATCTGATCGCCGGTGTCGATGAGCGCCGCGACCACGATGTACACGGCCCCGCCGACCACCGCGACGACAGCGACACACGTCAGCCCGGCCGCCACGGAACGATGCACCCGAGCCTTGACCAGCCGCCGGTACAACGGCCCGAGAAGCGCGGTCCCGAGCAGCGCGAGCAGCACGGGCGTGACGGCGGCCCTGAACTCCACGCACAACCGGACGCCGATGTACACGACCCCGGCGACGAGCAGCACGACGACACACCAGGCCGCAAGACGCCGCACGGGCTCGGGGAGCAGCTGCACGCTTCCAGCCGACCACGGCCCGGGAGGGGCTGTCGTGCGCGGACGGCCCGGGCGGGTGACGGGGGGCGGGCACTGTCATACGACGCCGATGCCGACGCCGACCGTCACCCTCGCCCGATGAGGAACACCTGCGCGAGGACGTCCGTCCCCTTCTCCTTCTCCGTGCAGTTCTCCGCGACGGCCACCGCGTTCGCCTCGTCGGCGTTCCCGCGGATGCCGAGGCACATGTCGTCGGCCTGCTCGGGGCGCAGTAGCCAGCCGTCGGCGGTGCCCTCGGCGCGTTCGATACGGAAGAGTTGGGAGGGCCCCGGGACCTGGCAGTCGTTCCGGGGTTCGAGCATCTGCCGGAACTCCCCGTCGGTCAGGAGGGTGAGGCAGCCCTTGCCCTTGTCCGGATCCGGGTGGTCCCACTGGATGCGGTACAGCCCGTCGTCCGACTTCAGCAGATACGTCTTCGGCGGTACGGCTTCGCCGCACGGCCGCTGTACCGCCACGACCTTGGACGCACCGCTCTCGACGTGCGCCTCCCCGTCGGTCAGGCACAGCTCGGGCGCGCGCACCGGGCGAATGCGGGACAGTCCGGGGGCGGGGCCGGGCTCTACCGGGGTGGACGTCTCCGACGCCTGGCCGCCCGCACCCTCGGCGGCCGGCGACTCCCCGTCCTGCGGCAACAGCACCAGCGCGCCGATGACGAGCAGAGCGACGGTCCCGAGCGAGGCCACGGCGGCGAGGGAAGCGGTACGCAGACGGCTGCCGGAGCTGCCGGAAGACGATGCGGGGGAGTCCGATGAGTCGGGTGAGTCGGGCGAGTCCGGTGAATCCGAGGACTCGCCCTCGACGACCCCGGCCGTGGACGCGATCCGCTCCCTGGCCGTCAGCCACGCGGACTCGTCCTTCCCTGCCCCGCACGCCCGGACGAGCGCGGCGACGACCTCCGCGCGGGGCAGCGCATCGCGCCGCAGTACGTCCGCGAGGGTGCTGCGCGCCAGGACGTCACCGCGCGCGGCGGCCTTCTGCTCCAACTGCCGGAAGGTGAGCCCGCTGTGCTCCTTGAGCCGCCGCAACAGGGCGACGTACTCCGCGGAAGTACGCGCGCCCCCCGGTCCTAACTCCCCGGTTGTTCCGCTGCGTTCGGTGTTCTCGGTGTTCTCGCCGTCCCCCGTGATCGCCATGCGGTCATTGTGATCCCGGCCGTCGCGGCCGACAACCCTCGTCCCGGCCACGTCGGGCGCCCCGCCCCGTCTCGCCCGTACTGCCCGGACAAGCCGCTGACCAGCCCGGACAGCGGCCCGTCTGTCCCGGACACGGAAAGCCATTGCCGGACAAGATCCCGCAGCCCAGGCTCGGTTGCTGTCGCGACGGCCGGCCCCACGGGGGTGGCCCGGCCGCGCCCCACCCGCCTGACCCACATGAAGAGGAGTCGCCCCATGCGTACGCACGCCCCGCGTACCCGTTCCGTACCGAAGGCCTTCGTCACCACCGCGGTCGGCAGCGCGCTGATCCTGGGTGCCCTGGCCGAGCCGAGCTGGTCGGCGCCGGCCGTGGCCGCGAAGTACCCGGGACAGGGCAAGTGCCCGACGGGCGACTACCAGCTCTGCATCAACGGCGGTCCCGGCAACTTCACCATCAAGGGCAGGACGTTCTCCGGCCACGCCAACGCCATCCTGCTGCGCAACGTCTCGAACGTCACGATCACCGGGAACACCTTCAAGAACCTCAGCGGCTCCACCGGCTACGCCGGGGTCCATGTGAAGAACTCCTCCGGCATCGTGATCAAGAAGAACACGTTCTCCAACCTGCGCAACAAGGGCCACATGCACGGGGTCTACCTCTACCGGACCACGGGCAGCACCATCACCGGCAACAAGTTCTCCTCCATCTCCGGCGACCCCGTACGCATCCGGGACCGCAGCAGCCGCAACACGGTGAGCGGTAACACCTTCACCAAGTCGGGCACGTACGCCATGTTCAGCGAGTGGCGCGACACGGCGAAGGGCGAAGTCTGCGGCAGCGGCGGCAACGTCTTCAAGAACAACAAGTACGGCATCGGCTACTACGGCAAGCCCGTCCCCCTCACCCTCTGGGGCGGCAAGGGCAGCGGAAAGAAGGGCCCGAACAAGCTCACCTGGAAGAACTGCAAGAAGGCCACCATCGTCAACAAGGGGGGCAACAGCAGGCTCTGACCTTCCGCCGACAGGCGGAAGGTCAGAGGTGAGAGGGGCAGGCGGAGGGGACCTGTCCCACTCACCCTTTGTCACAGAATCGATACCTCTGTCCACTATCGGGTGAACATCCTTGCTACGACCGCGAGTTGTTCCGCCTTCTGCCTAGCTTCCGAGGCGGAGGTGATGCTCGATGTACGAGCAGAAGAACCCGCCGTCGGACCAGTCGGCGGCACAACAGCAGGACGCGATCGACATCAACGACTTCGTGTTCGCGGCCACGGGGGCGCGAATCCGGAGGCTCACGTTGCCGGACGGAACGCACTGGTTTCCGGCGATGGATGTGGCGGGCAATCTCGGTTACGCCAACACGCGGGACGCCGTGCACAACATGGTCCCGCAACAGCACGTAACAACGCTCGGCGATATTGCGCGAAGCGTCGGCCAGAGCGACGCAGCACGCAATATTACAGGTCACGGGCTTCGTAAGACGATGAAGATGGTGAACCTTCAGGGGCTCATCCAGCTCGTCAACGGGTGCACGAAGCCGGAGTCCCAGCCCTTCAAGGACTGGGTTTCCGAGGTCATCAAGACCATCCAGGTCGACGGCTCCTACAGCCTTGAACCGGCCCCGGTGCAACCCTCGCCCACCGACACCACCGCCTACGTCATGCCGCAACAAGTCGCCGACGCCATCGTGCGACTCGAAGAGCGGAACATCCGGGCGGACGAGATGCTGACGGCGTTCCAACAGGAGCGGAACGACCTGCTGAAGCAGCTCAGCCGCAGCCAGGACGTGATGGCCCAAGCGCTGCGCGACATCGCGGAGAACCTACGGCGCCCCGCCGACCGCCCCCGCTCCTCCCCCGCGCCGGAGCTGACTCCGCAACAACTCCTCGCCAACTGGAAGGCGAGGAATCTCGTCTCACCGAGGACGTCCACGCCGTGGCGGCCTACCTGGCCCCGACGCTGCTACACGGCGGCGCCGACTACCACCTGGAGGAGATCGCGACGGACACGGGTCTGCCCCTGGACCGCGTCCGCGACTGCCTGGAGATGCTGTGCGAACAGGAGTGTGTGCGCCAGGCCGGCCGCGCGCCGGACGGGGCACCGCTCTACGTGCTGCCGTAGCGCCGTAACACCCGTGTAAGACAGGCCCGAAGTCGCAAACCAGCGTTGCGACTTCGGGCCTTGTCGTACCGTACCGGACTCAAGCACCCGCCGGTGGCGAAGGGCCCCCGCCCATGGTCGGACAGGAGCCTCGACTCGTTCACGTTCAGATGCCGCCCTCGGACATCCCGTGGACAGCCGGGACCGTCCCGAGCCGCCCCTTCTGGAAGTCCTCGAAAGCCTGCTGCAGTTCCTCGCGGGTGTTCATGACGAACGGACCGTAGTGGGCCATGGGCTCACGGATCGGCTGTCCGCCCAGCAGCACGATGTCCAGGTCGGGCGCGTTGGAGTCCTGCTTCTCGTCCGCGCGGAACGTGATCGAGGAGCCCGCGCCGAAGACGGCCGTCTGACCCATGTGGATCGGCCGCCGGTCCGCACCGACGCTGCCGCGCCCGGCGAGGACGTACGCGAGGGCGTTGAAGTCCTCGCGCCACGGCAGCGTGATCTCCGCGCCCGGCGCCACGGTCGCGTGGAGCAGGGTGATCGGGGTGTGGGTGATGCCCGGTCCCTGGTGACCGTCCAGCTCACCGGCGATGACGCGGAGGAGCGCGCCGCCGTCGGGGGTGGTGAGGAGCTGGACCTGGCCGCCGCGGATGTCCTGGTACCTGGGGGCCATCATCTTGTCCTTGGCCGGGAGGTTCACCCAGAGCTGGATGCCGTGGAAGAGCCCGCCGGACATGACGAGGGACTCCGGCGGCGCCTCGATGTGGAGGAGGCCGGAACCGGCCGTCATCCACTGGGTGTCGCCGTTGGTGATGGTGCCGCCACCGCCCTGGCTGTCCTGGTGGTCGAAGATCCCGTCGATGATGTAGGTGACGGTCTCGAAGCCGCGGTGCGGATGCCACGGGGTCCCTTTCGGCTCCCCAGGCTGATACTCCACCTCACCCATCTGGTCCATCATGATGAACGGGTCCAGGTGGCGGTAGTGGATCCCGGCGAACGCACGGCGCACCGGGAAGCCCTCACCCTCGAAGCCACTGGGCGCGGTCGTCACACCGAGCACGGGACGGGCCACCGCGTCGGCCGGCGCCACCACTCGGGGCAGGGCCAGCGGGTTCTCGACGGTCACTGCGGGCATGTCGGTACCTCCTCGTCGTACGCTCACTTTAGTTGACTATTGAACTTTCCGCCAGTCTCAACAGCTCACGACCGCGACGCATTCCCCTCCCTGCCGTGGGTGCCTCACCCCCTCTCCGCCATGGGCCTCATTCCGCTCCGGGCCATGGGAACAGGGCCACCACCCCCACGACCATGAACACCGCCCCGGCCACCACCGCCGGGACCCCGACCAGCACGACGAGCAGCCATGCCCCGGCCAGCCGCACCGCCGTACCGCGTCCGACCTTGTTGTTCTCCTTCGGGTCCGCGGGGTCGTAGACGATCTCGACCCGCTCGGCGCCACCGCCTTTCGTGCCATGGCGCTGATGGACCTCACCGCTCGTGTCGGTGAAGGAGTAGACGTGCTTCTTGACGGTGTCCTCCCCGGAGCGTTCCTCGTACGAGTACTCCAGTCGCCCCTCCACCGTGATCCCCCGGGTGCGCAGCGCGGCTGCCTTCTCCTTCGCCTCCCAACCGCCCATCACGCTCCCCAGCCCGAGCAGGGCCACCCAGGGGCCCAGCAGCCACAGGACGAAGGGTGTCGTCCTTCCGGCGAGCCAATGGACGAGCGGCACCAGCAGATAGACCACCAGCAGGCCCGTCGCCACCCAGCGCTCCGGGCGCGGCGACCACCGCTTCACCACCTCCTCCGACACCAGCCCCGTCCCGTCGGGACGCGGCTCCTCGGCGTCCCGTACGGGCAGCGCCCGGCTCACGGCCGCAGCGAACTCCCGGACCATCGGGGCGCTGCGTGCCCTTAGGACATAGGTCACGGCGGGTGGGGCCCCGGCGGTCAGTACGACGGTCAGCTCCCGGCCTCGCTGGCCGCCCACGTCCAACCGTTCGATCGCCGCCACGGGGATACGGCGGCGGATCCGCCCCTGGTCCAGCAACAGCACGCCGGCCTTCAGCCGGGCAACAGAACGCCGCCGACCATGCAGGACCAGCGGCGAGGTGTCGATCTCGGTCACGGGGGCACAGTATGGGACCCCGCGAACCGAAAGAAACGGTTCAGCAAACCCAGAAAGGCCCACGGCAGCCAAGCCAGGGGCGCGCGGGGCTGTATCGATATGGGGCTCCGCCGCGTGGGCGCGAGCAACCCCCACAACCCGCACCCCGCACCCCGCAACGAACCGCAGCGCCCCCACCCCGCCCCGGCCCGACCAGCGGAGCTACTCGCGGAGCTACCCGTACATCCGCCGCATCGCGAACTCCACCATCTGCTCCACAGCCTTCGCGTCGAACACCATCCGGTGCTCGCCCTCCATGTCGAGGACGAAGCCATAGCCGGTCGGGAGGAGGTCGATGACCTCGGCGCCGGTGATGACGAAGTACTTGGACTCCTTGCCGGCATACCGGCGGAGCTCCTTGAGCGAGGTGAACATCGGGATCACCGGCTGCTGGGTGTTGTGCAGGGCCAGGAACCCGGGGTTGTCGCCGCGCGGGCAGTACACCTTGGACGTCGCGAAGACCTGCTGGAAGTCCTCCGCGGCCATCTGACCGGTGGTGAAGGCGCGCACCGCGTCCGCGAGCGAGGGCGGTGACGGCTCGGGGTACAGCGGCGGCTGCTGCCCGTAGCCGCCGCCCATCGGGCCGCCGGGCATCTGCTGGCCCGGCATCTGCTGCTGCGGTGGCGGGGCGTACTGCTGCTGAGTGCCAGCGTTCTGGTCGTAGCCGTACATGCGGCAAAGCGTAACGAGTCACAGATGGCCCGATCGGGGTTGCTTCTTATTACCGGTGGGTAGCATTATCGACATCGAAGCTACTTGTTGGTATGTGAACTAGCGCGAGGATCCAGTGCCTCGCCGATCTCTCTACGGAGCCATCGCCATGGGGCACTACAAGTCGAACCTCCGCGACATCGAGTTCAACCTCTTCGAGGTCCTCGGGCGCGACAAGCTGTACGGCACCGGCCCGTTCGCGGAGATGGACACGGACACGGCCAAGAGCATCCTGGAGGAGCTGACCCGTCTCGCCGAGAACGAGCTGGCGGAGTCCTTCACGGACGCCGACCGCAACCCGCCGGTCTTCGACCCGGAGACGAACACCGCTCCGGTCCCGGCCACGTTCAAGAAGAGCTACAAAGCCTTCATGGACTCGGAGTACTGGCGCCTCGGCCTGCCCGAGGAGATCGGCGGTACGACCTCCCCCCGCTCCCTGATCTGGGCGTACGCGGAGCTGCTGCTCGGCTCGAACCCGGCCGTGTGGATGTACGCCTCCGGCCCGGCGTTCGCCGGAATCCTCTACGACGAGGGCAACGACGTACAGAAGAAGATCGCCCAGATCGCCGTCGAGAAGACCTGGGGCTCCACCATGGTGCTCACCGAACCCGACGCGGGTTCCGATGTGGGTGCCGGTCGCACGAAGGCCGTGCAGCAGGAGGACGGCTCCTGGCACATCGAGGGTGTGAAGCGGTTCATCACGTCCGGTGAGCACGACATGGAGGAGAACATCCTTCACTACGTGCTGGCCCGCCCCGAGGGCCACGGCCCCGGCACCAAGGGTCTGTCCCTCTTCCTCGTCCCGAAGTACCTCTTCGACTTCGAGACCGGCGAGCTGGGGATGCGCAACGGCGTCTACGCCACGAACGTCGAGCACAAGATGGGCCTGAAGGCCTCCAACACCTGCGAGATGACCTTCGGCGACCGTCACCCGGCCAGGGGCTGGCTGATCGGCGACAAGCACGACGGCATCCGCCAGATGTTCCGCATCATCGAGTTCGCCCGGATGATGGTCGGCACGAAGGCGATCTCCACGCTGTCGACGGGCTACCTGAACGCCCTTGAGTACGCCAAGGAGCGCGTCCAGGGCCCGGACCTCGCGAACTTCATGGACAAGACCGCGCCCAAGGTCACCATCACCCACCACCCCGACGTCCGCCGCTCGCTGATGACGCAGAAGGCGTACGCGGAGGGCATGCGCGCCCTCGTCCTCTACACGGCCTCCATCCAGGACGAGATCCAGGTCAAGGGGGCGGCGGGCGAGGACATCTCCGCCCTGGAGGCCCTGAACGACCTGCTCCTGCCCATCGTCAAGGGCTACGGCTCCGAGAAGGGCTACGAGCAGCTCGCCCAGTCGCTGCAGACCTTCGGCGGCTCCGGCTTCCTGCAGGAGTACCCGATCGAGCAGTACATCCGCGACGCCAAGATCGACACCCTGTACGAGGGCACCACCGCGATCCAGGGCCAGGACTTCTTCTTCCGGAAGATCGTCCGCAACCAGGGCGCCGCGCTGAACTCCCTCGCCGAGGAGATCAAGAAGTTCCTGGCGCTCGGTGAGGGCGGCGAGCAGCTGGCGGTCGCCCGCGAGCACCTCGCCAAGGCCGCGGTCGAGCTGGAGTCCCTGGTCGGCCTCCTCCTCACCGACCTCGCCGCCACCGAGCAGGACGTCAAGAACATCTACAAGGTGGGCCTCAACACCACCCGCCTCCTCATGGCCTCCGGTGACGTCGTCGTCGGCTACCTCCTCCTCAAGGGCGCCGCCGTCGCCGCCGAGAAGCTGGAGACGGCCTCCGCCAAGGACAGGGCCTTCTACACCGGCAAGATCGCGGCGGCGAAGTTCTTCGCGGCCAACGTCCTCCCGGGCGTCACCCTGGCCCGCAAGATCTCCGAGAACGCCGACCTGGACCTGATGGAGCTGGACGAGGCGGCGTTCTAACAGCCGCTAGCTGAAGCTGGGGGCAGCCGCGCCGCCGGGCCGGCTGCCCACCCACCTGTCCCACCTGCGGGCGAGGGCCCGCTCCCAACCCCCGGGAGCGGGCCCTCGTACGTCGTTAAGGTGAACCCCATGCGCACACCCCCACGCTTCGATCGCGGCCACACCGACGACCTCATGACCTTCCTGACGGCCAGCCCGTCCCCGTACCACGCGGTGGCGAGCGCCGCGGAACGGCTGGAGAAGGCCGGCTTCCGACAGGTCTCGGAGACCGACGCATGGGACGGCGCCCTGGGCGGCAAGTACGTGCTGCGCGGCGGCGCGATCATCGCCTGGTACGTGCCGGAGGGCGCCACCTCGCACACCCCGTTCCGCATCGTCGGCGCCCACACCGACTCCCCCAACCTGCGCGTCAAACCCCGCCCGGACAGCGGAGCGCACGGCTGGCGCCAGGTCGCCGTCGAGATCTACGGCGGCCCGCTGCTCAACTCCTGGCTGGACCGCGACCTCGGCCTCGCCGGCCGTCTCTCCCTGCGCGACGGCACCAGCCGCCTGGTCAACATCGACAGACCCCTCCTCCGCGTTCCCCAACTCGCCGTCCACCTCGACCGCACGGTCACCTCCGAGGGCCTCAAACTCGACAAGCAGCGTCACCTCCAGCCCATCTGGGGCCTGGGCGACGACATCCGCGACGGTGACCTGATCGCCTTCCTGGAGGAGGAGTCGGGCCTCCCCAAGGGCGAGGTCACCGGCTGGGACCTGATGACCCACTCCGTCGAACCGCCCGCGTACCTGGGCCGCGACAAGGAGCTCCTCGCCGGTCCCCGCATGGACAACCTCCTCTCCGTGCACGCCGGTACGGCCGCGCTCGCCGCCGTCGCCACCTCCGGCGACGAACTCCCCCACATCCCCGTCCTCGCCGCCTTCGACCACGAGGAGAACGGCTCCCAGAGCGACACCGGCGCCGACGGCCCGCTCCTCGGCGGCGTACTGGAGCGCTCGGTGTTCGCCCGCGGCGGCTCGTACGAGGACCGGGCGCGCGCCTTCGCCGGTACGGTCTGCCTCTCCTCGGACACCGGTCACGCCGTCCACCCCAACTACGCGGAGCGCCACGACCCGACGCACCACCCCCGCGCCGACGAAGGCCCGATCCTCAAGGTCAACGTCAACAACCGCTACGCCACGGACGGTTCGGGCCGCGCGGTCTTCGCCGCCGCCTGCGAGCGGGCCGGCGTGCCCTTCCAGACCTTCGTCTCCAACAACTCCATGCCCTGCGGCACCACCATCGGCCCCATCACCGCCGCCCGGCACGGCATCCGTACCGTCGACATCGGCGTCGCCATCCTCTCCATGCACAGCGCCCGCGAACTGTGCGGCGCCAAGGACCCTTACCTCCTGGCGAACGCACTGGCGGCGTTCCTGGAGGGCTAGGCCCTGTAGCCCCCAGTTACGGACAGCCCCGTCCGGGTACCCGGAGCCGACCGGAAGGACCGAACGACCGGAACTACCGGCCGACCCAACCGGACTGGGAGGGAACACTCATGGGCCTGGGCGGGTGCATCATTCTGATCGCCGTGGGGGCCATCCTCACGTTCGCCACCGACTGGGACATGCAAGGGGTCAACCTCGACCTGGTCGGCGTCATCTTCATGATCGTCGGACTCATCGGAGTCGCGACATTCAGCAGCATCGCCAAGCGCAGGCGCGTCGTGGTGCCGCCCGCGACCCCCGTCATCGACGACGACCGGCACCACCATCACCGCGACGGCTACCAGGGGTACTGAGGAAGATCCGGCTGATCCGCCTCAGTCCTCGTGTCCGGCCGGGGGCAGCTGGGTGCCGGACCGGCAGCCGGTGAAGGACGCGTTGGGGCAGAAGGCGTCGAAGCCCATGCCGTAGCGGGCGAAGGATTCCCAGGCCGCCTTGCGGACCTCGGGGTACTCGGCCTCGGTGAACGCCGCGCCCTTGAGGTCCTTCAGGGCCCGCAGGATCGCGCCACGGGCGGTGAGGAACGACGGGTTCTTCGGGGTGAGTTTCAGCCCGTCGACGACGGCCTGCCAGGCGACCCGGTAGCCGCGCTCCTTGCTGCCGAGTTCCGCGCCGATCCGGCGGGTCATCTCCATGAGCGCGGCGCACCAGATCTCGCCGACGTTGTGGATCCTCGTGTAGTCGAGCCCGCCCGCGGTCCGCCCGATGGCCCCGAAGTCACCGGGGTAGCGGTCGTCGTACGGGCGCTGGCGGATGCCGCCCGGGTCGTTGACGACCCAGTCGCCGACGACGGTGTGCTCCCGCTCGCGGGAGAAGTTGAAGATGGTGAGCGCGAAGTAGTCCGACCAGCCCTCGCCCATCGCCCGGGACTGCTCCTCGCGCAGACCGTTGGCATCGTGCAGGCCTCCGACCAGCCGGTTGGTCACACCGTGTGTGAACTCGTGGAAGACGACGTGTGCGTCGTTGGCCGTGTGCCGTCCGGTGCCGGCGACCAGTCCCATGTTCATCTCCGCCGCCCGACCGTCGGGGGGCGTGAGCATGTTGGCCGTGCCGAAGACCGGCCGGGGATGCGCGAGGGCGACGACCGGGTCGGCGCCGTGGCCCAGGCCCGAGAAATTGACGGTCTGGAAGTTGCCGTGCTCCTCCGTGAAGTCGAGCATCACGAAGAAGTCGTGCATGTAGTTGCAGAAGAAGAAGATATTGGTGACGAGCTGCTCGGGTGTGTCCGGGGTCGGGGCGAACACCCCGTTGCCCGCCGTGTCGACGCCGACCTTGAAGCTTTCACCGGTGTCCCCGTCGACGGCCTGCACATTGTTCCCGACGGTCGCCACCTGCCCGTTCTGCCGCTCGGCCCATGGCCCGGGGAACCCGGGCAACGGGTCGGGCGGCGATACGACCGGATAGTCGCTCAGCGGCAGCGGGAAGGAAGCCAGGGCGTACCCGGTCTCGGCCGGGTTCTGCCGGAACACCAGTCCTCCGACGACATGGTTCGTCAGGTCCTGGAGGTAGAGGACCTGGGGCGCGGCCTTGTCCGGCGTTCTCTCGTCGGCCTCCACGAGCGCGTGGTACTGCACGGCTCCCTTCGCGCGCGAGAACCTGAACGACCAGGCGAGACGGACGGTGTCGCCCATGTAGAAGTACACGAGCCGAGCGGGGATCGCCTCCTCGAAGGCGCCTTTGTCGAACGTCATCGGCTGGTCGTTGCCCGCCTGGGAACTCAGCCGGCGGAAACCTTCCGAGATGTCCAGAGCGGGCAGTTCGTCGGTGCCGAAGGGGCCGTCGATCGTGACCGGTTCGGCCGCCTTCGCGGCGCCGGCGGCCAGAGCCGTCTCGACCGGCACCGCCGGCATCGTGGGCACATTGCCCGGCACGCTCGCCGTGTCGCCGACGACCCTGTCGACCCTGCCGTCCTCGCGCAGCCACACCTTGGGAGCCATGCCCCACACGTCGATGCCGTTGAGTGTCTGCTGGAGGCTGACCACGCGCATGCCGCCGCTCGTGGACATCACCTTCGGATCGGCCTCGAACTCGGCGGGCTCTCCGGCGGCGAAGCCGATCGCCCCCGAGACCGAGGAAAGGTACTCCTTGGCGCGGACGATGTAGTCGCCGTCGGCGGCCTCGGCGCCCGCCCGTTCGGCGAGTCCGGCCGGTGCGCCCTCCACCCGCAGCTCGGTCAGGTGCCCTGTGAAGCGGTTCACCTTGCTGTCGTCGGCGATGAGGGTGTGGTGCACCGACGCCGCCACGCGATCGGTCTCGGCGAGGAACGCCTCGGCGCCCTGGACCCGGGCGAGCCGGTCGTACTCCAGATCCCGCTTGTCGATCAGCTGTGTCATGACGGTTGCTCCTGTCACCGGGCGCGAGACCCGGCTTCGCTGTCCTGTGGGTTGGAGGAAAGCCCCCTAGAGGCCCGCGAGGGTGAGGGCGGTCGCCGTGACGGAGCGGGCGACCGTGGCCGCGAACTCCGGGCTGTGGTCCTGGTCGATGAGGGTGTCTCCCGGGGTGTGGTACTGCCTGGTGCCCGTACCGGGCCCGCCGCCCGGAGCGAATATGTCCTCGGAGACGGCGATGGCCGCCCACCCCCGCTCGTGGAAGCTGGCGTGGTCGCTCCGTCCGATCGCCGGATCGGAGGGGCCCGTGAGCTGTTGAACCGTCACCGCGGGGTCGATGGCGGGGACGGTGTCCGCGACGAGAGCGCCCAGCGTGTCGGATGCTCCGACCACCGGACCCGGCACCGAGGAACCGGCGTGGATCTCGACGATGGGTATGCTGCCCTGCTGCCGACCCGCGATCATGTCCATCTGGAAGACACCGGCGATACGGTCGTCCGCCGCGGCGGCGGCCCGCGCATAGAACTTGCTGCCGACCAGGCCCTGTTCCTCGGCGTTGAACAGCACGAAGCGCACGTTCCGGGTCGGTGTCCTGCCCTCCGCGAGCATGTGGTGCAGGCACTCCGCCGCGGCCATGACGGCGGCGGTTCCGCTGCCGTCGTCGTCGGCGCCCGGTGCGGGGTCCCCGGTGGGGTCGTAGGGGCGCGGGTCGCCGTTCTCGTCGACGAATGCACCGCTGGAGGCAGTGGAGTCCAGATGCGCGGTGATGAGAACCGTGGAGTCCGCCCCGGCCACACGGTGCTCGGCCTCCACATTGAACAACCGGCGTCCGCGCCACCGGAATTGGTGCAGTCGTACCCTCAGGCCGAGGTTCTGGAAGCGGTCCGCGAGCGCCTCGACGACTCGGGGGTTGTCCACGGCGGACGCGTCACGGCTGCGCACCAGCAGCGCCTCGCCGTCTCTGAGCGGTTCGACACCGGAGATGCGCGCGACGTGGCCGCGCAGTACCTCGGGGGTCACGGCCGCCCGTACCGCGGCGATCGTCTCCGGGGAGGGGCGGCCGTCACCGGCTGCCGACACGGGCGGGCCCGGCTCCGTCGGGCCTTCCCCAGTCCCTTCCGTAGCGCCTTCTGCAAGGCCTGCGGCGAATCCTTGTGCCCATGCCTCGCCGGGGCGGAAGAGAAGCGCCGGGTCCGGAAGCAGTCGCTCGGTGTGGCCGGGCTTCGCGCCCGGCAGGTGGACGTCCTCGATCGGAGCGCCGGCGGGTGCGGCGACGTAGACACCGCCCGGCGCGGGGCCCAGCGGGAGGAGCGGCGGGGCCGTGACGCCGGCCAGTTCGTCGGCTACGACGCCGAAAGCGGACGTGGCGCGTGTCGTCGCCCTGTCCGGGGCGTCCGCGAAGCCCTGAGCGGGGGTGAGGGGGCGGTCGTCGCGGATCAGGAAGGCCGCCGTGTCCTCCACCGGCCCCCGCAGGTCGACCATGAACCCGGCCTGTTCGAGTGCCGCGGCGCCGCGCATGCTCGCCATGGCCAGCACGAGCCGCCCGGAGGCGATGTGCACGGGAACGACCTCGGTCCGGTTCGCGACCCTCTCCAGTGCGGGCAGCCCCCGGTCCTCGGGCAGTTCGATCCGCGCCCAGAGAACGGGGCGGTTCTCCAGGGCGGCGCCGGTGAATACGGGGTGGGCCGCCGTACGCAGTTCGGCTTGTGCGGCGAACGCGCGCTCCTGGTGGTCCTCGCCCACGAAGACGCACTCGCCGGCCGCGGAGGCCGGGCTCCCCTCGCCCGCCGCGCCAGCGACCGCCTCGTCGAAGATCTCCCGACTGTTCTTGGGGCCCCAACGGATGAGCGCGTCGTCCGTGAACCGGCCGGGGAACGCCTCCCGCAGCGCCGACGCGGCCCGCTCCGCGGCGCCTTCACCCGAGCCCGGGTTGGAGATGACGCCCTTGCGTACGTCTGGGAAGGCGTCGAGCACCGCGAGTACGCGGGGTCGGGGCAGCAACGTCAGCGAACCGTCCGCCTCCTCCCGGGCATCCGCCAGGGTCGCTCCTATGTCGAAGAAGAGCACGGGCATGTGGGTGCCTCCACGAAGTGAACCGGTCCGGAATCGGCACGTGCCCGAGCTCACGTGCCCGAACTCACGTGCCTGAGTGAACGTCCCGGGCGGCAGCGGCCGTTCGAGAACGAGGGGAACCGCGAGAGCGGGTGGCGCGACACGAGAGGGGAACCGTGAACGGCCCCGCGCCGGCCGACCACTGCCACACTCCACTCCGGAAATGGGCTCCCGACCACTCCATCGTCCGCCCTCGGTTGCGCGCTCGCATCCCGGGATATAGACGAACGCCGTTCAACTTCGGACAGTTGAAGGAGGTACTGAGCGCGAGCGACGGGCGTCCTAGGGACGGGCAACCTGAAGGGTCTCGTCCATCCCCGCCAGCACCAGCGGCAGCCGGTCCGTCCCGCCGTCCGTGATCCGGACCGGCACGCCCCAGTCCTGCTGGTGGACGTGGCAGGCCGGGTACTCGTTGGAAGGGTCGTCGTCGCAGGAGGCCGCCATCGCCGAGACGTGCAGGACGCCCTCGGATATGGACGGGTTGAGTTCCAGCGTGCGGGACAGGTCCGGGGCCGCGCCCTCGCCCCGGAGCAGCAGTTCGGGCGGAGTCGCGGAGACGAGGAGACGGGTCGACGGGCCGTACCGTTCGTCGAGCTTCTGGCCGGGCGGGGCCTGGAAGATGACGTCCAACCGCAGGCTGCCGGGGGCGACTTCGGTGGCCGCGCGCTGTGTGCGGTGGGCGACGGCCTCGACCTTCACCGTCTCCTCCGGCAGCCGCAGCCGGGTCAGCCGGTGTCTCGCCGACTCGACGACCACGATGTCGTCCCCGACGAGCACCGCGTCGCTCGGCTCCCGCAGATCCGTGGCGAGCGTGGTCACCTCACCCGTCGCCGGGTCATAGCGCCGCAACGCGTGGTTGTACGTGTCGCTGACCGCCACCGAACCGTCGGGCAGGACGGTGACCCCCAACGGATGCTGGAGCAGTGCCTGTTCGGCCGCGCCGTCACGGTGGCCGAAGTCGAAGAGCCCGGTGCCGACCGCCGTGTGGACCACCCCGTCGAGGTCCACCCATCTCAGCGCGGACGTCTCGGAGTCGGCCAGCCACAGCCGGTCGGCGGTGGCCGCGAGCCCCGACGGCTGCGCGAACCAGGCCTCCGCCCCCGGCCCGTCCACGAGTCCCTCGTTCGTCGTACCCGCCGCCACGGCCACGGTGCAGTCGGCCGGGTCGTACGTCCACAGTTGGTGGACACCGGCCATGGCGATCCAGACCTTGCCGGCGAAGACGGCCACGTCCCATGGCGAGGACAGGTCGACCTCCCACGCGAGACCCGAGGTCGGCGCCCCCTGCCACCACTGGCGGCCGGTGCCGGCGAGGGTCGAGACCTCGCCGGTGGCCGGGTCGAGGCGGCGCAGGGCGTGGTTCACGGTGTCGGCGACGACCACCACGCCGTTGTCCAGCAGCGCCAGCCCCTGCGGCTCGCTGAAGCGGGCGTGCTCGGCGGTGCCGTCCACGAATCCGCGCTCACCGGACCCGTAGCGCCGTACGACGGTCTCGCCGTCCGCCGCCAGCCGGACCAGCTGGTGCCGGGTCGTGTCGCTGACCAGGAAGTCGCCGTCCGGGAGGAGCAGCGCCTTGCCGGGAAAGCGCAGCACCGTCGGCTCCGGGTCCGGCGCCACGTACGGCCCGTCGCCGCGCCGTAGCGTGCCCTTCGCCCCGTGCTCGGCCTCCAGCTCCGTGACCAGCCGCTCGATGGCGTGGGCATGCCCCTCGCCCGCGTGCTGGGCGACGACATACCCCTCCGGGTCGATCACCACGAGCGTCGGCCAGGCCCGTACCGCGTACTGCTTCCACGTCGCGAGCTCCGGGTCGTCGAGGACGGGGTGCTCCACCTCGTACCTCTCCACGGCGTCGACCACCGCCCGGTGCTCCGCCTCGTGCGCGAACTTCGGCGAGTGCACCCCGATGACCACCACCGTGTCCCGGTGCTTCTCCTCCAACTCCCGCAGCTCGTCCAGGACATGCAGGCAGTTCACGCAGCAAAAGGTCCAGAAATCCAGCACCACTATCTTTCCCCGCAGGTCAGCGAGGGTGTACTGCTTCCCGCCCGTGTTCAGCCAGCCGCCCTTGCCGATCAGCTCGGGGGCGCGGACACGGACACGGCGGGGTGTCGGGTGCTGGGTCGTGGTGTCGTTCATGGGTCCAGAGTGCCACTCGCACGCCGCCCGCTCGCGAGCCTGTGGAAAACCTTGCGGCCGGGCCTGTGGATAACTCTCATCAACTCTCGGAGGCCCCGTGGTCAGGCCAGCGCATGCCCCGTCGTCGCGTCCACGTGGTCCGGGATCTCGTCGTGGCGGTCGCCCACAGTGAGGGTGCCGGTGGGCTCCAGGACGAGGATGGCGGCGCGGGCCGGGGCGTACGGCTTGTGCTCGGTGCCTCGCGGGACGGTGAAGACCGAGCCCTGGGGCAGGACGACCGTGCGCTCGCTGGCCGGTTCGCGCAGGGAGATGTGCAGTTCACCCTCGATGACCAGGAAGAACTCGTCGGTGTGGTCATGGGTGTGCCAGAGATGTTCGCCCTCGATCTTCGCGACGCGGACGTCGTAGTCGTTGACGGTGGTGACGATGCGGGGGCTCCACAGGGCGTCGAAGGAGGCAAGGGCGTCGAACAGAGCGATGGGTTCGGCGGGTTCGGTGCGTTCCGTGGATTCCATACGGTCATCGTGCGGGTGACGGCACCACCGCACGAGTGCTAGGAATCGCACATGTCGCAAGGATCCTGGCAGCCGCACCGCGTCGTCCTCGTCATCGACGAGAACTCCAACCCGTTCGAGATGAGCTGTGCCATCGAGATCTTCGGCCTCGACCGGCCGGAGCTGGGGCGGCCGCTGTACGACTTCCGGCTGTGCGCGGCCGGGTCCCACACACGGATGCGGGACGGATTCTTCACACTGACCGGGGTCGCCGGGCTGGAGGCGGCCGAGGAGACGGACACTCTGATCGTGCCGAACCGGCCCGACACGGACGCCCCGCGTGCGCCGCGGGTGCTGGACGCGATCCAGAGGGCGCACGCGCGCGGGGCGCGTCTGCTCGGCTTCTGCTCGGGCGCGTTCACCCTCGCCGAGGCGGGGCTGCTGGACGGACGGCGGGCCGCCTGCCACTGGATGTGGGCGGAGTCGTTCCGCTCACGCTTCCCGGCAGTGCTGCTGGAGCCGGACGTACTGTTCGTGGACGACGGCGACATCCTCACGGCTTCGGGCAGCGCTTCGGCGCTCGACCTCGGCCTGCATGTCGTACGGCGCGACCACGGCGCCGAGATCGCCAACCACGTCTCCAGGCGGCTGATCTTCGCCGCCCATCGCGACGGCGGACAGCGGCAGTTCGTGGAGCGGCCCGTTCCGTACATCCCGGACGAGTCCCTGGCCCCCGTACTGGCGTGGGCCCAGGAGCGGCTCGACGAACCCCTCTCCGTCGCGGACCTCGCCGCGCGGGCGGCCGTCTCGCCCGCCACCCTGCACCGCCGTTTCCGCGCCCAGCTCGGCACGACTCCCCTGGCCTGGCTCACCGGAGAACGCGTGAACCTGGCCCGTCGGCTCATCGAACGCGGCGAGGAACGGCTCGATATCGTCGCCGAGCGCAGCGGACTCGGGACCGCCGCGAACCTCCGCGCGCGATTGCGCCAGGAGACCGGACTGAGCCCTTCTGCCTACAGACGACGTTTCGGAGGGGGCCCCTCGCGACCGTCCGTCGCACGCCAGGGCGGCGGGTCGACGCAGGTCAGCGCCGCGGCGTCGGCAGTCCCAGCACCCTGTCCTTCAGGGCCGGGAACTGCTCCCGTGTCGTCGCGACCTTCGTCGGGTCGAACTCGACGGTGAGGATCTCCTCGTCGGCGCCGGCCTCCGCGAGTACCTCGCCCCAGGGATCGACCACGATCGAGTGACCCGCCTGCGGAACTCCCGCGTGCGTACCGGCCGTTCCACACGCGAGGACATACGACTGGTTCTCGACCGCTCGGGCCTGGGCGAGGAGGGTCCAGTGGGCGCGGCGGCGTTCGGGCCAGCCGGCGGGGATGACGAGGGTCTCGGCGCCCGCGTCGACGAGGCCGCGGAAGAGTTCGGGGAAGCGGAGGTCGTAGCAGGTGGCCAGACCGATGGTCGTCTCGGGGAGGCGGAGCGTCACCAGCTCCGACCCCGCGCCCATCAGTACGGCTTCGCCCTTGTCGAAGCCGAAGCGGTGGACCTTGCGGTAGGCGGCGGCGAGTTCGCCGGAGGGGGAGAAGATGAGAGACGTGTTGTAGAGAGGGCCCTCAGGGTCCCGCTCGGGGATCGAGCCGGCGTGCAGCCAGACGCCCGCGTCGCTCGCCGCCTTGGCCATCACCTCGTGGGTCGGCCCCTCCAGCGGCTCGGCCTCAGCCGTGAAGGACTCGAACGCGAACGCGCCGGTGGTCCACAGCTCGGGGAGGACGACGAGATCGGCGCCGGCCTGCTCCCGTACCAGCGACGCCACGCGCCGCCTGCGCGAATCGACCGATTCGTCCTCGTCTACGCCGATCTGGATGAGCGAGGCGCGCACACTACCACCGTCCTGGCATTCGAGCCGTCCATATCGGGCCTACGATCGTCACACGAAAGCACTGCCGGGGTGCCTCTCAGCAGCGTAACTTAACGTTCCACAGCACCCACCGACAGCCGCCGACGCCCACTCCAGCCGTCAACGCCGACGCCCCCACCTTCGACGACCACCCACTACGTAGCCGACACGTACCGACCGTACTGACACGTACCGAACGCCCGAGGGGTCCCGTTCCGTGAGTCTGCATCCCACTCTCCAGCCCTACGCCGACGCCTGGACCCACTCCGTGGACGCGATATCCGAGCTGGTGACGCCGCTCGTGGAGGGGGAGTGGAACCGGCGGACGCCATGCCCCGGCTGGTCGGTGCGCGATGTGGTCTCCCATGTGATCGGCCTGGACTGCGAGATGCTCGGCGACCCGCGGCCGATCCACACCCTCCCGCGCGACCTGTACCACGTACGGACCGAGCACCAGCGGTACATGGAGATGCAGGTCGACTCCCGGCGGCACCACACCGCCCCGGAGATGACCTCCGAGCTGGAGTACACGATCATCCGCCGCAACCGCCAGCTGCGGAACGAGTCGAGGGACCCGGGCCACAAGGTGCGCGGCCCGCTCGGCACCGAGCTGACGCTCGAGCAGGCGATGCGCAACCGCGCGTTCGACGTGTGGGTCCACGAGCAGGACCTGCGTGCCGCGCTGGGCCAGCCGGGGAACCTGGACTCGCCGGGCGCGTACGTCGTCCGTGACGAACTGCTCTCCGTACTGCCGAAGGTCGTCGCCGAGGACGCGCGGGCGCCGCGCAGCTCGGCCGTCGTCTTCGACGTGCACGGCCCAGTGGAGTTCATCCGCACCGTCCGCGTCGACATGCAGGGCCGCGGCACCCTGGAGACCGCCCCCGCCCTCGGCCCCGCCGCCACCCTCACCCTCGACTGGGAGACCTACGTCCGCCTCGCCTGCGGCCGCGTGACCGCCGACCTGGTCGCCGACCGCATCAAGGCCGAGGGCGACCCCCAGCTGATCGCGGAGATCCTGCGGTCGTTCGCGGTGACGGTGTAGGACTCACCGACCACCAAGGTCCGCGCGGCCTTCGTGTCGGCTCACATCGGCTCACGCCGGTACGTGCACCGTCTCCACCCTGCTCGCCACCAGGCGTTCCCGCTCGCGGCGGGCCGCCCGGCCGCGTAGGCGGAGGATCTGGGTCAGGCCCAGGGCCTGGAGGACGAAGACGGCGGAGAAGGCGATGCGGTAGTTGTCGCCGGTCATGTCGAGGAGCACGCCGACCGCGAGCAGGGTCGTCATGGAGGCGACGAAACCGCCCATGTTGGTGATTCCGGAGGCGGTGCCCTGACGCTCGGGCGGGTTCGCCGGGCGGGCGAAGTCGAAGCCGAGCATCGAGGCGGGGCCGCAGGCGCCGAGGACCGCGCACAGGACGATCAGGAGCCACATCGGCGCGTGCTCCCCGGGGTACAGGAGCGTGGCCGCCCAGACCGCCGCCGTCGTGAGGACCGTGCCGAGCGCCAGCGGCAGCCGCGCCGCGTGATGCCGGGCGACGACCTGCCCGTACACCAGTCCGACAGCCATGTTGGACAGGACGACCAGGGTGAGCAGTTCACCGGCCGTGCCCCGGCTCAGCCCCTGCGCCTCGACCAGGAACGGCAGCCCCCACAGCAGCAGGAACACCATCGCCGGGAACTGAGTGGTGAAGTGCACCCACAGCCCGAGCCGCGTCCCCGGCTCCCGCCAGGACGCCACGATCTGGCGGCGGACGTATGCCGCCCCCTGGTGCGGGAAGGGCTCCGGCTCGTGCCCGTCCGGGTGGTCCTTGAGGAACAGCAGTACGAGGACGAGGACGACGACCCCGGCGGCCGCGCTGCCCAGGAACGCCGCCGTCCAGCCCACCCCGTGCAGCAGCCGGGCCAGCACCAGCGTCGAGACCAGGTTTCCCGCCATTCCGGCCAGCCCCGCGAACTGCGCGATCAGCGGCCCGCGCCGGGCCGGGAACCAGCGGGTGCCCAGCCGCAGCACGCTGATGAACGTCATCGCGTCCCCACAGCCCAGCAGCGCACGCGAGGCCAGCGCCATGCCGTACGACGGAGACAGCGCGAAGCCGATCTGGCCGGCCGTGAACAGCAGGACGCCCAGGGTCAGCACCTTCTTGGTGCCGAGCCGGTCGACCAGCAGGCCGACGGGGATCTGCATGCCCGCGTAGACCAGCAGCTGGAGGATCGAGAAGGTCGACAGAGCGGAGGCGCCCACGTGGAAGCGGTCGGCGGCGTCGAGACCGGCCACGCCCAGCGACGTACGGAAGATGACGGCGACGAAGTAGACCGCGACACCGGTGCCCCAGACGACGAGGGCGCGCCGGCCGCCGGGCGGATCGCCCGGGAGGGACGCCGAGGACGCGGAGGATATGCCGGGGCGGCTCAACGGACCTCCCCCCGCGCCAGGTTGGAGAACCAGCTGACATGCCGGTGCACGAGGTCGACCGCCGCCTCCGCATCGCCCGCGCGCAGCGCCTGCAGGATCTCCTCGTGCTCGGTCAGCGTCTTCGTGATGCGGTCGGGGTGGGCGTGCATCACGGCGACGCCCATGCGCAACTGCCGGTCGCGGAGCTGGTCGTAGAGACGGGAGAGGATCTCGTTGCCGCCGCTGCGGACGATCTCGGCGTGGAAGCAGCGGTCGGTCACGGCGGCGCCCGCCAGGTCCCCGGCGGCGGCCTGCGCCTTCTGCTTCTCCAGCAGTTCCTCCAGACGCTCGATCAGCTGCGGTGAGGCCGGGACCGTCTTGCGGACCGCGTGCTCCTCGACCAGCTGCCGGGTCTCGACCACGTCCGCGATCTCCTGCGCGGAAACGGGCAGGACCAGGGCGCCCTTCTTCGGATAGAGCTTGATCAGCCCTTCTACCTCCAGCCGCAGCAGCGCCTCGCGCACCGGCGTCCGGGACACCCCGACCGCCTCGGCCAGCTCGCCCTCGGTGAGCAGCGTGCCTCCCTCGTAACGGCGCTCCAGGACGCCCTGTTTGACATGCGTGTAGACACGGTCGGCGGCGGGCGGCTGCTTGATGGCGGGGGCCTTGATTGCGGGGGCGGGGGCAGGAGCTGACGGCATGCCCACAGCATAGATACATCACGTACGCATCGCGGTCGGGGTCCACGACCCGGGACAGTAACCCCATCCTGGACCTGTCAGGGGGCTGTCAGGTGGACTTGAATTGACCCCCGCCCCACTCACCGCACAACCTTTTGTGCTACTCACTTGTCACACGAGAAGCGGCCGTGCTTTGCCCGAACGTCGGCACCCAAGTGGCCGCGCTCCTCAGACATTTGACGCAATCGGGGTATTTGACTTGATTACCGCCATAAAGGGCGTACGTGTCCGCAGAGCCGCTGCCGTCGTCGTGACCTCCGGTGCGATGATCGCGACCGGGGTCATCAGCTCCGCTCCCGCGCATGCCGCCGTCGCGAAGCCCACGATCAACGCCAAGGGCGGGTTCGTGATCAACCCGGCCACCGGCAAGAGCTGGGGCAAGACCGCGAACACCACGCGCGCCACCGGTTCCACCACCAAGATCATGACCGCCAAGGTCGTGCTGTCGCAGAAGAACCTGAACCTGGACGCCAAGGTCACCATCCAGAAGGCGTACAGCGACTACATCGTCAAGAACACGGCGTCCTCCGCCCGGCTGATCGTCGGTGACAAGGTCACCGTCCGTCAGCTGCTCTACGGGCTGATGCTGCCCTCGGGCTGTGACGCCGCGTACGCCCTCGCCGACAAGTTCGGTACGGGCTCGACGCGTGCGGCGCGGGTGAAGTCGTTCATCTCCAAGATGAACACGACCGCCAAGAGCCTCGGCATGACGAATACGAAGTTCGACTCGTTCGACGGCATCAGCAACGGCTCGAACTACTCGACGCCGAAGGACCTCACGACGCTCGCGCGCAACGTGATGAAGAACTCCACGTTCAAGACGATCGTGAAGACCAAGAAGTACACGGCCAAGACGATCACCAAGTCGGGCGGCACCCGCACGATGCCGACCTGGACGAACACCAACCCGCTGCTGACCACCTACTCGGGCACCATCGGCATCAAGACCGGCTCCGGCACTCAGGCCAAGTACTGCCTCGTCTTCGCCGCCACCCGCAACGGCAAGACGATCTACGGCACGGTCCTGACCGCGTCCTCCGCCGCGAACCGCGCGTCGGACGCGAAGAAGCTCCTGAACTACGGCTTCGCCGCGCTGTAGGCCCCGCCTTCGCCTTGCTTGAACCACGAGAAGGGGGCCACCGCTCACCGCGGTGGCCCCCTTCCCCGTTCCCGAACGGCAATCCGAGCGGCCGTCATTCACCCGCAATGGTGAACATAGCTACCCCAACTGGCACTCCCCGCCGCCTTACGTTCCGCTGCGGAGGTGGTTCAGATGATCGAACCCAGCAAGCACCAACCCGACCCTCGTACGCAGCGTGATGCGCTCGATGTCGGCGACTTCGTCTACGCGGCAACCGGAGCCCGCGTCCGCCGACTGACCATGCCGGACGGGACCCACTGGTTTCCGGCGGTGGATGTCTGCAAGCAATTGGGGCACACCAACTCTCGGAAGGCTCTCGCCGACCATGTCCCGGACGCTCACCGAGAGATTCTTGAGACCGTAACTGGAGGTTACGGTCTCAGCGTTCCCGCAGGTAGGGAGTGGCGTCGAGACTTGACTCTCATCGATCTCCAGGGTCTGATCCGTCTCGTCAGCGCCTGCACCAAGCCTGAATGCGCCCCCTTCAAACAGTGGGTCGCCGAGGTGATCGAGACCATTCAGCGCGAGGGTTCCTACACGCTTGAGGAGGCCGAGGTACAGCCCTCTGAGCCGGGCGCTCCCATCGCGTACGCCATGCCCGAGCAGGTCGCGGAAGCCATCGTTCGGCTGGAGGAGCGCAACCTCCAGGCGGACGAACAACTCGCGGTCGCACAGCACAAGTCACTCGCGCTGCACCAGGAGATGCTGGAGACACAGCAGCGCATGGTGGAGACACAACAGACCATGGTCGAGATGCAGCGTGAAACTCTGGCTGCCCAGCAAGCCATCGCCCAAGCCATGGAACGCATCGCGAACCGGCTCGATGTCCTGGCCGTCGAGCGGCCTGCGCCCGATGCCACCGCCTTCTCGGCGCATCCGACCACGGAATCCGTGCTGGCCGACTGGCGGGAGCGGTTGTCCGTGACGGCGGATGTGTGGACGGTAGCCGTGGTGATCGCGCCAGTTCTCGTCGAAGAGGGTGAGCTGCGCCAGCCGCTGGAGGCGATCGCGGCCCGTACAGGGCTGTCGGTGCACCGTGTCAACGAATGCCTCCGACTACTGCGCAAGCACGCCTGTATCCACCCGCGGGGCGCGACGGAGGAAGGGGCGCCGGTGTACGTGCTCAGCCGAGGCTGACGGCACCTGAATGGGCGCCAAGCAGAAGGGGTTGGTCGCAAGTGGAGTTTGCGGCCGGCCCCTTCGTGCTGAGCCTATCCAGTCATGGGCGTCAGCCCCAGGTGATCAACCTCTTCGGCTGTTCCAGAATCGCCGCCACATCCGCCAGCGCCTTCGAGCCCAACTCCCCGTCCACCAACCGATGGTCGAAGGAGAGCGCCAGCGTGGTGACCTGGCGGGGCTTGACCTTGCCCTTGTGGACCCACGGCTGGAGCCTGATCGCGCCGACGGCGAGGATCGCGGACTCGCCGGGGTTGAGAATGGGCGTGCCGGTGTCGATGCCGAAGACGCCGACGTTGGTGATGGTGACCGTGCCGCCCTGCATCGCGGCGGGGCTGGTGCGGCCCTCCTTCGCCGTGGAGACCAACTCGCCGAGGGACTCGGCCAGTTGCGGCAGTGTCTTCGCGTGGGCGTCCTTGATGTTCGGGACGATCAGGCCGCGCGGGGTGGCCGCGGCGATGCCGAGGTTGACGTAGTGCTTGACCACGATCTCCTGGGCGGCCTCGTCCCAGGAGGCGTTGATCTCCGGGTTGCGCTTGATCGCCACCAGCAAGGCCTTGGCGATCAACAACAACGGGTTGACCCGCAGGCCCGCCAGCTCCTTGTCCTGCTTCAGCTCCTCGACCAGTTTCATCGTGCGCGTCACGTCGACCGTCACGAACTCCGTGACGTGCGGCGCGGTGAACGCCGAGCCGACCATCGCCGCCGCCGTCGCCTTGCGGACGCCCTTGACGGGGATACGGGTCTCCCGTGCGCCCTCGGCCTCGTACGACACAGCAGGCGCCGCGGGGGCCTCCACCACCGGCTCCGGGGCCTTCGGCGGGGCCACGGCCGCGTGGACGTCCTCGCGAGTGATGATGCCGTCCGGGCCGGACGGGGTGATCGTCGCCAGGTCGACGCCGAGGTCCTTGGCCAGCTTGCGCACCGGCGGCTTCGCCAGCGGACGCGGCTGTGCACCACCCCCATGGCCGTTCAGCTCACCCTGGATGCTCTGGAGGACGGAGGCGCCGTACAGGGTCTCCTCGGGCGGAGGCGCGGCGGCGGGCACGCCCTTGCGGGGGCGGCGCTTGGTGGAGGACTCGGCGACCCCGTAGCCGACGAGGACCGGCTTGCGGCCCTCGGGCTTCTTGGCCGCCGGCTCGGGCTTGGGCTGGGGCTGGGGCTCCTCCTTCGCGGGCGGCGTCTCCTCGACCGGCACCGCGCCCCCGCCCACGTCCACCGCGATGATCGACGTGCCGACGTCCACCGTGGCGCCCTCGGGGAAGTGCAGCGCGCGTACGACACCGTCGTACGGGATCGGCAGTTCGACGGCGGCCTTGGCCGTCTCGACCTCGCAGACGATCTGGCCGTCGGTGACCGTGTCACCGGGCTGGACGTACCACTTGAGGATCTCGGCCTCGGTGAGCCCCTCGCCCACATCGGGCATCTTGAACTCGCGCAGAGACGTGTCTGTCATCGTCGTCACGGACCTCTCCCTCAGTACGCCAGCGAGCGGTCGACGGCGTCGAGCACCCGGTCCAGGCCCGGCAGGTACTCCTCCTCCAGGCGGGCAGGCGGATACGGGGCGTGGTACCCACCGACCCGGAGGACGGGGGCCTCCAGGTGGTAGAAGCACCGCTCGGTGATGCGGGCGGCGATCTCCGCGCCCGAGCCGAAGAACACCGGGGCCTCATGGACCACCACCAGGCGGCCCGTCTTCTCCACCGACGTCTGGATCGAGTCGAAGTCCAGTGGGGACACCGACCGGAGGTCCAGGACCTCCAGGGCCTTGCCCTCCTCGGCGGCCGCGTCGGCGACCTCCTGGCAGAGCTTCACCATGGGGCCGTACGCGGCGAGCGTGAGGTCCGTGCCCTCCCGGACGACCCGGGCCTTGTGCAGGGGGCCGGGGATGGCCTCTGGGTTGACCTCGGCCTTGTCCCAGTAGCGCCGCTTGGGCTCGAAGAAGATCACCGGGTCGTCGCTCTGGATGGCCTGCTGCATCATCCAGTAGGCGTCCGACGCGTTGGAGGGGCTGACCACCTTCAGGCCCGCCACATGCGCGAACAGCGCCTCCGGGGACTCGGAGTGGTGCTCGACCGCGCCGATGCCGCCGCCGTAGGGGATGCGGACGACGACCGGGAGCTTGACCTTGCCCAACGCGCGCGCGTGCATCTTCGCGAGCTGGGTGACGATCTGGTCGTACGCCGGGAAGACGAAGCCGTCGAACTGGATCTCGACCACCGGGCGGTAGCCGCGCAGGGCGAGGCCGATGGCTGTGCCGACGATGCCCGACTCGGCGAGCGGGGTGTCGATGACACGGTCCTCGCCGAAGTCCTTCTGGAGGCCGTCGGTCACCCGGAAAACGCCGCCGAGCTTGCCGACGTCCTCACCCATGACGAGGACCTTGGGGTCGGTTTCGAGGGCCTTGCGCAGCGATTCGTTGATCGCCTTGGCTAGCGCCAGGCTCTTCACGGCGGATTGCCCGGCCGTCTGCGCGGCTGTCTGCGTGGTCATCGCTCCTTGCCCTCCTCTTCGTCCACATCGGCGAACGACGCCTGGTACGCGGCGAACTGGGCTCGCTCCTCGTCCACGAGCGCGTGTCCGTCCGCGTACGCGTTCTCGAAGATGGCGAAGTGGTCCGGGTCAGGCATGGCACGCACCACTTCGCGCACTCGCCTTCCCAACGCCTCGCTCTCGGCTTCGAGTTCCGCGAAGAATCCCTCGTTCGTGTCCGTTTCGGACTCGAGGTAGCCGCGCAGACGCGCGATCGGATCCTTGGCCTCCCAGGCCACCCGCTCGTCGTCGTGCCGGTAGCGGGTCGGATCGTCGGAGGTGGTGTGGGCGCCCATGCGGTACGTGTACGCCTCGACCAGGGTCGGGCCCTCGCCCCGGCGGGCCCGCTCCAGCGCCCACTTGGTGACCGCGAGGCAGGCCAGTACGTCGTTGCCGTCGACACGTACGCCCGGGAAGCCGAAACCCTGGGCGCGCTGGTAGAGCGGGACGCGGGTCTGCTTCTCGGTGGGCTCGGAGATGGCCCACTGGTTGTTCTGGCAGAAGAACACGACCGGCGCGTTGTAAACCGCGGAGAAGGTGAACGCCTCGGCGACGTCGCCCTGGCTGGAGGCGCCGTCGCCGAAGTAGGCGATGACCGCCGAGTCGGCGCCGTCCTTGGCGATGCCCATCGCGTAGCCCGTGGCGTGCAGCGTCTGGGAGCCGATGACGATCGTGTAGAGGTGGAAGTTGTTGGTGGTCGGGTCCCAGCCGCCGTTGTTCACGCCGCGGAACATGCCGAGCAGATTGGTCGGGTCGACGCCGCGGCACCAGGCGACGCCGTGCTCGCGGTAGGTCGGGAAGACGTAGTCGTCCTCGCGGGTGGCCCGCCCGGAGCCGATCTGGGCGGCCTCCTGGCCGAGCAGCGAGGCCCACAGGCCCAGCTCGCCCTGACGCTGCAGGGAGGTGGCCTCGGCGTCGAAGCGCCGGGTCAGCACCATGTCGCGGTACAGACCACGCAGCTCGTCGGGGGTGATGTCGGCGACGTACGGGTCGTACGCGGCGGTGCCGGCGTTCTTGATGCGCTTGCCCTCGGGCGTCAGCAGCTGGACGAGTTCGGGCTCCGCGTTGGTCGTCTTCTTCGCAGCGGTGCGCTTGGTGCCGGTGGTGCCGGCCGCCTTGCCACCGGTGGTGCCGGTCTTGCCTGCGGCGCTGCGTCGCGGCTTGCGCGCGGCAGTGCTCTCCACGGTCACGTGTGCTCCTCCGTCGGTCCGGCCCCCGGGGTTGCCGGGTGACCAGTGCGGCTCGCCTGATCCCGGTACCCGTGCACGGGGTGGGTGCCCTTGGCCGGGAACAGACGTGACAGGTGCCCCGGCGAGCGCCCTGCACGAGGCACGTTACCCAGTGCTCCACATTCCTGTGAAACCCCTCCTGACCTGCAATTTTCCTTGGATTTCCAAGTATTTCGGTACTGGGAGGTCCAAGTAAGTCGCGCACGTCGGGAACAGTTGCTGGTCACAGCACTGGTTACAGCCTCGCAGGGGGCCGGAACACCGGCACGTTATCCCGGCCGACCCTGGCTCGGGAAGAGTTCTCCTTTGGAGTACCGCGCGGGTTTTGGGCGGCGCTTTTCGGCTGCGGGTCCGGTGTGGGCCGCTCTCGCCCTGCCCAGCCGCGTCTCGGGCGTGTCCGCCACCGTCGGCGGGGCGCAGGGGCGGACGGTCGCGGTGGTCGTTGGACAGTCGCACGCCCTGCCCCGTGTGGGAGGCGTTCGTGGGGTGAGGCCGGTCGCCGGGAAACAACACGCGCGCGTGGAGCCCTTTTTCGGGCTTCACGCGCGCGTGGAGGGTGTTTCCGGGTCCTACCGGGGTGGGCTACCGGGAGCGGGTCACTCTTCGTCGCCGCCGGTGACCTCGCCCGTCAGACCGCCGCTGTTTCCGCTGCCGTCGTCGGGCGACGCGGGCGTCTCGGGGGTCTCTTCCGATGGCGTCGGGCTCTCCGGTGCCGTGGTCGTCGGCTGTGTCTCGGTGGGCTGCGCGGTCGGCTGGCTCTGCGTCGGCTGCTGGCTGTAGGTCGGGGACTGGGTGTACGAGGGCGTGTAGTTCGAGCCGTCGCCCGAACTGGTGCTCTCGTCCGTCGTCTCCTCGGTCGCCTCCTCGCTGGGCGACTCGCTGGCCTCCTTGTCCTTGCTGGACGTCGAGGCCGTCGGCGACTGCGTGGTGTCCGTGCCGCCGCCGTCGCCGCTGCCGGTGTTCTGCAGCGCCACCGCGACGCCCACCGCGACGGCGATCACCGCGAGGACCGCGAGGATCCACAGCTTGCCGCGGCCGCCGCCCCGGTTGCCGTGCCCCTCGAAGCCGCCGTCGTCCCGGCCACCGCCGCCGCCGTAGCCCGGAATGATCGGCTGCGGGATCTGCGAGGTGCCCATGTCGCCGGGATGCGGCATGGCCGTCGTCCCCGCCATGCCGCCCGGCGGCGTGTGCCTGCCGTCGTGCATGGTCACGGGCCCGGTGTTCCAAGTGCCGGTGTGGCCGCCCTGGTCGTACAGCATCTGCAGGCCGTACTGGACGAGGCCGCGCATCTCCTCGGCCGTCTGGAACCGGTCGTCCGGGTCCTTGGCGAGGGAGCGCATGGCGAGTCCGTCGAGCTCCGGGGGCGCCGCCCCCTCCGAGACCTCGGACGGGGGCACCGGGATGTCCTGGACGTGCTGGTAGACCACCGACAGCGGGGTCTCCCCGACGAACGGCGGGCGCAGCGCGAGCAGTTCGTAGAGCAGACAGCCCGTCGCGTACAGGTCGGAGCGGTGATCGACGGCTTTGCCGAGCGCCTGCTCCGGGGACAGGTACTGGGGCGTGCCCATGACCATGCCGGTCTGCGTCATCGTGGTGGACGCCCCGTGCAGGGCGCGCGCGATGCCGAAGTCCATCACCTTCACCGCGCCATTGGTGGTGATGATGACGTTGGCCGGCTTGATGTCGCGGTGCACGATGCCGTGCTGGTGGGAGTACGCGAGCGCCTCGAGGACCCCCGAGACGATGATCAGCGCCTGCTCGGGGCCCGGCGCCTCCGCGTTGATCAGCAGATCGCGGATGGTGCGCCCCTCGACCAGCTCCATGACGATGTACGGAACCGGCGTACCGTTCACAACATCTTCACCGGAGTCGTAGACCGCCACGATGGAGTGGTGGTTGAGCCCGGCCACGGACTGGGCCTCGCGCGTGAAGCGGGCCTTGGAGACAGGGTCCTCGGCCAGGTCGGAACGGAGCAGCTTGACCGCGACCGTACGACCGAGACGTACGTCCTCGGCCGCGAACACCTCGGCCATGCCGCCCCGGCCGAGTCTGTGGGTCAGCCGGTACCGACCGTCGCCGACAAGCCCGCCGTTGCCCCACAACTCCGGCGCGTCTGACATTCCGCCGCCAGTCGCCTCGGGGTCGGACGGGCCCTGAGAGCGCTGCTGCTGTGCCATCAGTCCTCGCCGTCGTTTCTGCCCGCGGTCCGCGCGGTTCTTGTTACGGTCTCCGTCTTACGGTCTCAGTCGGCCACGCTACAGCCTTCACGCAAGGGGCCGGTCCGAGTTGGAGCGCGACGGCTCTTGAGGGATCGCCGACGGATTCAAGGTGGATTCAAAGGTGGATTCAAGGGTTGATCGGCCATGAAACCCGCACCGCGCGCACTCGTGCAAGTTCTGTGTACCGGGCGTACGCCCCCTGTAACGCTTCCGCGACGCTTCTTTCGCGTACGGTCACGGAACGGGCACCGCGCTTGACGTGTCAGTGGCCTGGGGCAGACTTGGCCGGGAATAGCACAAAGGATCACCAGGATCTCAGGGATCACCGATCGCGGAAGCCCGGGCAGCGGCTTCCGCGCGCGCCGATGGGGGACGCAGGAACATGAGCCAGGACGCCGCACAGGGCCGGTACGCGGGGCGTTCGCTCGCCGGCGGGCGCTATCAGCTGCGTGACCTGCTCGGCGAGGGCGGCATGGCCTCCGTCCACCTCGCGTACGACTCGGTGCTCGACCGGCAGGTCGCGGTCAAGACCCTGCACACCGATCTCGGCCGTGAGCAGGCCTTCCGTGAGCGCTTCCGCCGCGAGGCCCAGGCCGTGGCGAAGCTCACGCACACCAATATCGTCTCGGTCTTCGACACCGGCGAGGACGAGCTCGACGGCATGACGACGCCGTACATCGTCATGGAGTACATCGAGGGCAAGCCGCTCGGCTCGGTGCTCGACGCGGACATCCAGCAGCTCGGCGCGATGCCCGCCGACAAGGCACTGAAGATCACCGCGGATGTGCTGGCGGCGCTGGAGATCAGTCACGAGATGGGCCTGGTCCACCGGGACATCAAACCGGGCAACGTGATGATGACCAAGCGGTCCGTGGTCAAGGTGATGGACTTCGGCATCGCCCGGGCCATGCAGTCGGGCGTCACGTCGATGACGCAGACCGGCATGGTCGTCGGCACCCCGCAGTACCTCTCGCCCGAGCAGGCCCTCGGCCGCGGCGTGGACGCGCGTTCCGATCTGTACTCGGTTGGCATCATGCTGTTCCAACTGACCACCGGGCGGCTGCCCTTCGAGGCGGACTCGCCGCTGGCGATCGCGTACGCGCACGTCCAGGAGGAGCCCGTCGCTCCCTCCTCGATCAACCGTTCCCTGCCGCCGGCCGTGGACGCCATCATCGCCCGCGCGCTGAAGAAGAACCCGAACGAGCGCTTCCCGAGCGCGGAGGCGATGCGCGACGAGTGCCTGCGGGTCGCCGCGTCCCTCCAGTCCATCGCGCCGAGCATCGTGCCGGGCGCGCAGACCTCCAGCGGCGCCGGGGTGTCCTCCGCCGTCTTCCCACCGGTCGGCCAGACGGGCATGCCGCAGTCGGGCAGCGTCCAGACGCCGTACCAGCCGCCGTCCACGGGCGGATACGGTCCGGCGACGCCCGCGCCCGCCCCGTCGTACGGCTACCCGCAGCAGGGCGGCTACCAGACGCCGCCGCAAACCGCCGCGTACGCGCCCCAGCAGGGCGCGGCCACCCCGCCGCCATACAACATCTCGCCGCAGCAGTCGTCGCTGTCGGCGGGCCGTTCCGGCGGCGACAAGAGCAACAAGGGCATCGTCATCGGCGCGATCGTCGTGTCCCTGATCGCGATCGGCGGCCTGATCACAGCACTCGCGCTGAACAACGGCAGCAGTTCAGAGGCCGGCGGCGACACCAGCGCGTCCCCGTCACCCTCGGCGACCGTCGTGGAGGGGCACAAAGGGCCGGACACGACCAAGGTCATCGAGAAGACCGAGTGCACGGAGCCCACGGAGTCGTACAACGACCCCGACAAGATCATGCTCCCGGACTTCACCTTCAAGAACATCGACTCGGTCAAGGCCTGTCTGCAGGCGGCGGGTTGGCAGTACAACACCCAGGACGTCGACGAGAACACGTACGGCGAAGGGACGGTCATGGAGCAGTACCCCACGGCCGACACGGACGTCGACCCCAAGGACATGGACGAGATCATCCTCAAGGTGTCGACGGGCAACCCGGCCTGACCTCGGCTCACAGCCCGGGCTCAGCCCAAGGTCACAGCCCATGGGAAGGGGCCCGGCACATGGTGTGCCGGGCCCGTTTTCGTACGTCGGTGGCGGGGCCGGAGGTCAGAGGTACGGGCCGCCCGAGCGGCCGAGGGTCCGGTCGTCACCGTCGCCCTCGTGGCCGCCGACGCCCGGCGGCAGGGCTCGGCGCATCTGCTCCAGCTGGGCCCTGGCGGCCATCTGCTGGGCGAACAGCGTCGTCTGGATCCCGTGGAAGAGGCCTTCGAGCCAGCCGACCAACTGGGCCTGCGCGATGCGCAGTTCCGCGTCGCTCGGGATCGCCTCGTCGGTGAAGGGCAGGGAGAGCCGCTCCAGCTCCTCGACCAGCTCGGGTGCCAGCCCGTCCTCGAGTTCCTTGACCGAGCTGGCGTGGATCTCCTTCAGCCGGGCCCGGCTCGCCTCGTCGAGGGGGGCCACCCTGACCTCTTCGAGCAGCTGCTTGATCATGCTGCCGATGCGCATGACCTTGGCCGGCTGTTCCACCATCTCCGTCACCGGGACCTCGCGGGAGTCCTCGTCTCCTCCGCCACCCACCGCCATGCCGTCCTGGCCCACGACCAGGATCTGGGGCTGTTCGGGCGACCGTTCGTTCCTCGGCATCTCCATGCCGCCATTCTCTCGCACACGTACACCTCATCACCGTGGTGCCCCCGACGCGGGGTGATCCACCGTTTATGTGCGAGCTGTTCGTGTCACTACCTGTGCATTTCGGTGCGGGGTGGGGTGGGGATTGGGTGGGTGGGGATTGGGTGCGGGTGGCGGGGGCGGTGGTGCGGTGGGGGCCGGGTTCTTCGACGCCGGTTTTGAGGTGTCGGAGGCCGGGATGTCAGGTGCCCGGATGCCGGGCGCCGGGCGCCGGGCGTCGGGCGCCGGGCTCTGGATGTCGGGTTCCGAAGTGGCCAGGGCCGAGGTGCTGAGGTCTCGGGTCGAGGTGTCAGGCGCCAGGTGCTGAGTGCTGAGTGCTGAGTGCCGGGATACCCGGTTCTTGGGTGCGGTGCCGGGATGCCGGGGCGGGGGTGGCGTGTGAGTCTGGGGGCGTGGCTCCTTGGCTCCGCTTGTCGCGTGTGACGGGACTGGTCCTCGTCGCGGGACTGCTCATGGTCCCAGTGGCGGGAGCCGTGCCGTCCGGGTACGCCGCCGAGCCCGACCCGGCCACCTCCTGGGCAGGCAGCCGCGCGGGCGAGGGGCGGGAGCGGCCGGGGCGCCCGGACGCCGTTCTCGCGGATCCCGCGGAGGAAGACGCGTACGCGGCCTCGCTGGAGCCCGCCGGGGAACCGGACGGCCCGGAGGCCACCGCCGCCCCCGAGCCGTCGCAGAACGCCGCGCCGCCCGGCCCGTCGTACGCCGCACGGCCCGGAACCGGAACCACCGGGGAGCCGGTACTGCAGGCCCTCGCCCTCGGCGTCGGCCTGATGCTGATGGGCCTGGGCCTGGGACTGGCCTTCGTGGGCCTGCGGATACGGCGCGATTGAGCGGGGCTCGTAGCGGGCCGGCTGCTGCGACCGTACGTACGGCGTCCCGGCGGTGCCTATGGCGTGACCAGTACGACCTTGCCGACGTGGCCGCTCTCCTCCAGTACGCGGTGTGCGGCCGCCGCGTCGTTCATCGGGATCTCGCGGTCGACGACCGGCCGTACGTGACCGCCCGCGATCAGCGGCCACACGTGCTCTCGTACAGCGGCAATGATGGTCGTCTTCTCTTCGAGGGGGCGGGCGCGCAGGGAGGTCGCGCTGATCGCGGCACGCTTGGCCAGGAGCGCGCCGATGTTCAGCTCGCCCTTGATACCGCCCTGCATACCGATGATGGCGAGGCGGCCGTTGACGGCGAGGACGCGGATGTTGCGGTCGAGGTACTTGGCGCCCATGTTGTCGAGGATGACGTCCGCGCCCTTGCCGTCCGTGGCCCGCCTGACCTCCTCGACGAAGTCCTGCTCGCGGTAGTTGATCAGGATGTCTGCGCCCAGCGCGGCGCACTGTTCGAGTTTCTCCTTGGTACCCGCGGTGACCGCGACCTTCGCGCCGACCGCCTTCGCGAGCTGGATGGCCATCGTGCCGATGCCGCTGGAGCCGCCGTGCACGAGGAGGGTCTCACCGGGGCGGAGGTGCGCGATCATGAAGACGTTCGACCAGACCGTGGCGGTCACCTCAGGCAGCGCGGCCGCCTGCTTGAGGTCGAGGCCGACGGGCACGGGCAGCAGCTGACCGGCCGGGACGACGACCTTCTCCGCGTAGCCGCCGCCCGAGAGCAGCGCGCACACCTCGTCGCCGACGCTCCACCCGGAGACGCCGGGCCCTGTCTCCGCGACCCGCCCGGAGCACTCCAGGCCGGGGTAGGGGGAGGAGCCGGGCGGCGGATCGTAGAAGCCCTGCCGCTGGAGCAGGTCGGCGCGGTTCACGGCGCTCGCCACCACCTCGACGAGCACCTCACCCTCACCGGGCACCGGATCAGGGACCTCGTCCCACACCAGCGCCTCGGGCCCACCGGGTTCGGGAATCGTGATCGCATACATGAGCCCGACGCTACTCCTCGGCCTCCCGGCCCCGCCGCCGGTGCTCCTTTCGCCTCCGGACCCACACACCTGGGGCCGGGGCCGCGCCTGGGTTCCCAGGGCCGCCTGTGAGGCGGGAGCGGTCCCTCGGTCCCCGAGCCGTCCCTGAATCCAGGGGCCGCCCCTCGCTCCCGGGGCCACCCCTGAGTCCCGGAGGCGCCCCGAGCCCGGAAGCCATCCCGCAGTCCCAGAGCCACTTCGAGCAGTCCCGGGGCCGCCTCTCAGGCCGGAAGCCGCCCCTCAGCCCCGGAGCCACCCCGAGCCCGGAAGCCATCCCGCAGTCCCAGAGCCACTTCGAGCAGTCCCGGGGCCGCCTCTCAGGCCGGAAGCCGCCCCTCAGTCCCAGGACCACCCCACAATCCCGGACGCGCCCCCGAGCCCGGAAGCCACCCTGAAGCCGGAAGGCACCTCTCAGCCCCGAAGCGTCCCGAAGCCGGGAGCCGCCGCTCGTCGCATGCTTCCCGCGCCGCCGGCCCCGCTGCTGTCCCCCCAGTGCCGCACCTGGGCCCGGTCTGCCTGTGCTGCCGACCGCGCTCGGCCGGCATGGTCGACCGTGGTCGGCCCGGTCGGCCGTGCTCGGCCCGCATGGTCGGCCGCGCTCAGCACCAGCCGGCTCCGGCTCCCATCCCGATCCGGCCATAGCCGCTGCCCGGCTGGCCAACGTCTCCGTCCCTGGCCGGCGAACGCGTGCGGCCTCCGCCTTGGCCCCGGTCACCCTGCGTCCCTGGCCCGCCCGGCCTGCGCCGCCCGACCCCGAACCGGCCCGCCCGCCCCCCGCCCATCCCAGTCGATCCCGTAGCCGATCCGATCCGATCCGGCGCCGCCGCCCTTCGCCCTGTCCGGGTCCACCTCTGGTCCCCTCCAAGTCCGCCCTTGGTCGTGCCCGGCTCCGTCCTTGGTCCTAATTGAGGTGCGTTCGATCTTCACCGGAGGGAAGGTGGAGGGGTTACGGCCGCACGGGTCGCCGTCGGCGCGCTTCGCTTCGGCGCCGAGGTTGTCGTGGTTCTCGTGCGGTGACCGATGAGTTCCGGCGGCCTGGGCGGTCTCCCTTTGCATAGCCCCGGACACGGGCCCCGTACGCGGAAGGACTCAGACATGAGCGCACAGACGTCCGGCCTCGCGATCGAGACCGCGGGTCTGGTGAAGACGTTCGGCGAGACCCGGGCCGTCGACGGCGTCGACCTGGCCGTGCCGACCGGCACGGTCTACGGCGTCCTCGGCCCGAACGGCGCCGGCAAGACGACCACGGTGAAGATGCTCGCCACCCTGCTGCGCCCCGACGGCGGCGAGGCGCACGTCTTCGGTCACGACGTCGTCCGGGAGGCCGACGAGGTGCGCGGCCGGGTGAGCCTGACCGGGCAGTACGCCTCCGTGGACGAGGACCTGACCGGCACCGAGAACCTGGTGCTGCTGGCCCGGCTCCTCGGCCACGACAAGCGGGCCGCGCGGCACCGCGCCGAGCAGCTGCTGGAGGCCTTCGGCCTGAGCGAGGCGGCCGGCAAGCAGGTCAAGCACTACTCGGGCGGCATGCGGCGCCGTATCGACATCGCCGCGTCCATCCTCAACACCCCCGACCTGCTGTTCCTGGACGAGCCGACGACCGGCCTCGACCCGCGCAGCCGCAACCAGGTGTGGGACATCGTGCGCGCGGTGGTCGCCCAGGGCACGACGGTGCTGCTGACCACGCAGTACCTGGACGAGGCCGACCAGTTGGCATCCCGGATCGCCGTCATCGACCACGGCAAGGTCATCGCGGAGGGCACGAAGGGCGAGCTGAAGGCGTCCGTGGGCGCGGGTTCCGTCCATCTGCGGCTGCGCGACGCCGCCCAGCGGCCGCAGGCCGAGGAGGTGCTGCGGCGCGCGCTCGACGCCGATGTGCAGCGGGATCCGGACCCAGTGGCCCTGACGGCGCGGGTCGGCGCGGGCTCCGCCAACGGGCAGGGTGCCGCCGAGGCCGCAGCCCGCGCGCTCGCCGAACTGGCCCGTACCGGCATCACCGTCGACAACTTCTCACTGGGGCAGCCCAGCCTGGACGAGGTGTTCCTCGCCCTCACCGGACACGACACGAAGGCCCACGACTCCAAGGTCGTCGACACGAAGGACGAGGCGGCGGCATGAGCACCGCGACCACCACCGAAAGCAAGGAACTCGCCCCGGTCAGCGCCGAGTCGCTCGCCGCGCTGCTGATCGCCAAGGAGCGGCCGCCACGGCCCAGCGCCCTGTCCGCGTCACTGACCTTCGGCTGGCGGGCCATCCTCAAGATCAAACACGTGCCGGAGCAGCTCTTCGACGTCACCGCGTTCCCGATCATGATGGTGCTGATGTACACGTACCTCTTCGGCGGCGCCCTGGCCGGCTCCCCCAAGGAGTACATCCAGTTCCTGCTGCCGGGGATCCTGGTGATGTCGGTCGTGATGATCACGATGTACACCGGTGTCTCGGTCAACACGGACATCGAGAAGGGTGTCTTCGACCGGTTCCGCTCGCTGCCGATATGGCGGCCGTCGACGATGGTCGGCTATCTGCTGGGCGACGCCCTGCGCTACGCCATCGCGTCCGTGGTGATGCTCACCGTCGGCATGATCCTCGGCTACCGCCCGGACGGCGGGTTCGTGGGCGTGGTCCTCGGCGTCGCGCTGCTCATCGTCTTCTCGTTCGCGTTCTCGTGGATCTGGACGATGTTCGGGCTGATGCTGCGCACCGAGAAGTCCGTGATGGGCGTCAGCATGATGGTGATCTTCCCGCTGACCTTCCTGTCCAACGTCTTCGTCGACCCTCGCACCATGCCGGGCTGGCTCCAGGCGTTCGTCAACAACAGCCCCGTCACGCATCTGGCGTCGGCGGTGCGGGAGTTGATGGCGGGCGAGTGGCCGGCCGCCGAAATCGCCTGGTCGCTGGGCTGGTCCGCCCTGTTCGTGCTGATCTTCGGCCCGATCACGATGCGCCTGTACAACCGCAAGTAGCGATCGGTCGAGAGACGAAACGCCCCTGGGGAGTACGTCAGGAGTGTGTCCCTGGGGGCGCTCTCTTGCTCCCGCTACGGCAGGTGCTTGGTCTCGGGGGTGATCTTCGTGCTCGGCGTGGCGCGGGTGATGGTGATGAGCCGGTCCGTCAGCTGGAGTTCGCCGATGGACGGGTCGTCGTAGCCGAGCACCCGATGCCCGCGTACGACGCTGACCACCAGGTCGTCCGCCTCCCTCACCTTGCGCCCTACCTCGGCCTTTATGACCGGCCGTTCGACGATGTCGAGCCCGCTGCCCTGCTGGATGAGATCTTCCATGACCATGCCGGCGGCGGGGCTGAGCACGGAGAGCCCGAGCAGCCGCCCGGCCGCACTGGCGCTGGTGATGACGACATCGGCCCCGGACTGCTTCAGCAGCGGCGCGTTCTCCTCCTCCCGCACGGCAGCCACGATCTTCGCCCCGCGGTTGAGCTGGCGGGCGGTCAGCGTGACGAGCACGGCGGTGTCGTCCCGCGCGGTCGAGATGATGATCTGCCGCGCCTTCTGCGCCTCGGCCCGCAGCAGCACATCACTGCGGGTCGCGTCACCGATGATCCCCACATATCCGTCGGCCGTGGCCGCTTCGATGACTTTGGAGCTGGGGTCCACGACGATGACCTGCTCCTTCTTCAGCCCCGTCGCGCAGACGGTCTGGATCGCCGACCGCCCCTTCGTGCCGAAGCCGACGACAACGGTGTGCTCCCTCAAGGCCGCCCTCCAGCGGTTCAGTCGCCATTCCTCGCGTGTGCGCTCCGTGAGCACCTCCAGCGTGGTGCCGACCAGGATGATCAGGAACAGCACACGCAGCGGCGTGATCACGAAGATGTTGGTGAACCGGGCCGCGTCACTGACCGGGGTGATGTCGCCGTACCCGGTGGTGGAAAGGGTGACCGTGGCGTAGTAAAAGGCGTCGAGCAGGTCGACGGGTCCATCGGAATTGTCCTTGTAACCCTCATGATCGGCATAGACGATGAGCGCGGTCGAGACCAGCACGACCAGCGCCATCACCAGCCGTTTGGCGACCTGCCGGATCGGGCGCTCGACCGTTCTCTTCGGCAGCCTCACCTGGTGGGTCACGATACGCTCGTCCGCTTGGCGGGCGATCACGTCTTGGCCCGGCAGTTTCACGTGAAACACTCCCCGTATCCCCGTATATCCCCTTGCTGTACTTCACCCCAGCCCGTCCGATGTTTCACGTGAAACACCCTTCGCCGCATGGGCAGCTGGCCGCGCGGACGTTTCACGTGAAACACACCTGGATCCCCGCTGTCGCCCAGGGCAGATCGAGCAGTTCCAACTCCTGACCAGGGCGGGCGCCGCCGGGTGGTACGACAGCGAGGGCATCGGCGGTGGCGATGCCGCGGAGCATGGCGGGGCCGTTGTAGTGCAGCGGTACGGCGTCGTCCTCGCGCAGGGCGACGGGGATGAGCCGGGTGTCGTAGGGGTGTCCGTGCACGGCTTCGCTCAGGGGCAGTGCGTACGGCTCCGGGGCGGCTCGTCCGGCGAGGGTCCGCAGCAGGGGCTCCGCGAGCGTGAACAGCCCGGAGACAGCGGCCAGCGGGTTGCCCGGCAGGCCGACCAGGTGCTGGTTCTCCTTCGTGCGGGCCAGCAGCATGGGGTGGCCGGGGCGCACTTTGACGCCGTTGACGAGGACTTCCGCACCGACGCGGCGCAGGGTGGGGTGGACGTGATCGACGGGTCCGGCCGCTGTTCCGCCCGTGGTGACGATGAGGTCGGCGGCGGATTTCCGTACGGCCTCGTACAGGGCTTCGGCGTCGTCCCCGAGCCGTCGTACAGCGGTGACCTCGGCCCCGAGCGCCCGTAGCCAGGACGGCAGCATCGGGCCGAGGGCATCCCGGATCAGGCCCTCACGCGGGAGTCCTTCGGTGAGCAATTCGTCCCCCAGGACGAGCAGTTCGACGCGAGGGCGGGGGAGGACGGTCAGCGTGTCGTATCCGGCGGCGGCCGCGAGTCCGAGCGCGGCCGGGGTGATCTGTGTGCCGAGCGGCAGCAGTTGGTCGCCGATACGGCACTCCTGGCCACGGGGGCGGATGTCCTGGCCGTGTGCCAGATCCCGGGTCGGGTGCAGTCGTCCCTTGTCGTCCGTGCGCCCGTGCTCGCTGCGCAGAACAGCGGTCGTGTCGGACGGAATGCGTGCCCCGGTGGCGATCCGGACCGCCTCGCCGTCCGTGAGCCGCTCGGGCTCGGCGTGCCCTGCCAGCACACTGTCCTCGCGTACGTCCCAGGGGCCGGGTCCGGCGACCGCCCAGCCGTCCATCGCGGAGGTGTCGAAGGAGGGAAGGTCGCTGAGGGCGGTGAGGGGTGCGGCGAGGACGAGGCCGAGCGAGTCGTCGACGGTGACGGAGACGGGGGGCCGACGCCCGGCCGAGCGGGCGGCGCGCTCGGTGATGGCGCGGGCCTCGGGCCAGGGGGTGGCCCGGTGATGCGCGTCGTCCTTGGCGGGGTGTGCGGCGGACCGGCCCGTGGCGGAGGTCTCGCGGGCGGAGCGGGGCTCGCCCGGCCCTCGGGCCACTCTGTCGTTGGCCACGGCGAGCGCCTCCTCCACGTCGAGTTCCTCGGCGTCCCGGGCGTCCTGGGCGGTCATCCGGCGTCCGGGGCCGTGCCGGGGGCATCCGTGCCACCGCTACTGGGCCTTGCGGCGCCCGGCGCGGCGTCAGGGGTGCCGTCGTCGGCCCAGCGGAGCGCCAGGGCGGCGGCCTTGCGGGCGGCCTCGGTGACCGCCTCGGGGCCTCCCCCGGCCTTGGCGGCCGCGTAACCGACGAGGAAGGTGGTCAGCGGGGCCGCGGGCCTGGCCACGCTGTGGGCGGCGTCACGGGCGAGGTCGAGCAGTTCGGCGATGTCGACGTCGAGGTCGATCCCCAGCTCGTCCTTGACTGCGGTAATCCATTCATCCAACACGTGGCCATGCTCCCTGATCCGTGCGCGGGCGGCGGCGATGTCGTCCCAGGTGTCGCAGTCGAAGGACGCGACCGGGTCGGTGATGCGGGTGAGGCGGAGAGCGGCGGTCAGCCGCCGCAGGGGGAGCCCGGTCAGGCCGTCGTGCTCGGCGGCGAGCCGCGCCAGCTCCCGGCGCAGGGCCCCGGCCCGGTACGCGGCCACAAGGGGCTGGTCCCGGCCGTCGGAGTCGGTGACCAGGACGCCGTCTGCGCGGGTGGGCGGGGGCGCGGCTTCGGCGGGAGGGGGCATGGCTTCGGAGCCGCCGACGCCCTCCGTGCCGCCGAGGGCGTGGAGCAGCCGCCGTACCGTCTCCTCGTCCAGGAACGGCAGGTCGGCGGAGAGGACGACGACGTACGGCGCGGTGGTGTGCCGGAGCCCGGCGTCCAGCGCGGCAAGGGGTCCGCCGCCGGGGGGCTCCTCGCGGGCCCACAGCACGGGGCGTGCGGTGGGGCGGGGGGCGGCGACGACGACGGTCAGCCCGGCCCCGGCGCAGGCGGTCAGCACGCGGTCGAGCAGGGCCCGTCCGCCCACGCGCACACCGGGCTTGTCCGCGCCGCCGAGCCGCCGGGCGGCGCCGCCGGCGAGCACGACGGCGTCGAACGCCTCGGTACAGGGGCCGCCCGGGGGCTCGTACGCGGTCACCCCACGAGTATGCGTTCCCCCCACGATCACAGGGAACGCGGGGAGGCCGCGCAAGCACGGTCGGTCAGCGCCGATGGGCCGTGCGCCATCAGGGCCGGGCCGGCAAAGCCGGTGGTCAGAGCGTGCGCAGCAGCACCGCCGGCTGTTCGACGCAGTCCGCCACATACCGCAGGAAGCCGCCCGCCGTGCCGCCGTCGCACACCCGGTGGTCGAAGGTGAGCGACAGCTGGACGACCTGCCGTACCGCCAGTTCGCCCTGGTGGACCCACGGCTTGGGGACGATGCGGCCGACGCCGAGCATGGCCGCCTCGGGGTGGTTGATGATCGGCGTGGAGCCGTCGACGCCGAAGACGCCGTAGTTGTTCAACGTGAAGGTCCCTCCGGTGAGCTGGGCGGGTGTCAGGGTCCCGGTCCGCGCGGCCTCGGTCAGCCGCGCGAACTCGGCGCTGAGCGACTCCGCGTTCCGCGTGTGCGCGTCCCGTACGACGGGCACGACCAGGCCTCGTTCCGTCTGCGCGGCGAAACCGAGGTGCACCCGGTCGAGCCGTACGACCTCTCGTGCCTCCATGTCGACCGTCGAGTTGAGCTCCGGGAAGCGGGCCAGCGCGGCCGTGCAGATCCGGGCGAGCAGCGCGAGGAGGGAGATCTTCGGGCCGCCGACTGCGTTCATGGACAGACGGGCGTTCATCAGCTCTGTCGCGTCGGCGTCCACCCAGCAGGTCGCGTCGGGGATCTCGCGTCGGCTCCGGGACAGCTTGTCGGCGACGGCGCCTCGGATTCCACGGAGGGGAGTGCGGGTGCCGGGGACGTCGGAAATCTGCGTGGCCGGGGCCTGCGGCGCCTGGGCCTCGGCCGTGGCGGACCGCAGGGCGTACTCCACATCCGCCCGCAGGATCAGACCGTCGGGGCCGGAGCCGTGCAGCTGCCGCAGATCGAGGCCGTTCTCGCGGGCGAGCCGGCGTACGAGCGGGGAGATGACCGGCACCGGTCCCTCCGGGCGCGCGGGTCCCTCCGGGCGCACCGGGACGGCCGTGGCACCGGCCTGGGGCCGATGCCCGGTCACAGAGCTCGGCCCGGCCGTGGGCGCGGTGGCCGGGGCGGTCCCGACGAGACCGGCAGCCGGAGCGGACCCGGTGAGCCCGACCGGCTCCGCGGGGCCGTTGCCCCCAGCCGACGCGGCGGCGGACCGTGCGGGATCCCCCGACCTCACCCTCCGCCGCCGCGCCGGAGACGCCCCGGTGCCGTAGCCGACCAGGACGTTGCCGGACCCCTCGGTGTCGCCGCCGGAGGCCGGGGCGCCCACGGCCACCGTCAACAGGGGGGCACCGACGGGCAGTTCCGTGCCCTCCTCCCCGAAGCGGGCGGTGACGACGCCGCCGTACGGGCAGGGGACCTCCACCATCGCCTTGGCCGTCTCGACCTCGACGACGGGCTGGTCGACGGCGACGACGTCACCGACCTGCACCAGCCATCGGACGATCATGGCCTCGGTGAGCCCTTCACCGAGGTCGGGCAGCTTGAACTCCAGCACCTGGGCCATCAGCTCTCCGCCTCCCACTGCAAGCGCCCCACGGCGTCCAGGATCCGGTCGACGCCGGGCAGATGGTGCCGCTCCAGCATCGGCGGCGGATACGGGATGTCGAACCCGGCGACGCGCAGCACGGGCGCTTCCAGGTGGTGGAAGCAGCGCTCGGTGACACGGGCCGCGATCTCACCGCCCGGTCCGCCGTACCCGCCGGACTCGTGGACGACGACGGCGCGCCCGGTGCGCCGTACCGACGCGGCGACCGTCTCGTCGTCGAAGGGCACCAGGGAGCGCAGGTCGACGACTTCGAGGTCCCAGCCCTCGGCCGTGGCCGCCTCGGCGGCCTCCAGGCAGACGGGCACGGACGGGCCGTACGTGAGGAGCGTGGCGCTGCGGCCGGTGCGGCGCACGACGGCGCGGCCGATCGGCTCGACCGTGTGCGGTTCCTCGGGGTTCCAGGAGTCCTTGGACCAGTACAGGCGCTTGGGCTCCAGGAAGACGACCGGGTCGTCGGAGGCGATGGCGGCGCGCAGCAGCCCGTAGGCGTCGGCGACGGTGGCGGGCGTGACGACATGGAGCCCCGGAGTCGCCATGTAGTACGCCTCGGAGGAGTCGCTGTGGTGCTCGACACCGCCGATGCCGCCGCCGTACGGGACGCGGACGGTGATCGGCAGCGGCATCGTCCCGCGCGTGCGGTTGCGCATACGGGCGACATGGCTGATGAGCTGCTCGAACGCCGGGTAGGCGAACGCGTCGAACTGCATCTCCACGACCGGCCTGAGCCCGTACATCGCCATGCCGACGGCCGTGCCGAGGATGCCCGCCTCGGCGAGCGGGGTGTCGGTGACCCGGTCCTCGCCGAACTCCTTGGCGAGCCCGTCGGTGACCCGGAAGACCCCGCCGAGGGTGCCGACGTCCTCGCCCATGACATGGACGGTGAGGTCGGCGGCCATGGCGTCGCGCAACGCGCGCGTGAGGGCCTGCGCCATGGTGGCGGGCTTGAGAGCGACGGTGGTCATCAGTGCGCCCCTTCTTGCTCCGCCGCCAGCTCGGCCCGCAACTGGGCTTCCTGCTCCCGTAGTTGCGGCGTCGGCTCGGCGAACACATGGGCGAAGAGGTCCATGGGGTCGAGCGCAGGGTCCTGGTTCATGCGCTCGCGCAGGTCGGCCGCCATGGTCTCGGCGGCGTCGCGTGCGGCCTGGATGCCGGCCTCGTCGAGGAGTCCGCGCTCGGTCAACTCCTGCTCCAGGAGCGCGATCGGGTCGTGCGCCCGCCAGGTCTCGACCTCGTCGGCGGCGCGGTAGCGGGTCGCGTCGTCGGCGTTGGTGTGGGCGTCGATGCGGTACGTCACCGCCTCGACCAGCGTGGGGCCACCACCCGCGCGCGCGTGGGCCACGGCTTCGCCGAGCACCTGGTGCACGGCGACCGCGTCGTTGCCGTCGACCAGGCGGCCCGGCATCCCGTAGCCGACGGCCTTGTGGGCGAGCGACGGGGCGGCGGTCTGCTTCTCCAAGGGCACGGAGATCGCGAAGCCGTTGTTCTGGACGAGGAAGACGACCGGGGCCCGCCAGACGGCAGCGAAGTTGAGCGCCTCGTGGAAGTCGCCCTCGCTGGTGCCGCCGTCGCCGACCAGGGCGAGCGCGACCACGTCGTCGCCCTTGAGCCGGGCGGCGTGCGCGAGACCCACGGCGTGCGGGAGTTGCGTCGCGAGCGGGGTGCACAGGGGCGCGACCCGGTGCTCGTGCGGGTCGTAGCCGGTGTGCCAGTCGCCGCGCAGCAGGGTGAGCGCCTGGACGGGGTCGAGGCCGCGGGCGACGGCGGCGAGCGTGTCGCGGTAGCTCGGGAAGAGCCAGTCGCGCTCTTCGAGGACGAGCGCGGCGGCGACCTCGCAGGCCTCCTGGCCCGTGCTGGAGGGGTACACGGCGAGTCTGCCCTGCTTCGTCAGTGCGGTGGCCTGCGCGTTGTAGCGGCGACCGCGCACCAGCTCCGCGTACAGGCGGCGCAGCAGCGCGGGGTCCGCGTCGGCGGCCGCGTCGGTGCCGAGCACGCGGTACGGCCGCGCGTCGGGCAGCAGCGGCGTGGGGTCCATGCGGGGCTGCCAGGCGGGCGGCGGCGTCGGGCGGTACGCGCCCCGCTGCTCCATGACCGTCATACGGCACCTCCTCGTGGGAGTGACTCTGGGACGCGGCACGGCTGTGACGCGTCTCACCTACCGATTGTTCGGTCGTTGACGCATTTTGGCTACAGGCACCCTCGGGCTGTGGACAAACGGTTCTGCACAGCCTGCAATGAACGCAGTACGTCCATGGTAGGGAGGCGGGGGCGCATGGCACCTGAACAAATGGCCGAGCCATCGGAGGACGGCCCGGCCCTGCCGCCCCCTCGACCGCTGGACGCCATAGATCAGGACATCCTGCGCATGCTCCAGGCCGACGGCCGCGCCTCGATACGGTCCGTCGCCGAACGTGTCCATGTCTCGCGCGCCAACGCCTACGCCCGCATCAACCGCCTCATCGAGGACGGCGTGATCCGCGGCTTCGGGGCGCGCGTGAACCACGAGCGCGCCGGAAAAGGCACCTCGGCCTACATCACTCTCAAGATCGTGCAGAACTCCTGGCGCACGGTCCGCGAACAACTGCGCCAACTCCCCGACGCCGCCCACATCGCCCTGGTGGGCGGCGACTTCGACGTACTGCTCCTGGTGCACACCTCGGACAACCGGGCCCTGCGCGAGGTGGTCCTCACCAAGCTCCAGGCCATCCCCGAGGTGCTCAGCACCCGCACGCTGCTGGTGTTCGAGGAGGAGGACGTGGAACCGGAGGGGTGAGCGGCCAGGACGCCGCCACAGTCCCCCGAGAGAGTGCCTCAGTGCTCCTTGCGGAGCCCTCCGAAGACCATCTGTACGACCGCGTCGGACACCTCGCGCTCGCCCATGCCCCGCCCGTCGGGCCGGTACCACTCCACGATGGAGTTGATCATTCCGAAGACCAGCCGGGTCGCGAGCCGCACCTCCACGTCACCGCGCACGTCCCCGTCGGCGGCCGCGGCCTTCAGCAACTCGGCGACCTGGTGGTCGAATTCACGCCGTCGTTCCAGGGCCCAGCGCTCGGTGTCGGTGTTGCCGCGCACGCGCAGCAGCAGCGTCACGTACGGCAGTTCGGCGATGAGGACCTCGACCATGCGCCGGACGACATGCTCCAGCCGCTCCACCGCACGTCCCACGCGCGCGGGTTCCTCGTCGAGGATCCCGAAGAGCCCGTCCAGCGCCCGGCTCACGGACCGGCGCAGCAGCTCCTCCTTGCCCGTGACGTGGTGGTATATCGATGACTTGGAGATACCGGCCGCCTTGGACAGATGCTCCATGGAAGTGCCGTCGTAGCCACGCTCGTTGAAGACCTGCACGGCGACGGACAGCAGCGTCTCCGGGGTGTACGTGTCGCGCTTGGCGGTGGTCATGAGGAGGTGCCCTCCCGCTTGTCGGAGGCGTAGGCGTGGCGGTACAGCGCGAGGGACGGCGCGTAGCGCCCGGAGGGGTCGCGCAGGTGCAGGTCGTCCAGGAGGGCGTACGCCCAGTTGCGGCCCAGCCTGCGGCTCCATTCGAAGGGCCCGAGCGGGTAGTTGACGCCGAGCCGCATCGCCGTGTCGATGTCCTCCTCGGTGGCCACGCCCTTGGCCACGGCGTCGTGCGCGAGGTCGACGATCCGGGCCACCGTACGGGCCACGATCATGCCGGGGGCGTCCCCGATGACGCTGACGTCCTTGCCGAGCGCCTGGAAGAGCCCGGTGGCCTCGGCGAGCGTCTGCGGGGAGGTGTCCTGGGAGGCGGACAGGGCGATACGGGTGGCCCGGCGGTAGTCCAGCGCCAGGTCGAAGTAGACGACGTCCCGGAACTCCACGGAGGTCTGGCCGTCCGCCAGGGCCAGTTGGCCGCCGCTCGGCAGGACCAGCCGGGTGCCGTGGTCCTCGTCCTCCTCACGGACGCCGATGCCCGCCTCGCGGATCAGCGCGAGCAGTTCGGAGGCGGGGCCCAGGTCGCCCTCGACGACGACGTACGCGGGCGCCTGGAGGGGCTCCGCGGTGTGCGGCTCGGCGGGCTCGGCGTCGTCCGCGTAGTCGTACCAGCCCCGTCCGGTCTTGCGGCCGAGCCGGCCGGACTCGACGAGCCGCCGCTGGGCCAGCGACGGCGTGAACCGCACGTCCTGGAAGAAGGCCTGCCACACAGAGTGCGTGACGGACTCGTTGACGTCCTGCCCGATGAGATCGGTCAGTTCGAACGCGCCCATCCTGAAACCGCCGCACTCGCGCAGGACCGCGTCGATCGTGGCCGGCTCGGCGGCCTGCGCCTCGTACACCGCGAAGGCCTCGGCGTAGAACGGACGTGCGATGCGGTTGACGATGAAGCCGGGGGTGTCGGCGCACGCGACCGGCGTCTTGCCCCAGGCGCGGGCCATCTCGTACGCGCGCGTGGCCGACGTGACGTCGGTGGCGAACCCGGAGACGACCTCGACGAGCGGCAGCAGTGGCGCGGGATTGAAGAAGTGCAGGCCCACGAAACGCCCCGGGTTGCGCAGCGCCGAGCCGATCGCCGTGACGGAGAGGGAGGAGGTGTTGGTGGCGAGCAGGCAATCCTCGCCGACGACGTCCTCCAGCGCGCGGAACAGCTCCTGCTTGACGTCCAGCCGCTCCAGGATCGCCTCGACGACGAGGGCGCAGTCCGCGAGGTCGGCGAGGCTCTCCGCGGCGTGCAGTCGGGCGCGGGCGGCGTCCCGGTCGGCGGCGGTCATACGGTCCTTCGCGACGAGCCGGTCGAGCCGGGCGCCGATCGCCTCGGCCGCCTCCCGGGCGCGGCCGGGGACGGCGTCGTACAGCCGTACGGAATGGCCCGCGACCAGCGCGACCTGGGCGATGCCCTGGCCCATGGTGCCGGTGCCGACAACGGCCACGGGGCTGCTGAGGTCGAGTGCTGTCATGTGCGCGATCCTCCCGCACAGGGTTGTCCACAGATGCGGCGGACTCCCTTGTCCCGACCGATCGTTCGGTTACTCTAGCCCTGTCCGCCTGTTCCTGCCCAGGTCAGACCTCAATGAAGAGCCTCTGACGTGAGGAGTTGGTCAAGCATGGCCGCCGAACTGCCCGCGCATTCCTTGATCGCCAAGCACCGGCCCACCCTCGATCAGGCCCTGGAAACGATCCGCACGCGCGCGTACTGGTCCCCGCACCCCGAGCACCCCAAGGCCTACGGCGAGAACGGCAGCCTGGGCATGGCGGAGGGCAAGGCCGCCTTCGACGCCCTCCTCGGCACCCGCCTCGACCTCGGCCAGCCCGGCACCGACGACTGGGTGGGCGACGAGACCTCCCCGTACGGCCCGACGCTGGGCGTCACGTACCCGCACGCCGACATCGACACGCTGCTGCCCGCGATGAAGGCCGGCCAGCGCGCGTGGCGCGACGCGGGCGCGGAGGCGCGCGCGGTGGTGTGTCTGGAGATCCTCAAGCGGATCAGCGACCGCACCCACGAGTTCGCCCATGCGGTCATGCACACCAGCGGTCAGGCGTTCATGATGGCCTTCCAGGCGGGCGGCCCGCACGCGCAGGACCGCGGTCTTGAGGCGGTGGCGTACGCGTACGCCGAGCAGGTCCACACCCCCGACGACGCGGAGTGGACCAAGCCCCAGGGCAAGCGCGACCCGCTGGCGATGACCAAGCGGTTCAAGCCCGTCCCGCGCGGCATCGCCCTGGTCATCGGCTGCAACACCTTCCCGACGTGGAACGGCTACCCGGGCCTGTTCGCCTCCCTCGCCACCGGCAACGCGGTCCTCGTGAAGCCCCACCCGCGCGCGGTGCTGCCGCTCGCCCTCACCGTCCGGGTCGCCCGCGAGGTCCTCGCCGGGGCCGGCTTCGACCCCAACCTGGTGGCACTGGCCGTCGAGCGCCCCGGCGAGGGCATCGCCAAGATCCTGGCCACCCGCCCCGAGATCCGCATCATCGACTACACGGGCTCGACGTCCTTCGGCGACTGGCTGGAGGCCAACGCCCGCCAGGCCCAGGTCTACACGGAGAAGGCCGGCGTCAACACGGTGCTCGTCGACTCCACCGACAACTACAAGGGCATGCTCTCCAACCTGGCCTTCTCCCTGTCCCTGTACAGCGGCCAGATGTGCACCACCCCGCAGAACCTCCTGATCCCCCGCGACGGCATCACCACCGACGAGGGCCCGAAGTCGTACGACGAGGTCGTCGCCGATCTCGCCAAGTCGGTCAGCGGCCTGCTGGGCGACGACGCGCGCGCGAACGCCCTGCTCGGCGCGATCGTGAACCCCGACGTGAAGGCCCGCCTCGAAGCCGCCGCCGGGCTCGGCGAAGTCGCCCTCGCCTCACGGGAGATCAGCAACCCGGAGTTCCCGGGCGCGGTCGTCCGTACGCCGGTGATCGTGAAGCTGGACGGGGCGAAGCCGGATGACGAGGCCGCCTACATGAGCGAGTGCTTCGGTCCGGTGTCGTTCGCTGTCGCGGTCGACTCGACGGCTGACGCGGTGGAGCTGCTGCGGCGCACGGTCCGTGAGAAGGGCGCGATGACGGTCGGCGCGTACACGACCTCCGGCGAGGTGGCAGACAGCATCGAGGAGGTCTGCCTGGAGGAGTGCGCTCAGCTGTCGCTGAACCTCACGGGTGGGGTGTATGTGAACCAGACCGCCGCGTTCTCCGACTTCCACGGGTCCGGTGGGAACCCGGCGGCGAACGCGGCGCTGTGTGACGGGGCGTTCGTCGCCAATCGGTTCCGGGTGGTGGAGGTTCGGCGCGAAGCGTAGGGGGCCGCTTGGTTGTGGGGCGACCGCGGACCGTCGTGGCTGGTCGCGCCCGCGCGGCGGAGCCGCATATCCAGCACAGCCCCGCGCCCCTTTACGGCGCTGCAGCTCGAATCCCTTTACGGGGCGCCCGCACTCCAGTGGTACAGCGTCATCGCCACGCTCGTCGCCAGGTTGTAGCTCGACACCTGGGGGCGCATCGGCAGGGAGAGCAAGTGGTCGGCCCGCGCGCGGAGCTCGGCGGACAGCCCACTGCGCTCGGAGCCGAAGGCGAGGACGGCGTCGTCCGGGAGCTTCAGGCCCCGGATGTCGTCGCCCTCGGGGTCGAGCGCGAAGAGCGGGCCCGGGGGTAGCTCGGCCACGTCCAGGCGCTCGACCGCGGTCGCGAAGTGCAGGCCCGCGCCGCCGCGCACGACCGTGGGGTGCCAGGGGTCCAGGGTGCCCGTGGTCACCACCCCGGTCGCGCCGAAACCGGCGGCCAGGCGGATCACGGCGCCGGCGTTGCCCAGGTTGCGCGGGTTGTCGAGGACGACGACGGGGGCGGTACGAGGGGTGTGGTCGAGCACCGCCAGGTTGGACGCGCGTGAGGGGCGAACGGCCAGGGCGGCGATCGCGGTGGGGTGCGGGCGGGGCACGAGCGTGCGGTACATCTCCTCCGGGACCTCCTGGAGGAGGTCCGCGAGCCGGTCCCGTACGTCGGGGGCCAGGTCGTCGGCGAGGGCGAGTGCCGCCGCACGGTCGACGGTGACCGCCACCGGGACCTCGGCGCCGAAGCGCAGGGCGTGCTTGAGGGCGTGGAATCCGTCGAGCAGGACGGAGCCGTCGGCGAGGCGACGCCAGTTCCGCACCGGGTCGTCCGCCGGTTCGCCGGAGAGTGCCGCGCTCACCGGATCGTTCATGCGGTGAAGCCTACGTGTGCCTGCTCGGTCGTCTTCCCCTCCGCGTTGTCGACAGGGAGCGGTGTCCGCTGCTGGTCGTTCGGTCCCGGCGGCGTACGGTCACGCCCGGGCAGCACACGTCCCAGGACGCGTACACGCGCGCGTGTCACCCAGTCGCCCAGCCGCTTCAGGAAGGGGGTCGGCAGGAAGACGGCATCGGCGGCGATCATCGCGAGCGAGAAGAACGGCAGACCGAGAACGACGGCGATCACGGCGTGCTCGGTCATCATGACCGCCAGCAGGACGTTCTTGACGCGCCGGTTGAAGAGCGTGAACGGGAAGGCGACCTGAACGATGACCGTCCCGTACGTCACCAGCATCACCATCGTGCCGCTCGACGTCATCAGGTCGGAGAGCGCCGACCAGGGCGAGAAGTAGTCCAGGTGGAGCGGGTAGTAGGCGGCCGTGCCGTCCTGCCAGCGCGTGCCCTGGATCTTGTACCAGCCGGCGGCCGCGTAGATCAGACATGCCTCGGCCATGATCACGACCAGGGCGGCGTTGTGCGTGAGATTGGCGACGATGTCGAGCAGGACACGGGGCTTGATGTCCGACGAGATGCGCTTGACGGCCCACCAGAGGGCGTGCACCGCCCACAGCCCCCAGAAGACGGTCAGCCAGCCGCCCAGAAAGCCGCCGGGAATGAGGCCGCCGAACGTCGCCACCAGCAGCACGAAGCCGAGCACGCACCACAGGGCAGGACCGACGCGGTCCTCCCGCTCCTTACCCTCCCGCTCGGCGCGCTCGCGCGTGCGCCGTGCACGCCGGGCGTCCAGGGACCAGACCTGGCCGCAGCGGGTGAGGACGAGGTAGATCGCCATGAGGTGGATGACGTTGTCGCCGCCATCGCCCATGAAGACGCTGCGGTTCTGCAGCGAGAGGACGCCCACCATGAAGAGCACGCTCGCGGTGCGGGTGCGCCAGCCGAGCAGCAGCAGGAAGCTCGACAGCATGGCGAGGGCGTAGACGATCTCGAACCACACGTCGCTCTTCGACCAGATCAGCACCGTGAAGGCGTCGTTGTCCACCAGGAGCTGCTGGGCGAGGTCCCAGTTCCAGGGCCCGTCGGGGCCGTACAACTCGTGGCGGTGCGGGAACTCGCGCAGCAGGAACAGCAGCCAGGTCGCGGCGAAGCCGATCCGGATGATCGCGCTCTGGTAGGGGCCCAGCGCGTTGTCGGTGACCTGGGTGATCCCGCTGCCGATCGCGGCGGAGAGACGACCGAGAGGGCCCACCGGGTTGCCCTGGTTGCCTGGATTCATGGGCGTCAAGGGGCTCATGGAGCTCATTCGGCGCTCGCCTTCGTGCGATCGCGGTCGGTCACCGACCACCAGGGCAGCTCACGGACGACAGGCTTGTCGGACACCTGTTCCTCACTCCAGTCGGGCGGCCTCACATTGGTGGTACGTGACCGGACCTGTATCCGCTCGATGACCCCGTCGGCCCCGCCGGCCTGCTCACGGTCGAGGCGAAGCACCACGATGCGGCGCAGATAGCGCTCGGACAGCCCACCCCGCGAGGTCGTGGCGCGGTTCTCGCTGTCGTGGGTGGAGTTGTAGAAGTCCCAGGCCCGGCGCAATTCGTTCTGCTGGGTGTGGCTCGGCATCAGATTGCCGTCGATGGCGGCGCCGTCCAGCGCCGACAGGCCGTACCAGCCGGTCATACGGACATCACCGGCCGCGGTGTGCACCTCGGCTCGGACCTCCACCGCGATGTTCTGCTGCAGCGGGTTCGGCGCGAACAGCTTCCAGTTCTGCTCGAACTCCGGGAACACCCACTCCTCGACCGCCCGACCATGCTGCTTCGTCACCGTGTTCGAGGGGGCGACATGCAGGAACACCATGCCTACGTGTACGCAGGTCACAACCGCGACGACAGCGAGGACGAGCGCCACGGTGATTTGGTAGGGGAGGGAGAGCGCGGCAATACCGGAGGCCGGCCGCGTCGACTGCGCCGGTTGGGGCGGTGGGGCCGGTTGGGGTGTGGCAGCGGCGGAGTCGTCGCCGTCGGCCCTGCCCTCCCTTTCCTCTGCGGGGCTTGTGGAGGCGGAGCCCTCGGGCTCGTCCGGCCCGCGCCGGCCGTTCGAGACCTCGTCGTACGCGTCCATTCCGCCCCGCTCCCCGCTTCCCACTCCCGGTCCGTTTCCCCACCGGAACTTACTCAGCCGCATCCATCCGGCACAGCCCCGGTGGCCACAGCAGTCACATCGTCACACCGCCCACACGGCATCCATGAGGTTATCCACAGCGGGGGACACCTTACGGCGCGGTAGCCCATGATTGAGCCGAACGAAAACGGGCTGCGCTGCGCCGGCCTGCCAGGCAGCATGGTGGGGTGTCCGATCTGTGGTGGGACGAAGTCGCGCCCTTCTTCGACCCCGAATTGATGGGTGCGCTGCCGGACGTACGAGTGCCGGACACCTCGGCGGAGGACTGGCAGGCACTCCTGGACCTCGTCGGTGAGCGGGACTGGAAGCATCGTTACTCCGAAGGCGATACGACCCTGCCGGTGAAGCCTCGGGCGAAGGCGGTGCTCGCTCGTCCAGCGGGTGCCGAATGCCCTGAGCTGCGAGTTCACCTTTCGACCGACGTACTGGCGATCTTTCGATTCCACGCGACGGAGGAGATCGACTTCGATGTGGACCTGCGGGAGATCCAGGGACAGGAGCGCCTCGATGAGTTCTGCGGATTTCTGCGGGACGTCGGGCGACGTCTGGGCAAGCCGGTCCTGATGGACCCGGAGGGCGATCACGGGCATCCGGTGCTCGGCTTCGACCCCGAAGTCGACCGGGTCGTTCTCCTGGCCGAATCACCGTTCGCGTGACCGCCTCCTCGACCGCCACCACGCCATTCCCTTCTTCTAGAACCTGTTCTATCTTGACGCCCCGTCATCGGCGACACGGAAGGGCGGAACCGTGGACTTCACCTTCACCGAGGAGCAGCAGGCGGCGGCCGAGGCGGCGCGGGCGGTGTTCGCCGGAGTCGCGCCGGACGGGGTGCCGAGCCCCTCGCTCGTACCGGGAGCCGTGGCCGACGACTTCGACCGGGCCCTGTGGGCGAAGCTCGCCGACGCGGACCTGCTCAGCCTGTTGCTGGACCCTTCGTACGGCGGCTCGGGGCTGGACCCGATCGCGCTGTGCCTGGTGTTGCACGAGTCGGCGAAGGTGCTGGCCAGGGTGCCGCTGCTGGAGAGCAGCGCGGCGGCGGTGACCGTACAGGCGCACGGCGGCGAGGAGTTGAAGGCGGAGTTGCTCGCGCGGGTGGGCCGGGGCGAGGTCGTGCTGACCGTCGCCGCGCACGGCCGCACCGGCCACGACCCCGCCGAACTGGCCGTCAGCGCCACGCGGGAGGACGACGGGACCTGGGTCCTGGACGGCGTGCAGACGGCGGTGCCCTGGGCGCACAACGCCGACTTCGTCGTCGTACCGGGGGTGGTCGAGTCCGGTGTCGTCGCCGACGGGTCCGCGCATGCGGCCGCCCTCACCGACGGCCGGGTCGTGCTCGCGATCGTGCCCCGGGTCCACGACGGCCTCGTGCTCGCCGAGCAGGTCTCCACGGCCGGGGAACGGCTGGCCGAGCTGCGGCTGGAGTCGGTTCGGATCGCCGCGCGGAACGTCATCGACGCGGAGGGCGCCTGGGAACGGCTTCGGGAACTGCTGGCCGCCGGTACGTGTGCGCTGGCACTCGGACTGGGGGAAGGGGTACTGGCCATGACCAGCGAATACGCCGGCAAGCGGGAGCAGTTCGGGTTCCCGATCGCCTCGTTCCAGGCGGTCGCCGTACAGGCCGCCGACCGCTTCATCGACCTACGTGCGATGGAGGCGACCTTGTGGCAGGCCGCCTGGCGGATCAGTTCCGGGGCGGGGGGTGCGCTGCCCGCGGCCGGGGATGTCGCCGTGGCCAAAATCTGGGCCTCGGAGGGCGTACGACGGGTCGTGCAGACCGCGCAACATCTGCACGGCGGCTTCGGTGCCGACGTCGACTACCCCCTGCACCGCTACCACGCCTGGGCCAAGCACCTCGAACTGTCACTCGGCCCCGCAGCGGCGCACGAGGAGGCACTGGGCGATCTGCTGGCAGCACACCCACTGGCGTGAGCGTCGCGCACGCCGCGAACAGGGGCGCGCGAATCTCCTGCGCGCCCTGGTTCGACAAACGAGGCAGCCGACTAGAGAACGAAGCCGGCCCCGCCCTTGTCGTCCACCACCGGGCGGCCTGCGGCTGCCCAGACCTGCATGCCGCCGTCGACGTTCACGGCGTCGATGCCCTGCTGGACGAGGTACATGGCGACCTGCGCCGAACGCCCGCCCGAGCGGCAGATCACATGGACCCTGCCGTCCTGCGGCGCCGCCTCGGTGAGCTCGCCGTAACGTGCCACGAACTCACTGATGGGGATGTGCAGCGCCCCTTCGGCATGACCCGCCTGCCACTCGTCGTCCTCCCGGACGTCCAGCAGGAAGTCGCTGTCCTTGAGGTCCCCGACCTCGACCGTGGGCACACCAGCTCCGAAATGCATGCGTACGACGCTACCCGACCCGAGCACCTACAGGTCGGGCCACCCGGCGACCGCCCCGGAGCCCGGCCGAAGACCCTCCCGGCCGGCCGACCGGACTAGCCGACCTGATCGCCCGGCCCGCCCGGCCCGTCCTGGCCATCCTGACCGACCTGGCCGTCCTGGGTGAGAAGCGCCGCCAGTTCCGCCTCCCGCTGCGCGACCTCCGCCAACAGTTGATCGGCGATCTCGTCGAGGAGACGGTCGGGGTCGTCCGGGGCGAGGCGGAGCATCGAGCCGATGGCGCCCTCCTCGAGCTCCCGGGCGACGAGGGTGAGCAGCTCCTTGCGCTGGGCGAGCCATTCGAGGCGGGCGTAAAGCTCCTCGCTGCGACTCGGCCTGCGCTCCTCGGGCACCGGCCCCGCGGCCCACTCCTCGGACAGTTCCCGCAGCAGGATCTCGTCCCCACGGCCGTACGCGGCGTTGACCCGGGATATGAACTCGTCGCGTCGCCCGCGCTCCTTGTCGTCCTGCGCCAGATCGGGGTGCGCCTTGCGGACCAGCTCGCGGTAGAGCCTGCGGGCCTCGTCACTGGGACGCACCCGCTCCGGGGGCCGCACGGGCTGGTCGGTGAGCATGGCGGCGGCCTCGGGGAACAGGCCCTCCGAATCCATCCAGCCGTGGAACAGCTCCTCCACACCCGGCATGGGCATGACCCGGGCCCGGGCCTCCTGTGCCTTGCGTACGTCCTCGGGGTCGCCGGTGCGCGCGGCCTTCGCCTCGGCGATCTGGGCGTCCAGCTCGTCGAGCCGGGCGTACATGGGGCCGAGTTTCTGGTGGTGCAGCCGGGAGAAGTTCTCCACCTCGACCCGGAAGGTCTCCACGGCGATCTCGTACTCGATCAGCGCCTGCTCGGCCGCCCGCACGGCCCGCTCCAACCGCTCCTCAGGCCGCTCCGCCCCCGACCCTCCACCGGCCGCGCCGACATCCGCGCCCTTTGTCGGCTCCGTATCGCCCTGGTGCTCGGCTCCCTCGACAGACTCCGCACCCCCAGCTGCCTCAACAGGCTCAGCGGGGCGCTCGAACGGGAACTGATCGGCTTCCGGGGTCGTCACCCGCCCCAGCCTAGGCCACGCCCGGAAACTCCTCCGACCGCCCGCTCTCGCCGGCCGACCCGGCTCAGCATCCCTGGGCACACCTGTCGGCTCCTGGGCCCCGCAGGCTCCTCACACCCCCGTCTCCGCCACGATCCGCCCCGCCCGTACCGCCGCCACCAGGTCCGCGTGGTCCGCCTCCGTGCGGTCGGCATATGTCGCGGCGAACGTGGCCACGGCCTCGTCGAGTTCCTCGTTCTTGCCGCAGTAGCCGGCTATGAGGCGGGGGTCCGCGCTGTGGGCGTGGGCGCGGGCCAGGAGGGCGCCGGTCATACGGCCGTAGTCGTCGATCTGGTCGGCGGCGAGGGCCGCGGGGTCCACGCTGCCCTTGCGGTTGCGGAACTGGCGTACCTGGAACGGGAGTCCGTCCACGGTGGTCCAGCCCAGCAGGATGTCGCTGACGACCTGCATACGCTTCTGGCCGAGGACGACACGGCGTCCCTCATGGCTCACGTCCGGCACATCGAAACCGGCGGTCGCGAGGTGCGGTTCCAGCGCCGAGGGGCGGGCCTCCTTCACCTGGAGGACGAGCGGCTCGCCACGGTGGTCCAGGAGCAGCACGACATACGAGCGCGTGCCCACGCTGCCGGTGCCGACCACGCGGAACGCCACGTCGTGCACGGCGTGCCGGGCGAGCAGGGCGTGGCGGTCCTCCGAGAGCGTGGTCAGGTAGTGCTCCAGGGAGGCGGCGACCGCCGTGGCCTCCGCGTCGTCCACCCGGCTCAGCACGGGCGGGGCGTCGACGAAGCGGCGGCCGCCGCCTTCCACCGCCTCGGTCGCCTTGGCCGCGAAGCGGCCGCTCGTGTTGGCCCGCGCCTTCTCGGAGACCCGCTCCAGCGTGCCCAGCAGATCGTGGGCGTCCGTGTACGAGACCAACTCCTCGTCCGCGATGGCGTTCCACGCGTCGAGCGCCGAGAGCTTGGCGAGGAGCCGCATGGTGCGCCGGTAGGCGCCCGCCGCGTCGTGCGCCGCCTTGCGGCAGGTGTCCTCGTCGGCGCCCGCCTCGCGGCCCGCGAGCACCAGCGAGGTGGCGAGGCGCTTGAGGTCCCACTCCCAGGGACCGTGCAGGGTCTCGTCGAAGTCGTTCAGGTCGATGACGAGGCCGCCTCGGGCGTCCCCGTACAGACCGAAGTTCGCCGCGTGGGCGTCGCCGCAGATCTGGGTGCCGATGCCGGTCATGGGCGTACGCGCGAGGTCGTGGGCCATGAGTCCGGCCGAGCCGCGCAGGAACGCGAAGGGGGTGGCAGCCATCCGGCCGACCCGTATCGGGGTGAGGGCGGGGATACGGCCGCGGTTGGACTCCTCGACCGCGGTCACCGCGTCCGGTCGGTCGGCGGTGAGCGTCAGGTCCGCGTGCGCGCTGCGCGACACCCGCGCCCGCAGGGCCTTGCCCTCGTCCTTGGGCGACCCTGCGGAAGGCCACCGCGCGAAGCCGGCCACCCACGGCACTCGCGCCCCGGCCTCCCTCGTCCCGGCCCCGACCACCGGCTCCACCGTCGTCGTACCGCCCTCGGTCACACCGACCGCCTCCCCCGCTCACATACACGCACGAACATCAACTCGTGACGACGGTACAGCCGGTGGCCGAAACGCGTCAGACCCTGTGGACAACTCGGCACCCAGGACCTCCACGCCTGTGGAAAACCGCCCCACGCACCGGACCGAGCCCGCCACACACACCGGAGACCGACCCCGTCACGCCGCGCTGCTCACGGCGCATCGCGCGTTACTCCCGCCCCGCTCCCGCGCACGGCTGGCCCTGCGGCAGATGGACCTCGGCCCAGGCGGCGAGTTCCAGCAGCGCCGGTTCCAGGGCGGCCCCGGCCTCGGTCAGCCGGTAGGTGACCCGAAGCGGCGGCCCCTCGTCGACCGCGCGCAGGACCAGGCCGGCTGCGGCGAGTTCCGTGAGGCGGTCGGAGAGCATGCGTTCGCTGATGCCCGGAATCGCCCTGCGCAGGTCGACGAAGTGCGCGGGGTGCGGCATCAGTACGGCCACGATCAGGCCGGTCCAGCGTTTTCCGAGCAAGCCGAACACACGTGTGATGCCGGCGTCGACCTGCTGGCACGGCTCGGCGCCGTGGATGTCCCGCTGCTGCTCCGCCACGGGTCCAGAGTACTGGACTCCTGCGAGTGGGTGAAAAAAAGTAAGTGACTATGCTATCTATAGTCGAGTACGAAACCGCAGCTCTTGCTTTTGGAGTGACCATGGCCACCCTTCTCCACCTGGACTCGTCCGTGCTCCCCGCCGGCGCCTCGACGTCGCGCGCGGTGACGGAGGCCTTCCGCAAGGCGTGGGAGGACCAGCACCCGGGAGGCACGGTGATCTATCGCGATCTCCACACCGCTCCCGTGCCGCACATCAGCGCCGACGCGCACACCGCCGGCTTCGCCGATCCGGCCACGCACACACCTGAGCAGGCGGCGGCCTTCGCCGAGCGCGAGAAGCTCATCGTGGAGCTGGAGCAGGCGGACGCGATCCTGATCGGCGCCCCCATGTACAACTTCTCGATCCCGTCGACCCTCAAGGCCTGGCTGGACAACGTGATCCTCATCGGCCGTACGGCCATGAACGAGGACTCGAAGGCGAAGGGCACCCCGGTCACGGTCGTCGCGAGCCGCGGCGGTTCCTACGCCCCCGGGACACCGCGCGAGCCGTTCGAGTACGTGCAGAACTACCTGACGGCCGTACTGGCCGACACCCTCGGCCTAAAGCTCGACTTCATCGTCCCGGAGCTCACCATGGCCCCGCAGAACCCCGCGATGTCCGAGCTGATCCCGCTCTTCGAGGCCTCCCGCGCCAAGGCCTTCGACGACGCGGCCGTCAAGGCCAAGGCCCTCGCGGAGCGCCTCGCCGCGTAGACCCTCCGGGAAACGCTTGGGAAACACGCGGGCGGCTGCCCCCACCAGAGGAGCAGCCGCCCGCGGCAAAGGCCCGTCAGGCCGCGTACGTCGCGTTCGCCGCGGTCGTGACCACCTGCTGTCCGCCGGCCCGGCTCAGCAGCCCGGCCGACACCCAGGAGTTCACGGTCGACTGCACGCGCGCGACGAGGGCGCCCTTGTTGGCGAACGGCGCCCCGGCCCAGATCTCGTCGAGCAGCGTCGTGCCGTCGGACTTCGCCGGGTTGGCGACGCCGGAGTCGGTACCGCCGAAGTAGACCTTCGGTTCCGAGCGCTTGACGTAGGCGTGGGTCGGATCCTCGCTCCCTTCGTAGAAGGGAGCGAATTCGGTGCCGTCCAGTGTGTAGTGCAGCGGCTTCCCGCTCACCGGAGTGAGGGAGGGCAGCAGGTCACCGGAGAGACCGGCGTTGCGGTACAGCCCGAACGACAGGTAGCTCGTACTGCTGTTCCTGCCGACCAGGTTGACCGGCCCGTAGAACAGCGTCTGGAGCGACGGGTCGTCGAGGGCCTTCTCCACCCGCAGCCGGAACGGCATCGTCACGCGTACGACGTCACCGCTGCGCCACGTGCGGGACGGGACCGTGAAGTAGGTCCCGGCGGTCGGAGTGCCGCTCACCGCGCTGCCGTTGACGGTCACCCGGAAGCCCGCGGTCGCCCAGGACGGCACCCGCAACCGCAGTTCGAAAGCCGCGCTTCCGCCTCCGAAGGTGATCGTGGAGCCCTGCTCGCGGGGGAAGTCGGTGGCCTGGGTGACGGTCACGCCCTTCGCCGACCAGTTCAGCGTGGTGGCGCTGTACAGGTTGACGTACAGCGCGCTGCCGTCCGCCTTGGTGAAGTACACCGAGTCCTGGTACTTGGTGGCGCTCTCCATGCCGGTGCCCTCGCAGCAGGTGGTGCCCTGCTTGGGGGTGTAGTCGCGCACATGGCCGGGCTTCAGGCCGATGAAGTACGTGACCAGCGGTTTCTCGGCGTCGGCCTTGTCCTGCTTGGAGCCGAGGACCTGGTTGAACAGGGCCCGCTCGTAGTAGTCCATGTACTTCGGGTCCTGCTCGTGGAAGAACAGCGTCCGGCTCAGCTTGAGCAGGTTGTACGCACAGCAGGTCTCGGCGTTGGTGTCGCTGACGGTCCCCGCGATGACCCCGCGCGCCTTCCAGAACTCGGCCGTGCTGGTGCCGCCGATGCCGTACATGCGCGGCGGGACGACCATGCCCCAGAAGTTCTTCGCGGCCGTCAGATAGCGCGCCTCACCCGTCGCGTCGTACAGCCGTGCGTAACCGGTGAAGATGGGAATGTGCTGGTTGGCGTGCAGGCCGTCGAGGATGTCCGTGTTCGCGGCGCAGGCGTCGATGAGCTTGTCGAGGTCGAACAGCTTGGCGAGCGCGAGGTGTTCGGCCTTTCCGGTGATCGTGTACAGGTCGACGATCGCCTCGACGAGCCCTCCGAACTCACCGCTGGAGAAGATCCCCCACATCCGTTGCAGCGTGGCGTCGGGCAGCTTCGACAGCCGTGAGTACATCCAGTCGCACAGTCCCGAGGCGAGGTCGAGCGCCCGTGCGTCGTCGACGTGGAGGTAGGCGTCCAGCAGACCGCGAAGGATCTTGTGCGCGGTGTAGTACGGCGCCCACACGCGCGTGTAGTCGCCGCTGGTCATCGACTCCAGCTGGATGAACTGCGTCTCCGGGTACGCCGCCAGGAACCCGGCATGGCTGGGTGCGCCCCAGGTGCGGCGCAGGGTGGCGGTCAGGCCGCGCCCGGAGGCGTCCGCGAAGGTGCCGCCGGTGGTCTCGAAGAAGTCGTACGAGGCCAGGTTGCCCCGGCCCGCCGTGGAGGCCGACGCCCTGTTGCTCTGCAGGGACGTGATCTCGGCGGCCGTCAGCGCCCGCGACCAGACGTTGAACTCGTCGAACGCGCCCGCGAAGACGGGGTCGGTGGAGAAATTGGACCGCCCCAGCCAGTTGTTCGCCAGGGTGCCGAGGGCCGCCGGAGTGAGGGTCATCGACGTGTTCTGGGCCACGGCCGTGCCGTTGACGTAGAGCGTGCCGGTGCCGCCGCCGATGGTCACCGCCAGGTGACTCCACTGGTTGAGCGGCAGCGCGGCGGTTCCGTTGAGGCCCTGTTCACCGCCGGGGCCGTTGGTGGTGACGGCGAAGCGGGGGAAGCCGCTGGCGTTGCGGGCCGCCAGGTACATGTAGCGGGTGTTGTTGTTGCCGAAGTCGAAGACCCGGGCCCAGTTGGCGTTGTGGGTGGGCTTCACCCAGGCCGACAGGGTGATCGCCGAGGCCCCGCCGAGCACGGCGGCGGGCAGGTCGACGTACTGGTAGGAGCCCCGGACGTTCTCCTGGGCGGTACCGAACTTCCCGGTGACGGCGAGCATGCGCGGATCGGTGCGCAGCGCTGCGCGCACCTCGGTCAGGGCGCCGACCATGTAGCGGATCTTGTCGGCGTAGGCCGTGTCCTTGGTGCTCGCGTAGGCCTGGGCGAGCATCGTCAGGAAGTGCCCGGTGTAGTGGCCGCGGAGGTTGCCGTTGGCCTCGCCGTCGAGGCCTTCCCAGCCGCCGGGGGCGACCGCGCCCTTGGTGGAGAGCCCCGCGTTGGCCCGGAAGACCTGCAACAGGCGGTCGACGTCGTAGCCGCGGCCGTGGTCGAGCATCAGCTGCCGCTTGCCGGCGAACAGGCCCTGGCCGAGCGTCACGTCCTTGAGCTCGAAGGGCCGCACGGACCACGTGGACGGCGCCGGAACGATGGCGGCGGACGCGCGGCCGGCGCCCGTCCCGAAGGAGACTCCGGGTACAGCCGCGGCGAGGATCGCGGACTGGAGGAGGAAGCGTCTGGAGAGCGGCGGTGCCATGTGCGCCTCGTCTCTGGCAGGTGTGGGGGTGCTTGCTTGCATGACAGGAAGCGAGAACTACGTTCGAAATTACGGACGTTGTACGAATTTCCGACCAGAAGATAGATATGGGGCGGGTGAGCGTCAACGGTTCTGACGGGTTTCACCGGATCAAGTCCCGAGATGATCACAGCCCGCCGCCTCCTCGGCGGAGCGATACCGCACGCGGACTGCACCCGAGCACCCCATCTACGACGTTTCACGTGAAACATCGCTTTGAAAGCCCTTACCGAATCCCCTGAGAGACTCCTCACACTTCAGAGGCCCGGCGGGCCGACCTCCGGGCTCCCCGAACGCCGGGAAGCGGGCAAAGAGAAGAGCAAAAAGAAGCGGTCCCATCGTGATCACGATGGGACCGCTTCGCTGTGCGCGAGGGGGGAGTTGAACCCCCACGCCCTTGCGGGCACTGGAACCTGAATCCAGCGCGTCTGCCTATTCCGCCACCCGCGCATTAGGTGTGTCCTCAGGGCCTGCTCCTCGCGGTGCTGGCGCCTTCTGACATCGAGAAGATTAGCACGCTGGAGACGGTGGGTTCGCATCCCTTATCCGCAGCTGGCCGCCGTCCACGCCGCCGCGCCCGGCCCGACCAGCACGGACCGAACACGGGGGGCCTCCGGCTACGTATCAACGCATGCTGGTTCACGTATCAACCTCGTACCGGTCCCGGCCATCTCCACTGGAGGAGGACAGGGTGCACGGCCCGGTGCGGGACACTGGTCTCGCGCCGCCTCTACGATCCTTGGCAGAGTTCGGACAGCGGTAGTTCGAAGAAGAGCTCCGATGGGAATCCGGGAGGGGACTTCAGTGGGCGTCGACACCGGGTGACACCGGTCGACGGGGCCGACGGGGGGAACCAGCCGATTTCCCGGCGCGTGGATACGATCAGTAAGCAGTACGGGCGCAGTACGCAGAGCGGTGACGATGGAGGAGGTGCCCCATGGGAGTCCTGAAGAAGTTCGAGCAGCGCCTCGAAGGTCTGGTCAACGGCACCTTCGCCAAGGTGTTCAAGTCCGAGGTCCAGCCCGTCGAGATCGCGGGAGCGCTCCAGCGTGAGTGCGACAACAACGCGACCATCTGGAACCGCGACCGGACAGTCGTGCCCAATGACTTCATCGTGGAGCTGAGCACGCCCGACTACGAGCGCCTCAGCCCCTACTCCGGCCAGCTCGGCGACGAGCTCGCCGGCATGGTGCGCGACTACGCCAAGCAGCAGCGCTACACGTTCATGGGACCGATCAAGGTCAACCTGGAGAAGGCGGACGACCTCGACACCGGTCTGTACCGGGTGCGCAGCCGTACGCTCGCCTCCTCCACCAACCAGCAGGCCCCCGCCGGCGCCCCGGCGAGCCCCGCCGCGGGCCGCCCCGGCGGCTACGGCTACCCGCCCACCGCCGCACCCGCGGGCGCCCCGCCCATGCCGGCCACACCACCGCCCGGCGGTGGCCGCCCCGGCTCCGCGCCCTACCTCCAGCGGGCCGGTGCCGCCCCGGCGGCCGGCGGGCGCACGCGCTACTGGATCGAGATCAACGGCACCCGCCATCAGATCTCCCGCCCGACGCTCGTGCTGGGCCGCAGCACCGAAGCCGACGTGCGGATCGACGACCCCGGCGTATCCCGTCGGCACTGCGAGATCCGGACCGGAACGCCCTCGACGATCCAGGATCTTGGGTCCACCAACGGCATCGTGGTGGACGGGCAGCACACCACCCGCGCTACGCTCCGCGACGGCTCGCGGATCGTCGTGGGCAGCACCACCATCATTTACCGGCAAGCCGAAGGGTGAAGCGGGGGCAATGTCAGAGCTGACCCTCACGGTCATGCGGCTGGGGTTCCTGGCCGTACTGTGGCTGTTCGTGATCGTGGCCGTGCAGGTCATCCGCAGCGACCTGTTCGGTACGCGCGTCACCCAGCGGGGGTCGCGCCGGGAGAACGCGCGGCCACAACAGGCCGCCCGGCAGGCCGCGCCCCCGCAGCAGCGCGGCCAGCAGCCCGCCGCCTCCGGTGGCCGCCGCGGCCGTAACGCCCCCACCAAACTCGTCGTCAGCGAGGGCACCCTCACGGGTACCACCGTGGCGCTCCAGGGCCAGACCATCACCCTGGGCCGCGCACACGACTCCACGATCGTGCTGGACGACGACTACGCCTCCAGCAGGCACGCCCGGATCTACCCGGACCGCGACGGCCAGTGGATCGTCGAGGACCTGGGGTCCACCAACGGCACGTATCTCGACCGGAACCGACTGACGACTCCCACGCCCATTCCGCTGGGCGCGCCGATCCGCATCGGCAAGACCGTCATCGAGCTGCGGAAGTAGTGCTACATCATGAATGAGCGCGAGCGGAGCGAGCACGCGGTGGCGGCCCCCACCAGGGGCCCCGGCGCGCTCCCGACCGGAGGGTGGGCACCGTGCGGATGTACCCGGAGCCGACGGGCGAGGTGCGCATGAGTCTCTCACTGCGCTTCGCCGCCGGATCGCACAAAGGCATGATCCGCGAGGGCAACGAGGACTCGGGCTACGCCGGTCCGCGCCTCCTCGCGATCGCCGACGGCATGGGCGGCCAGGCGGCCGGCGAGGTCGCCTCCTCCGAGGTGATCTCCACCCTCGTCACGCTCGACGACGACATCCCCGGCTCCGACATCCTCACCTCCCTCGGCACCGCCGTGCAGCGCGCCAACGACCAGCTGCGCGCGATGGTCGAGGAGGACCCACAGCTGGAGGGCATGGGCACCACGCTCACCGCCCTGCTGTGGACCGGCCAGCGGCTCGGCCTCGTCCACGTCGGCGACTCCCGCGCCTACCTCCTGCGCGACGGCGTCCTCACCCAGATCACCCAGGACCACACCTGGGTGCAGCGACTCGTCGACGAGGGCCGCATCACCGAAGAGGAAGCCACAACCCACCCGCAGCGCTCCCTGCTGATGCGCGCGCTGGGCAGCGGCGACCACGTCGAGCCCGACCTGTCCATCCGTGAGGTCCGCGCCGGCGACCGGTATCTGATCTGCTCCGACGGCCTGTCCGGCGTCGTGTCCCACCAGACGATGGAGGACACCCTCGCCAGCTACCAGGGCCCTCAGGAGACCGTGCAGGAGCTGATCCAGCTCGCGCTGCGCGGCGGCGGCCCCGACAACATCACTGTCATCGTCGCCGACGTCCTCGACCTCGACACCGGGGACACCCTCGCCGGGCAGCTGCACGACACCCCGGTCGTGGTCGGCGCCGTCGCCGAGAACCAGCTCCACCTGCAGGACAACGGCATCATGCAGACCCCCGCCGGCCGCGCCTCCGGCCTCGGCCGTCCGGGGCACGGACAGGGCGGTGGCGGCGAGTTCGGCCCACCCGGCTCCGGCGACACCACCGGATACATGGCGGCCGCGGGCAGCTTCGGGAACTACTCCGACGACGACTTCGTCAAGCCCGGCAAGAAGCGCAAGTGGCTGAAGAGATCGTTCTTCGGCCTTCTCGCCCTCGGCCTGATCGGCGGCGGCCTGTACGGCGGGTACCGCTGGACGCAGACGCAGTACTACGTCGGTGCCAAGGACGACCATGTCGCGCTGTACCGCGGCATCAGCCAGGACCTGGCCTGGATCACGCTGTCGAAGGTGGAGAAGGACCACCCCGAGATCGAACTCAAGTACCTGCCGCCGTACCAGAAGAAGCAGGTCGAGGCCACGATCTCCGGGGGCGGTCTGAGCGACGCCCAGAAGAAGATCGCGGAACTGTCCGACCAGGCGTCCGCGTGCAAGAAGAACGCCGAGCGCCGCGAGGCGGACAGCAACGCGAAGACCGGTGAGGGCGAGGCCGGAGGCGTCACGGGAACCACCAGGACCTCCCTCACGTCCAAGGCCACACCGTCCCCGACGTCGACGCCATCGACGTCCCCGTCCCCGTCCCAGACCGCACCCGCACCGTCGACCGGCCCCAGCCTCTCGGAGGAGGAGCAGGAACTGGTCTCGCGGTGCGGTGAGCAGTAGGCAAGCCGCGAGGGGCCCACTCACACGATGAGCAGTACTACCAACACGTCGACGCAGCACACGTCCACGATCGGCGCGATCGGCGCACCGAGCCGGCGCAACACCGAGCTGGCGCTGCTGGTCTTCGCGGTCGTCATCCCGGTGTTCGCCTACGCCAACGTCGGACTCGCCATCAACGACCAGGTGCCCACCGGCCTGCTCGGGTACGGCCTCGGCCTCGGCCTCCTGGCCGGCATCGGCCATATCGTCGTACGGAAGTTCGCGGCCTACGCGGACCCGCTACTGCTGCCATTGGCCACGCTGCTCAACGGACTGGGGCTGGTGTTCATCTGGCGCCTGGACCAGTCGGAGCGGCTGCAGAATCTGGCCGAGAGCGCCTACGGCGTCTTCACCCCCTCGGCCCCGAAGCAACTGCTGTTCTCGGCTCTGGGCCTCGCGCTCTTCGTCGCGGTCGTCGTCTTCCTCAAGGACCACCGCATCCTGCAGCGCTACACGTACATCTCGATGGCCGTCGCACTGGTGCTCCTCGTCCTGCCCCTCGTGCCCGGCCTCGGCGACGACACGTTCGGCGCCAAGATCTGGATCAGGATTCCCGGCGTGGGCACGATCCAGCCGGGCGAGTTCGCGAAGATCATTCTCGCGATCTTCTTCTCGGGCTACCTCATGGTGAAGCGGGACGCCCTGGCACTGGCCAGCCGCCGTTTCATGGGCCTGTACCTGCCGCGCGGCCGCGACCTCGGCCCGATCATCACGATCTGGGCCGTCAGCCTGCTCATCCTCATCTTCGAGAACGACCTCGGTACGTCGCTGCTGTTCTTCGGCATGTTCGTGATCATGCTGTACGTCGCCACCGAGCGGACCAGCTGGATCGTCATCGGCCTGCTGATGTCCGCCGCCGGCGCGGTCGGTGTCGCGTCGTTCGCGGGTCACGTACAGGCCCGTGTCAACGCCTGGCTCGACCCCTGGTCCTGCTACGAGAACTCCGACGCCTGCTACCAGATCGGCCAGTCGATCATGTCCTTCGGGTCCGGTGGCGTCCTCGGCACCGGGCTCGGCCAGGGCAACTCCGACCTCATCGGCTTCGCCGCCAACTCCGACTTCATCTTCTCCACCGTCGGAGAGGAACTCGGTCTCGCCGGTGTCATGGGGATCCTGCTGCTGTACGGGCTGATCATCGAGCGAGGTGTGCGCACCGCCCTGGCCGCCCGCGACCCCTTCGGCAAGCTCTTCGCGGTCGGCCTCTCGGGCGCGTTCGCCCTGCAGATCTTCGTGGTGGTCGGCGGTGTCATGGGCCTGATCCCGCTGACCGGTATGACCATGCCGTTCTTCGCGGCCGGTGGTTCCTCCGTGATCGCGAACTGGGCGCTCATCGGCCTCCTGCTGCGCATCAGCGACACCGCCCGCCGCCCTGCCCCGGCCCCCGCGCCCAACCCCGACGCCGAGATGACCCAGGTGGTCCGACCGTGAACAAGCCCCTGCGCCGGATCGCGATCTTCTGCGGGCTGCTCGTCCTCGCCCTGCTCATTCGCGACAACTGGATCCAGTACGTACAGGCCGACGCCCTGCAATCACGCAAGGAGAACCGTCGCGTCTCGATCGAGCGCTACGCCACTCCGCGCGGCGACATCATCGTCGACGGCAAGGCCATCACCGGCTCCGTCGAGACCAAGGGCACCGACTACAAGTACAAGCGCACCTGGAAGAACGGCGAGATGTGGGCGCCCGTCACCGGGTACGCCTCCCAGATCGTCGGCGCCACCCAGTTGGAGAGCCTTGAGGACGGCATCCTCACCGGCAACGACGACCGGCTCTTCTTCCGGAACACGCTGGACATGATCACCGGGAAGAAGAAGCAGGGCGGCAGCGTCGTCACCACCCTCAACGCCGCCGCGCAGAAGGCGGCCTTCGAGGGCCTGGGTGACAAGAAGGGTGCCGTCGCCGCGATCGACCCCCAGACCGGGGCGGTCCTGGCGCTGGCCTCCACGCCGTCGTACGACCCGTCGTCCTTCGCCGGTATCAGCAGCAAGGACAGCGAGACCTTCTCGAAGCTGGAGAAGGACTCCGACAAGCCGATGCTGAACCGCGCACTGCGCGAGACCTACCCGCCGGGCTCCACGTTCAAGGTGGTCACCGCCGCCGCCGCGCTGGAGAACAACGTGGTCAGCGGCATCGACGAGGCCACGGACAGCCCGGAGCCGTACCGGCTGCCCGAGTCGAGCACCGACCTCACCAACCAGCACGGGGACTGCGAGAACGCGACCCTGCGCGACGCGCTGAAGGTCTCCTGCAACACCGTCTTCGCCAAGCTCAGCGACAGCGTCGGCAACGACAAGATGATCGAGCAGTCCGAGAAGTTCGGCTTCGGCGAGGCCGAACTGGACATCCCGGTCCGCGCGGCGGAGAGCGTCTACCCCGAGGACAACCGTCCGCAGAACGCCCTCGACGGCATCGGCCAGGGCTCCAACCGCGCCACCCCGCTGCAGATGGCGATGGTCTCCGCTGCGATCGCCAACGACGGCAAGCTGATGAAGCCGTACATGGTCGACCAGCTGCGCGCCTCCACCCTCGACGTCATCGAGTCGCACGAGCCGGAGGAGCTCTCCCAGGCCGTCTCGCCGGACACCGCCCAGGCGCTGCAGGACATGATGGAGACCGTCGTCAACGACCCGGCCGGCACCGGCGGCAGCGCGAAGATCAGCGGCGCTACCGTCGGTGGCAAGACCGGTACCGCCCAGCACGGCCTCAACAACAAGGAGCTGCCGTACGCCTGGTTCATCTCGTACGCCAAGCTCAGCGACGGCAGCTCGCCGGTCGCCGTGGCCGTGGTCGTCGAGGACGGCAGCGCGGACCGCGGTGAGATCTCCGGTGGCGGTCTCGCCGGCCCGATCGCGAAGAGCGTGATGCAGGCAGTGATCAACAGCAAGAAGTGACCCCGCTCACGTCACCTTCACATCGGTGCACGTTGCGATACCGGTCCTGTATCGGCTGATGCGGTTGGCCAGGTCACAGAAGGCGAGCCGGGTACCGTATGCCCGGACAGCACAGCCGCCGGACCGTACATGGGTGCGGTCGGGACCGACGGAGAGGGCTGGTAGGAAGCTATGGAAGAGCCGCGTCGCCTCGGCGGCCGGTACGAGCTGGGCCAGGTGCTCGGCCGTGGTGGCATGGCGGAGGTCTACCTCGCGATGGACACCCGCCTCGGCCGCACCGTGGCGGTGAAGACGCTGCGAGCGGACCTCGCGCGCGACCCCACCTTCCAGGCCCGGTTCCGCCGGGAGGCCCAGTCGGCCGCCTCGCTCAACCACCCCGCGATCGTCGCGGTCTACGACACGGGCGAGGACTACATCGACGGGGTCTCGATCCCGTACATCGTCATGGAGTACGTCGAGGGCTCCACCCTCCGTGAGCTTCTTCACAGCGGCCGCAAGCTGCTGCCGGAGCGGGCCATGGAGATGACCATCGGCATCCTCCAAGGCCTGGAGTACGCCCACCGCAACCAGATCGTCCACCGTGACATCAAGCCGGCGAACGTCATGTTGACGCGCAACGGCCAGGTCAAGGTCATGGACTTCGGCATCGCCCGCGCCATGGGCGACTCCGGCATGACCATGACCCAGACGTCCGCGGTCATCGGCACCGCCCAGTACCTCTCCCCGGAGCAGGCCAAGGGCGAGCAGGTGGACGCCCGTTCCGACCTGTACTCGACGGGCTGTCTGCTCTACGAGCTGCTGACGGTCCGCCCGCCGTTCGTGGGCGACTCCCCCGTGGCGGTCGCCTACCAGCACGTACGGGAGGAACCGCAGCCCCCGAGCGTCTTCGACCCGGAGATCACGCCGGAGATGGACGCCATCGTCCTGCGTGCCCTGGTCAAGGACCCGGACTACCGCTACCAGTCCGCCGACGAGATGCGCGCCGACATCGAGGCCTGCCTCGACGGCCAGCCCGTCGCGGCCACGGCGGCCATGGGATCGGTCGGCTACGGCGGCTACCCCGACGACCAGCCCACCACCGCCCTGCGCTCCACGGACGCCCAGGCCACCACCATGCTGCCCCCGATGAACGGGGACGACGGCTACGGCGGCTACGGCGGCTACGACGACCGTCAGGGCCGCCGCCGCCAGCCGAAGAAGAACAACACCTCGACGATCCTCCTGGTCGTCGCGGGTGTGCTGGTGCTGATCGGCGCGATCCTCATCGGACGGTGGATGTTCCCGGGCAACGACACCTCCAACGAAACGTTCAAGAGCCCTAGCTTCGTGGGACAGACGGAGGCCGAAGCCAAGAGAGCAGCAGGCAATGTTGATCTCGAGGTAACGGTCACCAAAGCTGAGTGCGAGGACCAGAAGACGGGCAACGTCTGTAGTCAGACGCCTAAGGAAGGTGATCCAGTCAAGAAGGGCGACACCATCGCCCTGGTGATCTCCACCGGTGCCCCGAAGGTCGCGGTCCCCGACGTCCAGGGCCTGAAGTTCGAGGACGCCGAGGCCGAACTCGAGAAGAAGGGCTTCCAGGTCGAGAAGAAGACCGAGGAGTCCGACCGCACGGCCGGCATCGTGATCGACCAGGACCCCGACAGCGGCAAGCTCGAAAAGGGCTCCACGATCACGCTGACAGTCGCCACGGAGGCCGCGACGGTCACCGTCCCGGACGTCCGCAACCTCAGCTGTGACCAGGCCAAGGCCCAGATGACGGCCAACAACCTGGTCGGCGAGTGCGTCGAGGTCGAGACGGACGACCCCAACCTGGTCGGCAAGGTCATCGCGACCTCGCCGGAGCAGGGCAGCGAGGCCGAGAAGGGCGACACGGTCACCATCCAGATCGGCAAGGCGGCCGAGGAGGAAGAGGAGCAGGAGGCCGAGGTCCCGAACGTGGTCGGCCGGACCGTGGGCGAGGCCAAGCAGCTCCTGCAGCAGGCGGGCTTCACGAACATCCAGTTCGCCCCGGGCAGCGACCAGAGCGACACCGCACTCGTCACCGACCAGGACCCGGACGGCGGCGACGACGCCGACCCGGCCCAGACGACCATCACCCTCGCCTCGGTCGGCTTCGGCAACAACGGCGGCAACAACAACGGAGGAAACAACGGCGGCCTCTTCGGATAGCGCCACAGGACGGAGCCCCGGTCCCTTCTCAGGAAGGGGCCGGGGCTCCGTCGTATGAACAACTGCCGTACGGACAACTACAGCGCTACCGCAGCTCCTTGGGCAGCGTCCGTTCCGCGTTCACCCGTTCCACACGGACCAGCTCGCCCCACACGATGTACCGGTGCCGGGACGTGTACACGGGCGTGCAAGTAGTCAAAGTGATGTACTTGCCGGCCTTCTTCTTGCCGGACTCCTTCGGGATGTCCGACAGGACCTTGACGTTGTACTTCGAGGTCTCGGGGAGGTTGTCGTAGACCTTGTAGACGTACCAGTTGTCGCGGGTCTCGAAGACGATCGAGTCGCCCTTCTTGAGCTTGTCGATGTTGTGGAACTTGGCGCCGTGGCCGTCGCGGTGGGCGGCGAGGGTGAAGTTGCCGTCCTTGTCCGAGGTGGGGAGGGTCGCCTTGACCGGGTCGGTGTAGTAGCCGGCGACGCCACCGTTGAGGATCTTGGTGGAAGTGCCCTTCTTGACCAGGACCTCACCGTTCTTCATTGCGGGGACGTGCAGGAAGCCGATGCCGTCCTTGGTGTCCAGGGCACCCGGGCCGCTGTCCGCCGACGCCCAGGTGTCCCGGACCTTGTTCGCTTCCTTGTCCGCTTCCCGGTCGGCGAGCACGTTCGTCCACCACAGCGAGTAGACGACGAACAGTCCGAGCACCAGGCCCGCGGTGATGAGGAGTTCGCCGAAGACACTGACCGCCATCGCGATCCGTCCCATGCCGCGCCGCGGCGGCGCGGTCCCGGACCCGCCGGTCCCCTCTTCGACGTCATCGGTCTCGTCGGTGGTCACTGCCACAGTTCATCCGCCCTTGGTCGAGCCCCTACTGGACGAGCGCGTCGGGCTTCCCCTCACTGCGCGGCCGTTCCTCGACCATCTTGCCCCACACGATCATCCGGTACTTGCTCGTGAACTCCGGCGTGCACGTGGTCAGCGTGATGTAACGGCCCGGCTCGGTGAACCCCGAATCCGGGGGGACCGGTTCGAGCACGCTGACGTTGGTCGGCGGCGTCACCGGAAGGATCGAGGCCATGTCGTAGACGTAGTACTTGTCCTGTGTCTCCACGACGATCGGGTCGCCCGGCTGGAGCCGGTTGATGTACCGGAACGGTTCGCCGTGCGTGTTGCGGTGTCCCGCGATGCCGAAGTTGCCGGTCCTGTCCTCGGGCATCGCCGTCTTGATGCTGTTCTCGTCGTAGTGCCCGACCATTCCGCGGTCCAGGACCTTCGACTTGCTGATGCCCTCCGCGATCGGCACCACCACGTCCAGCTTCGGAATGTGCAGGATGGCGAAGCCCTGCCCCGGCTCGAACGCGCCCGGCGCGCGCTGTCCGTTCTTCCACTCCTCCTGGAGGCTGGTCGCCTCCCGGCCCGCCTCCTGCTGTGCCCGGATGTTGGACCACCAGAGCTGGTACGTCACGAACAGCAGCATCAGTACGCCGGTGGTGATGAACACCTCACCGATCGCCCGGCTCGCGATCACTCCCGCGCTGGGCTTGCGCGCCCGCGCCGCCCGCCGCGCCTCCACCCGGGAGAGGGGCGCCGACATCTCATCGGCCGCCTCTAAGGCCCCTCCGGGCCCCTGAGCGGCCCCGGAGCCCGCGTCCGCGCCCAGGGAGCCCGAATGCCTCCCGTGCCGTCTCGCGGCCTTACGGCGGGCCGCACGGCCCCCGGAGGCGGGCGGCGCGGGTATCGACTCGGCCTCCGCCGCTCTGCGCCGGGCCTCCTCCACCCGCAGCGCCACGGTCTCCTCGTCGATCGGAGGATGTTCAAGGGCGGTGTCGACCGGGGGATGCTCGGGCGCGGTCGCCTCGTAGGCCGTCGATCCGTACGCCGTCGACGTCGACATCGCCGTCGGTCCATAGGACTCGAACGGCTCCCCGTACGGGGCGGCCTGGGGACGCGGCTCATACGCCGGCTCCGCGTACGGCCGCTGCCCGTGCCAGCCGTCCTGGGCGTACCCGGAGGCCTGCTGGTCCGGTGGGGCGTACCACTGCGGCGGCTCGGCCGCCGACCGGAAGGGTTCTCCCTGGCGGGGAGCCTGGACAGTCCCGTCGAACGCCTCGAACGCCTCGGCGCCCCCGTACGCGGCCTCGCCGCCGTAGGGGGCACTCTCGCGCTCGGGGCGCACCGCCGTCACGCCGTGGCCCTGCCCACCACCGGGGCGAGCCCCGCCGACCTCGCCACGGCCTCCTGGTCCCCGCACTCCACCAGCCAGTTGGCCAGCATGCGGTGGCCGTGCTCGGTGAGCACCGACTCGGGGTGGAACTGCACGCCCTCGACGGGCAGTTCACGGTGCCTCAGGCCCATGATGATCCCGTCGTGCGTGCGTGCCGTGACCTCCAGCTCGGCCGGCACGGTCCCGGGCTCGGCGGCCAGCGAGTGGTAGCGGGTCGCGGTGAAGGGGGTCGGCAGACCCGCGAAGACGCCCTTGCCCTCGTGCTCCACCAGCGACGTCTTGCCGTGCAGGAGTTCGGGCGCACGGTCCACGACACCGCCGTACGCCACCTGCATGGACTGCATGCCGAGACAGACGCCGAAGACGGGCACGCCGGTCGCCGCGCAGTGGCGGACCATGTCGACGCAGACGCCGGCCTCCTCCGGGGTGCCGGGGCCGGGGGACAGAAGCACACCGTCGAAGCCGTCCTGGGCGTGCGCGGTCGCCACCTCGTCGTTGCGCAGCACCTCGCACTCGGCGCCGAGCTGGTACAGGTACTGGACCAGGTTGAAGACGAAGCTGTCGTAGTTGTCGACGACGAGGATGCGGGCGGGTCGGGCTGCGCTCACTGGTCGTTCACCGTCACATCGTTGAAGGGCAGGAGGGGTTCGGCCCAGGGAAAGACGTACTGGAAGAGGGCGTAGACGACGGCCAGGGTGAGGACGATTGAAATCAGAGCCTTCACCCATACGTTGCCCGGCAGATGTCGCCAGATCCAGCCGTACATGCCGTCCCTTCCTTCACACCACGGCACCGGACTCACGCCGTACCGCTACCAGACTAACGGCGTAGTGCCTCCGGTTTCCCGGCCTCCACAGGCTGGATCGATTCGAGATGCCCCCAGACGATGAGCCGATGGCTGTGCCCCCACTCCGGGTCGCAGGTCGTCAGCGTCAGATAGCGTCCCGCGCGCGTGTATCCCGATTTCCTCGGCACGGGGTCGATGACCTGCACGTCCGTGGGCAATGTCCGGTAGGGCCCCTTGTCGATGACGTACGTGAACCAGTTCGCCCCGTCGGTCAGGACCACCGCGTCGCCGGGGCGCAGCTGGGGAAAATCTTTGAGGGGATCGCCGTACGTACGGCGATGGCCGGCGACCGCGAAGTTCCCCTTCTGCCCCAACTGAGCGGTGTTCGCGTAGTGGCCGAGCCCTTTCTTGAGAGTGTTCGTCTTCGTCCCCTCGAGGACGGGCTTGTTCCACGTGAAACCAAGGCGCGGGATGTACATGAGGGCGAAAGGCTTGACGTCCTCATACGGAGCGGGCGGCTCCGGAGCCGCCGTCGAGGCGCCTGGGGCGGACGTGTGTCGCACCGGCTGCTTCGCCCACCGGTCCTGGAGGACCTCGACCTGGCGGTCCATCGCTCTGTCGGCCTTCACACCGGTCCAGAACAGCACGTAGACGACGAAGAGCACGATCAGGGTGCCGACGGTGATGCAGAGTTCGCTGACGGTCCTCACGATCACGCGCACCGACACGGGTCCCCCGGCTGCCGTTACTCCACGGGCTTCGCGTACTTCAGATCCACTGTGCCCGAGTAGCCGGGAAGAGTCACCGGGCCGTCCTCGGTGACTTTCCAGCCGAGCCCGTAGACGTTGACGTACACCATGTAGTTCTGGATCGCCTCGGACGCCGTGATCGCCTTCTGGAGCTTCTCCGGGTCACCGATCGCCTGGATCTTGTACGGGGGTGAGTAGACGCGGCCCTGGAGGATCAGGGTGTTGCCGACGCACCGTACGGCGCTGGTGGAGATCAGCCGCTGGTCCATGACCTTGATGCCTTCGGCGCCGCCCAGCCACAGCGCGTTCACCACGGCCTGGAGGTCCTGCTGGTGGATGACCAGGTAGTCGGGCTGTGGGTCGGGGTAACCAGGGAGCTTGGCGGTGGCGTCCGGCGGAGCGTCGTCGAGGGTGACGGTGATGGCGTCGCCCTTGAGTTTCTGGGTGCCGGCGTTCTTCTCCAGGGCCTTGAGCCGTGCGTCCTCCGCCTCGGTGCTGCCGTCGTCCCGCTCGGCGAGGGCCTCGACGTCGTCCCGGAGCACCGCGTTGGACTCGTCGAGCTGCCCGTTCTTGTGGCTGCGCTCCTGGATCAGGTCGGAGAGCCTGAGCAGCGAGGCGTCCGTACGGATATTGGTGCCCTTGGCCGTGTCGAAGCTCGTGAAGAAGATCAGCCCGGCGAGGGCGAAGACCCCTACGGTAAGCACGCGCGCGGGCCGGAAACCTCCCCGGGAGGCGGCGTCACCGCTCGGGGCGGCAAGGTCACCGGAACCGGCCTCGGGGGAGTCGGCTGAATTGCTCAACGTACCCTTATCTCCTTAGGCGCCACGGAAGCACTACGCTAACGGACGCCCGGGGGAGCATTCAGTGTCCCCTTGTACGCTGCCCCGGAGCCCGCCACACTTCCCTGCGCGGCCACGCAGCGCATCGACAGGAGAGACCCTCGTGCCGAAGTCACGTATCCGCAAGAAGGCCGACTACACGCCGCCGCCGTCAAAGCAGGCGACGAATATCAAGCTGAACAGCCGCGGCTGGGTCGCGCCGGTCATGCTGGCCATGTTCCTCATCGGCCTCGCCTGGATCGTCGTCTTCTATGTGACCGACGGCTCCCTGCCCATTGACTCGCTCGGCAACTGGAACATCGTGGTCGGGTTCGGCTTCATCGCCGCGGGATTCGGCGTCTCGACCCAGTGGAAGTAGCAGCCCCGACGCCGTGAGACCAGCTCTCCCCAGAGCTGTCCACGGAGTTATCCACAGGGGTTATCCACATGGGGAAAAGAAAGACCATCTGTGGATAACCCATCGGGCGTTGACGCCGGTACGACTGGTCAACTGACACCCGCAAACACGTTCGCCCCCTGCCTGACCTGTGGAAACACAGGTGAGCGACAGGGGGCACACCTGTTCCCGCACCCTATGCACAAGATCCGCCACAGTCTGTGGACAACAGTGTCGTATCGATGACGGCTCAGACGAGCTGAGCCGTCCTGACCAGCGTCATGGCCACCGCGGCGACCATCACCAGGGCACACACGCCGTACTGGATCAGCCCCCGGCGCTCGCGCGGTGCGTGGACCATCGCGTAGCCGATCAGGACACCGCCGACGAGGCCGCCGACGTGGGCCTGCCAGGCGATGCTGGACCAGCCGAAGGTGATGACCAGGTTGATCACCAGCAGGATGATGACCGGGCGCATGTCGTACTTCAGCCGCCGCATGAGGATGGCGGTCGCGCCGAAGAGGCCGAAGATGGCGCCGGAAGCACCGAGGGACGCCTGGTTCGGCTCGGCGAGCAGATAGGTGAGCGCGCTGCCCGCGAAGCCGGAGATGAAGTACAGCGCGAGGTAGCGGGCGCGGCCGAGGGCCGCCTCCAGCGGGCCGCCGATCCACCACAGGCTGAGCATGTTGAAGGCGATGTGCATGACGCTGCCGTGCAGGAACATCGACGTCAGCAGCCGGTACCACTGCCCTTCGGCGACGCCTTGGAGCGTGGTGCCCAATTGCGGGATCCAGTCCCGCCCGATGAGGTACAACCGGGCGGTGAGGTCGTCGCCCAGCGAGAGCTGTACCAGGAAAAGCAGCAGGTTCACGCCGACCAGGAGCTTGGTGATGAGTCGGGGGTCGGCGGCGACCGTGCCGCCCGCGAGGGTGCGGGGCTGGGAGGCGGACGGCGCGTGCCCCGTCCCTGAGCCGTTGCGGACACATTCGGGGCATTGGAAGCCCACGGAGGCACTCACCATGCACTCGGGGCAGATGGGGCGCTCGCAGCGGGTGCAGCGGATGCCCGTCTCGCGGCCCGGGTGCCGGTAGCAGGTGGGCAGGCTCTGTGCGTCCTGCGAGCTGCCCGGCACCTGGTCCATGGTGTCCCTCCGTGTCGTCCGTGGAACCATTCGCCCCGCCCATCCTTACGGATGGGCGGGGCGAATGGTTCCCTTCGGGACCTTGTGAACCCTTCGGGCTCAGCCCTGGCGGGTCTCGACGACGACCGACTCGATGACGACGTCGTTGACCGGGCGGTCGGTGCGCGGGTTGGTCTGGGTGGTCGCGATGGCGTCCACAACCTTCTGGCTGGCCGTGTCGACGACCTCGCCGAAGATGGTGTGCTTGCGGGTCAGCCACGCCGTCGGGGAGACGGTGATGAAGAACTGCGAGCCGTTGGTGCCCGGGCCGGCGTTGGCCATGGCCAGCAGGTAGGGCTTGTCGAAGGCGAGGTCCGGGTGGAACTCGTCCGCGAACTGGTAGCCGGGACCGCCGGTGCCGTTGCCCAGGGGGTCACCGCCCTGGATCATGAATCCGCTGATCACCCGGTGGAAGACCGTGCCGTCGTAGAGCCTGTCCGTGGACTTCTGGCCGGTGGCCGGATTCGTCCACTCACGCTCGCCCTGGGCGAGCTCGACGAAGTTACGGACCGTCTTGGGCGCGTGGTTCGGCAGCAGCCGCACCTCGATGTCGCCGTGGTTGGTCTTCAGGGTGGCGTACAGCTGCTCAGCCACGATCTGCCTTCCGTTGTCCTCTGTGAACTCCCCCGATCCTCGCACGGACGGGGCTCCGAGTCGCCCGACGGCCACACCCTCGTGCGGCGGCCGTGCGGAAAACCGGTCGAGTACCGCCGGTATCGGCGCGCTTCGCGACGATCCGTGGCATTGTCGGCACTGTCATGGACAAGTTCCCGTTGCCCCGTATTCATCCGCTATTGCATCTCCGGATCTTGAGCGTTTCCTGCTCCCCGGCCTCGCGGAGTCGGCGCCCATGACCCGGATGCCCGCCCTCACATGCCCTGGAGCGTTCCGGGAGGCATGATCCCCAAAAGGGTGGAAAGTCGAATTACCGTACGCCACCGAGGAGGAGGATCCCGTGACCCGCATCGACAGCGTGCGCGCCGCGACCGGCTCGGCGAAGGACAGCGTGCTGCACGCCGCGGAAGTGGTGGCGCCCTACGCCGACACGGCCAAGGACAAGGCCTCGCACTACGCGCACGAGGCACGCGTACGACTCGCGCCGAAGGTGTCGCAGGCCGCGGAACAGGCACGCGTCCAGTACGGCGCCCATGTCGTCCCGCGGCTGGAACAGGCCCGCACGCATGTGCCGCCGAAGGTCGACCACGCAGCCCATGAGGCCGCCGTCCGCACGCGTAAGGCGGCTCGCCAGGCCGCCGACTACTCGCGTCCACGCATCGAGCAGGCGGTGGCCGCGGCCGGCCCCGTCCGAGAGGAGGCCGCGGCCCGCGGTGTGGCGGCGTTGGCCGCACTGCGCGGGCAGGTGTCGCCCCAGCAGATCCAGAAGCTGGTGCGCAAGCAGCAGCGCCGTGCCAGGCTCGGCCGCGCCGCCAAGGGGCTGGCGGTGCTGGGTGTCCTGGCGGGTGGCGCCTTCGCCGCATGGAAGTGGTGGGACAAGCAGGCCAACCCGGACTGGCTGGTCGAGCCTCCCGCCGCCACCGAGGTCTCCGACCCCGGCCGCCTGTCCTCCGTCGACGGCAGCGACCAGTCCGTTCTCGACCCGGAGGTCCAGGCCAAGCAGGCCGAGGAGGAGGCCGCGGAACGCGACGAGCGCCACTGAGGCCGACAATCGAAGTCGCTCTCGCCCAGGCATCCCCCATTCATCTCAGGGCGCCCCTCAACAGCCCTGTGCGGGCAGGAGATTTGAAGCTCTCCTGCCCGCACAGGGCTGTTTCACGTGAAACGTCCGCACCGCCAGAACCGCCGACGCGACATTTCTCGGAATGTGTCAATCCGGTTGCGAAGAGTGATGAACCCACCCGGTCGCGTCGCACCGTGACCCAGACCACGGTTTTCGCATATGCGCACGTCGACACGTGCCACCGCGCGTCGCCCCGCTCCAGAGCCCACCTTCCCGAGCAGTGCACCGATAGCGATCGCGACGAACCCGGATCGGAGCATCGCCGGAGACCCCGGTCCCTGCCACAGGAAAAAGACCGGGCCGGATGTCCTACGACATCTGGCCCGGTCGATCCGCTGTGGAGCCTAGGGGAGTCGAACCCCTGACATCTGCCATGCAAAGACAGCGCTCTACCAACTGAGCTAAGGCCCCGGAAGGGAAGCGTCCACCCGGAGGTACCGACCACCGGAGGCGCCGCAGACCAGAGTACCGGGTCATCCCCTGGATCTCGCAAAAAGATTGGGGGTCCCCGTGAACGACCACTCTCCGTAAGATGCTCGTCGTGGTTCGCTAGAGCGAACCGCGGTATTTGGGGAAGCGATGGGGAGACGCAATGGACGCCGCACAGCAGGAAGCGACCGCAAGAGCCCGGGAGCTGCAGCGGAACTGGTACGGAGAGCCGTTGGGGGCGCTCTTCCGTAGGCTCATCGAGGATCTGGGGCTCAACCAGGCTCGTCTCGCGGGGGTACTGGGCCTGTCCGCACCGATGCTGTCGCAGCTGATGAGTGGTCAGCGTGCCAAGATCGGCAATCCGGCAGTGGTCCAGCGGGTTCAGCTGCTGCAGGACCTGGCCGGTCAGGTCGCGGACGGCAGCGTGAGCGCCGCCGAGGCGACCGAGCGGATGGACGAGATCAAGAAGTCACAGGGGGGATCGGTGCTCAGCAACACCACACAGTCGACGACGAGTTCGGGGGCGCCGACGGTCAAGCGGGTCGTCCGCGAGATCCAGTCGCTGCTGCGCTCGGTCGCGGCCGCAGGCGACATCATCGAGGCGGCGGACACCCTCGCCCCGACCCACCCGGAACTGGCAGAGTTCCTCCGGGTGTACGGCGCGGGCCGCACCTCGGACGCGGTGGCGCACTACCAGTCCCACCAGAACTGAGTCCAAGGCCCGGTCATCGAAAGGGGGTTCGGCGACCGGGCCCGACCGAAGAAGGGGACGAGGGACCCAGCAGATCCCGAACGAGCCACGGAGACGTGGACGTAGGCTCCGAAAGAGCCGGCCGAAGGGCAGGGGAAGGACAGCGGACGAGAGCGTCGCGGAGCGACAGGGGGGACAGAAGGACGGAAGCCAGCTCCGAGAAGAGCCGGTGAGCGGAAACCGGCTCCGCGGAGGACGGCGCGAGCGCCGTGTCCTCCGCCGACGGGCAGCCAAGGGGGGAGCCGAAGGGGGAACGACGCACAGCCATGGGTGAGGTCTTCGCCGGCCGGTACGAACTGGTCGACCCGATCGGACGCGGGGGAGTCGGCGCGGTCTGGCGCACCTGGGACCACCGGCGCCGCCGGTACGTGGCCGCCAAAGTCCTGCAGCAACGCGACGCACACGCCCTGCTGCGGTTCGTCCGCGAACAGGCCGTGCGGATCGATCACCCCCATGTGCTCGCGCCCGCAAGCTGGGCCGCCGACGACGACAAGGTCCTGTTCACCATGGACCTGGTCGCCGGGGGTTCCCTGGTCAACCTCATCAACGACTACGGCCCCCTTCCGCCCTCCTACGTCTGCGAGCTGCTCGACCAACTGCTCTCCGGCCTCGCCGCCGTGCACGCGGAAGGCGTCATCCACCGCGACATCAAGCCCGCCAACGTGCTCCTGGAAGCCACCGGCACGGCCCGGCCCCGGCTGCGGCTGTCCGACTTCGGCATCGCCATGCGCCTGGGCGAACCTCGGCTGACCGAGACCAACTACGTGGTGGGAACGCCGGGTTACTTCGCCCCTGAGCAGATGCTGGGCGCGGACCCGGACTTCCCGGCCGACCTGTTCGCGGTGGGCCTTGTCGCCCTGTACCTGCTGGAGGGCGCCAAACCCGATGCCAAGGCGCTCATCGAGCACTTCGCCGCCCACGGCACGCCGAAGGCCCCTCGGGGCATCCCCGAGCCCCTGTGGCAGGTGATCGCCACCCTGCTCCAGCCGGACCCGAACGCCCGCTTCCGCACCGCCACGGGCGCCCGCAAGGCCCTTGCCGCGGCCATCGAGCTCCTGCCCGAGCCCGGGCCCGACGACGAGATCGTCGAGGTCTTCGACCAACTCGGCCCCCTCCCACAGGGGTTCAGCCCCGAAGGACCACTGCAGCGAGCATCAGGGCTGGACAGCATCGGTACGGGCACCGGCGGCAAGTCCTCATCAACTCCCGGCCGGGGTACGCACACTCCTCACCCGAGCATGGGCACTCCTTCCAACTCGCTTGGTCCGTCCGCGCCTTCGCCCTCGTCTCCTCCTCACTCGTCTTCGCTTTCGTCGGCGCCTCGCTCCGCCACGTCCTCTTCGTCTGGCCTGTCATCGTCCGGTGTGGACGTGACGCCACCGCCGCCTCAGCACCCTCCGCTCCCCGCTCCGCCGCCCCAGGTCCTGGCAGCCCAGGACCCGCCCTCGCAGCCCGGCACGGGCTCGGTGCCCCCGGCTGCGCCTGCCGACTCCGTACCTCAACCTCCGTACACAGGCCCCATATCGACGCCCCCCATGCCCATCAGCGCCCCGCCCCAGACCGGCTCCGGCTCTTCGTCTTCGGGGCACACCGGGCACGTATCGCCCGAACCGTCGCCTGCCGCCGTACCGCCACGGCCCGAACGCGACCCCGTGCCGCCGCGGCCGGCCACGATGTCGGACACCGGCAGCTTCCATCTGCCGCCACCCCAGGTGCTGGCCGCCCACGCGCCCTCGCGCCAGGCGGAGCAGCAGCACGCGCCCGGCCACCCACAGCACCAACAGGAGCAGCAGACCACTCCCCCCGCCGCGACGCCCCTGCACGCTCCGCACCCCGAACCCACGCATGTCCCCTCCCCTCAGCCGCAACCGCCGCTGGGCCTCTCTCAGGCCCCGACCTCGGCGGTGCAGCAGCACGCGTACGCCTCTACTGGTTCATACACCGCTCGGCCCGCGCAGGTTCCACGCCGATCGAGGGCGATCTCCCGGCGTCGTCCGGGCCCGCCCGCGAAGGTCGTCGTTCCGGTACTGCTGCTCGCGCTGGCCTGCTTCGCCGTGGGGTTTTGGGCGCTCGGCCAGCTTTGACCCGTACGTCGACTGCCTCGTGCCCCTCAGGGCGGGTCGCCCGCTCGACAGCCGCCAGCCTTCGTGGGCGCTACCGGCCCCGAGACGGCCCGTGCCGCCCCCGCGAAGCCGTACCCGGCCCTCGCCCCGCCCGCCCTGCCCGCCCCGCGCCGGCCGCCCGCCTGCGTGCCACGAGGGTCCACATCAGGAGCCCGAGCACCAGCAGGCTGCCCGTGCCGATACCGCCGGCCGCGACCGCTGTCATGGCGAGACGCTTGTCTCCGGTCACCGTGGAGTTCCCGGAGTCCTCCCCGCCGCCGCCGGAGGCCGCCTCCCCGTCCACGTCCCCCTCGCCGTCGGTGTCCCCCGCATCGTCCAGAGTGTCCCCCGTCGTCCCGTTCTCCGCCGCCTCCTGGTCCTCGTCGGTGACCTCGAAGACCCCGCTCGGTGCGGCCGCTCCCAGGTACCCCGGCCCGTCCTGCGCCTGGCCCCTCACCCGCACGCGCAGGGTCAGACCCATGGGCTCGTCGCCGTACCGGGCGGCGACCGGCGTGCCGAGGTGGACCGCCAGGTAGTACCAGCCGGCGAACCGCATTCCGCTCGCCTCTCCGTCGAAGGAAAAGCGGTTGTCGTACGCGACAGGGGGGAGCGGGTCCAGGTCGGCGGACCGCTGGTCGCCGCCGTAGCTGATGAGCGCGTCGTCCACGAAGCCGCGCGCGGGGTTGTAGAGCGACATGGCCAGTGCGTTGCCCACGAACCCGTCGCCGCCGGTCGTGCTGCCCAGTTCGGCGGTGGCGTAGAGCTGCTGCCCCCAGTCGACCGGCACCTTGTAGAAGAGCGTCTCCCCGGCCTTGATCCCGGTCTCGTCCTGCCAGACCCCCTGCGCGAGGGGGCTCGCCGTGGCGAAGCCGCTCCCGCCACGGCGCCGCTCGGGATCTCCTTGCACGGCCTCGGGCGGGGCCGAGTTCCAGTTCTCGGGGGCGCTCGTCGAGCCGCCCTTCTCCACAGCGGGCTCCGAGGCGTAGCCGAGCTCCAGCCCCCACTCCTCCGACGAGCCCTCCGGTACGGAGCCCGACGACGATCCGGAGGTGGAGCCCGTACCCGAACCGACGCGTTGGACGACGAGGTAGTACGCCCCGGATGCCTGGCACATGTACTCGTCGGTGCCGATCTCACGTGAGGCCAGGGCGGTGACGGGGTGCGCACTGCGGGTCGCGCCGAAGCGGGCGGTCTCGTAGGAACAGCGGCGGCCGTCGGAGTCCTCCACGCTCACCCTGACGCCGTCCGAGGAGGCGACCGTGGCCCCCACCGCGGGGACGGCCGTGGCCGAGGCGTACGCGTTGGCCACGGCGTCGAGATCGAGGCGGTAGTAGAGCTTGGCACCGGGGCCGATGGAGCTGCGATAGGTCTTGCCAGGTGCCAGCCGTATGGCCCCCGTGGAGCTCGTCGAGCCCTCGACCCCCGTCGCGTCCTCGGCATAGGAGTACGGAGTCGGTGCATCGGCCGCCGTGGCGGGCGCGGACAGCGCCGTCGTCACGTACAGGGCCGCCCCCGCTGCCGCCGCAGCTCGCCACCGGACTGTACGCCGCCCCATCACGCGCCACCCCTCGTCGTAGACCCGAAGTCGCGGCTCCGAAGCCGAAGCCCAGAAGTCATAGCCGGGAAGTCGTGCCCCGAACGCGCCCATCCTGCCGGGCCGTACGCGCGCGTGCCCGCTTTCCTGCGGACGAGCGGCCGAAAACGTCCTCTACGAAGACCTTCACTTTGCCTACGCAATCAATTCGTTCACCAAAGCGAATCAGCGCCGACAGGATGCGCCCAAATTTCCGGGACCATACGCCCAAGCAACACAAAACCCCGGCCGTGAGCACGGCCGGGGTCTGCTCTGAGACTGATGTCGATGTTCACGAACCCGTGGGCACGGAGTCAGTCGCCTCCGTCCACAGATCCTGCTCGGCGCGATCCGCCTGGATCTGGCGGTACACGAGGAGCCCGCCGATGGCGGCCAGTGCGACCAGGAGAAGCTTCTTCACCGCGCGACCTCGTCTTTCCTTGACGTAGGGGACCTCTGCCGCCCGACTATACACACCGACCGATATCGATCGGTGACCTGCGTCGGGCGCTCAACTGCCGCCCGGAAAGCCTCAGTAGAACCGGATTCTGTCATTCCGATCACAGGTTCATCGCACAGGTCCATCACACCTCGCACACCTCCACGAGTCCCGGAACCCCCTCGCTCTGGAGCTTTCCGCAGGCCTTGCGCCCGTCCGAGTGATGTTCATCTGAAGATCGCCGCGCCATGGGCGTCGGTCCCCCACTTCGGAGCCCACATACACATCATGAGGAAAGTACGCAAATCGCCCGACCCGAAAGTGAGGGGCCATGGCCCAGAACAAGGTCATGAAGCTGTGGACCGCCATCGTCACCGCCTTCCTCGCGCTGTGCACGGCGCTCGGACTCATCACGACCACGGCAGGCGCCGCGGTACAGCGGACCGAGACGACCCGCAACTGCGCGGCTCCCGCGAGGACACCGGTCCTGCCCCTCCAGACCCGGCCCCACGACCGCGCCCTGCCCCCGACGATGAAGCAACGCATCCGCGCCGAGGCCCACGGCTCCTCGCCCACCTGCCGCCACCGCCCGGCCACGGACACGGCCAGGACCGTCATCAGCCCGGTAGCCGCCCCCGATGCCCCTCTCCCACAGACAGAGCCCCTCGCACCTCTCCAGCGCTGATCCTCCCGCCCGACACCCACCCCACCGGCGATCCGATCTTGCGTACGACGCCCCGCAGAGCAGCGAGAAACCCCCGGCCTTCCCCTGCCGGGGGTTTCTCGCATTCGCGTCCGGCCGAACGAAAACCAAACGAAGAAGACCCCCAACCACGATCGGTTGAGGGTCTTCATGCTGGTGGGGCTAACAGGATTTGAACCTGTGGCCTCATCCTTATCAGGTCGATCACGGGGAGTCGTCGACGTCGGTCAACTCGCTCTGTTCCTCGCCTGACTGTCCGCTGAGGTTCGGCGGCGACCGCTGCTGTTCGCGTCTGTTGGTGTCAGCCGCTGATGTCAGAAACAGGCGCCCTCTTGACAAGCCGAACTCAGCGTACTGGCTGCCCGCGCGGTCGGGGGAGAGAGTTTGAGGTCTGGTGATCTGCGGGGCGAGAGCATGAAAGGGGGCAATTACACTTGATCCAATGGAGAGGGCTACCGCCCTCACCGTGCGAAGCAGGCACTCGGCCCCCTTTCTTGCTCTCGGAGGGGCCCCGCAGATCAGCAGACCTTAAAGTCTCGGAGCGACCGCCCCCAACCCCCACGTCCCGCCCCTCACTGCCTGTGGTGTCCGGCGGGCCTCAGCCGTGGCGCACCTGTCTTTGATCACAAAGCGTCGTGTCGGGTTCGTGCGGATCATGCATGCCGACCGTGCGGCGGTGCTGCCCAAGTCAGGGCCTGGTGCTGCGGGACGGGCGGGGAATCAGGCGCGGTCCTGTGTATCGGCCCCCGGTGTGCCAGAGCGTGAAACGGGGATCACCCCGGGGCAACGATTCGGTGGCGCGGGCCGGGGCCGGGGCGGCGCGGGCCGAAGGCAGGAGCGAAGCCCCGGCCCCGAGCCCGCGCCGGCCCGCAGTGCGGGCCGGTGGGGTGTGGTCTCCGTAGCGGCGGCAAGGAAGCCGGTCGGCCAGCGCACAGGATGGCCGAAGGCCAAGAGCCCCTGCTCTGTCCTGCGAGCCGTGGACCGTGGGCCGGGGCTGAGGTGCTGCGCTGCTCCTGGGGCTGGTGAAGCATGGGAGAGCTGAGATCCTGCGGTGGCGTGCTAGTGCTCTGTCATCTCAAGTGCGCCACGGCTGAGGCCCGCCGGATGCTGCGGGCTGTGACCAGGCGGGACCCCCCTCCCCGCCCGAAGGGTGGGGCTTGATGAGGTAGAGAAACCTGTAACAGCTCGGCTAGACGACAGCGCTTCGATCAGCCAAATCGCGCAGCGGTCCGGGCACTCGGGGCTCTGAGAGCTGGATCAGGTCCCGGATGACCTCGCGTGCCAAGTAGTGATCGTGGATCTGCTCGGGTGTCAGGGCCTCGGCTTCCAGAAGCGCGGCTGTGGCTTCCCCGACGTGTCGCCGCTGCGCGTGCGCCCGCGCCACGTCAAGTAGGAAACGTGCCTGGCGCTCTGCGGAGAGCCCCGATGCGTCCACCTGCTCCGCTACTTCCAGGGCAAGGCCCGCGTCTCCCAACTCAACCGCCGTGCTCACAGCGTGGATCTCTACGTTGGTCGGCCCGAACTCCGTATCGAAGTCGTTGCGGTCCCCACCCAACCGAGCTGCGATCTCTCGCGCTCGCTCGATGTGCTCGCGGGTTGGGCCCCGGTGCCCTTCCCTTGCATTGATCACGGCAAGGACCAGATTCATGGCGCCGAGTAGCGACAGCTCCTCTGGTGGGCACGTCGGCGCCTCCGCCCTCGGAGCCATGACGGCCACGGCCGACTTCGCTGCCTGTTCGGCCTGCTCCATGTGCTGCTGCCGCATGAAGGCATGTGCCATGCGGAACAAGCTGGAGACGACCTCCAAGGGCTGACCAGCTAGCTCGGCTGCCTGTAGCGCCCGGTCGGCTGCGATCCATGCTGCGTCCGCTTGATCTTGCCGAGTGAAGCTCGCTGCGGCTACCTGGTACGCCTTGGCGCGCAGCGCGTGCAGCTCGGTGCGGTCGCCTGCTGGTGCGTGGCGTACTGCGGCCTCAATGCTCGGGAGAAGGGCAGCGAGATGATCGCTCAGTGTTGCGTAGCTCGATGCGTGCGCGAGTGCCCACGCCTCCTCCACCTGCCGGCGGAAGTCAGCGAGTGATGGTTCTGGCTTGGTCGGAGACTGCTGAAAGAGGCTGGGCAAGGCCGGATGGCCGGTCAGCGCTACACGTAGTCCGTCGAGATCATTACTCTTCGGTAGATCTTCTGGCGCGACCTCTTCGACTGGCGCAGCATCGGGCCGCACCTCTCGTACGGACACATTGAGTGCGTCTGCGAGTCCCTGGAGGATCGACAGTCGCTCGACAGGCTGCACACCTCTCTCGACCTGTGAGACCCAGCTCTCGGAGCGTCCCATCGCAGTGGCGAGGTCGCTTTGGGACATGCCTGCGGCGCGACGAAGCTCCTTCACCCTCTGACCGACAGTGACGGTGTCTGAGCCACTCACTTGTCGGCTCCGGTGGGGTACTTGCCGGCGTACGGCTGGAGGCGGTCAACCTCGGTCTTCTCGACGTACTTGTCACGCTCGCCGAGGAAGTGGCGCGTGTGGGGCTGGCGCTCGTGCTCCTCGAATGCGTCGTGATCGGCGTACAGCTCGTAGAACGTCCGCTCGTTGGGTGCGCCCTCGACTTCGTGGCACGAGTAGATCAACGTTCCGGGCTCGTGCGCCCGGATGCCTGCGGTGGTCGCTTCTACCAGCGCGTCAAATGCCTCGCCTGCGCCATCGCGCAGCGTAAAGCGAACAAAAAGCCCAAAGTTAGCCATCTCTCCACCTTCCTGGTCGCGTCCAGTCTCGCAGACTCAGAGTTCTCCTACTAGTCGCAGCTTTTCTGTTGACTCGCAGTTTTTCTGCGAGTAGCTTCGATGGTGTCGGAACACAAGCGGCCCCGGACTGCGTGCCATCCGCCAAGATCACAACGCAGCCCGGGGCCTGTCCCCTAAGGGAGACTCCATAATGCCGTCCTTCAAGATCGACCTCTCGACCGCCGTGGTGTTCGTAGCGACCGCGCCGGAACCGAAGATGGTCAACAAGAAGACCGGGGAACGGGCCGTGGACCGTGACACCAACGCCGGTCTGTCGACCGTGGGCCTGCTGGTCTCGGACGAGGGGGAGGGGAACCTCTACCAGGTGACCGTGCCGGAGACCGGTTTCCCCGAGGGCCTGATGCCGGGTATGCCGGTGCGGGTCGTCGGCCTCAAGGCGCGTGACTGGGAGAACGAGTTCAACGGCCAGAAGCGGCACGGGATCTCGTTCCGCGCGGTCGCGATCACCCCGGCGGCCTGACCATGGCCGACCTGTCCCCCTGGGTGGAACTCGGGACCGTGGCCGCTGGCGCCGGCGGGCTCGGCTACGCGAAGGTCCGTGCTCCTCGCGCGTACTGGTCGCTGGTCGGTCTGCCGGTCACCTGGGGCCGGTTCACCTGGACCTACGGCTCGACCATGGAGGTGTGCGGGCTGACGGTGCAGCCGTCTCGCTTCCGCGCCTTCGTGGCCCGCAACCTGGCCCGCCAGGAGGTGCGGCCGGTGCCGCCGAAGGTCCGCCGGGTGGTCCCGACCTCGACTGGCCTGCGGGTGACGCTCCGGCTTCCCGCCGGTCTGGAGCCTGCCGACCTCGCCGCGTCGACCGAGCGTCTCCGCCACGCCTGGGGAGTCCGCTCGGTGAGTGTGGCGGAGACCAAGCCCGGCTATGTCGAGTTGCGGATGACCGGCTACGACGTGCTCAACCGGGTTCGTCTGCCGCGTACGTACCGACCTCGTGACCTGGTCGTCCCGGTCGCGCTGCGGGAGGACGGCACGGTTTTCGAGCGGAACTACCGCGAAGTCCCGATGGCGCTGACCCTGGGTGCGAACCAGTCCGGCAAGTCGGTGTATCAGCGCAGTCTGATCAAGGGGCTGGCTCAGTTGCCGGTCGGGTTGATCGGTATCGACTGCAAGCGTGGTGTCGAACAGAGCCGCTACGCGCCCCGGCTGTCGGCGCTGGTCACCACCCCGGAGGATGCAGCACGTCTGATAGACGCGCTGGTCATCGAGATGGAAGAGCGGTTCGATCTCCTCGCGCTGCATGGGGTGTCGGATCTGTGGGAGCTACCTGAGCGTCTGCGGCCGGTGCCGCTGGTGGTGCTGATCGACGAGATCGCGGAACTGTTCCTCGTGATCTCCAAGAAGGACGAACCGGCCCGTGACCGCACGGTCATGCAACTGGTGCGTCTGGGGCAGATGGCTCGTGCGATCGGGATCTATCTGGAGGTGTGCGGGCAGCGCTTCGGCTCCGACCTCGGCCGTGGCGCTACCGCCCTGCGTGCCCAGCTCACCGGCCGTGTGGTGCACCGCGTCAACGACAAGGCCAGTGCCGAAATGGGCCTGGCCGACATCTCCCCGGAAGCGGTCGCAGCGTCCACCTCGATCCCCGCGAACCGTCCCGGTACGGCGGTGGCCGGCGACACCTCCGGCGGCTGGTCCCGCATCCGCACCCCCGAGATCACCCCGGCCGAAGCGGTTGCCGTCTGCCGCCAGTTCGCCCACCTCACCCCGGAGCTGCCGTTCCTGGCACCGTTCAGGCCCGTCGACCGGATGGCCTCGCCGCTGCTCGTCGTGCCGCCGATGCCGACCGTGCCGCCGCTGGTACAGGCCAGCTCGGTCACCGAGTAACACCCCCGTTCCACGGTCGGCGCGACCGCCCCGCGTCAAGTCCCTACCCCCGCCATGCCAAAACCCGAAGGGAGAGATCACGTGACGGTCATCCCGTTCCCGAAGCCCGACCCGCGCCCGGTTGACCCGCTGGAATCGGCCCTGCTCTCCGCGTGGAACAACTCGCCGGACGTCATGGACGACTACCGCGACGAAGAGCCGGAAGACGACTCCGACTCCGCATGGGCTTGGTGATCGCGGTGGCCGACCGAACGACCTCGAAGCGGCCTCCCGCGAACGTCACCAAGTGCGAGCCGTGCAAGGGCTCCGGTGAGGTCTCCCGCACGGTCCGCGTCGGACGCAAGCAGCGGACGGTCGGTCAGCAGACCGGCTTGTGCCTGAACTGCCTGGGTGCCGGCGAGATCCCCGCCGACGACTGAACCCGCCGGGGTTGGGCGGCCGGAGACCTGCTCCCCGCCCGCCCCGGCCCGACACCTGCGAAGGAGGTGAAGACCGTGACCCGCTCGATCCGCCCGGACGCCGTACTCGTACAGGCCGTGATCGCCGGGGCGTTGTCCTTCGCCCACCTGCACGACCTCGCCGAAGCAGCCGGACAGACCGGCTGGAAGGCATGGGCCTACCCCATCAGCGTTGACCTGCTCCTCGTCGCCGCGTGGCGCCGGTTGCGCACCGCCCGCCGCGACCGCGCCGCCTGGACCTGGTTCGTGATCGCCCTGGCTGCCTCCCTCGGGGCCAACATCGCCACCGCCGGACTCCTCGACCTCGATGCGGTCCCGGCCTGGCTGCGCATCCTCGTAGCGGGCTGGCCGGCGCTGGCCTTCCTCGGCGGCACGCTCCTCGTCCACGCCCCCACGGTCGACCACGCGACCCCCGCCCCGGCGGTGGCCAGCGAGGAACCGGCTCCGGTCGAGGTCGAGACGATCCGCGACGAACCACCCGCCCCGGCCCCGGCGCCTGAGCCGGCGTCCGTGCCGGAACTGCCCGCCGCTCAACCGGCCTCCGCCGTGAACGCCCCGGCCGTGCCCCCGGCACTGGTCGACCACGCCCGCAAGGTCGCCACCGACCACCGCGCCCGCACCGGCACCGACATCGACACCGCCACCCTGCGCGCCCGCCTCGGCATCCCTGAAGACCTCGCCGGCGCGATCGCCGCCCAACTCGCCTGACAAACAAGGAGGTTCACCCATGTCCCGCCGCCCGAACACCTTCTACGACGTGGTCCGCATCGGTCCCGTCAAGGTCGGCTCCTTCTACAACGGGCGCGGCCAGACCAAGCACACGGCCGCGTGCACCGCCCCGAAGTGCGGTTTCTCGTCCGAGTACGACGACCGGTCGGCGGCCGAACTCGCCGCCCGCACCCACCGCTGCACGGCCTGAGAGGAGAGATCCCATGCGGCTGCCCGACGAACAGTTCCGCGCCGGACACATCCCGTCCGACCTGGTGCGCGAGATGCCGCCCGGTACCGACCTGCGGAAGGTCGTGATCGTCCAGGAAGCCCCGCGCTCCTACAAGGGCCCGATCGTCATGACCCTGCTGATCATCACCGGCTCGGTCGCGGTGCTACTGGTGATCGCCTTCGTCGTCCAGGTCATCGCCAGCGCGGCTGTAGCAGTCCTCTCGGCGACCGGCGGGCTCACCTACGCGATCAATCGCACGTCCAAGAACAAACGGGAGTTATCCCGCGCGGGCACCCGTCGGCGTTCCCGCTCGCCGCGCAAGCGTCCGGTTCGTTCCCGGCCCGTCCGGTCCAGTAACCGCTACCGCAAGTAGCACCCTCCGGGGCGGCCTCAACCGCCAAGTTTCCGCCGCCCCGGACGGCTCCACCACTTCCCGATCTTTCGATCCGAAAGGGCTGTACTCATCATGCCTCTCCGCGTCCCGAACCGTCCGGTCTGCCACCACTGCGACGGCTTCCCCGTCGTCTCGATCACCACCGGCGACCGCCACCGCGACGGTTCCCGCGTCCTCCTCCGCGTCATCTGCCGGGCCTGCCGGGGCACCGGCTACGCCCTCCCCGCCGCCCTCACCCGAGCGGGGCGGTGACGGCCGTGGCTGACCTGACCCCGACCCCGGACCGTCCGGGCCTGCACGTGGCCGCCGAACCGATCTACCGGCGTCACGACGACCCCGCCCGCTGGTGGAACACCACGGCGTCCACCCCGTCCGGCTCCTACACCTGTGGCCCGTGTGGGCAGTCCGACACCGCCACCGGCCATCGCGACGTGGCCGCCCTGGTCGACGACTACACCGCCAACCACGGCCCCGCCCACGCCCGGAAGAACGGGTGATCGCGTGACCGACACCGCCACCCTGGCGGGTCTCGACCCGGCCACCCTCGCCGACGCGCTGAGGGTGGCCGGGTCCGGCGACTTCGACCGCTGGCAAGAGCAGATTCGCCGTACCGGTGGCTGCTCCGACCCCATCCGGCTTATGGGCGGCACGAAGACGATCGACCCCGCCACGAAGACGATCCTGCACGCCTACTCCACCGACACCGAGCCGGGCGGCATGCTCCGCGTCGCCTGCGGCAACCGTCGTGCCTCCCGTTGCCCGGCCTGCGCCTGGACTTACGCCGGCGACACCTACCACCTCATCCGGGCCGGCCTCACCGGTGACCCGGCCAAGGGCACCCCGGAGACCGTGCGCGAACACCCCCGCGTCTTCGCCACCCTCACCGCCCCCTCCTTCGGCCCCGTCCACAACCGCCCCGGTAACCGGCCCTGCCGCTGCGGTACCCGGCACGCTGAGGACGCTCCTGAACTCGGCACCGCCCTCGACCCGGTCTCGTACGACTACGCGGGTGCGGTGCTGTGGAACAACCATGCCTCCGAGCTGTGGCGCTACTTCACGATCTACCTCCGCCGCGAGATCGCCCGCCGTGCCGGACTCACCCAGAAAGCCGCTCATGAACAGTCCCGGCTGTCCTTCGGTAAGGTCGCCGAATACCAGAAGCGCGGGGCCGTGCACTTCCACGCCGTGATCCGCTTCGACGGACCGGACGGGCCCGACTCCCCGCCGCCGGCCTGGGCCACCCTCGATCTCCTCACCGACGCCATCGGCGCCGCCGCTGCCCGCGTCGCGGTCGAGGTGCCCCCGGCCCGCTACCAGCCGAACCCCGACCAGCCCGCACACACCGAGCCGGCCCGCACGCTGCGATGGGGCACGCAGCTCGACGTGCAGCCCATCGGCGCCTTCGGCCACGGCGAAGAGATCACCGAAAAGGCTGTCGCCTCGTACGTCGCGAAGTACGCCACGAAGGCGGCTGAGACCACCGGCACCGTGGACCGCCGGATCGGCAACAAAGAAGCCCTCGTACTCCTCGGCGTCCCCGACCACCCCCGCCGACTGATCGAAGCATGCCTAGACCTGCACGCGCTCTACCCGGAACGGAAGCTGCGGGACTGGGCTCACATGCTCGGCTTCCGGGGCCACTTCTCCACCAAGTCCCGCCGCTACTCCACCACCCTCGGTGCCCTCCGCCAGGTCCGCGCCGACTACCGCGCCGCCCAGCAACGAGCCGCCCTCGGCCTGCCCGACCCTGACGACATCCCGGAGGCAACCACGCTCACGCTCGCCCACTGGACCTACGCCGGCCACGGCTACACCCCCGGCGAATCCTGGCTCGCCGCCACCATCCGCCGGGACATCCAACAGAACCGCGAAACCGCCCGCGAAGCCCTCGTAGATCTACCCGACCTGGAAGGAGCCTCCGTATGACCATCGCCGCCCCGGTGCTGCTCACGGTGCCGGAGACCATGGCGCAGCTCAAGGTCGGCCGGACCAAGGTCTACGACCTGATCCGCACGCATCGCCTGGTCTCGATCAAGATCGACGGTTGCCGTCGCATCCCGGCTGACTCCGTACGGGACTTCATCGTTGGCCGACTCGGAGAGGCTGCCTGATGGCCAAGCGTCGACCCAACGGCGGCGGGACGATCGCCAAGCGTGCTGACGGCCGGTACCAGGGAGCCGCGTACGTCACCGACACCGAGGGCAACCGCGTCCGGAAGTACGTCTACGGCGCGACCTGGGATGAAGCCGCTGAGAAGCTCGGCAAGCTCCAAGACCAGGAGCGCAACGGTATCCCGGTGCCGTCCCGGTCCTGGAGCCTCGGGGAGTGGCTGGCCTACTGGCTTGAGCACATCGTGAAGCCGGATCGCGAGCACAACACGTACGTCAAGTACGAGTCGAAGGTGCGGCTCTACCTCGTTCCTCACCTCGGCAAGAAGCCCATGGTGAAGCTCTCGCCGGCTCAGATCCGCACGTGCATGGCCGCGTTGACGCGCGAGAAGGTTCCCGCAGCTACTCGCTTCGAGGTGCTGCGTACGCTCCGGAACGCCCTCAACCGTGCCATGCGCGAGGAGCTGCTGACGCGTAACGTCGCGCTTCTGGTCGACATGCCCAAGGTCAGCAAGGACAAAGGACGGGCCTGGAGTGCGCGTGAGGCGATCAGCTTCCTGCGGACTGCCCGCGCTCACCGCTTCTACGCGGCCTGCGTTCTGATCCTCGTCCTCGGTCTCCGCCGGAGTGAGGTGCTGGGCCTTCGCTGGCAGGACATCGACTTTGAGAACCGGCAGTTCACCCCGACCAAGCAGGTGCAGCGGGAGAAGGGCGTGGGACTGATCCTCAAGGACCTCAAGACCGATTCCTCGACGGCCGTTCTTCCGCTTCCGGAGTTCTGCGCCCGCGCCCTGGAAGAGCGTCGGGAACTGCAAGATCTAGAGCGGCAGATCGTTGGGGACTCCTGGGAGCAAGGGCCGGACCATGACGTGATCTTCTCGTCGGAGCGCGGCGGGCTGACCGACCCGGTGGGCTTCTCCCGAGCCTTCAACGCCCTCGTGAAGCGGGCCGGCGTGCGTCGGATCACAGTCAGGCTCGCTCGGCACACCTGCGGGACCCTGCTCGCCTTCCTCAAGGTGCACCCCAAGGTCGCTCAGACGATCCTCCGGCACAGCCAGATCAGCATGACCATGGACGTCTACACGCACGTGGTCGGCTCCGACCAACGCGAAGCAACCGAGATGCTCGCCGAGCTACTGGAAGATCAAATCATCGGCTGATGTCAGCCGATGATGTCAAAAGACCACCTACTCAAAGAGCAGGTGGTCTTTTGGCTGGTGGGGCTAACAGGATTTGAACCTGTGGCCTCATCCTTATCAGGGATGCGCTCTAACCAACTGAGCTATAGCCCCGCCGCGCTTTGCGGTGTGTGTCCCGCGCGCTGACTCCTGAAGATTAGCGCACGACGTGGGCAGTCCCAAAATCGATACCTGGAGGGGGCCGGTGGCCGCCCTTGACGAGGTGGGACACCCCGTAGGGGACTGCGTTTTACGCCGTCCCCCGGCTCACACGTCGCTGAGAGAGGACGCTTACTCGTCCTCGGCCAGCGTCAGCTCGATGCCGCCCACGAAGCCCGCGGAGAGGTTGTAGATGAAGGCACCGAGGGTGGCGAGGGCGGTGGCGAGGACGACGTCGATGACCGCGATGATCGCGGTGAAGATCAGCACGTTGGGCAGCGACAGGAACGACTGCAGATCGAAGCCGTTGGACTCGTTCGAGCCGGTGGCCTCGGAGATGGTGGCACCGACCGTCGAGAAGACGCCCATCGCGTTCATGACCATCCACAGCACCGCCGCCGCGACGACGGTGCAGATGCCGAGGGCGATGGAGAGCAGGAAGCTGACCTTCATCACGGACCACGGGTCGGCCTTGGCCACCCGCAGCCGTGCCTTACGCGTACGCGGCGTCGTACGCGCCCCCGTACGCGGCTTGCGCGAGGCACCCTCGGGGGCCGGCTGGTAGGCCTGCGGCGGGTGGTACGGGCCCTGCTGCTGCGGCCGCCGCTCCCCGGGCAGTGCCGAGCCACCGGCCTGGGCCGGTGGCTGCGCGTGCGGCTGTGCCTGGGCAGGAGCCGGGCCGGGCCCGCCCTTGGCCGCGGCCGGGCCTGACTGCTGCTGCTGCTGGGTCTGCGAACCCCGGGTGTCCGTCACGGTTCCCCCCTGGGATCCCTGCCCGTCGGGCGACGACGAGTCGGCCGCACTCGGCTTGATCGCCTTCAGCTGGGTGGTGTGCGTGTCCATCGCACGCGCGGCGGAGCCACGGCCGCCGCCGTCCGCCTCCGCACCGGTCGAAGGGCCGGCCGAAGAACCGGACGATCCGGCGCCCGTGGCTCCGCTCACGCTGACTCACTCCTCGTGCTACTCGGACAAGGGTCCCTCACCCTCGTCCGTACCGGTCGTCGCGGCGACTTCGACGGCCTCGTCCACGGCTTCGTCGCCGTCGACCTCTTCCGCCTCGCGCCCCGCCTCGGCGTTACGGGCGATACCGACCACGGCATCGCGCTTGCCCAGATTGATCAGTTGGACGCCCATGGTGTCACGGCCGGTTTCCCTGATCTCGTTGACTCGCGTACGAATCACACCGCCCGACAGCGTGATGGCGAGGATCTCATCGGTCTCCTCGACCACCAGCGCGCCGACGAGCGAGCCGCGGTCCTCGACGATCTTGGCGGCCTTGATACCGAGGCCACCGCGACCCTGGACGCGGTACTCGTCGACGGCGGTCCGCTTCGCGTACCCACCGTCTGTGGCAGTGAACACGAACGTACCGGTTCGAACAACATTCATCGAGAGCAGCTCGTCTCCCTCACGGAAACTCATGCCCTTGACACCCGAGGTGGCACGGCCCATGGGCCGCAGCGCCTCGTCCGTCGCCGTGAAGCGGATCGACTGTGCCTTCTTGCTGATCAGAAGGATGTCATCCTCGGCCGAGACGAGTTCGGCTCCGATCAGTTCGTCGTCGGAACCGTCCTCCTTCGCACGGAGGTTGATCGCGATCACACCGCCGGAACGGGGCGAATCGTAATCCTTCAGAGGCGTCTTCTTCACAAGTCCGCCCTTGGTGGCCAGCACCAGGTAGGGCGCCGCCTCGTAGTCGCGGATCGCGAGGATCTCGGCGATCGCCTCGTCCGGCTGGAAGGCCAGAAGGTTGGCGACGTGCTGTCCACGCGCGTCACGTCCGGCGTCCGGCAGCTCGTAGGCCTTGGCCCGGTAGACGCGGCCCTTGTTGGTGAAGAAGAGCAGCCAGTGGTGGGTCGTGGACACGAAGAAGTGGTCGACGATGTCGTCTTCCTTGAGCTTCGTGCCGCGTACGCCCTTGCCGCCGCGCTTCTGCGCGCGGTAGTCGACCGTCTTGGTCCGCTTGACGTAACCGCCGCGCGAGACGGTGACGACGATGTCCTCCTCGGCGATGAGGTCCTCGATGGACATGTCGCCGTCGTAGGGCACCAGCATGGTCTTGCGGTCGTCGCCGTACTTCTCGACGATCGCGGCGAGTTCCGCGCTGACGATCCCGCGCTGCCGGACCGGGGAGGCGAGGATCTCGTTGTACTCGTTGATCTTCGCCTGGAGTTCGGCGTGCTCCTGGAGGATCTTCTGACGCTCCAGGGCGGCCAGGCGGCGCAGCTGCATCTCGAGGATCGCGTTGGCCTGGATCTCATCGATCTCCAGCAGGCCCATCAGGCCCGTACGCGCGATCTCGACGGTGTCGCTGCGCCGGATCAGCGCGATGACCTCGTCGATGGCGTCCAGAGCCTTCAACAGGCCGCGCAGGATGTGCGCGCGCTCCTCGGCCTTGCGCAGCCTGAAGCGCGTACGACGGACGACGACCTCGATCTGGTGCGTCACCCAGTGGCGGATGAACGCGTCCAGGGAGAGGGTGCGGGGCACGCCGTCGACCAGCGCCAGCATGTTGGCGCCGAAGTTCGTCTGCAGGTCGGTGTGCTTGTACAGGTTGTTCAGCACGACCTTGGCGACCGCGTCACGCTTCAGGACGATGACCAGACGCTGGCCCGTACGGGACGACGTCTCGTCGCGGACGTCCGCGATGCCGCCGATCTTGCCGTCCTTCACTAGGTCGGCGATCTTCTGCGCGAGGTTGTCCGGGTTGACCTGGTACGGCAGCTCCGTGACCACCAGGCACTGGCGGTTCTGGATCTCCTCGACCTCGACGACCGCGCGCATCGTGATGGAGCCGCGGCCCGTGCGGTACGCCTCCTCGATGCCCTTGCGGCCGACCACCAGGGCGCCGGTCGGGAAGTCGGGGCCCTTGATGCGCTCGATCAGCGCGTCCAACAGCTCCTCGTGGGAGGCCTCGGGGTTCTCCAGATACCACTGGGCGCCGGCCGCGACCTCGCGGAGGTTGTGCGGCGGGATGTTGGTCGCCATGCCGACCGCGATACCCGCCGAGCCGTTGATCAGCAGGTTCGGGAAGCGGGCGGGCAGGACGGTCGGCTCCTGGGAGCGGCCGTCGTAGTTGTCCGTGAAGTCGACAGTCTCCTCGTCGATGTCGCGGACCATCTCCATCGACAGCGGCGCCATCTTGCACTCGGTGTAGCGCATGGCCGCCGCCGGGTCGTTGCCCGGCGAGCCGAAGTTGCCGTTGGAGTCCACCAGCGGCATCCGCATCGACCACGGCTGCGCGAGGCGGACCAGCGCGTCGTAGATCGAGGAGTCGCCGTGCGGGTGGTAGTTACCCATGACGTCGCCGACGACGCGGGCGCACTTGTAGAAGCCCTTCTCGGGCCGGTAGCCGCCGTCGTACATGGCGTACAGGACGCGGCGGTGGACGGGCTTGAGACCGTCACGTACGTCAGGCAGCGCGCGGGAGACGATGACGGACATCGCGTAGTCGAGGTACGAGCGCTGCATCTCCGTCTCGAGCCCGACGGGCTCGACACGCATGACGATCTCGCCGCCCTCTTCGGGCGTCACTGGAGTGTTCTGGTCGGCCATTGCTGGTGAGGATCCTTCCTGGTGCGGTCAGCTGGGACCGACTCAGATGTCGAGGAAGCGGACGTCCTTGGCGTTGCGCTGGATGAACGCGCGGCGCGCCTCGACGTCCTCGCCCATCAGGACCGAGAAGAGGTCGTCAGCCTGGGCGGCGTCGTCGAGGGTGACCTGGCCGAGGACGCGGTGCTCCTGGTCCATCGTCGTGATGCGCAGTTCCTCGGCGTTCATCTCGCCGAGACCCTTGAAGCGCTGGATCGAGTCCTCCCGGATGCGCTTGCCGCGCTGGCGGCCCATCTCGGTCAGCGCGTCGCGCTCGCGGTCGGAGTACGCGTACTCGACGTCCTCCCGACCCCACTTGATCTTGTAGAGCGGCGGACGGGACAGGAACACGTGCCCGGCCTCGACCAGCGGCCGCATGAAGCGGAACAGGAAGGTCAGCAGCAGGGTGTTGATGTGCTGGCCGTCGACGTCGGCGTCCGCCATCAGGATGATCTTGTGATAGCGCAGCTTCTCGATGTCGAAGTCCTCGTGGACTCCGGTGCCGAAGGCCGAGATCAGCGCCTGGATCTCCTGGTTCTGCAGGATCTTGTCGATCCTGGCCTTCTCCACGTTGAGGATCTTGCCTCGGATCGGGAGGATCGCCTGGTACTCGGGGTTCCGGCCGGACTTGGCCGAGCCACCGGCGGAGTCACCCTCGACGATGAAGATCTCGCACTTGATGGGGTCGTTCGACTGGCAGTCGGAGAGCTTGCCCGGCAGGGACGCCGTCTCCAGCAGACCCTTGCGCCGAGTGAGGTCCCGGGCCTTGCGGGCCGCCACGCGCGCGGTGGCCGCCTGGATGCCCTTGCGGACGATGTCCGCCGCCTCGACCGGGTTGCGGTCCAGCCAGTCGTTCAGGTGCTCGTAGACCGCCTTCTGGACGAAGGTCTTGGCCTCCGTGTTGCCCAGCTTGGTCTTGGTCTGTCCCTCGAACTGAGGCTCGCTCAGCTTCACCGAGATGATCGCCGTCAGACCCTCGCGGATGTCGTCGCCCGTGAGGTTGTCGTCCTTCTCACGCAGCAGTTTCTTGTCGCGCGCGTACTTGTTGATCAGGTTGGTGAGCGCCGCGCGGAAGCCCTCTTCGTGCGTACCGCCCTCGTGGGTGTGGATGATGTTCGCGAAGGAGTAGACGCCCTCGGTGTAACCACTGTTCCACTGCATCGCGACTTCGAGGGAGAGACTCTTGTCCTTGTCCTCCGCCTCAAGGTCGATCACCGTCGGGTGCACCGCGTCTCCCTTGCGGGAGTTGAGGTACTTCACGAAGTCGACGATGCCGCCCTCGTAGTGGTACGTCACGGTCTTGACCTCGGCGGTCTCGTCCGCGCCTGCCTCGTCCGCTCCGGAGGTCGCCTTGGCCGACTCGCGCTCGTCAGTGAGTTTGATCGTCAAACCCTTGTTGAGGAACGCCATCTCCTGGAAGCGCCGCGAGAGCGTCTCGAAGGAGTACTCGGTGGTCTCGAAGATGTCCGAGTCGGCCCAGAAGGTGACCGACGTGCCGGTCTTCTCGATGGCCTCGTGCTTGGCCAGCGGCGCCGTGGGGACGCCCATCTTGTAGTCCTGCGTCCAGCGGTGGCCGTCAGTCCTGACCTCGACCGCGACCTTGGAGGACAGGGCGTTCACCACGGACACGCCCACGCCGTGCAGACCGCCGGAGACCGCGTAGCCGCCGCCGCCGAACTTGCCGCCCGCGTGCAGGACGGTCAGCACGACCTCGACGGCCGGCTTGCCCTCGGACGGGACGATGCCCACCGGGATACCACGGCCGTTGTCGACGACGCGCACACCGCCGTCGGCCAGGATCGTCACGTCGATGGTGTCCGCGTGGCCGGCCAGCGCCTCGTCGACCGAGTTGTCGACGACCTCGTACACGAGGTGGTGAAGTCCGCGCTCACCGGTCGAGCCGATGTACATACCGGGTCGCTTGCGGACCGCGTCCAGGCCCTCGAGGACGGTGATGGCGCTGGCGTCGTACGCCGTGGTTGAGGCCTCGGCGACTCCAGCCGGGGCCTCGGTGGACAGGATGTTCTCGTTGGGGTTGCCGGAATCGGCCACGAAGCGCCCTTTCTGGCACAGCACAAGCCAGACTCCCGGCGGGTTTGCCGGAGCGGCTGCGGCGTGTTGCGGTGGAAGCCTTTGTCAGCGTTACACAGTGTTTCCGAAGCGGTCCCCACGAATGGGGCGGGATTCGCTCCCAGTCTACCGGTAGCGCCGACAGTGATGGGGGTTTGCCGGTACCTGAGTCCGCATGTGCCGCCCTGAACCGGTCTCTCCCGACTCCCCATATGCGGAGCGGGGCTCCAAGAGGCTCACGGAGGCACTCAGCGCTTCCGGGTGTCAACCCTTTGCTACCCCCGGGTCAGGTCGGCGTTCGCAACCGCATGCGAACGCGCGTGCCGCAGCACGTGGCCGCTCGCCGGGCAGCCGGAGACTCCCGCTCGGGGGCATGGATGTGCTTGAGAATGTGACTACGGTCACCCGTAGGTATCGCCGGGACCGGTGCTCCCCGGGGCGCGCAGAGGACCGTAGCGACGGGCGGAACCGTCGGGGCCGTGCACCTTGAGCAGCCGTACCGTGCCGTGCCCGAGGTCCTCGTTGAGCCGGGCGACCAGTTGCGGTGCCAGCATCCGCACGTTCGTCGCCCACGCCGTGGAGTCGCACCGCACGTGCAGGACCCGCTCGTCCTCGTCGTATCTCTCCGGCACGCAGCGCTTGGCCAGGTCCTCGCCGACGATCTGCGGCCAGCGGCCCATGACCCCGCCGACGGCGGCCGGGGTCTCCCAGCCGCGCTCGGTGATCAGCCGGTTGATGGCGGAGCCGAGGGCCATCGGATCACGGCCGTCGGCTCGCGCTCCGGAGCGCAGACCGCCACCACGTCGCGCCTGCTTCTTCTGCTGCGCGGCATCCCCACGCGCGCGTGCGGCTTCCTTGGCGGCGCGCAGCGCCACGCGCGCGAGGTCCACACCGGAGGGCTCGGGAGGCTTCGGGGTTCCCTCGGATCCGCTCATACGCGCTCCACCGTCCCGTCGGAGACGGCGTACCGTGTCCCCGTCAGTACGCCCGGTACGTCGTCGTCGACCGCCGCGGTCACCAGCACCTGCTCGCCCGGCGCGACCAACTCCGCCAGGCGCTCCCTGCGGCGGGTGTCCAACTCGGCGAAGACGTCGTCCAGGATCAGCACCGGCTCGTTGCCCTCGGCCCGCAGCAGGTCGTACGAGGCGAGGCGCAGCGCCAGGGCGTACGACCAGGACTCGCCGTGGGAGGCGTATCCCTTGGCGGGCAGCTGACCAAGTTTGATTATCACGTCGTCCCGGTGGGGTCCGACGAGGGTGACGCCCCGCTCGATCTCCTGCTTGCGGGCCTCGACGAGGGCGGCCATCAGCTGCTCGTACAGCTCCTCGCGCGCGTGGCCGACGATGCCGGGCGAGGAGGGTTTGTATTCCAGACTCACCGGGCCGCCGCCGGGCGCCAGCTGCTCGTACGCCTTGTCGGTCAGCGGCTGGACGGCCGCGACCAGGTCCAGACGCTGGGCGAGTAGTTCGGCGCCCACGCGCGCGAGGTGCTGGTCCCACACGTCGAGCGTCGACAGGTCCATGGTGCGGCCCCCGTGACGGCGGGCCAGCGCGGCCGTCTTGAGGAGGGTGTTGCGCTGCTTGAGGACCCGCTCGTAGTCGGAGCGCACGCCCGCCATGCGGGGCGCCCGCGCGGTGATCAGCTCGTCGAGGAAACGACGCCGCTCCCCGGGGTCGCCCTTGACCAGGGCGAGGTCCTCGGGCGCGAACAGCACCGTCCGTATGATGCCGAGCACATCACGCGGTCTGACCTGCGAGGACCTGTTGATACGGGCGCGATTGGCCTTACCGGGGTTCAGCTCCAGCTCGATCAGCTGCTGACGCTCCCCCTGGCGCACCTGCGCCCGGATCACCGCGCGGTCGGCGCCCATGCGGACCAGCGGCGCGTCGGAGGAGACGCGATGGCTGCCGAGGGTCGCGAGATAGCCGACGGCCTCGACCAGGTTCGTCTTGCCCTGCCCATTGGGGCCCACGAACGCGGTGACGCCCGGGTCGAGCGGGACCTCGACCCGGGCGTACGAGCGGAAGTCGGCCAGCGACAGATGCGTGACGTGCATGGTCGGGTGCCGACCTCCCCCAGGCTTGTGGACCGCTGTGCGGCCCTGTGGATTACTTCTCGTCGACCGTTCGTTCTTACGTTCTGTGCCGTGGGCTACTTCTTCTCGACCGCGTGGCCGCCGAACTGGTTCCGCAACGCCGCGATCATCTTCATCTGCGGGGAGTCCTCCTGACGCGAGGCGAACCGCGCGAAGAGCGAGGCCGTGATCGCGGGCAGCGGCACGGCGTGGTCGATGGCGGCCTCCACGGTCCAGCGGCCCTCGCCCGAGTCCTGTGCATAACCCTTGAGCCGCTCCAAGTGCTCGTCCTCGTCAAGGGCGTTGACCGCGAGGTCCAGCAGCCAGGAGCGGATGACCGTGCCCTCCTGCCAGGAGCGGAACACCTCACGGACGTCCGTCACCGAGGCGACCTTCTCCAGCAGCTCCCAGCCCTCGGCGTACGCCTGCATCATCGCGTACTCAATGCCGTTGTGGACCATCTTCGCGAAGTGCCCGGCGCCGACCTTGCCGGCGTGCACCGAGCCGAGGTCGCCCTCGGGCTTCAGCGCGTCGAAGATCGGCCGCACCTTGGCGACGTTCTCGGCGTCGCCGCCGTACATCAGCGCGTAGCCGTTCTCCAGGCCCCAGACACCGCCGGAGACGCCGCAGTCGACGAAACCGATGCCCTTGGCCGCGAGTTCCCCGGCGTGCTTCTCGTCGTCCGTCCAGCGCGAGTTCCCGCCGTCCACGACCACGTCGCCGGGCTGCAGGAGCTCGGCGAGCTCGTCGATGGTCGACTGAGTGGCGGCACCGGCCGGGACCATCACCCACACGACGCGGGGGCCCTTGAGCTTGCCCACAAGCTCTTCGAGGCTGTGGACATCGGCGAGATCCGGGTTCCGGTCGTATCCGATGACGGTGTGGCCGGCGCGGCGGATCCGCTCGCGCATGTTGCCGCCCATCTTGCCGAGGCCGACGAGACCGAGCTCCATCAGTTGTTCCTTAGGTTGCGACGTGGCATGAGGGCACCTGCGTACCCACACACGACCCTAAACCCGGACGCTCACGCACACCTGTGGGCATACCCGCTCATACGTTGCCTCCGACCTGCGGCTTCGTGCCGAGGGCCCGGTGATCCATCCACCGGGCCCCACAGCATTGTGGACAACCGCGAAGGTCGTCGGGCCGCTCAGCCGCTCAGCCGCACCGGCATGATCAGGTACTTGTAGGCCTCGTCCGCCTCCGCGTCCACCGCCGGCTTGCCGCTGAGCAGCGCGGGCTTCGTGGACGTCGTGAAGGACAGCTGGGCGACCGGGGAGTCGATGGCGCTCAGGCCGTCCAGGAGGAACGTCGGGTTGAAGGCGATCGAGATGTCGTCGCCCTCCAGCTGGGCGTCGACCCTTTCCACAGCCTGTGCGTCGTCGCTGGAGCCGGCCTCCAGAATCAGCACGCCCTGCTCGAAGCTCAGCCGCACCGGGGTGTTCCGCTCGGCGACCAGGGCCACGCGCTTGACGGCCTCCACGAACGGGGCGGTCTCGATGACGGCCACGCTGTTGAACTCCGTCGGGAACAGCGTGCGGTACTTCGGGAGGTCGCCCTCGAGGAGACGCGTCGTCGTACGACGGCCGGCGCCCTCAAAACCGATCAGGCCCTCGCCCGCGCCCGAGCCGGACAGCGCCAGGATGACGCTGTCGCCGCTCGTGAGCGCCTTGGCGGTGTCCAGGAGCGTCTTGGCGGGTACCAGGGCGACCGCGGACGCCTCCGGGTTCTCCGGCTTCCACAGGAACTCACGGACCGCGAAGCGGTAGCGGTCGGTGGACGCCAGCGTGACGGTGTCGCCCTCGATCTCGATGCGCACACCGGTGAGGACGGGCAGCGTGTCGTCACGCCCGGCGGCGATGGCCACCTGGGCGGCCGCGGAGGCGAAGATCTCGCCGGGGACGGTGCCCGTGGCGTTCGGCATCTGCGGCAGCGACGGGTACTCCTCCACAGGCAGTGTGTGGAGGGTGAACCGCGAGGAGCCGCAGACCACGGTCGCCCGTACACCGTCTGTGGAAATCTCCACCGGGCGGTTGGGGAGGGCTCGGCAGATGTCCGCGAGGAGACGGCCCGAGACGAGGACCGTGCCCTCCTCGTCGACCTCCGCCTCCACGGAGACGCGCGCGGAGACCTCGTAGTCGAAGCTGGACAGGCTCAGCTGGCCGTCCTCAGCCTTCAGAAGGAGGCCGGCGAGGACAGGCGCCGGCGGACGGGCCGGGAGGCTGCGCGCCGCCCAGGCCACTGCCTCCGCGAGTACGTCGCGTTCCACCCGGATCTTCACTGTTGCCGCCTCCTGCTGTTGCCGGCGCTTCTCGCCCTGCCTGGCTTCGTCGTCTGTCTCGGTGTCGCTGGCTCCTGTGAGGGGAAGGACACCGGGGACCAGTCTGACGCACGCCACTGACACTCGGAGCCTCTCGGGGTCAAGTCGTGACGAGGCGCGGTCAGGCAGCCGGGAGCGAGTTGTGCACAGGACCCACTTCGAAACGGATTCCCAGCTCTCTCTAGTTGGGAGTAGTAGTAGGGCCTGTGGAAACCGTGGATAACCCCGTTTCCGCAGCTCAGGCGGCAGATTTTGTCCACGGGGCCTGTGGGTGGAGGCGGTGGACAACCAGGGGTCTCTGTGGAGAACAGAAAGTTCTGCACACACCGTGCACAGCCCCAGGGCACTTCTCCCCAGCGGCGTCCCCAGGTTTACCCGCCTTTCCCACAGGCCAACCGGGCAACTTCGTGTGACGCCTTTCACTCGACACGGTGAGAAGGCGCTCAGGCTTGCCGAACAGTGGACAGCCATGTGGAGAAGCGGGCGATCACTGGGGACAATCGGCCGCAGCCTGTGGGTCGTCGGTGGACAACTTCGTCCACAGTCTGTGGATCTCCGCTTTGTCCACAGCCTGTGGAGATCTTTCGTCCACGGATCCACAGGTGGCTGACCTGGCCCGATGATCCCTCAACAGCCTGCCCTGTGGACACGATCTGCATAACTTCCCGGTCCCCAGGGTGTGGACGGGAAAAAGTCACCGAATCTGTGGAGGAAGGCCGTAACGCGGCAAGTATTCGAACAGCTGATGACGGCCGGGCGACGGGGGAAGCGGTCGGCAGGTGCCACAGGAACGCCGAGGGCGCCCTCGGGAACTCGTCCCGGGGCGCCCTCAGCGACGTAGACGGCCTTCTGTCAGCCGTTCTTGATGCGGTTCGTCAGCTCCGTCACCTGGTTGTAGATGGAGCGCCGCTCGGCCATCAGCGCGCGGATCTTGCGGTCGGCGTGCATGACGGTGGTGTGGTCGCGGCCGCCGAACTGCGCGCCGATCTTCGGCAACGACAGGTCTGTCAGCTCGCGGCACAGATACATGGCGATCTGCCGGGCCGTCACCAGCTGGCGGCCACGTGAGCTGCCGCACAGGTCCTCGACCGTGAGGCCGAAGTAGTCGGCGGTCGCCGCCATGATGGCCGTCGCGGTGATCTCCGGCGTCGAGTCCTCACCGCCGGGGATCAGGTCCTTGAGAACGATCTCCGTGAGGCCCAGGTCCACCGGCTGCCGGTTGAGCGACGCGAAGGCCGTCACCCGGATCAGCGCGCCCTCCAGCTCGCGGATGTTGCGCGAGATGCGGGAGGCGATGAACTCCAGTACCTCCGGCGGGGCGTTGAGCTGTTCCTGCACCGCCTTCTTGCGGAGGATCGCGATGCGCGTCTCCAGCTCGGGCGGCTGGACGTCGGTGATCAGTCCCCACTCGAAACGGTTCCGCAGCCGGTCCTCCAGGGTCACCAGCTGCTTGGGCGGCCGGTCGCTGGAGAGCACGATCTGCTTGTTGGCGTTGTGGAGCGTATTGAAGGTGTGGAAGAACTCCTCCTGCGTCGACTCCTTGTCCGCGAGGAACTGGATGTCGTCGACGAGCAGGATGTCCATCTCGCGGTACCGCTTGCGGAAGCTGTCGCCCTTGCCGTCGCGGATGGAGTTGATGAACTCGTTGGTGAACTCCTCGGAGCTCACGTACCGCACCCGCGTGCCCGGGTAGAGGCTGCGCGCGTAGTGCCCGATCGCGTGCAGCAGGTGCGTCTTGCCGAGTCCCGACTCCCCATAGATGAAAAGGGGGTTGTACGCCTTCGCCGGCGCCTCGGCGACGGCCACCGCGGCGGCGTGCGCGAAGCGGTTCGAGGCGCCGATGACGAACGTGTCGAAGAGGTACTTGGGGTTCAGCCGGGCCGTGGGCTCGCCCGGACCGGGCGCGGGCGCGGGCTGAGCGGCCAGCGGGCCGGGCGCGCTGCCGGCCGGACCGCCACGGTGCACATGCCCCGGACCCGGCGACGGCTCGGGCAGCTCACGCCGGTCCGGCCGCTGGTCGTAGTCGCTGCCCGGCCGGTCGTAGTCGTCGCGCCCGGAGCCGTACTCCGGACGCTGCTGGTCGTACGGCGGCCGCTCCAGCGACTGCGAGCGGTAGTTCTGCGACGGCGATGCGTACGGGTCCCGCTCCGGGAAACCGAGACGCTGCTGCTGCCAGCCGTAGTCGTCCTGCGAGGGCCGCGGCCAGGCGCCCGGCTCGGGGCGCTGGTACTCGGACGGGTACGCGGGCCGGGCGGTCGGCAGCTGATCGGCGCGACCGGGGGGGTGCTGGTCCGTGCGCGGGTGCGGCAGCTGGTCGCCGGCCCCACCGGGCAGTTGTTCGCCGCGTCCCGGCCCGCGGTCGTCGGCACGGTGACGGCCGTAACTCTCGTAGGTGTCCCGGGTTTGGCTCTCGTACGAGCCCTGACTGTCATAGGCGTCCCGCCCCTGACTGTCGTATGTGTCCCTGCTGTCGTAGGCGTCCCGGTGCTGACCCGCGCCCGAGGGGAGGTCCGGCTCCTCGAATCGGGGCTGGACGGGCGGGGCGGGCTGCTCGCCCACCGAGCTGTCGACAGTGATCGCGATACGGATGGGGCGGCCGCACTCCCGGCTGAGGGTCTCGCTGACGATCGGCGCGAGACGGCCTTCGAGTACGCCTTTCGCGAACTCGTTCGGGACGGCGAGAAGAGCGGTGTCCGCGACCAGCGCGAGCGGCTGGCAGCGCTTGATCCAGCGCTCGTCCTTCACCTCGACACCTTGGCCGCGGCCCTCACCGAGAAGCTTTTCCAGTACGCGTGGCCACACTGCGGCAAGATCGGCAGGTACGTCAGCCACAGGGCACGCTCTCTCACAGGTCCCACGAACGTGTGGTTCTGGGACGGGTCGGGATGGATCTCGGTTGGTGCGCTCGGGACCAGGTCTGGTGGGTGGGTCGGATCCCAGCAGTCGAGGAAAGGGAACGAAGCAGAGTTCCGTCACGGTAGTCACGGCGGCGGGTGCGGTTCAAGTTGTTGTCCCCAGGCTGTGGATAGTGGCTCCCGGTGACCTCTGGTTTGACCGGATGGCGTAGCCGCGCGTACCGTAACCAGGTCGAGTTGTCGATGGCTGCTGCCGCCTGCCTCCGATGGGCACAGATCGCGTCAGGTGATCGGAAAGCGGTGCACTCGGGCGTTAATACGAGCTACTCGTGGGCGCACGGTGACAGCCAGGACGGCACCCGCAACTACCGATTTATTTCTGGAGCCCCCGAGTGAGCAAGCGCACCTTCCAGCCGAACAACCGTCGTCGCGCGAAGACCCACGGCTTCCGCCTGCGGATGCGTACCCGTGCCGGCCGCGCGATTCTCGCGAACCGCCGCAGCAAGGGTCGCGCCAGCCTGTCCGCCTGATCCTGATCAGGTCATGACGTCGTGCTGCCTACCGAGCATCGGCTGAGGCGGCGCGAGGACTTCGCGACCGCGGTACGACGAGGGCGCCGGGCCGGACGCCCGCTCCTTGTCGTTCACCTACGTAGCGGTGCCACAGACCCGCATGCGCCTGGGGAGAGCGCTCCCCCGACGCGTGCGGGTTTCGTCGTAAGCAAGGCCGTCGGCGGTGCGGTCGTGCGCAACAAGGTGAAGCGGAGACTTCGCCATCTGATGCGCGATCGAGTCGCCCAGTTGCCCCCCGGTAGCCTGGTAGTCGTACGAGCGCTGCCCGGTGCGGGTGACGCCGACCACGTACAACTGGCCCAAGACCTGGATGCCGCCCTACAGCGGCTGCTGGGAGGGGGCGCGCGATGAAGTACCCGCTGCTGGTGCTGATCAAGCTGTACCAGTGGACCATCAGCCCGTTGCTCGGGCCGGTGTGCAAGTACTACCCGTCGTGCTCCCATTACGGGTACACGGCCATCGACCGGCACGGTGCGATCAAGGGAACGGCACTCACAGCTTGGCGCATCCTGCGGTGCAACCCCTGGTCGCTCGGCGGTGTGGACCACGTCCCGCCGCGCAAGCGGCCGCGGTGGCACGAGATGGTGCGTGGCACGTGGCGCGCACGCAAGGGCGGGTCCTCCGCCGTCGAATCGGCCACCGAGGGGCACGTTCCTTCGAGCCCGGCCGCCGAGAGCCCGTCCCATGCCCAAGGAGCATGATTAGTGGACACGATTGCCAGTCTCTTCAGCTTCATCACGACACCTGTCTCCTGGGTCATCGTCCAGTTCCACACGGTGTACGGCGCCCTCTTCGGCGATGACACCGGGTGGGCCTGGGGCCTGTCCATCGTGTCCTTGGTGATCCTGATCCGTATCTGCCTGATCCCGCTCTTCGTGAAGCAGATCAAGGCGACCCGGGCCATGCAGACGCTCCAGCCCGAGATGAAGAAGATCCAGGAGCGCTACAAGAACGACAAACAGCGTCAGTCCGAAGAGATGATGAAGCTGTACAAGGAGACGGGCACCAACCCGCTCTCCTCGTGCCTTCCCATCCTGGCGCAGTCGCCGTTCTTCTTCGCCCTGTACCACGTGCTCAACAGCATCGCGAACAACGACACCGTCGGTGTCATCAACGAGAGCCTGCTGGCGAGCGCGCAGAAGGCGCACATCTTCGGTGCTCCGCTGGCCGCGACGTTCACGGACACCGCGGCGGAGGCCTCGGCGCTCGACGCCTCGATCACCACCGTCCGCATCGTCACCGCGGTCATGATCGTCCTGATGTCGCTGTCGCAGTTCTACACGCAGCGTCAGCTGATGACGAAGAACGTCGACACCACGGTGAAGACGCCGTTCATGCAGCAGCAGAAGATGCTGATGTACATCTTCCCGATCATGTTCGCCGTCTTCGGCATCAACTTCCCGGTCGGTGTCCTCGTCTACTGGCTGACCACCAACGTGTGGACCATGGGCCAGCAGATGTACGTCATCCACAACAACCCGACCCCGGGTTCCAAGGCCCAGGCCGCTTACCTGGAGCGCCTCTTCAAGCACGTCACGCGGCACGGCAAGACCCGCAGCCGCAGTGAGCGCGCCATAGTCAAGGCGATCGTCGCCAAGGGCCGTGACCGCAACGAGTACGAGCGGAAGTTCATCACCGGTCTGAGCAAGGAGGGCCTCGCGGCCCAGGCCGACGGCACCGTCGTCAAGAGCGAGGCCTCGGCCGTCGCCATCGCCGAGGACGGTACGCCGACCGGCGCTCCCAAGCGCCAGCAGCCCAAGCGTCAGACCAAGGCCCAGCGTCAGTCCGGTGCGAAGACCGCCGACGACACCGAGCCGAAGGCCGGGCCCTCACTGACCAAGTCGGACGAGCCGGAGGACACCAAGCCGGCCGCCGCCAAGAAGGCCGCGCCCAAGACCGGCGCCGGTGGCCGAAGCAAGGCGCAGTCCGGTCAGCGCAGGGGCCAGCAGCGCCCCAAGTCCCCGTCCAAGAAGTAAGAAGGAGCCCATCCCGTGACGGAAGGCACCACCCCCGCCGCCTCCTCCGAGGGTGGCGACACCCTCACCCGCCTGGAGCAGGAGGGTGAGATCGCGGCGGACTACCTCGAAGGTCTGCTGGACATCGCCGATCTCGACGGCGACATTGACATGGACGTCGAGGCCGACCGTGCCTCTGTCTCGATCATCAGCGACACGGGCAGCCGCGATCTGCAGAAGCTCGTCGGCCGCGACGGCGAGGTGCTCGAGGCGCTTCAGGAGCTCACGCGTCTGGCCGTGCACCGTGAGACCGGCGACCGTAGCCGTCTGATGCTGGACATCGCCGGCTACCGCGCCAAGAAGCGTGCCGAGCTCTCGGAGCTGGGCGCCAAGGCCGCGGCCGAGGCCAAGAGCACCGGCGAGCCGGTGAAGCTGCAGCCGATGACGCCCTTCGAGCGCAAGGTCGTGCACGACGCGGTCAAGAGCGCGGGCCTGCGCAGCGAGTCCGAGGGCGAGGAGCCGCAGCGCTTCGTCGTCGTGCTTCCCGCCTGATTCGGTACGTTCGTTCCTCCGGCCCCGTCTGTCCGCAGGCGGGGCCGTAACTTTGTCAGCCTGTTGTTCTGGTGTCAGCGCCCAGTGCGCTTTTGCGGTACGGAAGGACGGTCCCGGTGACGGAGGCAGCGGAGCTTCCCCCTGCGCCCGAGCAGGCGCGCGATGTATTCGGTGATCGCTACGCGGACGCAGTCCGTTACGCCGAACTCCTGGCGGAAGCGGGGGTGCAGCGAGGGCTCATCGGCCCGCGGGAAGTGCCCCGCCTGTGGGAGAGGCATCTGCTGAACTGCGCGGTGCTCTCCGAGGTCGTTCCCGAGGGGGTGACGGTCTGCGATGTCGGCTCGGGTGCCGGACTGCCCGGCATTCCGCTGGCCCTCGTCCGGGACGACCTGAAGATCACGTTGCTGGAGCCCCTGCTGCGGCGTACCAACTTCCTGACCGAGGTTGTTGAGCTCCTGGGCCTCGACCATGTGACCGTCGTCCGTGGCCGTGCCGAAGAGGTACTCGGGACGCTGCACCCGGTCCATGTGGTGACGGCACGGGCCGTGGCTCCGCTGGACCGACTGGCCACCTGGGGCATTCCGCTGCTGCGTCCCTACGGAGAGATGCTGGCCCTCAAGGGCGACACCGCCGAGGAGGAGTTGAAGAGCGCGGCCACGGCTCTGAGTAAGCTCGGTGCGGTGGAGACATCCATCCTTCATGTCGGTGAGGGTGTCGTGGACCCGATGTCCACGGTCGTCCGCGTGGAGGTGGGGGAGAGCCCGGGCGGCGTGCGCTTCGCAGCGAAGCGCGCCAAGGCGGCCCGTACGGGACGGGCACGTCGGCGCCGTTGATCTGGACGTTGGCTGATCCGTCCTGACGACGAGTCGTACTCCACACAAGCTTCCAAACCTACGCATCTCGGAGTGTCGCGCGGTTGTGACCTGTGCCGCTAGGCATCGTGTTTCACGTGAAACGTCGCTCATTGCTGCACGGCATCATCGGCCGTGGCCGCGCTGCGGCCGAACCGCGCGACCGGAAGCCTCTCGGGTCACTCGGAGAGGTAACGGAGTTGTCCACAGAGGTGGATTTCTCCACAGAACACCAGGCCTCACTGGTTCACGACCCCGAAGACATGGGAGGCTCTGTTCATTGCGAGCCTGAAGTCGAGGAGAGTGAATCCTTGCGGTCCGACGCCAACATCGCGGGACCGATGACCGATCCGGTCCCCGGTCCCCGTACCGAGTCGATGGGGGAGGATGTTTCACGTGAAACACCGCCCCCGATGGACGACACTCCCATCGGTCGTGCTGCCCAACTGGCGGTAGAGGCTCTGGGCCGCGCAGGCGAGGGTCTGCCGCGGCCCGAGCAGACCCGGGTCATGGTGGTCGCCAACCAGAAGGGCGGGGTGGGCAAGACCACGACGACGGTCAATCTCGCCGCTTCGCTGGCCTTGCATGGCGCCCGTGTCCTAGTGGTCGACCTTGACCCTCAGGGCAACGCGTCCACCGCGCTGGGGATCGACCATCATGCCGAGGTGCCGTCCATCTATGACGTGCTGATCGACAGCAAGCCGCTGGCGGAAGTCGTCCAGCCCGTTCCCGATGTCGAGGGACTTTTCTGTGCCCCTGCCACGATCGATCTCGCCGGTGCGGAGATCGAGCTGGTGTCCCTGGTGGCCCGAGAGAGCCGACTGCAGCGGGCGATTCAGGCGTACGAGCAGCCCTTGGACTACGTCCTCATCGACTGCCCGCCCTCGCTCGGCCTGCTGACGGTCAATGCGTTGGTCGCCGGCCAGGAAGTCCTCATCCCGATCCAGTGCGAGTACTACGCACTGGAGGGCCTCGGACAGCTGCTCCGCAATGTCGACCTGGTGCGGGGGCACCTCAACCCCGTCCTCCATGTGTCGACCATTCTGCTCACCATGTACGACGGCCGGACGCGTCTGGCGTCCCAGGTCGCCGAAGAGGTGCGCACCCACTTCGGCGACGAGGTACTGCGGACGAGCATTCCCCGCTCGGTCCGTATCTCCGAGGCGCCGAGCTACGGGCAGACGGTACTGACTTACGATCCAGGATCGAGCGGTGCCCTCTCCTACCTTGAGGCGGCACGAGAAATCGCACTGAAGGGTGTGGGCGTAGGGTACGACCCGACGCACGCCCATATCGGTGCTCAGAACAATCCGAGTGTGGTGGAGGGGATCCAGTGAGCGATCGACGGAGGGGGTTGGGCCGTGGTCTCGCCGCACTGATCCCAGCAGCCTCGACAGGAGAGAAGGAGTCTCCGGCAGCGGGAGCACCCGCGTCCACACCACCGGCGGCGGCATCGGTCTTCACCCCCGAGCGTGGACTGGCGGCCTCGAAGGTGGCTACCCTCCCGCCTGTTTCACGTGAAACAGAGGAGCTGCCGACGAACAGCGCGGTGGAGTCACCTGCGGCACCCATCGGCGCCTACTTTGCCGAGCTGCCCCTCGACTCCATCACCCCGAACCCACGCCAGCCGCGCGAGGTGTTCGACGAGGACCTTCTCCAGGAACTCGTCACCTCCATCAAGGAGGTCGGCCTTCTCCAGCCCATCGTCGTACGGCAGGTGGGCCCGGCTCGCTATGAGCTCATCATGGGTGAGCGGCGCTGGCGAGCCTGCCACGAGGCCGAGCTGGAGGCGATCCCGGCGATCGTGCGGGCCACGGACGACGAGAAGCTTCTTCTGGACGCGCTTCTGGAGAACCTGCACCGTGCCCAGCTGAACCCGCTGGAAGAGGCGTTCGCCTACGACCAGTTGCTCAAGGACTTCAACTGCACACACGACCAGTTGGCGGACCGCATTGGCCGATCCCGCCCGCAGGTCTCCAACACTCTGCGTCTGCTGAAGCTCTCAGCCGCGGTTCAGCGCCGTGTGGCCGCCGGTGTCCTCTCGGCTGGGCACGCTCGGGCGCTGCTCTCCGTCGAGGACTCGGAGGAGCAGGACAAGCTGGCTCACCGGATTGTGGCCGAGGGCCTCTCGGTCCGCGCCGTCGAAGAGATCGTCACGCTCATGGGCTCGCGGCCCAAGACCACCGCGAGGGCCAAGGGGCCACGGGCCGGCTCAGTGCCCTCTCCGGCGCTGGGCGAGCTCGCCACCCGGCTCTCGGATCGCTTCGAGACGCGGGTGAAGATCGATCTTGGCCAGAAGAAGGGCAAGATCACCGTGGAGTTCGCCTCCACGGAAGACCTTGAGCGGATTCTGAGCACGCTCGCTCCGGGCGAGAAGCTCGCTCTCCAGAGGAGTCTCCTGGACGACGACTCGGAGGATTCGGAGGACTGAATCTTCGAATGGCAGGACAGCCTTCGGCTGGTCGACCGCCCGAGCGGGCTGTGTCCGATGTATACCGGACACAGCCCGCTCTTTGCTTTCAGGCGGTATCTAGGCAATCACATCGTGGATACGATGCGTTCGGGATGGCGCATCCACCTGACGGCACCTTCAATAGGAGGCGGGGCAATGCGAACCGTGAGCCGTTCCGGTCTGGTGACCGCGGGCCTGGGACTGGGCGCGCTCGGCGGGTTCGTCGGCAGCCTGCTCAGGGAGCGAAGCGCTCTGACAGCCGCTCGCGACGCCGCGGGCGAAGGAAGCGAGGAACAGCCTTCATGGGGCGTCGGCTCGTACCGCTCACGCTGGACAACCTTCAGGACCTTCCCAAGCGCTGTCGCTCGTGTGTCTTCTGGGAGCTGGACCCAGTCAGCGGCGAGGCCGCGGTAAAGGCCGGCACTCCCGCACTGGAGAAGGAAGCGTGGATCTCCGCCGTTCTGCTGGACTGGGGGTCCTGCGGCCGAGTCGTCTACGTGGACGAGGTGCCGGTGGGCTTCGTGCTCTACGCGCCTCCGGCCTATGTGCCCCGCTCCATGGCGTTCCCCACGAGCCCGGTGTCCCCCGACGCGGTCCAGCTGATGACTGCCTTCATCATGCAGGGCTATCAGGGCCAGGGCCTCGGCCGTGTGATGGTCCAGACGGTTGCCAAGGACCTGCTGCGGCGGGGCTTCAAGGCGATCGAGGCCTTTGGCGACGCTCGCTGGAAGGAACCGGCGTGTGTCCTGCCCGCCGATCATCTGACGGCTGTGGGATTCAAGACGGTCCGCCCTCATCCCATGTATCCGCGGCTGCGGTTGGAGCTGCGGACGACGCTCTCCTGGAAGGAGGACGTCGAGTTGGCGCTCGACCGGCTCCTGGGAGCTGTGCAGAAGGAACCGGCGCTGCGGCCGCTCTAAAGCGAATGGGCCGACCCAGGAGGGCCGACCCATTCATGTTTCACGTGAAACATCACTCAGCGATGAAGTCCTCGAGGTCGCGCACGATTGCGGCCTTCGGCTTGGCGCCGACGATGGTCTTGGCGACCTCGCCGCCCTGGTAGACGTTCAGGGTCGGGATTGACATGACCCCGTACTTGGCAGCGGTGGCCGGGTTCTCGTCGATGTTGAGCTTGACGATCTCGATCTTGTCGCCGTACTCCTGGGCGATCGCTTCGAGGGACGGCGCGATCTGGCGGCACGGACCGCACCATGCGGCCCAGAAGTCCACCAGGACGGGCTTGTCGTTCTTGAGAACGTCCTGCTCGAAGGAGTCGTCGGTCACGTTCTTCAGGGTGCCGGCCACAGAGGGCTCCTAACTGATTGGTGCGGTGGGGCGGATGAGGGTCAGACGGTGGTCTTCTCGGGCTCGGGGGCCTGCTCGCCGTCCGCGAGGGCGGCGAGATAGCGCTCGGCGTCGAGGGCGGCGGAGCAGCCGGTGCCGGCTGCGGTGATCGCCTGGCGGTACGTGTGGTCGACGACGTCCCCGGCGCCGAAGACACCGGTCAGATTCGTGCGGGTCGACGGGGTGGCCACCTTCAGGTAGCCCTCGTCGTCCAGCTCGAGCTGACCCTTGAAGAGTTCCGTGCGCGGGTCATGGCCGATCGCGATGAACAGACCCGTCACCGGCAGGTCGGACGTCTCGCCCGTCTTGACGTTGCGCAGCTTCAGCCCGGCGAGCTTCTGGTCGCCCTGGACCTCGGCGACCTCGCTGTCCCAGATGAAGGAGATCTTCGGGTCGGCGAACGCGCGCTCCTGCATCGCCTTGGAGGCGCGCAGGGTGTCACGGCGGTGGACGACGGTGACGGACTTGGCGAACCGGGAGAGGAAGGTGGCCTCCTCCATGGCGGTGTCACCGCCGCCGATCACGGCGATGTCCTGGTCCTTGAAGAAGAACCCGTCACAGGTGGCGCACCAGGAGACACCGCGGCCCGAGAGAGCGTCCTCGTTGGGCAGCCCGAGCTTGCGGTGCTGGGAGCCTGTGGTGACGATGACGGCCTTGGCACGGTGCACGGTGCCCGCGGTGTCCGTGACGGTCTTGATCTCGCCGCTCAGGTCGACGGCGACGACGTCGTCCGGAACGAGCTCGGCGCCGAAGCGCTCGGCCTGGGCCCGCATGTTGTCCATGAGGTCGGGTCCCATGATCCCGTCACGGAAGCCGGGGAAATTCTCCACCTCAGTGGTGTTCATGAGGGCGCCGCCTGCGGTGACAGCCCCTTCGAACACCAGCGGCTTCAGCGACGCGCGCGCGGTGTAGAGCGCTGCCGTGTAGCCGGCGGGCCCGGAGCCGATGATGATCACGTTACGGACGTCGCTCACGGCTTGATTCCTCGTCTCTGGAGACTGCTGCGTACTGCCGGTGGGAGCTGCTCTCGGAACTCTCACCCCACCCAACGGATCCTAAGGGGCGTGCATTCCCGGTGTGTCCGGGCACACGGAGATGAGGGACCGCACAGGGATGCCAGGGGCGACGGAACGCGAGAGACGGGACTCAGCGACCGGCGTAGGACCGCTTCAGCAGAACCTCACCGGCAGGCTCCGAAGCTTTGTCCATGCAGGAGGCGTCGACGATGTACACGGTGACGCGTGTGTCGTCGGAGCGGTCGGGCAGCAGCACGAGATACGCCTGCGCTCCCCGGTAGGTGCCCGACTTGGAAGCGATCGCGCCCGTGGTGTCGCCGATGCCCTTTGCGATGCAGTCGGGCACGGCGGTCTTGAGGACTGAGTTCGTGCTCTTCTCCTGAGACTCCGGCGTCCCTTTGACTCCGAGGGAATCCTCGCCGGGTGAGGTCTGGCCCTGGGACTCGTCCAGGAGATCCTCTACTTGCTTCTCCAGCTTGATTCCGGAGAAGGAGTCGGAGGCCGCGCTCTGCGCTGCTGTCGTGGGGTCGTTGCCGGAGCCGTTGTCGTTCATCGACTGGACCAGAAGCGCGCTGAGGCCCAGCGTGGCCACCGCGAAGACGGCACCGAGAACCGTCCTGCGGCGGTTGCGGCGCTTCTGACTCGTTCGGCCCGGGCCGGTGGAGGCGCGCGAGTGGCCGACCGGGCGATCCGCTGCGGGCGATGTTTCACGTGAAACACGCACGCTGTCGTCTGCGGTCGATGCCGGACCGGAGGGGCTGAGCGTCGCGGGAACGTCCTTGGTCTCGGAGTCTGCGGGAACGTCGTTGATCTCGGAGTCTGCGGGAACGTCGTTGATCTCGGATCCGGATGCCGTGGAGTTCAGGAGGGCTTCGGCGGCGAGGGCGGCATCGATGCGCCCCGCCACGTCGTCGGGCATACGCACAGGGCCCGGCAGGGTGCCGAGCAGGCCGCGGATCTCCTCCAGCGAGGCGTAGACGTCTGCGCAGAGCGGGCACTCGTCCAGGTGGCGGCGCACATCCGCAGTACGGGTCGGCGGGAGCAGACCTTCGGTGAGGTCGGAGATCTCCGCGACTTCCGGGTGCCCGGCCGCGTCGGTCGTGGATGTCACGCGCGTCCACCTCCGCCCTTCACAGCAGCTGAATCGCTTGGCCCTGCATCATGTGGTCCCGCTGCGGGTGGGACGGATGTCCCCTGCGTCCGGTTCCTTCCATGCCTCGATTTTTCACCGCCGTCACCCCCTCCATCCGAGCGGAGATGGGCCAGAAGCGGCAGAAGTCTGGCTCTGCCACGGGCACAGCGACTCTTGACGGTGCCGGTCGGCACGTCGAGGATCCGCGCGGCCTCCGCCACCGGGTAGCCCTGCATATCGACCAGGATGAGCGCGGCCCGCTGGTCCTGCGGCAGGGTGCTCAGGGCATCCAGCAGCTGACGGTGCAGATCGTTCCGCTCGGCCGGAGCGGATGCCGACTCGTGCGGCTCCAGGAGCTGCTCCAGGCGCTCGGTGTCGTCGACGGGCGACGTCTTGCGGGAGGCAGCTTTGCGGGCGCGGTCCAGACAGGCGTTCACCGTGATGCGGTGCAGCCAGGTCGTGACGGCCGACTGGCCACGAAATGTATGCGCGGCCCGATAGGCGGAGACCAGCGCGTCCTGGACGGCGTCGGCGGCCTCCTCGCGGTCCCTCAACGTCCGCAGGGCCACCGCCCACAGCCGGTCCCGGTGGCGTCGTACGAGTTCACCGAAAGCGTCGGGATCGCCCTCGACATGGCGGGCGAGGAGATCCTGATCGTTTACTCCGCTGTGATCAGCGCCGTGCGCCATCGGACCTCCCCTCCCTCCGGTGAGCTCTCAGCCCGTGAACTTCACGTCGGTGATCGCCTGCTTGTAGCCGGAGTCACTGAACTGGTCACCGGCCGCCTGGGGCACCTCGGTGAGCCAGACGAGAACGTACCGGGTCTTCACCGGCTTCTTGGCGGAGATCTTCAGGCTCGTCCCGCTGGTCGTGTTCGTCGCGATCTTGGACATGGAGCTGAGCGGGGCGGACGACGACAGGGAGTCGGCCGCGTACAGCGTGGCCGTCGTGCGGTCGCCGGCGTAGTAGAGCCCTATCGACGCCGCGGACACCTCCTGGGCCGACCCGAGGTCGTAGACGATCCCGACGCCCTGCTTGAACGGTGCCAGCGTGGGGCCGTCGGTGTAGGAGTAGGTCCGCCAGTACGTCGATGTGTCCTTGTCGTACGTCAGATCCGCGTCGTTCGCGTGCTGCGGCTTCCCGTCCGGGTAGTACTCCGCGGCGTCCTGGATGCTGAGCGTCGTGACCGGCTTGGCGGTGTTGGTGCCCTTGTCGTTGTCGTCCGTCGTCTGACTCGTGTCCGTGTCACCGGACTGCTCACTGCGTTGCATGAGCGCGTCGGCCAGCTGCCAGCTGCCAAGGCCGAGCGCGGCGATGAGCAGCGCCGACACTGCCCACTTGAGGGCCTTGCCGGTCCGGCTCTGCAGCGGGGGCGGCGGGGTCGGCAGCGGCTGTGTGACGCCCGGGTGCTGCGTCTGACGGCCGTACGTCCCCTGCTGGTACGACGTGCGCTGGTAGTCGGGCGGGGCGGTGAACGCGGGCTCCGGCGGACGGATGCGGGGCATCTCACCGATCGCCTTCACCAGTTCCTCCGGCGTCGTGCACGGAGACTCGTGGCGTGATGCGGTGGCGCCGTCATTGGCGAGCGCGCGCATGGCGAGCTCCGACAGGCCACGGTGGACGCCCGCCCGTACCTGGTCGGGGGCGATGAGCCCCACGCCCTTGGGTAGCCCGGAGAGACCGTGCGCGTCGTTCTCGTACGGCCAGCGCTGGGTGAGCGCGGCGTAGAGGAGCGCGCCGATCGCCTCCGTGTCCGTGCGTTGCGGGGTGTCCGAACCGATGCCGCGCAGCGCGGCGTTCACGGCGAGACCGCGGATGCGCCACTGCCCGGAGGCGGAGCGCAGCACGGCGCTCGGGTTGAGCCGCAGATGGGAAAGCCCCTCGCGGTGCGCGGCGGCCATCGCATGGGAGACCTGGGTGACCATCTGGTACGCGTCATGCGGTTCCAGCGAGCCGGAGGCCAGGAGCGCCGTCAGTTCCGTGGCGTCGGGAAGCCACTCGTGCACCACGTACACGAGGTCGTTCTCCTCGACCGCGTCCAGCACTTGGACGAAGCGGGGATCGCCCAGCAGCGCCGAGGAACGTGCCGCCGCCAGCACGGTACGGGCGCGCGAGTGGTCGGCGGGCAGTACGTGCACCCCGACGGCGCGACGCAGTTTCTCGTCCACGGCACGCCAACTGCTGAAACCGTCCAGACGGGTGACGCACTCTTCGAGGCGGTAGCGCCTGGCGAGCTTGTGGCCGCTGTGCAGTTCGGGCGGTGTTGTCTGGGAAGGGCTCTCGGTACCGCCGCTCCCCTGTGCCTCTTCACTCGCCGAGCTTTCCGTGTCCCGCTCCCGGTTCTGGGCCTCCCCGTCGGCCGTGGACTGGTCCGCCTGCGCGGTCAGCGACTTGTCGCCGCTGTTGTCTGCCACGTCGACGGCAGCCGTGCTCCGTTCCGCCACCGTCGTTCCTGCCTCCCCATCCGTTGCGCGCTCTGCGACGCCAAAGCCAATTGTGCCCACAGTCCGCCGCTATGAGCGACACGCGGCGGCGGACGATGGTTGTGCGCGTACCCCCGCCTCAGCGCCCCAGCCGCCCGCGGACCATGCCGACCATCGAGTTGAGTTCCTCGATGCGCATGCGCCGCGCGGCGACATAGAAGACACCGAGCAGAACGATTCCTCCTCCGACGAGTGCGAGCATCGAGCCACCGACGCCCTGTCCCAAAGACTTGCTGATTCCGTAGCAGGCCGCACCGCTGAGCAGCGCCGCGGGCAACGAGGCGATGCACAGCCGCGCGTACGTCCGCAGGACCCTCGCCCCATCCAGGTCACCACCCAGCCGCTTGCGCAGCCGCCTCCAGGCGACGCCGACACCGATCATGTACGCCAGACCGTACGAGGTGGCCATGCCGACCACGGCCCAGCGGGCCGGGATCACGAAGAAGCAGACCGCCGAGGCGCTCGCGTTGACGGCGGCCACGATGACCGTGTTGTAGAACGGGGTCCGCGTGTCCTCGTAGGCGTAGAAGGCGCGCAGGACGACGTACTGAACGGAGTACGGGATCAGGCCGAGACCGAAGGCCATCAGCATGAAGCCCATGTTCGTGGCGGCGCCGATGCCGGAGGAACCGAAGATCAGTGTGCACATCGGGATGCCGAGTGCGACGAAGCCGAAGGCGATCGGCACGATGGCGACCGCCGTGGTGCGCAAGCCCTGTGAGATGTCGTCACGAACGGCGCCCGCGTCGTCCTCGGCGGCCGAGCGCGAGATGCGCGGCAGGAGGGCGGCCATGAGCGAGACGGTGATGATGGCCTGTGGCAGGCCCCAGATGAGCTGGGCGTTGGCGTAAGCGCTGAAACCGGTGCCGGAGATCTTCGTCTCCGTGACCGCCGCGGTCGCCAGCTGGGTGACGACGAGGGCGCCCGCCTGGTTGGCGAGCACGAACAGGATCGTCCACTTGGCGAGCATCGCGGCCTTGCCGAGACCGTGCCCCTTCCAGTCGAAGCGCAGCCGCAGCCGGAATCCGGTCTCCCGCAGGTACGGGACCATGGCCAGGGCCTGGACCACGAGGCCCAGGAGGATGCCGATGCCGAGCAGCCGCAGGCCCTCGGGCGGGATGTTGCTGACCTGCATTTTCGAGTCGGCCGCACTGCCGTAGACCCAGAGGAAAGCGCCGAGGGTGACGATGATGACGATGTTGTTCAGGACCGGGGTCCACATCATCGCGCCGAACCGGCCACGGGCGTTGAGGATCTGACCCATCACCACGTGGATGCCCATGAAGAAGATCGAGGGCAGGAAGTACCGCGTGAAGGTGACGGCGACGTCGTTGGCGTCGGCGTCCGTGGCGAGAGGGGTCGACAGCGCGCGGACGAGGAGCGGTGCCGCCAACATGGCGAGCGCGGTGAGCACGCCCAGGACCACCATGACCAAAGTCAGGAGCCGGTTCGCGTACGCCTCTCCGCCGTCGTCGTCCTCCTTCATGGCGCGCACGAGCTGCGGCACGAAGACGGAGTTGAGACCACCGCCGACGGTCAGGATGTAGATCATCGTCGGCAGCTGGTAGGCCACCTGGAAGGACTCACCGAGCAGGGCGAGGCCCAACGCCGAGACGATCATCGCCGACCGGATGAAGCCGGTGAGGCGCGAGACCATGGTGCCGGCCGCCATGACGGCGCTGGACTTCAGCAGTCCCGAGGCCCGCCCACCCTTCTTCGGGGCAGGCACGGGCGTGGCAGCGGGGGCCGGAATGGACTCCTCGTGCGCCGGGCGTCCCGGGCCCGGCGCTGGGGCGGGCGTCGGGTTGGGCACGGACGGCTGCCCCATCGGCGGGTGACCGCTCTGCTGCTGGTCCCGGAAGAGGTGAGCGAACGCGTCCGGCTCGTGGCGCTCCTCCCCGGCCTGGGTGACCAGATCGTCCACGCCCACGAACTGGGTCGGGCGGGCGTCGTCGCCGTACGGCAGATGCCGCGTCGGCCCCTCCGGCTCCGGCGCCGGCGTCTGCGCCCACACGCGCGGGTCGGGGGCGTACTGCGACGCCGCCGGCTGGGCGTACAGGGGCTGCTGAGGCTGGTAGGTGCCCGGAGGCGGTGGCGGGTGGGCGGCACGGTCGTAGAGCGCCTCGGCCACCGGGTCCTGGGCGGCCAGGTCCTGCGCGCGGTAGGGGTCCTGGTCGTAGGCGTCCTGGAGGTACATGTCCGCGGGGGGCTGCGGCGGTACCTGGCCCGGCCCGGGCAGCGGGCCGTCGGGGTAGCCCGAATCGGCCGCGCCCTGGCCGCGGTCACCGTCGTACGGCGCGTTCATGGTTACCCCACCTCATCGTCCCCGGGCCCACCGGCCGCGACAATCGCTCAACGGTCCACTCTCTCACCCGTGCCGGACGGGTCGGCGCTTTCCGGTGCGGTGTCCGGTGCCGGGTCACTCGGGTGCTCCGGCTCGTTTGCCCCGTACTCGACCGGGGACTCCTCCTCGGCAGTGTGTACGACTGAGGCTGCCTCGGCGTTCGAGTCCTCGTCCGGCGAGATGTCTTCCGACGAGTTGTCGTCGGTGGAGGATCCCTCCGCCTCCAGCCGGGCGGCGGCACGCTTGCGCTGCGTGTACATCCGGAACCCGGCGAGTACGAGGAGCAGGACGCCACCGGCGATGACCAGCATCACCGTGGGTGTGATCTCGGTGACGTTCACCGTGAAACGGACCTCGCCCCCGTACTTGTCACCGTCCTCCGTGTAGAGCTGGGCGACGACGGTGACCGGGCCGTTGGCCTCGGCGTTGGTGGTGAATTTCACCGACTCGCTGTGCCCGCCCGAGATGTCGACGGACTGCTCGTCGAAGGCCTCGTCGCCGATCTTCAGGCGCTTCGGGGCTTCGGACATGAGGCGCAGCGTCAGATTGTCGACGCCCTGCACCAGGTTGTTCTGCACGGTCACCGGGATCGTGGCACTGCGGCCCGAGAGCTTCGTCTCGGACTTCTCGATGAGCCGGACCTGGCTGGTGAGCGTGCCGAGATACGTCTCCACGTCGCCGCGGTATGCCTTTGCCTCCGCGCCGCGGCCCCGCCAGGACGTGGACATCTCCCGGTCCATGGTCCGGCCGAAGGGCGTGACCACACGGGACTGGTCGGTGAGGATCACCTTGAAGCGGTCGAGGTCGCTCTGTGTGGTCCGGATCTCCTCGAACGCCGACTTCGGCAGCGCCTGCTTGCGCAGCGACTTGGGGTACGCCGCGGCGGACGGGATCTTGGTGCTGGCGTCCGGGTCAGGCTTCGCGTCGGCGGCCGCGGACAGCTCCTGGGGCTGTGACCAGGTTCCTCCCTGGAGCGCCGTCAATGCCTGCGCCATCGTCTGTGCCTGGCTCACCGACGGCATGCGCTGCGGGGCGATCACGATGCTGCGCTGCTTGTTGTTCTGGAGGTCCGTCATCAGGCTCTGGGCGAGGAACCTCTGCACGGCCAGCGTGGAGCTCTCGGCCTTCGTCATGTCGCCCTGGAACGCCGTGGACAGCCGGGCGTCCGCCACGACGGCCGTGGTGCCGCCACCGATGGGACGCGCCGCGCTGGGCGTGTAGGACAGGCGGCTGCTCTCCTGCAGGCTGTCGCTGCGGGCGATCACCTTGTCGGCGCCCGCGGAGATGGCGACCTTGACGATCGACGGGTCGACGGCGCCGTTCACTGGCCAGGCGAATTCCGTGTTCGGCTCCACCCGGAGGACGTTCCTGACGGTGTCCGCGGCGACGTCGGTGGCGTCCTTCAGACGGCTCAGGGAGCCGGTGACCGTCTTGCCGTTGCGTGCCAGCGACGCCAGATCCGGGTCGGCGAACGGAAGGGCGATCACTTCCTCACCCTGGACCGCCGTCTCCAGTTCGGCCAGCCACTCCTTGGCGACGGCCTGGTTCTTGCCCGCGACGGTGGAGTTTCCGCTCCGGACGCTGTAGCTCTCTGTCATCGCGACGACCGACGCCAGCAGATCCGGATCGATCACCCAGGTGACGTCGAGGTCCTTGCCCAGCGTCAGCATCTGTTCCAGGCGGCCGCCGGCGGAGATCTCCTTGGCCAGGTCGTCGTTCAGGAAGGTGGGCGTCTGTTGCTCTCCGGGGCCGGTCTCGGCGGTGAGGTGGCTGGTGGAGATCAGCGGCCAGAGGTACGTCGTCTTCGTCTTCGTGTCCGCCTCGTCGGGCTGCCACGGCAGGAACGTGCGCTGCATGCCGAGGACCTGGTCGTACGAGGAGGCGGAGGTCCGGCCCGAGAGCGAGACGCCGAGCTGGTAGATACCGTCCGCGCCGAGGTCCAGCTCCTTGACGGGCACCGAGATGGTGAAGGGCTGGGCCACACCGGAGGAGAGTTCGGAGAACTTCTCCACGTACTTGCCGCCGACCTCCGTCCCGTCGACGAATTGGTCGAAACCGGTGCGCTTGGCGGCGTCGTCGATGGCCGAACGGCCCGTCATGGGCGCCGAGCCCACGCGCAGGCCCACATGAGCCGACGTGATCGTCTGCTTGCCCTTGTTCGTGACCGTGCCGGAGACCGTGATCGTGTCGCCGTCGGTGGGGACGCTGGGGCTGAGCGAGTCCAGGGAGACCTCTACGGTGTTCGCCCCTGTGGCGGCGGCCAGAGATGCCTGCTGCGCCGCCCGGGCGTCCGTGGCCGTGGGCAGCTGGAGCAGACCCGCCAGCAGAGGCGCCCCGGCGAACAGTGCTCCGGTGCGCTGCAGCCACCGGCGGGCAGGTGAGGCACTTGTCCCCTGGAAGTCTGCCGCCTCGGCCACGCGCTCGCCCGTCCCTCGTCGTCGTCAGTGGTCGTCGGAATGTGCGTCCACGCATGGTAACGATGCGCGCCGAGGGGAAGTGCCGCCGTCCGGCCCACAAGATCGGGGGACGAGCCCGTGCTGTCCCTGTATGTGCACGTATTAAGGGTGTCGGCGACGGGGGTATCTGCACGAAGCCCTTGTGCACATTCAATGGAGGCGACCGCTGCCATCGGGGCCACGTACCCTTTTCTGTTGTGCCCAACGCCAACGAAGACCCCAGTGCCCTGAGCCAGGTGCAGCGCCGCGCGGTGAGTGAACTGTTGCGGGTGTTCCCTGTCGCCGACGACCTCGCCCGCCGCTTCCAGGAGGCCGGGTTCTCGCTCGCCCTGGTCGGCGGTTCGGTCAGGGACGCGCTGCTCGGTCGGCTCGGCAACGACTTGGACTTCACGACGGACGCCCGCCCCGAGGACGTACTGAAGATTGTGCGCCCCTGGGCCGACGCCGTCTGGGAGGTCGGTATCGCCTTCGGCACGGTGGGGGCACAGAAGGACGGTTACCAGATCGAGGTCACGACCTACCGATCCGAAGCGTACGACCGGACCTCGCGCAAGCCGGAGGTGTCGTACGGCGACTCGATCGAGGAGGATCTCGTACGGCGTGACTTCACCGTGAACGCGATGGCGGTGGCGCTCCCGGAGAAAGAGTTCATCGATCCGCACGGCGGGCTGGAAGATCTCGCCGCGCGCGTGCTGCGGACCCCCGGCACTCCTGAGGAGTCCTTCTCCGACGACCCGCTGCGCATGATGCGGGCCGCGCGTTTCGCCGCGCAGCTCGACTTCGAGGTGGCCCCCGAGGTCGTCTCGGCGATGACCGACATGGCGGGACGCCTCGAGATTGTCTCGGGGGAGCGGGTACGGGACGAGCTGAACAAGCTGATCCTGTCCGCTCACCCCCGTGAGGGCCTGACCCTGCTGGTCGACACCGGCCTCGCCGGGCACGTCCTGCCCGAACTGCCGGCGCTGCGGCTGGAGCGCGACGAGCACCACCGGCACAAGGACGTGTACGACCACACGCTGATCGTCCTGGAGCAGGCGATCGCGCTGGAGGACAGCGGACCCGACCTCACGCTCCGCCTTGCCGCACTGCTCCACGACATCGGCAAGCCGCGTACGCGTCGTTTCGAGAAGGACTGCCGGGTCTCCTTCCACCACCACGAGGTGGTGGGCGCCAAGATGACCAAGAAGCGCATGACGGCCCTCAAGTACTCGAACGATCTGGTCAAGGACGTCTCGCGCCTGGTCGAACTTCACCTGCGCTTCCACGGGTACGGCACCGGGGAGTGGACGGACTCCGCCGTCCGCCGCTATGTGCGCGATGCAGGACCGCTTCTCGACCGGCTCCACAAGTTGACCCGCTCCGACTGCACCACGCGCAACAAACGCAAGGCGAACGCTCTCTCCCGTGCGTATGACGGTCTGGAGGAGCGCATCGCTCAGCTTCAGGAGCAGGAGGAACTGGACGCCATCCGCCCGGACCTCGACGGCAACCAGATCATGGAGATCCTGGGCGTCGGCCCGGGCCCGGTGATCGGGCAGGCGTACAAGTTCCTGCTGGAGCTGCGGCTGGAAAACGGGCCGATGGAACACGACGACGCGGTGGCGGCACTCAAGGAGTGGTGGGCCCAGGTGCCGCAGGTTTCGTGACGACAGGCCCTCCGCCTCCATGGGGCGGCAGCGCTGCGCGATGTTTCACGTGAAACATCGCGCCGTTTGACGCTCCACTGCGATGTTTCACGTGAAACATCGGCCCTCGCGCATCAGCTCAGCGTTGCCTCGGCAGTCCAAAGCGGGCCATGGCGGCAGCGGCGACTCCGTAGATCACGGCCACCGTGACCACCAGAGCGGCCGAGCGGCCGTCGGGAGGAAGCATCAGGGCGGCCACTCCGGCGGCGCCGACGAAAGCCACGTTGAAGAAGACGTCGTAGAGAGAGAAAACCCGGCCGCGGTAACCGTCGTCGACCGAGGTCTGGACGATCGTGTCCGTGGCGATCTTCGCTCCCTGGGTGACGAGGCCCAGGACGAAGGCCGCGATCAGTATCGGCACTTTCTCGAAGGGCAGGCCGAGGGCGGGTTCCAGCACGGCGGCCGCCGCCGCACAGGTGACGATCCAGAGGGCTGGACCCAACCGTCCGGCAGCCCAGGGCGTGATCACTGCCGCAGCGAAGAACCCCGCTCCCGAGATGGCCACGGCGAGGCCGAGGAGGGCGAGTCCCTCATCGGAGCCGGACGCCCCGGAGGTCGCTGGTGTCCAGGCGTACCGGCAGAGCATGAGCACCATGACCGTCAGGGCGCCGTAGCAGAACCGCATCAGGGTCATCGACGCCAACGCCCAGGCCGTGGCCCGTCGTCCCGTCTCGGCGAGATGCCGTACGCCCGCGACCAGGCCGCGTGCCGTGCCGACGATGGCCGCGCCCAGCCGTGGCTGCACCAACTCGGGGTCCGGGCCGAGCAGTTCTGGGGCTATGCGCAGCGAAGCGAGGGCCGCGCACAAGTACAGGGCCGCGCCGAGGAGGACCACCGCGGCGTCGGAGTCCGAACCCACCAACCGTACGACGAAGGCGAGTCCGCCGCCCGCGGTCGCAGCCAGCGTTCCGGCCGTCGGGGACAGCGAGTTGGCGATCACCAGACGGTCGTCATCCACCACGCGGGGCAGCGCGGCCGAGAGTCCGGCCAGGACGAAGCGGTTGACCGCCGTGACGCAGAGCGCGGAGACATAGAAGAGCCAGTCGGCGACGTGGCTCACGATGAGGGCGGCTGTCACGCACGCCAGCAGGACGCGCAGCAGACTGCCGTACAGCAGGACCTGACGGCGCCGCCAACGGTCCAGCAGGACGCCCGCGAAGGGCCCGACGAGGGAGTACGGAAGGAGCAGGACCGCCATGGCGGAGGCGATCGCGGCCGCTGACGTCTGCCTCTCGGGCGAGAAGACGACGTAGGTGGCGAGCGCGACCTGAAAGACGCCGTCCGCTCCCTGGGACAGCAGCCGTACGGCGAGCAGACGCCGGAAGTCCCGGAAACGCAGGAGTACCCGCAGGTCACGTACGACAGCCATGGCGCACAGCCTCACATACGGGGAGGGTCCCCGGGCGTATGACCCGGGGACCCTCAACAGGCCGGATGACAGGCCTGCCTAGCGCTCGACCTCGCCCTTGATGAACTTCTCCACGTTCTCACGGGCCTCGTCGTCGAAGTACTGGACCGGCGGCGACTTCATGAAGTACGACGACGCCGACAGGATCGGGCCGCCGATGCCGCGGTCCTTGGCGATCTTCGCGGCGCGCAGGGCGTCGATGATGACGCCGGCGGAGTTCGGGGAGTCCCAGACCTCGAGCTTGTACTCCAGGTTCAGCGGGACGTCACCGAAGGCGCGGCCCTCGAGGCGGACGTACGCCCACTTGCGGTCGTCCAGCCAGGCGACGTAGTCGGACGGGCCGATGTGGACGTTCTTCTCGCCGAGCTCCCGGTCGGGGATCTGGGAGGTGACGGCCTGCGTCTTGGAGATCTTCTTGGACTCGAGGCGGTCACGCTCGAGCATGTTCTTGAAGTCCATGTTGCCGCCGACGTTCAGCTGCATCGTGCGGTCCAGGACGACACCGCGGTCCTCGAACAGCTTCGCCATGACGCGGTGGGTGATGGTCGCGCCGACCTGCGACTTGATGTCGTCGCCGACGATCGGGACGCCCGCCTCGGTGAACTTGTCCGCCCACGCCTTGGTACCGGCGATGAAGACCGGAAGGGCGTTGACGAAGGCAACCTTGGCGTCGATGGCGCACTGGGCGTAGAACTTCGCCGCGTCCTCGGAACCGACGGGCAGGTAGCAGACGAGGACGTCGACCTGCTTGTCCTTGAGGACCTGGACGATGTCGACCGGGGCCTCGGCGGACTCCTCGATGGTCTCGCGGTAGTACTTGCCGAGGCCGTCGAGGGTGTGGCCGCGCTGGACGGTCACGCCGGTGCTCGGTACGTCGCAGATCTTGATGGTGTTGTTCTCGGAGGCGCCGATGGCGTCCGCGAGGTCGAGACCGACCTTCTTCGCGTCGACGTCGAAGGCCGCGACGAACTCCACGTCACGGACGTGGTAGTCACCGAACTGCACGTGCATGAGACCCGGGACCCTGGACGCCGGGTCGGCGTCCTTGTAGTACTCGACTCCCTGCACCAGCGACGCGGCGCAGTTGCCCACGCCGACGATGGCTACGCGAACCGAACCCATTCCGGTTGCTCCCTGTGTGTACGAGTGAGGTCCTGGCAGGGACCTCACGTGGCGGTGTCGCCGGGCGCATCCGGCCGAGGGGTGTCCTCGGACCGGGGCAGGGCGCCCGGCGCTCCCTCTGTGGTGTCGCGAGCGGGTTCTCCATGGGCGGGGCCCTTCAGGTCCCGGCCCGCCCGCTCGCTTTCGATGAGCTCGTTCAGCCAGCGCACTTCGCGCTCCACGGACTCCATCCCGTGGCGCTGGAGCTCAAGCGTGTAGTCGTCGAGGCGCTCCCGAGTGCGCGCCAGCGAGGCGCGCATCTTCTCCAGCCGTTCTTCCAGACGGCTTCGGCGGCCCTCCAGGACGCGCATGCGCACATCACGGGAGGTCTGCCCGAAGAAGGCGAAGCGAGCGGCGAAGTGCTCGTCCTCGTACGCGTCGGGGCCCGTCTGCGAGAGCAGTTCCTCGAAGTGCTCCTTACCTTCCGCCGTCAACCGGTAGACGATCTTGGCGCGGCGACCCGTGAGCGGGGCGGCGGGAGCGTCGTCCTGGGTACCACCCGATTCCTCGATCAACCAGCCGTTGGCGACCAGCGTCTTGAGACAGGGGTAGAGCGTTCCGTAGCTGAACGCGCGGAACACACCCAGCGACGTGTTGAGCCGTTTACGCAGCTCATAGCCGTGCATCGGGGCTTCGCGGAGCAGACCGAGGACGGCGAACTCGAGTATCCCGGAGCGCCGGCTCATGTCGCCTCCTCTTCGCCGCTGGCCTTCCGACACGCGTATATGCCGAGCCGATGTATCGACTCGATATATCCCGACGATAGAACGCCCCTCCGAATGCGACAAGTGGGGGTGCGGTGAACGGGATCACATCACCGATTCGTAGGATGCAAGTTGCCTGTTTTGGGATGAAGTTCGGTACTCAGTGGGTTTTGGCGGTGCGTAGTCTGTGCGGCATGCACACCACTGGGAACCGAGTGACGTTTGAGCACGCCGTCGTCCTAGGTGCGGTACGGATGAATGCCAACACGACCGCATCCGTACTTCGGGGGGACCGGAAACCAGCCGCCGTTTCCAGGCGCGCAAAGGTGCGCCTGCCCGAGGAGTAGTCGTTCGATGAGCGAGCACCGTCGCAAACCGCCGCAGCCGCAGGGAGGCGGACGTGCCGCGGCCCGACGCGGCCAGTCGGCGTCCTCCGGCCGCCGCGCGGCACCGCGGGGCGCCACCGGGTCACTTTCCGACACCTATGGGCCGGGAGGTGAGGAGACCCCGTACGAGGGCCGTGCTGCGGCTCGACGGGCGGCGCAGAGAAGCACTGGCACTGTCGGCGGCCGCCGTAGAGCGGCCGAGCCCGCAGGGCGTGGTCCCGGTCGTGGCCGCGGACGCGCCGCTCCACCCGGCAAGCAGCGCTTCATCGACTATCCACGCGCCGGCAAGTACGGGGCCATGCGATGGGTGCCCTCGTGGCGTCAGGTGACGGGGCTGTTCATCGGGTTCTTCGGATGCCTGGTGGCGGCGGCCGGTATCGGCTACGCGGTCGTGGCCGTCCCCGACCCGGCCCAGGCCGCGACGGCGCAGAACAACGTCTACTACTGGTCCGACGGCTCCCAGATGGTCGCGACGGGTGGTGAGGTCAACCGCCAGATCATCGCGTACGAGAAGATCCCCAAGGAGATGCGCTACGCCGTCATGTCGGCCGAGAACAAGACGTTCGAGACCGACAGCGGCGTCGACCCGATGGGTATCGCCCGCGCCGTCGTCAACATGGCCAAGGGCGGTCAGACGCAGGGTGGTTCGACCATCACCCAGCAGTACGTGAAGAACGCCATGCTCGACGACCAGTCGCAGACCCTGTCGCGGAAGGTCAAGGAACTCTTCATCTCGGTCAAGGTGGGTGCCTCCGTCGAGAAGGAAGAGATCATGCGGGGCTACCTGAACACGGCCTACTTCGGCCGTGGCGCCTACGGCCTCCAGGCGGCGGCCCGCACCTACTTCGGCAAGGACGCGGAGGAACTCAACGCGAGCGAGTGCGCGTTTCTCGCCGCGCTCCTCAAGGGCGCCACATACTACGACCCGGCCGGAAACACGGCGTACGACCCGGCGGCCACGGCACAGGCGAACACCAAGCGTGTCACGGAGCGCTGGAGGTGGATCCTGGAGGAGATGGTCAAGGACAAGCACCTGACGGCGGCGGAGCGGGACAAGTACCCCGAGTTCCCCAAGGTCCAGAAGCCTCGGTCCAACGCTCAGCTGGGCGGCCAGATCGGCTACCTGGTCGACACGGCCAAGGGCTACATCCTCAACAACACCAAGATCACGCAGCAAGAGCTCGAACGGGGCGGATTCGAGATCCACACGACCTTCGACAAGACGAAGGTCCAGGAGCTCGAGAAGGCCGTGAACAAGGTCCGCAAGGAGAACATCAAACCGAAGCAGCGCCCGGATACGGACACGCATGTGCAGTTCGGTGGCGCGTCGGTGAATCCGAAGTCGGGTGCCATCGAGGCGATCTACGGTGGTGAGGACGCCACCAAGCACTTCACCAACAATGCCGACGTCACCGGTGCGCAGGTCGGTTCGACGTTCAAGCCGTTCGTTCTGGCGGCGGCCATGGCTTGGGGCAAGCGCGATCCCGACCTCGGCGAGTCGCAGGCGCAGGACGAGGTCACCATCGTCTCGCCGAAGAGCCTCTACAGCGGCAAGAACAACCTCAAGATCAGGGACTACAACGGCGACATCTGGACCAACGAAAAGGGCGAGGAGTGGCTGCAGGCCAACGACGACGATGCGTCGTACGGCAGTCCGCCGAAGTACCAGATCGACCTGCGTGAGGCGATGCGGGTCTCGGCGAACTCCGCCTTCGTGCAGCTGGGCATGGACGTCGGTCTGGATCGGGTGAAGGAAGCGGCCATCGGGGCCGGCCTCAAGGAGGACAGCCTGGCGGGCACCAGCTTCCCGTCCTTCTCGATCGGCATCTCCGACCCCAGCGCGATCCGTATGGCGGGCTCGTACGCGACCTTCGCCGCGAGCGGCAAGCAGAACGACCCGTTCTCCGTCACGAAGGTCGAGTACGAGGGCCTGACGACGTTCGACCACGAGGACATCGCCGACACCAAGCAGGCCTTCACCCCGGAGGTCGCCGACAACGTCACCGACGTCCTCAAGACCGTCGTCGACGAGGGAACCGGTACCTCGGCCCAGCTGAGCGGCCGGCAGGTGGCCGGCAAGACCGGTACCACCGACGGCAACAAGTCGGCCTGGTTCGTCGGGTACACCCCCCAGCTGTCGACCGCGATCAGCATGTACCGCATGGACGACGACGAGTCCAACAAGAACCGCACCTTCCTGGAGATGTACGGAACGGGTGGCAAGGATTCGATCCACGGTGCCTCCTTCCCGGCCGAGATCTGGCACGACTACATGGAGGACGCGCTCAAGGGACAGCCGGCCAAGGACTTCCCGGAGCCCGAGCCCATCGGTGAGATCGTCAACGACGATCCGGACCCGATTCCGACGCCGACGGTGACCGAGCCCGAGGAAGAGGAGGAGAGCCCGTCGCCCAGCCCGTCGCCGAGCGAGAGCGAGGTTCTGCCGTCGCCGTCGCCCAGCGAGGCCTGCAACAACCCGTTCGACCCCACCTGTGGTGAGGTGACGGGAGGTACGGAGACGGGCGGCGCGGATACCGCCGGCACCGACGGCGGCGTGACTGCCACACCGACGGAGACAGAAGAAGACAGCACGAGAGGCAACCAGAACGGGGGGCTGTTCGGCGACAACACCGGATAGCACGCCACCCCATAGGGGATGTTTCACGTGAAACAAGGGCCACCGCACCCCTCAGGTGCGGTGGCCCTTGCCATGTGGGATGTAGCGGTCCTCGGCGTATTCCCAGGCGCGTACGGCAGGATGTGCGGCATGCCCAGTGCAGAGACGACGCGAGTGAGCGTGGACGAGCCGGAGCCAGTGCGTCCGACCAAGGAGGACGAGGTCGCTGCGACCGGCAGTGAGCTGATCGGCGGCCCGATCGGGCGGCGGGCACTGCTCGGGACGTCCTGGTGGACCCCCGTACGGGTCGTCGCGCTCGTGGCGATCGGCATGTTCGCGCTCGGCATGGTGCAGAAGCTGCCCTGCTACGACGGCGCCTGGTTCTTCGGTGCCAGCTCCCAGTACACGCACGCGTGCTACTCGGACATCCCGCACCTCTACCAGGGGCGGGGTTTCGCCGACGGCCTCGTGCCGTACTTCGACAAGATTCCTGTCGACACCAGCGACATGGAGTACCTCGAGTACCCGGTGCTGACCGGAGTGTTCATGGAGGTCGCCGCGTGGCTCACCCCGGGCAGCGGCACCATCCAGGAACAAGAGCAGTGGTACTGGATGGTCAACGCCGGGATGCTGATGGCGTGCGCGGCGGTCATCGCCGTCTGCACCGCGCGCATCCACCGTCGGCGGCCCTGGGACGGCCTGCTGGTGGCCCTGGCGCCCGCTTTCGCCCTCACGGCCACCATCAACTGGGATCTGCTCGCCGTGGCCCTGCTGGCCGCCGCGATGCTGATGTGGTCGCGGCAGCGTCCCCTCGCCTTCGGTGTGCTGCTCGGGCTCGCCACCGCCGCCAAGTTCTACCCGTTCCTGGTGCTCGGACCGCTCCTCGTCCTGTGCTGGCGGGCGGGCAGGCTGCGGGCGTTCGGGACCGCGCTGCTCGGCGCCGTCGGGGCCTGGCTCGCGGTGAACCTTCCCGTGATGCTCCTGGCGCCGGACGGGTGGGCGAAGTTCTACCGCTTCAGTCAGGAACGCGGCGTCGACTTCGGCTCGTTCTTCCTCGTCATCTCGCAGCGGGTGAACATCCAGATCACCGCCGAGACGGCGAACGCGTACGCGATGATCGCCATGCTACTGGTCTGCGCCGGTATCGCCGCGCTCACGCTGACCGCCCCGCGCCGCCCCCGCTTCGCGCAGTTGGCCTTCCTGATCGTCGCGGCCTTCATCCTCACCAACAAGGTCTACTCGCCGCAGTACGTGCTCTGGCTGGTCCCGCTCGCCGCGCTGGCCCGGCCCCGCTGGCGGGACTTCCTGATCTGGCAGGCGTGCGAGGTCGCGTACTTCCTGGGGATCTGGATGTACCTCGCGTACACGACGAGCGGCGACGCCCACAAGGGCCTGCCCGTCGAGGGATACCAGGTCGCCATCATGGCCCACCTGCTGGGAACGCTGTACCTGTGCGTCGTCGTCGTGCGCGACATCTTCATGCCGGAACGGGACGTGGTGCGCCGAGCCGGTGACGACGATCCGTCCGGCGGTGTGCTGGACGGCGCGGAGGACGTCCATGTGTACGGCGCCGCGGCCCGTCCCCCGCGCCACGCGGCGCACTTCGAGGGGCCGCCCGTCGAGTGGGGCAGCCGTAACGCGGCAGACGGTTCGCCCTGAGCGAACACGGCGCGTGGAGCAACGCGGGAGGCCGTACACGGGGTTCTCCGTGTACGGCCTCCCGCGTTGTGCGGGGCGGGCGCTTCCGCCCGACGCTGCGTGTCCTGAGGGGCTGAGACTCAGCGGTCGACGATGCGGTCGAACTGCGTGGTGGTGTGCCGCAGATGGGCCACCAACTCCTCGCCCACCTTCGGCTCGGGGGCGTCCGCGGGCACGAAGAGGATCGACACCTGCATGTGCGGCGGCTCGGCGAACCAGCGCTGCTTGCCGCCCCAGACGAACGGAGAAAGGTTCCGGTTGACCGTCGCGAGGCCCGCCCGGGCGACGCCCTTGGCGCGCGGCATGACGCCGTGCATCGCCTTCGGAGCCTCCAGACCCACCCCGTGCGACGTTCCGCCCGCCACGACCACCAGGAAGCCGTCCGAGGCCGCCTTCTGCTGCCGGTAACCGAAGCGGTCGCCCTTCGCGACCCGGGTGACATCCAGGACGGCCCCGCGGTACTCGGTCGCCTCGTGGTCCCCCAGCCACAGCCGCGTGCCGATGCGGGCCCGGAAACGGGTCTGCGGGAACTGCTGCTGGAGGAGGACGAGTTCCTCGGACTTGAGGTGGCTGACGAACATGGTGTGCAGCGGGAGACGGGCCGCACGCAGACGGTCCATCCAGCCGATGACCTCCTCGACGGCGTCCGAGCCGTCGGTGCGGTCCAGCGGCAGATGGATGGCGAAGCCCTCCAGGCGCACGTTCTCTATGGCCGCGTGGAGCTGGGGCAGCTCCTGCTCGCTGACACCGTGCCGCTTCATCGAGGACATGACCTCGATGACGACGCGGGCGCCCACGAGGCCGTACACGCCGTCGACCGACGACACGGAGCGGATGACGCGGTCGGGCAGGGGTACGGGCTCTTCAGCGCGTCGGTAGGGCGTCAGCACCAGCAGGTCGCCGCTGAACCAGTCCTTGATCCGGGCAGCCTCGTAGGTGGTGCCGACGGCGAGGACGTCCGACCCGAGGCGCGTGGCCTCTTCCGCCAGTTTCTCGTGCCCGAAGCCGTAGCCGTTGCCCTTGCAGACGGGGACGAGTCCCGGGAACTGCTCCTGAACGTGCTTGTGGTGTGCCCGCCAGCGCGCGGTGTCGACGTAGAGCGTGAGCGCCATGGCCGGTCCCGGAACCTTTCTCGTGGCTGCGGTGTATCAGAAGTATGGAAGCAAAAACGGGGGCGTCAGCGGCGCGACATGTAGATGTCGAGCGCCTTGTGGAGCAGCTTGTTGAGCGGGAAGTCCCACTCGCCGAGGTATTCGGCGGCCTGCCCGCCCGTGCCCACCTTGAACTGGATCAGACCGAAGAGGTGATCCGTCTCGTCCAGCGAGTCGGAGATGCCACGCAGGTCGTAGACGGTCGCGCCGAGGGCGTAGGCATCGCGCAGCATCCGCCACTGCATCGCGTTCGAGGGCCGGACCTCACGGCCGATGTTGTCCGAAGCGCCGTACGAGTACCAGACGTGACCACCGACGACCAGCATCGTCGCGGCGGACAGGTTCACGCCCTCGTGCCGGGCGAAGTAGAGACGCATGCGGTTGGGGTCCTCGGTGTTGAGGGCCGTCCACATGCGCTGGAAGTAAGACAGCGGGCGGGGCCGGAATCGGTCACGCACGGCCGTGATCTCGTACAGCCGCTGCCACTCCTCCAGGTCGTGGTAGCCGCCCTGGACGACCTCGACGCCCGCCTTCTCGGCCTTCTTGATGTTCCGGCGCCACAGCTGGTTGAAGTTCTTGTGGACCTCTTCCAGGGACCGGTTGGCGAGCGGCACCTGGTAGACGTAGCGGGGCTGGACGTCCCCGAAGCCGGCACCGCCGTCCTCGCCCTGCTGCCAGCCCATGCGGCGCAGCTTGTCGGCGACCTCGAAGGCACGCGGCTCGATGAAGTCCGCCTCGATGTCGCGCAGGCGCTTCACGTCCGGGTCCTGGATGCCCTTCTTGATGGACGTGGCCTCCCAGCGCCGGATGATGACCGGCGGCCCCATCTTCACCGAGAAGGCACCCTGCTGCTTCAGATGGGCGAGCATCGGCTCGAGCCAGTCGGTGAGATTCGGCGCGAACCAGTTGATGACCGGGCCCTCGGGCAGGTAGGCGAGATAGCGCTTGATCTTGGGAAGCTGTCGGTAGAGCACCAGGCCGGCGCCCACCATCTCACCGGTCTTGTCATCGAACCACCCGAGGTTTTCGGAGCGCCACTCGGCCTTGACGTCGGCCCAGGCCGGGACCTGCATGTGGCTCGCCGCGGGCAGGCTCTGGATGTACGCCAGATGCTGCTCTCGGCTGATCGTCCTCAGGGTCAGGCTCATTCGGGGCGCTCCTCGGGCTGGTGTGTCCCCATGGGTACAGGGGCTCCGGCTCTCGCGCCGAAGCCTACTGCGCCCTACGAGCGCCCCGGATGGCCGTACGCAACCTGGCGCCCGGCCGGTATGCGGCCGGGACGTCTGACGGTGTTATTCGGCCGCTTGGTCCGATGTAAGGCGACGGCCCACCACAGGAACCGTCCCCCGACCGTACGGCAGTTGGTACGGAGTCAGCCGATGACCCCGCCGAAGAGCCCTCCATGGGCCATGCCGAGGAAGAATCCGACGGCCGAGGCACCGAGACCCACGATCAGTCCGAAGCGCTCACGGGTTGTCTCCGAGATGAACTGCCCGTACGCGCCGATGAGGATGCCCACCAGCCCTGTCCAGGAACTGAGCAGGTGCAGATGGTGGAACATCGCCGTGATGAAGGAGACTGCCCCGAGCAGGAGCGTCACGGCGAGCAGGGTGTCCTGCACGGGGTGGGGCTTGTTGTCGGTGGCGAGTAGAGAGCCGGCGATGTTGGGTCGCAATGTCTGTGCCATAGGGCACCTCCTGCGGAAGGCGGCGCATCGTAGCGCCATACACACCCGATGCATACAGATTGACGGTCCCCACCGCCGGATTTCAACCGGAAGCCTGTGTGCGGGTACTCTGTAACGTCTGCACCGGTGTCTGCCCAGGCCATGGCATGGAATCCCCGAGGGGACCCCCGATTGTCAGTGGTGGCCGATACCGTTGCGTACGCATCACAACCCTCCTGCCACGGAACGACCGTGGCCGCTGAGTCCAAAGGAGGTGGGTTCCACATGCGTCACTACGAGGTGATGGTCATCCTCGACCCCGATCTGGAGGAGCGCGCTGTCGCCCCTCTGATCGAGAACTTCCTCTCCGTCGTCCGTGAGGGCAACGGAAAGGTCGAGAAGGTCGACACCTGGGGCCGTCGTCGTCTCTCGTACGAGATCAAGAAGAAGCCTGAGGGCATCTACTCGGTCATCGACCTGCAGGCCGAGCCTGCGGTCGTCAAGGAGCTCGACCGCCAGATGAACCTGAACGAGTCGGTCCTCCGGACCAAGGTCCTCCGCCCCGAGACCCACTGAGCTCTTCCGCTCAGTTGATCCCGGGATCCGAGTAGCAGCACCAAGCAGCCAGCAGCAAACCCGCCGAGAGGTTCCCCCATGGCAGGCGAGACCGTCATCACGGTCGTCGGCAATCTTGTCGACGACCCCGAGCTGCGCTTCACCCCGTCCGGTGCGGCGGTCGCGAAGTTCCGTGTCGCGTCCACCCCCCGCACCTTCGACCGCCAGACGAACGAGTGGAAGGACGGCGAGAGCCTGTTCCTGACCTGCTCGGTCTGGCGTCAGGCGGCGGAGAACGTCGCCGAGTCGCTCCAGCGAGGCATGCGCGTCATCGTGCAGGGCCGGCTGAAGCAGCGGTCCTACGAGGACCGTGAGGGCGTCAAGCGCACGGTCTACGAGCTGGACGTCGAGGAAGTCGGCGCCAGCTTGAAGAACGCCACGGCCAAGGTCACCAAGACCACCGGCCGCGGTGGCCAGGGTGGTTACGGTGGCGGTGGCGGCCAGGGCGGCGGCTGGGGCGGAGGCCCCGGTGGCGGCCCCGGCGGCGGCCAGCAGGGCGGCGCTCCCGCCGACGACCCGTGGGCCAGCGGTGCTCCCGCCGGTGGCAACCAGGGCGCTGGCGGTGGCGGCGGCTGGGGCGGAAGCTCCGGCGGCGGTGGCGGCTACTCGGACGAGCCCCCCTTCTAAGACCCTTCGGGCCGATCATCGGTCCTGGAGGTCAAGGGCGGGGCCGTACCCCAAACTTCTTGATCACACAGGAGAATCACCATGGCGAAGCCGCCTGTGCGCAAGCCGAAGAAGAAGGTCTGCGCTTTCTGCAAGGACAAGGTCACGTACGTGGACTACAAGGACACGAACATGCTGCGGAAGTTCATTTCCGACCGCGGCAAGATCCGTGCCCGCCGCGTGACCGGCAACTGCACGCAGCACCAGCGTGACGTCGCCACGGCCGTCAAGAACAGCCGTGAGATGGCGCTGCTGCCCTACACGTCCACCGCGCGCTAAGGGAAGGGTGACCGACTAATGAAGATCATCCTCACCCACGAGGTCTCCGGCCTCGGCGCTGCCGGCGACGTCGTCGACGTCAAGGACGGTTACGCTCGCAACTACCTGATCCCGCGGAAGTTCGCTATCCGCTGGACCAAGGGTGGCGAGAAGGACGTCGAGCAGATCCGTCGTGCTCGCAAGATCCACGAGATCCAGACCATCGAGCAGGCCAACCAGGTCAAGGGCCAGCTCGAGGCCGTCAAGGTCCGTCTGGCCGTTCGCTCCGGCGACGCCGGTCGTCTCTTCGGTTCCGTCACCCCGGCCGACATCGCTTCCGCGATCAAGGCCTCTGGTGGCCCCGAGGTCGACAAGCGCCGCATCGAGCTGTCTGCTCCGATCAAGACGCTGGGCGCTCACGAGACGTCTGTGCGTCTGCACCCCGAGGTTGCCGCCAAGGTCAACATCGAGGTTGTCGCGGCCTGAGCGTCGCGTTCGCTGAAGCAGCGTGGGGCCGCACCCTGTGAAGGGTACGGCCCCACATGCTTTTCTCGCGCCGTAGGTCAATCAGGCCGGATACCTGCGGAGTGACTGTTTCACGTGAAACAGGGCAAAGGGCGATGTTTCACGTGAAACGAGGCTGGACTGTTCAGCGTGTCGCTCCGGTGACGATCCAGCGACCGGAGCGCGAGCGCAGCCACAGGGTCAGCATGCGCGCCGCCATCATCAGCGTCATGGCGGCCCAGAGGGCCGTCAGACCGCCGCCGAGGGCAGGGACGAGCAGAGCTGCCGGGACGAAGACCGCCAAGGTCAGCATCATTGCCCAGGCCAGGTAGGGGCCGTCTCCCGCGCCCATCAGTACGCCGTCGAGTACGAACACGATCCCGGAGATCGGCTGGGCGAGAGCCACCACGATCAGGGCGGGCAGCGCGGCTTCCTGCACCGCCGGGTCGCCCGTGAAGAGTGGGATGAACAGGGGGCGGGTGGCGATCACCAGAAGTCCGAGTACGACACCCGTGGCGATCCCCCACTGCACCATGCGGCTGCATGCCTCGTGTGCTCCCTGGGCCTCGCCCGCTCCCAGGTATCGGCCGATGATGGCCTGCCCTGCGATGGCGATCGCGTCCAGAGCGAAGGCAAGCAGGCTCCAGAGCGAGAGGATGATCTGGTGCGCGGCGATGTTCTCGTCCCCCAGTCGGGCGGCGACCGCGGTGGCGATCAGCAGAATCGCTCGCAGGGAGAGCGTACGGATGAGCAGGGACGCTCCGGCCTGAGCCGAGGCACGTATACCGGCGGCGTCCGGACGCAGTGAGGCGCCGTGCTTGTGTGCTCCGCGAATCACGACCCAGAGATAGGCGGCAGCCATGCCGCACTGGGCGATGACCGTGCCCCAGGCGGATCCGGCGATGCCCAGGCCGACGCCGTAGACGAGGCCCACGTTGAGGGCGCCGTTGGCGACGAAGCCCACGACGGCGACGTACAAGGGGGTCTTCGTGTCCTGGAGACCGCGCAGTACGCCTGTGGCGGCGAGTACGACGAGCATTGCCGGGATGCCGAGGGCCGAGATGCGCAGGTAGGTCGTGGCATAAGGGGCTGCGGTGCCTGAGGAACCAAAGAGGGCCACCAAGGAAGGCGCTGTGGGGAGGACGACCGCGACGACGAGGGCGCCGAGGAGCAGCGCGAGCCAGATGCCGTCCATGCCCTGACGGATGGCGGCCCGCAGATCGCCCGCACCGACCTGCCGGGCGACGGCAGCCGTGGTGGCGTATGCCAGGAAGACGAAGACGCTGACCGCGGTGACGAGGAGTGCCGAAGCGACACCGAGGCCGGCCAGTTGGGCGGTGCCGAGGTGGCCGACGACGGCGGTGTCGACCATGAGGAAAAGGGGCTCGGCGACGAGCGCGCCGAAGGTCGGAACGGCCAGCGTGACGATCTCTCGGTCGTGCCGGCGCCGGGCGGCCTTGGTGGTCGCGGGAGCCTGTGCCATGGCCACCAATCTAATCTTCCACAGGTAAGAGATGCAAGCGACCAGTGCCTATTACATTAGGTCCGACGGAGGGCGCTGTCGCGCAATCGTTGCGATGATCTTGATCCCGTCCGGGAAGTTTTTCTTCTGCACAGCCGGTGGACGGTAAAGGTGCAGGTCAGGGTGGTCTTGCGGGAGGCGGCGAGGGCTTGTTCACAGGCCTGTCCACCGAGTCGTGCACAGGTTTTGCGGGGTTCTCCACAGCATCTGGGCCGTCGTCCACATGGCCTGTGGATAACCAGATTGGCTGACGGTGCCTGCGGGCCTACGGTGGTGCGGCGCCCGCTCCTTGGTGGATCACGGAAACCTCGCAAAACCGACGCCGCCAGAACCGGAGTTGGGCCTCTTATTTGTCAGTGTCGTGCCGTAGAAATGACAGGCACGGCGAGGTCCGCTCGGCGGACGGGAGGAGGTCGCTCGGTGAGCATTTCCGAGCCCCTGGACGACCCGTGGGCCGACAGCGGACCCAGTGATCGTCTGCCCGCTTCCCGTCGACGTCACGACGGCGGCCGGAGCCGGGACGAGCAGCACGACCGAGGCCGGGACAACGGGGAATGGGACGGCGGAGGCTCGGCCTTCGAGCGGGTGCCCCCGCAGGATCTCGACGCCGAGCAGTCCGTCCTCGGCGGCATGCTGCTGTCCAAGGACGCCATCGCCGACGTGGTCGAGATCCTCAAGGGCCCCGACTTCTACAAGCCGGCCCACGAGACCATCTACCAGGCGATCCTCGACGTCTACGCCAAGGGCGAGCCCGCCGACCCCATCACCATCGCCGCCGAGCTCACCAAACGCGGCGAGATCACCAAGGTCGGTGGCGCTTCCTACCTGCACGGTCTTGTCCAGACGGTGCCGACGGCGGCGAATGCGGAGTACTACGCGGAGATCGTCCACGAGCGCGCGGTCCTGCGCCGCCTGGTCGAGGCTGGCACCCGCATCACCCAGATGGGATACGCGGCCGACGACGACGTGGACGAGATCGTCAACAGAGCCCAGGCGGAGATCTTCGCGGTCACCGAGCAGCGCACCACCGAGGACTATCTGCCGCTCGGCGACATCATGGAGGGCGCTCTCGACGAGATCGAGGCGATCGGTTCGCGGTCGGGGGAGATGACCGGTGTGCCGACCGGCTTCACCGATCTCGATCAGCTCACCAACGGTCTGCACCCCGGCCAGATGATCATTATCGCGGCCCGGCCCGCCATGGGTAAGTCCACGCTGGCGCTGGACTTCGCCCGCGCCGCCTCCATCAAACACAACCTGCCGAGCGTGATCTTCTCGCTCGAAATGGGCCGTAACGAGATCGCGATGCGTCTGCTGTCGGCCGAGGCGCGCGTGGCCCTGCACCACATGCGGTCCGGCACCATGACGGACGAGGACTGGACCCGGCTGGCCCGCCGGATGCCCGATGTCTCGGCCGCGCCGCTCTATATCGACGACTCCCCGAACCTGTCGATGATGGAGATCCGCGCCAAGTGTCGGCGCCTGAAGCAGCGCAACGACCTGAAGCTTGTCATCATCGACTATCTGCAGCTGATGCAGTCCGGCGGCAAGCGTTCCGAGAGCCGCCAGCAGGAAGTCTCGGACATGTCGCGAAACCTGAAGCTGCTGGCCAAGGAGCTGGAGCTGCCGGTGATCGCGCTGTCCCAGCTCAACCGTGGCCCCGAGCAGCGTACGGACAAGAAGCCCATGGTCTCCGACCTGCGCGAGTCGGGATCGATCGAGCAGGACGCGGACATGGTGATCCTGCTGCACCGCGAGGATGCGTACGAGAAGGAGTCGCCCCGAGCGGGTGAGGCGGACATCATCGTGGGCAAGCACCGTAACGGTCCTACGGCCACGATCACGGTCGCCTTCCAGGGGCACTACTCGCGATTCGTGGACATGGCGCAGACCTGATCCGAAGGCCGCGCAGTCCGGAGGAAAAGCGCTCGACGCGCGATGCCGGGCCAGATGGACTGGGCGCATGACAACACTTCACGAAGAGCTGCTGCCCGCCACGCGCCGGGCCTTGTTGCACCGCATTGCCGTCGCTCAGTCCGAAGGACGGGCGCCTTCGCTGGTCGCGGCGGTGGTCCGGGGCGGGGAGAGGGTGTGGAACGGGGCGCGGACCTCGGTGGACGGGCACGCGCCGGATGCGAACGTGCAGTACCGGATCGGCTCTATCACCAAGACCTTCACTGCGGTTCTGGTGCTGCGGTTGCGCGACGAGGGCCTGCTGGACCTCGGTGACCCGTTGGAGAAGCATCTGCCGGGCACCGGCGCGGGGGAGGCCACCATCGCCGAACTGCTCGCGCATACAGGTGGACTGGCGGCGGAGTCGCCCTCCCCCTGGTGGGAGCGGACCCCTGGTTCCCTGCGGCCGGAACTCGCCGATGTGCTCGGCGAGCAGCCGCACCGGCATCCGGTCGGTCGCCGCTTCCATTACTCCAATCCGGGCTTCACCGTCCTCGGCGCGCTCGTCGAGCGGTTGAGGGACGCTCCTTGGGAGGATGTCCTGCGGCGTGAGGTGCTCGAACCGCTGGGACTGCACCGTACGACGTGGCACCCCCAGGCACCGCACGCCGGTGGCTGGGCCGTGCACCCCTGGGCCGATGTCCTGCTGCCGGAGCGCGTCGAGGACTTGGGTCGGATGGGTTCGGCGGGTCAACTCTGGTCCACAACAGCGGACTTGGCACGCTTCGCTGTCTTCCTGGCCCAGGGGGACGACCGAGTGCTGAGCGCGGAGTCCGTCCTGGAGATGCGGACGCCGGCCGCACCGGGCGAGGCCTCGGATGTGGCCGCCGGTTCGGCGTACGGCCTCGGCATGCAGCTCCAACACCAGGACGGCCGATTCCTCGTCGGCCACAGCGGTTCGGTTCCGGGTTTTCTCGCGGCCCTCACGATCAGCGTCGAGGACGATGTGGCGGCCGTAGTGCTCGCCAACTGCACCTCCGGGCCGGTGGTGTCGGAGGTGGCCGCCGACCTCGTACGTATCGTGGCGGAGGCCGAGCCCAGGATCCCCGACGCGTGGCGACCGCTGCCCGACGTCGACCGCTCCGTCTTGGAGTTGGCGGGTCCTTGGTACTGGGGCACGTACAGCTTCGCGCTGCGCCTCGTGGCCGATGGGGGAGTTTCGCTGGAGCCGCTCTCCGCCACCCTGCGCAGTGCGCGTTTCCGCCTCAATGACGACGGCACATGGACCGGGCTCAACGGGTACTTCGCCGGAGAGCTCCTGAGGGCCGTGCGGAGGCCTGACGGATCTGTGAGCCATCTGGACCTCGGCTCGTTCGTGTTCACGCGTCAGCCGTACGAGGAGGGGGCTCCCGTACCAGGTGGAGTGGATCCCGAGGGGTGGCGCGGGATCTCGTAGACGCCGATTGGTGAGGGTGGGGTCCTGCCGTGCGATGTTTCACGTGAAACAGGACCCCTGCCCGCATCGCCGGGTGTCGCTCAGAGCGGCAACTTGAAGCCCACGTGGGTGGCCTCGAAGCCGAGCCGCTCATAGAAGCGGTGGGCATCGGTGCGTGTGATGTCGGATGTCAGCTGTACCAACTGGCAGCCCTGCTGCCGCGATTCGCTGATCGCCCACTCGATGAGTTCTGTGCCGAGGCCGCTCCCTCGCTCGTCTGCGTGCACACGGACACCCTCGATGATCGAGCGAGTGGAGCCACGCCTGGAAAGGCCGGGGACGATCGTCAGCTGAAGAGTGCCGACGACTCGGCCCCCACGAACGGCGACCATCAGGTGCTGATGGGGATCGCCGCTGAGTCGCTCCAAGGCCGTGAAGTACGGTGCCAGATCGTCCGGCGACTCGCGCTGCGCGCCCAGGGGATCGTCGGCGAGCATCGCGACGATCGCGGCGACGTCGTCCTTGGTCGCGGGGTGAACTTCAAGATCTCCCATATCTGAACCCTACGTGGGCACGTTCAGCGACCTCATGGCGCGGACGAGAGGGGCCAGTTCGGGGTTCTCCGCTGCCTCGTCGAGCGCCTCACGCAGAGCGGCGTCATTCGTGGGGCGGGCCTCCGCGAGGAGTTTGAGGCCGGCTTCGGAGACATCGGTGTAGATGCCCCGGCGGTCGGTCGGGCACAGGTAGCGCGCGAGCAGTCCCCGGTCTTCGAGACGGGTGACCAGTCGGGTGGTGGCGCTCTGGCTGAGCACGACCGCGTCGGCGACCTGCTTCATCTGCAGATGGCCTCCTTCGCCGTCGTGCTGGCGGCTCAACACGTCGAGCAGGGAGTACTCGCGCACGCTGAGGCCGTGCCCGGACTGCAGTGCGCGTTCGATGCGGGCCTCGATTCTCCCGTGCAACAGGGAGAGGGCGCACCAACCCTGGGCGAGGGCAGTGAGCGCGGGGTCCGTAGCTGTCATCGGTTTCCTCCGTCCCGGAGCGGCTCAAACCCAGGATAGGCCACTGACGCAATAGCCAGCTTTTGCATTTATAGCGCGTGTGCAATTATTGTTGCCGCACTCAAAGTGCACATGCAATCATCTGGAAGGTCTACAGCCTCATGCCTCTCGCGCTTCTGGCCCTCGCGATCGGGGCCTTCGGAATCGGCACCACAGAATTCGTGATCATGGGAGTGTTGCCCGAGGTCGCGGGCGAGTTCGATGTCTCCATCCCCACCGCCGGCTTTCTCGTGACCGGCTACGCGCTCGGTGTCATGTTCGGAGCGCCGGTCATGACAGTCCTGGGTACGAAGGTGTCCCGCAAGCGGATGCTCATGCTGCTGATGGGACTGTTCATCGCGGGCAACCTGCTCTCCGCTCTCGCCCCCGTCTATCCCGTCATGCTGCTCGGCCGGGTGGTCGCCTCGCTCGCCCACGGTGCCTTCTTCGGCATCGGCTCGGTGGTCGCGGCCGACCTGGTCGCCCCGGACCGCAAGGCCGGCGCCATCGCGATGATGTTCAGCGGCCTGACCATCGCGAACGTCGTCGGAGTCCCTCTCGGCACCCTGATCGGACAGACCCTGGGTTGGCGGGTCACCTTCGCCGCCGTCGCGGTGCTGGGCGTCGTCGGCCTGCTGGGCATCGCTCGGCTCGTTCCCGAGATGCCCAAGCCGGAGGGCGTGCGTCTGCGCCACGAGTTGGCCGCGTTCAAGAATGTCCAGGTCCTGCTCGCCATGGCGATGACCGTGCTCGGCTTCGGCGGTGTCCTCGCGGCCATCACCTACATCGCGCCGATGATGACCCACGTCGCGGGCTTCGCCGACTCCTCCGTCACCTGGCTTCTCGTCCTCTTCGGCCTCGGCATGGTCGGCGGCAACCTCGTGGGCGGCAGGTACGCGGACCGCGCGCTGATGCCCCTGCTCTACGTCTCACTGGGCACCCTGGCCGTCGTCCTGGCCCTGTTCGCGTTCACCGCACACGACAAGGCCGCCGCGGCGGTGACCCTCGCGTTGATCGGAGCCCTGGGCTTCGCGACCGTGCCGCCGCTGCAGAAGCGGGTCCTCAACCATGCGCACGGCGCACCCACGCTGGCCTCGGCCGTGAACATCGGTGCCTTCAACCTCGGCAACGCGCTCGCCGCCTGGCTCGGTGGCCTCGTCATCGACGCGGGCTTCGGCTACACGGCACCCAACTGGGTCGGAGCCGCCCTCGCGGCCGGCGCCCTCGTGCTGGCATTCCTGTCGGCTGCGCTGGAGCGCAAGGAAGGCGTTTCCAGCACCGTCGTAACGGGAGCGGCAGCGGCCGAGCAGCGGACGGCTGCGCATCGTTGACCAGCGGTGGGGAGGGGTATCCTCCGCTCGGCGGGGAGCCTCAGCCCGCTGCCACGGTCAGTGGGGCGTACCGTCGCGTCCAGTCGCCGGGCAGCTCGGAAATCCCGTACGTCATCACCGCGTTGAAGGTGACCGATTCCAGGCCGCGTTCCTTCACCCACGCCAGCAGCTCCTCGTGACGCACGTCGATGTCCGTGCGCAACGGGCGGTCGGTGTGGGCGGCCAGAGAGGCGATGAGCGCCTTCGCCGTCTGTGTGTCGCGGGCGATCAGCGGGCCGACGACATGGTCGTCCATGTTGGGCCAAGCGGCCGCGTAGCCGATGATCCGGCCGTTCTCTTCGGCGACGCGCAGCTGATCGGCGAAGGCGGGGAGCCGGGTGAGGATAGGAGTGCGGTCCGTGCCGAAGACCTTTTCGTCGAGGCGCAGGATCGTGGTGAGGTCCTCGGCCGTGGCCGGGCGCGTGGGGATCGCGGGGGCCGAACCGCCCGCTGCGAAGTGTCCTCGGACCATCTCCGCCCTGCCGGTGACCTTGAACCCCAACTCCTCGTAGAGAGGACGCCCGTACGGCGTCGCGTGAAGGGTCAGCGGGATGGTGCCCAGCTCTGCGACGACATGGCGCATCAGACGGCGGCCGATGCCCTGGCGGGCGTGTCGCTCGGCGACCAGCACCATGCCGATCGCCCCCAGATCAGGGCGGCCCGCCGGACCGTACTCGGTGACCACGCAGGCGGTGACGAGACCACCCTCTGGTTCATCGATGCCGTACCCGGTCCCTGCCGCGAGAAGCAGCCCCCACTTGTGCTCCTCGCGGGGCCAGCCCCGGTCTTCGGACAAGTCGGCGCAGGCGGTGAGATCGCGAGGCGTCAGACGACGGATGGGCAGAGCAGCAGGGGAAGGTGTCGGCACGCAGGTCAGGCTGTCCGACACAAGCCCCGGACGTCCACCGGTTTGCGGTCAGGCGTACGCGCTTTTGGCCATCTCGTGCACAACCGCACAGCGGGCGGACAGATGTTTCACGTGAAACATCCGCGTGCAGGCACACCCGTGCAGGCGTGAAGGGGAGCGCAGTTAGCCTCTGCTCCCATGACGCGACTGCATCTGTTCGACCTGGACGGGACTCTGCTGTATGGCACGGCGGCCCCCGTGGAGATCTCGCGGCAACTCGGTCTGGACAAGGAGATAGCCGAACTCGAACGGGACTTCGTGACGCGGCGCATCGACTCGCGGGCGTACGCACGGCGCGTCCACGGCCTGTGGGCCGGGCTCACCGAGGGCCATGTCGGCGCTGCTTTCGATGGAGCGCCGTGGCTGTTGCGTATCCGGGACACCTGGGCCGAGATCAGGGAACGCGGGGAGTACTGCGCCGTCATCTCGCTCTCGCCCTCGTTCTTTGTCGAGCGGCTCACCGCATGGGGTGCACACGCGGCGTACGGATCGCGCTTTCCCCGGGTGCCCTTCAGCGAGCCCGTCGATCCGGCCGGGATCCTCACACCGGCGGCGAAGGTGGAGATCGCGGACCGCCTCTGCGCGGAGCTCGGGCTGACCCGGGCCGATTGCGTCGCTTACGGCGACTCGCTCTCCGACGCGGAACTCTTCGGTACGGTGCCGATCTCGGTGGCCGTTAATGCCGATCGGCGTCTGACGGGGCTCGCCACTCACTCCTACACGGGGCAGGATCTGTCGGATGCCTATGAGTTGGTGCGACACGCCCGGTAATTGAAGGTGTTGCTGATTCGCACCCGTGGAATTCCCAGTACAGCAAGGGGGGACTTGTATATGGCGATCCTGCCGGTAGGGTCGAGTCCGGTTCGTGTCCGAAGCGAGATGTAGTCGTCTCATGGCGTGGGTGCGAAAGCAGTCCAATGCAGCCTAACAGGACAGGGAGATCGAAGACCTGCCTTCACTGTTATGAGGCGGGGCGTCCGTGTGCTGTGGAACGCTGCGGCATGAGTGCTACGGCTCACGTCACACTCTCACCTACTTGTCCGTACGCAGCGGGAATGCGGGTTGAATGTGGCCGCATTGGTCGACAGGAACGAACAGGGAAAGCAAGGCCGTCCACGGGGGAAAGCAGGCGACTTCCGACCCGGGAAGTGCGCAGATCGACCGAAAGATGCTCGAGGCGAGGCACACCATGGACGCTCCGACCACCACGGCGGCCGGCAACGGCACTTCAGGGGACAGTGACGGAAGCGGTTGGTTCACACCGCGGACGCAGCCGCCGTCCCCCGGCGGAGGCCAGGAGCCGGAAGGCAACCGCCTCGCCGCACTCCGGCCCGTGAACCGGCCTCAGGAGACGCCGAGTGCGCCGCAGCAAGACCGTGACGAGGCTCCGCAGGAGCGCCGCCGGCCGGGCCCCGGTGAGGGCGAGCACGGCTCCGAGCACTCCGTACTCGAATCCCGCGTACCCGACCAGCGTGCCGTCCGCACGCCCGAGCCCTCCCCCGACGTCGTGCTCATCCGGCGCACCATGGCCGAGGTCGGCCCCGTCGCCGAGAAGGTCACCTCGTACTTCTACGCGCTGCTCTTCGTCCAGCACCCGGAACTGCGCCCCATGTTTCCCCCGGCGATGGACGCCCAGCGGGATCGCCTGCTCAAGGCGCTGCTGACCGCCGCCGAGCACATCGACAACGCTCCGGTCCTCGTCGACTACCTGCAGAACCTCGGCCGAGGCCACCGCAAGTACGGCACCCAGGCCGAGCACTACCCGGCCGTCGGCGAGTGTCTGATCGGCGCGCTGAGCCGCTATGCCCAGGCGGTCTGGGACGACGAGACCGAGGCTGCCTGGGTCCGGGCGTACACGACCATCTCGCAGGTGATGATCGACGCGGCGGCCGCCGACGAGCTGCGCTCCCCGCCCTGGTGGATGGCAGAGGTGGTCTCGCACGAGCTGAGAACCGCCGACATAGCGGTCCTCACCGTTCGTCCGAACCAGCCGTATCCCTTTCTCGCCGGGCAGTACGCGAGTGTGGAGACTCCCTGGTGGCCGCGGATCTGGCGGCACTACTCGTTCGCGTCGGCACCCCGCTCGGACGGGCTGCTGTCGTTCCACGTGAAGGCGATCTCCGCGGGCTGGGTCTCCAACGCGCTCGTGCACCGTGCCCGGCCCGGCGACGTCATCCGACTGGGCCCGCCAGCCGGTGCGATGACCGTCGACCACACCACCGACAGCGGACTGCTCTGCCTGGGCGGCGGCACCGGTATCGCGCCGATCAAAGCCATGGTCGAGGACGTCGCCGAACATGGACGGCACCGCCCGGTCGAGGTCTTCTACGGAGCCCGTTCCAACCGCGACCTGTACGACATCGACACGCTGCTGCGACTGCGGCAGAGCAACCCCTGGCTGGAGGTCCGTCCGGTGGTGGACAAGCACGGGTTGCTCCAGTTGCCCGACGCCATACGCGAGTACGGACCGTGGAACGGGTACGACGCCTACCTCTCGGGCCCGCCCGGCATGATCCGCAGCGGTGTGGACGCCCTGAAGGGCGTCGGCATCCCCTTGGAGCGCATTCGCCACGACTCGGTGGAGGAACTGGTGGCGGCCGGGGACTGACCGAGAAGTCCGCGCGGGTAGCGGTCCGGCAGCAACCGGTGAGGGGTTATCCCAGGTCAGGCGCGTGCATCGCCCGTACGCCCTCGATGTTTCCGTCCAGGTAGTGCCGCAGGGACAGCGGGACGAGGTGGACGGAGGCGATGCCGACCCGGGTGAAGGGCACACGCACGATCTCGTATTCGCCCTGGGGTTCGTCCACCTCGGGGCCGTGTCGCTTGGCGGGGTCCATGGATTCCAGGCGGCAGACGAAGAAGTGCTGGACCTTTACGCCCGTGGCGCCGCCGTCCTCGCCGATGTGCTCGACCGTGTCCACGAAGCAGGGGACCACATCGGTGATCTTCGCGCCGAGTTCCTCGTGCACCTCGCGGTGGAGCGCGTCGACGACAGTCGTGTCCTCCGGCTCGACCCCGCCGCCCGGCGTGAGCCAGTAGGGATCGACGCCCGGCTTGGTCCGCTTGATCAGGATCAGGTCGTCGCCGTCGAGCAGGACGGCGCGGGCGGTGCGCTTGACCACGGGTCGGACGGTCATGGGAGAAATGTGGCCCGACATGTTCCACGTGAAACATCGCCCGACCACGGAAGTGTGGCGCGCCGCTTTGGTGGGCGCCGCTTCAGGACCAGTCCGCCGCCGACCGCAGCAGCCACTCGTGGGCCCGCGCGATGTGCGGCATGGCCAGGGTGCCGGTGCGGACCACCAGAAAATACGTCCGCAGTGGCGGTACTGGCGGATCGAGGAGTGCCACGACATCACCGCGTTCCAGGGCGGAGGCACACAGATAGCGGGGCAGCACGGCCAGGCCCGCCCCTGAGACCGTGCAGGCGAGGACCGCGCGCAGGTCCGGGACGACGACCGTGCCGGAGGCTGTGGGACGGGAGTCGAAGACCGAGGCCCAGTAACGCGAGATGAACGGCAGTGACTCGTGCACTTCGACGACCGGGAAGTGCTCCAGTGTGTGCGCTCCCTTGCGGCGCAGCTTGCCGGGACCGATGCGCGCGGCCCAGCGCGGGGCGGTGACCAGCACATGTTCCTCGTCGCAGAGCGGGGTCGCGGTGAGTAGGGTGCCGCGCGGCTGGGCGGTGGTGATGGCCAGGTCGTGGTGCCCGGCGGCGAGTCCGTCGAGAGTCTCGTCGGCGTTTCCGAAGGACGCTCTCAGCGCGAAGCCCTGTCCGTCGTCTCCGGTCAGCTCGGTGAGGGCGGGCAGGGCTCGTTCGGCGGTGAACTCGGGTGGACCGGCGAGATGGAGGGTCCGTAAGGAGGAGTCGCCGTCCAGGCCGGCCTCGGCGATCTCCACGAGCGCGTCGAGATGCGGCGCCGCCTTGTGGGCGAGCTCGTCGCCGATGGTCGTCGGGGTCACTCCCCGGGCCTGGCGGAGGAAGAGGGGACGGCCCAGCTGTCGTTCGAGGGCGCGGATCTGCGAGGTGACGGCCGGCTGCGAGAGGCCGAGCAGCGCGGCGGCGCGGGTGAAGGAGCCGGCACGGTGCACGGTCACGAACGTACGCAGTAAGGCCAGATCCATGGTCGCCCCTCCCCTCGCCGCCCCCGGAGCGCCCAACTATAAATAAGTCGATAGGTCGCTGTCGCTACTGTGATTGGACACTGACACAGAGTCAACTAGCCTTGTTCGCGCGGTTCTTCGCGCGCGGAACCGGGACGGTCCGAGCCACGAGGGGGGAGGCTCGGACCGTCCGCTGTACGTAGCGGAGTACTAGTCGGTAGCGACAGAGAGCGCATGCAGCACATCCGCCACCAAGTCGTCGGTGTCCTCCGCGCCGGCCGAGAAGCGGATGAAGCCTTCCGGAACCGCGTCGCCTCCCCACCGTCCGCGCCGCTCGGCGGTGGACCGCACCCCGCCGAAGCTCGTCGCGTCGTCCACTAGGCGCAGCGCGTCGAGAAAACGCTCGGCACACGCGCGCGTGGGCAACGAGAACGACACCACGCACCCGAAGCGCCGCATCTGCTGCGAGGCGATCTTGTGCGAGGGGTCGTCGGGCAGCCCCGGATAGCGCACCCCGGTCACCGCGGGCCATCCCATGAGCGCCTCGGCGACGGCGAGGGCGTTGACGCTCTGCCGGTCGGCCCGCAGCTGGAGCGTGGCGAGCGAGCGGTGCGCGAGCCAGGCCTCCATCGGCCCCGGAATCGCTCCGACGATCTTGCGCCAGCGTCGTACGGCCTCCATCGCGGCAGCATCGCGCCCGACGACGTACCCGAGCAGGACGTCCCCGTGCCCGGTCAGCTGCTTGGTGCCGCTGGCCACCGCGAAGTCGGCGCCCAGTTCCAGCGGCCGCTGCCCGAGCGGCGTAGCCAGGGTGTTGTCGACGGCGACGAGACATCCACGCGCACGTGCCGCCTCGCAGAGCCGCCGTACATCGCACACGTCGAGCCCCGGATTGGAGGGCGTCTCCAGCCACAGCAGCTTGGCGCCGTCGAGAACGTCGAGCTGGGCGTCGCCGCCCGTCGGGGCGCTGCGTACCTCAACGCCGTACGACCGCAGCTGCTCGCCTGCCAGGGGCAGCACGTTGTAGCCCTCGCTGGGCAGGACGAGGACGTCGCCGGTGCGCAGCTGGGAGAAGAGGACGGCCGAGATGGCGGCCATGCCGGAGGCGAAGACGAGCGTCTCGACGTCGTCCTGCCTGGGCGCCTCCAGTTCGCCGATGGCGCGTTCGAGGAGGGTCCAGGTGGGGTTCTGGTCGCGTCCGTAGACGTACGGTCCGGTGGGGTCGCCGGGCAGGTGGTAGTGGGCGGCGAAGACCGGCCCGGGCAAGGTCGGCTCGTGCTTGACGGGCTCGGGCAACCCGGCCCGCACCGCGCGCGTGCCGTCACCGGGGTTCGAAGTGGGGCTCTCCGCGCTCATGCGACCCGTCCCTCCACCTGCTCGCGTATGGCGGTGAGCAGGCCGGGACTCGCGGACTCCACGAGTGCCAGGCACTCCTCGAAGCCATCCATGCCCCCGTAGTACGGGTCCGGAACGTCGAGGTCGTCGCCTGCCGCGGGGTCGTAGGAACGCAGAAGGCGGATCTTCTCCACGTCCGCGGTGGTGGGCGCGAGGCGGCGCAGCGCCTTGACGTGGTCGGCGTCGAGGGCGATCACGAGGTCGAGGCGGGAGAACCAGGAAGCCTGGAACTGCCGGGCGGCGTGGATGCTGCCGTAGCCGTTCGCCTCCAGGACGGAGACGGTGCGCGGATCGGCGGGGTCACCCTCGTGCCAGCCGCCCGTGCCCGCGCTGTCGACCTCGACCAGGCCGTCGAGCCCGGCCTCCTCCATACGGGCGCGGAAGACCGACTCGGCCATCGGGGAGCGGCAGATGTTGCCGGTGCAGACGAAGCAGACGCGGTAGGTCATCTCGGAGCCTCAGTCCCCGTCGGGCAGGACGAGGTGGAGTGCCCAGGAGACGATCGAGATAATCAGGCCGCCCAGGACGGCGGTCCAGAAGCCGTCCACGTGGAAACTCAGGTCGAGCTTGTCGGCCACCCACGAGGTGAGCAGCAGCATCAGGGCGTTCACCACCAGCGTGAACAGGCCGAGCGTCAGGATGAACAGGGGGAGGGTGAGCAGCTTCACGAGCGGCTTGACCACGACGTTCACCAGGCCGAAGACGAGCGCGACCAGCAGCAGTGTGCCGACCTTCTTGCCCGTGCTGTCCCCGGTCAGCGTGATCTTGTCGAGCACCCACACGGCGACCGCGAGGGCGCCGGCGTTGGCGATCGTCTTGACTACGAAATTCTTCATGTGTCTGATCGTGGCAGACGAGATCGGTTACTAGTACGGGCAAGGCGGACTAAGTCGATGAAGGCATTCCGGTTGGCTGAGCTGGAGGCGGAACGCGCCGCCAATGACGGCGCCTACCTGCAGTTCCTGCGCGAGCGGAACATGTCGGTCGGTCTGTACGCGCTCGACGCCGGGGAGCTCGATCCGCAGCAGCCGCACCGCCAGGACGAGGTGTACCTCGTGGTGAGCGGCCGCGCCTCGCTCACGGTCGGTCTGGAAACCACCCAGGTGGCACGCGGCAGTGTCGTGTACGTGCCCGCCGGAGTCGCCCACAAGTTCCATCACATCACCGAGGATCTGCGGGTCGTGGTGGTGTTCTCTCCGCCGGAGGGCTGATGTCCGCTTCGGCGTTCCCTAGGGGAACGATCAGGGACGGACAAGGGGTGCGAAGCCCCCGAACGGCCCCTTCGCGGCCCTAGCATCGATGGCAGGACGTCAGAAAACCCGGAAGCGGTGCCTCAGAAGAGGAGCCACGGGTGGAGACACAAGGAGCAAGGCGATGCGGGAGATCTTCGCGGGGATGCCGTGGTGGGTGAAGTGGATCGCGGTGCCGGTCATCGCCCTGGTCGTGTTCGGCGGCCTGATAGCCAATGTCGTCGGCTTCGTGATCGGCCTGCTCTTCAAGGTGCTCGTCTTCGTGGCGCTCGTCGGTGGACTGATCTACGTCGTACGGAAGTTCACGACGAGCTCGTCGTCAAGCGGTGACTGGTGAGGCGTCAGCATGGGGCAAGAACTGAGGTGTGAGTGAGTGAGGGCCGGTCAGGGCGCGACGGTAACAGGAACGTGAGGTTCCCTCGCCAGAGGGAAGTTTCCCGGTGGGGCCGTCTGCGAGTGGTGGCGGGCGGCTAGAGTCCGGGCACTCGTCGCGGGCTCGACCCCGCGGGCGGCGCATCTCCTCCCGTGTCCCCCGCACGGGTGGCCCTCCTCGCGCTTCGGGAGTGACCTTTGGCCACGGCTGACACCGCACCCGCAGAACCACTCTTCCCGCCCTCCCAGCCGCGCTCCCGAGCGACACAGAGCGCTGTTCCTCCCCCGCAACCGGGCCCTCGATCACAACCGAGTCCTCGATCCACACCGGCGGTCGGCGCCCCCGAGCAGCCGCGCACCCGAGCCGGGCAGACCCAAGCCCCGCCCGCAACGCCGCGTACGGGCCCCTCGAAGGCCCCGGCTCCCCCGGCACAGCCGCGCACGTCACCAGGCGAAGAGGCCGGCCGGCCCGCAGAACCGCCCACGGCTACGGCGACCCGCCTCGTCCGACCGGTACCCCCTGATACCCGCCGATCCGTCCCCCCGCACTCGCACGGATCGGGGCGGGGGGCGCGCATCCCGGCTCCGGCGGCCCCGCCGGAATCGCACTCCGGCACTCTCATCGGCTCCGTACAGCGGGCCATGCGGCTGCTGGAGGCCGTCGCCGAGCGAGGACACGGGGCGCCCGCCAAACAGTTGGCGCGGGACGCCGGGCTCGCACTGCCCACGGCCTACCACCTGCTGCGCACACTGGTGCACGAGGGCTATCTGCGCCGGGAGAAGGGGCTGTTCTTCCTCGGTGAGGCAGCCGAGCGGCTGAGCAGCAGCGGAGCGCAGGAGAAACGTCGCAGCACGGTGAGCGAGACCCTTGCGCACTGGCGGGACACCATCGGCGCACCCGTCTACTACGCGGTCTACCGGGACGGCGAGATCGACGTCCTCTGCGTCGCCGACAGCCCGAACAACCCGGCGGTCGAGGAGTGGGCCGACTTCCGGGAGACCGGGCACGCCCACGCCGTCGGACAGTGCCTGCTCTCCCAGCTCGGCGACGAGGCCCGCCGCGACCACCTGGACCGCTACCCCGTGCAGTCGATCACTCCGTACACGGTGCGTGACAAAGAGACCCTGCTACGGCGCCTGGACCGGATCGGACGGATGGAACCGGTCGTCGAGCGGCAGGAGTACGCCCTGGGGACGGCCTGCGCCGCGATCCCCATCACCGCAGGGACGACGGCGGGGACCCTTGCCATCTCGCTGCCCGTGCACCAGGCCGACCGGCTGCTGCCCGCGGCGCATCAGTTGCAGGCCGAGGTCGGAAAGCTGCTAGGGACACTAGCGATCTCTATCAGCATCTGAAAAATCACTCCTTGTGATCTCCCGCGCACGTTAAGCAAACTTCCAGCAGTGTCAGGCGGATGATTCCTGGCTACTCGACCAACATGGCGGGGTAAAGCGATGCGCGAGTCGGTACAGGCAGAGGTCATGATGAGCTTCCTCGTGTCCGAAGAGCTCTCTTTCCGCATTCCGGTGGAGCTGCGTTACGAGACCTGTGATCCCTATGCCGTACGGCTGACCTTCCACCTGCCCGGCGACGCTCCCGTGACCTGGGCGTTCGGCCGGGAGCTGCTCATCGACGGCGTGGGACGGCCGTGCGGGGACGGGGACGTGCACATCGCCCCCGCCGACCCGGAGACGTTCGGCGAGGTCCTGATCCGGCTTCAGGTGGGCAGCGACCAGGCACTGTTCCGGGTCGGCACGGCGCCGCTCGTGGCCTTCCTGGACCGGACCGACAAGCTCGTGCCGCTGGGGCAGGAGCGTTCCCTCGCCGACTTCGACACGCTGCTCGACGAGGCGCTGGACCGCATCCTGGCGGAGGAGCAGAGCACGGGATGAGCCGTACGCCGCCGGGGGTGCCGTAACGCTTCAGCGCTTGCGGCGGCGGCCCCTCCCGGCGCGCGCCGGAGCGGGCGCCGGCTCCGTCGCCGGGGTGCCTGGTCGGTCGGCGGAGACGACCAGGGCGGCCAGCGCGGTGGTCACCGGCACCGAAGCGACCAGACCGATCGAACCGACGAGCGTGCGCACGATCTCCTCGGCGACGAGCTCGCTGTTGGCGACCGTGCCCACGCTGCTCTGCGCGATCGAGAAGAGCAGCAGCAGCGGCAGCGCGGCACCCGCGTAGGCCAGGACGAGGGTGTTGACCACCGACGCGATGTGGTCCCGGCCGATCCGGATGGCCGCGCGGTACAGCCCGCGCCAGCCCATCGACGGATTGGCCGCGTGCAGCTCCCAGACCGCCGACGTCTGGGTGACCGTCACATCGTCGAGCACACCGAGGGAACCGATGATGACGCCCGCGAGCAGCAGACCGCTCATGTCGATGTCCGGGTACAGACCGTGGATCAGGCCGGTGTTGTCGTCCGTGTTGCCGGTCAGGCTGGCCCAGCCGATGAACCCCGAGCCCAGCACGCCGATCAGCAGCAGCGAGATCAGCGTGCCGAGCGCCGCGACCGAGGTGCGGGCCGAGAGGCCATGGCACATATAGAGCGCGGTCAGCATGATGGCGCTCGCTCCGACCACCGCCACGACCAGCGGGTTCGAGCCCTGGAGGATGGCCGGCAGGATGAAGAAGGTCAGCACCAGGAAGCTGATCGCCAGTGCGACCAGCGCCATGACCCCGCGCAGCCGGCCCACCACCACGACGGCGAGCGCGAAGATCCCGGCGAGCAGCGCCATCGGGAACCGCCGGTTCACATCGGTGACCGAGTACTGCAGGTCCTTGGGCGCGGCGGGTTCGTACGCGACCACGACCTCCTGGCCCTGATCCAACTGCCGTGACTGGTCCGGCTGAACGATCTCCGTGAACGTACGGCCCTTGTCATTGCCGGTGTCGACCCGGATCGTCGCCTTCTTGCAGGTGCCGTTCGCCTGTTGCTGGGCGGACGAGCCCTCGGCGGTGGACGTGTCGCCGGTCGGGGGGACGCCCGAGGCGTTCACCGAGGAGCAGTCGACCTCTTCGATCTTGGTGACCGTGGCTGACTGCGTCTGTCGGTCGAAGCCCACCCCGGTGCGCTCGTGCGGCGGGGCACCTCCGGGCCAGAGCACGACCAGACCCACGACGACCGCGGTCGCGAAGGGGATGAGTACCGCCGCGATGACCTTGCGCAGATGCTGCGAAACGGGGGCGGCAGGGCCGTGGCCGTGTGAGTGGCCGTGTCCACCCCCGGAGGGCGGGCCTTGGCCGTGCCCGTCCCCGGGGCCGTGGCCCTGCCCGTCGCCGAAGCTGTGGCCGTGCCCGTCTCTGGGGCCGTGGCCCTGCCCGTCGCCGAAGCTGTGGCCGTGCCCGTCTCTGGGGCCGTGGCCGCCTCCGCTGCCGTCCCAGTGGCTGTTTGCGGGGCCATGGCCACGGGGTGGCTCGGAGGGTGGAGGCGGGGGCTGCTGCATCGTGGTCACCGACCGATCATCGCAAGAACGGGCGGTGCCCACTGTTCACCGCGCCACATCTGACGCTAGCGTGGAGACACCTTTGCACACGCGGGAGCTCGGAGCACCGGGCTGAGAGGGCGCTGACCTCCGTATACGCGATGTTTCACGTGGAACATCGCCGGGCGGAAATCGCTGCGCCGACCGCTGAACCTGTTACCGGGTAATGCCGGCGTAGGGAGTAGGTCTCATGACCATCGAGGACACACGCACGCCTGCCTCCGACCAGACGGGCGGGACATCCGCCGCGTCTCGGGGCGAAAGCCCTCAGGGCGAACAGTCCCAGGAGGTCGGGAAGTCCGTCGGCTGGCACAAGGCGTACGTCGAGGGCTCGCGCCCCGATCTGCGGGTGCCGGTCCGTCAGGTGCACCTCACCAACGGGCAGTCCGTCACCCTGTACGACACCTCCGGCCCGTACACCGATCCGACCGTCGAGACCGACGTCAGGAGGGGACTCGTCCCCCTCCGTGAGAACTGGATCACCGCCCGTGGCGACACCGAGGAGTACGCGGGCCGTCCCGTCCGCCCCGAGGACGACGGGATCAAGCACACCTCGCCGCGCGGCGGTCTGCGCAACCTCGACGCGGTGTTCCCAGGGCGGCCGCGTCAGCCGCGCCGGAGCCGCGACGGCAGGGCGGTGACCCAGCTCGCGTATGCGCGGCGAGGGGAGATCACCCCCGAGATGGAGTTCGTGGCCGTACGGGAGAATGTCTCGCCGGAGGTCGTCCGTGAGGAGATCGCGGCGGGCAGGGCCGTCCTGCCCGCCAATGTGAACCATCCGGAGATCGAGCCGATGATCATCGGCAAGCGGTTCCTGGTGAAGGTCAACGCCAACATCGGCAACTCCGCGGTCACCTCCTCCATCGAGGAGGAGGTCGAGAAGATGACCTGGGCGACCCGTTGGGGCGCCGACACGGTCATGGACCTGTCGACCGGGCGCAACATCCACACCACCCGTGAATGGGTGCTGCGCAACTCCCCCGTTCCCATCGGCACGGTGCCGCTGTATCAGGCGCTGGAGAAGGTCGACGGCAAGGCCGAGGAGCTGACCTGGGAGATCTACAAGGACACGGTCATCGAGCAGGCCGAGCAGGGCGTGGACTATATGACGGTCCACGCGGGCGTGCGCCTGGCGTACGTACCGCTGACCGCGAACCGCAAGACCGGCATCGTCTCCCGCGGTGGTTCGATCATGGCGGCCTGGTGTCTCGCGCACCACAAGGAATCGTTCCTCTACGAGAACTTTGAGGAGCTGTGCGAGATCCTCGCCGCGTACGACGTCACGTACTCGCTCGGCGACGGCCTACGGCCCGGCTCCATCGCGGACGCCAACGACGAGGCGCAGTTCGCGGAGTTGCGCACGCTCGGGGAACTCAACCGGATCGCGAAGCGTTTCAATGTTCAGACCATGATCGAAGGCCCGGGACATGTCCCGATGCACAAGATCAAGGAGAACATCGACCTTCAGCAGGAGATCTGTGATGAGGCTCCGTTCTATACGCTCGGCCCGCTGACCACGGACGTCGCACCGGCGTACGACCACATCACCTCAGGCATCGGTGCCGCGATGATCGCGTGGTGGGGCACAGCGATGCTCTGCTACGTCACGCCCAAGGAGCACTTGGGACTGCCCAATCGTGACGACGTGAAGACCGGCGTCATCACATACAAGATCGCGGCCCATGCGGCGGACCTCGCCAAGGGACACCCGGGCGCACAGGAGTGGGACGACGCGTTGTCGGACGCCCGCTTCGAGTTCCGCTGGGAGGACCAGTTCAACCTGGCCCTCGACCCGGACACGGCCCGCGACTTCCACGATGAGACCCTCCCGGCGGAACCGGCCAAGACGGCCCATTTCTGCTCCATGTGCGGTCCCAAGTTCTGCTCGATGAAGATCTCCCAGGACATCCGTCGTGAACACGGCGGCTCCCGGGCCGAGATCGAGGAGGGCATGGCCCAGAAGTCGAAGGAGTTCGCTCAAGCGGGGAACCGGGTGTATCTGCCGCTCGCGGACTGAGCGCAAGGGGGTGGACGGCAGAGCCAGGGGCGGACGGCTGGGTGCGGCGGGCGCGGGTTCGTCGTGGCCGTTGGCTGTTCACGCGGAGGCGGTGCTCTCCCGGGTGGCTGTCCGGGGAGCCCGCCGCTGCTCGGGCAGCGCCGTGGCCCGACGGGCGTTCCCCTGCGCACGTCGAGCGGACGGGTCGGAGTGCGACGGCGTCGGTCGGCCGGACAGAGCTCGCGCCGGTCGGCCGCCGGGCCCGGTGTCTTCCGGGCGGCGGCTCGGTCCCGAGGACTCAGTCCGGCTGGTGTTCCGGGCCGCCGAAGTCCGGGCTGGTGAAGTCCGGGCTGCTGAAGCTGGGGCGGGAGCCGGCGGGGCCGCTGCCCGGGCTGGTGAAGTTCGGGCGGTTGTAGCCGAGGTGAGGCATACGGCTGGGCGGGGCCGGCCGATCCGGGTCGCTCAGCGCTGCCGCGCCCGGGTTCTTGAGAGCGTCATGCAGGAACGGCAGGATGCCGCGCTCCAGGAGTGCCTCGCGCCAGGCCTCCCTGGCCCGGGCCATCTCTTCGCTCAACTCGCTGTGTGCTCCGCCGTCCACGGTGGTGGAGCCGTTGCGCAGGGCGGTGAGCAGGAGGCCGACGGCGGCCACCAGGATCGCGGCAGCCGTGACCGCGCCGAAGACCCACCCCGTGGTGAGCAGGGTCTGGGCTATCGCCCGATCGGGGTCGATCATCTTCATGATGTAACCCACGAGCAGGAAGAGCCCGGCGGCGGTACCGGCCAGGACGGGAGCGAGTACGGCGGCGATGGCGCCCGCACCGGCACCGGCCGTCTCGCCGACCTCGCCCGTGGCGGCCGCGAGTCCCACCCCGGTCCCGTCGGGCTCGGCGGAACCGGCCGCCGAACCCTCGTGGGCGGGTGGGACGGACAGCGACGGGTTGCGCAGTTCGTCGCGGACCTTCACGTAGTACTCGTATTCGGTCGCCGCGGCCGCCGTGATGATGGCCGTGGCGCTGAGGGCCATGGTGCGCAGCTGTTCGGGGTTGAGCCGCTGCAGACCAGCGGCGAATTCCGGGCGGTGTGGTGCGGAGCGCAGCGCCTCGCCGAGGATCCGCTCGTATTCCTGGCGGTCCTCACTGAGCAGGTGCTGCGGAACGCTGTTCATGTGCATCCCCCGATGCTCCGTAGGGCTTGTGGCTCGGCATGCTGACGAGCCGTCGGGCAGAAACGGAGGGGAGCCTGCTACGGATAAGCCGATGGTAGAGCGGTGACGGCAGGCGGTGACAGGGGGTTTGAAGAAATTGGCCCCTGGCCAGCGAAGTCTTCCGACGAAAGGACGCCTGCCCGTTGACGGCTCAGCTATCCAGCGGAAGTTGCTGGACCAGCAGCTTTCCGGCCATGGTCACGCCGCCGTCCATGGCGACGGCCAGACCGTCCGCATAGGTGTACGGTCCCTCGACCGAGGGTCCCGTCTCGTCCTCGCCGTCCTCCGAGCCGACCTCGCCCAGGAGGTACGGGATGGGGCTGTGACCATGGACGATACGTGTGCCACCGTAGGTGTCCAGCAGGGAGCGCACCGCGTCGGCGCCGCCCTCGTCGCGGAAGGAGAAGCGCCGGGTGAACTTGCGGAAGAGGTCCCAGACCTCGTCCGGGTCGTTGCGCGTGATCGTCTCGCGGACGGTGTCGTTGACCGCCTCGATGGAGTCGCCGTAGTCGCGGTAGGCGGTGGTGTCGGAGTGCACCAGGAGGTGGCCGTCGACCTCCTCCATGGCGTCGAGGCGGGCCATCCACTGGAGGTGGTGGTCCTGGAGGCGGTCCATGTCGGTCTTCTGGCCGCCGTTGAGCAGCCAGGCGGCCTGGAAGGTGGCGGTGCCCGCCCCGGAGTTGACGGGCGTGTCGCCGAACCGCTTGGCGCCGAGCAGCAGCAGTTCGTGGTTGCCCATGAGGGCCTTGCAGTAACCGCCGGCCGCGGCGGCCTCCGCGGACAGGCGCATCACGAGGTCGATGACGCCGATGCCGTCCGGGCCGCGGTCGGTGAAGTCGCCGAGGAACCACAGCCGGGCGGTGCCCGCCGACCAGTTGCCCGCCGCGTCGACGAGGCCCTTCTCCCGGAGCGCGGCGAGGAGCTCGTCCAGGTAGCCGTGGACGTCCCCGACGACGAACAGCGGGCCCGGCCTGGCGGTGGACGGCTCGGCCGCCACGGCCTCCGGGTCGATCACGACCTGAAGCGTGTCACCCCGGTTGATCACCGGCAGGTCCCGCTGGGTCGGGGTGTAGCCCTCGGGGTAGCCTCCCGGCTCCTCGGCGGGCTTGGCGGTTCCGCCGGGATGCGTGGTGTGCTGCCCGTACGGACCGGCCTCGTGGACGTACGCGGGCACGCGGAAATCGCGCACCGTCGGCGTCCGCTCCTCGGGTCCCTGACCGGCCCCCTGAGTCATCGACCCCTCCACCACCATCGCGCCGCATCTGCACCGCATCGGACTGCCTGGTCGCAGCGGCCCGCGGTGTCGTCCGCCCATCATAGGAATGCGGATCGCGCCATGTGATGACCCAGGGGTGGTGAAATGGCGCAGGGCCCCAGTTCACCGCGGTTTTCTCCCGAATTGGGCGGGGCTCTCCCCGCCCTTTTCCCTCTCGGATCCTCGCTGAGGCGTCAACCCTCTTCGGGTGATCGCGGCGGACTGACCGTCGTACGCGGCGGACGCCGCTCGGACGAGGTCCGCACGATCAGCTCCGTCGGTATCACCTGCTCGACCGGTTGGTCCGATTCGACCCCCTCGATGGCGTCGATGAGGAGCTGGACCACGGCCGTGCCGATCCGGCGCGGCTTCAGCGAGAGCGTGGTGATCGGCGGCTCGGTGGTGGCGTACACGGCGGACTCGCTGCAGCAGACGAGCAGCAGGTCGTCCGGGACGCGCAGGCCGTACCGCCGGGCCGCGGCCAGCAGATCGGTGCCGTTCGGGTCGAAGAGGCCGTAGACCGCGTCCGGGCGGTCGGGCCGGGCGAGCAGCCGGTCGGCGGCGACGGCCCCCGCGCACGGATCGTGCGCCGGATAGGCCTCATACACCGGATCCTGGCCCACGCGCTCGCACCAGCGCAGATACGCGGTCGTGGAGAGGTGGGTGTACGTGTCGGTCGTCGTGCCCGTGAGGAGTCCGATCCGGCGGGCGCCCGCGTCGGCCAGGTGGTCGAGGATGCCGAGGACCGCGGCCTCGTGGTCGTTGTCGACCCACGCGGTGACCGGCAGCGAGCCGGCCGGGCGGCCGTCGGAGACCACCGGTAATCCCTGGCGGACCAGCTCGCTGACGACCGGGTCCTGGTCGGACGGGTCGATGACCACGGTTCCGTCCAGGGCGACGTTCGACCACACGTCGTGGCGCGAGGTCGCGGGAAGGATGACCAGGGCATAGCCCCGGGCGAGCGCGGCCGAGGTGGCGGCCCGCGCCATTTCCGCGAAGTACGCGAACTCGGTGAAGGTGAAAGGTTCATCCCCGTACGTGGTCACGGTCAGGCCGATGAGGCCGGACTTGCCCGTTCTGAGGGTTCGGGCCGCCGCCGAGGGGCGGTAGCCAAGTCGGTCGGCGACCTCGCGTACATGGCGTCGGGTGGCGTCCGGGAGCCGGCCCTTGCCGTTGAGGGCGTCGGAAACGGTCGTGATGGAGACTCCGGCGGCGGCGGCCACATCCCGAATGCCCGCCCGGCCCGACCGGCTGCCTCGGCGGGGAGTTTCCGCCCGGCTCACCTGGTGCTTCCCTGCTGCTGTCATGGCGAGCCGATAGTAGGGCTCATGCGGTGGGGTAGTGCGGACGCATATGCACTCGTTGACAGGCACGTTTCTGCAAGGTCACCACGGGTCAATGCCCTTGAAATGCAAGGGAGTTGAACGATCCAACGTCAGTACATTACTTGTCGACGCCTATGCGCCTGCCAAGTGGCTCATGTCTCGAAGAGGTCTCAACTCACCTGCACGGGTGATGCGCGCTACGGCGTGAGCCACCGGCGCGTGCGCTTGTGGGCGGCGCGCCCCCGATTCGTACGCCTTCGGGGCAGATGCCCGTGAGGCGGTGCGACGGGAGAGGCGCGGGCGCGGTGTGGACGTGGTTGTCCACAGGCCATTCGCAGGCGCGCCGAATCCTCATAAGGTGAGAAGCATTACGTCGACGAGGAGGACTGCGGTGAGCGAGACGAGCCCCAAGCTGCGAGCCGAGCTGGAGGGTATCCCCACCTACAAGCCCGGCAAGCCGGCCGCGGCGGGCGGTCCGGTGGCGTACAAGCTGTCCTCCAACGAGAACCCCTACCCGCCGTTGCCCGGAGTGCTGGAGGGCGTGACCGCGGCGGCCACGTCCTTCAACCGGTACCCGGACATGGCCTGCACGGGGCTGATGAGTGAACTGTCGGACCGCTTCGGGGTGCCGGTCACGCACCTGGCCACGGGTACCGGCTCCGTCGGCGTCGCCCAGCAACTGCTGCAGGCCACTTCGGGTCCCGGTGACGAGGTGATCTACGCCTGGCGGTCGTTCGAGGCGTACCCGATCATCACGCAGATCAGCGGGGCCACGTCCGTGCAGGTGCCACTCACGGCGGGCGATGTGCACGACCTGGACGCGATGGCGGACGCGATCACCGACCGGACTCGGCTGATTTTCGTCTGCAACCCCAACAACCCGACGGGTACGGCGGTTCGCCGGGCTGAGCTGGAGCGGTTCCTCGACCGGGTGCCTGGTGATGTGCTGGTGGTGCTGGACGAGGCGTACCGCGAGTTCGTGCGGGATGTCGAGGTTCCGGACGGCGTCGAGTTCTACCGTGAGCGGCCAAACGTCTGTGTGCTGCGCACCTTCTCCAAGGCGTACGGTCTCGCCGGGCTCCGTGTCGGCTTCGCGATCGCTCACGAGCCGGTGGCGGCGGCCCTGCGCAAGACGGCCGTGCCGTTCGGTGTGAGCCAGCTCGCCCAGGATGCGGCGGTCGCCTCCCTGCGTGCCGAGGACGAACTCCTCGGGCGCGTGGGCACGCTGGTCTGCGAGCGGAACCGGGTCGTCGAGGCGCTGCGCGCCCAGGGCTGGACGGTGCCCGAGACACAGGCGAACTTCGTGTGGCTGCGGCTGGGGGAGCGCACGGTCGACTTCGCCGCCGTGTGCGAGCAGGCCGGGGTCGTCGTACGGCCGTTCGCGGGGGAGGGTGTGCGGGTGACGATCGGCGAGACCGAGGCGAACGACATCTTCCTCAAGGTCACGGAGGGCTTCCGCAAGGAGCTCTAGCCTTCGGCGGTCGAGGGGCCCGGGTTGGCCGGGCCCCTCTTGCGTTTCGCACGGCAGGTCCTGGGCTGCTGACGTGCGCTTTCATGCCATGGGTGGAGCGGTCCACGCTTGGGGACCCCCCGCCCGTCGAGGCTCGAACGGCTATGCGTCATAATTGCTTGTGAATGTGAACGCGTTCACAAGCGTGTCCCGGTTGCCCTGTGATGTACGAGACAAGCGGGGCAAACTGCCGCAGTGCCACGGCACGTAAGGAGAAGACGTGGACCTCGCTCTGGCGCCGGAGACTCTGGCGCGATGGCAGTTCGGCATCACCACCGTCTACCACTTCCTCTTCGTCCCCCTCACGATCTCGCTCGCCGCGCTCACCGCGGGCCTGCAGACCGCGTGGGTGCGCTCGGGGAAGGAGAAGTACCTCAAGGCCACCAAGTTCTGGGGCAAGCTCTTCCTGATCAACATCGCGATGGGTGTCGTCACCGGCATCGTGCAGGAGTTCCAGTTCGGCATGAACTGGTCCGACTACTCGCGCTTCGTCGGCGATGTCTTCGGCGCCCCGCTCGCCTTCGAGGCGCTGATCGCCTTCTTCTTCGAGTCCACCTTCATCGGGCTGTGGATCTTCGGCTGGGACAAGCTGCCGCAGAAGATCCATCTCGCCTGCATCTGGATGGTGTCCATCGGCACGATCCTGTCGGCGTACTTCATCCTCGCGGCCAACTCGTGGATGCAGCACCCCGTCGGCTACCGGATCAACGAGGCCAAGGGCCGGGCCGAGCTCACCGACTTCTGGCTCGTCCTGACCCAGAACACCGCGCTCACCCAGGTCTTCCACACCCTCACCGCCGCCTTTCTCACCGGCGGTGCCTTCATGGTCGGCATCGCCGCCTTCCACCTGGCCCGCAAGAAGCATGTACAGGTGATGAAGACCTCGCTGCGGCTCGGCCTGGTCACCGTGGTCATAGCCGGCCTGCTCACCGCGGTCAGCGGCGACCTGCTCGGCAAGGTCATGTTCAAGCAGCAGCCCATGAAGATGGCCGCCGCCGAGGCGCTGTGGGACGGCGAGGCGCCCGCGCCCTTCTCCGTCTTCGCCTACGGTGACGTCGACAAGGGCCACAACAAGGTCGCCATCGAGATCCCCGGCCTGCTGTCCTTCCTCGCCAACGACGACTTCAGCTCGCACGTCCCCGGCATCAACGACGTCAACAAGGCCGAGCAGGAGAAGTACGGGCCCGGCGACTACCGGCCCAACATCCCCGTCGCGTACTGGGGCTTCCGCTGGATGATCGGCTTCGGCATGGCGTCCTTCGCCATCGGCCTGATCGGGCTCTGGCTCACCCGCAAGAAGTTCATGCTGCCGCAGCACCTCCGGGTGGGCGACGACGAGGTGCCGCATCTGGTGCTGCTGCCGGGCAAGGCTCTCGGCCCGACCCTCACCACGTGGTACTGGCGCATCGCGTTCCTGACGCTGGGCTTCCCGCTGATCGCCAGCTCGTGGGGCTGGATCTTCACCGAGATGGGCCGCCAGCCGTGGGTCGTCTACGGCGTCCTGCGCACCGAGGACGCGGTCTCCCCCGGCGTCTCGCAGGGCGAGGTCATCACCTCGATGATCGTCTTCACCACACTGTACGCCATCCTCGCCGTCGTCGAGGTCAAGCTGCTCGCGAAGTACGTCAAGGCGGGACCGCCGGAGCTGACGGAGGCCGACCTCCACCCGCCCACGAAGATCGGCGGCGAATCCCATGACGCCGACAAGCCGATGGCCTTCTCGTACTAGGCCGCACCGGGCCAAGGGAGCACAGTCATGGAACTTCACGACGTCTGGTTCGTCCTCATCGCCGTCCTCTGGATCGGCTACTTCTTCCTGGAGGGCTTCGACTTCGGAGTCGGTGTCCTCACCAAGCTGCTGGCCCGGAACCGTCCGGAGAAGCGGGTCCTCATCAACACCATCGGGCCCGTCTGGGACGGCAACGAGGTGTGGCTGCTGTCGGCGGGCGGCGCGACCTTCGCCGCCTTCCCCGAGTGGTACGCCACGCTCTTCTCCGGCTTCTATCTGCCGCTGCTGCTCATCCTGGTCTGCCTGATCGTCCGCGGTGTCGCCTTCGAGTACCGGGCGAAGCGGCCCGAGGAGAACTGGCAGCGCAACTGGGAGACGGCGATCTTCTGGACCTCGCTGCTCCCCGCGTTCCTGTGGGGTGTGGCCTTCGCCAACATCGTGCGCGGGGTGAAGATCGACCGCGACTTCGAGTACGTGGGCAACGTCGGGGACCTGCTCAACCCGTATGCCCTGCTGGGTGGTCTGGTCACGCTGTCGTTGTTCACCTTCCACGGGACAGTGTTCGTCGGGCTCAAGACCGTCGGGGACATCCGGGAGCGGGCGCGGGTGCTGGCTCTTCGGGTCGGGCTGGTGACGGCCGGGCTGGCGCTGCTCTTCCTGGCCTGGACCCAGATCGAGAAGGGTGACGGCAGCTCGCTGGTGGCGGCCGTTGTGGCGGTCGCCGCGCTCGTGGCCGCGCTCGCGGCGGTCCGGGCGGGACGTGAGGGGTGGGCGTTCGCGCTGTCGGGGGTCACCATCGTGGCTGCCGTGGCGATGCTCTTCCTGGCGCTCTTCCCGAGCGTCATGCCGTCCTCGCTGAACGAGGAGTGGAGCCTCACGGTCACCAACGCCTCGTCGAGCCCGTACACCCTGAAGATCATGACGTGGTGCGCGGCGATCGCCACCCCGGTCGTGATGCTCTACCAGGGGTGGACGTACTGGGTGTTCCGCAAGCGGATCGGTACGCAGCACATCGCCGAGCCGGCGCACTGAGTCCAGCAGGGAGGTGTGTTTGGCGATGT
>NZ_VTHJ01000039.1 GCF_008386495.1 Streptomyces tailanensis | reverse complement strand
GTTGGCGGGTGCGGGTGGGTGGGGGCTTGTCGCGCCCACGCGGCGGAGCCGCACATCGACACAGCCCCGCGCCCCTGAAAAAGCGGGGGCTGCGCCCCCGGCATTTTCATCGGCCCGCAGGGCCGTTCTTTCAGGGGCGCGGGGAACTGCGCGAGCAACCCAACACAACCCGCACCCGCCATACAAACCGCACCCCCCGAGCTCTCACGCGAAGCGGGGTCGAAGGGGCGGCAGCCCCTGGGGGACGGGAATGGGTAGGGGCGGCGGGGGCGAAAAACCCTACTGTCGTGTCGCCAGGTGGCGGGTCGCGAAGTCCAGTTCCAGGCGGAGTTGTTTGATGCGTTCGTCGACGACGAGGGAACCGTGGCCGGCGTCGTAGCGGTAGACCTCGTGGACGGCGCCCCGGCCGGCGAGCCGGTCGACGTAGTTGTCGATCTGCTTGATGGGGCAGCGGGGGTCGTTGACCCCGGCGGAGATGTAGACGGGGGACTTGACCGCGTCCACGTACGTCAACGGTGAGGACGCCTCGAAGCGTTCGGGTACCTCCTCCGGCGTGCCGCCCAGCAGCGTGCGGTCCATCGCCTTGAGCGCCTCCATCTCGTCGTGGTACGCGGTGACATAGTCCGCGACGGGAACGGCGGCGATGCCGAGGGTCCACGCGTCCGGCTGGGTGCCCAGGCCGAGGAGCGTGAGGTAACCGCCCCAGGAACCGCCCGTGAGGATCAGCCGGTCGGGGTCGGCGAAGCCGGAGTTCACCGCCCACTTCCGCACCGCCTCGATGTCCTCCAGTTCGATGAGGCCGACGCGGTGTTTGAGGGCGTCGGTCCAGGCGCGGCCGTACCCGGTGGAGCCCCGGTAGTTGATGCGGATCACGGCGTAACCGTGGTCCAGCCACGCCGCCGGTCCCGCCGCGAACGCGTCGCTGTCGTGCCAGGTCGGGCCGCCGTGGATGTCGAAGACGGTGGGGTAGGGGCCGGACACACCGACGGGGCGCTGGACGAGGGCGTGGACCCTGCCGCCGGGGCTCTCCACCCAGACGTCCTCCACCGGCACCGAACCGGGGCACCTCAGGCCCGGCGGATCCAGCACCACCTCGCCCGTCGTCGAGCGGACCACCGGCGGTTCGGCGGCCGACGACCACAGGAACTCGACGCTGCCGTCGGGGCGGGCCGTGGCCCCGGAGACCGTGCCTCTCGGGGTTTCCACGCACTCCAGGCGGCGGGTCGCGAGGTCGTAGCGCCACAGCTCGCTGCGGGCCTCGAAGCTGTGGGCGACGAGGAGGGCGGAACCGTCCGGGTACCACTCGGCGCTCAGGTCACCCTCCAACTGGTCCGCCAGTCCGAGGTCCGTCTCCTCCCCCGTCGACGCGTCCCATACCAGGGGCTCCCAGCGGCCGCCCCGCTGATGCCCGATCAGCAGGCGGGTGTCGCCGTCGACGGGGGCGAAGCCCATGACCTCCAGGCCCAGCTCGACCGTGCCGCCCTTGGTGTCGTCGAGCTCGGCGACCGTCGTACCGTCCGCGCGGACCACGCGCAGCGCCGAGTGCATCGCGTCGCCGTGCTCGGTGTGCTCGATCGCGATCAGCGTGCCGTCGTGCGAGAGGTCGCCGACGCCGGCCGATTCCCGGTGCCGGTAGATCTCGAAGGGGGCCACACCCCGCCGGGCCAAATGGATCGTCGAACCGTCCTCGTCCGTCGAACGGCCGACGATCGCCGTGGCCCCGTCACGGCCGATCGCCAGGCCCGCCGGATACGACGGGTCGAGGCCCGGTGTCGCCTCCTCGTCGGGGCCGCCGTGGAACGGCTGGCGGCGCCACACCCCGAACTCGTCGCCGTCCTTGTCGTCGAACCACCAGATCCACTCGCCGTCCGGCGAGAGCACACCGTCCGTCGTACCGTTGGCCCGGTCCGTGACCTGGCGCTGCTCGCCGGTCGTGCGGTCCCACGCGTACAACTCGTATGTCCCCGTGGCGTTGGAGACGAACAGCGAACGGTGCGGTGCGTCCTCCGCCCAGTCCGGCAGCGACACCCTCGGCGCCCGGAACCTCTTCTCCCATTCGGGCATGGACCCGCTCTGCTCCTGCTGCTCCCGCGGGGTGGCCCCGTTGCTCTCAGTCATGGCCCCATACTGCCCCGACCGTGCGACATCGCGCCGCCGAGGCCCCCAGCCTGTGGATAACTTTCGACACACCGGAACCTCTCCGATGTCGAATATCCAGGTCAGGGCCGATTGTCAGTGGCCCGGTGCAGACTCGCCCCATGACCTCAACGACTCCAACGACTCCAACGACCGATCTACGCAAGGCCGTCGAGACTTTCTGGGCCGCCACCCAGGCCCGGGACTGGGCCACGTTCGCCGAGACAGTGGCGGAGGACGTCGTGTACGAGCTGCCGCAGACGCGGGAGCGCATACGCGGCAAGGAGCGGTATGTGGAGTACAACCGGGAGTATCCGGGTGACTGGCACACCCGGGTACTGCGGATCGTCGCCGAGCCGGGGCAGGTCGTCAGCTGGGTCCACGTCTCCTCGGGGCTGGAGGAGATGTACGGGATCTCCTTCTTCACGGGGGACGAGGACGGCCGGATCTCCGCGGTCACCGACTTCTGGCCCGAGCCGTACGAGCCTCCGGTCGGCCGGGAGCACCTCGTCGAGCGGTACTGAGCGGCGAGCCGCGAGGGCCGCGGGGGCCGACCCCGCGGCCCGGCGCCCGGCGCGGGCACCGTACGGTGGAAGGCGTGTACCGGTTTCTGCTGACGCCCCGATGGTGGGGGATCAACGTCTTCGTGCTGCTCGCCATCCCCTTCTGTGTGTTCATGGGGTCGTGGCAGCTGAGCCGGTTCGAGGACCGGATGGCGGACCACCGCGCGGCGACCGAGCAGATCGACCCGGCGAACCGCGCTCCGGCGCGTCCCCTGGACGAGTTGCTGCCGGTGGACAAGGAGACCTCCGGCGAGCTCGCCACCGTGAGCGGGCGGTACGGCGAGCAGCTCCTGGTGCCGAACCGGACGCTCGACGACAGGAGCGGCTTCTACGTACTGACGCTGCTGCGCACCGACGAGGGCAAGAGCCTGCCCGTCGTACGGGGCTGGCTCCCCGGCACCGCGGACGCGGACCGCGCTCCGGCCGCACCCGCCGGCGAGGTCACCGTGACCGGCGTGCTCCAGGCGTCCGAGACCCCGGGGTCGAACGGCGTGCCCGTGCAGGGCGGTCTCCCTGCCGGGCAGACCGGCGCGATCAGCGCGGCGGCGCTTGTGAACCTGGTGCCGGACGACCTGTACGACGCCTGGATCACGCTCGACAAGGGCGACTCGGGTATGAAGGCCGTGCCCGCCACCGCCCCGCAGGGCACCGGGCTCGACCTCAAGGCATTCCAGAACCTCGGCTACACCGGCGAGTGGTTCGTCTTCGCCGGCTTCGTCGTCTTCATGTGGTTCCGCCTGCTCCGCCGCGAGGTGGAGTTCATCCGGGACTCCGAACTGGGCCTGGTCCCGGACGAGGACGGCAACGGCTCCGCTGAGGACCGTGCCACTGAGGACCGGTCTCGGGAAGCCGAGCCCGCCCAGTAGAACAGGCCCCCGTCAGAACAGGCCCCGTCACGAAGTCGTCAGCAACCCCGTCCGGTAGACCACGCCCGCGCAGGCGTTGCTCACGGTGGTGCTGAACGAGGCCACGCCGCCCTCCGCCGTGTGGGAGACCAGGACGCTGCCATCGACGACGCCGTCCTCGGTGAGCATCTGGGTGGTCACCGAGTTGCTGCCGTCCGAGGTGGTGGTGCTGCTGCCGGTCCCGGTCTCGTTCTCCGTGGGAGTCGGGTCCGGGGTCGGCTCGCCGCCGCCGGTGGTGCTGCCGGTCGTGTCACCACCGCTGGACGGGCAGGTCTCGGAGGGCACCCAGGCGAACTGCACCTGGTACGAGTTGCCCGGCGCCAGCACCAGCGTGGTGGGGGACAGCGACGGGTCGGGCAGCGCGGTGGCCGCGTCGCCCGCGACATGGTTCGCCACGCTGATCTTGGCCGCGTCCGCGGCGCCCTGCGCGGTCGTACTCACGGCGCCCGCGCCGGCGACCGTACAGCTGCTGTCGGAGATGTTGGACACCTGGAAGCTGCCGTAGACGGCACCGACGGAGTCCGGGGCACCCGCGCTCGCGCTCCCGCCGAGCTGGGCCGCCGTACAGGCCGGCGCGCTCGCGGGGGTGGGCGACGGCTCGGGAGCGGTGCCGGTGGAGCCGTTGCTCTCGCCCTTGTCCTTCTCGTCCTTGTCCTTGCCGCTGCCCTTGCCGGATTCCGTGGAACCGCCGGAGGAACCGCCCGACGAACCGTCCCCGCCGGTCTGCCCCTTGGACTGGCCCTCGTTGCCCTGGGTCTCCGAGCCGTGACCGGCGACGGAGGGGTTGACCTCGGAGCCGGTGGAGTTGGAGACGTGGACGAGGGCCGGGACGGCCGTGCCCATGAAGAGCGCGGCGGCCGCCATCCCGACGACGGCCTGACGCTTACGCGCCCGCCGAGCCGGTACCGCTCGCCGCAGATGCTCCAGGGTGCCGTCACGCGGCTCGATCTCCGCCACGACCTGGTGCAGCAGATTCCGCAGCACCAACTCGTCCGAGTCCGAGCCGAACCCACCCGGCCCCGGGCCGACGGGCCCAAGACCGTTCGCACCAGGCCGACCGGTGTCCCGGTCGCCCGTGCTCTGGTCCCCCGGCCCCTGGCCGTTCGGACTCAAGCCGTCCGAGCCCAGGTCCACCGAGCGCCGGCCGTCCGAGCCCACGCCCTCCGAACCCCGGTCGCCCGTACGCCGATCATCCGAACCCGAGACGCCCGAACCCGAGACGCCCGAACCCGAGCCCTCCGCCCCGGCGCCCTCCGTCCCCGAGCCCTCTGGCCCGGACTCGTCCGAACGCAGACCGTCCGGACCGCGGCCTTCGAGACCCTGGCCCTTGGTGGGGCCTTGTTCTTCGGGGCCGTGATTCACAGTTCCGTTCCCAGCGTGCGATTGCGTTTCTTCGTGCTCGTCGAGCCCGCGCCCCCCGGCGCGCTCGTCATCCCGGCGGCCCTCGACGCGCCCATCGTTCCCGCGGCCCTCGACCGGCTCGTGCTCGTCGTCCCGGCGCCCCCAGGAGGCCCGCCTCCGGGCGCCGAGCTCATCGTGCCCGTCGCGCCCGGCGGGTCCATCGCGCCTGTCGGGTCCCTCATCCCTGGCCGACCCGCTCATGCCGACGCCTCCATGGCGACGCGCAGGGCCGCGATGCCGCGGGAGCCGTACGCCTTGACCGAGCCCAGCGATATGCCGAGCGTCTCGGCGACCTGGGCCTCGGTCATGTCGGCGAAGTAACGCAGCACGAGGACCTCGCGCTGACGGCGCTGCAGGCCCTTCATCGCCTTGATGAGGGAGTCGCGCTCCAACTGGTCGTACGCGCCCTCCTCCGCGCTCGCCATGTCGGGCATCGGCTTCGAGAGGAGCTTCAGACCGAGGATGCGGCGGCGCAGGGCGGAGCGCGAGAGGTTCACGACCGTCTGGCGCAGATAGGCGAGCGTCTTCTCGGGGTCACGGACGCGCTTGCGCGCCGAGTGCACGCGGATGAAGGCCTCCTGGACGACGTCCTCGCAGGAGGCGGTGTCGTCGAGGAGGAGGGCCGCGAGGCCGAGGAGCGAGCGGTAGTGGGCGCGATAGGTCTCGGTGAGATGGTCGACCGTCGTACCGGAGGCCGACACCGCGGACGTGTCGTCGTCCGCTCCGTCACGCTGACTGGGTATGCGGGTGGGCCGCGCCGCGGGCATGGGCGCGATCACCGGCATGCCGCCGGGCGGCCCGGGCATGCGGGGACGGCGGGGTGGACGAAGGGCCGTGCCCCTCGCCTGTACCGCGGTGAAGTCGAGTACCTCTGCCACGCCTGTTGGACCCGCATCCCCCCGTCGGGGTTGTACGCGAAAGGCATCGCTTTTGCGTCAGACCGCACACTCGTCCGCACACCCGTCTGTACGGCACCCCCCGCGCCCGTGGGCACGACCGACCGAACACCGGACAGCGCGTCGAACGCTCTCATGCGTACCAGCTCTTCCCCTATGCCCCAAGTGTGCGACGCCCAGCCCCGCCGAAGGGCGCTCGTTAAAGACGCTCCCCGTCCGCCGCACGGTTGCGGCGGACGGGGAGCAAAATCCTCGATCACCGGGAGGCCTGAATCAACCCGGAAAACTTTCGACGACCGACCGAAAATCCTCCACCAGTCGAACCGCCGTCTCGAAGAACTTACACGCCACCACCGACAACGGCGCCCACAGCAGTGGATATCGCCCACCGGCGGGCGGCAACAGCCGGTCTACACGGCGGCCGGCCGCCGCGCACCGGATTCGGGGAACAGTGCACCGTAGGACAACGGACCGTGCACCCAAGGGCAACGAGCCTTCCCCCACCCGAAGCTGCGCCCTACGCCGCCAGCTCCCCCGCCACCAACTCCGCGATCTGCGCCGCGTTCAGCGCGGCGCCCTTGCGCAGGTTGTCGCCGCAGACGAAGAGTTCGAGGGCCGTCGGATCGTCCAGGGCCCGGCGTACGCGCCCCACCCAGGTCGGGTCGGTGCCCACCACGTCGGCGGGGGTGGGGAACTCCCCGGCGCCCGGGTCGTCGTACAGCACGACACCCGGGGCGGTGGCGAGGATCTCGCGCGCCTTGGCGACCGTGATCTCGCCCTCGAAGCGGGCGTGCACGGTCAGGGAGTGCGCGGTGACGACGGGGACGCGTACACAGGTCACGGCGACCGGCAGGTTCGGCAGGCCGAGGATCTTGCGGGACTCGTCCCGTACCTTCATCTCCTCCGAGGACCAGCCGTCCGCGCGCGGCGATCCGGCCCACGGCACCACGTTCAGCGCCACCGGCTCCGGGAACGGCCCGGTGTGGTCGCCCACGGCCCGTCGTACGTCACCGGGGCTGGTCCCCAGCTCCGTACCGGCGACGAGGGCGATCTGCCGGCGCAGGGTCTCGACGCCCGCGCGGCCCGCGCCGCTCACGGCCTGGTAGCTGGACGCCACCAGCTCGCGCAGCCCGAACTCGGCGTGCAGCGCGCCGAGCGCCACGATCATGGAGAGGGTGGTGCAGTTGGGGTTGGCGACGATGCCGCACGGGCGGGCCCGCAGGGCGTGCGGGTTGACCTCGGGGACGACGAGGGGCACCTGCGGGTCCATCCGGAAGGCGCCCGAGTTGTCCACCACGACCGCGCCCTTGGCGGCCGCGATCGGCGCCCAGCGCTCCGCCACCTCGTCCGGTACGTCGAACATGGCGACGTCGACGCCGTCGAAGACCTCCTCCGTCAGCGCCGCCACCTCGACCTGCTCCCCGCGCACGGCCAGCTTGCGGCCGGCCGAGCGGGGGGAGGCGATCAGCCGGATCTCGCCCCAGATGTCCGCGCGGTGGGACAGGATCTGGAGCATGACCGTGCCGACGGCCCCGGTCGCACCCACGACCGCGAGCGTCGGCCTGCCGGAGCGCCCGGCGTCAGCGGCCATCAGCGACCAGTGCCGCCGTCGTATGAACCGTACGAACGGACCGTCATCGTCCGGTGCCTCCGTAGACGACGGCCTCGTCGCTGTCGGAGTCGAGCCCGAAGGCGGTGTGCACGGCGCGCACGGCCTCGGGGACGTCGTCGGCGCGGGTGACGACCGAGATACGGATCTCGGAGGTCGAGATCAGCTCGATGTTCACACCGGCGTCGGACAGGGCCTCGAAGAAGGAGGCGGTGACGCCCGGGTTCGTCTTCATGCCGGCGCCGACGAGGGAGATCTTGCCGATCTGGTCGTCGTAGCGCAGTGAGTCGAAGCCGATGGCGTCCTTGTTCTTCTCCAGGGCGTCGATCGCCTTGCGGCCCTCGGTCTTGGGAAGGGTGAAGGAGATGTCCGTGAGGCCGGTCGTCACGGCGGAGACGTTCTGCACCACCATGTCGATGTTGACCTCGGCGTCCGCGATGGCGCGGAAGATGACGGCGGCCTCGCCCGGCTTGTCCGGGACGCCGACGACCGTGACCTTGGCCTCGGAGACGTCGTGGGCGACTCCGGAGATGATGGCGTGCTCCACCTTGTTGTCCCCTTGCGACTCAGGCTTCTCGTTGCTGACCCAGGTGCCCGGCAGTCCGGAGAAGGACGAGCGGACGTGGATCGGGATGTTGTAGCGGCGGGCGTACTCGACACAGCGGTGGAGCAGCACCTTCGAACCGGACGACGCCAGTTCGAGCATGTCCTCGGAAGAGATCCAGTCGATCTTCTTCGCCTTCTTCACGACCCGCGGGTCGGCGGTGAAGACGCCGTCGACGTCGGTGTAGATCTCACAGACCTCGGCGTCCAGGGCGGCGGCCAGCGCGACGGCGGTCGTGTCCGACCCGCCGCGGCCCAGCGTGGTGATGTCCTTGCTGTCCGCGCTGACGCCCTGGAACCCGGCGACGATGGCGATGTTGCCGCCGTCCAGCGCCGTACGAATCCGGCCGGGCGTGACGTCGATGATCCGGGCTTTGTTGTGGACCGAGTCGGTGATGACGCCTGCCTGGCTGCCGGTGAACGACTGGGCCTCGTGGCCCAGGTTTTTGATCGCCATGGCCAGCAGTGCCATGGAGATACGCTCTCCGGCGGTCAGCAGCATGTCGAACTCACGCCCGGTAGGCATCGGCGATACCTGCTCGGCGAGATCGATCAGCTCGTCCGTCGTGTCGCCCATCGCGGAAACGACGACGACCACCTGGTGGCCGTCCTTCTTCGTTTCCACGATCCGCTTGGCGACGCGCTTGATGCCCTCGGCATCGGCTACGGAGGAGCCTCCGTACTTCTGCACGACAAGGCCCACGTGCGCTCCTCGCTCGGTTCAGTCCCTATCCGCACATACACACGTACTGCGGTCGGCTCAGTCTAACGAGCGGCCGAAATTCCCTTCCCGGGTCCCGCATGGTGAGATGTCCCGCTCACCCTTTGATCACCTCGGATTTCTCCGGGCGTCCACCGGTTTTCTCCCGGCTTCTCGTCCGGACATCCGGCCGCTCCGGGAACGTCTCTGCCCACCTCCTCGCCGAACAGTCGGCGAGAGCGCGGAAAAGTGCCCCGAGTCACACCAAGGGGCCCCTCGCCGAAGGAAGCCCAACTTTCAAGCACTAAGGTCGGTGCCGTGCGCGTACTTCTGGTGGAAGACGACGAGCCGGTCGCCGAGTCCCTGCGACGTGGGCTCCTGCGATACGGGTTCGAGGTGGAGTGGGTCACCACGGGCGGCGCGGCGCTGTCGTACCAGGGACCGTACGACGTCGTCCTGCTCGACCTCGGGCTGCCCGACACCGACGGCCTCGACGTCTGTAAGGCCCTGCGGGACCGCAGTGCCGTACCGATCATCGTGATCAGCGCGCGCAGCGACGAGACGGACCGGGTCGTCGGTCTGGAGCTCGGCGCCGACGACTACGTCTCCAAGCCCTTCGGTGTACGCGAGGTGATCGCCCGCATACGGGCGGTCATGCGCCGCATGCAGCCGCGCCCCGCCGACGCGCCCCCGGCCGGCCCCGACCGGTACGGCTCCCGGCTCACCATCGACCGCAAGGCCGCGCGCGTCCATCTGGACGGCGCGGAGGTGGGACTGGCTCCCAAGGAGTACGACCTGCTGGCGTTCCTCACCGAGGAGCCGGGCGCGCTGATGTCGCGCGAGCAGATCATGGAGGCCGTCTGGGACGCGAACTGGTTCGGTCCGACGAAGACGCTGGATGTGCATGTCGCGGCGCTGCGCCGGAAGCTGGCGGGGGCGATCACGATCGAGGCGGTACGGGGGGTGGGGTTCCGGCTGATCGTGATCGAGGAGAACAGGACGGACACCGGGGCCGGGACTGAGAAGGACAGCGGCGCGTCATGATCCGTCAGCTCATTCGCAGCTATGTGCTCCTGGTGGCCGTGGCCATCGCCCTGTTCACCGTGCCGGTGGCCTTCACGCTCACCAAACAGTTGCGGGACGACACGAGGGAGTCCATCACCCGCGAGGCCGGAACCATGGCCCGGCTGCTGGGCGCGGGCGACGTCGCCTCCTGCGAGGCCCTGGCCCAGATGGCCGGGGCGTACCCGGAGAACCAGGAGAAGATCGAGGTCACCGCCACGAACAGGTGTGCGCGACAGGACCTGCGGGAACCGTCTCCCGACGCGGCGCTGACCAAGGCCCTGAAGCAGGGCCAGGCCACCGTCGACTGGGGCTCCGACTTCATCTGGGGCGAGAACCTGGTGGTCACTGTGCCGGCGGTCGAGCGCTCGCCGGATGACTCGAAGACGGTGGAACCGGGAACGGCGGAGACGGAGAACGTCGTCGGCGCCGTACGCATCGTCTTCTCCACCGACCATCTCACGGCCCGGCTCTGGCAGATCTGGGGTTTCCGGGCGGGGCTGGCCGTCCTCGTCCTGGTGGCGGCCGCGGTCATCGGTGTCTTCGCCGCCCGCCGCCTGACCGCTCCCCTGCGCCAGCTCAACGAGATGGCGAGCAAGATGAGCGACGGCGACCTGACCGCCCGCTCCCCCGTCACGGGCCCCCAGGAGACCCAGACCCTGGCCCGCACCCTGAACCAGGCGGGCGAACGCCTCGACACCCTGATCGCCTCGCAACGCATCTTCGTCGCGGACGCCTCGCACCAACTGCGCACCCCTCTTACGGCGCTCCGCCTGTCGCTGGACAACATCGCGGACGGCGTGGACGACGAATTCGTACGGGAGGATGTGGAGCAGGCCACCGCCGAGGTGGTCCGGATGAGCCGCCTCGTCAACGGCCTGCTGGTGCTGGCCCGGGCGGAGGCGAAGGTGACGGCGGCGGAACCGCTGTCCCTGCGCGAGGTCATCCAGGAACGTCTCGACGTGTGGAGACCGGCCGCCGACGAGCGCGGAGTCACCATCACGCTCAGGGGGAGTGCCGACGGCCGGCCGCTTGTGTTGGCCAGTCCCGGAAATCTGGACCAGGTCCTGGACAACGTGCTTTCCAACGCCCTGGAGGTCTCACCGGACGGTGCGACGATCACCGTGCGGGTGGAGCCCCGGGGCGACGAGGTGGTGCTGTCGGTGCTGGACGAGGGGCCCGGTATGTCGGACGCCGAGAAGTCCCGCGCCTTCGACCGCTTCTGGCGCGGTCAGGGCCTCACCGGGAAGTCCGGTTCCGGCCTCGGCCTCGCCGTCGTCAAGCAACTCGTCACCGACGACGGCGGAACCGTGACCCTCAAGGACGCGCCCAGGGGCGGCCTGTGTGTCGCGCTCACGCTGAGGGCGGCGCGACACGGGGGTGGCTGAGCCGGGAGGTGGAGGGCTCAGCCGCGGCTGTGGCGACCGGTGGCTGGGGCTCAGCCCTCGGGCATCGCGGACGAGTGGTGGTTGACGATCTTCCACACACCGTTCCGCTTCTCGTACTCGTACGTGTAGCGGGCCTTGACGACGCTCTTCTTGCCGGTCTTCTTGTCGGTGAGCGTGAACTGGTACACGCCCGCGTCGAGCGCCGAGTTGCTGTCCAGCACGTTGATGATCGTCTGGATCTTCTTGCCCTTGGGCTTGTTCTCCAGGAAGTGGTTGAAGTAGTCGACGATGCCGGCGCGGTCGGTGCGGACCTTGTTCGACAGGGTCGGCAGAAGCACCGCGTCCTTCGCGTACCGGTCCGCCATCTTCTTCGAGTCGCCGGTCTGCAGCGTCTTGTTCCAGCCGTCGAAGAGCGCCGCGATCTCCTTCTTGGACGGCTTCTTCGACGCGGCCTCGGCGCCGGCCATGCTGACTCCGGCGGTCACCGTACCCGCGGTGACGATGGCGGTGGCGGTGACGATGGCGGCGCGTATGCGGTTCTTGCGGGTCATCGCGATCTCCCGTGCGAGGTTGGGGTGTTACTGCCTCCGCGTTCTCTGCGGTGGAAGTGACTCCAGATTCGCGTGACGCCGGTTAGGGGCCGTGCAGCGGACGTACAGGCCTGGGGCAAGGTTCGTACAACGTCTTTTGGAGGGGGTCAGGAGGCGTCGTCGGGGGTGAGTCCGGAGACCATCGCGCTCAGCATTCCGGTGAGCCACGTGTCCCCGAGCACACGCGATGCATCATCGATCACGGCCGAGGTCGGCGAGGCCCGCCTCGAGGTGGGCCCTCGACCCGGCGGTGATCCACCAGACCGGGTTGAGGGCGGCGGTGCGGCCGACGGCCCAGTGTGCCGCCAGGGTGGATTTACCGACGCCGCCGAGACCGTGCAGGGCGTGGACGACAACGCCGCCCGGGTTGTCGAACGCCTCGTCCAGCAGCAGCAGTTCGCGTTCACGGCCGACGAACTGAGCCGTACGTTCGGGCAGGTACCGCACCGCCTCCGTGACCGGCCCGAGGGCGAGCGCCTCCGCGGGAAGTACGGTCGCCCGCTCGACCTGGGTGACGAAATCACCGGTGGCCACCTGGCCGATGTCCCGCCCCGCAGCGACCGACCGCTCCCCCGGCGCCGCCACGGAACGCTCCCCGGTCGTCTCCCCCGCTTCCTCGTTCGCGCGTCTTCCCCCTCGTTCGAAAACGCCGGCGGTTCCCGGGCCCGAAGCCCGTCGGCAAATACTCGCTCGAATTGACCGACGGCTCAAGCCATCCTGCCGTCATGAGCCTTCGCACCGACTGGATCACCCGTGCCGAGACCGACGCCGACATCCCCGCCATCCGTGAGATCGATCTGGCGGCCTTCGACACCCCGTTGGAGGCCGACCTCGTCGAGGCCCTGCGCGGCGATGCCTCCGCCTGGATCGACGGCCTGTCCATCGTCGCCGCGACGAAGGACGGCAGGCTCGTGGGGCACGCCCTCCTCACCCGCTGCCACATCGACGACGCCCCGGCGTTGTGCCTTGGCCCCGTCGCCGTAATTCCCGAGTACCAGCGGACGGGCGCCGGATCCGCGGCCGTCCGCGCCGCGCTGCGGGCGGCCAAGGACATCGGCGAGCACTTCGCCGTCGTCCTCGGACACCCGCCGTACTACCCGCGGTTCGGCTTCACCCGCGCCTCCGCACACGGCATCGGGGTGACCATCGACGTCCCGGACGAGGCCCTGATGGCCCTCACCCTCGACCCGTCCCGCCCACTGCCCGGCGGCACAGTTCGCTACGCCGCGCCGTTCGGCATCTGACCGGACCGAGAGAGAAGGGAAAGCGGACGTGAGCGACGCAGAAAGGAACACGGACGTGAGCAACGCGGACACGAGCGGACTGCCGCTGACCGAGACATTCCGCAGTACGGCGTCGGGTGGCGTCCGCTGGGGAAGGCTCGGGGAAGCCGAGAGAGATCCCGTGGTCCTCCTCCATGGCACGCCCTTCTCCTCGTACGTCTGGCGGGGGATCGCGCGGGCGCTCGTCGCCCGGGGGTATCAGGTGTTCGTGTGGGACATGCCTGGTTACGGGGCGTCCGAGATGTACGGCGAGCAGGATGTGTCCCTCGCCGCCCAGGGGCTGGTGTTCAGCGAGTTGCTGGCGCACTGGGGGCTGGCGGAGCCCCTGGTCGTGGCGCACGACTTCGGTGGTGCCGTGTCGCTGCGGGCGCGTCTGTTGCACGGGGCCCGTTATCGCGCGCTCGCGCTCGTCGATCCGGTGGCGCTGGCTCCGTGGGGTTCCCCTTCCTTCCGGCTGCTCGGTGAACACGCCAAGGTGTTCGAGCGGTTGCCGCCCGCGCTGCACCGGGCCCTGGTGCGGGAGTACGTCGGCTCGGCCAGCAGCCCGGGGCTGCACCCGGCGGTGCTCGAACGCCTCGTCCAGCCCTGGCTCGGTGAGCACGGTCAGCCCGCCTTCTACCGGCAGATCGCCCAGGCGGACCAGGCCCACACCGACGAGATCCAGGAGCGGTACGGCGAGATCGGCGTCCCGACGCTGGTGTGCTGGGGCGAGGACGACACCTGGATCCCCATGGCGAAGGGGCGGGAGTTGGCCGACCGTATCCCGGGCGCGCGGTTCGAGCCGATCGCCGGGGCGGGCCACCTCGTCCAGGAGGACGCCCCCGCCGAACTCACCGCCGCCCTCCTCGACTTCCTCCAGTCGTGGCGCGCGCGGGCGTAACCCAGCTCGTGGTCGAGCCCAGCAGACGCCGGGCTCGACCACCACATGACGCCGCCCGTCAGTCGAAGAACTCCTTGAGGGGTTCGGTGTCCAGGGTGATGTTCACAGGGTCCGGGAGCTTGACGGCTGCCCCGAACGGCAGCTTCTCCTCGTGTCGATATCGGCCATTCTCCGGCTGGTTGAACACGACGACCGAGCAGTCGTCCCGGTCGATGAGGAGGTAGACGGGAATACCGGCGGCCGCGTAGCCGTCGGGCTTCTCGACACGGTCGCGCTGGTGGGTGTCGGAGTCGTAGGACGTGACTTCTACCGCCATGAGAGCTCCCTCGGCTTCGGACCACTCACCCTGACCCTTGAGTCCCCCCACCCGGACGAGCACCCCATCGGCGCGGGCACGGCCTTTGCGGTAGCGCTCCGTCTTCAGACCGCTCTCCGCGTGCAACCACAGATCGGGGCGATGCTGCATGCACACTCGTTGCAGCCACGCGATGATCTCGCAGTGGTTGCCGTCTGCCATGGGCTTGACCACGACCTTCCCGTTGATGAACTCCAGCCACACGGTCTCCGGGGCATGGCGTTCCAGCTCCTCGAACTCCTCGACGGACATCTGCGGCCGGTGCTCGGTCCTGGGGGTCATGGCGTCGCCTCCTCGACTCCATGGTGCCCTGACCGGCGCGTCCTGCACGCTCATACGTCCCTCCCGTCCAGTGGATCTCCAGGGGAGCCGGCCCGCTCGTCGTCTCCGTGCCCCATGAGCCGGTCGATCCGGGCGTCGGCCGCCGCGAGCTCCTCCTCGGTGAAGGGCCCGTGCTCCGCCTGGTACTCCCGCATGGCCGCGAGTCCGGCGGCGCGTACCTGCTCGTGGTTCGGGTGAGTGGCGAGGTACTCCTCCACCGCGTCCGCGACCACGGCATCGACGGACCGACGGTCGACCTCGGCGCGTACCCGCAGGCGGGCGGTGAGATCTGCGCCGAGGGCGACGGACAGCAGGACGTCCTCTTCGGAGCCGTTGGAATCCGAGGCGTCCATGGACCGCGTCACTTCCAGCGCCCCAACCCCGCCGCACGGCGCAGTTCCTCCACGCGGGCGGTGACGTCCACGACCTCGTCTGCTCCCAGTAGGCGGCCGTCGCCGTCGCGCTGGGCGGGGAGGAACGCCTCTGGGACCGGCGTGTACACCGGCAGCGGTCCCTCCGATTCGCACTCCGCGAGGCATTCGCGGCACAGCCCGTTCACGATCTCCACCGTCCGCTCGTCGGCGTCGCACAGACCGCAGGCCGTGATCACGCGGCTGATACGAGCGCGGCGGGCAGCCTTCTGCCGGATCTTGGCCTTCGCAGGGCGCATCGGGGGCATCTTCTTCTCCAATCGGTTGCGGGCGAGTCCGCCCGGGTTGGTGACGTCGGACGGCAGCCCGTCGGTCAAGGCCTTGGTGACGTCGTGCGGCGTCGCACCGCGCGACAGCCACTGCGTGACGAGGGATTCGAGGGAATGGCAGTCGGCGTCGGACAGCGGCATACGGGGGTCGGCGGAACGGAGTTCGGCGAGGGTCTGGTAGGCGGTGCTGGGCTCCGGCTCGGGGGCGGCTGCCGTCTCATCCGCGCCGTCGGGCTCGGCGGGCTGAGCAGGCTGGGCCTCCGGAGCCGATTCCTCCTCGCTTGCCGTCTCGACCCGGGCAAGCCCCGACTGGTAGTGCTCGGTCACGTCCTTGCCGTGGCGCTCCCGTGCGAAGTTCGCCCACCACTCCACCGACCTGCGCGTCCGCGACCAGTACGTCCGCGTCACCCACCTCATCGACCCGTCCTCGACGGTGATGTGCTCCTTGATCCAGCGGAGATGGCCGGCGAGAGTGATACGGCCCGCCGACGTACGCACGGCCTGTTGGCCGTAGCGAGGGTGTTCCGCCGCGATCACCTTGTGGCCCATGGCATGACCGTCTTCGAGATGGTCGATGAAGACGGCGATCTCGGCGTCACGGGGGCTCAGATGTGCGAAGTCCGGGTCCGCGTGCGGGTCTTCGTCACCTGCGGAGCGCTTTCCGTACCCCGTTTTGGCCATGGGGTGGGACGGGGAGGGGAGGGCAGGACTAGGGTAGGCGCAAGCCACGATCGAAGCCTCGTAATTCGATCTGTGTCCAGGCCCCGGAGCCGGTGTTGGCGCACCGACCGGGGCCGAACGATTTGGTCGTTTGCCGCGAACCTAGAGCGGCTTTACCTTCCGAAGCAAGCCGATCACGGAACGTCACCCTTTCGGGGCACGCCGCCTCAACTCACGTTCAGGGTTGGTTGGTTGGGTTGGTTTTCAACCATCCCAGAACCCAGGAAACCCATGGGAAGAGCTCGGGTCTCGGGGCTCGGGTCCCGGGGCTCAAGCTCCGGGCTGACCTGCGGAAACGAAGGCCTTCCAGGCGGGGGCACCGAGGGTGAGGGTGGGACCTGTGGGGTTCTTGGAGTCGCGTATGCGGACCGCCGTCAACCCAGGGTCACGGAAGGCGACTTCGACGCAGTCGCCGCCCTCGTTGTCGCTGTAACTCGACTTGAACCACGCCAGTTGCTCACTCATCACGATCCACCATCCGCTCGATGAAACGGGCCGATTCAGCGGGGCTGAGAGCCTGCGCGCGGATCATGTTAAGCCGCTCGCTCACACGGCTGACAACACTCGGATCGGCTGACAGTTCACTGACGAACGGCCCTTCTGTGAAGGCGAACCGCTCGTGGTCGCCGGTCTCCAGCAACACCATCGGCCCCATGAGCGCGTCGCTGATAACCCGTTCGAAAGGGAGCACCTGCAATACGACGTTGCGCAGCCGCAACGCCTCCAACAGTCGGTGCAGTTGCTCGGTGTCTACCTGTGGGGCACGCAGGACCGCCTCGTAGATCACGAAACTGAAGGCCACCGGCGGTTTGCGTTCGGTCAGGATGGCCTGCCTCTCCATCCGGGCCGCGATCCGCTCCTCCACCGTGTCCTCGTCCAGAGGCGGGAGTCGGTTCTCGATGAGCGCTCGCGCGTACTCCTCGGTCTGCAACAACCCCGGAACCAACGCAACTTCGTACGACCACCGACTGATCGCCTCCCGCTCCCGCAGCATGAAGTCCTGCGCCCGCGCCGGGAACTTCTCCCTCTGCAAGTACTCCTTGGCCGAACTCAGCAACCCCTCCGCCCCGCACAACTGGTCCGCCACATCCAGCGCACGCGGGGTCGGCATCCGCACCCCCTGCTCCATCGACTTGATCGTGTCCGGCGAGTAGTTGGAGGCCACCGCCAGCTCCTCCCGGCTGACGTTCGCCTTCGTGCGCCAGCGTTTCATCTGGTTGCCGCCGTAGCGCCAGGCGACCGGCGGTTGGGAGTTGGAGTGGGAGTGGGAGTGGGAGTTGTACTGGCCCGACACAGCGCGCACCTCCGACCGATACACACCGGCGTGTATCACCTCAGTCACTACCGAGCGTAGCCCGCACATCGCCACGGTGTGACCATGACGAACGCAATTCACCGGCCCCACTGGGTACCGGAGTCAGGACACCGGCTGTGTGTGATCGGCGTGCACTTCGACGCCGTACGGATCGAGGACGGGCGCGGCCAGTTGGTCGCGCGGGGGCTCGTCGACGCGGCGGGCGGGGACGCCGGACCGATCGTGTACGAGATGACCGGGGGCCGGTGGGTGTACTTCCTGTTGCGGCCGGGCTCGGTGCACAGACACGACTGGCCGCTGGGCGTGCACCGCTTCGGGGTAACGAAATTCCGTACCGTCACGTTCGTCGGCGTCCCGGCCCTGGAGGGAAACACCTGGCCCCTGCGCTGGCGGTCCAAGCCGACGCGTGAAACTCCGTACGTGGCGCCCGAATTGCTGCTCGACGCCATCGTCGACGTCCAGAACGTCGTCCAGGAACCGTCGGTTACAGCGTCCCCAGCGCCGGGGCGAACGCGATGAGCAGCGGGAGTAGGGCGAGGAGGGCGGCGGCGGTCGTGGTCGCCGCGCGGTGGGCCCGGTCCAGGCGGGGCGGGGGCTCCAGGAGGCGCTCGACCCGGTCGCTGAGGAGGTGGCGGGTGTTGGCGCAGGTCAACACGCCCCGGTGCTGGTTGAGTTCGATCAACGCCAAGGCCGTGGTGAGGTGACCGCAGCGGCGTGAGGCCGTGTCGTCGGCGGCGAGTTCGACGAGGCGGTGGGTCTGGTCGGCGAAGTGGGCGAAGAGAGGGATGCGCGGGAAGCCCGTGGCGAGGGCGGTGGAGAGGTTCAGCAGCCAGTCGTGGCGGGCGCGGGCGTGGCCGAGTTCGTGGGCGAGTACGGCGTCCAGTTGGCGGTCGGTGAGTTTGCCCAACGCGCCGGTGGTGACGACCAGTTGGGGTGGCGCGCCCGGCATCAGCCAGGCGTCCGGGTACTCGTCCTCCAGGACGAGGAGGGGGCCTTGGGCCCGTGGGAGGCCCGCCGGGAGGTCGGGGGCGCGTTCACGCAGGTGGGCCCGGCGGATGTGACGGCGACGCCGCGCCTCCACCAGCTCCCGTACCAGCATCGCCCCGCTCCACGCGGCCCCGCAGGCCAGCAGCAGCGTCAGTACGGCCGTCCAGGGCGGCGCGGCCGTCAGGTCGTACGCGTCGGTCACGGCGGCCGGGGCGGGTGCGAAGGCGTGCGTCCTGACCGTCTCGAACACCGCCGCCGCCCCCAGCACCAGCGCCGCCAGGCAGCTGAGCAGCGCCGCCGCCACCAAGCACTGCCACGCCCACAACGCCACCACGGGTTCCCGCTCGGGCCACCCCGCCTTCAGCAGGGCACGGGGGCCCAGCACGGCGGCGGTCAGGGCCACGGCGATGAGAAGGAGCAGGAGGACGGTCACGTCGGCGGGTCCGGATCCTTGTCGAGGGCGGGCGGGGGTGCGGGACACGTACGTACGATGGCGCCTACGCTACCGCCGGTACTCACACTTTTCAGTGGCCTGTGAACACCTGGGTCAACTTGCGGGAAATCCAGTGGAGTTGAAACGGCTCAGCAGCGATCTGCCAAGTCAGGCCGCCCCGACCCTCCGGTCCCCGTACTCGATCGTCACAGTGATCCTCGCACCGAGCGCGGTCGCGTAGGCGCGCATGGTTTCGAGGTTGTGGATCTCGCCCCGCTCGATCTGGGAGACGCGCGCCTGGGAGATGCCCACCGACTCGGCCACCTGCGCCTGAGTCAGCCCTTGCTCCTCGCGGATCTCTCTCAGGTGGTGTCCCAGGACGTACGCCTCCGTGGACGCGCGTGCGACCTGTTTGCGCTGCTCCCACTCCGCGTCGGACACCTCGGGGCGGGCCTCCCGCATCTGCCGCTTGACCTCGGTCCAGCTGCTGTATCGGCTCATCGGATGGTCCCGTCCTCTCCTGCCTCGTCCACAGTGGCCAGATACTCGTCGTAGCGAGCCTCCGCGAGCGGGATCGCCTCTCGGTACCAGGCACTCCAGCGTCCGGCCTTGTCTCCGGCGACCAGCAGAATCGCCTGCCGTCTGGGGTCGAAGACGAACAGTACGCGGATCTCGGTCCGCCCCGAGCTGCCCGGCCGTAGTTCCTTGAGGTTGTGTGTACGGCCGCCGGTCAGTCTGTCGACCAGCGGGCGTCCCAACGCGGGGCCACTCTCCGCGAGCTTGTCGACCGCCGCTTCGACGAGGTCCGCCGATGCCGGGTCCTCCTCCGCAAGCTTGAGCAACCACGACTCCACCGACGGATGGAGATTGATCTCCCAGTTCATGCTCCGTAGCCCAGCCTAGGCCGGACAACAGCAAAAGCAAATCCTTATATCTTCAGCTCATCGAGTGACAGCGGGGCAGGTCGTACCGCGTCATTTGGTGCTCCGCAAACCCAGCGGGCCCGCGATCTCCTCTGCCATGACCTTGCCGGCCTCGAACTCCAGGGTTTCGTCGCCCATCATCGGCTGGTCGGTGTCGAGGCCGTCGAGTTCGGCGAGGGGCTGGTTCAGCCTCACATGCGCCACCAGGGACTGGAGGGCGCGCAGGGTGGCCGAGGCTGTGGAGCCCCAGTTGGAGAAGTAGGAGAACTGCCACCACCACAGGGCCTCGGTGTGGCGGCCGGCGCGGTAGTGGGCCATGCCGTGGCGGAGGTCGGTGATGACGTCGGCGAGGTCGTCGGAGATACGGGCCGGGACGGGCGCCTTGCGGGGCTCGTAGGGGTCGAAGACCTCGGAGTAGACGTCGACCGGCTCGAGCATCCTGGCCAGGCGTTCGCGCAGCTCGTCGACGTCCGGCTCGGGGCCCGGGTCGGGCTCGTAGCGCTCGTCCGGCACGATGTCCTCGTGCGCGCCGAGGCGGCCGCCGGCCAGGAGGAGCTGGGACACCTCCAGGAGGAGGAAGGGGACGGCCGAGTCCGGCTCGTCGCCCTTGGCCACCTCGGTGACGGCGACCAGGAAGCTCTCGATCTGGTCCGCGATCTGGACCGCGAAGTCGTCCGGACCGTGGCCGGTCGCGTGCAGCGTGGCGTCAGACATCTAGGAGTCGTCTCCCCTCGAAGGCGCGGCCGAGGGTCACCTCGTCCGCGTATTCCAGGTCGCCGCCCACCGGGAGGCCGCTGGCCAGGCGGGTGACCTTGAGGCCCATGGGTTTGATCATTCGGGCGAGATACGTGGCCGTGGCCTCGCCCTCCAGGTTCGGGTCGGTGGCCAGGATCAGCTCCGTGACCGTCCCGTCGGCCAACCGCGCGAGAAGTTCCCGTATACGCAGGTCGTCAGGGCCTACGCCCTCGATCGGGCTGATCGCGCCGCCCAGGACGTGGTAGCGGCCCCGGAACTCGCGGGTGCGCTCGATCGCCACCACGTCCTTCGGCTCCTCCACCACGCAGATCACCGACGGGTCGCGGCGGGTGTCGCGGCAGATGTTGCACAGCTCCTCCTGCGCCACGTTGCCGCAGGTCGCGCAGAAGCGGACCTTCGCCTTCACTTCGAGGAGGGCCTGCGCGAGGCGCCGTACGTCCGTCGGCTCCGCCTGCAGGATGTGGAAGGCGATCCGCTGCGCGCTCTTGGGACCGACGCCGGGCAGCCGCCCCAGTTCGTCGATGAGGTCCTGGACCACGCCTTCGTACACGGACTGCCGTCCTTCCTGGTGTCTTTCCGTACGTACCGTAGTCGGCCGCCGCCGGTCGGAGGAAGGCGGTACGGGGCACGGATGGGCTCAGCGGGGGCTCGGATACGGGCTCTGAGGGTGTTCAGGGGGCGGGCGGGGCTCAGAAGGGGAGGCCGGGGATGCCCATGCCACCGCCGCCGAGGCCCTGGGCGAGGGGGCCCAGCTTCTGCTGCTGGAGAGTCTGGGCGTTCTCGTTCGCCGCCTGGACGGCCGCGACGATCAGGTCGGCGAGAGTCTCGGTGTCCTCCGGGTCCACCGCCTTGGGGTCGATCTTCAGGGCGCGCAGTTCGCCGGAGCCGGTGACGGTGGCCTTCACCAGGCCGCCACCCGCCTGACCGTCGACCTCCGTGTGCGCGAGCTCCTCCTGCGCCCTCGCCAGGTCCTGCTGCATCTTCTGGGCCTGCTGGAGCAGCTGCTGCATGTTGGGCTGGCCACCACCGGGGATCACGATCGGCTCCCTCTCCCTCGTCCGTCATAAGTCTTGCGGTCTTGCGGTCTTGCAGTCGTACGCGGTCGTACTTGTGGTCGCCCACGAGCCTACGTGGTCGGCCCGGGCCGTGCTCCGTCACTCTTTCGAGCGAGTCGGCGGGGATTCGTATACCTGATCAAGGGGACCTTCCAGGGGGAAAAGCGGCGAAAACGGGGTGTTCACCACCCATTGGAGGGTAGGAAGGGTCCGGCCGTGACGACAGCGCGTCAGCGCCGTGTGTACGCGTACACACGTGTACGTGCGTCTCGCACTGTCGTCAGCAGCGTCGTCAGTAGGGAGTGCCGGGTGAGCCAGCCGGAGATGCAGCCCGACGGGGGTCCGCACGACGGGCGCGGTGATGGGCGCGGTGAGGGGACCGGGCTGTGGGCGGAGCCGTGGACGGCGGAGGGCGGGCCGTGGGCGGGGAATCTGGCCGGGCGGCCGTTTCCGCACGGGGACTGGGGGGCGCCTGCGGAGCGGCTCGACGAATTGTACCGGTGGGTCGAGCGGGCGGCGCTGGAGACCGCCGCGTGGTATCTCGCGGACCGGGTGTGGAAACGGCTGGGGGCGCGGGTGCTGCGGGTCGGGGCGGCGGCGGGGGCGCTGGTCGGGGCAGCGCTGCCGTTGCTCGACCTCACCGGGGTGATCGGCGGGGCGGCTCCCTGGGGGTATCTCGCGCTGCTGTCGTGTGCGGCGTGCGTGGCGGTGGATCGGTTCTTCGGGGTCACGTCCGGGTGGATGAGGGATGTGGCTACGGCGCAGGCGGTGCAGCGGCGGCTTCAGGTGCTGCAGTTCGACTGGGCGTCGGAGAGTGCGCGGGAGGTGCTCGGGCCGACGGAGGGGACGGCCGGGGAGGCGGCTGAGCGGTGTCTCGGTGTGCTGCGGCGGTTCTGTGAGGACGTGACGGAGTTGGTGCGGGCGGAGACGGCGGACTGGATGCTGGAGTTTCGGACGACCGGGGGCGCGACGCCGCTCGGCATCCAGAACGGGGCGTCCGTGGCGCGGCCCGAGGGGGGGTCGGGCGGGCGGTTGTCCATGTTGCCGGGGGCGGCGGCGCGGGCGAACATGCCGCGTCAGCGGCCGCCGGAAGCTCGGTAACGACCGCCGGGGGCGTTTCGGTAGGGGCTGCGCCCCTTCAACCCCCTGCGCCGTGTGCGGGTGGGTGGGGGCTTGTCGCGCCCGCGCGGCGGAGCCGCACATCGACACAGCCCCGCGCCCCTGAAAAGACGGGGCTGCGCCCCAGTCTTTTCAGGGGCCCGCAGGGCCGTTCTTTCAGGGGCGCGGGGAACTGCGCGAGCAACCCAGCACAACCCGCACCCGCCATACAAACCGCACCCCCCGAGCTCTCACGCGAAGCGGGGTCGAAGGGGCAGCCGCCCCTGGGGGAGTCAGCCGTTCTCGTCGGTCCGCGCCCTCTCGTCGCACAGCCTCGCCCCCGTCGCCGTCTCGCACGGGACGTGGCCGTGGCCGCGGATCACGCTCTGGGCGGTGCCTCGGCGGGCGTGGGCGAGGAAGCTGTCGGCGAGGGAGTTGGCGGGTGGGCGGCGGTAGGTGTAGGCGTACTCGGCGCCGTAGTAGGGGTAGGTGTCGTCGCCCTTCTCCAGGGCCTCCACGGAGGCCTCGTGGCCGTCGAGGGCCAGGCGGCGCAGGCCCGCGCGGCCGGTGGTGAGGTTGAGCTCGCTGTAGCCGATGGCGCCGGGGATCTCGGCGACCTTGGCGAGGACCTGGTCGGTGGAGTCGAGTTCGCAGCGGGTGACGGAGGCGGTCGAGAGGTCGTCCCGGCGGCAGTCGAGCGAGGTGCTGGCCACCTGTTCCCAGCCGTTCAGCACGGTCCGCTGGAAGACCTGCCGGGTGCCGGAGTCGGCGTCGCGGCTGACGAGGACGACGGGGATGTCGGGGAGGGACGGGTCTAGCTGTCGCCAGCGGGTGATCTCGCCCCGGTAGATGCGGCGTACGTCGTCGAGGGTCAGGCTCTCGCCGCGCGGCCGGATGCCGTCGTTGACGACGAGGGTGAAGACGGAGAGCGCCACCCGGTGGCCGACGAGTTCGGGGTCGGCGCTCGTGCTCGGGCCGTCGGAGAACGCGATGACGGCCGGGGAGCCCTTCTTCTCCCGGGCGGCGCCCAGGGCGGCGAGTTCGCCCACGCCCGCCGAACTGCCGCGCGCGTCCACCTTGATCTCGGCGCCCGCGCAGTCCTTCTCGTACTCCTCCGCGAGTCCCCGCATGACCGGCGCGAACGCGGTCGACCCGGTCAGCGTCAGCTCGCCCGTCGCGCACTCGATGGGCGGCGGGGTGTCGTCCCGTACGACGATGATCGCGGCCAGGGCGATCACGCAGAGCGTGAGCAGCACGGTGATGAGGCGGGCCGCGCGGCTGAACATCGGCGGCTTCTCGTCGGGGGTCGCGCTGCGGTTGGGGTGGACCTCGCCGTCGCGGATGCCGCCGATGAGCCGTATCGGGCTGTCGACGTCGCCGCCGGAGAGGAGGACGAGCAGCTTGAAGTGGTCGCCGCGGTTGAGCGGGACGCGGGGGATGCGGAGCACGCCGTCGCGGTAGCCGAAGCCGGCGGACGGGGTGAAGTGGTCCATCAGATGGTCGGTGCCGGGCGGCTGGGTGACGGACACGCCACGGATGACGCGGCCGCTGAACACCGCGGTGAGGCCGTGGAGTTCACGCCCCGTGTAGTCGTTGTCGGCGATGCTCTGCGAACCGTCGTTCTCGACGCGCAGCAGCACCAGCGTCGCGTCGGACATGTCCGGAGCCTCGTCGAACAGCCCGAGCCGGACGTTCGCGCGCCCCGAACGCACGTCGTGGCCGATCGGGTTGTCCATCTGCACGCGGTAGCCGATCCGCTTGCGCCGCGGCACCCGGCGCTCGTACCAGACCATCATGGCGGACGCCACGACACCGACCACGGCGGTCGCCACCGCCACCACGTTCTCCGCGCTCAGCCAATCCTGCACATTGACCACTCCCCCGAGCCTCACGCTGCGCAGTCGAGCGGAGACACGGTACGGCGTCGGGAGGGGACATTCCGGATACGACGCCGGAAGTTCAGCGGGAGTTCAGTCGGCTTCGGGCCGCCTGGGGTCGGGTCGGCTTCGGGGCCCGCGGCTCAGCCGTCCTTGGTGTACGTCAGCGACTTGCCCGTCGCGTCGACGCGGCGCAGCGTTCCGTCGGGCTGGAGGGTGACCGTGGTGGCGGCGCCCGGGGTACAGGAGGCAGGCGGTTCGCCGACGGTGACGGTCGAGGGGCCGATCCGGAGGGGGCCGCCGTCGGCCGGTTCCTCCGTCAGCGCCGCCTCGAACACGCAGTGGTACGTGCCGCCCCCTTCGAGCGGCCCGTCCGCCGTGAGGGAAAGCACGGTGTCGCCGACCTCGCCCTGCTCGATGACGAGTTCACGGGTGTCCGCGCCCGCGGAGCCGTCGACGGTGGCGCTCCAGGTGCCGAGGAACCCCTCGGGGATCGTGCCCGCGTCGGGTGACTCGGTGGTGGGGTCCGGCGAGGTCGCCGGGTCGGACGGCTCCGGAGTCGTCGGCCCGGGCGTCTCGGGCGCGCTGGTCGTCGGCCCGTTCTTCGCGTCGTCCTCCGTGCCGCCGTCGTCGCCCTGCTTCATCAGCGCGTACACCGATCCGCCCGCGCCGAGCGCCACGACCAGGGCGACGATGACGAGGAGGACGGTGGAGCGGTTGTTTCTGTGTGGAGGTTCGGGCTGAGCGCCGGGAGCGTATACGGGGGCCACGGGGGCCGCTCCGTACGGCAGGGTCGAGCCGGGGGCGGCTCCGGGTGCCTGGCCGTACGGGGCTTGACCGTAGGGCGCCTGACCGTGCGGCGAACCGTACGGGCCCTGCGGCGCGCCCTGCGGATAGCCGTACCCGGCGGGCGGCTGGGGAAGCTGCTGCGGGTGCTGCTGCGGGTAGCCGTACCCGGCGGGCCCGGGCGGGGCGGGCGGGGGCGTCGGGGCGCCCGCCCCCGCGATCTGCGTCGGCATCCGGTCCAGCGGCGCCCCGCCGCCCGGCGCACCCGGCGGCGGTACGGCACCCCCCTCGGGCGCGGCGGCGGCATGCTCGGGCGGGGCCTCGGGGCCGGTGTACGGCGACGGGTGGCCCGGCGGCTGGGACGGCGCCGGGTGCCCGGCGTACGGGGACGCGGGGGCGCCGGGCGGGAACGCGGGCGGAGCCGAGGACGGGGCCCCGGCCGGGGTCGGGGGCGCGCCGGAGGGCGGCCGCTTGGTGAGGAGGTCGGGCGCCCCGGCCTGACCGCCCGCCGCCGGGCCTCCCGCAGCCGCCGCAGCCGCACCAGCCGCCTGGGCCAGGGGCGCCCCCTGCTCAGCCTCCCCCGCCGCTCCCCCCGGCTCCTCCGGATCCTCCGTGTCGAGCAACCGCACCGCATGGCGCCCCAGTTGGGCCACCAGGGCGCTCGGCAGCCAGGGGTCGCGCGAGCGTCCCGCGACGACCGTGTCCTCGGCCCCGATCCGCTGCAGGATCTGCCCCAGCGTCGGCCGGGCGGCGGGGTCCTTGCGCAGACAGCCCCGTACGAGGTCGGCGATCCCCTCGGGCAGTCCCGTCAGGTCGGGTTCCTCCTGCGCGATGCGGAACATCAGCGCGTGCACACCGGAGTTGGCGGCGCCGAAGGGCAGGTTGCCGGTGGCGGCGTACGCGAGGATCGAGCCAAGACAGAAGACGTCGCACGCCGGGGTGATCCGGTCGCCGCGCACCTGTTCGGGGGCCATGAAGCCGGGCGAGCCGATGATCGCGCCGGTGCGGGTGAGCCCGCCGTCCGTGACGGTCTCCAGCGCCCGCACGATGCCGAAGTCGATGACGCGCGGGCCGTCGATGGTCACCAGCACGTTGGACGGCTTGAGGTCGCGGTGGATGAGCCCGGCGGCGTGGATGTCCTGAAGCGCGTGGGCCAGCCCGGCCGCGAGGATCCGAACCGACCGCTCGGGCAGCGCACCGTGGTCCCGCCCGACCACGGCCTGGAGGGACGGCCCGGCGACGTAACCGGTGGCCACCCAAGGGATGCGGGCCTCGGTGTCCGCGTCCAGCACCGGCGCGGTCCAGTACCCGCCCACCTGCCGCGCGGCCTGCACCTCCTGCCGGAAGCGGGCCCGGAACTCCTCCTGCTCGGCCAGCTCCTGCCGTACGAGCTTGACGGCGACGGTACGGCCGCGGTCGGACCGGGCCAGGTACACGTTCCCCATCCCGCCGGCGCCCAGCCGCGCGAGCAGCCGGTACGCCCCGATCTTCTGCGGATCCCCCGGCCCGAGCTTCTCCATGGCCGCCGTCCCCCGTCTTCCCGTACTCTCCCCCACTTGCACGCACTTGCGTGCACAACGGACCGATCGTAGTGCGGCCCTACGGGCAGGTGGGTGGGGCGGTGTCTACGGTTCCGTAACAGCCGTCGCCCCGGTCGCGAGGTCGTCCAGCACCGCCGACAGCCGCTCCAGCACCCGTACGGTCTCCGCGAGGCCCTCCTCCCCCAGCGCCGCCGCGAGGCGGTCGGCGAGGGCCGCGTGGCCGGGGTCGATCCGGGCGATCGCGGCGCGGCCGTCCGGGGTGGGGGTGAGGAGCTTGGCGCGGCGGTGGGCCGGGTTCGGGACGTACTCGGCGAGCCCGCGCTCGACGAGCAGGTCGGCCACGCGCTGCACGCTCTGCCGGGTGATCCCCATGACCCTGGCCACCCCGGAGACGGACAGCGGCTCCCGCAGCACCGCGCCGAGGACCTGCCACCAGGCGGCGGTCAGCCCGGCCGGCCGCGCCAACTCCTCCGCCACGGAGAGGAATTGGCCGTTGAGGCGGAAGACACCGAGCGCGGTGCGGCTGAGCAGATCCTGCCGCTCTTCGCTCACGTGCCCGCCCCTTCCAGTACGGCGTACGCCTCCGGGTCCGAGTCGTGGAACAGGCGGTACCAGGCGTCGAGGACCTCGCCCTCGTAGACCCCGAGGAGCCGGAAGACCTCGCGGGCGAAAGCGACGGGTTCGGTGGGGCCGGCGGTGACGAGAAGGCCGCCCCCGTCGGTCACGGCGTCGGCGTCGACGTACCGATCGCCGCCGCCGTAGCCGGTGGCCGCCAGATAGAAGGGGACCGCGCTGGTGTGCTCGCGATCGTCCAGCAGCCCCTCCCGGGCGAGCCCGGCGGTGGCTCCGCAGATCGCGGCGACGGGGACACCGGCGTCGAGGAACTCGCGCGCCTTGCGGGCGAAGGGGGCGAGGTCGTCGCCGGCGTCCCAGAGGTCGGCGCCGGTGAGGATCAGCAGCGAGCTGTCCTCGGGCCGGAGGTCCGTGAGGGCCAGGTCCGGCTGGATGCGCACGCCGGCGATGGTCCGCACGGGCTCCGGGCTCGGCCCGACCGTACGGATCTCATGCCCGGCGCGGGCCAGCCAGGCGGTGGTGTGCCCGGTCTCCCAGTCGGCGTAGGTGTCGTAGACGGCGAGGTGGACGGGCTTGCGGCTGTCGTTCATGTCGTTCATGACTCCTCCTGAGCTGCGTCCCCCTGTTGACAGCATGCTGCCATTTAGTCAGCATGCTGTCAATTGCAGCGGCCGGACGTTCCTCGCCCCCGCCGCCCCTACCCATTCCCGTCCCCCAGGGGCTGCCGCCCCTTCGACCCCGCTTCGCCTGAGAGCTCGGGGGGTGCGGTTTGCATGGCGGGTGCGGGTTGTACTGGGTTGCTCGCGCAGTTCCCCGCGCCCCTAAAAACAACGGCCCTGCGGGCCGCTGAAAAGCACGGGGCGCAGCCCCTGCTTTTCAGGGGCGCGGGGCTGTGTCGATGTGCGGCTCCGCCGCGTGGGCGCGACAAGCCCCCACCCACCCGCACCCGCCACCACACCGACTGAACCGAGCTCTCCCGCCCGGGGGCGACACACTGTCGCGTTCCCGCCCTGACCGCAGACAGGTCGCCGATACCGGGCCCGCCCCGCGCACCCGTAGCCTCACCCTCATGACCCCTCAGCCGAATCCCCAGGTCGGTGCCGCGGTGAAGGCGGCGGACCGAGCCCATGTCTTCCACTCCTGGTCCGCGCAGGAACTCATCGACCCGCTCCCCGTCGCCGGTGCGGAGGGGTCGCACTTCTGGGACTACGACGGCAGGCGCTACCTCGACTTCACCAGCGGCCTCGTCTACACGAACATCGGCTACCAGCACCCGAAGGTCGTCGCCGCGATCCAGGAGCAGGCGGCGACGATGACGACGTTCGCGCCGGCGTTCGCGGTCGAGGCGCGCTCGGAGGCGGCCCGGCTGATCGCCGAGCGGACGCCGGGCGACCTGGACAAGGTCTTCTTCACCAACGGCGGCGCCGACGCGGTCGAGCACGCCGTCCGCATGGCCCGGCTGCACACCGGCCGCCCCAAGGTCCTCTCCGCGTACCGCTCGTACCACGGCGGCACCCAGCAGGCCGTGAATCTCACCGGCGACCCGCGCCGCTGGGCCTCCGACGCCGGTACGGCCGGGGTGGTGCACTTCTGGGCGCCGTTCCTCTACCGCTCCCGTTTCTACGCCGAGACGGAGGAGCAGGAGTGCGCCCGGGCACTGGAGCACCTGGAGACGACGATCGCCTTCGAGGGCCCGGGGACCATCGCCGCGATCATCCTGGAGACGATCCCCGGCACGGCGGGCATCATGATCCCGCCGCCGGGCTACCTGGCAGGCGTACGCGCCCTGTGCGACAAGTACGGCATCGTCTTCATCCTCGACGAGGTCATGGCGGGCTTCGGCCGGACCGGTGAGTGGTTCGCGGCGGATCTCTTCGACGTGGTCCCCGACCTGATGACCTTCGCGAAGGGTGTGAACTCGGGTTACGTCCCGCTGGGCGGCGTCGCGATCTCCGGCGCCATCGCGGAGACGTTCGCCAAGCGCCCGTACCCGGGCGGTCTGACGTACTCCGGGCACCCGCTGGCCTGCGCCGCCGCCGTGGCGACGATCAACGTGATGGCGGAGGAGGGTGTCGTGCAGAACGCGGCCGACCTCGGCGCGACGCTCATCGGCCCCACCCTGCGCGAATTCACCGACCGCCACCCCTCCGTGGGCGAGGTCCGAGGCGTGGGCATGTTCTGGGCCCTGGACCTGGTCAAGAACAAGGAGACCCGCGAACCCCTCGTCCCCTACAACGCGTCCGGCGAGGCCAACACCCCCATGCTCGCCTTCGCCACCGCCGCCAAGGCCTCCGGCCTCTGGCCCTTCGTCAACATGAACCGCACCCACGTCGTCCCCCCGTGCAACATCACGGAGGCGGAGGCGAAGGAGGGCTTGGCGGCCCTGGACGCGGCGCTGACTGTGGCGGACGAGTACACGGACTGAGGCGACGGGGCCGGCAGCTCCTTGGCGGGCGGGCCCCGTAGGCCCTCGGTAATTGGCAGTTCCGTCTCAGCGATACGGCTCGACACGCCGCGTTCGAAGCGTGCGGATGAGACGGAGCTGCCAATCGCCGCCTACGGACCAGCGGGCCCGGAGCCCGCAGCTCAGCGGGCCTGGACCCGTACTTCGCAGGTCGCCGAAAAGGTTCTCCGCAGCGGCCCCACCGCGTCCGATCTCGACCGGGCCGGACCGGGACAGCTATCGCCGCTGCGGTTCCGATCGGCTAGCGATCAGCTACGACCGCTTGATCTTCACGATCGGGTGACCTGCGAAGTCCGGGCCTAGAGGCCCGCCTCCCGAGAACTCGTACGGCACGCGCGGCACGCGTGGCTCGGCTCACCTCGGCCGTCACGGCGGCCGCGTAGCCGCGCCCGCGGAAGTGGGCCGGGGTGTGGGCGGGGGCCACCCGGATCTGGCCGGCGACGATCGGGGCCATGCCCGCCATGGGGACGGGGGCGCCCCAGAACATGACCCCGCCGCTCGGCGATGCGGGAGACGGCCCGGGGTGGAGTCGCTCGCGGTCCTGCTCGCCCGCGACCCGCCCCCGGCCCTCCGGGAACGGCTCCAGCGGGGTGAGCGCGCCCAGGCGGTACAGGCGCTGCCGCCAGGTGTCCGGGTGCATGCCTCACGCCTTTCGCGACACCAGCCGTCACCCACCATCAACAGCCTCACCAGCCACCCCGACCGCCCCCACCGAAATTCGGTGCGCGCCGTCCGGGCCGCGCCGTACCGTGACCCGATGCTGACGCGGATGGTCATCCTCAACGGTGGTTCCAGCTCGGGGAAGTCCGGGATCGTGCGGTGTCTGCAGGACGTGCTGCCGGAGCCGTGGCTGGCGTTCGGGTGTGACTCGTTCGTCGACGCCCTGCCCGCGAAGATGCAGGCGTCCGACGACGGGTTCGACATCGCGGCGGACGGCACGGTGACCGTCGGGGCCGAGTTCCGGGCGCTGGAGGCGGCCTGGACGGAGGGCGTCGTCGCGATGGCCCGCGCGGGCGCCAGGATCATCGTCGACGACGTCTTCCTCGGCGGAACGGCGTCCCAGCGGCGCTGGCAGAAGGCGCTCGGCGACCTGTCCGTGCTGTGGGTCGGGGTCACGTGCGAGCCCGAGGTCGCGGCGGGCCGTGAGATCGCCCGGGGAGACCGGGCGCGGGGCATGGCCGCCTCGCAGGCGGACGTCGTCCACGAGGGCGTGTTCTACGACCTGAAGGTGGACACGACCCACACCGAATCCCTGGTGTGCGCGCGAACCATCGCCGCCCACATCAACTGATCCGGCGGGCGCCAACAGCCGGAAGGCGGCCGTAAAGCGGCGGGCCCAAAACACCTTCCGCCGAATCCGAACGCGTAAGGTGACGTGCTCGTAAGAGAACACAGAGAGCACGCACAGCGCCCACAGCAACGCACAGGAATGCGTATCCGTACGCGGATTGGGGACCCAGACCACGATGCCCGGCACCGGCGGCGGCAATGGCGCCGTGACCCGTAGCACCCTGCGGCAGCAGCTCGCGGACGCGCTCCGTGACGAGGTGCTGGCCGGCAGACTCAAGCCGGGGCAGGAGTTCACGGTGAAGGAGATCGCCGAGCAGTACGGGGTGTCGGCGACGCCCGTGCGCGAGGCGCTCGTGGACCTGTCCGCGCAGGGGTTGCTGGACGCCGTTCAGCACCGGGGTTTCGAGGTCCACGAGTACTCGGCGGCCGACTACCGGAACATGGTCGAGGCCCGGCTGATGGTCACCGACGGCATGTTCCACCGGCTCGGCGACCGCAAGGTGGACGTGGACCCCCGTACGGCAGCCGCCCTCGCCGGGGTCCGGCGGCGCGGCGAGGAGGCGCGGCGCGCGGCGATCTCCGGTGACCTGAACATCCTCATCGGCTACGACCTGCGGTTCTGGCGTGAGCTGACCACCCTGTTCGGCAACCCGTACCTCACCGACTTCCTGCACCGGCTGCGTCTGCAGTCCTGGGTGTGCGCGGTGCAGCGGCTGCGCCGGGCGGACGATCTGAGGGGTCGGCTGTGGGCCGGGTACACCGATCTGGTCGACGCCCTGGGCCGCCGGGACGCGCGGACCGCGCGGGAGATCGTCGCCGGGTACGACGAGCACTCGCTGACCCTCGTGGAACCCGGGACGGGCGGCGGATGAGCGGAACGTCCGGCACTTCCGGGTCGTCGTCCGGCATCACGTCCGCGTCGTCGGTGAGCGTCGACCTCTCGGTGGTCATCCCCGCCTACAACGAGGAGCGCCGCCTCGCCCCCACGCTCGACGCGATCATCGACCACCTCACCGCCACCCAGGCCGCCGCCACCTGGGAGATCATCGTCGTCGACGACGGCTCGACGGACGGTACGCGCGAGGTGGTCGCCGCCGTCACCGCACGCGACGCGCGCGTCCAGCTCGTCACCGGCGGCCCCCGCAACCTGGGCAAGGGCCACGCCCTGCGGCTCGGCGTCTGCGCCTCGTACGGCCGTCGCGTGCTGCTCACCGACGCCGATCTCGCCGCGCCCATCGACGAGTTGGAGCTGCTCGACAAGGCGCTCTCCGACGGGCACGCGGCCGCGATCGGCTCGCGCGAGGCGCCCGGCGCGAGCATCGGGCGACGGCAGCACCGGCTGCGCGAGGCCCTGGGCCGCGCCGGGAACTTACTGATACGCGGGCTCGCGGTGCCCGGCATCCGCGACACCCAGTGCGGCTTCAAGCTGCTCGACGGCGACCGCGCCCGCGAGGCCTTCGCCGCGTCCCGCCTCAACGGGTTCGGGATAGACGTGGAGATACTCCACCATTTCCGGCGCAACGACTGGCCCGTCGCCGAGGTGCCGATCCGCTGGTCGCATCAGCCCGGCTCGAAGATCCGGCGCCGTGACTACGCCCGCGTCCTGGGCGAACTCGCCGCCCTGAAGGCCCGCTCGGCCCGCCACACCCTCCGCCACGCCCGCCCCGCCGACGTACTCGCGATCATCACCTTCCTCCTGATGTCGGTGGCCCTCTACGCCGGCCGCTGGCTCGACCCGAACGGCCGCTACCTCCCGGACTCCCTCCAGGACCAGAACCAGTGGGAGTGGTTCTTCGCGGTCACGGCCAACAACGTCGCCCACCTGCGGAACCCCCTGTTCACCAACCTCCAGGGCTTCCCCGACGGCGTCAACCTGATGGCCAACACGGTCATGCTGGGCCTGTCGGTCCCCTTCACCCCGGTCACGCTCACCCTCGGCCCGTCGATCAGCCTCGCCCTGGCGATGACCCTGGGCCTCGCCGCCACGGCCGCCGCCTGGTACTGGCTGCTGGTCAAAAGAGTCGTACGACATCGGGGCGCGGCCTTCGCCGGAGCGGCTCTCGCCGCCTTCGCGCCCCCGATGGTCAGCCACGCCAACGCGCACCCGAACTTCATCGTCCTGTTCATGATCCCGCTGATCGTGGACCGGGCACTACGGCTGTGTACTGGCGCGCGAACCGTAGGGGACGGCGTCGTCCTCGGCCTGATGGCGGCGTACCAGATCTTCCTCGGCGAGGAAGCCCTCCTCCTCGCCGCGATGGGCATGCTGCTGTTCGCCGCAGCGTACGGGCTCGTACAACGGGACTTGGCCCGGGAGTACGGGCGCCCGCTGCTGCAGGGCCTGGGCATCGCGGCCCTGGTGGCCATGCCGCTGGTCGCCTTCCCGCTCTCCTGGCAGTTCTTCGGCCCGCAGAGCTACACGAGCATCGGCCACGGCGACCACGCCGGCAACAGCCCCCTCGCCCTCCTCTCCTTCGCCGAACGCTCCCTCCTCGCGGGCGACCGCGAACGCGCCGACGCGCTCTCCCTCAACCCCACCGAGCAGAACGCCTTCTACGGCTGGCCGCTGGCCCTCCTGGCCCTGGGCATAGTCGTACGCCTCTGGGAACGCCCGCTGGTGAAGGCACTCGCCTTCACGGCACTCACCTCGGCCGTCCTCTCCCTGGGCCCGAAGGTCCGCCTCCCCCAAACAGACCTGATCCTCCCCGGCCCCTGGGCACTGCTCGCCGAGAAACCCCTCTTCGAGTCGGTCGTCGAGGGCCGCGTGGCGATGATCTGCGCCCCGGTGCTGGGCATGCTCCTCGCCCTCGCCTGGGAACGCCTGGCGGCGGCAGGGAGCATCGGCACCCAGTACATCGGCTTCCTCGCGATCGCCCTCGCCCTGCTGCCGATCGTCCCGGCCCCGCTGAGGTCGGTGGAGCGGCCGGAGGTCCCGGCGTTCATCGCGGACGGCACCTGGAAGTCGTACGTCGACACCGGGGCCGGCGAGACCCTGGTCCCCGTGCCGCTGCCGGACCCCGGCAACGCGGAGGCGCTGCACTGGCAGACCACCGCCGACTTCGGCTTCCGGATGCCCGGCGGCTACTTCAACGGCCCCTTCGGCGAGGACCGCACCGGCATCTACGGCGCCGCCCCGCGCCACACCTCCCACCTCCTGCGTGACGTCCGCTACAGCGGCCGGCTCCCGGTGATCGGCGAGAACTGGCAGGCGCAGGCCCGCCGGGACTTCGCGTACTGGCGGGCGGGCGCACTGGTCCTGGTCCCGCAGCTGTACGACGAGCAACTGCGGGAGACGGTGGACAAGCTGGTCGGGCACCCCGGTAAGTGGGTGGGCGGTGTATGGGTATGGGACCTGCACGAGGGGGACTGAAGCCGCGTCCAGCGACTACGCTTCCCTGACCACAATGTGAGTGAGGAGCTCTCTTTTGGCCTGTGACCTCTGGTTGGTCCCGCTCGTCGACGTGTTGTGCCACACGCCCGACAATCCCTTCGCCGAGGAACTCGCGCTCTACAACAAGCTGCTGGCCGAGGCCGGGCTGCCGCCGGTGCCGGTGTTCCAGTACATGCCGGGGCTGACCGGCGATGTCGCCCCGGTCGCGGGCTTCGACTACGACGCGCTGCACTTCCTGCGCCGGGCGTATCTGCTCCAGGTGTGCGGCCTGGCGGTGACCCCGGTGGACGAGCTGGGCGGCGACTACGAGCAACTCCTGGAGATGTTCGAGACGACGGCCCAGCAGTCGCACCTGGTCTGGCACTACGACCACGCGGGCGCCTACGTCCCGGTCGACTTCCCGCAGCCCCTCTCCGACGACGAACTCCTCGCCGGCGGCGGCCCCCTGGGCTCCTCCCAGGCCCTCCTCCGTGAACTGGAGTTCGTGGCCCCGTCCATCGGCATCGACCCGGCGAACCCCCCGGCCCCTCCCGAAGCCCCCCTCCTCCCCACAGACTTGGAGGAACCAGCCGTCCCCGCCCCTTACGACCCCAGTCCCTTCGCCCGCGAACGCCACGTCTGGCTGGGCCTCCACGCGGCGGCGACCCGAAGCCTGGCCCAGGGGTCGATGATCGTGTTCAGCTGAGGGGTCAGCAGTCCAGCTGTTCCAGGCCCTTCTTCAGGTCCTCGGCGTTCATGACCGGCGTGTACGACACATCGGCGCCCAGATCGAGGAAGAACGGCTCGGCGATCGCCCGCGCACCCGGTGCAGCTGCCCGGCGGTTTCTCCGGCTTCCACCTCCAACTCCCTTGCCATTGTGCAAAGATCCGCGCACGGCCGTGGGCGTCGGGAGCCACGGCGGAAGCGGGGAGCGGGGAGCGGGGGAAGCGGGGAGCGGGGGAAGCGGGGAGCGGGGGAAGCGCGACACGATGGACCGGCTGAGCCCCGACGCCCCCTCCGGCATCGGGGGCGGCCGTCGTCTTCTCCGCCGAAGCCGAGCTGCTCACGTCCCCCGCCCAACTCGACCCGTCCCGGTCGGATCCCGGCTGCGAAGCCCCCTCCGGCGCCCTCACCCTCGGCATCGTCAAGTAGCCACCGCACGCCCTTGCCCCTGCCCCCTGCCCCTCGGCAGTGAGACCTGCCCCGCCGGCGTGTGCCGTCGGCTGAATTCCAGGTCGAGCGAGGCCCCAGCCGCTTGAGCCGGGGCGCTCACGGCACCATTGCGGCCGGAACGAGCCCCGGGGTGGCCCAATGCCCGGTTGTTCTGCGTATCGAGACGGATACAATCTGTAGTAGCTGAACGTGCAACCAAATGGACTGGGGGCGGAAGATGACTCGCGCATGGGAGGCCGATCCCTCCGCGTTATTCGAGCGGCGGCTGGGCAAGTCGGCCAAGGAGCTGGGCAACTCGGACGGCCGGGACGACTGCCCTGACATCTGGCAGCTCGACAACGGCGACATCGCGGTCATCGGCAGGGACCTCACGGTCGCCTACGGCTCCCGCCTTCCCGACGGCGTGACTCTCGCGCCGGACGAGCGGCTGGTGGTCATCCCCGGAAGCATGCTCAGCGCGGCGAAGGCGGACATCCCCGATGCTTGACCTCCTTCCCCCGGTTCTCGTACCGGAGTACGGCGAACGGCTCACCCGCGACGCCTACAAGCGTGACTTCCAAGAACGTGACGCGGCGATCCGGGACGCGGACTCCTGGAAGCTGGAGCGACTTCAGCACTTCGAAGAGGAGGGCAGTCCCAGCCGTGACGCCCTACGCCGAGGGGAGTGGGCGACAGCGCTGCGGCTGCTCGAGAACCGGCGCGACGCCCTGCTCGCCACCGCCCGGGAGGACACCCGCAAGGGGCATCGCTTTCACCGTGTGCGGGTGGTCGAGAAGCCGTTGTCGCCGTACCTGCAGTGGGAGTTGCATTCCCATCGCCAGCGCGCCGAGTACGGAGAGCGGATTCGCGTGGTCGGCGCCGAGCAGGTGGCTTCGGTGGAGCGCACATGCCGACTGCCGGAAATCGTCGTCCTCGGCGGCGCCACCCTCTTCCAGGTCCTCTACACCGAGGCCGGCGCCACACTCGGCGCGCTCCGCTACACCGATCACGACCTGGTCGGCAGTTGGGAGAACTACATCAGGAGGCTCTACGAGGCAGGGGACGACGTGAGGTCCTACTTCGAGCGGGAGGTGGCGCACCTGCCGCCGCCCAGGACCCTGTAACCACCACAGCCCCGGAGCAGCCGCGGAGGAGGACGGAGCAAGCGATCACCGTGTCCAGCGCCGACGACGACAAGCGCCCAGGCAGCACGCACTCCGAAGTGTCGGGGACGTCCTCCCGCGACGTCGTACAGGCCAGGGACATCGCGGGAGGGATCCACTTCCACGAACAGGCGACGCGGGACGGCGGCTCCGCGGCCCCCACGCCACGGCAACTCCCCGCCGACGTACGCGGTTTCGTCAACCGGACCGAGGAACTCGACCAGCTGAACGCGGTACTGACCGGCGAGAGCGACGATCCTCTCGTCGTCTCGGTGTACGTGATCGCCGGCACCGCCGGCGCCGGCAAGACCTCGCTCGCGCTGCGCTGGGCCCACCAGGTCCGCGACCGCTTTCCCGACGGCCAGCTCTACGTCAATCTGCGTGGTTACGATCCTGGGCGACCGGTCACCGCCCAGGAAGCCCTGCACCGGTTCCTGCCCTCGCTGGGGGTCCGCGCCCAGTCCGTACCGCAGGACCTCGACGCGGCCGCCGCGCTCTACCGCTCGCTGCTGGCCGACCGCCGGATCCTGGTCGTCCTCGACAACGCGGCCACGGTGGCCCAGGTCCGTCCGCTGCTGCCCGGCGGCGCGAGCTCGCTGGTCGTGGTCACCAGCCGCAGCCGATTGTCCGGCCTCGCCGTCCGGGACGGAGCACGGCGGCTCACCCTGGGAACACTGCCGGAGCGCGAGGCCATCGCGCTGCTGCGGGCCGTGACCGCCGACTACCGGCCGCAGGACGACGAGCGGCAACTCGCCGAACTGGCCCAGCTCTGCGCACGGCTGCCCCTGGCCCTGCGCATAGCCGCCGAACGGGCCGCCAGCCACCCCCACATGCGGCTGCACGACCTGACGGCCGATCTGCGGGACGAATCCGTCCTGTGGGACGCCTTGAGTACGGGCGACGACGACGAAGCCGAGGCGGTCCGCACCGTCTTCGCCTGGTCCTACCGCGCGCTGCCCGACCAGGCGGCCTGGCTCTTCCGTCTGCTGGGCCTCCATCCCGGCCCCGAGTTCAGCCTGGCCGCCGCCGCGGCCCTCGCCGGAGTCACGACGATCCGGGCCCGCCAGCTGCTGGACTCGCTGGTCGGGGCCCACTTGCTGGAACAGACCGCCCCGGACCGCTACCAGTTCCACGATCTGCTCCGCGCCTACTCCGTCGACCAGGCCCAGCACGAGGAGCCCGAGGAGGGCCGGAGAGCCGCGCTGCGCCGCGTCCTGGAGTGGTATCTCCACACGGCCGACGCGGTCCAGAGCTGGATCAGCCCTGACGAGGACCGCCTGAGCCTCGCATCGCCTCCGAACGGAGTGCGCCCCCTGTCCTTCGCCGATTACGACGCCGCGGTGGACTGGGCCGAGCGTGAACACACCAACCTGCTGCAGGCGGTCCGTACAGCGGCCGCCGCCGAGGACGACCGGCTCGCCTGGCAGCTGTGCGCCGCTCTCTGGCACGCGCAGTTCCCCTCCGCCGCGGGCGCCGACTGGCTGGGCGTGGGCCGTGTCGGACTGGACGCGGCGGGCCGGTCCGGCGACCGTGCCGCGCGGGCCCTCCTGTTCACGGACCTCGGCATGGCCCACTCACGGGTCAACGAGCTGGCCGAGAGTCTCGAATGCCACCGGAACGCGCTGGAGATCTGGAACGAACTGGGCGACCGCCTCAACACGGCGCACTCGCTCAATCTGATCGGCCTGAACCACCTCCACCGCAGGCGACTCGACACCGCCGCCCGCCACTTCGAGCAGGCCATCACCCTGTTCGAGGAACAGGGCTCGGCCCTCTGGACCGCCACCGCGCTGTCCAACCTCGCGACCACCCACTACAGAGCCGGACGCCTTCCACAGGCCACGACAGCCATCGAGCAGGCGCTGGCAGCACACCGCGCCCTGGACAACAAGCGTGGCGAGGGCAACATCCTGCGCCTGCTGAGCGGACTACAGCGTGAACAAGGCGATACGGAAGAGGCCCTGGCCTCGGCCCAGACGGCAGTCGAGATCGCCCTCGGCCTCCGCAACCTCCGCCTGGAGGCCTACTGGCTGCTCGCCCTCGGCGACGCACAGCAGGCCGACGGCCGGTTCGCCGACGCCCTGACCTCCTACCAGCGCTCCGCCACGCTCGAACTCCACCTCGGCGACCGCAGCAAACAGGCCCTCGCGTGGCACCGTACGGGCGAGGTCTACCGCCGGCTCGACCGTCACGCGGAGGCAGCCGACTTCCACCGTCAGGCCACCACCACCCACCACGAACTCGGCGACACCTGGCACGAGGCCCTGGCCCTCGACGGCCTGGGCTCAGCCGTACACGGCGAGGACCCTCAGGCGGCCCGCAGTCACTGGGCAGAGGCACTGCGACTGCTGGCCGACTTCGAGGACCCACGCGCGGCGAGCACGCGCGCCGGCCTCGAACGCCGACTGGCGGAGGCCGGCTGAGTCGGCCGGGAGGTCAGACATGCGGGTCAGGATCGGGTGTGATCTGCCAGATGGAGACGAGTTCCGAGCGCGGCGTGATCATGTAGACGAAGAAGCCGCCGTTCAGGAACGCGTGCTTCGCCCCCTCGTCGGCTTCCTGGTACCCAGGCCCGTGCAGATACAGGGCTTCGGCGGCTCTGACGAGTTCGTCGGCCCTCTTCTCGACCTCGGCAAGGAACGTGGGTGGCGCACCGGCCGCCACCGTCTCCTCGTCCGGGACGTACTCCCACTCCCAGCTCACGCGCCGCGCACCGCCTCAGCCGCATCGCGGTAGATGCCGCTCGCGGTAGTGAGATGGTCGCGTGCTTCGCCCGGAGTGGTCGCGATCTGGGCGAGGTACTCGGCGCGGCGGTACGCCTTCGCGGTTTCGGGATGTCGCTCGATCTCGATCAGGGCGGCCCAATGTGCGAGGTAGGCATGGACGGGCTTCACGGAGTCATGCTCCAGTGCCGCGGCGAGGGCCTGGTCCTTGGCCTGGTCATAGGCGGGGAGGAGGTGAGGGGCGACGATGGCGCAAGCCGCACGCAAGGCCGCCGGAGTGCGCTCTGGGCGCGGAATCACGGGGGCGTCGCCGGGTTCGGCGTGCTGAGCGCTCACGTTGCCATCTCCTTGTGTCCGGTGGCTCGGATGACCTCGGTGGTGAGAGGTCGGCAAGGCGTAAGTGGACTGTAACGCGCTCAGGCCTCTGTCCTCTGCCCAAGCCGACGACGGTGACCAGGCGGGCGCCGGGGACCGCGGCGGCGGCCTCGCCGTGGGCCGGGGGAACACCGGGTCCTCGGCGCCGTGGACCCGGTCAGCGGTCGAGGTCCCCCATCCACACACGCCGTCCCAGTTCGTCCAGTTCGGCCTTCAGTCGACGGCATTCCGGAAGCGCCCGTCCCAGCAGTCGCCAGTAGTCGGTCCCGTGTCCGGACACTCGCGCATGTGCGAGTTCATGGGCGACGACATAGTCGACGAGATGGATAGGCAACTGAAACGTAGCCCAGTGTAGGGAAATCACCCCGTGGCCGGCCGCCCCAGAGCGAAAGCTTCCCCACCGATGGCCCAGGTCACGTACACGTACCGATGCTTCGGGTACGTCCATCCGCGCCGCCCACGGCTGGAGCCGTCCCCGCATCCAGCGCTCCCCGGCCCGGCAGTACCAGTCCGCCAGTGCCTTCCGTGCGAGCGTCTGATCGGCGGCGACAGCTCGGTCCAGGCGCAGCCGTCCTGCCACGAGTCTCACCGGTGCCGCCTGCGGCGCCGGTTCTTCGCCCTGCCTGTTGTCGACAACCAGGAGCCGGTAATCCCGCCCGAGGTAGCGGTGGATCTCGCCGTTTCGAAGAGAACGTGCGGGATGCAGTTGGCGGCGCTCGTCGCTGAGGCGGGTCTTGGCGGCGATCCAGACCTCACTGCCTCGTACGAACTCCTCTGCCCGCCCGACCGCGCATCCTTCGAAGGCGTGCAGAGTGAGGGACCTGTCCCGCTCGACCGTCAGGCCCAGGCGGCGCCGCCGCGGGCTGATCCGCACTCTCAGCTCACGTCCATCCACGACCAGCGTCCCGTCGTCGGTGAGTTCAGGCTCATCGAGACGGGCCATGGAACGGACGGGCTGTGCGCGCATGGGCCTATTCTCTCCGCGTCTCGGCCCGGAACTCCTCCAGGTGCTCCACCGCGTACCCGGCGAGGGCCGAGGAGAGCCGCTTGACCTCTTCCCGTCCCAGGCCCGAGCGCCGCAGTTCGGGCGCCCGGAGCCGTTCGTAGAGCACCGACTCCAGGAATGTCACATGGCGCTCCTGGCCACCGAAGGACGCCAGCCGCACCGTGCCGGTGATCTCGCCGTACGTCACATCGACCAGATGACGCAACCTCTCCGGAGGCGTGTGCTCCAGGCTCTCGCTCTCCGCCAGCTTCTCGCCGATCAGCATGTACAACCGCTGCCGCATCGGCGACAGATCGGCGACGGCAGGATCGGCCTGCTCGGCGCGCCGGGCTCTGTCGACAAGCGGCCCGAGCTCCCGGGAGATGTCCTCCCAGTTCCCGGCGAACTCCTCCAGCACCCGCTCCAGCTCGACGGAGAGCTGCCGGTACACCGGACGCTCCTCGACGGCCAGCCGTTCTTCCAGGTGGTAACGCAGGGCCTGTACCTGCTCGGCAGCGGCCTCGCGCACGGGGAGGGTGCCGACCACTTCGTCGAAGTCCGGAGCGAGGATGGAGACGGGTGGGATCCGCTGCTCGACCTCCTGCGCCTCAAGGTGGTCGGCGATCAGCGCGCGCACCTTGCGCCCGTATCCACGCATCACGAAGTCGCCACCAGTGTCGTCGCGGTAGTGGCGGCGCACACGCATCTGGAGCACGCTCCACGCCCGTACGTCATGCAAGTGGTCCAGCGCCTTCTCGTGCGGCAGCACCCGGTCCACGGCTCCCAGGAACTCGCCCAGACTGGTGTCGAAAGCGGCGCGTACCGTCGGGTCCGCGAGGGCGAGCACGGCGCTGCCGAGCCCGGCTCGGGTCGTGAGCCCGTCCGGGTCGATGCCCGCCCCCGCGAGGAACGCTCGCACCTCGTCGGCCGTCCGCTTCATCTCCGGAATCTCGTCCGCCATGCTGCGCAGCGAGTCCAGCGCGGGCGGGTTGCCCCGGTACGCGGCCAGGGTCACGCCGAGGTTGTTCAGGACTCCGTAGTAGTCCACGACCAGCCCCTCCCGTTTGCGGCGGGCAGGACGGTTGACGCGGGCGATCGCCTGGAGCAGTTCCGCGTCGCGGATGGGCCGGTCCAGATACAGCACCTGCTCGATGGGCGCGTCGAAGCCGGTCAGCAGCATCGACTTCACGATGAGGAAGGCGATGGGCGGCTGCTCGGTCTCCTCCCCGCGCCCCTCGCCACCGCGCGCACCGCCGCCGAAGACCAGATCGCTCCATGGGTTCATGCCGCCCACGGAACCGGCCGGGACCGGGTCGGGCTCGGTCGGCGGCTGGGTCGCCCAGGGGTTGTCGGGCGGCAGCTGCGGGAACGGCCGGAGGAAGCGCGCGATGTGCTCACCCTGCTTGTCGCTGTCGGTCCACTCGCGCCACACCCCCTCCTTCTGCTCGGCCCCCGCGGAGATCACCGGTACGAAGTCGATGCGCCGCAGCAGCTCCTGGAACTGCCAGGCGCGCAGCAGGAGCGATTCCTCAGCGGTGTACGTCTCAGGTGCCCTGCCCCGCAGGGCCTCGCGCCCACCGCTGCCGTCGAACTCCGCGACGCGCCGCAGCAGATCGGCTCGCGCATCGCGCAGAGCATCGCGGTACATGACCGCTGCCCGTCGGCTCACCGCGGCGACCTGGGCCTTGAACCCGCCGGTGAGCGGCCCGGTGACGTAGTGCTCCAGCATGTCGATCGCCTTGCGCCGGATCAGCGGCGCCGACGCGGCCACGGCCCGCGCGGAGGGAGCGCCGTACTTCTTGCGCACCCACTCCTGCTGGTCCTCGTCCAGCGGCTCGATCAGGTCCTCGAAACACTCGTCCATCCGCTCCTTGTCGCGCACCTCGGCGGTGGTGGCGCGGCCTTCGTAGCGGACGGGCACGACGACCTTGTCGCGTTCGGCCTCGGTCATTCGGTACGTGTCGAGGAACTCGGGGTTCCCGCCGGGCTCGGTACTCGGCTCCATGCCGAAGATGCGCCCGGTGTCCTTGAGCCGGCCCTGCATCAGCGGGGTGCCGGTGAAGCCGATCCGGGCCGCGTTGGGCAGGGCCTTGCGCAGGCAGGCGTGGAGGACGGAGGTGTGCGAGCGGTGCGCCTCGTCGACGAGCACCAGGACCCGGTCCGAGTCGCTGCACTCGGGGAAAATCCGCTCGGCGCGGCTCAGCGTGCGTTCGTCCGGCGCGGGGTCGGCCACCTCCTCGGCACTCTCGCCCGCCTCGACCCGCCGCCGCGCCTGCTCGAAGTCCTCGGCCAATGCGCGGTCCTGGCCGTCGGCTGTGTCGTCCCCCTCCCCCGTGCCGGGCACCAGATCGCCGAGGAACTTCTGGATCGTCGCAAAGATCACCGCCCGCCCGCCGGAGCGGCCCGCCCGCTGGAGCAGACTCTCCAGGTCCGTACGTGAGGTGGCCTGCCGGATCTCGGAATCGCTGAGCTTCACAGCCCGCTGCAACTGCCGCTGAAGGTCGGTCCGGTCCGTGACCGCGACCAGGGTGATCCCGTTCAGCTCGGGGTCCCGGCTCATGTGCAGCCGCCGGGCCAGGAACTGCATGGTGAAGCTCTTGCCCGCGCCCTGCGTGTGCCAGATGACGCCGCCCCGCTCGTCCCGCTCCCCGCCGGTGACGCGGCGACTCGGGCGGGTGCGCAGCCGCGCCACGATCTTCTCGGTGGCACGGTACTGCTGGTGGCGGCAGACCACCTTGGCCGTCTTCGGCTCGGTGGCACGGGCACGACGCCCCGTGTCGTCGCCGCTCTCCCCGTCGACGGGCTTCTCGAAGACGTAGTGCCGGACGATGTTGAGCAGGTTGCCGGGCCTGAGGACGATCGCGGTCAGCTTCTGCTGAAGGGTGGGCGCCTCCTCGGGACCGAGCAGCCCCCAGCCGCGCAGCTCACGGCGCAGCTCCTCCACACCGTCGTCGCCCGGCCGCGCCGGGTCGCCGTAGTCTGGGCTGACGCTGCGCCACAGCGCGTAGTGCTGTTCGGCCGAGGAGTACGTGCCGAGCGCGGCATGCGTTCCGTCGGCGGCGACCAGCAGCTGCGCCGGGGCGAACAGATGCGGTATGCCGCGCGGAGCGCCGGCGCCGTGCCGCGTGTCGTCGTCCAACGGCCTCCCGGTGTAGGCGCGCAGGTCACGGATGGCCTTGCCGAGCGGGTCACGTATGTCCGGCGACTTGCACTCAACGACGACCAACGGAACGCCGTTCACGAAGAGGACAAGGTCCAGCACGGACGGCCGCCCGTCCGCGTCACACACCCGCAACTGGTCGACGACGAGGTAGTCGTTGCGGGCCAGGATCTCCTCGCGTCTCCCCTCCAGCGCCTCACGCGACCAGTCGAAGAACGGCGTCTTCACGTCCCGCTCGTCCGGCCCCGGCTGCAGGACACCGTGCAGCAGGAGGGTGGTGGCGTCCCGGTTGGCCCCCGGCAGGGACTGGGCGGACACATGGCGGGCGACGGCGCGCAGTTGGGAGACGGCAGGATCAGTGTGCGCGTCGCTCGTCATCCAGGCCGAGGTACGCCGCAGGGCGGCCCGCAGGCGCCGCTCCAACAGCACCTCCCGATAATCACCGCGCTCCCCCGACTCCATCAGCCGGGCGCCCTCGATGTGCTGCCACCCCATCGCCTTGAGATGCTCCAGCAGCGGCCGCTCCGCCTCGCCCTGCTCGCCGGTCTCCCTGACTACTCCGGCAGCCATGCGCCTGAGCCCTCCCCTGCGTCACGGTGAACGTGTGAGGGTCCATTGTGGTCCACGACGGAGGGCGCGCGGGCGGTTCGCGCGCCCCTGGGCGGACGGGAACCGCTGTCGCACCTCTGGGCCTCCTGACGGAACTGCTCAGCGACGCGTTCGACGGGTCGGTTACGTGATGCCGAGGTGCGGTTACGCGGCGCGGCTCTCGAAGCGGAACTCCGGCGTCGCGCGAGGATCGATCAGCGCGCCGGAGTGCAGTGCCTCGGCCAGGCTCTCGATCAGTTCGAGGGTCGGGTCGACGCCGCTCTCCTCGATGCGCTCGATCTCCTCCACGGTCAGCCCGGCCCGTTCAGCGAGTTCCGCACTGCTCAGCCCCAGCGCCGAGCGCCGTTCGTAGACCGAGAGAGCGAAGTCCATACGCCGCCCGGCGGCCCTGCACGCGGGATCCTCCCGGTGCTCGGGGCGGACGCTCCAGCCGGTGTGGTAGCCCCTGCTCATGATGCCTCCTCGCCCCTACTCCGATCACCGGCCTTGATCCGCTACGCCACGAGGGCGGCCGCCGCCGAAGGAGGCGTGCCGGTCATTCGGCGTCGAGGCACTGGGCGCGGAGAATGAGGACGGTGTCGTCCCGGTAGTCCTCCTGATACCAGAGCATGACGTTCGCCTCGGCATAAGTACGGACGCCCGAGGCGGACTCCTGAATGTCGAAGGGATGACCGATGCGACGCACTCCGACGGCTTCCGCGATCCTCCGGGCGATGTCCTCCACCACGGCCCGCTGCTTGTCCGTGAGTCCCCCGACGACCTCTTCGGCGTTGGGGCAGTACTCCCACGTCCAGTCACTCACCGGCGTTCTCCTGCGCTGTGGCCAGGATGCGGCTGATTTCGGCAGCGGCGGCGCGGCGTTCGGCTCGGTCGTCGGAGGTGGCGACGATCCGCTCACACTCGGCCAGACGGGCCGCCACAGAGGGGAGGCGATGGACGGCGACCCACCCAAACCAGTGTTCGAGGAAGGCGCGGCACGGAGTCAGGGTGAACGTGTCGCGGGCCTCCTGCGTGGCTTCGTCCCAGTGCTTGTCGAACTGCGGGAGGGCGTTGGCGGGATCGAGGCGGGTCACGGCGACGCGGAGGGCTGCCGGAGTCTTGTCAGGCATGGGAATCAGCGGATCGCCGCCATGCGGCGCTACAGGTTGGGCAGTCACGTGCGGGTCTCCTGGAAGGGGAGTAGGTTCCTCTGGTTCGACGGTATCGGGAGCGGGCCCGGCCCGCGCCCACATCGCCTTTGTGAGCCGAGCCAAGACAGATCTATGCGTTGTGTTGTAGTCCCGCTTTCAGTCGATCACAGCCCGGCCTCGGCCTCGGCATCCGCGTGGATCTTCCTGATCTCGGCGACGGCGGCCGTGGGGTCGGCCTCCCCGGCGCTCACCACATCTTCCAGATGGCCCAAGCGGGCAGCACGTGAGGGATACCTCTGGATCGCTACCATCACACCCCAGGCATGGACGAACGTACGGAGCGGCACGAACGACTGGAGTTGCTGGGCTCTGGTGGTCGCATCGACAAGATCGCTTATGAACGTCGGTGTCCGGCTCGGCGTCAGGCTTTCGACGGCGGTGCGCAGCGCTCCAGGGGTGAGCGCGGGCATCGGGATGAGCGGCTCGTCGGCCTGCGGATCTTCGGGCGGGGCGGTCACGGTGCGCTCCCGGTCGGTGGACGTTCGCTGTGTTCTCGACGGTGCCCGCAGACGCCGACCATACGAAGGGGACGAGTCGACTACGGCCCGTGGGGGCGACACGGTGATGTGCGTGCGTGCCGCCCCCACGCGGAGAATTTGTCCCTACGGCCAGTGGACTCCCGGGCTGCCCACGGAGGGCTTGCGGCAGTCGGGCAGCTTGGACACCGGCGTGATCACCGAGGCCGTCGCGTCGTCGAGCGCGTAGCAGAGTTGGGCGTGCAGGACCTCCGCCTCGGCGGGCGTAAGGCGCAGAGCGAGGTCGGTCTCGAATCCGCCGTCCCTGGTCAGCCAGAGGTCGATCGTGAGTGCGCCGTCCTCTCCTCGTCGTACGGGCTTGCTGGGCACGCGGTTGATCTGCATCCGGGGTGTGCTGCTCATCAGGCCGCCACCCCCATCGTGGGCGCCGCGACCGGTCGGCCGATGCGGTGGCCGTGGATCACCCATGGCCCGACATCGATCCCGTCGAGCGCGAGCACCAACGCTCGCCGCCGCATGCGCTGTTCGTGCGCGACGAGGTAGGGGCGGATGCGGGGCGCGGGGCGGGGCGTGGGCGGGGCGGTCCTCCTACGGAACCGCAGGAGGTACGGCGGCAGTGCGGGAATCTCGGCACCGGCGACGAGAACCCGGTAACCGGGCGGTCGCCGGACCACGTCCGGCAAGGGTCCGGGGACGGGGACGATCACACGCAAGAGGCACGCGAGGACAAGGACGGCCGCATGCACGAGTGTTCGTGCGAGACCGGGCCGGATACGGTGGGACATGCTGACGCTCCTACGAGGCGTTGGCCATGCCCCGGGGTGGTCGCACACCGCCGGGGCGCTTTGCGTGACGGCGCACCACTCTCACTCAGTGCCGCTTCGCCGCTACACACAGTACGACTCACAGGATGCGCGAGACAACATGTTGTCTCACCTCGCGGAGATTGGCATATGCCACCAACAGCCACTTGAGGGCGCCTACGTGAAGTCGTCGAACTCCCCCGCCCTGACCCCTTCGAGGAAAGCGCGCAGCTTCCGGTGTGTGGTGCGGACGATCACGTCAGGATCGTCACCCTCTCGGAGAAGAACGAAGCCGTCGTCCTCCGCAACCTCGACGCAGGCCCCGGTATCCGCCGAGAAGGACGACTTACGCCAGCGAAGTTCCACCGGTCCCCAACCCTCAAATCTCTCTGGCCGCCTGCCGAATGAAGTCGAGCGACACCTCCGGTTCCAGCGCACGCTCACGCATACGGTCAAGAACCGCGCGGTAGTTCACAAGGTAGGTCTCGGCATGGAGGAAGGTGACACCGGTCGGTACGTCGATCTGGACCGTGTCCAGTTGCGGCACCGGCCCGCACGCGTAGAGCGTCGAACTGCCGGCGTTGGCGAAGCCACCGGCACTGAACGGCACGACCCGGGTTGTGATGTCGGGCCGCTCAGCCTGCTTCAGCAGATGGTCAATCTGCCTGCGCAGAACCTTCCGATCGCCGAACCTCATGCGCAACGCCGTCTCATGGATCAGGAACTCGCATGAGGGCGGTTGGGGCCGGTCGAGCAGCGCCGCGCGCCTGAGCCGGAACTCGACGTGCCGCTCCAGATCCACCGGGTCCATGGTCGGCACCGCCTCAGCGAAGATGCCTCGCATGTAGTCGGGGAGCTGGAGAATGCCAGGCATATGCATGATCTGAGCCGACCGTAGCCGGGCCGCGTAGTGCTCCATCTCCGCGATATCCAGCAGGCCAGTGGGAAGCGACTCCCGATACTCGTCCCACCAGTACGGCCCACGCTCCCTGGCCATGTCGGCCAGGGCGTCGACGTACTGCGCATCAGGGCAACGGTAGTTGGCGGCCCAGACCCTCACCCGGTCACTGCTAACCCCAGAGCGGGCGGATTCGGTATTACTCACCGTCGTCCGGTCCGTGCGGTGCAGCGTGGCTGCCTCGTTGATCGTCATACCGATGTGCTCGCGCATCCTGCGCAACTCGGCGCCGAGACGGCGCTGGCGCTCGGTGGACGGCTTTCTGACGGGCACCAAGGGCCTCCCGGTAGTTCGCGCCGACACCCTTCTACGCGGCTGCGGGGGTGAGTTTTCCACTGAGCAACTTGGCAGCCAGGCCCTGCTTCATCGTGCGAATCTTCTCAAGGTTGTCGATCTCCGCAGCGATTTGCTGATCGCATGTGTCCAGGGCGGAAACCAGCTTGGCCTGATCCGACAAGTCGACCGGCAGGTCGATTTCCAACTCGCGGAGCCGTGATGGGTTCACGTTAACCTGCTGAACTGCGACTGTCGCAATCGAACGCACTCGTTGTCGGATCACAGGATGCTGGAGCCATTCCACCAGGTAGCGCGGGTCGAGTCGCCTGGTATCGGGGTTCAGGCGAACCAAATAGGAGGCGAAAGTGGCCTTTTCGAGCTCCCCTCCCCAAATGCCAGCGCGACCGACGTGCTCGATGCTATTGGTCCTGTTGAACAACACGTCGCCTGCTCGCAGGAGATGCCGAGAGTCCACCTCTTGCGGCGAGTAGCGCAACTCCCTGAGATCAGGTCGACCATCACGCAGATTATTCATACGCAGCGTAGGGGTACCGCTGGCGTCACTATTCAGAGCGACAGAGATCCCGTAGTCGGCCGATGGAACGACTTCCTTCAGCGGAACGCGCTCCCAGCCCCGTGGAGTAGCGTCGCCCTCGATTGCCGCCATGCCGTTCAGTACGAGACCACGCCGGACTGAGCGCAGCTTGGCTACCGCCACCTTCGAGGCCCGCTCCGATTCGGTGGCTCCCTCCAAGACTTCAACGATTCGATGCTGTCCCTCCAGCGGAATGAGCGGAAAAGGCATCTTTGCGAACCGACTTCCCCCTAGATGGGAGATGCTGGTCTTTTCTGCAACGCTGGCAAACCGCCCCAAGCGGCGCCACTGCACGAAAATTTCCTGCGCATAATCAGGCAAAACGCCACTATGCGGCCTGAAGCGAATGAGCGTGTTCTGAAAGCAAAATGACTCGCTGTCGCCCGTATAGATTGCGCTCCTCCCAACATTGAACAGGCTTTCCTGCCCCTCGTTAAGGAGAATGTCCCCGGGGTGAAGTTCGTAGATGCGCTTCTCGACGTCGGTGAATCCCATGGTCTTCACATCGCCGTAGTCGATATGCCCTTCAAACACGTTGGCGACCCGGAGATAAGGCATCTGCCCCGCAGCATCCTTACTGGCCGGCGAAAGCTGTTTCCCCATCCGCACCTCGCCGACCTCGCCCACAGGCACCCACCGGACGTCATCCAGTTCAGCCGACATAGCCCAGCTCCTTCAGGAAGCCGTTCAGCCGCTCGGCCGCAGCTTCGCGCCGAGCCTCGATGTCTCGCAGCGACACCAGATACTTGCGCTCCCAGCCCACGTACGTGTCGATCAACTCACGCCGTCTGCGTACGACATGACCCTCCAGCTTCGACGCCAGGTCGTCGCAAAGGATGCCGAGGACGACACCTCGCGCGCCCTCCTCGTCCAGGGCGTCGCGGGCCCCGTGCAGGCCCGGCGTCGGGCGGTCGGGCTCGGCGGGGAGGGTCATGTCGAGGGTCGTCTGGCCGGCCGCGTCGTCGGAGGCTGCGGCGGACTCAGCGGCCTTGGACGACTTGGCGGTCTTCGCCGCAGCCCCCGCGCCCAGGCCGTCCAGCGGGTAGAACTCCTCCTCCAGCGCCTTCACCGCCTTGCCCGCCGCCGTGCGGTCCCGCTTCGCCTTCTTCAAGTCGGCCTCGCTGAGCAGCGCTTCCGCCACCGCCGGGTCGAGGGTGGGAGTGCCCTCGGCGGAGTCCGAGGACTCGCCGTCCTCCGAGACACCCGCCGCCGCAGCCGCCCGCGCCGCCTCCGCCTCCTCGGCGGCCTTCACCTTCGCGTCCAGCCGTGCCTTCTCCGCGTCCGCTTCCGCCAGGTCCTTCAGGAACTTGGGCGCGATGCGGGCGACGACCTTGTGGCCGTACGCCTGCCGCCGCTCGGCGGCAGTCCGCTTGCGCGCGCCGCCCGTCCACGGGTTCGGCTCCGGCTCCAGCAGGGTCTCGACCGTGTCGACCCAGCCCTCGACGACGCCCTTGAAGCCGTTCTCCGCCAGCGCCTTGAGTTCATTGCGGGCCTCCTGCCACCACCCGGCGACCGCGCCCGCGAGGGCGTACCGGTCCAGCAGGCCGACGCTCAGCAACTGTTCACGGAAGGAGTCGATCAACTCGGCCCGTAGTCGGGCGAGTTGAGCGCGCTTCTCGGACTCCGTGCGGTCGTCGCCCTCGTACGGCGCCAGCTTGGCGATGTTCTCCGTCTCCGTGGCCCACCACTTGTCGAAGGTCTCCCGGAGTTCCCGTTCCCGGTCCTCCGTCAGTGCGGACAGCCGGTCGGCGTCGGGGCGCCGGTCCTTCGGCAGGAAGTCGACATACGGGGATGAGTCACCGTCGCCATCCGCCGGGCGCTCGGCGAACAGGTCCGTGAGCTTGACCTCGTACGCCGCCAGCACCGCCGCCTTCTCCGGCGCCTCGATCTCCGCCCTCGGCACACCACCCACTAGGTGGGCCCGCACATCCTGCGGCTCGGGCGGCGGGGTGTTGTCGACGTAGCGGCGGATGTTGAGGTTGTACTTGTTCTTCCGGATCTCGCCCCGCTCCACCCACCGCGCGAAGCGCGGCACGTCCGTGCCGACCGGCGCGTGGAAGGTGGAGACGATCTTCTCCACGTGCTCGGGCAGGAGGACGTTCTGCGCGCGCTCGGCGTGGAACTCGCGGTCCGCGTTGATGAAGAGGACCTGGTCGTCCCTGCCGTCCCGCTTCCGGCCGCGCGAGCGCAGCACCAGCACGCAGGCGGGGATGCCGGTGCCGTAGAAGACGTTGGAGGGCAGGCCGATCACGGCCTCCAGCAGGTCGTCCTCGATGAGCTTCGCCCGGATCTTCTCCTCCGTGCCGCCGCGGAACAGCACGCCGTGCGGCATGACGGTGAAGACCGAGCCGCCTCGCCCCTTCACCATGTGCAGCATGTGCTGGAGGAACATCAGGTCGGCCTTGCCCTTCTCGGACGTCTGGCCGTGCGGCATACGGTCGTCGATGTCGTCGATGTCCGCGGCCCGGTAGTCCATGGAGAAGGGCGGGTTGCTGAGCACCACGTCGAACGACCGGTCCAGGTGGAGCGGCTGCGTCAGGGTGTCACCGGTCTTCAGGTCGAAGTCGTGGGCGCCGTGGAACAGCATGTTCATGGTGGCCATGACCCAGGAGCCGTTGTTGGCGTCCTGCCCGGCGAGGGCCAGGTCCTCGGTGTTGCCGCCGTGCTCCTCGATGTACTCCTTGGCGTGGATGAGCATGCCGCCCGAGCCGACGCACGGGTCGTACACGCTGTGGCCTGGGCGGGGCCGGGCCAGTTCGACCATCATCCGCACCACCGCGCGCGGGGTGTAGAACTCGCCGCCCTTGGTGCCCGCCGAGTCGGCGAAGTCCTTCAGCAGGTACTCGTACGCGGCACCGATGACATCGGGGAACTCGAAGTCGTCGCCGCGCAACCGGAGGGCGCCGAAGTGGCCGATGAGCGCCGACAGCCGCTTGTCGGCCAGCTTGGCCGCCGCCGCCCCGGTGCCGCCGCCCCCGCCGATGCGGTTGAAGTTGATGTGGTTGAACAGGCCGCGCAGCCGCTCGTTGCCCTTCTGGCCCTCCATCGCGTCGAGCGCGGGCTGGAGGTACCGCGTGGCCACGTCGTCCACGGCTTCGGCCAGCCGCTCCCAACGGGCCTCCGGCGGGACGTACATGATCCGCCGGGCCGTGTAGTTGGCCGGTTCGGCGGCCTCCTCCTTCGCTTCCTCGTGCGAGGCCCCGGCAGCCATCTCCTTTTCGATGATCTCCTCGTGGGCGGCCTCGAACTCGTCGTTGGCGCGCTTGAGGAACAGCAGGACGAGAAGGAAGTCGCGGTACTCGGCGGCGTCCATCGTGCCGCGCAGGATGTCCGCCGCCGCGAAGAGGTGGCGCTCCAGTTGGTCGAGCGTGAGCTTGGCCACGTACGGGCTCCCAAAGGTATGAGCAGGCGGGCGGGCAGAGCGGCGTACCGCTCCGCCGCGGAGTAGTACGACCCCTCAGCCTAGTAGCCGCCGAGGAGCAGTCCTTCCTCCACGAAGCGCCAGACGTCGGTGTAGGGGTCCCAGTCGTTCGGGTTCGGCGAATCGCACCGCTTGTTGATCGCCTGTGCGTACCTCTTGGCGTCGCGGTAGCGGCTGCCGTCCTCGCTCAGCACCTGTTCCTCGCGCACGTGCTTGGACTGTGTCTCGCTGACGCTGCGCACACTGCGCCCGTACGTCGCCGCGAAACCGGGACGCGACCGCAGGCGGCCGTTGGCGTCGCCGCAGACGCCGCCGAAGCTGCTGGTGTAGTTCGTGTAATGGAGCAACCGCCACAGTTCGAAGCAGGGGTGCGAGTACGCGACCTTGACCCCCTCCTTCTCCGCCAGGCGTCGGGCCTCCGGGATGGACAGGTGGTCGTCGCGGTCGAAGAGCACCCAGACCTGCGGCCAGTTCCAGTCCCTGTCCTGTTTCAGCCCGGCCTCCTTCGCCTCCCGCTCCACCTTGCGCAGGGTGCGGACGGCCTCCTGGACCAGACGTAAGGGTTTGCGCAGCTTGCTCTCGGCGTTGGGGTTGCCGATGTGGTGCTGGACGGTCTCCCCTGCCTTGGCCGGGGTGCCGTTCTTCATGATGATGTCGATGTACTCGGGCTCGGTGACCTCGCCCTCGGTGAAGACGTAGACCTGGCGGGGTCTGCCGGTGCGGCCCTTCGTACCCCCTCCGCCCTTCCTCCGGTTGATGCCGTCCCCGCCCCTTGTCCTCGCCATCAGTCCTCTTCCGCCTCCATCCGCGCCAACTCGTCCGCCCGAAGGAGCCGCCGTCCGATCTGCCCCTCCGACACCTTCGGCACCGCTCCGAACGAACCCGCGAGGTAGGAGGTCATCAGGTCCTCGTCCTCCGTCGGCTCCCAGTCGGCAACCGACGACAGAGCGGTGGCGCCACGCTCGTCCTTCTCCGTGAGCCAGATCTGGCCCGGTTGCAGCAGCCGACCGCCGCCCGGCGCACGCAGCAGGGAAGGATCATGGCCGGTGAAGACGAGCTGCGCGCCCTTGGGGTTCACCCGGGACGACTGGAAGAGACGTACGACCTCGGCCGCGAAGCGCGGATGCAGGCTGGAGTCGAGTTCGTCGACGAGGAGCACCGCGCCGGTGTCGAGGGCCAGCAGCAAGGGGCCGATCAGGGCGAACCACGAGCGGGTGCCCCAGGACTCCGCCTCCCAGTCCATGAGCGTCTTCCCGCCGCCTCCCGCGTGCTCCAACCGGACCAGCGGCCGACCGGACGAGGTCTGTTCGACCTCCACCCCGGCGATACCGAGATCGGCCACGCGCAGCAGTTCCTCCGCCCGTCTGCGGAAGTCCTCGCTGTGCAGCAGACGCTGGGCGGTGTAGGCCTCACGCTGCGGGCGCTCCGTCTCAGGGGTGACGTCCCAGAGGTTCTCCCTGAACCAGTCGAAGACAGGCGCGAGCTGTTCGTGGCCGGCGTTTCCCGCGCGGGTGAGCAGCAGGGAGTCCACGGTCATGGTGCGGGCCAGCCGCGCGCGGTCGTGGAGCCGGTCACCGGGGAAGTCGAAGGGGTTCTCGCGGGTCGCGTCCCGCTCGTACCAGACCTGACGGCGGCCCTTGGGATAGGCGTAGAGCCACTCCGCCTCGACCCTGCGCGAGCCCAGTTCGAAGCCGTAGGTCCAGCGGACGCCGTCTTCGAGGAGGATGTCCGCCTCGTAGAGGGAGGTTTCCGACGCGGCTTTCGGGTCGAGGGCGAACTCGTCGCGCGGAATGCCGTCGTAGGAGGTCCAGTCGGCGTACGAGCGCAACACCGCACGGCGCATGTTCTTCAGGGCCGCGACGACATTGGACTTGCCGGACGCGTTGGCGCCGAAGACACCGAGCACGGTATGGACGGGGAGCCTGCGGCCATCGGAGAACACCGTCTCGCGGGCGGCGGCACGCTCCGCCTCGGCTTCCTCAGGGGCAACGAACGACAGTTCCTGCTCGTCGCGCAGGGATCTGACATTCGCCACCCTGAATCTCAGCAGCATCCCGTCTCCTTCATGGCGCACAGACTAGTCAGACCATCTGGCCGCCGTAGCGGATACGCGACGGCGGCCGACTCCATCACCGGGTCGACCGCCTCGCGGAGGGGACCGGCGGACTAGATGAACGAGTTGATCTCGATCGTCTCGTCACGGCCCGGGCCGACGCCGATCGCGGAGATCGGGGCGCCGGACATGTCCTCCAGGGCCTTGACGTAGGACTGGGCGTTCTTCGGGAGGTCGGAGAAGGACTTCGCCTTGGTGATGTCCTCGGACCAGCCGGGGAGGGTTTCGTAGACGGGCTTCGCGTGGTGGAAGTCCGACTGGGAGTACGGGAGCTCCTCGACGCGCTTGCCGTCGATCTCGTAGGCGACGCACACCGGGATCTGCTCCCAGCCGGTGAGGACGTCGAGCTTGGTGAGGAAGAAGTCCGTCAGGCCGTTGACCCGGGTCGCGTAGCGGGCGATGACCGCGTCGAACCAGCCGCAGCGGCGGTCGCGGCCCGTCGTCACGCCCCGCTCGCCGCCGATGCGGCGCAGGGCCTGGCCGTCCTCGTCGAAGAGCTCCGTGGGGAACGGGCCGGCGCCGACGCGGGTCGTGTAGGCCTTGAGGATGCCGATGACGCGGCTGATCTTCGTGGGGCCGACGCCCGCGCCCGTGCAGGCGCCGCCCGCGGTCGGGTTCGAGGAGGTCACGAAGGGGTACGTGCCGTGGTCGATGTCCAGCAGGGTGCCCTGGCCGCCCTCGAAGAGGACGACCTTGTTCTCCTCCAGGGCCTGGTTGAGGACGAGGACCGTGTCGGTGACGTACGGGGCGAGCTTGTCCGCGTAGCCCAGCAGCTCCTCGACGACCTGGTCGACCGCGATGGCGCGGCGGTTGTAGAGCTTGGTGAGGAGCTGGTTCTTGACGTCGAGGGCCGCCTCGACCTTCTGCGTCAGGATCGACTCGTCGTACAGGTCCTGGACGCGGATGCCGACGCGGTTGATCTTGTCGGCATAGGTCGGGCCGATGCCGCGGCCCGTCGTGCCGATCTTCCGCTTGCCGAGGAAGCGCTCGGTGACCTTGTCCACCGTCACGTTGTACGGCGTGATGATGTGAGCGTTGCCGCTGATCAGGAGCTTGGACGTGTCGACGCCGCGCTCGTTCAGACCGCTCAGCTCGGAGAGCAGGACCGACGGGTCGACGACGACTCCGTTGCCGATGACCGGAGTGCACTCCGGAGTGAGGATCCCGGAAGGGAGAAGGTGCAGGGCGTACTTCTGGTCGCCCACGACCACCGTGTGGCCGGCGTTGTTACCGCCCTGGTAACGCACCACGTAGTCGACGGATCCGCCTAGCAGGTCCGTCGCCTTTCCCTTGCCTTCGTCACCCCACTGAGCACCGAGCAGCACAAGTGCGGGCACGCGCGTACACCCCTTCCGGGCGGGGCATGTCCATGGTCGGGGGCGCATGCGGTGGCTCATACTCGCCGCGTGCACCGCAACCGTCGTCGACCGTAGTTGACCATCATTGGTCGTCGTTGGTCGTCGTCGGTCGCTGACCGTCGGACCCGGATGCCCCGGAATAGACGAAGCCCCTGGCGCAATAGCGCAAGGGGCTCTTGCACAAAGATGCTACCCGAGGAAGCGAGGCAGGACCGAGGTGGCGACTCCCGACCAGCTCCTCGTGGTCATCGACCCCCTTGCCCGTCGCACGGACGGTGAGGCGGTGCGGATCGCGAAAGACGTGCTCAGCGCGGGTGCGGCGCACACGAAAGTGTGCCTTCCCGAGGGGCCCGAGGAATTCGCGCGAGCGCTCTCGCGACGGGGTTCGCGGCGGCCCGTGGTCGTCGGCGACGACCACGCGCTGCTGCGGACCGTGGCCCTTCTGCACCGGCAGCGGGAGCTGGCCGCGTGCGCGCTCTCGCTGGTCCCGGTGGGCTCGGCGCTGGGGCTCGCCCGGTCGCTCGGCGTACCGACCGACGCGGTGGCCGCGGCCCGCGCCGCCCTCGACGGGGTCGAGCGACGGCTCGATCTGCTCGTGGACGACAGCGACGGGGTGGTGCTGGGGCGGCTGCGGATCCCGGCGGTGCCGGGGGGCCCGGGGAGCCCGGAAGCGGAGGATGAGGACGGGGAGGGCGACGGAGAAGGAGGGGGAGCCGGGGACGGTGGAAGGGCCGGGCACGGCAGGGCGGCCGATGGCTCCGCCGCCCATCACTCGTGGCTGCGCACCTGGCCGCAGTCCCTGGTCCGCACGCTGTCCACCCTTCCCTCGCGGCCTTCGCGAGCTTCTCGTCCTTCGCGGTCTTCGCGTCCGTCCCGCATACGGGTCGCCTCCCCCGCCGGGGTCGGGCCCTCGCGGCTGCGGGTGGAGGTGGACGGGACGATGCTCGTCGACCTCGACCAGCCCGTGGAGGCCGTGTCCATCTCCCCCGACGCGGACGGCGGCGCCGAGGTCGAGGTCCGGCCGGCGTCGGTGGGCGCCGAGGCCGCGGCGTTGCACGCGGTCGGGCAGCGCGTGACCGTGTCCGGGGCGGACTTCCGCTACCGGGCGGACTGGCTGGTCGCGGGGCCGGTACGGACGCGGACGTGGACGGTACGGGAGGGGGCGTGGGGGTTGACGTTGCCGCCCGGGTGAGGGCGGGGTTTTCTCGCCCCCGCCGCCCCTGCCCGTTCCCATCCCCCAGGGGCTGCGCCCCTTCGACCCCCGCGAAAGAGCTTCGGTTCAGTCGGTGTGTTGGCGGGTGCGGGTGGGTGGGGGCTCGTCGCGCCCACGCGGCGGAGCCGCACATCGACACAGCCCCGCGCCCCTGAAAAAGCGGGGGCTGCGCCCCCGGCATTTTCATCGGCCCGCAGGGCCGTTCTTTCAGGGGCGCGGGGAACTGCGCGAGCAACCCAACACAACCCGCACCCGCCATACAAACCGCACCCCCCGAGCTCTCACGCGAAGCGGGGTCGAAGGGGCGGCAGCCCCTGGGGACGGGACGGGTAGGGGCGGCGGGGGCGAGAAACTTCTAAAGGTCTGGTTGACAAACATTTAACGCCCCGAGACTCTTGGCCGACTCATTCGGGCTAGAGAGTTCCGGTCCAGCGGCAGTGCGGCGCGCGGCGATCACGGCAACCAGGAAGGGGCCACCCGATGGCAGTTCAGGAGGGCGTAGCCCCGAAGGCGAGGACGGACGACGGCCAAGGAGCCGTCCACCGGCTCAAGCCCAACGCGATCGGGCTGCTCGGTGTGGTCTTCATGGCCGTCGCCACGGCCGCCCCGATCACCGCGATGACCGGCAACGTGCCCTTCATGGTCTCGTCCGGCAACGGCATCGGCGCCCCCGCGAGCTACCTCGTCGCAATGGTCGTACTGGCAATCTTTTCCGTCGGCTTCACCTCGATGGCGAAGCACATCACCTCGACCGGCGCCTTCTACGGCTTCATCTCCTACGGCCTCGGCCGCACCGTCGGCCTCGCCTCCGGACTGCTCGCGACCTTCGCGTACGTCGTCTTCGAACCGGCCCTCATCGGCATCTTCTCCGTCTTCGCGACGACGACCCTGGAGGACCAGACAGGCGTCGCCGTCCCGTGGTGGGCTTTCGCGATCCTGATGCTGGCCGTCAACACCATGGGGACCTGGTTCGGGGTGTCGGTGGCGGAGAAGCTGCTGGTCGTCCTGCTGGCCACGGAGGTGACGATCCTGGCCGCGATGGCGATCTCGGTCGCCCTGCACGGCGGCGGCCCGCACGGCTTCACCTTCGGCCCGGTCAACCCCGTGAACGCCTTCCAGGGCACGTCCGCCGGTCTCGGCCTCTTCTTCGCCTTCTGGTCGTGGGTCGGCTTCGAGTCGACGGCCATGTACGGCGAGGAGTCCCGCGACCCGAAGAAGATCATCCCCAAGGCGACGATGATCTCGGTCCTCGGCGTCGGCATCTTCTACGTCTTCGTCTCCTGGATGGCCATCATCGGCAACGGCGAGCAGGAGGCGGTCGCCGCGGCCTCCTCCGCGAACCCGCTCGCGATGTTCTTCAACCCCACCGAGCAGTACGTCGGCCACTGGGCGGTCGTCGTCATGCAGTGGCTGATGATCACCGGCTCGCTGGCCTGCGGCATGGCCTTCCACAACTGCGCGGCGCGCTACCTGTACGCGCTGGGCCGCGAGGGCGTCCTCCCCTCCCTCCAGCGCACCGTCGGCCGCACGCACCCCCGCCACGGCTCCCCGCACATCGCGGGCCTGGTCCAGACGGCGGTGACCGGCGTCCTCCTCGCCGCGTTCGCCCTCGCCGACAAGGACCCGTACACCGGTACGTACGTCCTGCTGGCCATCCTCGGCACGATGGCCATCCTCGTCGTCCAGGCGGTCTGCTCCTTCGCCGTCCTGGCCTACTTCCGCTCCCACCACCCCGAGAGCCGCCACTGGTTCAGGACGCTGGCCGCTCCGCTGGTGGGCGGCGTGGCGATGCTCGCGGTGGTCGTGCTGCTGGTGTCCAACATGGGTGTCGCGGCGGGCCCGGAGTCGGGGTCCATCGTCCTGCGGGCGACGCCGTGGATCGTCGCGCTGATCGCGGTCGGCGGCATCGCGTACGCGCAGTACCTCAAGCGCCGGGCACCGGAGCGGTACGCGCTGCTAGGGCGGACGGTGCTGGAGGAGACGAAGGAGCGGTAGCGCCGAGGTTCAGTGCGGGATGGTGTCGATGAGGTCGCGGGCGCCCTGACGCAACAGGGCAACGGCGACCGAGGTCCCGAGGGTGGCCGGGTCGAGGCGCCCGGCCCATTCGTGGGCGTTGAGCACGGTCTTGCCGTCCGGCGTGAACACGCTTGCGCGCAGCGACAGTTCACCGCCCCGCTCGGTACGGGCGTAGCCGGCGATGGGGCTGTTGCAGTGGCCCTGGAGAACGTGCAGGAACATGCGTTCGGCGGTGGCTTCGCGGTGCGTGTCGGGGTCGCCGAGGTCACTGACGGTCTCGATGAGGTCGGTGTCGCCCTCGCGGCACTGGAGCGCGAGGATGCCGGCGCCGATCGGCGGCATCATCGTCTCCGGGTCCAGGACCTCGCTGATCACATCCCGCCGCCCGATCCGTTCGAGCCCGGAGACGGCGAGGAGCAACGCGTCCGCCTCACCGTCGGCGAGCTTCCGCAGCCGCCGACCCGCGTTGCCGCGGAACGGTACGCAGTCCAGGTGCGGGTGGGAGGCGGCGAGCTGGGCGACGCGGCGCACCGAGGAGGTGCCGATCCGGGTGCCGGCCGGCAGCTCGTCGAGCGTGAGCCCGCCGGGGTGCACGAGCGCGTCACGGATGTCATCCCGCTTCAGGAACGCGGCGAACATGGTCCCGGCCGGCAACGGCCGGTCGGCGGGGATGTCCTTCACGCAGTGCACCGCGAGGTCCGCCTCCCCCGCGACCAGCGCCGCGTCGACCTCCTTGGTGAACGCCCCCTTCCCCTCGACCTTCGCCAGGTCGCCCAGCCACTTGTCCCCGGTCGTCTTCACCGGCACGACGGTCGTCCGTATCCCCGGACGCAGCACAGCCAGTTCGGCCCGCACCCGCTCCACCTGGGCGAGGGCCATGGGGGAGTCACGGGAGACGATGCGGATGAGCTCGGGAGTGGCCATGCCCTCCACGATAGGCCGTCAGATGCGTCAGCCGCCCACCGGACTGACGGGAAATCAGGCCCTGACTATCGCCAACGGCACATCCGATGGGGTGACGGCATGTCAGCTCGGCATGGTTAGCGGCTCGCGATCGCCGAATTATCCAGCCATTAAGGGACTTTGACGGCCCACCAGGCCACCTGGTTCGTCATCCGCCAGGGTGACCATCGATAGGGCCATTCAGTCCTATTTTCATACCGCCCCCGGACTTCTCCGAGATGACAGCGGAAATCCACGGATTTACGTTCGTGATCGTCGGCGGCTCCAGCCGACGTCACGGAGAGAAGGAGAAGTGCATTGCGCACTCGTACGATCACAGTGATCGCCGCTTCGGTCGGCGTGGCGGTAGCGACCGCCACAGGTGTCACCTACGCCAGCTCCGCCCTGGAATCGACCCCCAAGTCGACCCCAAAGTCGGCCCCGGTCGTCGTCGAGAAGCCCGCCCCCGCCGCCGGCGCCCCCGCGGCAGCGCCGCTCGGTGGTACGGGAGCGCACGAGGAACACGACGAGAGGAGGAAGGAGCACGACAACAACGACAACAACGGCAACAACGACCACCACCACCACGGCCGGATTCTCATCAACGAGCGTCCATACGCTGCCGTGCCGGGCTCCTGTATCGCCGTCGTCAACGTGGCCACCAGCACGGTCGGCGCCACCAACTTCAACATCCGAAACGAAAGCGAGAAGACGGTCGAATTCTTCAACGGCATCACCTGCGACAACGGTCCCGCCGTTGCCACGGTCGGCCCTCACAGCTCCACCAGCACAGGCCCCGGGCAAATTGCGGGCGACTTGATTGTGGGCAGTTTCCGCGTCATCCACCACGACCACCACAACAAGCACCACAACGACCACCGCTGACGCCGACCGCGTCCTGAAACGGGGAGGAAATCCTCTCCTCGCAGCATTGGAACCCCGGCTCGCCGCAATCGGGCCGGGGTCCCGGCACAGGGTACTCCTCGGGGAGATTCCCAGCTGCGGGACGGAAGAAATCCCCGCCAGGTGCGCGCGCTGAATACCTCCATATTTACCAGTGGGGGCGATGGGGCGGGCGGGGGCGCTGTCGGCCGGGAAGCTCAAGTGTTGCTCTGAAGTGGGCGGGAGAGGGTTATGGGCTGTTCCGCTCGGTGACACTGCGGGCAAGCGGGGTGTTCGAAGGGGGTGGGTCCGAGATGAGGATGGCCTTTCGGCGAAGTGTGGCGGCCGGTGCGGGGACCCGGGCGCTGGACACGTACGACATCGCGTTCCTGGCGGGCGGGGCACACCGGGTGGCCGACAGCGCGGTGATCGCGCTGGCCGAGCGTGGGCTGCTCAAGGTACGCGCCTCGCGCATACGTGCGACCGAGGGTGCTGTGAGCTCCATGGGCGGGGATCGGCCCCGGCATCCGGTCGAACGTGCGGTGATCGCGTCGTGCCTGCACAGCAGGAGTGTCGTGGCCGTACACACGGCCCTGCAGCGTTCCCCGGTGGTGGAGGAGATCGGCCGCCGACTCGCGGCGGAGGGCCTGGTGACGGGGTCACGCCGCCGGTTGACCCGCGCGGGCAGGCGGCGACTGCGGGCGGCGGAACGGGACGGGAACGTCCCGGCGTACGTCCTCGACGGCCCCGCCGTCCTCCCGAGCGGACCGGTCCGACGTGGCGTGGTCGGCGTCCAGCCGATTCCGTCGGGCCTGGGCCGTGCGCTGATCCGCATGGGCAAGGCCCTGGACCACGACAACGACGACTTCTCCTCGGGTTCGGACACCGGCTCGGGCGGCGGTTTCGGTTGCGGCGGGGGCGGCGGGGGCGGCGGGGGCGACTGAGGCGCGCCGGAGGGCCAGGCGGGGGCCCGCTCGGGCGGTAATTGGCAGATCCGTCCCAGTGGGATGCCTCATCTACGGCAATCCGGTGGGACTGATCTGCCAATTGGTGCAGCACTGGTCCTACATGGATCGGTACGAGGCGGAGCTGATCGCTCGGGGGCCGACGTTCGGCGAGGACGGGAAGACGCCCACCGGGAGTGTGCACATCGTCGAGTTGCCGGATCCGGCCGCCGCCCGCGCGTTCGCGTTCGACGAGCCGAACCATCAGGCCGGCGTGTACCGGGACGTACCGCTACGGCGATGGCGCAACCTGCTGGGCCGCACGATGTGGGAGTCCCCGGCGGACGGGACGGCGGCAACCGGTACCTCGTCCTCGGGCTGGGGTCAGGATCCGGGCCGGGCGCCGACCTCGTCGTACCGGCCGCCCGGCGCGATGAGTTGATCGCGTACGGGCCGCTGCTGTCAGACGACGGGGACACCTGGTTGGGTACGGCGGCGCTGGTCCGGGCTCCGGAGCCGGATGCGGCGCGGGCCGTGCTGACGTCGGACGGGTACGACGTGTACGACATGTACGACGTGTACGACGTGTACGACGTGTACGACGTCATCGAGGTGCATGAGTGGGAGTTCGGCGGGCGGCGGTGACAGCGACAGCGGAGCCAGGATGGAAATAGTCCGTTGACAACAAGTTGTTTGCATCGGATGCTGGACGTATGTCGTCCTCCTCCTCTTCGCAGCCGCACGCCGCCGACTCCGACGCCCCCTTCACCCCGCCGAGCGCGGACGAGGCGCGGGCGCAGCGCACGTACACGTCCCTCTTCCGGATCGCCGAGCGGCACGCGGCGACGGACGGGCAGCGGCGGCGGCAGGTCCATCCGCATGTGCTCGGCCCGCACGAGGCCATCCGGCTGGTGTCGTTCCTGCTCAGCGGCGCGGCGTTGCTCGAAGACGGTGAACCGGAGGTGGATCGCGCGGACATCACCGCCGCGTTGAGCCTCGTTCCGCTCGCTCGCGGCGAGATGGACGAACTGGAGGCCGGGCTGCTGGAGATGGCCCGGGGCCGCGGCATGACCTGGCCGGAGATCGCCTTCGGCCTCGGCCTCCAGTCCCCCCAGGCGGCCCGGCAGCGTTACGAGCGCCTGGCCAGCCGGACCGACGCCGGGACCGAGAAGGGCGGCGAGTAACCCCCGCGTCGGGATTCGGCGGTGGTGATGTCACCGATGGGGATGCAGCTGGCCCCCGAGACCTCCGCCTCGCACAGGGTGGCGCCCTCCAGATTCGCCTTCTCCGAGACGATCTGCCAGGCCCAGTGGTAGTACACGGTGTTCGGTTGGAGGGTGCCGAACACCGAGTCGATGCCTTTCGCTCCCTCGCCGCCGTAGAGCATCTGATCCTCGGTCAAGTACGGCGTCCCGTAGTCGAGTACGGTCCCGATGTCCGAATTCAGGTCGCCCTTGCGGCTCGGATAGTCGATCGACAGCGCCGCGTAGGGCGCGTGGATGCTGCGGTCGCGGGGCTCGGCCTCCACGCGCAGAAGCAGGGCGAGCACCATCGTGCCGACCGGTGGAGGGTTGCCGGGGACGTCCACCGTGGTCTTGGCGTCGAGGATCCGCACGGTGTACGTGTACGCGCCGTCCACGTGCAGCACCGGCGTGCGCGCCGGGGGCAGCTTGTCGGGTTCGGGCTGGTCGGTCGCGTTCTTGCCCGGCGACAGGCTCTCGGACGTTCCCGGCGACTCGCCTCCTCCCGCATCGGCCCTGTCTGCCGTGTCGCCGCCACCGCAACCCGCCAGTGTGCTGACCACCACGGCTACGGCCCATGCCCATCGCCTGGACGCGCCGACTCGTCCCTTACCACTCATCGCGCCGCTCCCCCGGTTCTCATGCATCAGCAGTCGATCAGGCGATCGGCTTAGGGGGTGCCCATGACAATCGTGGGTCCCTCACTGGTGGCCCACCGTCGGTTGACATTACGCAGGCAGATACCTGCATAATGATGGGGTGAGTGATGAGGTAGTCGCGATGGACGCCGTCTTCAAGGCATTGGCCGATCCCACCCGGCGGCTGCTGCTCGACCGGCTGCGCGAGCGGAACGGGCAGACGCTTCGGGAGCTGTGCGAGCAGTTGGACATGGCTCGGCAGTCGGCGACACAGCATTTGGACGTGCTGGTCGGGGCCAACCTCGTCACCGTCGTACGGCGTGGCCGGGAGCGGCTGCACTACCTGAATCCGACGCCGATCCATGAGATCGAGGAGCGTTGGATCTCGGGGTTCGACAGGCCCCGGCTGCAAGCGATCAGCGCCATCAAGCAGAAGGCAGAGGAACTCGCCATGACCGAAGCAACCACCTCCGTGCCGACCTATGTCTACGTCACCTACATCCACGCCAGTGCGGAGCAGGTGTGGCAGGCCCTGACGGACGCCGACCTGACCGCGCGCTACTGGGGACACGCCAACATCTCCGACTGGCAGCCGGGCTCGACCTGGGAGCACCGGCGTGTGGACGGATCAGGCAAGGTCGACGTCGTCGGCAAGGTGATCGCGACCGAACCCCCGACCCGCCTGGTCATCACCTTCGACGACATCCCCGACCCCGAGTCGCCGCGCGAGCCGTCGGTCGTCACCTTCCTCGTCGAACCGCACCAGGACATCGTCCGCCTCACCGTGACCCACGAGAACCTCCCCAACGAGGAGATGTTCAACGGGATCTCGCAGGGCTGGCCCGCCGTACTGGCGAACCTCAAGTCCCTGCTGGAGACCGGCGACGTCCTCCCGCAGGCGCCTTGGGAGATGCACGACGCGCACGCCTGAGAGACGGCCGGACAGAGAACAGACGAGGGAAAGGACACCACACCATGGACACCACCGCGCTGCGCGACGCCTACCGCGCGCTGCTGGACGCGGCCGCCACCGTGGCCGACTCCGGCGGCCACGGTCCGGGCCCCGGCGCCGACCCCGGCCTCGCCCCACCGCCCGGCGAGTGGAACGCCGACCAGATCCTGGCCCACGTCACCCTCGTCAACGCCGCCACCCTCGCCGCCGTGTCCCGCGTCGCCGCGGGAGCCGACACGACGTACGACAACCGCCTGGCCCTCGACACCTGGACCATCGAACGGGCCATCGCGCTCGCCGGCGGCAACGCGGGCCTCCGGGACCGTATCCGCGTCCAGGGGGACGCCCTCTGCGTACTCGCCGGTCCCGGGGCCCTGAGCGAGGCCGAGCTGGACACACCGGTACCCACCCGGCTCCTGTCCAACGGTGCGGCCCTGGTCGAACAGCCCATGCCCTTGCGGGACATCGTCACGGGCCTCGCGGAGGTGGAGCTGCCGGGCCACACCAAGCAGCTCCTCGCCCTGCTGTGACGACCGGCCCTGCTTCAGTCCTTGCGGCCGGTCGCGGCGACGGTGACGCCCAGGCCGATCATGGTGAGCCCGCCGACGCCGCCGACCAGGGAGAGCCGCTGCGGTGAGCGGGCGAACCAGTCCCGCGCGGTGGCCGCGAGCAGGCCCCATGCCGCGTCGGAGGCGAGGGCGATGACGTTGAAGACGAGGCCGAGCAGCAGCATCTGAGCCGCGACATGCCCCTGGGCCCGGTCGACGAACTGCGGCAGTACGGCGGCGAAGAACACGAGGGTCTTGGGGTTGGTCACACCGACGGCGAACCCCTCCCAGAACGTCCGGCGACCACCAACCCCATGGGCGCCCGCCCCGCCACCGGTGACCGCCGCGTGCAACGAACCGCGCTCCCGCCAGGCCTTGACGCCGAGATACACCAGGTAGGCGGCGCCGGCCAGCTTGAGCACCGTGAAGACGAGGACCGAGCGCTCGACGACCGCCCCGATCCCGAACGCCACGGCCACGATGAGGACGTACGCGCCGAGCGTGTTCCCCACGACCGTGGTCAGCGCGGCGCGCCGCCCCTGCGCCAGCGCCCGCCCGACCACGAACAGCACACTGGGGCCGGGGATCACGATCAGCACGAACGACATGGCCGCGAAGGCCAGCAACCGGTCGGTGGACACCATGCGGCTCATGCAAGCACGGGGAAGTCCCGCCGCTCCAACGATATTTCCCGGGAGGCCCGGCCCGGACGGTCCGGCCGTCGGTCGTTCAGCCCTCGGTCGTCCAGCCCTCAGCCGTCCAGCCCTCGGTCGTCCAGCCCTCGGTCGTCCAGCCCTCGGTCGTTCAGCCCTCGGTCGTCCAGCCCTCGGTCGTCCAGCCCTGGCCGAACGTCTTGTCCCGGTGGACGCGCCAGCGCCCCATCATCGCCTCCAGCTCTCCCTCCATGAACTCGAAGAAGGCGAGCGTCTCGGCGAGCCGGCGCCCGGCCGGAGTGTCGGCGCCCAGGCTGCTGACGCCGTCGCGCAGGGCCTCCTCCCAGCGCTTGATGATGGCCTCGCGGTTGGTGAGGGCCTCGTACCACTGGTCGCTGTGGACGCGGTAGCGCTCGCGGCGGGACCCGGGCTCGCGTTCGCGTGACACCAGGTGCACCTGGGCGAGGTAGCGGACCGCGCCCGACACGGCGGCAGGGCTGATCTGCAGCTGTTCGCCCAGTTCGACGGAGGTCAGCGCACCGGTGTCGGAGGCGAGGAGCGCGGCGAAGACACGGGCCGGCATCCGGGGCACGCCCGCCTCGACGAGCTGCGCGGCGAAGTGCTCCACGAACCGCGAGACGCCCTCCGCGTCCCGTCCCGATCCGGCTGCTGTCGTCATGCTCCGATCATCTCCCTTGCCGATCTCCGCTGCTCATCCCCCCTGCTCAGCGACGCCCCCAGCCTAACGGCCATTTTGACGGTTCCTTAACTTCACAAATTTCTGAAGTAAGCGTACGTTCTGAAGCATGACGAAGGCCAACCCCGCCATTGAGGTATCCGGACTCCACAAGTCCTTCGGACGGACCCACGCGCTCGCCGGACTCGACCTGAACGTCGAGGCCGGCGAGGTCCACGGCTTCCTCGGCCCCAACGGCGCCGGAAAATCCACCACCATCCGCGTCCTCCTCGGTCTGCTGCGCGCCGACGCGGGCGCCGCGCGGATCCTCGGCCGCGCCCCCTGGGCGGACGCGGTCGAGGTGCACCGCCGGATCGCGTACGTGCCGGGGGACGTGACCCTGTGGCGCAACCTGTCCGGCGGCGAGGTCATCGACCTGCTCGGCCGCTTGCGGGGCGGCAGCCTGGACGCACGCCGCCGGGCCGAGCTGATCGAACGGTTCGAACTGGACCCGACGAAGAAGGGCCGGACGTACTCGAAGGGCAACCGTCAGAAGGTCGCCCTCGTCGCCGCCTTCGCCTCGGACGTCGACCTGCTGATCCTCGACGAACCGACCTCCGGCCTGGACCCCCTGATGGAGGAGGTCTTCCAGCGGTGCATACGGGAGGCGCGCGACCGGGGCAGGACGGTCCTGCTGTCGTCGCACATCCTCAGCGAGGTCGAGGAACTCTGCGACCGGGTCAGCATCATCCGCAAGGGCGTCACCGTCGAGAGCGGCTCCCTCGCCGACCTGCGCCACCTGACCCGTACGAGCGTCACCGCCGAACTCGCCGGCCCGCCAGGCGGCCTCGCCCGCCTCCCCGGCGTCCACGACCTCGACATCCAGGGCCACCGGGTCCGCCTCCAGGTCGACACCGACAAACTCGACGCCGTACTACGCTCGTTGAGCGAGTCGGGCGTGCGGTCGCTGACCTCGACGCCGCCGACCCTGGAGGAGCTCTTCCTCCGCCACTACCAGGAGGACCTGGCCGACGCGGACGCCGACGCGCGGGAGGGGGCGGTCGCGCGATGACCACCAGCACGGACACGGGCGGCGCCAGGACCGCCTTCGCCGCCCGCTCCGGCGGCTCGCGTCAACTGGACGGTACGGGAACCCTGTTGAGGTTCGCCCTGCGCCGCGACCGCGTGATGCTCCCGATCTGGGTCGCGGTGACGGGCCTGATGGTCCTCTCCATGCCGAACAGTCTGAAGAGCCTGTACGGCACCGCCGCCGAACGCGCCGACCTGATGACCCAGATGACCACGAACTCCTCCCTGCGCGCCCTGATCGGCCCCGTCTTCGACGACTCGCTCGGCGCCCTGACGGCATGGCGCGTCGGTGTCTACGCCGGTGCGCTGGCCGCCGTCATGAGCCTCCTCGTCGTCATCCGGCACACGAGGGACGAGGAGGAGAGCGGCCGACAGGAGCTCGTCGCGTCCGGGATGGTGGGCCGCCGGGCCTCGCTCACCTCCGCCCTCCTCACGGCGGCCGTCGCGAATGCCGTACTGGCGCTGCTGGTCGCCGCCGGGCTCGCCGGGCAGGGGGCGGCGGGTGCGCTGGCCTTCGGGCTGGGGATCGCGGGCGTGGGCATGGTGTTCGCGACGATGGCGGCGGTGGTCGCGCAGCTGACGGAGAGCGCGCGGCTGGCGCGGGGGCTGACGGCGGGGGTGCTGGGGGCTGCGTTCGTACTGCGGGCTGCGGGCGACGCTTCCGAGAACGAAGGTTCGTCTTTTTTGACGTGGGTGTCGCCGCTGGGGTGGCTGGAAAACGAGCGCTCGTTCGCTGATGAGCGGTGGTGGGTGCTGCTGCTGTTCGTGGGGGCGGCGCTGGTCCAGGGCGCGGTGGCGTACGAACTCGCCGGGCGCCGCGATGTCGGCATGAGCTTCCTGCCGACCCGTCCGGGCCCGGCCTCCGGGCGGCTGCGGACGGCGGGCGCGCTGGCCTGGCGACTCCAGCGGGGCAGCGTGCTCGGCTGGAGCATCGGCTTCTTCCTCGCCGGGGTCGTCTACGGCGGACTGGCCGACGGCGTGGCCGACTTCGTCGGCGACAACGAGGGCGCCCGCGAGATCTTCGAGCGCATGGGCGGCAGTTCCGCCCTGACGAACGCGTTCCTCGCCTCGATGATCGGCATGCTCGGCCTGATCGCCGCGCTGTACATCGTGAGCGCCGTGCTCCGGCTGCATGGCGAGGAGACGTCAGGCCGGGCGGAGCCCGTCCTCGCAGGCGCGGTGGGCCGACTGCGCTGGGCCGCCGGCCATCTGGCCGTCGCCTTCGGCGGCTCCGCCTGGATCATGCTGCTCGCCGGCCTCGGCTTCGCCGCCGGCCACGGCAAGGACATCGGCCCGATCCTGGGCGCCTGCCTCGTCCAGGTGGCCGGGGTGTGGGTGATCGGCGGGGCCGCCGTCCTCCTGTACGGCGTCGCACCCCGGGCGGCGATCGCGGCCTGGGGCCTCGCCGGTGCCGTACTCCTGATCGGCTGGATCGGCCCCGCCCTCAAGGCCCCGCAGGCCGTCCTGAACCTCTCCCCCTTCGGCCACCTCCCGAAGCTGCCGGGCGGGGGGATGGAGTGGGCGCCGGTGCTGTCCTTGCTCGGGGTGGCGGTGGTGCTGGTGGCCGGGGGGTTGGTGGGGGTGCGGAGGCGAGACGTGACCAGCTGAGGGAGCTGGGGCGCGGGGTGGCCGGGCCTCCGGGAAGGCGGGCCTGGAGGGTCGCGGGGGTCGCCGGGAGTGCGGGCCGGCGCCACCGGGAAGGCAGGCCGTCGGCCCGCCCCGGCCGCCAGGAAGGCAGCGGTTGGCAGTTCCGTCTCGGTATTACGCCGGGTTATGTCGGCCTGGCCGGGACGGAGCTGCCGATTGGTGCCCGTCCCCGTTCCCGTCCCCTATTCCGTAGGGAGAACCGGGGCGGGCCTGGGCGCGTCCCTGCGGGCATGGGTCAGGCGGAGCCGGAGCGGTGGGGGCAGCGGGGGCGGCCGGAGTGGCGGGACCGGCGGGAGCGGCCGGATCGGCCGGAGCGGCGGCTCGATCGGCAGAGTGCGCTGGGGTGCGGGGGGTGTGCGCTGTCGGCGGTGGGGGCGACGGCCGCGACCCTGGTCTGGTCCTCCACGCCCCGTACCCGCCGCCATCTTCGCGGCGGCTTCGAGGGCGAGGGCATGGACTACACCGTCCTCGTCACCGAACTCCCCCTGGTAGCCGCCGCCGGAGCCGCCGTCCCGGCCCTCGTGTGCCTGCTGCTCGCATGGGTGCTGGGTCGGCGCCGGGGTTCTGAGCGCCAAGGGTGACTCTGGCTCCCTCGGCGCCGGTCAGTCGACGTACTGCTTGAGCTCCTCGGTGTCGAGCTCGATACCGAGGGGGTCGGGCAGCGAGAGCTTCGCGCCGAATGCCTTCCTGACCGCGCTGCGGTACCCGCCACCGGGTGCCGGATCGCTGAAGAGAGTGACCGAGCAGTCGTCCCGGTCGATCAGCAAGTAGTACGGAATCCCCGAGTCGGCGTAGCCGGCGGGCTTCTCCTCTCGATCACGACGGTGGGTATCGGCGTCGTACGAGGTGACCTCGACCGTCATCACCACCCCGGCGGTGTCGGCCCAGTCCCCCTTTCCCGCGAACGTGCCCCAGGGCGCCAGCACGGCTTCGGGAAGCGCCCGCCCCTTGCGGTACTTCTCGATCCGCAACCCCAGCTCCCCGCCCCCATACAGCCACAGCCCCGTGCCGGCCATGAGCATGGTGCCCTCCTTCACAGGCGTGCACCAGCATCACAAGCCGTCGGCGCACTCGGACCGGATCACCTGCACGTTCATCCGAACGTGTGATCACCCCACCTCCACACTCAGCCCCTCCAGCCCCCGGATCACGAAATTCGGCTTGCGGGTCGGCTCCGCCGCCAGGGTCAGGGTGGGGGCCTTCTCCAGGAGGGCTCTCATGGACGCGGCCAGTTCGATACGGGTGAGGGGGGCGCCGATGCAGTAGTGGATGCCGGCGCTGAAGGAGATGTGCGGGTTCTCCTTGCGGGTCAGGTCCAGCTTGTCGGGGGCGGTGAAGACGGCCGGGTCATGGTTCGCGGAGCCGAAGAGCATCGCGATCTCCGCGCCCCTCGGCACCGTCGTACCGTCGATCTCGATGTCGTCCAGCACCCAGCGCTCGAAGAGCTGGAGCGGGGTGTCGTAGCGCATCAGCTCCTCGACGGCGGCCGGTACGAGCGAGTGGTCCGCGCGGAGGGCGGCGAGCTGGTCGGGGTTGCGGAACAGCGCCCACCAGCCGTTCACGGTGGCGTTCACCGTCGCCTCGTGGCCCGCGTTGAGCAGCAGGACGCAGGTCGAGATCATCTCCTGCTCGGTGAGGCGGTCGCCCTCGTCGTGGGCCGCGATCAGGCCCGAGATCAGGTCCTCGCCCGGCTGCTCCCTGCGGTGCGCGATCAGCTCCCGGAGGTACTCCGAGAACTCCACCGACGCCCGCACCGCCCGCTTCGCCGTCTCCTCCGACGGGCTCAGCTCGTACATCCCGCAGATGTCCGCCGACCAGGGCCGCAGCTGCGCCCGGTCCGACTCGGGGATGCCCAGCATCTCGGCGATCACCGCCACCGGAAGCGGCTCCGCCACATCCGTCAGCAGGTCACCCCCGCCGGCCTCCACCAACCCGGTCACCAGCTCGCCCGCCGACTCCTCCACGTACGGCTTCAGCTGCTCCACCGTGCGCGGCGTGAACGCCTTCGACACCAGCCGCCGGATCCGCGTGTGGTCCGGGGGCTCCAGGTCGAGCATCCCGTGGTCGTTCAACGTGTGGAACGGCTCGTGCTCCGCCGCAGGTGCCGTACGCCCGAAGTCCTCGTGCGTGAACCTGTGCTGGTACGTCCGCCCCAGACGCCGGTCCCGCAGCAGCGCCGAGACATCCGCGTGGTGCGGCACGAGCCACTGGTTCGTCGGCTCGAAGTACCGCACCCGGCCCCGCGCCCGCAGCTCGGCGTACGCCGGGTACGGGTCGGCCACGAAGTCGGCGTCCCACGGATCGAAAGCGTGGTCGAAAGCGAGGTCGGAAGCAGCTGCCATGGACGGACGCTAACCCGCGAGCAGGGCGGCTGACCAGGGGGGCTCGGCTCGTGCCGGGGCCTCACGCCGGCGTGACCAGCCTCGCCTCGTAGGCGAAGACCGCCGCCTGGGTGCGGTCACGCAGGCCCAGTTTGACCAGGATGCGGCTCACATGGGTCTTGATCGTGGACTCGGCGACCACCAGGCGTTCGGCTATCTCAGAGTTGGACAGGCCCTGGGCGATGAGGACCAGGACCTCCGTCTCGCGTTCGGTGAGCTCTCCGTACGCCAGCTGTGCCGCCGCCGAGGGGCGGGGTGCCTCGGCCAGCTTGGAGAACTCGGTGATCAGGCGCTTGGTGACGGAGGGGGCGAGCAGTGCCTCGCCGGCGGCCACCACGCGGACCCCGTCGGCCAGTTGGCGGGCCGAGGCGTCCTTGAGGAGGAAGCCGGAGGCTCCCGCCCGCAGCGCCTGGTACACGTACTCGTCGAGGTCGAAGGTGGTGAGGACCAGAACCCTGGCCCCGCCGTCCGCGGCCACGATCTCCCTCGTCGCCTCGATGCCGTTCAGCTCGGGCATGCGGATGTCCATCAGGACGACGTCCGGGGAGAGCTCCCGGACCCGGTCGACCGCGTCCCGGCCGTTCACCGCCTCGCCGACCACCTCGATGTCCGGCATCGCGCCGAGCAGCACCGAGAAGCCCTCGCGGACCATCATCTGGTCGTCGACGATCAGCACGCGGATGGTCATGCGTCGCCCTCGCTCGCGGTGGCCACCGGCAGGAACACTGTCACCTCGTAGCCCCCATCCTCCGTCTCTCCCGCCGTCATCTCGCCGTTCAGCATCGTGACGCGCTCGCGCATGCCGGTGATGCCGTGGCCGGCGCCATGGGCGGACTTCATCAGGTTCACCTCCGGGGGCGGGCCGTTGACTATGCGCAGGCCGAGCCCGCCCAGTACGTACCCGATCTCCACGCGGGCCGTCGCGCCGGGCGCGTGCCGCAGGGTGTTACTGAGGGCCTCCTGGACTATGCGGTACGCCGACAGCTCCACACCCTGCGGGAGTTCGCGCACCGCTCCGGTGACCGCCTTTTCGACGGTCAGGCCGGTCTCCCGCACATTGGCGAGCAGGCGGTCCAGGTCGGCGAGGGTGGGCTGCGGGGCGTCCGGGGCCTCGTAGTCCTCGGCGCGGACGACCCCGAGGACGCGGCGCAGCTCGGTCAGTGCCGCCACCGCGTTCTCCCGGATGGTGGCGAAGGCCTGCTCCAGCTCGGGCGGCGGGTTCTCCACGCGGTAGGGCGCGGCCTCGGCCTGGATGGCGACCACCGACATGTGGTGGGCGACCACGTCGTGCAGCTCGCGGGCGATCGTCGTGCGCTCTTCGAGGAGGGTGCGCTTGGAACGCTCATGGGCGGTCACCGTCTGCTGGGCGGTCACCTCGCGCTGGGCCGTGCGGCGTATGTTCAGGGCGGCCGCCGCCAGCAGGGCCATCGCGGAGACGACGAGGAACGAGCCCGTGTTCGACGAGTAGTGCCCCGCCCCGAGGAGACTGTCCAGAAACAGTCCGTACGCCGCGGTCAACCCCCACATCCAGGCGGCGATGCGGGGCCGGGTGCGCAGTGCCACGACCGTCACGACCACGAGGTGGGCCGCGAAGTTGCCGGGCGCCCACGGCCAGTCGCTCCACATGTCGCCGAACGCCGCGGTGAGCGGGGTCGCCGCCATGGACACCCAGAAGGCTCCCACGGGCCGGACCAGCGTCAGAAGGACCGGGCCGAGGGCCAGGAGGGCGCACAGCATCACGCCGAACTCACTGCCGCGCTCGCTCGCGGAGGCCCCGATGGCCAGCGCCAGCAGGCCGGCCACCGCGACGGTCGCGTGCGGGGTCCAGGCCACGTACTCGCGGAGGCGGCCGGACAGCCGGCCGGTGAGCGGGCCGCCCATCCTCAACGGGGGCAGCGGTCGGTAGGCGAACGCGTCATGGAACAGGTCCTGCCGCAGCCTGCGCCACGCGTCCATCGCGAGCCGGAACTCGGGGCTGCTCGCCTTGGCCCCGCCCCGCGGGGGCATCGTCTGCGTCTGGGTCGTCTCGGTCACGTTGAAAACGGTAGGCGGAGGGCGGGGTTGCCGTCGTCACCAGTGAGGGGGGTCTGTCGGGATCCGTCTCAGGTACTACAGGTAGGCCCTGTCCTACGGGGAGGCCGTGGCCGGCGGCCGGTCAGTAGCCCGTGGGGCGGACCAGGCCCGATTCGTAGGCGTACACCGCTGCCTGGGTGCGGTCGCGCAGGCCCAGTTTGACCAGGATGCGGCCCACGTGGGTCTTCACGGTCTGTTCGGCGACGACGAGATGCTGGGCGATCTCGGCGTTGGACAGGCCCTGGGCGATCAGGGCGAGCACTTCCGTCTCCCGCTCGGTCAGGTCGCCGACGCGGTCCTTCAGCGGGGTGCGGGGTGCGGTGCCGAGGCGGGAGAACTCGGCGATGAGGCGGCGGGTGATACCGGGCGCGAGCAGGGCGTCGCCGGACGCCACCACCCGTACCGCTTCGGCGAGTTGGTCGGCGGAGGCGTCCTTGAGGAGGAAGCCGGACGCGCCGGCGCGCAGGGCCTCGTACACGTACTCGTCGAGGTCGAAGGTGGTGAGGACGAGGACTCTGATGTGCGGGTTCTCGGTGGTGATGCGGCGGGTGGCCTCGATGCCGCCGAGCTCGGGCATGCGGATGTCCATCAGGACGACGTCCGGGGCGAGTTCGGCGACCTTGTCGATCGCGTCGAGGCCGTGCACCGCCTGGCCGACGACGTCGATGTCGGGCTGGGTGTTCAGCAGCACCGAGAAGCCCTGCCGGACCATCTGCTGGTCGTCGGCGATCACTACGCGGATGGTGCTGCTCGACATCGTCATGGGGAGGGCTCTTCTCCTGTCGTCTCCGGTGAGGTTCCGGAGGCACGGGGCACCGTTGTACCCGATGGTGTGCCGATCGTGTCGGCAGGGGTGTCGGTGGGGGCATCCGTGGGAGCGGGGGTCTCGCTCCCGGGGGCGCCGTTCCGGGGGAGGAAGGCCACCACCGCGAACCCGCCGTGGGAGGTCCCGGTCGCCATGAGGGTGCCACCGAGCATCGTGGCACGCTCGCGCATGCCGAGCAGTCCGTGGCCCGCACCGGGGGACGGCGGGGCGGGGCGGTGCGGCCGGGAGTTGATGATCCTCAGTTGCAGGCCGCGCGGGAAGTGGGTCACTTCCACCCGGACGGTCGACCCGGGTGCGTGGCGCAACGCGTTGCTGAGGGCCTCCTGGATGATCCGGTATGCCGACAGCTCCACGCCGGGCGACAGCGGGCGTACGTCGCCGTCGATCTCGGCGGTGACCGCGAGGCCCGCGGCGCGGGTGTTCTCCATCAGGGCGTCGAGACGGTCCAGGGTGGGCTGCGGGGCGTGCGGGGCGGTGCCTTCGGCGACGGCCGCCATGTCGTGCGGGTCGCGCGGGTCGTCGGGGTCCGACGGGTGCTCGGCGCGCAGGACGCCGAGGACGCGGCGGAGTTCGGTGAGCGCCTCCAGCGCGTTCTGCCGGATGCCGTGGAGGTTCTCCTTCAGTTCGTCGGACGGGTTCTCCACCAGGTGGGGGGCGACCTGGGCCTGGATGGAGATCACCGACATGTGGTGGGCGACCACGTCGTGCAGCTCGCGCGCGATACGGCTGCGCTCCTCCAGGAGGGTCCGGCGGGCACGTTCCTCGGCGGTGAGGCCGGCCTGTTCGACGAGTTGGGTACGGGCCTCGCGGCGGCCGCGCATGGTGCTGCCGAGGAGGACGACGCCGATGAAGAGGGCCATCGCGAGGGGGCTCGTCGACGAGTAGGCCGGGGCGCCGATGACTCCCTGGACGACATAGGTGGCCAGGGCGGTCAACGCCAGCACCTCGACCGCGACGCGGGTGGGCAGTCGTAGCGCGAGCAGGAAGAGGATCACGGCGTGCGCGATCAGTCCGGGTGGACTCCACGGCCATGGAACGTCGCCCCGCGGCAGGCCGGTCGGGACCGTGACGTCGAACTGGGCTGCCCCGGTGAGCAGTTGGAACTGTTGGACCCGGACGCCCATGGCCACCACCACGGTGACGACCAGGGAGGCCCACCACGCCGGAACCGGCCACCACAGCGCCAGCGCCACCGCCGCGCCCTGGGCCAGCGAGCACAGCACGGTGTACTCCGCGCCCAGGTGGTAGCGGTCGTCCATCTGGTCGATGTTGCCCAGCGTGAGGGCGAACGCGGCCAGGCAGACCAGGCCGTGTGGCAGCCAGCGCAGCCACACCGACGCCGGCAGCGGATGGGACTCGCTGCTCAACAGGTCTTCGCGCAGCGTGCGCAGACCCCTCGTCAGCCGCTTCTCCACCGTGCTCATTCGGACCACCCTAGGCATGGGGCACCGTCCTGGACTGCGGGATTTTGGGGCGACGTGCCGTTTCCGAGTGCCGGTTCTCGCCCCGGTTCCCTTTCCCGTTTTCCTTCCGGCCGTGGGTCTCGTAGCCGTGGAACGCCGCCCAGCAGAGCAGGAGGGCGACGGCGAACACCGGGAGCCAGGCGAGGCGGGCCGCTATCCAGGTCGGGTCGTCGGGGAGGGTGTGCAGGCCGGGGAGGTGGCCCGCGGCCAGGCCTGTGCCGGTGGTCGCCATCAGTGCCGTCTGGTGCCAGAGGAACACCGTCATCGCGGAGAGGTTGACGAGGGCCACCGCCGCCCAGGCCATCGGTCGGCGCCGGAGGGTGCGGCGGAGGGGGCCGCGCAGCAGGAGCGCCAGGCCGCACTGGGCCAGGCCGAAGGTCACCGCGGCGAGGGTCGGCGGGTTCAGGTTGGAGACGGATGCGCCGGGGACGCCGACCATCGACGCCGGGTAGCCGGCCCAGAGGATCAGGGCCGCCGTCGCCGTCGTACCGGTCGCGAGCAGGAGCCAGCCCGCGCGACGGCGGTTCAACTCGCCTCGCGTCCAGGCCGCGCCCAGGGTGTACGGCACCAGCCAGCCTGCGGCCAGGTTCACCCAGCCGAGTGCGTCGGGGCCGTGGAGGCCGAAGCGGATGAGGTCGACGTGCAGGACGACCGCCAAGGGCCACAGGGGGTTGAGGCGGATCACCAGGGGAGTTGCCGCTGTCAGGGCGGCGAACACCAGGAGGAACCACAGAGGGGACAGGGCCAGTTTGAGGAGGGTGTGGACCGTCGCTAGGTCGGTGCCAGTGAGGAGGAGGGCTGTCGCCACGGCCGTCCAGAGCAGCAGTACCGCGACGACGGGCGCGAACAGGCGGGTCAGGCGGGTGCGGAGCCATTGGGGGTACGTGGTGCCGCGGGCCTGTGCCGAGGTGTAGCTCTTCGTCGCTACGTGGCCGCCCACCAGGAAGAAGACGGACAGAGTCTGGAAGAGCCAGGAGATGGGGGCCAGCCAGGGCATGTGTTGGAGGGGGCTGGCGTTATGGAGGGTGCCACCGTCCGCGACCAGGGCGGTTACCAGCCAGTGGCCCAGGATTATGCCGAGTATGGCGAGGGCGCGGAGGGCGTCCACTGCGCGGTCGCGGGTGGCGGGGGTGGCGTTGTCGATGCGGTGGACTGCGTGGTGGAGGGTGGGGCGGGTGCGTGCGGAACGTGGGCTTCGTGCGGGTGCGTTGTGGGGCACCCGGCCTTCGGCCGGGTTTGGGTTCCCACTCGCACCACCCGTGCGGGAATCGTCGTCGGGTGCGGGTGGCCCCAGTGGGGGCTGCGCACCGTCGGCGACTGCGGCTTCGCCTTCCGCTTCTGCGAGCTCACGCATGGGTTCGCTCCTTGGCAATACCGAGGGTTATTCGGGCGAGGTGCTCCAGGGAGAGGGAGCCCGGGGTGAAGTAGTCGCTGTGGCCTGCGTTGTCTGCGGGGAAGACGCGGGCGCCGAAGGTCGGGGAGATGGGGTCGGTGCCGAAGCCGACCGTGGTGCCGAAGAGGTCGGCCCGGGTGTGCGGGACCATCCCGACCCAGTCGTCGGTGCCTCGGGCCGCCCATATGCGCGCGGATGTGTGCAACGTGGCCGCGCTGTCCGCGCCCGTACCGGGGCTGCCGATCAGGGCGATGTCCGTCACGCCGTTCAGGCCCGCTGCGGCTCGGCCGCACACCACCGAGCCGTATGAGTGGCAGACCAGGGTGACGTGGGCGGTGCTTGGCAGCAGTCCGCGCAGGTCGCGTATGAACGTGCGGAGCTTCGGGGCCGCCTGCTCGGCCCGGGTGGGGGTCAAGACCGTCGTGCTGATCGTCTTCGGCGTCTCGTAGCCGAGCCAGGCGATCACCGCGGTGCCGGTGCCCATCCGGTCGTACAGGGCTCGGGCGGCCTTGTGGAAGCGGTCGTACGTGTCCAGGCTGGTGTCCGAGCCCGGGACCAGTACCGCCACGCGATCCGCCTTCAGCAGGTCGCCGAAGACCTCGACCGCCTGGCCGGGGCCCCGGCCGTCGAACTTCAGGAACTGCCGGGTGGGCGCCGCCATCGCGCGGTCCGTCGCCGCCCGGCTCCGGTCGCCGTGGGCCTCCGCCATATGGGACGCCCGCTCGGCGTTCGTACGGTTCGCCGCGTACGTCGACTCCAGCGTCTTTGGTGTCGGCGCGGCGAGGGTGGCGGGGGCCGGGGCCGGGATCTGTGGGCCGGCCGCCGCGGCGGAGACCGGCATGATGACGGCGGTGGCGATGAGCAGGGCGAGGAGGGTGCGGAGCAGGCGGGTACAGGTACGGGTGCCATGCGGGTGAGTGCGGGTGCGACGCAGGCGGGTGCGGGGCTCCGGCGTTGGCTCCGTGAGCGCATCGAGTTCTGCCGTATGCCGCGTCGCGGTTCCCATGGTGCCCGCCCCTTCCAGTTCAGCCCGGCCGCTGGTCGGGCCGCTCTGGAAGGGAAATTACGAATCGGGAGGCGTCGTCGGCGTCACGCCAGGGAGCTCATCTGGGAGGTAGCTCTCAGGTATTACGGGTATCCCCGTGGGGTCAAGGCGGCCCCCCGTTCACCACGCCAGCTGTGCGATCTCCTCCGCCACCACCGCGCACGCGTCCGCCGCCGGGTCGATCAGGGGGAAGTGGCCCACGTCCTCCAGCAGCGTCAGGCCCACGACCTCGCCCGCCTTCGCCGCCGCGTCCGCGTAGGACTCGGCCACGGCCTGCGGTACGACGATGTCGGTGCGGCCCTGTACAAGGGTTGTGGCGATGCCGGTGGGGAGGAGGAGGGACGGGTCGGCGTAGGCGCGGCGTTCGGCGAAATGGTCCTGGCCGCCGAGGAGTTGGGTGGCCGCGCCGCCGCAGACGTCGAGTTTCCCGGCTACGGCGAAGTCCGCGATCGGGGCCAGGGCCACGACGCCGCGCAGCGCGGGCGGGCGGGGGGTGTGCCACGGAGTGTCGGCCGGGAGTACGTGGCGGGCGGCGGCCCACAGGGCGAGCTGGCCGCCGGCGGAGTGGCCGGTGAGGACCGTGCGGCGCGGGTCCGCCTGCGGCAGGGCCTCTCGTACGAGGTCGGGCAGGGCGTCCAGGGCGGCGGCGACGTCGTCGAACGTCTCCGGCCAGCGGCCCGCGATCGGGCCCCCCGCGCTGCCGGCCGCGCCGGTCTGGGCCGGGAGTGAACTGCCCCTTCTGTACTCGACGTTGGCCACGGCGAAGCCTCGGCGGGCCAGGTAGTCGGCGAACGGGGTGATGTGGCGGCGGTCGTACGGGGCGCGCCAGGCACCGCCGTGCAGGACGACGACCAAGGGCACCGCCGTGTCGGTGGCGGGGGTGCGCGGGGCGTAGAAGTCGATCACCTGGTCGGGGTGGTCGGTGCCGTACGCGGTGGTGGTGTCGGGGTCGACCGGGGGGTGTGAGAAGGCGGACGCCTCTTCGGCGGCATCGCGGGCTGCGGCGTCGTCGTGCGGCATGCTCCAACCTCTCAAGGGTGAAACGGGTTTGGAAGGGTTTGGGGGTGGGCGGGCCGGGGGGTGAGGATGCCTGCCGTTGTGCGGGGACGGTATCAGGCCGGTGACGTGCGTCGACACCGGGATGTGACGCTGGGTGAGGTTGACGGTTCTGGCGGTTTTTGTACGTCGAGCTGGTGGGGGCGTGCGGAGGGGTGTGTGGGTGCGCCGGGGTGCGTTGTGACCCGGCATCGGTGCTGGGCGGGGGTGGGGGGCGCTTGCCGGCGCTGACAGGGTGCCGCCTGCGCCCACCCTCCCCCACTCTCGGCTTCGCTCGAGCGGGAGGTACCCCCATCGCCCCAGCGGCACGACTGCGCGCAGCTGGGGGGACGTGTGGGCCAGGACGCCGCTAGTCGAGTGACTCCAACGTCTGTGCCAGTACCAGGGCCGCCCTCTCCACATCCCCGAAGCCGACGTAGAGGGGGGTGAAGCCGAAGCGGAGGACGTCCGGGTGGCGGAAGTCGCCTATGACGCCCTCGGTGATGAGGTGCTTCATGACCTCGCCGGCATTGTCGCAGCGGAGGGCCACCTGGCTGCCGCGTTCCGTGTGGGGTGTCGGGGTGAGGGACTCGACGCACCCTTCGGGGACGTACGACGTCACGCACTGCAGGAAGAAGTCGGTCAGGGCCAGGGACTTGGCGCGGACCGACTCGATCGAGACGCCATCCCAGACCTCAAGTGCCGCCTCCAGAGCAAGCATTGACAGAATGTCAGGTGTGCCGACGCGGCCGCGTCGCGCGCCCGCGACGGGCTCGTACGCGGGGCTCATGCCGAACGGCTCCACGTGGGAGTTCCAGCCGGGCAGGGGCGAGTCGAAACGGGGCTGGAGGTCGCGTCGTACGTAGAGGTACGCGGGCGAACCCGGGCCCCCGTTCAGGTACTTGTACGTGCAGCCGACCGCCAGGTCGACCCCGTGCGCGTCGAGGCCGACCGGCAGGGCGCCCGCGCTGTGGCACAGGTCCCAGACGGCGTACGCCCCCGCCTCGTGGATCGCGGCCGTCAGGCCGGGCAGGTCGTGGAGGCGGCCCGTGCGGTAGTCGACGTGGTTGAGGAGTACGGCCGCCGTACGGGAGCTCAGGGCGTCCGGCACCTCCGCCGGGGTCACCGGGCGGAGGGTGCGGCCGGTCATGCGGGCCGCCGACTCGGCGATGTAGCCGTCCGTGGGGAACGTCGTCGCGTCGACCAGGATCTCGTCCCGGCCCTCACCACCTTCCCCGTCTTCCTCCGCCAGACGAACCGCCGCCACCACCGCCTTGAACACGTTGACGCTCGTGGAGTCCCCCACCACGATCTGGCCCGGCGCCGCGCCCACCAGCGGAGCGATACGGTCGCCGATCCGCTCCGGCGCCGTCCACCAGCCGCTCTCGTCCCAGGACCGGATGCGCAACTCGCCCCACTGGCGGTGCACGACGTCGGCGACCGCGCCGGGGACGTTCGCGGGGAGGGCGCCGAGGGAGTTGCCGTCGAGGTACACCGCGTCGTCGAGGACGAAGCGTTCGCGCAGCTTCGACAGTTCGTCGGCCGCGTCCAACTCGCCGGCTTGCAAAGTGAGTTCAGAGGTCGATTCAGACATGGGAGCGCGCCGTCCACAGCTCGGGGAACACGTTCTTGCGGGCGCGCTTCTCCAGCCAGGCCACGCCGGCGGAGCCGCCCGTGCCGGCCTTGGCGCCCATCGCGCGGCGGGTGGCGACCAGGTGGTCGTTGCGCCAGCGCCAGACGAGTTCGGCGACATCCGTCAACGCCTCGCCGAGGCGGGCGAGTTCGTGGTCCGGGTCGCCGGAGTACAGCTCGGTCCACACCCCCTCGACCTCGGGTGAGGGCTCGTAGCGCTGGGAGACGTCACGGTTCACGACGGACTCGGGGATCGCGTGGCCGCGGCGGGCCAGAAGGCGCAGGACCTCGTCGTAGAGGCTCGGCTCGTGCAGCGCCTTCTCGAGTTCGGCGTGGACGCGCGGGGCGCCCCGGTGCGGGACGAGCATGGAGGAGGACTTCTCGCCGAGCAGGAACTCCATACGGCGGTACATCGCCGACTGGAAGCCGGAGCCCTCGCCGAGGGCGGCGCGGTAGGAGTTGAACTGGGCGGGGGTGAGCTGGCCGAGGGGCTTCCAGGAGGCGTTCAGGGCCTCCAGCTCCCGTACGGAACGCTTCAGCGCGTCCCTGGCCCTCGCTACGTCGTCGTTCCGGATCGCGGTGGTCGCGGTCTCCCACTCGTGGACGATGACGGTGAACCACAGCTCCATGACCTGGGTGGTCACCAGGAAGACCATCTCTCCGGGGTCGTCGGAGAGGGGGTGCTGGAGATGGGTGAGGACGTCGGCCTGGACGTAGTCCTCGTACGGGGTCGTTCCCTGGAAGTCGAGATGCGGGGTCTCGGGCTCCGAAGCCTCGACGGGCTGAGCCGGCTGGGACATCGCTGTCTCCTGTTGTGTACTCCGGGTAGCGGTCCGCCCCTGCCGTTACCGACACGGGGGCCCCGGTCCCCACCGGCATGGTCGGGGATACGCCCCCGAACCGCAAGGTCCGCCTGGTCACACCGGGCGGACCTGCGGGAATGGGCCCGAATGAGCCCGAATGGGCTCGATGGGTCAGCTCAGGGTCTGGGCCGCCGTGGGCGAGGAGTCCTTCAGGAACTGGGAGCAACGCTCGTACTCCTCCTGCTCACCGATCGCCTGCGCGGCGCGGGCGAGGGCGTGCAGGGCGCGCAGGAAGCCGCGGTTCGGCTCGTGCTCCCAAGGGACGGGGCCATGCCCCTTCCAGCCGCTGCGGCGCAGGGCGTCGAGGCCGCGGTGGTAGCCCGTACGGGCGTAGGCGTACGACTCCACGACGCTGCCGCGCTCGTACGCGTCGTCGGCGAGCTGCGCCCAGGCGAGGGAGGAGGTGGGGTACTTGGCGGCGACGTCGGCCGGGGCCGTGCCGTTCGCGAGGAGTGCGCGGGGCTCCGGGTCGTCGGGGAGGTGCGTCGGGGGCGGGCCCCCGAGGAGGTTCTCGTGAATCGTCATGGGTTCCAGTCTGGCCCATGGGGGTGCCGGGGAGCGGTACGGGTGGGGCTCACCGTCAGTCGGCGGCTGGGCCCTCTTCGGGACTGTCGTCCGTGGGCGGCTGCTCGGCTCGAACGAAGGTGCCCTTTACGGGGACAGTGATGACGAGGCCTTGATCGCGGAGGTCGCGGACAGCCCGGCGGATGGTGTTGACGGCCACGCCGTACTGCTCGGCGAGGTCGCGCTCGGCCGGAAGCCGGGCCCCTGCGGGCAGCCGCCCGGTACGGATCTGCTCGGCGATGTGATGCACGACCTGGAGATACACGTAGACGTGACTCGTCAGGTCGGGGCTCCAGTCACGGTCGTCAGACATACCTGCACGCTAAGGCGGCTCGACGCGCCGCACTACGTACGGCAACAACTAGGTGCATCCATGTGCTTCCTATTGCTACCCGACGCTCCCTAATGCACTGTAGTCTTGAGGAACGAAAGTCCCCGGCGGTCTGCCAGGACCCCGGGGCGTGGCCGACGCTGAAGTGGAGCATCGACATGCGCAACCTTATCCGCCGTACCGCCCGCCTACTGGGCCTTCTGCTCGCCCCGGGCACGGGTACGCACCGCGCGAGCACCCGCCCCGCCCTGCAACGGCCCGCGCCCCTGCCCCACCCCGCCGAACATCTACCGCCCCACCGCTCCCCCTACAGCCTCGACCTCGCCCCCTTCGACGGCGGTACCAGCCCCCTCGTCCGCCCCTACCTCGCAGAGGTCGCCGCGTGATCGACCCGGCCGTCACTCCCCGCCTCCTCCCCTGGATCTCCCCGGAGGGCAAGCCGTGCTACCTCGTCCCCAGTGACGAGGGCGGCTACGTGTCCCGCCTGGCCGACGAGATGGAGGCCGTGCAACTGACCATGGGCACCGACGTACTCGGCCACGCCCGCAAGGTGCTGGACGACCCCGCGTCCCCGCCCACCGAAGTGTGGTACGCCGGGCTCCGGCTGGCCGAGTGCCTCGGCGACGCACTGAGAGTCGCCGAATCACGCGGACTGCGCCTGCCCACGCCGGACGACGACAGCTGAGCTCCCCTCACTTCGCCCGGCCGCCAGGCTCATCCACCTCCCCCGCCTCCAGCGGCGGAGCCGTCACCCCGCAATGCGTCCGGCATTCGGGGTGGCGGCAGTCCGGGGCCGGCCGGCGGATCGTGGCGTAGGCCAGGGCCGCGCCGGCGACCAGCGTGGCGGCGCAGACGATCATCGCCGTGCCGAACGCGTCGTCGAACTGGGGCGCCGAGCGGTACGCCTCCGGGCCCATCCCCGCGATCAGCGGCAACGCGGCCACGGCGACGAGGCTGGCCGCTCGGGCCGCCGCGTTGTTGATGCCGCTCGCCAGACCCGCGTGCTCGGTGTCGACCGAGGCCAGGACCGTCGCGGTCAGGGGTGCGACCAGGGTGACCATGCCGAGGCCGAGCACCACCAGCGCGGGCAGGACATCGGCGACGTACGACGCCTCCGGCCCCACCCGCAGCGCCAGCACCATGCCCGCCGCGCACAGCAGTGGGCCGACGGTGAGGGGGATGCGAGGGCCGATCCGTTCGCCGAGCGCGCCCGCGCGGGAGGAGAGCAGGAGCATCAGGACCGTGATGGGGAGCAGGGCCGTGCCCGCGCCCAGCGCCGAGTAGCCCGACACCACCTGGAGTTGGAGCGCGACGAGGAAGAAGAAGCCGCCGAAGGCCGCGTACACGCACAGGGTGACGAGGTTGACCACCGTGAACTGGCGGGAGGCGAAGATCTTCGGCGGCATCATCGGATCGGGGCGCCGGCGTTCGACGTAGACGAAGGCCGCGCCCGCCACGACTCCCGTGACGGCCGACACGGTCACCGCCAGTGAGCCCTCCCCGGCCTCGATCAGGGCGTACGTCACCAACGCCAACGACAACGCGCCCAGGGTCGCGCCAAGAACGTCGAAGCGGCCGTGGTGTGCCTGGCCGTCGCCCGACTCGGGTACGTGGCGGGTGGCGATCGGGACGCAGATGAGCGCCAGGGGCACGTTCAGCAGGAAGACCCAGCGCCAGCCGGGGCCGTCCACCAGCCAGCCGCCCAGGAACGGGCCGACGGCGGCGCCGATGCCGCCGAAGCCGGACCACAGGCCGACGGCCCGCGCCCGGTCGTCGGGGTGGAACGAGGCCTGGATGAGCGCCAGCGAGCCGGGGGTGAGCAGGGCCCCGCCCACGCCCTGCAGCGCACGGGCCGCGATCAGTACGCCGACGTTCGGCGCGAGGCCGCACAGCAGGGACGCCAGGGCGAACCACACCACGCCGATCACGAACACCCTGCGTCGGCCGAACCGGTCACCGAGGGCGCCGCCGAGCAGGATCAGCCCGGCCAGGGTGAGCATGTACGCGTTGACGGTCCACTGGAGGGCGGCGAGATCCGCGTCCAGGTCGCGCCCCATCCGGGGCAGGGCGACGTTGACGACGGTGGAGTCCAGCAGGGCCATGCTGGAGCCGAGGATGGTGGTGAGCAGTACCCATCTGCCCTGGGACGAGGCCAGCCGGATGTCGGGCATGCGTCAGGTATACAGCGAGCCCGGCGCCAGGGCACCGGGCTCGCTGTCGCAGTAGACGCGGCTTACTTGATCTTCGTGCCCGCGGACCGCAGGTTGCCGCAGGCCTCGACCACGCGGGCGGCCATGGAGGCCTCGGCGAGCTTGCCCCAGGTGCGGGGGTCGTAGGTCTTCTTGTTGCCGACCTCGCCGTCGACCTTCAGGACGCCGTCGTAGTTCTGGAACATGTGGGCCGCGACGGGACGCGTGAAGGCGTACTGGGTGTCGGTGTCGATGTTCATCTTGACGACGCCGTTCTCCAGGGCCGTGCGGATCTCGTCCTCCGTGGAGCCGGAGCCGCCGTGGAAGACGAAGTCGAAGGGGGACTCCTTGCCGAAGCGGGCGGCGACGCCCTCGTTGAGCTCCTTCAGGAGGTCGGGGCGCAGAACGACGTTGCCCGGCTTGTAGACGCCGTGGACGTTGCCGAAGGACGCGGCCAGCAGGTAGCGGCCCTTCTCGCCCAGGCCGAGGGCCTCGGCGGTGCGGATCGCGTCGTCGACCGTCGTGTACAGGGAGTCGTTGATCTCGTGGGAGACACCGTCCTCCTCGCCGCCGGTCGGGGTGATCTCGACCTCCAGGATGATCTTCGCGGCGGCGGCGCGGGCGAGGAGCTCCTGGGCGATGGAGAGGTTGTCGGCGAGGGTCTCCGCCGAGCCGTCCCACATGTGGGACTGGAAGAGGGGGTTCTGGCCGCGCGCGACCCGCTCCTCCGACACCGCCAGCAGCGGACGTACGTAACCGTCCAGCTTGTCCTTCGGGCAGTGGTCCGTGTGCAGGGCGACCGTGACGGGGTACTTCTCGGCGACGATGTGCGCGAACTCGGCCAGGGCGACCGCACCGGTCACCATGTCCTTGCTGTACTGACCGCCCAGGAACTCGGCCCCGCCGGTCGAGATCTGCACGATGCCGTCGCTCTCCGCCTCCGCGAAGCCGCGCAGCGCGGCGTGCAGCGTCTGGGTCGAGGTCACGTTGATGGCCGGGTAGGCGAACTTGCCTGCCTTCGCCCGGTCGAGCATCTCGTTGTAGACCTCGGGGGTTGCGATGGGCATGGTCCGCTCCTTGTATGTGCGGGTGGCGTTGTGCTTACGAGCCCTGACCTAGGGTTGCGACGTCATCGTCGGCCCCATCCTTCCAGACGTGACCGGCTGCTCCGGCCAGGGCGTCCGAAACTCTTCGGTAACCCTGACCTGGCATTTCGCAATCGCCCGTCAGTCCAGGCCCAACTCGTCCTTGGAGAAGGCGAAGAGATACGGCACTCCGGCGCCCTTCTCGATCTTCTCGGCGGCGCCGGTCGCCCGGTCGACGATGGTCGCGACGGCGACGACCTCGGCGCCCGCCTCGCGCACGGCCTCGACGGCGGCGAGCGGCGAGCCACCGGTGGTGGAGGTGTCCTCGACGACGAGGACGCGACGCCCCGCGATGTCCGGCCCCTCCACCCGCCGCTGCAGGCCGTGCGCCTTCGCCGCCTTGCGTACGACGAAGGCGTCGAGCCGCCGTCCCCGCGCGGCGGCGGCGTGCAGCATGGCGCCGGCCACCGGGTCGGCGCCCATCGTGAGACCGCCGACCGCGTCGAAGCCGAGATCGGCGGTCAGGTCGAGCAGCACCTGTCCGACCAGCGGGGCGGCCTCACCGTCGAGAGTGACGCGGCGCAGGTCGACGTAGTAGTCCGCCTCCAGACCCGACGACAGGGTCACCTTGCCGTGCACCACGGCCTTGTCCTTGATCTGCTGCAGCAGCGATCCGCGTACGTCCACGTCAGTCATGGCAGCCAGCTTAAAGGGGTCCTTATGTCCGCTTACAGGCGCCGCCAGCTCCATGTCGTCGCCGCTTCGAGGGGCTCGATCGGGGTGACCAGGCGGGGGTGGGTGTTGAGGCCGTTGGGCGGGCCGGTCTGCGGCTCCACGCACACGGCCTCGGCCTGCTCGTCGTAGACCACGACCCACTCCTCCCGCGAAGCCACCTTCAGCTCCAGGCGCCCGGGCCAGGTGAGGGTGACGTCGACGCCGTCGGGCATGCCGAAGCAGTCGTCCCAGGGGCCGGGCTTCGGGTCGAGACGGTTGCCGGTGGGGAGGTGGTCGGCGCCGCGCTCCTCCTGCCAGGCGGGGGCGAAGTCGAGCCGTACGCCCTCCCCGCCGCCGCCCAGGGTGCGGTTGAACCAGGGGTGCCAGCCGATCTGCGCCGGGAAGGAGGAGTCGTACGCCTCCACGGACATCGTCAGGGTGAGGGCGTCCGGGGTGAGCGTGGCGACCTGGGTGACCCGGCCGGGGTAGGGCCAGGGGTCGACAAAGTCGTACGTGAGGACGGCCTCGGTGTCGGTGTGGCTCGCGACCCGCCAGGCACCGTCCCGGGTGGTGCCGTGGATGGCGTTGGGCGGGGCGTTGAGGGGCATCTGCTGTACGGCGCCGCCGCTGAGGAAACGGCCGTCGCGGATCCGTCCGCACCACGGGACCATCGGGAAGCACCCGAACCGCTCGCCCTGGCGCAGCAGTTCGACCCCGCCGATCCGCAGGCTCGCCACCCGTCCGCCGTTGCCCGGCGCCAGTACCGCCTCCGCGTCAGCCGCGGTGAGCGTGATCTCTTCGCTACTCACGTGTCGACCCTACTGGGAACTTTTTTCCTCGCGCCGCAGTCCTTCGTGTCGAGGCTTGTTGTTCTGAGGCTTGTTGTTCTGAGGCTTGTTGTTCATGGTGTGCGACGGAAGTGGGTTGCCATGCAGGAGAACGACCGGGGGAACGACCGGGAGAACGACCCGACCAAGCTGGAGAGCACGCTTGCCGACGGGCGGCGCATGACGCTGTCGCTGCCGGCGACGGACGCCAAGTGGGCGGCCGACGGCATCACGGGCCTGCGTGCCGTCCGCCCCACGCACACCGGTCGTGGCGAGGAGCCCCCGGCCCTCCCCGAGGAGCCGGCGCTTCCCCTTCACATAGCGCTTCTCGGCCTGTAGAGCCGGCCTGGATCCAGCTCTCTTCCGGCGCCGCCGTCAGCGGCGTTTGCGCAACGCCCGGCCCACGATGATGGCGGAGGCCACGACGAGCGCCGCCGCGGGCGCCGCCCAGCGGAGGGCCGCGCCGGCGGAGACGGTCTCGGGGGCCGGGACGGGGGCATAGCGGCCGCGCGGCGGGGCGTGGTCCACCTCCTCCGCGCTGCGCCCGATCATCGTCCGGCGCGCATGCGCGGCCTCGGCCGGCGGTTCACCCCCGGCGACGAAGTCGCCCTCGGTGAACGGGTCCAGGGGCGACGGCGGAACCTCGGCGTCGTGGACGGAGGCCGGGGGTTCGCCGTCCTCACCGTCCTGGCCGTCGGTATGTTCGGGGCCTTCGGCAACGGGCTCGGCCTCGGCCGCCATATCGGCCTTCTCCTGTTCCTCCTGTGCCTCCCGCTCCTCCTCGGCGACCCCATCCCCCAGGTTCTCCGCGAACTTCCCCAGCAGTCTCGCTCCCGCCGCTGCGACCGTGTCGGTGTCGAGTTCGGTGATGCGGCCGTCGGCGGTGGTGGTGCCCTCGAAGGCGATGGTCGTGCCCTCGGTCCCCGGGATCAGGCGGAGGGTCAGGGTGAGCTTCACGGATCCGGTTCCCCGGGCCTCGGTGGCGTCGCCCTCGACGGCGTAGGTGCCGTCGTCCTGGGCGGTGACGCCGAGGGTGCCGCGGTAGGTGATGGTGTGGCCGGCGACGCGTACCTTCAGGCGGCCGGCCACGGGTGGGGTGCCCGCGTCCTGCTGGAGCCCGGGGACCGCTCGGGCCACCCGCTCGGGGTCGGACAGCGCCTCCCGGAGGCGGCCTGCGGGAACCGGAACGAACACCTCATGCTCCATGGCAGTCGAGCCTACCCAGGCGGCCCCGCCCCGCGCCCATACATACGCGCATTGCTCGGCTTCCGCGCCGCGTGGCCGCGTGTTCAGTCGGCGTACCTCGGGTTCACCAACGTTGACGGCGGCAGGCCCCGTACGCGGTCGGCGTCCCCGAGGAGTGTGGCCCCGCCCCGGAGGTCCGTCACCGGCGGGCGGGCGTCGGGCGGGGTCGCCAGGACGAAGCCGTGGCCGGGGGCGGCGGGGACGCGGTAGGCCGTGGTGCGCAGGCCGGCGGCGCGGAGGGTGGCGTCGACCGTCCAGAAGTCGTGGGCGCGGGACGACACGGGGCCCGCGTGCACGACCAGTCGGCCGTCGTCGGCGAGGACCTCGCGGGCCAGGCCGTAGAACTCCTGCGAGTAGAACTTGGTGCTCGCGGTGATGCCGGGGTCGGGAAGGTCGGAGATCACGACGTCGTAGTCGTACGTCGTCGTCGGGCTCGCGTCGCGCAGCCAGGTGAAGGGGTCCTCGGTGAAGACACGGACGCGGGCGTCGTCGTAGGCGTGGCCGTTCAGGGACGACAGGGCCGGGTCGCGGCGTGCGAGGCGTACGACGCCGGGGTCGAGTTCGACGACGTCGACGCGGCGTACGCCGTCGTGGCGGAGCACCTCGCGGGCGGCGAGGCCGTCGCCGCCGCCGAGGACGAGGACGCGGGCGTGCGGGCCGGCGTTCATGGCGGTGTGGACGAGGGCGTGGTGGTAGCGGTGTCCGTCGCGGGCGCTGACGCGCAGGCGGCCGTCGAGGAAGAGGGAGAGGGGGCGGCCGTGGGTACCGCCGGTGAGGACGACTTCCTGGATGTCGGTGTGCAGCGCCACGCGTACGTCTTGGCCGTAGACCGCGCGTCTGGCGGCGCGTTCGAAGTCGTCGACGTGTACGGCGGCGGTGGCGAGCAGGCCGAGGACGGCGAGGTTCGTGATCAGCAGGAGCCAGCGGGCGCGGTGGCTGAGGTCGTGGCGGAAGAGGCCGAGGACGAGGGCGCCGCCGATCAGGGCGTTGACCGTGCCGGTGAGCAGGGCGCTGGTCAACTGGCCGAGCCAGGGCAGGAGAAGGAAGGGGAAGGCGAGGCCGCCGACGAGGGCGCCCACGTAGTCGGCGGCGAACAGGTCGGCCACGGCGCAGCCCGCGTCCTGGCGGCGGATGCGTTGGATCAGCTCCATCAGCAGGGGGACTTCGGCGCCGATGAGCAGGCCGATGGCCAGGGAGAAGGCGACGAGGAGGTATCGGGAGCCGCCGGCCCACAGCCCGCCCCAGTCGCCGGTCCAGGCGAAGGCGGCGTACATCGCGAGGGCGCTGCTGCCGCCGACGAGGGCGAGGGCCGCTTCGATGGCGCCGAAGCCGAGGGCCGCGTGGGGGCGGAGGCGTTTGGCGGCGAGGGAGCCGAGGCCCATGGCGAAGACCATGACGGAGAGGACGACCGAGGCCTGGGTGACCGAGTCGCCGATCAGGTACGAGGCGAGGGCGACGAGTTCGAGTTCGTACACGAGTCCGCAGGCCGCGCAGACGAATACGCCGGCGAGGACGAGGAAGCGGCCTACGCCGGGGCGGACGGGGAGCCGTAGGGGGCCGCCGGTGCCGCCGGCTGGGGCGCCGCCGTGACCGCTCTGGCTGCGCCAGGGGGGTGAGGCGCCGGGGGGTGCGGGGACGTGCGGCTCGATCACTTATGGCACGCTACCGTCGCGGTTGCGTAGTTCTGGGTCACCCACACGAGTGGTCTGCGACGCTTGGCCGGGCGCCTAGGGCCTGTTCTGAGTTGAGATCATGGGAGGGCTGGCAGGCTGCGTAGCCAGAGGATGGAGCCGCGCAGGTGGAGCCCAGCGGCATAGCTCTC
>NZ_VTHJ01000038.1 GCF_008386495.1 Streptomyces tailanensis | reverse complement strand
GAGGGCTTTCGCCCGGCACGCCCAGAGCACGCACCTACGCGGACATCAGCCGCTACCGCGGCGGGCGCGCGGCCCGCCCTCCGGGCGGACGACGGGAATGTGACGACAGGACCTAGGGCTCACTCGTGCGGGACGACCGCCACCGGACAGTGCGCGTGGTGCAGGACGCCGTGGGCGACCGAGCCGATACGGGCGCCGACGGCCGTACGATGGGCGCGGCGCCCGACCACCATCAGCTGGGCCCGCCCGGCCACGGACAGCAGGACCTGACCGGCGCTGCCCATCTCGACGTGCTGGGTCACCGGCACATCGGGGAACCGCTCCCGCCACGGCTGGAGCGCCTCCGCCAGGGCGTTCTTCTCGTACGGCTCCAGCCCGCCCGCCTCGTCGAGGAGCCGCAGCGAGCCCGGGCTGTACGCGTACAGCGGCGGCAGCGTCCACGCCCGGACCGCGCGCAGGGCGGCGCCGCGTGCCGCGGCGGTCTCGAACGCGAACCGCAGCACGTCGGCGCTGTCCTGCGGTGAGCCGTGCTGGCCCACGACGACCTCACGCCCGGCGGCCTCGGCGGCGGGGCTGTCCTCGGCGCGCACGAACACGACGGGACGCGGGGACTCGACGAGCACCTGCTGTCCGACGGAGCCCAGCAGGAAGCCGACGACGACGCCGTGCCCGCGCGAGCCGAGCACCAGCATCTCGGCGTGCTCCGCGGCGCCGACCAGCGACTCGACGGGATGCCCCTCCACCAACTCCGTCGTCACCTCCAGCTCCGGGTGCCGTTCGGCGACGCCCCGCGCCGCCTCCGCGAGCGCCTCACGGGCCCACCGCGCCTGTCCGTCCCGGTCCACGGTGATCGCCTCGTGCGGCTGCCACTGCCAGGCGTGCACCACCCGCAGCGGCAGCCCACGCCGTACCGCCTCCCGGCCGGCCCACGCCAGCGCGGCGAGGCTCTCGGACGTACCGTCCACTCCGGCGGTGATCGGGCGCGTCGTCATCGGCCACCTCTCTGTATAAAAGTTTGGCTGACATGCCAAGTCTTCACTACCCTCCCCGCTTGTGACCTTGGAGTGGGAGCAAGTGATCGTGGACTCGTCGGACCCGGTGGCCCTCGGCCACTGGTGGGCCGTGGCGCTCGGCTGGGTGGTGGTCGAGGACTCCCCCGAGGAGTTCGAGATCCGGCCGACCCCGGACCGCGTGCCGGGCCTGCTCTTCGTCCAGGTCCCCGAAGCCAAGGACCACAAGAACCGCCTCCACCTCGACTTCCGCCCCGACGACCAGCAGGCCGAGGTCACCCGCCTCCTCACCCTCGGCGCCCGCCACGCGGACGCCGAGGCCGGGTACTCGTGGGTCACACTCCTGGACCCGGAGGGCAACGAATTCTGCGTACTCGGCTCCCGCCGGGCCTGACCTTGCGGTAGCTCTAGGGCGGGTTTCCGCCCCCGCCGCCCCTACCCGTCCCATCCCCAGGGGCTGCGCCCCTTCAACCCCCTGCGCGGGAGAGCTCGGGGGTGCGGTTTGTATGGCGGGCGCGGGTGAGTGGGGGCTTGTCGCGCAGTTCCCCGCGCCCCTGAAAAGACGGGGTGCGCCCGGTCTTTTCAGCGGCCCGCAGGGCCGTTCAGGGGCGCGGGGAACTGCGCGACAAGCCCAACACAACCCGCACATACAAACGCCCCCCACCCCCTCTCCCCCCAGCGGGGGTCTGGGGCGGCAGCCCCCAGGGAGCACGTCCGGGGTCGAAGGGGCAGCGCCCCTGGGGATGGGAATGGGTAGGGGCGGCGGGGGCGAAATCAATCCGAGGACGTAACGTCGACGTCGAGACATAGTGGAACCAGAAACGGGGTGGGTGTGTTGATCGGGATCTCCGACATCCGGGAGGCGGCCGAGCGGATCGCCGGCCATGTCGTACGGACGCCGACCATCGACAGCCCGGGGCTCTCCGAGTTCCTCGGCACCCCGGTCACCACCAAGCTCGAACTGCTCCAGCGCACCGGCTCCTTCAAGGCCCGCGGCGCCACCGCGAAGCTGCTCACGCTGACGGACGCCGAGCGGGCGGCCGGTGTCGTGGCGGTCAGCGGCGGCAACCACGGTATCGCGCTGGCGCACATGGCGGCCACCCTGCACATCAAGGCGACCGTGGTGATGTCCAGTACCGCCCCCAAGCGGTCCACCGAACTCGTCGAGGCGGCCGGCGCGTCACTGCGCCTCACCGACGGCATGGCGGAGGCGTTCGCGCTCACCGAGCGGCTCCGCTCGGAGGGCCTCACCCTCGTCCACCCGTTCGACGACGAACTGGTGATCGCCGGACAGGGCACTGTCGGCCTGGAATTCGCCGAGGACGCCGGCGAACTGACGGACGTGCTCGTCAGCATCGGGGGCGGCGGCCTGATCGCCGGTGTCGCGGCCGCCTTCAAGGCGCTGCGTCCGGACGTCCGCGTCTGGGGCGTGGAGACCGAGGGCGCCACCACCATGGTCGAGGCGCTGGCGGCGGGCGGCCCCGTCACGGTCGACCTCTCCTCCATCGTCACCACACTCAGCCCGCCCGCCGTCTCACAGCTCACGTACGACCACGTGTCCGCCCTCGTCGAGGACATCCTCGTGGTCTCGGACGCCGAGGCCGTACGGGGCGTCCTCGATCTCGCCGAGCACGCCAAGGTGTGGGCGGAGCCTGCCGCCGGGTGTCTGCTGCCCGCGGCCCGGCAGGTCGTGGAGCGGGTCGGCGACGGGGCCCGGCTGGGGCTGGTGGTGTGCGGGGGCAACGCCACCACGGCGGACATCATGGAGTGGGCGCGGCGATTCGGCCTGTAGCGCCCTCAGGCGCTCAGGAACCGGTCTTCTCATCGCCTCAACGGCCTTGGCCGCCCGGCATAATGCTCGAATGACCACCCCCACGTCCCCCACCTCCTCCCCGGCCGAGCGCACCCCCGTCGTCATCGTCGGCGCGGGACCGGCCGGGCTGACCGTCGGCAACATCCTGCGGGCCGCCTCCGTGGACTGCGTGGTGCTGGAGACCGAGAGCCGGGAGTTCATCGAGCGGCGGCCGCGCGCCGGGTTCCTGGAGGAGTGGGCGGTTCGCGCGCTGGAGCGGCGCGGCCTGGCGGACCGGATCGTGGCAGGGGCGCCGACGCACACCGAGTTCGAGTTCCGCTTTGGCGGGGAGCGTCGGCAGTTCCCGTACACGGAGCTGACGGGGCACCACCACTACGTGTACCCGCAGCCTCTCCTGGTGACGGACCTGGTCCGGGAGTACGCGGACGTCCGGGGCGGTGACATCCGCTTCGGCGTGCGCGACGTGGAGCCGCACGACCTCGACGGCGAGCGGCCCTCGGTGTCGTACACGGCCCCGGAGACGGGCGAACGACGGCTGGTGCACTGCGAGTTCGTCGCGGGCTGCGACGGGGCGCGCGGCGTGACGAGGACCGCCCTGCCGGCGGAGCACGCCACGGTCGCCCGGCACGACCACGGCGTGGGCTGGCTGGCGCTGCTCGCCGAGGCGCCGCCGTCGTCGGACTGCGTGATACTCGGCGTTCATCCGCGGGGTTTCGCCGGCCACATGGCACGCAGCCCCGAGGTCACCCGCTACTACCTGGAGGTCTCGGCCGGCGACGACCCGGCGAACTGGCCGGACGAGCGGGTGTGGTCCGAACTGCACGCCCGGCTGGCGGTGCCGGGGGCGCGGCCGCTCACCGAGGGCCCGCTGGTCGAGAAGCGGGTGCTGGACATGCACAACTACGTCACCGAGCCGATGACGTACGGCCGGCTGTACCTCGCGGGCGACGCGGCCCATCTCGTCGCGCCGATCGCCGCCAAGGGCATGAACCTCGCCCTGCACGACGCCCTGCTCCTCGCGGACGCGCTGATCGCGTACGTCCGCAAGGGCGACGACAGCGGGCTGCGCGGGTACTCGGACGCCTGTCTGCGCCGGGTCTGGCAGTACCAGGAGTTCTCGCAGTGGCTGGCGGAGCTGCTGCACGGGCCGTCGTCCGGCGACGCCTTCCGGGCGGGCTCCGCGATGGCCCGGCTGCGCCGTATCCTCGACTCCCCCGCGGCCGCGTCGACCTCCGCGGAGCTGTTCATCGGCAAGGACACCGATCACTAGACCCCGGCCGCCATGCTCGTGGAAACCCTCAGTGGCCGTCGCAGCACCCGTCCCGCCGCATCAGCCGCCCCACCTCCAGCCAGCCCTCCTCGGTCTCGGCAGCCTTCGCACGCCGCGCCGACGGCTGGTACGCGGCCACCAACTCCTCGGTGGTGTAGGGGGTTCCGCCCCTGAGAACGGAGATTGTACGGACGAGGTCGGCGAAGTCCGTGAAAGGGTCGCCGTCGACGACGGTCAGGTCGGCGAGCTTGCCCGTCTCGACGGTGCCCAGGTGGTCGTCGAGGCCGAACAGCCGGGCCGGCATGACGGTCGCGGTGCGCAGGGTCTCGGCCGGAGTGAGTCCGCCGTCGTGCAGGGCGCGCAGGGCGAGGTGGAGGAAGAGTCCGACGGGGCCGAGGGGCTGATCGGTGCCGAGGGCGATGAGGCCGCCCGCCGCCAGGATCCGCCGGTAGATGTCGATCTCGGTGCGCAGCGTGGCGAGTTGGGCGGGAGTCGGTGGGACGCCCGCAGACTGCCGTACGGTGGCGGCGTCCCACGGGGGCATGACGGCACTCACGCGGGGGTCGTCGGCGAGAGAGGGGTCCGCGCCGAGGAGGGGCGCGGCGGTGAAGGGGGTCGCGATGAGGGAGAAGTCGACGCCCTGTGCGCTGTAGATCTCGACGACGTCCTGGTGGGCGCGCCCGGCGGTGGTGATCGCGTGTCCGAACTCCGCGCGCTGGGTGGCCTGCAGATGGGTCGTCAGGTCCTGGCCGAGCTGGACCCCCGGGGAGAGCAGGTGGCCTCCGGTGCGTATGCCGAGCCGTTCGTGGGCGAAGCGCGCGGCCTCGCTCATCACCCAACTCGGCGCTCGCACATAGGTCTTGACGAAGTCCCAGTCGAGCGCCGCGCCCCGCTCCAGCGAGCGTCGCAGCCCTTCCCTGGTCCGGTGGGCGCGTCCCATGCTGTAGGCGACCCGTGCGCCGTCGAGGAGTTCACCGGTGGTGAGCAGCCGGGGTCCGGCGAGCCTGCCGGACGCCACCTCCTCGCGGATGCGCACCTGTTCGTAGGCGAAGCCGCCGAGGGAGACGGCGGTGGTGACGCCGTAGGTCAGCTGCCCGGTGGCCTGGCGGCTGCCGTAGGTGCTCTGCCAGGGGTGGGTGTGGGTGTCCCACAGGCCGGGGAGCACGGTGTGTGCGGAGGCGTCGATGTGGCGGTGGGCCGCCCGGCGGGTGTTCCGATGCGGTTCCACGGCGGTGATACGGCCGTCGCGTACGACGATGTCGACGTCGTCCCGGACCGTGTCGCCGGTGCCGTCCCAGAGCCGTCCGGCGTGGACGACCGTATCGGCGAGTGCGGGGCGTGAGCGGTCGAGCGGGACGCGGACGGTACGGGCGTTGGCGCCGGAGATGTCGATGAGGCGGAGCCGGGTGCCGGAGAGGTACAGCAGGGTCTTGGAGTCGCCTGACCAGGTGGGGTGGTCGGCGGGTTCGGTGGTGAGGGTGCGGAGTTCGCCGCGTGGGCTGCCGTCGGGGGTGACGGGAAGCAGGCACAGCGCGGACTCCACGATCACGGCCATCCAGCGGCCGTCGGGCGACCAGACGGGCCCGGAGTCGTACCGGTCGGCGATCGAGGTATGGGGTGCGACGGCGTGCAGCCGGTCGGCGCCGGTCGTGGCGTCGACGATCCGGATGAGGTTGTAGCCCTCCCGGAAGCGGGCGCCGAGACGGTTGCGGTCGCACAGGGCGAGGTGGCGTCCGTCGGGCGACCAGCTCGGTCTGCCGGGGATGCCGCCACCGTTCAGCGGCGTCACGAGGACACGTTCCTCGCCGCTCGCCAGGTCGCGTACGACGAGCCGCCCGGTCATGTCGAGGCAGGCCAGCCGCTTGCCGTCGGGCGAGGGGGCGGGCATGACGCGGCCGCCGGTGGCGAGGGCGGTCTCCTTCCCGGTGGCGAGATCGTGCCGGTAGACGCCGAGCAGGCCGTCGCGGTCGTCGGCGTAGACGAGGGATCGTCCGTCGTGCGACCAGGAGGGTGCGAGGAGGTAGCGGGTGGGCGGCGACTTCCGCAGTCGCTTCGGCGGGCGGCCGCCCGAAGTACCCGCCAGCCACAGCGAGTTCAGGGCGGCGAAGGCGACACTGCGGCCGTCGGGTGACAGCGCGGGCAGGTGGATGCCGCGTACCGGCCGGACGCGCGCCTCTCCGAGGTCGTACTCCTTGACGCGGTAGCGCGGCCGGTCCACGGGGAGCACGCCCTCGAAGGGGATGGCCTCGGGCCGCGCGGGTTCGCCGGGGTTCACGAGAGTGAACTGTCCGTCGAGGGTGAGCAGGAGCTGCCCGTCCGCCGTCCAGCGGGGTGGTACGGGTGCGATGTCCCCGTCGACCGGGACGGGCTCGCCGTCGACGACGAGGGTGCAGGAGCCGTTCGGTGAGCCGGTGGTGCGCAAGTAGGCGAGGCGGCGGCCGTCGGGGGCCAAGGCGGGTGTCATGACCTGTGCGGCAACGGTCTCGGTGTGCTCCACGGTCACCGGGCCGGTGCCGTCGGCGGCCACGGCGGCGATGGTCCGGGACTCCGCGCTCGGGCCCGTGGCCGTGGTGGTGACCTTGGCGCGCACGAACAGCAGTCGGGTGCCGTCCGGTGACCAGGTGGGGTCGAAGTCCTCCCACGCGCCGTCCTGGAGGGGGCCTTCCTGGCCGGGGAGTCCGGTGACTCGGGTGATGTCGCCGGTGCTCAGGTCCAGGACGTGGACGCGGTACGGGCACCCGTTGGCGGGGGTGACGGGGCCGCCGCCGCGTTCGGAGCCGAAGGCGAGCCGGGTGCCGTCGGGCGACCAGGCCGGTCCCCGGTCGTCCCAGGGTCCGTCGGTGCGCTGTCGCAGGTCGGAGCCGTCGGGGCGCATGGTCCACAGATGGAAGCCGCCGCCCTGGTAGGCGCAGAACGCGATGAGTTCGCCGTCCGGGGAGTGGGTGGGCCGGTTCGGTTCGAGACCGGCCGGGGTGAGGGGGACCGCCTTGCCGCCGGTGCGGGGTAGGGACCACAGCCCGCTCTGGATCTCGGCGATCAGCGTGTCACCGGCGGGGGCGAATGTCGCCGATCCGTTGGTGGCGCGGGTGAAGGAGAGGGTGAGGCCGGTGCGGGCGGTGCGGGGCCGGGCGACGGCTGCGGTGGCGGTGGCCGCGGTACCCAGGACCGCTGCGGCCCCTGTGGCGGCGAGGAGTTGACGGCGGGTCAGGGACGGGGTGAGGCGACTCTGGTCACGGTCCATGACACGTCACGCTGGCGCATCACGAAGCCCAGGGGCAACAGCACCGTTCACGCCAACCGGCGGACGTCACCTGCCGGAGTGATGGGCCCGGATCCAGGCCGGCAGCGCGAACCAGCACAGCAGGTACCAGACGAGCAGGGACGCCACCAGCCAGGGCACGTATGCGTCGTCGGTGGCCACCCGCAGGATGAGCAGCAGCGCCGCCGTCATCGTGGCGAGGAGCAGGATCAGGCCCGCGACGGTCATTCGGCCCGCCCAGCGCACGGTGGCCGGTTTGACGCGCCGTCCGGTGACGAGGCGGTGGAAGGAGACCGGGCCGACAAGGGCGCCGGTGGCGGCGGCGCCGAGGACGACCGTCACGATGTAGATGGTCTTCTCGGTCTGCGGCAACTGCTCGTAGCGCGGTGTGAAGACGACCGTCAGCAGGAAGCCGAACAGGATCTGCACTCCGGTCTGCGCGACCCGCACCTCCTGGATGAGCTCGCCCCATCGACGGTCGGCGCGCTCCTCCTCCGTCTCGTCACGGCCTCGGTCACGGTGGTCGTTCGCCTCGGTCATGGCACGTCCTCCCGGCTCGGTCGATGCCCCCTTCCCTGGATGGCGCCACCACCCCGACAACCCACCACAGACACAAGCCACTTCACCCACACGAGTGAATCCAGTTGGCGGATCGGATACTTGTGCCAATACCCCACCTAGCGTGACTGCGGTGACCGACTCTTCCGCAACGTCCCGTCGGGGATTCCTGCTCTTCGCCGCCGCGCTCGCTCTCACGCCGCAGTTCGTCCGCCAGGACCCGGCCGCCGCCGCGGCCGAGCTGCCGGACTTCCCGGAGGGCGTCGAGCTGTACCGGTCCGCGTACCGCAACTGGGGCGGGGAGATCACCGCGTCCGCGCTGTGGGCGTGCGCGCCCGCCGACGCGAACCAGGTGGTGGCCGTCGTCAACTGGGCCCGGCGACAAGGCTGGAAGGTTCGTCCGCGCGGTCTGTCCCACGGCTGGTCACCGCTGACCATCACGCCGGGGACCGAGTCCGGCGCACCGGTGCTGCTCGTCGACACGACCACGCACCTCACTGGCATGACCCTCCTATCCACCGACCCCGCCGCCGTCCGGGTCGGGTCCGGTGCCTCGTCGGAGGCGCTGCTCACCTTCCTGGAGGGCCATGGGCTCGGGGTGACGGCCTGCCCGGCGCCCGGTGACCTGTCGATCGGTGGGGCCCTGGCCATCGACGCCCACGGCACCGCCGTCCCGGCCAACGGGGAGAGACGGCTGCCCGGTCACACCTACGGCTCGCTCAGCAATCTCGTGCTGTCGCTGACGGCGGTGGTGTGGGACGCCGACAGCGACGCGTACGTCCTGCGCACGTTCACCCGCGACGACGCGGACGGCGCCGCGCTGCTCACGCACGTCGGCCGCGCGCTGGTCACGGAGTTCGTGCTGCGGGTGGGGGCCAACACGAATCTGCGGTGCCTGAGCCGGACCGACATCCCCGCCGCCGAGCTGTTCGCCGCGCCGGGCACCCAGGGCCGTACCTTCGAGAGCTTCCTGGACGAGGCGGGGCGACTGGAAGCGATCTGGTTCGCGTTCACCGAGGTCCCCTGGCTGAAGGTGTGGAGCGTGGCGCCGACCCGCCCACTGACCTCCCGCCGCGTGACGTCGCCGTACAACTACCCCTTCTCCGACAACGTGCCGCCCGTCGTCGCCGACCTCGTCGGGCGAATGGTGTCGGACGCCGCCTGGCATCTGGCCCCGGTGCTGGGCAACGCGCAGCTGACAGCGGCGTCGCTGGGCCTGGTGACCACGCGGTCGGCGGACATCTGGGGGCCGTCGAAGAACACCCTGCTGTATCTGAAGCCGACGACACTGCGGGTCACGACAAACGGGTACGCGGTGCTCACCTCGCGGGACCAAGTACAGCGCGTCGTCTCCGAGTTCACCGCCTTCTACCGGGAGCGGCTCACCGCGTACGCCGCCCAGGGGCGCTTCCCTGTCAATGGTTCGGTCGAGATCCGGGTGAGCGGCCTCGACGATCCGGCCGACGTCGGGGCGGCCGGGGCCCGCGCCCCCTTGCTGTCGGCGCTGCGGCCGCGCGCCGACCGGCCCGAGTGGGACACGGCGGTGTGGCTGAACGTGCTGACACTGCCGGGGACGCGGGACGCGGAGGCGTTCTTCCGGGACCTGGAACGGTTCCTGATCACCACGTACGACGGCGGCCACGCCCTCACCCGGGTCGAGTGGTCCAAGGCCTGGGGCTACACCGACGAGGCCGCCTGGAGCGACCAGGAGGTCCTGGGCACCGTCGTACCGGCGTCCTTCGACGACGGGGAGGGGCCGGGGTGGGAGGGGGCGGTGGAGATCCTGGACCGGCTCGATCCGCACGGGGTGTACGGGAACGTCTTCCTCGACCGACTGTTCCCGTGAGCGAACCGCACACCCGAGTTCGCGATCAGCGACGTCCCCGCGGCCCCTCTACCCGTAGCTGGAGCTGGACCTCCTGGTCACCGGCGTCCACACCCACCTGGAGCACGGTGTACGCCTCCTCCAGGACCGCCCGCAGCAGCCGTACGGCGGGCGGACTGCCCTGTACGTCGACCGTGACGGGCCCGGACAGCGGTTCGGCGTGCTCCTCGGCACCGGTGGGAACGGCGGCCGTGTCGTAGTGGCCGGTCCACATGGTCGGCCGGTCGTCGCCGGCCTCGTGGGGCGGCTCGTCGGTGCGCCGGTCCGACTCGAAATGGCCGCACAGGCAGGCGAAGACGCGTTCGGCGTCCTGTGCGGAACAGTCGCAAAGCACGACCTCGACCTGGGACACGGGCAGTCGCGGCAGGGTCACGAGCGTCCTCCCTGGTGTGGACGACAGGGTGCGGGTACCCCCATGGTGTGCCCGAAACAGGGTTCGCGCAGGTCGCGCGAGACGGCGCCCGCCGGTCAGGAGGCCAGCCGGGCCTCACGGGGTCCGACTCGATCCGCCCGGTGCCGCACAGCCCGTGGGCTATGTTGAGTGGTCGTGGGAGACGAAGGAGGCGCGCGGGTGCCATCGCCGCAGCAGGCACGTGCGCAGGCATCAGCGATCACGTCCGGGCGGACCGCCCCGGAGACCGAGCAGTCCCCCACGTCCCGGCTCAGGGAACTGTTCGACGGGCCCCGGCTCTCCCCCGGGCAGCGGCGCATCGCGCAGTACCTGATCGAGCACATCACCGAGGCCGCGTTCCTGTCGATCACGGATCTCGCGGAACGCGTCGGGGTGAGCCAGCCCTCGGTGACCCGGTTCGCCGCGGCCGTCGGCTTCAGCGGCTACCCCGCCCTGCGCGAGCAGCTCCAGTCCATCGCGCTCGCCACGCTCGGCAGCGCACCGGGCGCCCCCGCGCCGGACCGCAGCAACGAGCTCCAGGCGGCCGTGGACGCCGAGATCGAGAACCTGGAGAACCTGCGGCGCGACTTCGCCGACCCCGACCAGGTGATCGAGATCGGCCGCGCCCTGTCCCGCTCGACGCCCCTGACCGTCCTCGGGCTGCGCATCTCCGGCGCGCTCGCCGAGTACTTCGCCTACGCCGCCCGCCGTATCCACCCCGACGTCCGGCTGGTGACCAAGGGCGGCACGGTCGCGTACGACGCCCTGCTGCAGTCCCGGGAGGCGGGCGGCACCTGGGTGCTGGCGTTCTCCATGCCCCGGCACGCGCAGGAGACGCTCACCGCGCTCCAGGTCGCCCGCGACGCCGGGCTGAAGGTCGCCCTGGTCACCGACCTGGGGCTCGGACCGCTGGCGGACGAGGCCGACGCCGTGTTCGCCACCGGCACCGGCTCACGCCTCGTCTTCGACTCCTACGCGGCCCCCGTGATGATGTCCTCCGCCCTGCTCCAGGCCATGACGGACGCCGACCCGGAGCGGACGCAGGCCCGGCTGGAGGCGTACGAGCAGGTGTCCGAGCAGCAGCAGTTCTTCCTCAGGGACTGATCCCACCACGTACCGATAGCACCGGATTATTCAGAACTTTCCCGGCATGAATTTTTTCATGTCCTTGCAAACTCATCGGTATATATAAATACTGCTCGCGGATCGTGACCCGGCCGGACACCGGCGTCACGTCGTCCGCCCGGGTCCGTCCGCTCCTACCCACCACGGCGCCCCGGGCGCGGCGGCCCCGGCCATCCCCTGGACCGGGGCCGCCAGGACTCCACCCGAGTCGCACTGAACTGGCGTCGATGCAAGACCGGAGCGTTGAACATGGCCCTCACCTCCTCGCCGATCCGCACGGACTGGCCGTGTCAGGTCAAGACCCCCGGCAGCTACGACTGGGAGCGGTCCGCGGCCAAGTGGCTGCGCGAGCTGGTGCCGGCCCGCTACGGCAGCTACCCGGCGATGATGCGCCACCCCGTCCTGCTCGCCCGCCACGCCCAGATCCAGGTCCAGCACGAGATCCGCGTCGCCCGCACGGCCCTGCAGACCGCCCGCTCCGAACTCCCCAGTCTCGGCATGTCCGAGTCGGTCATCGAGCACACGATCAAGATGTACGCGGCCGAGGTCATGCAGCTGAACCACATCGCCCGCAGCATCAGGGCCGTCAGCCAGGCCCTCGTGGACCACAACCTGGCCCGCGCCTCGCACTGAACCCGCCACACCCGACCGTGGTAGGCGGCGCCTGTCCCGGGAAAGAGGATGAGAGGGTACGCGTACACGCGAGCGAGGGGCGGGACCGATGGATTCCTGGACCTGGGGTGTGATCATCGCGATCGCGGTGGCCGCGGCCGCCGTCCTCGGCGTGGCCGTGTGGCTGCTCCTCCGACTCGTACGCACCCGCCGTGAACTGCGCCGGGCCGGACTGCCGACCGGCCCCAAGTGGGTCTTCTGGGGTGCCGTCCTCTACCTGGTCCTGCCGACCGACCTCATGCCCGACCCTGTGTACCTCGACGACATCGGCGTCCTGCTGCTGGCGCTGCGGTCGATGCGCGCGGGCCGGCACGGCGAGTTGGCCACCGAGGCACAGAACGATACGGGAACCGCCCTGCGGGGATGAGACGTTGTCGGGCTGACGGTCACTGCGACGGACGGCACCGATGAGCGAGCTGGTACCCGGGGGCAATCTCCCCCTGCCGAACGGCACCCTGACGATCAGGGTGCCAGGCCCCTTCGACATCTCCGCCCTCATCACCGACGACACCGGCAAGGTACGCGGCGACGCCGACTTCGTCTTCTACAACCAGCCGACAACGCCGGGGGCCCGCCTCGACGGCGGGCAACTGACGGTCGAGCCGTCCGCGCTGCGCGCGGGCGCGACCCGCGTCACGATCGCCATCAGCCCCGCCGACCCGGCTACACCGCTGGGCCACTTGCCGCCACCCACCCTGCACGTCACGCGAGCCGGCGCCCGCCTCATCGCCCGCTTCACACCCCCGAGGCCCCAGCGGGAGACCGTACTGCTGCTGGCGGAGCTGTACCGCCGCGGCCCGGCCTGGAAGATACGGGCACTGGGGCAGGGATACGCGGAGGGGTTGGCGGGGATCGCGAGGGACTTCGGCGTGGAGGTGACCGAGGACGCCTCTGCGACTCCGCCCGCATCAGCGCCCCGTCAGGGGCGCGGGGCTGTGACATTTGCGGCTCCGCCGCGTGGGCGCGACCAGCCCCCACCGGCCAGCGCTGTGAGACTCCTCGGCCTCGTCAACTCGGCACGCGCCTGCGCACCTTCCCAAGCCGTATCACTGAACCCGCGACTCACAGCCGCAGCCCAAGCCCACGCCACCGCGATGGCCGCACAGGGCCGCCTCGCGTCGGAAAGCGCCGACGGCGTCTCCGTCTACCAACGCATCACCGCCGGCGGTTATACATACCTGACCATCGGCGAACACCTGGTCTCAGGTCCGCGCACCCCCGCCGAGTTCGTGGACTACTGCCTCTCCGACGAACAGGCCAAGGGGACGCTCCACGGACCCGCATACAGCGAGGCGGGCTTCGCACACGCCACCAACCCCCTCTCGGGCACAGTCTTCTGGACGGCACTCTGGGCCCAGCCCTTCACCCCGGCCGGCCTGGAGCGAACAGCCACCGAGGTCATCACCCTCACCAACGCCGAGCGAGCCACCGCAGGCCTCCCTCCGCTCTCCTACGACCGCCCGCTCACGAACGCAGCCCAGGCACACAGCGCCGACATGGTGGCGCGCGCCTTCTACGCGCACACCTCCCCCGACGGCAGCGAACCCTGGCACCGCGCGGCCGCCGCCGGCTCCACCCGGCGGTCCATCGGGGAGAACATCGCCTGCGGGCAACGCTCCGCCGCCGAGGTCGTACGCGGTTGGATGAACAGTCCCGGGCACCGCGCGAACATCCTCAAACCCGGCTTCACCCATATAGGTGTCGGCTTCGCCGGAGGCGGCACGGCAGGCACGTACTGGACGCAGCTCTTCGGCGGCTGAAACCTGTCTGCCGGTTTTCTCCCCCGTTCGAGTCAGTCAACTCGCCTAGAGACATGGCTTCTTGACTCTCTGTGATCGCTCGACTCCAATTCAATCTGTCGGTGTCTCCGCAACGGGAGGACGAAGCAGATGGTTTCGAGCACGGTGGGCGTGAGCGCGGCGACACTGGGCGCGGTGGTGCTGTCCCTCCTGACGGTCCCAGCGCAGGCGGCCGCACCCGCTGCCGCGTTGGCGCCACCGGACAGCGCGGCGCTACGAAAAGTGCTGCGCACGGCGCTGTCCCAGGGCGCGCCGGGCGCGTTCGCGAGGATCGACGACAACGGAACGGCGCTTCGGCTCTCGGCGGGTGTCGCCGACCGGCGCACCGGGCGGGCCATCGCCACCGGGGACCGTATCCGCATCGGCAGCGTCACCAAGACCTTCTCGGCGGTGGTCCTGCTGCAACTGGTCGACGAGGGCAGGATCAAGCTCGACACCCCGGTCAACACCTATCTGCCGGGGCTGCTGCCCGACAAGCGGATCACCGTGCGTCATGTGCTCAGCCACCGCAGCGGTCTGTACGACTACGCGGGCACCCTCTTCGCCCGCGCGGTCCCAGGCTTCGAGAACGTCCGCAACAGGGTCTTCACCTACCGCCAGTTGATGGACCTGTCGCTGGCCCAGCCGCTCACCAACAAGCCCGGCGCGGTGTACGCGTACTCGAACACCAACTTCATCGTGGCGGGCATGCTCATCGAGAGGATCACCGAGAAGTCGGTGGCGACCGCGTACCGGAATCGGATCATCAAGCCGCTGAAGCTGGCGGACACGCACTACGTCCACCCGCGGAACACCATCCCGGGGACGTACTCCCGCGGCTACATGACCGCGGACTCGGCGGGCCGGAAGATCGACTCCACGCGGCAGACCGTGTCGTGGGCGCAGAGCGCGGGGGCACTCGTGTCCAGTGCCAAGGACGTGAACAAGTTCCTCACCGCACTGATGAAGGGGAAGCTCACCTCGTCCGCCCAGCTGAAGCAGATGCTGCGGTGGACACCGGTGAACAGCACGCAGGCGTACGGGCTCGGGCTGCGCCGGCGTGATCTGTCGTGCGGGATCTCGGTGTACGGGCACACGGGCACCGTGCAGGGCTACTACACATGGGCGTTCACGTCGAAGGACGGCGGGCGCAGTCTGACCTCGTTCGCCAACACGTCCAACAACGACACGGTGTACGCCACCATGAACCGCACGCTGGAGTCGGCGTTCTGCGGCTGATCTGCGGCTCACACGCCATGGAGTACGTGGTTTCCGTCTACCGTCGTTCTCATGCCCCTGACCTTCGACGACCTGCTGAGGCGGGCCACCGCACTGGTCCGCCCCGGCCGCCGAGCCGTACTCGGCATCGCCGGCAGCCCCGGCGCCGGCAAGACCACACTGGCCGAGAGGCTGACCCGCACGCTCAACGGCGACGGAGACCCCTGGGTAGCCCACGTCCCCATGGACGGCTTCCACCTCGCCGACGTGGAACTGGACCGTCTCGGCCGCCGGAACCGCAAGGGCGCGCCGGACACGTTCGACGCGTCCGGCTACGCGGCCCTGCTCCGCCGACTCCACGAGGACGAGAACGAGCACGACGACGAGCACGACATCGTCTACGCCCCCGGCTTCGAACGCACCCTGGAACAGCCCATCGCCGGCTCGATCCCGATCCCGCCCACGGCCCGCCTGGTCGTCACCGAGGGAAACTACCTCCTTCTGGGCGAGGCCCCCTGGCCCCGGGTCCGCTCCCACCTCGACGAGGTGTGGTTCTGCGAACTCGACGAGCCCGAACGCGTCCGCCGTCTCATCGCCCGCCACGAGGAGTTCGGCAAGGGCCATGACGCGGCGGTCGCCTGGGTCCTCGGCACGGACCAGCGCAACGCCGGCCTCGTGGCCAAGACACGGGTACGGGCGGATCTGGTCGTGCCGGGGACGGCGATGCCCTTCTGAACCCGGTGCTCAGCCCTGCAGTGTCAGCAGCGGTTCACCCCTCTCGTCGCCCGCAGGATCTCCGATCAGGGCGGTGAATGCCTCGGTGCGGACGGCCAGGCCCTCCGGGGTGCGTTCGAAGGTGGCGGTGAAGGAGTCACCCGGTCCGTAGCGCACGGCGAAGACGTTCAGGTCGTCCGGGGAGCCGGGGGCCGGTTCGGCTTCGAGGGCGCTGGACGCCACCAGGTGGGCCCAGCCCTCGTCGGGGTTGCCGTAGCCGCGCGGGTCGGCGGCCAGGGCGAAGGCGGCCTGTTCCTGGGTGATCTCGGCGCGGGCGTCGAAGAACTCCACGCCCTCGGCTGTGGGGTGGGTCAGCCGCAGGCCGCCGGCGGAGGCCACGGCGGCCTCCGAGATCCGGCGCAGGCCGTCACCGTCGTCCGCCACATACGGGAGTCCGGCGAGCAGATAGGGCTCACCGGGGAGGCGTTCCACCGCGACCGTCGTCCATAGGCGTGTCCCGTCCGTAACGTACAGGGACTGAACATGGCGCAGGACGTGGTCACGGGTGACGACCGGCTTGGTGACCAGCTTGGCCGCCAACCCGTCGGCACGGACGTCCCGGACGCGGGTCTCGCCCATGGGGCGGCACAGCAGGAAGCCGTCGACGACCGGGCCGAAACCGTGCTGGCGGTTGACGGCCGCGGGGAGGAAATACGTGCCGTCCGCCTCGATCAGCGACGGAGTCATCCTGGTGTCGAAAGCCACCGAGACGCCGCCCGCGCGGAGTTGGTGCCGGACCGGTTCGGTGGACGGTGTGCGGTGCCAGGGCGTGGTGTCCTGGATCTGCCAGACCAGCATCCACGCGAAGTGGCCGTCGACGCCGCCGTCCGGCTTGACCGCGTGGCGGCCCGTGGGGGTACCTCCCACGCCCTTTAGGCAGTGGGGGAGGGTGTCGCCCCGGTAGCGGCCGAGGTCGGCGCCGATGCGGTGCCCGAAGTAGCGCAGGCCGAGGACCGACTCGAAGCCGGAGTGCTGTTCGCTGTAGCGCGGGCCGCCGTTGTCGAAGCCGCCGACCGTCAGGCGGGCGTCGATGTAGCGGGCGAGTACCTCGCCGTCCTCGGCGAAGATCCGCTCGCCGCTCACCCGGTGGGCCTGGGCGAGGAAGGACAGGGAGATCGGGCCGTAGTTGTTGTCGTAGGCGCCGCCGTGCTCGGGCGGGAGGAGGGCGCCCCGGTCGCGTACCCGGTGGGCCCGGATCTCGTCGACGTACAGGGCGATCGCCTGTTTGCGGACCCGCTCCCCGTCCTCGGGCGGAAGGTGGCGGGCCAGCATCAGGCCGCCGACGACGCAGCCGATGGCCTGGTTGCCGGCCTCCTGCGGGTTGAAGAAGGTCGCCTCGGTGAGCCAGCGCCAGTAGCCACGGCTCATCTCCCGCAGGGCGTCGGTCTGTTCGTCGTCGAGGAGGCCCTCGGCGAGGTCGAGCAGGTTGACGGCCTGGAGCAGGGCCCACACCGTGCTCGGCCAGTCGCCGATGGGGTGGGCGCCCGGCGCCAGGGTGTAACGGGCGTACGGGAGGCCCGAGTTGCGCAGCCTCAGGTTCGGGTAGCCGGGGTTGTCGTCCGTGTAGACGCGCTCCCGGAGGTGGAAGTCGGTGCTGCGGCGGACTGCCTCCGGCAGGCGCGGGTTCTTGGTGCGCTGCCAGGCGAGGGCCAGCAGCGAGGTGATGCCGAGGGAGGTGTCGCCGATGTCGTCGCCGCAGTCGGGGTGTTCGAGGTTGCCCTCGGGCGTGATGCGCGCGAGGGTCTGCTCGACGACGTCGGCGAGGACCGCGTCGTACGCCTCCGGGGTGTCGGGCAGGTCGTGCAACGGGCCGCGCTGGTGCGTGAGGTGCACGGGAGGGGACGTGAGGTGCACGGGGATCAGCCCTTCATGCCTGGGGTGGCCATGGCGTGGTTCGCCGGAGTCACACGACGGGTGCGGGCCGGCGGGCGCGCAGTGCGACGGTCAGTGTGTGCGGGCCGAGCCCACCGATGTAGACCCGGTTCCCGGTCGTCGCGTCGGTGCCGCCCACCACGGTGTAGTCCTGACCCGGGTCGTACCGCAGTACCTCGCTCCGGTCCGGCCCGGCAAGCGGTTCGCCTGCCTCGGTGTCGGCCTCGACCCGGATCTCGTCGTCACCGACCCGGTAGGTCATCGGCCCGGTCGTCAGGCACCAGCGTCCGTCGCCGATCGGTAGGGCGCCCTCTGGCACGCCGCCCGGCCGGAAGGTCAGTTCGAGGGCCCAGGGCACCCGTGGTCCGCTGATGTCGATCCGCAGGTCGGCGCCGTCCTCCCGCAGGTCCACCTCGACGCGGGTCGTGTGGGAGACCTCGTCCCGGGGCCGGTCCGGGAAGGCCATCGCGGCCGAGAAGCGGCCCTCGTCCGCCAGCCGGTAGACGCCGTCGTCCCGCCTCCGGTCCGTCGGGAGCGGCTGGTAGTAGGCGGCCGTGAGGGTTTCGGTGAGCCGGTACCGGTTGTCGGCGGGCTGTCGCATGTCGGCGGCGCGGAACGGGCCCAGGTCGAAGAACCCTCGCGTCAGACGGACCGCGTCGAGGACGGCGTCGCCGGCGAACAGGCGCAGGAAGGTGGGGTTGCAGGCGAGGCCCGAGCGGATGCGCCGGTGCTCGGGCACGTCGGAGCCGCCGTACACCACCGTGTGCGCGGTTGCCGAGGTGCGGGCGGCGAGGCGTGCGGTGGTGAGGTACCGGTCGCGCGGAAGGGGCTCCGCAGTCGGTGCCGGCAGGACGCGGCACAGGTCCGGGGTGAGGAGGGTCTCGGCGAGCAGGTCGGGGTCGTCGACACCGCCGGCGGCCGCCAGCCGCGCCACCCGTGCGAAGTCGCCCCGGCCGGTGCGGATCGCGAGCAGCCGGTAGTGCGGCAGGTAGGGCGCCAGCGGGAACGGGTGGTTCTGGTCCTGCCGTCGCGAGTGGACGGTCTCCACCGTGCCGTCCGGCCTGATCAGGTCCAGGGTCGTGGCGAGATTGCGTTCGACGGCGTACAGCAGGTCGGCGCGGCCGAGCACTTCGGCCAGGAGCAGCAACGACGGGTTGGACACATGGGCCGCGTAGTTGGCGCTGCGTTCCGAGTACAGGCCGTCCGCGTCGATGTCGACGCCCTCGGCGAGCCACTCCTCGACGCGGTCGAGCAGCCGGTCGTCGGGGAACGACCGGTGCAGCCGGGCCAGCGCCGCGCACAGCTCCCAGCGGTGGTTCGGGGTGTGCACCCCACCGGTCAGGAGGCTGCCGGTGGCGGCGTCGGCGATGTCGGCGAGCGCGGCCGTGACGTCGCGCAGTTCCGGGCCCGCGTCGGCGGCGAGGACGTGCGCGTCGCACACGTCGTTGACGGTGAACGCGGAGTCCGGCGGTGACTGCACGTTGTCGCCGCCGGCGAAGAGCCCGGTGGTGGTCTGCGCGGCCCGCAGGGCGCGGAGGTGGGTCGTCGCGGCGGCGACGGCCCGCCCGCTGCCGTGCAGTGCCGAGTCCGGGGAACGGTATGCCGCGACCAGGGTCTTCACCCGTCGCGCCAGACCACGGTGCGGCACACCGGCGGGTTCCTCGTCGGGGCGGGCCGCCAGCGGGGCGGCCTGCCGGTCGGCGGCGCGGGCCGCCGCGCGGACGAACTCGTGGTCGAGCGGGGTGGGCAAGGTCAGTCCTTCAGTCCGGCGTTGATGTCGGCGTTCATGACGTAACGCTGGAACACCAGGAAGACGACGATCAGCGGAACCATGGAGATGACCGAACCGCCGAGCAGCACCGACCAGTTGATGTTCTGCGCGCCGACGAGGCTCTGGATGCCGATCTGCACGGTGAACTTCTCGGGGTCGTTGAGCATCAGCAGCGGCCAGATGTAGTCGTTCCAGCGCCACTGGAACGACAGGATGGCGAGCGTCAGCATGATGGGCCGGGAGATCGGCACCATGATCCTCAGGAAGATCGACAGCTCACGCGCCCCGTCGATGCGGGCGGCCTCGATGAGCTCGTCGGGGACCGTCAGGAAGAACTGGCGGAACATGAAGCACCCGGTCGCGGTGAGCAGGGCCGGGAGGATGATGCCGACGAGCGAGTTGTAGAGGCCGAGGTCGCGGACGACCAGGAACAGCGGGGCGAGCATGACCTCGGCCGGCAGCATCGTGGTGGCCAGGATGCAGACGAAGAAGGCCTTGAGCCATTTGTTGTCGTACTTGGCCAGCGCGTACCCGGTGCAGCAGCTGACTCCCACCGTGAGGATCGTCGCGATCACACACACGATGGTCGTGTTGATGAAGTACTGGGAGAAGTTGGCGCTTGCCCACGCTTCCTTGTAACCCGACACGGTGGGGTCGTCCGGGAACAGCGTCAGCGGAAGGGAGAACAGGTCTCCCGCCGGTTTGAAGGAGCTGAGGACGAACCAGAGCACCGGCACCCCGTAGAGGCCCGCCAGGACCCACAGCAGAGTCGTCGCGGGAATCGCGCGCCGAAGCCCACCGCTTGCCGCGCCGCGGGGCCGCTTCCTGGAGACGGCCGGCACGGAATCGGCGTCGACCTTGCGCAGTGTGTCTGTGGTTGTCATCGGTTCTCCACCCGCCGGTTGACCATCATCTGGATCATCGCGACGACCATCAGGATGAGCATGAGCACGAACGACGCGGCGCTCGCGTAGCCAATCTGGCCCGTCTTGAACCCCGTCTGGTAGATGTACTGGACAAGCAGGTTGTTCGACGTTCCGGGTCCGCCGTTGTTGAGGGAGGCGAACACCGCGTATTCCTTCATCGCGTGGATCGTGTTGAGCAGGATGACGATGAAGGACGTGGGGGCGATGCTCGGCAGGGTGATGCTGAAGAACTGGCGCCACGGACCGGCGCCGTCGAGCGCGGCCGCCTCGTAGTACGACGTCGGTACGTTCTTGATCGCCGCGATGAACAGCAGCATGGAGAAGCCCGTCCAGGCCCAGGCTGCCGCCACCACGACCACTATCAGTGACAGGTCCGCGTTCGACTGCCACGGAACGGCGCTTCCGCCGACCTTCTCGATGAGGTAGTTGACCAGTCCGAAGTTCTCACCGAACAGCCATCGCCACAGGACACCCACGATGATGGGCGACAGCAGCCACGGGATGAAGAAGAAGACGCGGGCGACCGACGCGCCCTTGGCGTGCTTGCTCACCAGCACGTTGGCGATGAGCAGCGACAACACGAAGTTCAGGGGAACGAAGAGCACGGTGTACAGCAGCGTGCGGGTCGTCGCGGCGTAGAAGGTCGAGTCCCCGAGCAGCTTCTGGTAGTTGTCCAGTCCGACGAACTGGAACGCCCCTACGCCCGTGTAGTTCGTGAAGGAGTAGACGAGCCCGATCACCGCCGGCCAGAGGAAGAACAGCGCGAAGAGCACGACATTGGCCGCGATGAGGACGAGCGGCGCAAGGGTGTACTTACTGCGTCTCCTGGGCGGGCTCGCGGACACGTCCGAGGCGCGTTTTGTCATCTTCCTGACTCCGTGCTGGTGGAATGGATTCCTGGGGCTCACACCATGAGGCCGGCATGGGCCGGGCGCCCGGGCGGGGCGGCGAGGGCTCGACCCCGCCGCCCGGCCCGCCGGCCTACGTTCAGCCGCCGACCTGCTGGTTGTAGCCGTCCACGATGTTCTGCAGGGCCTTGTCGGCCGACTGTTCGCCGTTGATCGCCTTGCCGAGCTCCGCCTTGGTCGGGTCGTCGGCGAGGCTCTTGCCCTTCAGCACCCAGTTCGTCTGCGCGCTGTTGAAGTAGCCGGAGATCGGGTCGTAGAGCGGGATGGACTCGTTGTAGAGCTTGAACGCCGCCTGCGCCGCCTCGGACTTGAAGGGGTACTTCGGGTTCAGACCGCTCTCGACCGGCAGGAAGCCGGAGGCCTCGCACAGCGCCTTGTAGTGGTCGGGCTCGTACAGCCAGGACAGGAACTTCTTCGCGGCGGCGGCCGCGTCGGCGTTGTTGTTGAAGCCGACCGTCATGCCGCCGCTGTTGACGTCACTGGCCTGCACCGGCTGGGCGGGAGTCGGGACGCTCGCCCACTCGAACTTCGTGATGCTCTCCGCGTAGGCGGCGACCTGCCACACGCCGGACCAGTAGGCGACGACGTCACCGCTCTGGAACATGGCCGACGGGTCGGCGCCGCTGGTCCACACCGACTTCGGCATGGTCTTGTCGTCGTTCCATCCGACGAAGGTGTTCACGGCCTTCTTGGTCGCCGCGTCCACCGAGAACTTGCCGGAGTCGTCGGCGTGGACGTACTTGCCGCCCATCTCGTACACCATGGCGCGCAGCCGGGACGGCGACTGGTCGAAGGTCAGGGAGTACTTGGCCTTGGTCTTCTCCCGGACCTCGTCCGCCGCCTTGATGAACTCGGTCCAGGTCCAGGTCTTGTCGGGCGAGGTCGGGTAGGAGACGCCGGCCTTCTCGAAGAGCGACTTGTTGATGAACATGCCGGACGCGGTGACGTCCGAGGGGATGGACAGCACCTTCCCGGACGAATCCTTGGCCACGAAGTTGGCGTTGATCTTGTTGGTCTTGTTGTCGGCGATGGAGCTGAGGTCGATCAGCTTGTTCGACCAGATCGGGTCGAGCGCCGGCACGGCCGCCACGTCGGGCAGCGAGTTCGCCTGCGCGGAGTTGCGCAGCTTCGTCGTGTAGCCGTCGTAGGGGATGTTGACGAGCTTGACCTTGACGCCGGTTTCCTTCTCGTACTGCGCCACCATCTTCTTCCAGCCCGCGTCCTGCCCCGGAACCGTGGAGATCCAGAACGTCAGCGACTTGGAGGTCCCGCCCGATTCGGATCCCGAGCCGCAGGCGGAGAGCAGCAGGGCACCTGCCGTGGCCACGGCAGCGAGGGGAACCACGCGGCGTATACCGCCGCGGCCGAGTCGGCGGGAGCGCCGCACACCTACATTGATCATCTTCGATCCCTTTTTCGTCGCAGGGGACGGAGCACGGCGCCGACCGAGGCGGCACTGGTGCATCTTGCAGGAAAAGTCGCTTTCCGGGGGCGCGGCCTCGCCCGGCCGCGTCGCCCTGAACGGGCAAGGGTCCCCGGCCGTCATGGCCGTCGCCGCACGGGCACGCCCTCGTGCGGTTGCCGTACGTCGAGTACGGGCGGGACGCTCGCTCCAAGCCGGCGTCCCGGCCGACTTAGAAAGCGCTTGTCCGGACATTGGCAGAAGCGGGTGGAGTCCGTCAATGCTTCACCGGCACCCCCTCGGTCACGGTTTGGATTCCGCGGGCCACGGCCAGCTCGGTGGCCCCGAGGACGGTGCCGCTGCCGCCGAGGGCGCTGCTCACGACCTCGGTGGGCCAGCTGAGCCTGGCCAGTTCGGCGCGTACACCGGGCAGGAGCTGCGGGTTCGAGCCGACGTCTCCGCCGAGGATCATGAGGCCGGGGTCGAGGACGGCGGTCGCCGCGGCGGCGAGCCGACCGATCTCGGCGGCGTGATGGCCGACGACCGCGTGGGCGGTGGTGTGCCCCCCGTCGGCGAGAGCGAAGAGCCGCTCCACGGTACGCGGTCGGGGGCCGTCACCGTCGCACCAGGCGTCGGAGGCCCGGCGCAACAGGGAGCGTGCGCCGAGATGGGCCTCCAGGCCCTCGTGGCGTGGCTGGCGGTCCTCGTCCCAGGGGTAGGGCAGTCGGGCGACCTCACCGGCGGCGTGGTTGGCGCCGCGCAACACCTGGCCGCCTATGACGACACCCAGGCCGATACCGACGCCGATGCGCAGGTAGCCGAAGGTGTCCCGGCCCCGGGCCGCGCCCTCGTGGAGTTCGGCGAGGGCGGCGCAGTTGACGTTGTTCTCCAGGTGGACCGGCACACCTGATGGCAGGGCGACGGCCATGGCGTCGAAGGCGGGGCCCGCCTTGGCGGTCGCGGGGCGCTCCCCCTCCCCGGCCTGGATGGTGACGTCGCCGACGGCCACGACGACGGCCCGCAGCGGAGCGCCCTCCGGAAGCTGCGCGAGGATGTCGGAGACGACCCCTGCGGCGTCCGGTCGGGAGCCGGTGCCCTGGGCGAGCAGGGTGCCGTCCAGGGCACAGCCGCGCACCTGGGTCCGGCTGGGGCCGAGGTCGACGGCGAGCACGGCACCGGCGGCCGGGCCGAGGCCGTAGACGGCGGCGGAACGGCCGGTGCCGCCGGAGGCGGTGCCCGAGCAGGCGGCCAGGCCGGCGGCCTCCAGTTCGGCCACGGCGGAGGAGACCGTCGGTTTGGACAGCCCGGCCCCCGCCGCCAGCTGGGGGCGGGTCGCGGTGCCCGCCTCGGCCAGTACGGCGAACACGGCGCGGGCGCTCTCGCTCAGGTTCATGTTCTCCCCAGTCGTACCGCGGCGGCCGGCCGCTCGGAATCGTCTCGGTTTCCGGTTCCGGACCGCTTGACGCCCCTCTATTCGTTAGTTAATTTCCTAACGAAGTCAAGCGGTACTCGCCTGCCGCACCAGCAGAGGCCCGTCCCGGGGCTTCCCGACAGACTTTCTTTCCGCGTGTCCGGACACGGCTCGCCCGCCGTCGCGGCGCCATCGCATCGCAACGACGAAAGAGACCCCGTGCTGGACTCCACCCCGGCCGCCGTCGGTATCGACGTGGGCGGCACCAAGACCTGTCTCCGTGCCGTCACGGGGACGGACTGTGTGGCCGACCATGTGCGCCCGAGCCGTGGCTGGCGGCCGCACGACCCGGCGTCCGCCGCCGCGTGGCTGGCGGCGCTGGTCGGGGAGGTGCTGCCCGCGCACACCGTCCCGGCCGCCGTGGCCGTCGGTGCGCACGCCTGCGAAACCCCGCGGCAGTGCGAGGGGATACGGCTCGCCCTCCAGGAACGGCTTCAGGTGCCGTGTCTGATCGTGGGCGACGCCGAACTGCTCGTCCCCGCCGCCGGATTGGGCCAGGGGGTCGGCCTGGTCGCCGGTACCGGTTCGGTGGCCGTCGGCAGGCTGCCCGACGGGACCTCGGTCCAGGTCGGTGGCTGGGGCGCGGTCCTCGGTGACGAGGGCGGCGGTGCCGGTCTGGTCCGCGAGGCGGCCCGCGCCGTCTGGGCGGCCCACGACCGGGGCGAAGCACCCGGCGCACTGGCCCACCGGCTCGTCGCCGCGTTCGGGGTGGGCGAAGTCCCGGCCCTGGGCGGGGCGTTGGAGAGCGCCACGGAGGTGTCCGCCGACTGGGGGCGGCACGCGCCCGTGGTGTTCGAGGCCGCCGAGGAGGGTTCCGTCCTCGCCCACCGGGTGATCACCGACGGGGGTCGCGCGCTCGCCTCGCTCGTCGGGCGGCTCGCCTCGCGCGGGGTCGCCGTGGACGACGTGGTGGTCGCCGGCAGTACGATCCTGCGCCGGCCCGCCCTGTACTCGGCCTTCGCCACCGCGCTGGCCGACTCCGTGCCCGCCGCACGGCCACGTCCCCTGCAAGTACCGCCGGTCGAGGGGGCGGTGGCGCTCGCACGATCTCTCCTCCGACCGGTCACCCCCTGATCACAGATCCGTCGCCGACCGGACATCAACCGGTCACACGTCAAGCACACGCTCAGCCCGCACGATCACCCCACCGCGAAAGGAGCGGCATTCCATGCCGTCATCTGCCGGGCAACACAGGCTCAACCGGCGCGTCTTCCTCAGGACCTCCTTCGGCGTCTCGGCCGGCCTGATCGCCGCTCCGACTCTCGGGACCGTATGGCAGGCCTCCGGGGCCGAGAGCAAGGCCGCGACCGGGTTCAAGCCGTTCGTGGACGACTACACCACCAACATCACTGCGAATCTCACCCCCGAGACCAACGCGGTCGTCCGTGCCCTTGGCGGCTTCGCGGAGATATGGAAGACCGGGGACGCCTGGAACACCGGCACCCCGCTCATGCCGGAGGTGTCGCGCGCCAACATGCTGTACAGCGTGCGTGTCACCGCCCGGCGCACCGAGGCGCAGGCGCGCGAGGCGTTCATCACCGACCGGCAGCACCAGAGCTACTCGGTGATCAGCGGTCTCGGCCCCCTCGCGGAGCTGTACCGGACGGGCGCCAAGGCGGTCACCGCGATCACCTCCGCCCCGGACGGCACCCCGGCGGGCAAGATCAGCGACTCCGTCCCCGCCGACGCCCCCGCCGGATCCGCGAACGGCGCCGGCTCGACCACGTCCGAGCTCGGGAAGGTGGCCGAGCTCGTCAACACCGTGCGTGGACCGTTCGCGTCGAGCAACCCGGCCAAGTTCTCCTACCAGTACCCGCGCCCCTGGCGGATGAACGAGAACAGCGAGGTCGTCGACACCGGCAAGACCGACGAGTTCGGGTTCCCGGTGTACGACTCCGACGTCATCGTCGCCCCCCAGCTGCTGCGGCAGCGCGGCGAGGACGCGGCCACGGACGGCGGCTTCCCCAGCGGTCACACCAACGCCCTCCACCTGGCGGCCCTGGCCTACGCCTATGCCGTACCGGAGCGCTTCCAGGAGCTGGTGACCCGCGCCTTCGAGGCGAGCCACGACCGGATCGTCTCCGGCATGCACTCCGCGCTCGACGTCATCGGCGGTCGCGTCATGGCCACGGCCCTGGCCGCCGCCGCGCTCGCCGACCCGAAGAACGCCGAGCTGAAGGCCGCCGCGGTCAAGCAGGCCGCCGAGTACTTGCGGGCGAAGACGGGCACCACCGCCGACACGCTGTACGCGTACGCGCACTCGGCCGACACCGACAGCGACCCGTACGCCGACCGCAGGGCCAACGCGCGCCTGGTCGAGCCGAAGCTGACGTACGTGCTGACCCGGAAGGGCCGCTCCGAGGACCTGACCGTGCCGAAGGGCGCCGAGGTCCTGCTGGAGACGCGGCTGCCGTACCTCGACGCGGCGCAGCGGCGCGAGGTGCTGCGCACGACCGCGCTGCCGTCCGGGTATGTGCTGCTGGACGGCTGGGAGCAGTGGGGACGGCTCAACCTGTTCGCGGCGGCGGACGCGTACGGCGCCTTCGGCTCGGACGTCACCGTCACGATGGACGCCGCGCTCGGCGGCTTCCACGCGGCCGACACCTGGCGCAACGACATCTCCGGCTCCGGCGGTCTCGTGAAGGGTGGCAGCGGCACGCTGACGCTGGCCGGCTCCAACCGGTACACGGGCGGCACCACCGTGCAGGCGGGTGTGCTCGCCGCGGGCTCGAAGGAGGCCTTCGGCCGCGGTGACGTGAAGGTGGCGGGCGGCACCCTGCGCACGGGCGACCACACCGTCCGGGTCCGCGGCGGGTACGCGCAGGCCGGTGTCCTCGACGTGACGCTGGACCGGGGCGCCGACGCCGCCCTCGTGGTGGACGGGCGCGCGGTCCTGGAGAAGGGCAGCAAGCTGGTCATCCGCTTCGACTCCGAGCAGGCGCCGCGTGACGGCAGCAAGGTGGCGGTCATCGAGGCGCGGGCGGTGCAGGGCCGGTTCGCCGAGGTCAGCGTCGCCGAGGAGGGCTGGACGGCCGAGCAGGTCTTCACGGCACGTGGTGTGTCGGTGCGCCTGCGGAAGAAGTAACTCGCTTCCCACGTAAGGCTGTTGGGGGTGGCTGCGGCTGCCCCCAACAGTCGTTTTCACAGGCGCGCCCCAACAGCTGTGCTCACAGGCTCGGCAGCAGTGCCTGCTCCGCCCAGATCGTCTTGCCGACGCCGCTCGGGCGGCTGCCCCAGCGGTCGGTGAGCTGGGCGACGAGCAGCAGGCCGCGGCCGCCCTCGTCGAAGGTGCGGGCCCGGCGCAGATGGGGTGAGGTGCTGCTGGCGTCGGAGACCTCGCAGATGAGGGTGCGGTCGCGGATGAGCCTCAGCTGGATGGGGGCGCCGCCGTAGCGGATGGCGTTGGTGACGAGTTCGCTGACCACGAGTTCGGTGACGAAGACCGACTCCTCCAGGCCCCAGCGGGTGAGCTGCTCGGTGGCGAGTTTGCGTGCGTTGGCGACCAGCGCCGGGTCGTCGGTCAGGTTCCACACGGCCACCTGTTCGGCGTCGAGGGCGCGGGTGCGGGCGATCAGCAGGGCCACGTCGTCGGCGGGCGTGTCGGGCAGCAGCTCCTTGAGGACGCTGTCGCAGGCGCTCTCCAGACTGCCCACCGACCGTTGCAGGGTGGCGCACAGGGCGGCGGTGCCGGTGTCGTCATCCCGGTCCCGGGCCTCGACCAGACCGTCCGTGTAGAGGGCGAGGACCGAGCCCTCGGGCAGCTCCAAATCCGTGGCCTCGAAGGGAAGTCCGCCGACGCCCAGCAGCGGTCCGGCCGCCACCTCGATGACCTCGACGCTGCCGTCGGGGCGTAGGACCACGGGCGGCGGATGTCCGGCGGAGGCCATGGCACAGGTGCGGGCGACCGGGTCGTACACCGCGTACAGACAGGTGGCGCCGATCTCCTCGCTGCCCGTGCCGTCGCCGGCCGCCAGGCGCTCGACGAGGTCGTCGAGGTGGGTGAGGAGCTCGTCCGGCGGCAGGTCGACGTCGGCCAGCGCCCACACGGCCGTACGCAGCCGGCCCATGGTGACGGAGGCGCGGATGCCGTGGCCGACGACGTCGCCGACGACCAGCGCGACCCGGGTTCCGGACAGCGGGATCACGTCGAACCAGTCGCCGCCCACGCCGGCCTGCGACAGCGCCGGCAGATAGCGGGAGGCGAACTCGACGGCCGCCTGTCCGGCCATCGCCTTGGGCAGCAGGCTGCGCTGGAGGGCGAGCGCGGTGGTGCGTTCCCTGGTGTAGCGGCGGGCGTTGTCGACGCAGACGGCCGCGCGGCTGGAGAGTTCCTCGGCGAGGGAGACGTCGTACTGGTCGAAGGCGTCGGGGGACTCGGGGGTCAGCATGCGGACGAAGACGGCCACGCCGAGGGTGGTGCCGCGGGCGACCAGGGGTACCGCCATGAGGGACAGGTCGTGGTCCTCGGCCTCCCGGAGTTTGGCCGAGCGGGCGTCGTGCCGGGCGAACCAGGTGTCGAGGTTGTGATCGCCGGTCCGGGTGAGCACGGCTTCGCCGGTGAGCAGGGCGCGGGCGGGTGGCGAGGAGGCGGGGTAGACATCGGCGGCGCCGAGGCCGATCGCCGCTTCCGGGACACCGGGGGTACGGGACTGGTGGGCGGCCCTGCGCAGTTGCACACCGCTGTCCATCGGGACCGTCTCGGGTTCCTCGCCCTGGAGGACGGACTCCAGCAGGTCGACGCTGGCGAAATCGGCGAGCCGGGGCACCACCAGGTCGGCGAGTTCATGGGCGGTCTGGATGACGTCGAGCTTGGTGCCGATGGACCCGGCGGCCTCGTTGAGGATCGCCAGGCGCTGGCGCGCCCAGAACTGCTCGCTGCTGTCGAACGACACGTTCCCCGTACCCACCAGCTCTCCGGCGTGGTTCCGCAGAGGCCACATCTGGGTGGTCCAGGCGTGCATGCGCCGACCGGACGGCGAACGGGTCCAGCTCTCGTAGTGGACCGGCTGTCCGGTCTCCACGACGATCTCCATATGGCGCAGATAGCCACGGCTGTGCTCGGCGTCCTCCACGGTGTCGAGGAAGTAGCGGTGCCGGAACTCCGCCTCGGGCTGCCCCATGACCATGCACGCCCAGTCGTTCATCCGCAGATAGTGCTGCCCGGTGTCGAAGACGGACATGGCCATCGACGCCTGTCTGAAGGCCAGCTCGCCGAGGCCCCGTTCGTCCGGGTTCGGGTTCGCGCTGACGACCAAGCCACGCCGCCGGCCGTCCTCGCCCCACAGCGGGCACATCCGCAGCGCCATCTTCTGGCGCCGCCCGTCCCGGTACCGCAGGGTCACCAGCGCGTCGCCGAACGCCAGCAGCGCGCGCCGGGCGGCCGGGACATCACCGTCGATCAGCTCCGCCGCCGGTCGCCCGGTCACCTCCTCCGCCGCCCACCCGGTGAGCCGCCGCGCGCCCTCGCTCCACCCCGAGACGAGGCCGTACGCGTCGACCACGGCCATCGCGTCACCGCCCGGGGCAGCCGAGGACGAACCCGACCCCTTCGTCACCATATGGCAAGGATGGTCCGTTCAGGGCGGGGCAACAACCCGGATACCCCCACGGCGTACGGGGTCCAGGCCTCGCAGCGCGGCTAGAGGGTGGTGCGGGATTCGAGGTCCTGGCGTGTGTCATTGCCGTAGACGCCGGTCTCGTCGCCGCGGATGCCGTACCAGAGTTGGAAGCGGGCCACGGCCTCCTTGAGTACGACGTCGTACTGGCCCGAGGTGGGGCCGTCGTCGTACACGTTGGGGATGCGGCGCAGCCGTTCCTGGAGTTCGGTGACCTCGGGGCCGGTGTCGCCCTCGCGGAGGGTGCCGGGGCCGTCGGGGTCGACGGCGTCGTTCCGGGCCGGGGCGGAGGTCGCGGGGGCCGACGGGGGCGGGGTGGGGTTCTTCGCCTCGGTTTCCTTGTCTCCGCCGGGTACGAGGAGGGCGGCGCCGAAGCCGATGAGGGCGGCCGCGCCGACGCTGACGATCACCGCGGCGCGCTTGAGCCCCGTGCTGCCGCCGCCGGGTGCCGGGCGCCGCCGCGGCCGCCGCCCGCCGGTGACGACCTCGTCGGCGCCGAAGTCCTCGCCGACCATGACCGGGGGCAGCTCCTCGGTCTCGTACTCCTCCTGCCGGGGCAGGATCCGCTCGCGCGCCGGGGGCGCAGGCGGGTGCGGGGTCGCCCGCGCCGGGGGCGGGGTCGCGTCCGTGACCGGGGGTACGGCGACGGTTTCGTACTCGTCGTTCGGGGCGGTCGTCCCCTTGTACAGCTCCATCTCACGCAGCAGCTCCGCCAGGGCCTCGGTCCGGCGTCGGCGCATGACGTAGGTGGGCTCGATCGTGCGGCGTTTCGTCGTCTGCCCCGGTTCGGGCGGTATCGACACGCTGATCTCCTTCCGTGCACGCGGTCTCCCGCCATCCCCGTGAGGAGATACGGGAAGTCCGCCCCGGAGGTTCAGCTCACCTCGCGGCCGCCGGAGTGGCCGGGAGTACGGCGACGACCTCCCAGCCGGGGCCGACCTCACGCGCGCGGGCCTGAATTCGGCCGCCGAGTTGAGTGACGCGTTCGGTGAGGCCGACGAGCCCGAAGCCGCCGCCCCGGGCCGCCTCCGGGAGCCGGGCACCGCCCCGGCCGTCGTCGCGCACCGAGACCTCCAGGTCGCCGCGGCCGTAGCGGAGGGAGACGGTGACCTCGGTGGCGTCGGCGGCGTGCCGGCGGACATTGGTCAGAGACTCCTGCACCACACGGAAGGCGGCGGCCTGCACCTCGTGCGGCAGGTCGTCGGGGACGGACGGGTCGTGGTCCAGCCGCGCCGTGTGTCCGTCGACACCGCCGACGCCGTCGAAGCCGCGTACGAGCTCGGAGATGCCCGCCAGGTCGCCGACCGGGCGCCGGTCGGCGGCATCGGCCTGGTCGTCCTCGTGCTCGCGCAGCACCCCGACCGTACGGCGCATCGAGGCAAGCGCCTCGGTGGCCGCGCGCTCGATGCCCGCGAGGACAGGGTCCAGCCTCCCCCAGACTTCGTCCGGGGGGACCCCCATCTCGCTTCGCTCGGGCTCGGTGCCGGCCATCATCCGCGCGACCTGGGCCTGCACCAGGATCCCTGTGACGTGGTGGGCCACGAAGTCGTGCAGGTCGGCGGCCATGGAGACCCGCTCGGCGCGGCGGATCTCCGTGACGGCGGCCGTCCGCCGGTTGTCCAGGGTGCGGACGTAGGCGGACAGTCCCGCCGCGCTGCCGACCAGCAGCAGGAGCACGAACGCCGCCCCGAAGGTGCCGCCGTCGTCGGGGTCGAGAGCGAAGTACGGCAGCGTCAGCGCGAGCACGGCGATGCCGTTGAGCGCTCCGCACACCAGCGCCCACCGGGGTGGACACGTCCGGACGGCGACCACCAGCAGGCACAACAGCAGCAGCGCCTCGCCCGGGCCGAAGGCCCCCGGCCTGCCTGCGCCGACGAGGATCACCACGTACGCGAGGGCCGCGAGCGGCGGCAGTCCGGTCCGCACGGCCGGAGTGAGCCATGCGGGCCGCCGGGCGACGGGCCACAGCAGCGCGGCCAGCCCGATGGCGAGCAGGAGCAACTGCGGCCAGACGGGCGCATGGCTCGTGCCCTGCAGTAGTACGTCGCCGATGCAGAACAGGACCACCATGGCGATGCCGCCGGTACGCAGGCAGCCCGACCGCGGCTTCCGGCCCGGCCGGTCGGCGTCGTCGCTCGCGGGGACGCGGATGTCGTGCGTGAGGTTCACGCCGCTCACAGTAGGCAGCCCAGGTGTCCGACGTATCGGCCGTACGGCCGAGGGACGGCGCCCGGCGGACGGTGAAGCCCGGCCATTCGGCCGAGGCGAGCCCCCGCGCCGCCTCGATGGGGGCGCAGCCCCCAAAGGGGCGCGGGGCTGTATCGATATGCGGCTCCGCCGCGTGGGCGCGACCAGCCACACACAACCCGCAGCCGCCATCCCACAAACCCGACCGAGCTATTAGGCTCCCCGCACACTTGACCGGCATGATGCGACCATGACCGACCGCAGCCCGATCCGCGTCCTGATCGCCGACGACCAGGACATGGTCCGCACCGGCTTCCGCTTCTTCCTCGACGCGCAGCCGGACATCACCGTCGTCGCCGAGGCCGCCGACGGCGAGACGGCCGTGCGGCTGGCCCGCGAGGTGCGGCCCGATGTGTGCCTGCTGGACATTCGTATGCCCAAGCTGGACGGCTTGGAGGCCACCCGGCTGCTGGCCGGCCCCGGTGTCGCCGATCCCATGCGGGTCGTCGTGGTGACCACGTTCGACCTGGACGAGTACGTCTACGGGGCGCTCCGCGGCGGTGCCTGCGGCTTTCTGCTGAAGGACTCCGGGCCGACGCTGCTGGCCGAGGCGGTGCGGGCGGCCGCGGTGGGCGACTCGCTGGTGTCGCCGTCGGTGACGGTCCGGCTGCTGAAGCACGTCACGGCGGAGGCGGACGCGGCGGCCGCCGGCCCCGAGGCCCCGCGTCCGCAGGAGCCGCTGACCGACCGCGAACTCGACGTCGTACGCCTCGTGGCCCTCGGACACACGAACGCCGAGATCGCCGCGTCGATGTTCGTCTCCCTCTCCACGGTGAAGACGCACCTCGCCAGCATCCAGCTGAAGCTCGCCGCCCGGAACCGCGTGGAGATCGCCGCGTGGGCATGGCGGACGGGGCACGCGAACGACCGCTGAGACCGTTCCGTTTGTGAGGGTTGGGGCGTTTGGGCGAGTGAGCGCCCCCTGCGCCAGTAGCGTGCTCATGTCACCGTTTGTCTGAGCGTGCACCTGGTGCACGAGGGGGTATCCGACATATGCGCAGCATGCGCGCAGTACTGGCAAGACTGACCGTCGCCTTACTCGCGGGGGCCGGGCTCGTCCTCGCCGGGCCGGGTGCGGCCCGGGCGAGCGACACGGTCGAGATTCCGGCGCCCACCGAAGGGGGCATCTCGGCGACCGTGGAGTTCCGCCGAGCCGTTGTTCCCCAGCCCTACAACCCTGATCCGAACGCCTCCTCCGGTGACCGCCAGTGCCTGCTGCGGTACCATCAGTACTGGGCGACACCGGGCTGCGGTGGCTTCGGGCTCGGTGTCCGGCTGCACAACGTCCGCAACCAGCCGGGCTACCTCGCCGGACTGAGCAGCACCGGGGGCTACTTCGCCGCCTACGCCGACACGGCCCGCACCTTCGGCTGCCTGCGGCCCGACGGCAGCTTCGACCACGACACGAGCTTCGTCGTCCGCACCGAACAGCAGCCGCTGTCGCCGGTGTACTACGAACCGGACAGCAACTGGCTGCTCCGCCAGTTCCGCACCTACCCCGACCAGGACTTCGGCCCGCCGTTCTTCGTCAACTTCCCGGCGGTGGAGGTGAGTTGCCCGGAGGGGATGACGGCGACCCAGTACGGGCTCAAGGTGACGAACGTGAAGGTCACCATCGACGACCCGAACGTCTTCGGCTCGACGACCTGGAGCACTCCCGGCCCGTTCTACGCCTGACAGGGGCGACAGGGGTTACAGGGACTCACTTCGTCAGCGTGACGCGGACGCCGACCGTTCCGTCCGCGCCCCTGCGCAGTCGGCTGCCGAGGAGGGTGAGGCGGCCGAGGACGCCGTACTTGCGGGCGATGAGGCGGCGGTAGCGGGCGGAGCCGGCCGCGTCGAGGATCTCGGCGCGGCCGGGGACGGAGTCACCGGTGGGGTTGCCGCGCAGATCGCAGGGGCCGACGAGGACATCGGCCCGGTTGCGGATGCGTTTGACCTTCCACGAGCCCGCGACGGTCCAGATCCCGAGCGCGTCACCGTCCCGTACCACCCAGACCGGGGTCGGGACCGCGGTGCCGTTCTTGCGGTAGGTGGTGATCAGCAGGTACTTGCCGCCGGCGAGCGCGTCGAGCGAGGTGACATCGGCCATGGCGCGAGTCTAGGTGTACGGCCGCCGGCGGTGACCGGCGGCCGTACACCCGGGTGACGACGAGGCGGTGAAGCCCTATGGATCGTCAGTCGAGCAGGCCGTCGTAGTCGGGGAGCTTGAAGGTGCGCTCGGCGTGGCCGCCGACCAGGTCGGTGGTGTTGTTGCCGACGTTGGCGATGATCGTGTAGCCGTCCGACTCGATGTCCGCGCGCGAGGCGGTCTTGTAGGCGGAGACCTCGGCGAACAGGTCGGGCAGGTCACGCACGTAGAGGCCGTCGACGGGGTAGCCGACCGTCTCCAGGTTCCACTCGGTGACGCTCTCGATGATGCCCGGGCGGGCGGTGACGAAGAAGACGTCCACACCACGGGACTTGGCGTACTCGGCCAGCTCCAGGGAGGGCTTCATCGCCGGGGTGGGCAGCTGGTACCAGGGCGTGTAGTGCGTCTCCAGCGTGGTGTTGTCGATGTCGAAGACGATGGCGAGCTTCTGGCCGGAGGCGTTCGCGGTGCGCCGCTCCACATAGGGCGTCGCCGTGTCGATGACGGCCTTCACGTCCTTCTGCCAGGTCGCGTAGTCGACCTCGGCGGCCGCGGCCGCGCTCACCGCCGCCTCGGCCGGCGCCGCGGCCGCCGGAACGGCGGCGGTGACCGACCCGCCGATACCGAGCACCGCCACCGCCGCGACCGTCGTGAGACGGCGCCCCGCACCGCTTGCTGTCATGTTCGTCCCCTTCTCAAGTCAAAGCGGCGAGGTTGGTCGAACCATCACCGCGCTCGTCATGGTCATGTCCATGAGTGGCCGGGAGACTACCTGAAAGTTACTGATTGGTAGAGGGGTCTCGACGATCGTTCACTTCCTGCGCGAGATGCACGGCCGGGGGCACCGACCGCACCTGGCGGCTGCGAAGATCGCCGAAGTGGCGGCGAAGACCAACCGTCGGGTCTACATTGCGCGTTGACTATGCATCTCCACAGAAGATCACCGAAGATCCAGGAGCTGATGCCGTGACGGACAACCCGGCAGCCTCGGACTTCCCCTCCTCGTCGTTGAACCGCCGCATCGTCACCACGCGGCCGCACTCGGCGCGGATCTGGAACTACTGGCTCGGCGGTGGGGACTACTACGAGGTCGACCGGGCGGCCGGGGACGAGATACGCCGGCTGCATCCGACCATCTGCGAATACGCCCGGGCGGACCGGGAGTTCCTGGGGCGGGCCGTGCGTCATCTGACCGCCGAGGTGGGGATCCGCCAGTTCCTGGACATCGGGACCGGGCTGCCGACGGCAGAGAACACCCACGAGGTTGCCCAGCGCATCGCCCCGGACGCGCGGATCGTCTATGTCGACAACGACCCGCTGGTCCTGGCGCACGCCCGGGCCCTGCTGACGAGCACGCCCGAGGGCCGTACCGACCATGTCGACGCGGATCTGCGCAATGTCGACTCGATCCTCGAACAAGCCGCGCGAACCCTCGACTTCGGCCGTCCGGTCGCCCTGCTGCTGCTCGGCGTGGTGATCTTCATCGGGGACGACGAGGACCCGTACGGCATCGTGCGCCGGCTCGTCGACGCGCTGCCCCCGGGCAGCCATCTGGTGCTCTCGCACACCATCACCGCTCCGGGACTGACCGAGGTGGACGCCGCGGTCGCCTGGTGGAACGCGCACGGCACCCCGCGGATCACGCAGCGCACTCCGGAGGGGGTCGCCCGTTTCTTCGACGGCCTTGACGTTCTCGATCCGGGGATCGTGTCGTGTTCCCGCTGGCGCCGGGAGGCCGGCGATGGCTCCCGGGCGGGGGAGCCGGAAGAAGTTGCCATGTACTGCGGAGTGGGAGGCAAGCGCTGATGACGATCGACTGGGTCAGGCTGCAACTGGACGTCACCGACTTCGATCTGGCGCGTTTCCAGCCGTACGTCGACAAGTGCCGTACCTCCGGCATCCGGCTGACGACGCTCTCCGAGCTCGGCGACACCCCGGAGCACCGCCGGGCGCTCTACGAACTCAACAAGGAGTGCTCGGCGGACATCCCGGGGCGCGGCGAGTTCTTCGACTACGACGAGTACCACCGGCTCCGTTTCGAGGTGCCCGCCTACGATCCGCGCGGTGTGGTGCTGGCGATCGACGGTGACCGGTGGATCGGGATGGCGGCGACGTCGGACCGGCGGAAGTCCGGGTTCGTGTTCAACGAGATGACGGGGGTGCGGGCCTGCCACCGGGGCCGGGGCATCTCGGTGGCCATGAAGACCTTCGGCATCGGGTTCGCCGGGATGTGCGGGGTCAGCATCGTCCGTACGCTGCATCATCCCGCCAACGCGAGGGCGATCGCCATGAACCGGACGTTGGGTTTTGTCGACGCCGACTGGTGAACACGCGCCCACCGCCGCACGTATAGAAGGAGGGCGCTCAAAAACCGGACGTCCTCTCGGTGTTGACGCCGTGTCGGACGGGGTTCGGGAGCCAGGTAATGAGGCACGCACGACGACGAGTCGTGAAGCGAGTGGCACGGCTGACAGCCATCGGTGGAGTGCTCTGCGGAGGCCTGATGGTCACGCAGGCGGCGATGGCGACCGAACCCGCCACCTCGCCGCCCGCGACCCGGAGTTCGGTGCTGGCGGCGTCCGGCACCGGCTCGGGTCTGGTGGAAGAGCTCGGCTCCTCCCGTACGGCGGGGAGCTGGATCGCCGACGACGGCAGCCCCGTCGTCGCGGTCACCGACGAGGAGGCGGCGGCCGAGGTCAAGCAGGCGGGGGCTCGCGCCAAGATGGTCGAGTACAGCGCGGAGGATCTCAAGTCCGCTACGGAGGCGCTGCGTTCGGCGCCCCGGGTGTCGGGCACCTCCTGGGCGATCGACCCCTCGTCCAACGAGGTCGTGGTGCGGGCCGACAGCACAGTGTCCGCCAAGGACTGGAGGGAACTGACGGGTCTGGCCGAGGAAATCGGCGGGTCCGTACGGATGGAGCGCACCGGGGGCGCGTACACGATGCGGCTCAACGGCGCCCAGCCGATCTTCGGCACGGGCGGTCGCTGTTCGATCGGCTTCAATGTGACCGACGGCGAGAACGAGTTCATACTCACCGCCGGGCACTGCGGCCCGGCGGGTTCCGTGTGGTTCGCGGACAACCAGGGCCAGCAGGAGATCGGCCGGACGATCGAGTCGAACTTCCCCGGCGGTGACTTCTCGCTCGTCCAGTACCTCCAGGACGCCCCGAGCAACTCGTCCAACGTGGTGTCCGTCGGTGACGGCCAGGGGGTGCGGATCACCTCGATCGGTGAGGCGGCGGTCGGCCAGCGGGTCTTCCGCAGCGGCAGCACCAGCGGCTTCCGCAACGGCGAGGTGACCGGTCTCGACGCCACGGTCAACTACCCCGAGGGCACGGTCAGCGGGCTCATCGAGACCACGGTGTGCGCCGAGCCGGGCGACAGCGGCGGCCCGCTGTTCTCCGAGGGAGTGGCGCTCGGGGTGACCTCGGGCGGCAACGGCGACTGCGCGCAGGGCGGTACGACGTTCTTCCAGCCGCTGACCGAGGCACTGGAGGAATTCGACGTCCAGCTCACCGGCCTCCCCCAGGCCGCCCAGCCGACCGCCTCCGCCGGCGCGGCGGACGCCGGCTCCCAGGGCGCCGCGGCTCCGGGCGCCGTCGAGCCGGGCGCGGTGGAATCGGTGGACGGCGCCGGCGCCTTCTCGGACATCCTCGACCGCTTGGCCGACCCCCGGAACGTGGGCCCGGGCCTCCTGGTCATCGCCGGCAGCATGGTGGCCCTGGCGGCGACCCGCTTCATCCGCACGGAACAGGACAGGGCGGCGTATCGCCGCCAGTATTCACAGAGCTGGAGCTAGCGCCCCGCAGGGCCCGCAGCCGGGGAACTACTCGGCTGCGGCCCATTCCAGAACAAGGCGCTCGTACTCACTGCGCTGCTCCCTGTTCAGCGTCCCCCCGCTCCGGAACCACAGGGCCCGGATCTCCTCGTTGACCTCGGCGGCCGTTCTGATCGGTTCCGTTCTTTCCAGGACGACATCAGGGGTAGTGGACATGGTGTAAACCATATGACCTCGAACGTGAAGCCGGTGTGAGTAAAGATCCCACTTCGGACATTACGGAACGTGAAGCTGATCACTCTGCGTTTAGGGCTCCACGGTCCCGAGTACGAGCACCTGAATGGCCAGCACCGCGGCGCCCCGCGCCCAGTCGTGGAAGTCGGAGACCTTGGTCTCCAGCGGCACCGGTGCCGCCAGCGGATGCCGGCACGCGCGGACGGCCTCGTCGACGGCCTTGCCCGCCACCTCCATGAGACCGACCCCTTCACCGGCGAGCAGGATCTTCTGCGGCATGACGAAGTTGGCGATCTGCGCCACGAGCGTGCCCAGCGCCCGGCCCGCCTCGTCGATGACCCGCGCCGGCAGGGGCTCACCGGCGGCGGCCCCGGCGAGGATCTCCTCGTACGTCGTCTCGCGTCCGGTGGCGGCCTGGACCTGGTAGCGGATGCTGGGGATGCTCAGCAGGGAGACGGCGCTGCCGCGTTCGCCGTCGGGGGTGAGCGGGCCGGTGGGGTCGATGATCCAGTGGCGGCCGAAGCCCCGGTCCTCCTCGGCGCAGGGCACCCGCTTGCCGCCCAGCACGAGCCCGTAGCCGATGCCCGCGCCGATGGTGAGGACGACGAAACGGTCGAGGCCGCGGCCCGCGCCGAACCAGGTCTCGGCCTCGACGAGCGCGGCCACGTCGTTTTCGACGACCACCGGCAACCCGGTGCGTTCTTCGACGAGTTCGGCCAGGGGCACGTCCCGCCACTCCAGGAAGGGTGACTCCCCGACCACCGCCCGGTGCTGGACGAGGCCGCCGACGCCGATGCCGATGCCGGCGAGTGAGGGGTGGGTGCGCGCGAGTTCGGCCGCCATCCCGGCGAGCAGATCGGCGACGCGCTCCGGCTCGTGCGTGGTGAGCGGGCGGTCGTACCGGGTGACGATGTCGCTCCTGAGCGTGGTGACCACGCCGTACACCATGTCCTCGGTGACCTTGAAGCCGAGGAAGGTGCGGGACTCGGCGACGATGTCCAGCGGCTGCGAGGGGCGCCCCTGACGGGCTTCGGAAAGCGCGGCGCCCTCGGCGGTCTCGATCAGCAGCCCCGACTCGATCAGCGGTTTGGTCAGCCGGGTGAGGCTGCCGGCGGACAGGCCGAGACGCCGGGCGAGTTCGGTGCGCGAGAGCGGTCCGTGCACGAGCACCTCGATCGCCACCGAGCGTTCCCCGGGACTGAGCGGCAGCCAACTGGCGGCGAGAGCGGTCATGAGCGTCAGACTCCCACACAGTATTTTTTCCGCACTGGAAGTAACAAGCACATCCTAGGCCAGGCTCTCCCCCTCCAAAAGATGTTCGCAGAACCCCTTGACGGCTCAATTCTTTCGCAGCAAAAGTAAGTGCCCGACGGGCCTTGAGGCAGAGCCGCCGATGAGGGAGCCACGATGACCATCGCCTCCAACAGTCCACCGATCCGTCGGCGAGGTGACGGCCTCCTCGCCGCCGTCTTCATCGCCCCGGCCATGCTCGGCTTCCTGGTGTTCCTGCTCTGGCCGACACTGCGGGGCATCTATCTGAGCTTCACCCGCTTCAACCTGCTCACCCCGGCGGAGTGGGTGGGCCTCGACAACTACGTCCGGATGGTCAACGACCCGATCTTCTGGGACTCGTTGACGGTCACGGTCGAGTACGTGGTCCTCAACATCGGGGTACAGACGGTCGCCGCGCTCGCCATCGCCGTACTGCTGCAACGGCTGACGCAGTCGGCCATGCTGCGGGGTGTCGTCCTCACGCCCTATCTGATGTCCAACGTGGTCGCCGGTCTGGTCTGGCTGTGGATCCTCGACACCCAGCTCGGCATCGGCAACGAGATCATCAGCGCTCTGGGCGTCGACCGCATCCCGTTCCTCGCCGACGAGACCTGGGCGATCCCCACCATCGCCCTGATCAATGTGTGGCGGCACGTCGGCTACACCGCGCTGCTGCTGTTCGCCGGGCTCCAGGCGATCCCGAACGACGTGTACGAGGCGGCCAAGGTGGACGGCGCGAGCGAGTGGCGGATGTTCTGGCGGGTCACCATGCCGCTGCTGCGGCCGGTGCTGGCGGTGGTGCTGATCATGACCGTGATCGGCTCGTTCCAGGTCTTCGACACCGTGGCGGTGACCACGGCGGGCGGCCCCGCGAACGCGACCAACGTGCTCCAGTTCTACATCTACGGCTCCGCCTTCGGCCGCTTCCAGTTCGGCTACGCCTCGGCGATGTCCGTCGCCCTGCTGGTCGTGCTCAGCGCGATCACCGTCCTGCAGTACCGGCTCACCAGGGCCGGCCAGAGCGACCTCGGCTGACGGAAGGGAGACACCGACATGGCCACCTTGACCACACCCGCGGCACCCGCCGCACCGTCGACCTCACAGCCGACCGTACGACCGACCAAGCGCCGATTCTCCTTCGGGAGGGCGACCGCCTGGACCGTACTCGTCCTGATCATCCTCGTCACCCTGCTGCCGTTCTACTGGATCCTGCGCACCGCGCTCTCCACCAACGCCGGGCTCAACGCGGACCCCGCGAACCCGCTCCCCGTCGATCTCACGACCACCGGCTTCGAACGAGCCCTGGGACTCCAGTCGGCCGAGGAGGCGATCGCGCAGGGCGGCGCGGGCGGCGGGCTCGACTTCTGGCGGTATCTGCTCAACTCGGTGATCGTCGCGACGCTGATCACCGGCTGTCAGATCTTCTTCTCCGCGATGGCCGCGTACGCGTTCGCCCGGCTGCGCTGGCGGGGCCGGGACAAGGTGTTCGGTCTGTTCCTGGCCGGGCTGATGGTGCCGACCATCTTCACACTGCTGCCGAACTTCGTGCTCATCAAACAACTCCACCTGGTGGACAGCCTGTTGGGCATCGCGCTGCCGAGCCTGTTCATGACCCCGTTCGCGGTCTTCTTCCTGCGGCAGTTCTTCATGAACATCCCCCACGAGGTCGAGGAGGCGGCGCTGCTGGACGGGGCCGGGAAGGTCAGGATCTTCTTCCGGGTCATCCTGCCCATGGCGTCCACCCCGATCCTCACGCTGGCCGTGCTGACATACATCACCTCCTGGAACGACTACTTCTGGCCCCTGATGGTCAGTTACAGCGACGGCTCGCGGGTGCTGACCGTGGCGCTGGCGATCTTCCGGGCGCAGACCCCCGCGACCGGCGTGGACTGGTCGGGACTCACGGCCGCGACGCTGATCGCCGCGCTCCCGATGCTCGTGCTCTTCGCCTGCTCCGCCCGCCGCATCGTCAGCTCCATCGGCTTCACCGGGATCAAGTGAGGGACCACTGATGCGACTTCGTACGCTGACCGCATGGGCCGGAGCGCTGACGCTGTCCCTGGTGACCGGGTGCGCGCAGGGCGACGGCACCGGGGCGTCCTCGAACACCGTGACGTACTGGCTGTGGGACGCCAACCAGCTGCCCGCCTACCAGGCCTGCGCGAAGGGGTTCGAGAAGGAGAACCCCGGACTGAAGGTGAAGATCACCCAGTTGGGCTGGAGCGACTACTGGACCAAGCTCACCGCCGGCTTCATCGCGGGCACCCAGCCGGACGTGTTCACCGACCACATCCAGAAGTTCGGCCAGTTCGCCGATCTGCAGGTCCTCGAACCGCTCGACGACCTGGACATCGAGGAGTCCGACTACCAGCCAGGGCTCGCCGCCAACTGGATCGGCCAGGACGGCCACCGCTACGGCTCCCCGAAGGACTGGGACACCGTCGCGCTCTTCTACAACCAGAAGATGGTGAAGGATGCGGGCCTCACCGCCGACGAGCTGAACGACCTCTCCTGGAACCCCGAGGACGGCGGCACCTTCGAGAAGGCCATCGCCCACCTGACCGTCGACAACAAGGGCAGGCGGGGCGACGAGCCCGGCTTCGACAAGAACAACGTCAAGGTGTACGGCCTGGCCAGCAACGGCGGCGGCTACGCCGACGGGCAGACCCAGTGGAGCCCGTTCGCCGGCTCGGCCGGGTGGAGCTACACGGACAAGGCCCGCTGGGGGACGAAGTACCAGTACGACGACGAGACCTTCCAGTCCGTGATCAAGTGGTACTTCGGGCTCGCGGAGAAGGGCTACATGGTTCCCCTCTCCGACTACAACGTCCAGTCCAACCAGGCCAACACCCAGATCGCCGCGGGCAAGGCCGCCATCACCTTCGACGGCGCCTGGATGATCTCCACCTACACAGGCTTCAAGGGCATGGACATCGCCTCCGCCGTCACCCCGGCCGGACCGACCGGCAAGCGTGCCACCATGATGAACGGCCTCGCCGACTCCATCACCAAGGCCTCCAAGAACAAGGCGGGCGCCCGGAAGTGGGTGGCGTATCTGGCCTCCGACAAGTGCCAGACCGTGGTCGGTGAGTACGGGGTCGTCTTCCCGGCGACGCCGGCCGGCACGGAGGCCGCCGTCGCCGCGTACGAGAAGAAGGGCATCGACGTCTCGGCCTTCACCGAACCGGTGGCCGACACGGACAACTTCCGGACCTTCTCGTACCCGATCACCAACTACGCGGCGGACGTCACGGCGCTCATGCAGCCCGCGATGGAGGACATCTACGGCAACGGCGCGCCGGTGAGCGGCCTCGACGAGACCAACGCCCAGATCAACCTGATTCTCGACCAGTGACACGACGCATGACGCGACCAGTGACTCGACCAGTGAAGGACACCTCTTACATGACGTTCTCCCTCGGCATCGTCGGCGCCGGCCAGTTCTCCGGCCAGTTCGCCACGCTGTTCCAGGCCCACCCCGGCGTCGGCGACGTCTACGTCACCGATCTGCTGCCGGAACGCGCGGAGCAGCTGGCCGCCGCGCAGGGCCTGGCCGGCACCTTCCCCTCGTACGAGGCGATGCTGGAGTCGAAGGCGGTGGACGCCGTCGCGATCTTCACCCAGCGCTGGACGCACGGACCGCTGGTGCTCCAGGGACTGGGCGCCGGCAAGCACGTGTACTCCGCGGTCCCCATGGCGATCACCGCGGAGGAGATAGCGGCGATCATCGACGCGGTCCGGGCGACCGGGCTGACGTACATGATGGGTGAGACCAGCCAGTACAACCCGGCGACCGTGCACGCCCGCAACCAGATCGCCGAGGGCGCCTTCGGGCGGCTCTTCTACGCCGAGGGCGACTACGTCCACGACATGGATCTGGGGTTCTACGAGGCGTACCAGTACAGCGGCGGCGAGAACTGGAAGGCGACCGCGAGCTATCCGCCGCTGCTGTACCCGACGCACTCGGTGGGCGGGGTGCTCGGGGCCTGGCAGACGCACGCGGTGAGTGTGTCGGCGATCGGGGTGGTCGACGGGCGCGGGGACGGGGTGTTCGACAAGGAGGTCAGCCAGTTCGGCAACGACTTCTCCAACGCGACCGCGCTGTTCGAGGTGGCGGGCGGCGGTTCGTTCCGTACGAACGAGTTCCGGCGGGTGGGCTATCCGTCGCACATCCGGGAGTCGCGTTTCCGGTTCTTCGGGACGGACGCGAGCATGGAGCAGTTGGCCACGGTGGCGTTCTGGCAGGACAAGAAGGGGGTCAAGGACATCAGCGAACTGCTTGAGCCCAAGCCCACCTTGTCCCCCGACGACCCGTCCCTCCAGCACATCGCGCCGGATCTGCGGGCCGCCTTCACCTCCGGTTCGGCGCCGGTGCACGACCGGTCGCGGCTGCCGCGGGAGTTCGACAATCTGCACAACGGTCACGAGGGCAGCCACCACTTCCTGGTGGACGACTTCGTGACCGCCGTCAACACGCGGACCCTGCCGTCGGTGAACGCGTGGGTGGCGGCCCGCTACACCCTGCCGGGCATCCTCGCGCACGAGTCCGCGCGGCAGGGTGGGGGACGGCTGGAGATCCCGGACTTCGGGGACGCGCCCGAGGCGTGACGTTTCACCACCGGTGACGGGCCGGGCTCCTGGATACGTGTCAGGTGCCCGGCTTACGGCCGTACACGTAGACGTCGTCGCCCTTCTTCAGCAGCGACCAGTACTTCTTGGCATCGGTCTTCGTCATGTTGACGCAGCCGTGGGAGCCGGGCGGGTTCCACATGCTGACGCCGACGGAGTGGAAGGCCTGGCCGCCGTCGAAGAACTGGCTGTAGGGCATGGGCACGTGGTAGATGGACGAGACGTGGTCGATGTTCCGCCAGTAGATCTTCTTCAGGCCGGTGCGGGTCTCGTAGCCGTTCCGGCCGGTACGGACCGGCACGGGTCCGTAGACGAGCTTCTTGCCGTCCTGGATCCAGCTCAGCTGGAGGGTGAGGTCGACGCAGGCGATCCGGCCCTTGTTGGTCGGGCACTTGCCGGCCTTGTTGGGGTTCTTGCCCACGGCCTTCTGCTTGTTCATCAGGTCCATCACGCCCCAAGTGACGGAACCCGCGTATCCGATGTTCGGTGTGATGCCGTGCTTGGTCTGGAAGGCCTTGATCGCCTTGCAGTCGGCGGCCGACTGCTTGCCGTCGACCGGACGGCCGAGGAACTTCTCCACCTGCTTCTGGTACGGCCCTGTCGACGTCGTACAGCTCGCCGCCTGCGCGGGCGCGGTGCCCAGCGCCAGCGTGAGCGGTGTCAGCAGGCCGGTGATCGTGAGCGCTACAGCGCCTCTTCTGCCTATGTCCCCCATGGCGGTCCTTCCCTCTCACACACGTTGATTGCTCTGCGTCGGTAGACACACGGCGGGGCAGGGCGGTTGTGGCGTTGCTCGCGCTGAGACGAAACAGTTACACGGCGAGAATTACGGATATAGAGTTCTCCCCATGAGCAACAGCGATTCCATAACTCGCGTGGCCCTCAAGAAAATCACCCCCGATGTGTCCGGCGCGATGGGCTCCCTGCACGCCGCCGCCGTTTCCGCGGCGCGGGACGCGAAGGTCGAGCCGGAGATCCTCGAACTGGTCCGCATTCGCGCGTCGCAGATCAACGGCTGCGCGTTCTGCCTGGACATGCACACCAAGGACGCCCGTGCCCAGGGCGAGACCGAGCAGCGGATCTACGCGCTGAACGCCTGGCGGGAGACGCCCTTCTTCACCGCCCGCGAGCGCGCCGCGCTGGCGCTGACCGAGGCGGTGACCCTGGTCCACCAGGACGGACATGTGCCGGACGACGTCTACGCGGCGGCCGCGGAGGTCTTCGACGACGAGCAGGTCGCGGCGCTGATCTGGGCGGCCACCGTGATCAACGCGTACAACCGGATCGCGATCGCGACACGGATGGTTCCGGGCGCCTATCAGCCCGCCCAGAAGTAGACCGGAATCCTTCCGGAACCTTCGGGAACGAATTCCCCTGATTCAGGAACGCCGAATTGCGCCGGGCCGTATCGAATGCGGCCCGGCGCTTATCTGTATCTGTATCCGTGTGTCTATTTCTCAGTTGTCGGGGAGCGGCTCCATCAGGCCTTCCAGCCATTCCCGCCATTCCGGAGCGTGGACGGCCGGACCGGCGGTCATCGGGCGCCCGGTCCAGGCGGCGACCGGGCGGATCCCGTGCAGGGCGTTGACGAGCCACACCTCACGGCCGTCCAGCTCGGCCATGGAGCGCTCGCGGTGGGCGACGCGGACGCCGATGTTCGCGGCCCGCTCCTGGACGAGTGCCATGGTGACGCCGGCGAGGATGGGGAGGCGGGGCGGCGGCGTGCAGAGCGTCTCGTCCTCCCACCACACGAGGCTGGAGTTGGCGGCCTCCAGGACCAGTCCCGAGGGTGCGATCAGTACGGCCTCGTCGGCGCCGGTGCCGGACGCCCGTCCCCGCACCCGGGCCAGGGCGTCCAGGTCAGGGCCCTTGCGGCGGGGCACGGTACGCGTGTCCGGCTGGCCGGCCGCCCAGACCCGTACATCCGCGGTGCGGGCCGGCGCGTGCCGGAGCCGCAGCCTCAACTCCAGTGATCCCGCAGCGAGTTCCACGCGGGGGAACCACTCCCCCGTACGCGGCAGCGCGGCCGCCATGTCCTTCCAGAACTCCACGACCTGTTCCAGGGGCGGTGCTCCGCACTCGCCGCAGCCCCGCAGGAACCGCTCCCGGTGCCGGTCGAAACCGCGCACCCGTCCGTCACGCAACAGCCACGAGTCCGCGACCAGGAGGCGTCCGCTCCGCGCGGAGCTCGGGGTCAGGCCGCGCTCGGGCGACCAGGTCGACAGACCTTCCGCGATGGCCGGTTGTGTCACTCCGTACTCCATCGGTCTTTCCGTTCCAGTACTTGCGGCCCGCGACTTCAGTACTTGCGGCCCGCGACGGCCGGGGACCCGTGTCGGGGCCCGTACGGCGCGTGCTCCAGCCAGGCGCCGCAGCGGGGCACGACGGGCGCGAGGGCGGCCGCGGCGCGCTGCTTGACGCGGACGATACGGCGCCGGGGCCGCAGATGGTCCAGGGCCGTGCCGGCGGCGGCGCTGTTGAACAGGGCCGCCGAGCGCCGGACCGCGGCGAAGGAAGCGACCGCTTCGGGCCTGCCGTCGGCGACGGCTTCGGCAGCGGCGGCCGCGTCCGCGATACCGCTGTTCATGCCGCGCGCCCCGAACGGCGGGAAGAGGTGGGCCGCCTCGCCGACGAGCAGCACCCTGCGGTGCTGGTCGGTGAAGCCGGCGGCGACCTTGCGCAGGAAGCGGTATGTGGACACCCACAGGATCCGCTCGCCGTAGCCCTCCCCCACCACCTTCGGCAGCCAGCGCCGCACGGCCTCCTCGGTGCCGTACTCCTCGGCCGCGTCGTCGTCGCGGCACTGGAGGTCGACCTGGAAGCCGCCGGTGAACGGCACGCGCATGACACTGCGGCCGCCGAGGTCCGGGTGCTCATAGTGGAAGACCCGCTCCAGGGGCAGCTCGGCTCCCGGGATGTCGGCGATGTCCGCGACGACGTGGAAGCCGTCGCCGTGGGTGCCCTCCAGGGGGATGCCCAGTTCGCGCCGTACGGCGGAGCGGGCGCCGTCGGCGGCCACGGCGTGGGTGCCCGTCCAGGTACGGCCGTCCTCGTCGGTGAGCCGCACTCCGGTCGGGTCGGTGTGCACGCCGGTGATCCTGGCGTCCCACACGAACTCCACGCCCGCGTCCTGGCAGGCGGCGAGCAGGAAGCGCTCGGTGTCGACCTGGCGGAGGCTGGTGAAGGGCGGGGTGCCGGTGGGCGGGGGGAAGGTGCGGGTGTACACCTCGCGGCCCCGGTACAGGGTCCGCTTGGTCTGCCAGGTCCGGCCGTACGAGGCTATCTCGGCCGCCAGCCCCGGGCGCATCCCTTCGAGGAGTTCCAGGGTCTCGCGGTGGACGAACAGGGCGCGGCTGCCCGGGCGCTCGCGGCCCTCGGGGTCGGCTTCGAGCAGCGTGACGGGGAGGTCGTGGGCGCGCAGGGCGAGGGCCGCCGAGAGGCCCACGGGGCCGGCGCCCACGACGAGGACGGGCGAAGTCGTCATGTGCGGGCGCTCTCGGTCAGCATGCGGGTGATCTCGACCCGTTTGACCTTCCAGGTGGAGGTCATGGGCAGTTCCTCGAACCGCCACTGTCTGGGCTCCGCCATGGCAGGCAGGTCGGCGGTGGCCTCCCGCCAGCGCCGCGGGTCCAGGGGGCGTTCGCCGCGTACGCACACCACGGGGACGGGTTCGCGGTCGACGCCGGGGACGATGACGACCTCGCGCAGCTCCTCCAGGCGGGACATCAGGGTGTCCTCGACCTCCAGGTTGCTGTGCACGGAGTCGATCTGGTCGATCTCACGGTCGATCAGATAGAGGGCGCCCCAGCGGCTCTGGTAGCCCATGTCGCCCATCTGCCACCAGCCGCCGCCGAGTTGGCGCAGATAGCGCTCACGGGCGCCGAGGTAGGTGAGGATACGGCCCCGGGTGCGGGCCTCGATCCGGCCGGGGGCGCCCGGGCGGACCCGGTGGCCGTCCTCGTCCGCGACCCGGACGCGGGTGAAGCCCGGGATGCCGATGCCGACCCTGCGGCCGTCGGCGCGGGCGGCGCTGCGGCGCGTGAACCACTGGAAGGCGACCGGGCCGGTCTCGCTCTGCCCGTACAGCTGGATGAGCCACGGCGAGCGCCGCCTCGACGCGTCCAGCAACCGCTGCACGGTACGCGGGTGGATGGCGTCGAAGGTGGAGCCGTACGAGCGGACGCGGGACAGCGGGGCACCGGGCGCGTCCGCCAACTCCTCCCACAGGACGAAGGTGTTGGGGTGGGTCTCGACGATGCCGGGGCGGTGGCGGGCCAGCAGCGGGCCGATGTTGGCCGGTTCGGGATCGGTGATGAGGACCAGCGGGCTGCCGAAGTGCAGCAGGACACCGAGCAGATGGTAGAAGCGCGAGTGCACGAAGGACATGTGCAGGGCGGCGGTCTCGCCCCGGGTGGGCCAGCCCATCGCCTTCTGCGGGACGAGCCGGTTCCACATCGTGTTCGGGCAGTGCACGGCCAGCTTGGGGAGGCCGGTGGTGCCCGAGCTGTGCGTGATGAGGGAGGGGTCGCAGGGGTGAAGGCGCACGGCGGCCGGGGTCACGGCGCCGGCGTACTTCTGCAGCGGCTCGGCGCCGGGGGCGTCGTCGACGGACAGGGTGCGCCGTACGAGGCCGGGGAGTTCGACGTCCTTCAGCGGGCCTTCGAGTTTGGCCCGGTCGGTGATCAGCCAGGGCTTGTGGAGGCGTTCGAGGAGCTGACCGACGACGGGGCCCGCGAGGCCGGGCGACAGAAGCACGGGGACGGCGCCTATACGGGAGACCGCGCAGGTCAGCAGCACGATGTCGACGTTGTCCGTCTTGTGGACCACCACCTCCTCGGAGGGGCGTACGCCCGCTTCCCACAGGCGGCCGGAGAGTTCGTCGACCACGTCGGCGAGGACCGGATAGGCGAGGTCGGTCCCGAGGTCCGGGTTGACGTCGAGGGGGCGGTCCAGGGTGACGAAGACGGGCCCGTGGCGGTCGGCGGCCTCCCTGAGCATCGAGCCCAGGTAGAAGCCGCGCCCGGCGAGTGCGGGCTGACGGGTGGCCTGATGCTGGTCACGCATATGGCCAAACCTTTCTGCGGGGGTGGAGGTGTCCGCCATGGCTCACCACGCTCCTTGGCGGACGAGGTGGCGGCGGAGCTTGCCGGTCGCGGTGCGCGGCAGCGTGGGGACGAAGCTCACGCTGCGGGGGACCTTGAAGGCGGCCAGCTTGTCGCGGGCCATACAGATGAGTTCGGCCTCCAGGCCCACGGCGATGGGGGGTACGGGGATGACGAAGGCCCGCAGTTTGCTGGCGCCGCGCTCGTCGGTGACGGCCACGACGGCGACGTCCCGGACCGCCGGGTGGGTGCGCAGCAGGGCCTCCACCTCCAGCGGGGAGACGGTGATGCCGCCGACCATCTCCATGTCGTCGGCCCGGCCCAGATGCCGGTAGGTGCCGTCCGGTTCGCGGCGGGCCCGGTCCCGGGTGTTGAGCCACCCGCCGACGAGCGCGCGCTCGCTCTCCTCGGGCCGGTTGAGGTAGCCGGGCGTCACCGACGGACCGCGCACCCAGAGCTCGCCCGCCTCGCCGTCCGGCACCGGGGTGCCCGCGCGGTCGCGGAGTTCGACCTCGAAGCCGGGTACGGGGCGGCCGACCGTGCCGGGGTGGTTGTGGTCGAAGCTGTTGGCGCAGAACGCGTGGCCGGCCTCGGTGGAGCCGATCTGTTCCAGCACGGGGGCGCCGAGCAGTTCGGTGACCTGCTTGCCGAGTCCGGCGGGCATGCCCTCGCCGGCCGACACCGCCGCGCGCACCGAGGCGAAGCAGTCCTCGTGCCCGCCTGCCCGGTCGGCGACGAGGGCGGCGTACGCCGACGGCACCGAGTACAGCAGGGTCACGCGGTGGCGGGCGACGAGTTCGTCCACGACGGCCGGGGTGGGGCGGCGGTCGGTGAGGACCGCGCTGGAGCCGGAGAAGAGGGGGAAGACGAAGGCGTTGCCGAAGCCGTAGGCGAAGTAGAGGCGGGAGACGGAGAGGGTGACGTCGTCCTGGGTGATGCGGAGGAGCCTTCGGCCTATCAGGTCGTGGTAGGTCTTGGGGTCGCTGTGGACGTGGACGACTCCCTTGGGGCGGCCTGTCGTTCCGGAGGTGTACTGGATGTAGAGAGGGGTGTGGGCGTCTGTCGGGTGCGCGTCGGTTTTGGGGGCGGCTGTGGTACTCAGTGCCATCAGTTGGTCGGAACCTAGGCGCGCCGCTGGAACGCCGCGGGTCGTATGTGGCTGGTTGCGCCCACGCGGCGGAGCCGCATATGTCACAGCCCCGCGCCCCTGACGGGGCACGGTGGTGCGGGCCGGGAAGTGATTGTCCAAGTCCGGTCCTGTCACCCACAAGACAGCCTCGGTGTCCCCCTCCATGAACTGGAGTTCGGGTGGGGTGAGTTCGGGGTTGACCAATACCGCTACCGCGCCCAGGCGGGCGACGGCCAGGAACGTGGTCACCCAGGCGATGGAGTCCGGCAGGGCCAGCAGTACCCGGTCGCCCGGGCGTACTCCGTGGTCGGTCAGGACCGTGGCGGCGCGGGACGCGAGGTCGTGGATCTCGCCGTGGGAGTAGGCCCGGTGGCCCTGGTGGAAGGCCGGGCGGTCGGTCCAGCCGCGGCGTTCGGCGAGGGCGGCGAGGTGGGCCGCGACGTTGCCGGGGGCGCCGGCGTCGGCGGGGAGCCGGGTCGGCTGGGACTTCGTCGTGATCGTCATCGCGTCGGCTCCTCGGTGACGGTCGGGGCGGAGGCGTGCTCCCGGTGGGCCCGCATCAGCGCCGCGGTCTTCAACAGCATCTCGTCGTACTCGGCGGCCGGATCGGAGTCGAGGACGATCGCGCCGCCCGCGCCCAGATGCATACGGCCGCCCTGGAACACGGCGGTACGGATGACGATGTTGAGGTCCGCGCCACCGCCGCACCCGAGGTAGCCGAGCGCCCCGGAGTACACGCCCCGCGCCTCGGTCTCCAGCGAGTCGATGATCTCCATCGTGCGCAGCTTGGGCGCCCCGGTCATCGATCCGCCCGGGAAGCAGGCCCGGACGCAGTCGACGGCGTCGGTGCCCTCGCGCAGCGTGCCCTCGACGGTGGAGACCAACTGGTGCACGGTGGCGTACGTCTCGGTGGCCATGAGGCGCGTGACCTTCACGGAGCCCGTACGGGAGACCCGGCCGAGGTCGTTGCGGAGGAGGTCGACGATCATCAGGTTCTCGGCGCGGGTCTTGGCGTCGGCGGCCAGGTCGTCGCGCAGCCGGTCGTCCTCCTCCGGGGTGGCGCCCCGGGGCGCGGTGCCCTTGATGGGCTTGGCCTCGGCGATGCCGTCCCGGGTGATCCGCAGGAAGCGCTCGGGGGACGAGCCCGCGATGTCGAGGTCGCCGAACCTGAGGAAGGCTGCGTACGGGGCCGGGTTGATCCGGCGCAGCACCCGGTAGAAGTCGTACGGGTCGTACGGGGCGGGTAACCGGACCGCGTTGGTCAGGCAGACCTCGTAGCTCGTGCCGGCGTTCAGTTCCGCCTTGCAGGCCTCGATGTCGGCGAGGTAGGTGGCGCGGTCGCGGACGAGCCAGGGCTCGGCGGCGCGGGGGTAGGGCTGCGTGCCTGGCCGGAGGGGGACGGTGGCGTCCGAGGAGACGAAGGTCAGCTGGGCCAGTACGGTGTCGAGCCAGTCGCCGGCCTCGCGGGTCGCCGCCGGGGTGTCCTCGGCCAGGCAGACCGCGTAGGTGAAGCCCTCCTCGTGGTCCACGGCGATCAGCCGGTCCGCGAACAGCCAGCAGGCGTCCGGGGTTTCGGCCTTGTGCCGGTTCGGGGAGCCGGTGTCGCCCTTCAGTTCGTAGCCGAAGTAGCCGACGTAGCCGCCGGTGAAGTCGAAGGGCAGGCCCGTCGTGTCGACCTTGCGGCTGGCCAGCTGCCGCTTCAGATAGTCGAAGACGCTCGCCTGGACCTTGCGGGTGGGCCGCCCCTCCCGCTCGATCTCGCAGAGGCCGCTGTCGACGTCGTAGCGGACGAACTCCGCGAGCGGGCCGCTGCCGTCACCGAAGAACGAGAACCGCGACAGGCCCGGCTCGACGCGGGAGCTGTCCAGCCAGAACGCGTGCCGCGCGTCGGCGTACATGCGGGTGAAGACGGCCTCGGGATCGACGGCGCCGGCGATACGGCGGGTGTGCAGCCGGTAGGCCGGGGCGGGCGCCCGCCGGGGGCGGGGGATCGCGCCGGAGAGCGAGGTGGGCGCGGTGTGCTTCGTAGCGGTGTGTTTCGTACGGGCGAGGCAGGCGACCGCGGTGTTCTTCCTCCGTGGGCTGCCGGCCCGTTCCGCCGTGAGGTTGCGGAAGTTGACCAGCAGGCGGTGGCCGTGGTCGGTGAGGATCGACTCCGGGTGGAACTGCACGCCCCACAGCGGGCGTTCGCAGTGGCGCAGGCCCATCAGGACGCCCTCCTCGGACCAGGCGGTGGGCTCCAGGGTCGGCGGCAGCGGCTCGCGTACGGACAGCGAGTGATAGCGGACGACGGTGAAGTTCTGCGGCAGCCCGCGGAACAGGTCGCGGCCGTCGTGCCGGACGGTCGACAGGTGGCCGTGGCGGGGCCACGGGGCCGGCTCGACCTCGGCCTGCTCCCCCACCGCGATGCCCTGGTGGCCCAGGCAGACGCCGAGTACGGGGATCGTGGCCTCGGCGATCACGCGGGCGGCGATGCCGAAGTCGCGTGGCTCGGATGGGTGGCCCGGTCCCGGCGACACCACCACGTTGTCGAATTCCCGCAGCTGGGGAATGTCGTCGTCCGCGGCGTCATTGAGTACCACCACCGGCTCCTCGCCGTTGACCTCGGCGATCAGCTGGAACAGGTTGTACGTGTACGAGTCGTAATTGTCGATGAGCAGGGTCTTCACCCGCCCACCCCCCTCTGATCGTTCTCGGACCTAGGCGGTCCGCCGTTTGTGCCGACCGCGCAGCGCCTGCAGCGGCGGATACAGCCATTTCTTCAGGAATCTCTGGAGTCTCGGCATGAGAATCCAGGTGACGATGGCCGACACGGACAGACACAGCAGAAGTGTGCGGAAAAGCGGATTCAGGTCGTTGAGATAGGGAAGTATCGCCAGGTTGAACAAGAGCACGGGTGGGAAGACCGCGCTCATATTCACCAACCACAGTTTCCATTTCGGGGGCGGCCCCGGGGCGGCCGGCGTCGGGTCCCGGGCGGTCTGGGCGTCGAACCAGGCCTTGGAGCCGGTCACGCTGCGGCGGCCGGTCTCCCGGGCGAGTCCTTCGGCGCGGGCCGCCCACTGGGCGCAGGCCAGCGAGTTTTCCCAGGTCCGGGCCGAATCCTCACTGTCGAAGCGGTAGACCACATGCCACTCCGCCTCTCCGTCGACAAGTACGCCTCCCCCCAGAAAGCCCGACTGCTGCGCGGTCGTACGCAGCGCGGCCCACCCCCAGGAGTGGAAGTCGGCCTCGCGCCCCGGCACCACGTGATACGCGATGGTGACGGTAACGGGATTCCTGCTCACGCCGTCGAATACGCGAGGAACCGAGACCCCGTTCAAATCTCAACGAAACTTTTTCAACTGTCCGGATCGCACCTTTGGGAGAGCTTTCGTCCTCCTTTGCTGCTTCTGTCGAGGAGTGCGTCGAGCAATACGCCGGAGTAACTTGTTCGATTGTTTGGAAGCGGTTGCCCGAAGAACGATAAAAGGCACACAATGGCAATCACGCATTCACTGTGTGGGACTATGCTGCCGAACCATGCATCCCGTACTCGCCGACGACCTCTCCCGGCTTCCCGCGTTGCTGCAGATCGCCCGTGACTTCGCCGCCAAGGAGGTGGCGGGAATCGTGGAGCGGCCCGTCGCCCGGCTCGATGGGCGCTCCGAGCCCGCGCCGCTGCCTCTGGAGGGGATCGGAGCGGAAGGCGCGCTGGCCGGGTTCGCCGAGCGGTGGGCACCCGGGTTCTCGGGTTCGGCCGGCCCCCGGTACCTCGGCTTCGTCACCGGTGGGGCCACACCGGCGGCCGTCACCGGGGACTGGCTGACGAGCGCGTACGACCAGAACGTGTCCGGTGGTGGCGATTCCTCCGCGACCGCTCTGGAGCGGGAGACCCTGGGCTGGCTGCGGGAGTTGTTCGGGCTGGGCGAGGAACACAGCGGCGCGTTCGTGACCGGGGCGACCGTCTCCAACACCGTGGGGCTGGCCGTCGCCCGCGAGTGGCTCGGCGAACAGCTGGGCATCGACGTGTCCCGGCAGGGTGGGGCCGCCCTCGGCCCCGTCGACGTCCTGTCCGGCACCCCGCACTCCAGCATCGGCAAGGCGCTGTCCGTACTCGGCATCGGCCGCGACCGGCTGCGTACCGTCCCGGCGCTCCCCGGCAACCGGGAGGCGGTCGACGTGGGCGCCCTCGCCACCGCCCTGGACGCGCTCGACGGGCGACCGGCGATCGTCGTGGCCAACGCCGGGACCGTCAACACCGTCGACTTCGACGACCTGCGTGCCGTCGCCGCGCTCAAGCAGCGGTACGACTTCTGGCTCCATGTGGACGCCGCGTTCGGCGGCTTCGCCGCGCTGTCACCGTCGTACGCGCATCTCATCGACGGGCTCGACGCGGCCGACTCGATCTGTGTCGACCTGCACAAGTGGCTGAACGTGCCCTATGACGCCGCCGTCCAGTTCACCCGCCGACAAGACCTCCAGGTCCGGGTCTTCCACAACGCCTCCCCGTACCTCGGCCTGCCCACCGACGAGCCCGACTTCCTGCACCTCACCCCCGAGAACTCCCGACGGCTACGGGCCCTGCCCGCCTGGTTCTCGCTCATGGCATACGGCCGGGAAGGGCACCGCGAGATCGTCGAGCGCAATGTCGCCCTGGCCCGCACCGTCGGCGAACGCATCGCGCGAGCACCGGAGTTGACCCTCTCGGCGCCGGTCCGGTTGAACGTCGTCTGCTTCACCCTCACCGAACGGCCCACACGGGAACGCGTGCACGCCCTGGGCCGGGCGATCGCCGCCTCGGGCGAGGCCTTCGTGACACCGACCGTCTACGACGGCACGCACGCCCTGCGGGCGGCGTTCAGCAACTGGCGTACGACGGAAGCGGATGTGGAGCGGGTGCTCGACGCGGTACTCACGGCCACCGGCGCGGTCACCGGCGAGGCGGGCCCTTGATGCCGGTTCAGCGGTAGCCCGTCGTGTCCGCCGGCTTTCCCGTGTCCTGGACCTCGACGAGGTAGCGCCAGGCGTCGGGGCGGCTGCCGTCGAGGTCGGTGAAGCCGTAGACCTGGGCGAGGCCGCCGCTGGAGAGGGACTCGCCGTTGAAGCGGGCGACCTCGGGGTCGGCGGCGAGGGCGGCGACGGCGCGGCCGACGTAGCGCGGGGTCTCGGAGATGGCGAAGTGGGGGACGCGGTCGAGGGCGTCGCGCCAGTTGTCCTCGGTGACGCCGAAGTTGTCGAGCATCATCTCCGAGCGCAGCCAGCCGGGGGTGAGGGCGACGGCGGTCGCGCCGCGTGGGCCGAGTTCGTGGCCGAGGGCGAACGCCATGCGCAGGACGGAGGTCTTGGCCAGGTCGTAGAAGAAGGAGTTCCGGTAGTTCCGGCGGTTGTAGTCGTCCGTGCCGTCGGTCATCTCCACCACCAGGCCCCCGGGGTGACGCAGGAGCAGGGGCAGCGCGTGGTGGCTCGTGATGGCGTGCGTCTCGACGGCGAGTCGCAGTAGTCGAAGGCCGTTGTCGAGGTCGTGCTCCCAGACCGGGCTGTCCCATTCGAAGAGCTTCTCGCCGCCCCAGATGTCGTTGACCAGGACGTCGAGGTGGTCCTGCTCGTCCGAGATACGGTCCACCAGGGCCTGGACCTGTGACGGTTCGAGATGGTCGGCGGGTACGGGGATGCCGCGTCCGCCCGCCGCCGTGACCAGGTCGGCGGTGTCCTCCAGGGTCTCCGGGCGGTCGTACTCCGAGCGGTGCGCGCGGGTGGTGCGGCCGGTCACGTAGACCGTCGCCCCGGCCGCGCCCAGTTCGACGGCGATCCCCCGGCCCGCGCCGCGTGACGCTCCCGCGACCAGTGCGACCTTGCCGTCCAGTGGTTTTGTCATGTCCGACCTCCCGTGTGTATCGGCGTCCATGACATGAGGGTGTCCTGGAAGGCGGACACCTTCTGTCGGGATTTTCGGCTGCGTCCAAGAGGTCGATCGATTGGGTGGTGGGACGACTGCGGGTTGTTGGGGGCTTGTCGCGCAGTTCCCCGCGCCCCTGACTGGGCGCGTTGCCCAGCGGCAGTCGCGAGTGAACCGGGGCCGGCTGCCATGCCTTCGCGGCAGTCGGCCCCGGTCGGTACTCAGTGGCCCCGCGCGATCCACTCCTCCAGATGCGGAGCCTCGGCTCCGATTGTCGTGGTGTCGCCGTGGCCCGTGCGGACGACGGTGTCGCCGGGCAGCGTCAGCAGCCTGTCCCTGATGGAGTCGATGATCGTCGGGAAGTGGGAGTAGGAGCGGCCGGTGGCGCCGGGGCCGCCGGCGAAGAGGGTGTCGCCGGTGAAGACGGTGCCGAGGCCGGGGGCGTGCAGGCAGACGGCGCCCGGTGCGTGGCCGGGGGTGTGCAGGACCGTCAGGTCGGCGCCGGCGGCCGAGATGGTCTGGCCGTCGGCCAGCCAGTGGTCGGGCAGGCGGTCGGGGTGGGTCTGCTTCCACAGCGGCAGGTCGTCCGGGTGGAGCCAGATCGCCGCGCCGGTGCGCTCGGCGAGGGCGGGCGCGGCGTCGATGTGGTCGTTGTGGGCGTGGGTGCAGACGATGGCCGACAGCCTGCGGTCGCCGACCGCCTCGGCGATGGCGTCGGCGTCGTGGGCGGCGTCGATGACGATCACCTCGTGGTCGTCGCCGACGATCCACACGTTGTTGTCGACGTCCCAGGTGCCGCCGTCCAGCGAGAACGTCCCCGAGGTGACGAGGTGTTCGATACGCGCGGCCATCAGAGCGTCACCACCGAGCGCAGGACGTCGCCGCCGTGCATCCGCTCGAAGGCCTTCTCCACCTCGTCGAGTCCGATGGTCTCGGTGACGAACGCCTCCAGATCCAGGCGGCCCTGGAGATAGAGGTTGATCAGCATGGGGAAGTCACGGTCCGGCAGGCAGTCGCCGTACCAACTCGACTTGAGCGCGCCACCGCGGCCGAAGACGTCCAGCAGCGGCAGTTCCAGTTTCATCTCGGGCGTCGGTACGCCGACGAGGACGACCGTGCCCGCCAGGTCGCGGGCGTAGAAGGCCTGCTTGTACGTCTCCGGGCGGCCGACCGCCTCGATGACGACGTCGGCGCCGAAGCCGCCGGTCAGCTCGCGGATCGCCTCGACCGGGTCGGTGTCCTTGGAGTTGACGGTGTGGGTGGCGCCGATGTTCTTGGCGGTGGTGAGCTTCCGGTCGTCGATGTCCACGGCGATGATCTTCTCGGCGCCGGCCAGCCGGGACCCGGCGATGGCCGCGTCGCCGACGCCGCCGCAGCCGATGACGGCGACGCTGTCGCCCCGGCCCACGTTGCCGGTGTTGATGGCGGCTCCGATGCCGGCCATCACGCCGCAGCCCAGCAGTCCGGCGACCGCGGGGGCGGCGGCCGGGTCGACCTTGGTGCACTGCCCGGCGGCGACGAGCGTCTTGTCGGCGAAGGCTCCGATGCCGAGGGCGGGCGAGAGCTCCTGGCCGGTCGAGGCGAGGGTCATCTTCTGGGTGGCGTTGTGCGTGGCGAAGCAGTACCAGGGCCGCCCGCGTCGGCAGGCCCGGCAATTGCCGCACACCGCACGCCAGTTGAGGATGACGAAATCGCCGGGAGCCACGTCCGTGACGCCCGCGCCGACCGACTCCACCACACCGGCGGCCTCATGGCCGAGCAGGAAGGGGAAGTCGTCGTTGATGCCGCCCTGCTTGTAGTGCAGGTCGGTGTGGCAGACCCCGCACGCCTGCACCTGCACCACGGCCTCGCCCGGCCCGGGATCGGGGACGACGATCGTCTCGATCCGCACCGGTTCGTTCTTGCCCGGTGCGATCACGCCCCGTACTTCCTGCGCCATGGTGAATCCTTCCGTCGATCCGGGGTGGACGGTCTCCCGTCCATGGTCACCCTACGGACTGACCAGCCAGTAGGGCCTCCGATGCATGCGGAACCGTGGCCGAAATGACTGCCACTGAATACCCCCCTAGGTATCTCTGCTACTGTGTTCCGCATACCCCCGGGGGTATTTTCGCCATGTGACCCCGGGACGGGTTCTCAGGCTTCGAACGATTCGAACGATTCGAACTAGGAGAGGAGTGCCGCCGTGTACTTCGTCGACACCATCGAGGTGCCGGGGCTGGGCAACCGCAGCTATCTGGCGGGCGGCCCGCGCGGCGCCGTGGCGGTCGATCCACCGCGGGACATCGACCGGATGATCACGGCCGCGGCCCGGCGGGACGTGCGGATCGCGTACGTCGTGGAGACGCACGTCCACAACGACTACGTCACCGGCGGCCTGGAGCTCGCCCGGCTGACCGGTGCCGCCTACCTGGTGCCCGCCGGGGCGCGGGTCGCCTACGAGCGGGTGCCGGTGCACGACGGCGACACCGTGGAGCTCGACGCGGATCTGACGCTGCGCGCCGTAGCCACCCCAGGGCACACCCCGCACCACACCGCGTACGTCCTTCAGGAGGGCGGCCGTGCGGTGGCCGCGTTCACCGGTGGCTCCCTGCTCATCGGCACGGTCGGGCGCCCGGATCTCGTCGAGCCCCGGCTGACCGATGAGCTGGCCCGCGCCCAGCATGCCTCGGCGCACCGCCTGGCCGAGACGCTGCCGGACGACACCCGGGTCCTGCCGACGCACGGCTTCGGCAGCTTCTGTTCCGCCGGGCGGCCGGCGGGCGACGCCACGACCGTCGGGCACGAGCGGGTCACCAACGAAGCCCTGGTCAAGGACGTGGAGACGTTCGTCGCCGAGCTGCTGGCCGCGCTCGACGACGTACCGGCGTACTACGCGCACATGGGACCCGCCAACGCGCAGGGGCCCGCCCCGGTGGACCTGACCCCGCCGGCCCCGGCGGACGCCGAGGAGATCGCCGCACGGCTGGCGGCGGGTGAGTGGGTCGTGGACCTGCGCAACCGGGTCGCATTCGCCGAGGGCCATGTGGCCGGGGCGTTGAACTTCGAGGCGGACGGGCAGCTCGCCACATATCTTGCCTGGCTGCTGCCGTGGGGCAAGCCGGTGACGCTGCTCGCCGAGTCACCGGAGCAACTCGCCGATGCCCAGCGCGAGTTGGTGCGGGTCGGCATCGACCGCCCGGCCGCGGCGACGACCGGCTCACCCGTCGACTGGCTGCGCGAGGGCGAGCGACCGCGCTCCTTCCGGCGCGGCACGTTCGCCGACCTGGCGAAGGCGTACGGCGACGGCGACGGCGACGGAGTGGTCGTCCTCGACGTCCGGCGCGACTCCGAGCGTGCGGCGGCGGGGCATGTCGCGGGGTCGACTCACATCCCGGTGCACCGGCTGCGCGACCGGCTCGACGAGATACCCGACGGCACGGTGTGGGTGCACTGCGCCGGCGGAATGCGGGCCGGCATCGCCGCCTCGCTGCTCGACGCGGCCGGGCGGAACGTGGTGGCCGTGGACGACGGCTTCGCGTCCGCGGCCGAGGCCGGGCTGCCCATGGCGCGCATCACCCCGGTCCGGGCCCATGAACGCACCGGCACGGACGGCGACGCCGTACTCCTCGATGTCCGTGAGGCGGAGGAGTGGTCGGCCGGGCATGCTCCGGCCGCGGTGCACACCCCGTTGTCCGCGCTCACGGCCGGGGCTCCCCTGCCCCGGCACGCCCGGCACCGCCCCCTCGTCGCGATCTGCCGCTCCGGCCGGCGTTCCCAGGCGGCCGCCACCCTGCTCCGGGCCCGCGGCGCGGACGTGGTGGACGTCAGCGGGGGCATGCTGGCGTGGGCGGAAGCGGGGCTGCCCGTGGTCACCGAGGCCTCACCCGGGACGACCGGTGGCCCGGCGGCGTGAGCACTCTCGTTCTCGCCCTGCTCGCCGGGGGCGTGATCGGGCTGTCGCTCGGTGCGCTGGGCGGTGGGGGCAGTGTGCTCGCGGTGCCCGCGCTGATCTATCTGCTCGGTTTCACCCCGGCCGCGGCGACGGCGGCGAGCCTGGTGATCGTCACGGTCACGTCGGCGACCGCGCTGGCCGCGCACACCCGGGCGGGGACCGTCCGATGGCGTGGTGGGGCCCTGTTCGCGGCGGCAGGTCTGGCGCCCGCGATGCTGGGCGGCACACTGTCCGCGGGTCTGCCGCCCGCCTTGCTGACCGGGGCCTTCGCGGTGGTGGCGGGGCTGGCCGCGTACCGGATGCTGCGGCCCTCGGCCACGCGGCGGGAGGAGTCGACCGTACGGACGAGCCGGGTCGCCCTGTCCGGGGCCGGGCTCGGCGCGGTCACCGGTGTTCTCGGGGTGGGCGGCGGTTTCCTCGCCGTACCGGCCCTGGTGAACGTGGTGGGGCTGCGCATGCGCGACGCCGTGGGCACCAGCCTGCTCGTCATCACGGTGAACTCGCTGGCCGCGCTGGCCGCCCGGGCGGGCGCCGCCGAAAGCCTCGACTGGGCGGTCGTCGCCCCGTTCGCCGGGGCCGCGATCCTCGGCGCCTGGGACGGCAAGCGGCTGGCCGGCAAGGTCTCCGGAGACACCCTCCGGCGGATCTTCGCCTGGGTGCTGCTGGCGGTGGCCGCGTTCATGCTGGTGGACGCGGTCGTGTGACCCCGCACCACCGGCAGGCGCGGCCTCCCCCACTCACCTCACGCCAGCGACAGGAACAGCTTCTCCAGTCGGGCCCGCATCTGCTCCGTGCTCTCCCCGTTCCGCTCGTTCTTCTCGGTGTCGGTGAGGCACTGCTGCAAGCCGGTGGCGATGATCGCGAAGCCCGCCCGGTCGAGGGCGCGCGAGGCAGCCGCGAGCTGGGTGACGACGTCCTCGCAGTCACGCCCCTCCTCGATCATCTTGATCACTCCGGAGATCTGCCCCTGCGCCCGACGCAGCCGGTTCAGCACCGACTTGAGCTCATCACCTTCGAACTGCAGCTCCACTGCCACCCACTCCTCTACATACCCTTGGGGGTATGTTACCGCCCCCGCCCACGCGGACCCCTCCCGAAAGGATCACAGCACACCATGACCACTCCCCTCACCCCCCGCCCCCTCGACACCCAGCAGGCCCGCGAGCGGCTGCCGCGGCTGACCGTCGTCGATGTCCGTACGCCCGGCGAATACGCCTCCGGGCATCTGCCCGGCGCCCTGAACGTTCCCCTCGACCGGTTGGAGCGCGCGCTGCCCGCGCTGAAGGAGCCCACGGAGTCCGCCGCCGAGCTGCTGGTCGTGTGCGCGTCGGGGGCCCGGTCCGAGAAGGCGTGCGCGCTGCTCGCCGAGCACGGCATCGCGGCGGCCACGCTCACCGGCGGTACGAGCGCCTGGGCGGCCGCCGGTCACGAACTGCACCGCCCGGCCGGGGGCGCGCGGGCCACCTGGGCGATGGAGCGGCAGGTGCGGTTCACCGCCGGTGCGCTCGTCCTCGCCGGGCTGGGCCTCGGCCTGCTGCACCCGGCCTGGCAGTTGCTCTCGGCGGGGATAGCGGGCGGTCTCGTATTCTCGGCCCTCACCAATACCTGTGGCATGGCGGTGCTGTTGGGGAAGCTGCCGCACAACCGCCCGCGCCCCGCGGACTTCGACGCCACGCTCGCGAGGCTCGCGGCGGCCGGGAGGCGATAGCCGAGGAACGACGCGAGACAGGGGCGTCGGCCGCCCGCGTTTCCGGCGGCCTCGCCCCTCCTCCCTCGCGCGCTTCCTTCTGTCAGCGCATGAAGTCCCGTACGGCCCGGGCGATTCCGTTCTCGTCCAGGCCGTCCGCGTCACCGAGCGCCAGCAGTCGGTGCGGGACATGGACGAGCGTCTCGGCGACATGACGGGCCGAGGCGCCGGGGGGGGCAGGGCTCGACCAGAATCACGTCGGCGTGGTCGGCGGCGAGTACGGCGGTGCGCAGGCCGATCTCGTCGAAAGGGCGGACGGTGGTGGCGTAGAGCACGGCCAGGTCCAGTCCGGCCGTGGCGGTCAGGACGGGATCGAGGGCTGGGCCCACGGCGAGGACGACACCCTCGGTTCCCGGCCGGACGAGCTGGAAGCCGGCCGTCGCGTCCCGCGGGTCGGTGTTGGAGCGGGCGGAGACATGGACGTACGCGCGTTCGCCACGGGCCCTGGCGCCCGTGATCGCACGGCGCACCTCTTCGGGGTGGCCGGGGACGTGCACGGTCCAGCCGGGTGTGGCGGCGTACCGGTTCAGCTCGTCCACGGCTCCGTACCCGACCAGTACGGCACCGACCGCACCGGCATCCCGGTCGCCCCTCTCCCCTCTCGGCTCCGGGACGGTCTCGGCAACGGCGAGCAGCATGTCGGTCTGCATGGGAAAGCCCTTCTGCGAGCGGTTCGCGCAAAAGCAAGAAACATGAGAAACACCATGGAAACAGGGGACGGAAAACCCTCGCCCCCTCTCTCATATCGCGCTCGGCACCCCGGAACCCGGCGCTCCGGACGACGGAATCCAAGCTTTGAACAATATGGGCATCTCTTTGCCGCTCCAAGGCGTAATGCTGGTGTCCAAGACAACCGGTCCTGCGTAACTTGAGGTTGATCAACTTCGTCGTGCAGAGCTCCAGACCCAGGAGGCGGCACCAGCCATGGCCGACAGCAAAACGCAAGCCGAGGCATCACCTCTCGTCCATCTCATCGCGGGGCCGACCGGCGTCGGGAAGAGCGCGGCGGCCACGGAGCTGGCCCGGGAGACCGGCGCTCCCGTGGTGGTGGCCGACCGACTGCAGTGCTTCACGGACCTGGCCACCGCGAGCGCCCGCGCGGGTGCCGAGGTGCCGGACGTACAGCGGTACTGGCTGGGCGACCGGACCGTGGCCGACGGCGACCTGTCCGCGACCGCCGCGACGGACACGCTGGTCACACTGGTCGAGCGGCTGACCGCCCGGCGCGGTCTCGTGATCGTCGAGGGCGGTTCCATCTCACTGCTGCGCGAGCTGTCCGCACGCCGTGCCGCGCTGCCCTGGCGGCTGACCGTACAGCTGATGCCACTCCCCGACCGGGAGGAGTACGTCGCCGCGCTGACCCGCCGGGCCCGGACGATGCTCGCCCCGCCGCCTCCCGAGCGGGGTCTGCTCGCCGAGCTGGCCACGATCTGGCAAGATCCGCACCAGCGCTACTTCGCGGCTTCCGTCAACGGTTTCGAGGCTGTTCTGGAATGCTGCGCAAAATATTCACTGGACGTGGCGACCCTCCACAAGCGGAATCTTCCCGAGCGCATCCTGGCGCGTATGTCCGCGTTGATAGCCGAGCGCCATGCCGAGCATGGAATTCTGCAGCATCAGATATTCACCGAAATTTTCGATAACCGAATACGCACATCCCGATTCCACCTGGGCGCACTGGAGCGTGCGGCATGACAGGAATCCTCGAATTCGTTGCCCCGTCGGACGCCTTCGGCGAGAAACTCGCGCAGGCCTCGGACGATTTCGGCCATATCGTCACGAGTCGGCCGATGAGTGTACTCACCCCCCGGTCCCCCGCCGAGATCCAGGACATCCTCGCCCTTGCCGGTCCACGAGGGCTGCCGGTCTCCGCGCGCGGCGGCGGCTACGCGCTGTACGGGCAGGGGCAGGTGGACGGCGGCTGCGTCATCGACATGGGCGCGCTGAACGAGGTGCGATGCTTACCCGGCGAGCGGGTCCTGGTCGCCGGGGCCGGTGCGCTGTGGAGCGATGTCGTGCGCGCCGCCCTCGCCGAGGGTCTCACCCCGCCCGTACTGCCCGACCACCTCGGCGGCAGCGTCGGCGGAGTGCTCACCACCGGCGGCTTCGGCGGCTCCAGCCACCGGTACGGTCTGGTCGCCGACCAGGTGCGTGAGCTGGACGTCGTCACGGGCACGGGCGAGGCGGTCACCTGCTCCCACGACCGGAACCGGGGCCTGTTCCACGCGGTCCTCGCGGGCCTCGGCCAGTGCGCGCTGATCGTCCGGGCCACGCTCCGCCTGGTGCCCGCCCCGCCGCTCGTACGCCGCTACCGCCTGTACTACGACGATCCCGCCGCCTATGTCGCCGATCAGCGCGCTCTCTCGCACGACGACCGCTTCAGCCATGTCTCCGGGCAGGCCCGGCCCGCGATCGGCGGCAGCTGGGACCACGTCATCGAGGCCGTGGCCCCGCACTCGGGCCGACTCGCACTCGATGACGCCCGGTTGATCGGCGACCTGGCCCACGACCCCGACACCCAGGAGATCGAGGACCTCTCGTACGGGGAGTATGTGTGCCGCCTCGACCGCGACGAGCGGATCCTGCGGGTCACGGGCGAGTGGAACCGCCCGCACCCGTGGCTCACGCTGCTGCTGCCTGAGGAGGCGGTGGCGTCCTTCGTCCCGGCCGTGCTCGCCGACGGGCCCCAGCAGGGGTTGCGCACCTGTGGAGCGGTCCAGCTCCGCCCGCTCACCGGTGCCACCCTGCGCGCCCCGCTGCTGCGCAGGCCCGCCGGCGAACACCTCTGCCTGCTCTCCCTGATGCGTACCGCGTTGCCCCAGGACCCGGAGGGCGTACGGCGGTTGGTGGCCGCCAACCAGGAGGTGTACGAACGCACCCGGACACTCGGAGGTGTCATGCACCCGTCCAGCGCGCTGCCCATGTCCCCCGACGACTGGCGGGTCCACTTCGGCGACGCGTTCGACGCTCTGGCCGGGGCCAAGGTCCGGTACGACCCGCACGGCATCCTCACCCGGGGGTACGGGCTGTGGCGGTGACGGGCGTGACCGTGTTCTGCGGTGCCTCGTCGGGACACCGCCCGGAGCATCTGCGTACCGCCGCGGAACTGGGCGACGCACTCGCCGGGGCCGGGCTCCGCCTGGTCTACGGCGGTGCCCGCACTGGGCTCATGGGCGCGGTCGCGGACGCCGCCCTGGCCGCCGGGGGTGAGGTGACGGGGGTGATCCCGCGCCGCATGCTGCCATACGAGATCGCCCGCAGCGGGCTCACCGAACTGCGGGTGGTGGCCGACATCCACGAACGCAAGGCGCGCATGGCCGAGTTGGGGGATGCCTTCGTGGCGCTCCCCGGCGGTCTGGGAACGGCGGAGGAGCTGTTCGAGGCGCTGGCCTGGGCGCAGATGCGTATCCATCGCAAGCCCTGTCTCCTCCTCGACCCGTACGGCTTCTACCGGCCGCTGCTCGCTTTCCTCCGGCACGTCCGCGACGAGGGCTTCCTGCACCCCGGGGACCTGGAGCGGATCGTGGTGTGCGCGTCGGCGCGGGAGGTCGTGGAGCGCCTGACGGGTACGGACGCGGGCGGAGGCATCGCGCGGGTGAGCGCGTCGGCGGACATGTTGTCCCGGCCCGAGCCGTCGACGGAGGGGTCGTCAGGCGTGAGCACGCCCGAACTCGGCCGGACGGCCTTCCTGTTCTCGGGCGGCGGCTCCCAGCAACCGGGCATGGGGCGTGACGCGTACGACGCGTTCCCGGTGTTCGCGGCGGCTCTCGACGAGGTGTGCGCGGCGCTGGACCCGTATCTCGACGTGCCGTTGCGGGACGTGATGTTCGCCGAGGCGGGTACGCGTACGGCCTCGCTGCTCGACCGGATCGTCTTCGGCAACCCCGCGATCTTCGCGCTCCAGGTCGCGCAGTACCGGCTTCTGGAGAGCCGGGGTCTGAAGCCCGATGTGCTGTTCGGATACTCGGCCGGGCGGATGGCCGCGGCCCATGTCGCCGGTGTCTTCTCCCTGACGGACGCCTGTCGTGCGGTGGGCACGCTGTCCCGGCTGATGGGCGCCCTGTCGACGCCGGGGGCGATGGCGGCCGTGGAGGCCACACCTCAGGAGCTGGTACCGGAGGCCGGTGTGGTGGTCGCGGCGGTCAACGGCCCCCGGGCGCTGGTGGTCTCGGGCGACCGGGACGCCGTGATGGCCCTCGCCGAGCGATGGGCGGCCCGCGGTCGCCGGACCCGGGTGCTCCGCGTGGACGTGGCCGCGCACTCGCCGCACCTCGATTCTCTGCTGGACGGGTTCCGCCGCGCCCTGCGGACCATGGACCTGCGGGCCCCGCACACCTCGCTGATCTCCGACATCACGGCGAAGCCGGTCGAGGCGGAGGCCACCGAACCGGACTTCTGGGTACGGGAGTTGCGGGACCAGGTGCGGTTCTCGGACGTGGTGGACCTGCTGCGCCGCGACGAGTTGGACACCTGCCTCGAACTGGGCCCCGGCGAGGTCCTGACCAGGATGATCGACGAGTACCCGGGCGCCGACGGCAGGACCCCGGCCGTCCGCTCCCTCACCCGGGACTGGGGGTCCCTACTGGGCGGTTGAAAGGCGTTCCCGGTGCCGCTCACCGCCGACGTACCCTGAAGCTCCGCGCCCGGTCCCCACTCCCCGACGGATCTGCCGAGGAGCCCTGTGAGCACAACTGAGAGCGGAACCGAGCAGCAGCCCACCTGGCGGCTGCTGCTCGGCTATGTACGGCCCCACCGTTGGGCACTTCTGCTGGGCGCGCTGCTGTCCCTCGTCACCGGGGCGACCGGGCTCGCCCTGCCCCTGGTGGCCCGGGAGCTCATCGACGACCTCTCGCACGACCGGGCCATCACCTGGGCCCTGGTCCTGATGTCGGTGCTGGTCGTCGGCAACGCGGCGTTGGGCGCGCTGGGTTCGTACGTACTGCGGCGCACGGCGGAGTCGGTGGTGCTCGGCGCGCGGCGCACGCTGTCGTCGTATCTGCTGCGGCTGCGCATCACGGCGGTCGACCGCAGCGAACCGGGCGACCTGATGGCGCGAATAACCTCCGACACCACCCTGCTGCGCGAGGTGACCACCGACACGCTCGTGGGCCTCGGCACCGGTGGGCTCACGCTGGTCGCGACGGTGGTGCTGATGGGTCTGGTCGACCCGGTGCTGCTGATCGTCACCCTCGGCGTGATCCTCGTAGCGGGCACGGTGTTCGGGGTGATCGTGCCGCGCATCAACCGGGCGAGCCGTGCCGCGCAGGACGCGGTCGGCGCGATGGGCGCCTCGCTGGAGCGGATCCTCGGCGCGCTGCGCACGGTCAAGGCGTCCGGTGCCGAGCACCGCGAGGAGGAGACGATCCACGCGGCGGCCAAGGAGTCGTGGCGGCAGAGCGTACGGGCCGCCAAGTGGTCGGCGGCCGCGGGCAACACGGCAGGGCTGGCCATGCAGATGGCCTTCATCACCGTCCTGGCGGTGGGCGGCGCCCGGGTCGCGACCGGCGCGATCGACGTGGGCACGCTGGTGGCGTTCCTGCTGTACGTCTTCTATCTGATGTCGCCCATCCAGCAGGTCGTGGGCGCGATCACCCAGTACCAGACCGGCGCCGCCGCGCTCGCCCGCATCCAGGAGGCGCTGCGTCTGCCCGCCGAGTCGGCCGCCCGGCCCGCGCCGCTGCCGGCGCCCGACGCGGAGCCCGCCGCCCTGGCCTTCGACGACGTCCGCTTCCGCTACGCCGACGACCTTCCGTACGTCCACCACGGGGTGACCTTCGAGGTGCCGGCCCGCGGCATGACGGCGTTCGTGGGGCCCTCGGGCGCGGGCAAGACCACGGTCTTCTCGCTCATCGAGCGGTTCTACGACCCCGAGGCGGGCGTCATCACGGTCGACGGCCGCGATGTCACCGAGTGGGAACTCGCCCAACTGCGGTCGGCGATCGGATACGTGGAGCAGGACGCGCCCGTGCTGTCCGGCTCCCTGCGCGACAACCTGCTGCTGGGCAACCCGGAGGCCGGCGAGGACGGCATCACCCGCGTGCTGAAGACGACCCGGCTCGACGGTCTGGTCGCGGGGCTCCCCCAGGGGCTGGAGACCCTGGTCGGCCATCGGGGCACCAAGCTCTCCGGCGGTGAGCGTCAGCGCGTCGCGATCGCCCGGGCCCTGCTGCGCCGCCCGCGACTGCTGCTGCTCGACGAGGCGACCAGTCAGCTGGACGCGGTGAACGAGGCGGCGCTGCGGGACACCGTCGCCGATGTGGCCCGTACGACCACGGTGCTGGTCGTCGCCCACCGGCTGTCCACGGTGACGATGGCCGACCGCATCGTCGTCATGGACGCCGGACGCGTCCGCGCGGTCGGCACCCACCGCGAACTGGTGGCCGCCGACCCGCTGTACGCGGAGTTGGCGGCCACACAGTTCCTGGCGTCCGATCCATCCGATCAGAACGGCGATCAGAAGGGGTAGTGCGCCTGCTGGGTGGCGATGGTCACCCAGCGGGTGTTCGAGAATGCCTCGATGCCCCAGCGGCCGCCGAACCGCCCGTAGCCGGAGGCCTTCACGCCGCCGAAGGGGGCCTGCGGTTCGTCGGCCACGGACTGGTCGTTGATGTGCACGATCCCGGTGCGGATCCGGCGCGCGACGGCCAGACCGTGGGTGGCGTTCTCGGTGATGATGCCGCAGGTCAGGCCGTTGTCGGTGTCGTTCGCGATCTCCACGGCGGTGTCGTCGGCGGCGAACGTCTCCAGGACGCAGAGCGGGCCGAAGGACTCCGTGTAGTAGAGGTCGGCGTCCTTGGGGACGTTCGTGAGCACGGTCGCCGGGTGCACGGCGCCCTCCGGCCGGCCGCCCCCGGTGAGCACAGTTGCGCCCTTGGCGACGGCGTCCTTCACCAGGGCCGCGATCCGCTCGGCGGCCGAGGCGCTGACCAGCGGCCCGACCACCGTGTGCGGGTCGTTCGGGTCGCCCGACTGCAGCGCGGAGACCTTGGCGGTGAACTTCTGCGTGAACTCCTCGGCCAGCGACTCGTGGACGAGGATCCGGTCGCCGGACATGCAAATCTGCCCGGAGTTCATGAAGACGCTGAAGGTGACGGCGTCGACCGCGTAGTCCACATCCGCGTCGTCGAGCACGATGACCGCGTTCTTGCCACCCAACTCCAGTACGGCGGGCTTGAGATGACGTCCCGCGTGCTCGCTGATGATCCGTCCGACGCCGGTGGAACCGGTGAAGTTCACCGCCCGCACCCGCGGGTCCGAGACCAGCGCCTCGGCGATCTCCGCCGCGTCCGCACGGTCGTTGGTGACCACGTTCAGCACGCCCTCCGGCAGCCCCGCCTCCCGGAACACGTCCGCGACGAGCAGCCCGCAGGCGATGGGCGCGTCCTCGCTGGGCTTGACGACGACGGTGTTGCCCGCGGCGAGCGGTGCCGCCACGGCGCGTACGCCGAGGATGACGGGCGCGTTCCAGGGGGCGAACGCGGCCACCACGCCCAGCGGTTCGCGCACCGCGAGGCCCAGCGCGCCCTGTTCCTGGCTGCTGAGCACCTCACCGCGCGGCGCGGTGATCGCGGCCGCCGCCTCGCGCAGGATGTTGGCCGCCAGCATCACGTTGAACAGCGCCCAGGGCCGGGTGCCGCCCGCCTCGCGTGCCATGATCTCGGCGACCTGCTCGCCCCGCCCCTCCAGCAGATCGGCGGCCTTGAAGAAGATCGCGCGCCGGGCGAAGGGGGCGAGCGCCGCCCACTCCTCGAACGCCGCGTCGGCGGCGTCCACGGCCCGCCGGACGTCCTTGGGACCTGCCGCCGCGACGGTCGCGTACACCTCCCCGGTGTACGGGTCGAGGTCTTCGGCGGTGCGGCCGGACGTGGCGGGCACGTCCTTGCCACCGATCAACAGGTCACGGGCTATGGCCATGGTGCGGCTTCCTCGGATTACGTATCGACGACTTGTACGCGGGGTACGCGGGAGAAACACAACGAATGTTCACGTTTGTTCGTAAAGTGAAATTCCATTCACGTTACTGTCCCGTGATGTTCTGTCCGGGCGCCGGGGAATGTCAAGGGCCCCGCCCTGTCCGGTCGGCTGCGTTTGCCGGGTCCCGTACGGCGGAGGAGCCTCGAAGGAGAGGATGAAGGAGGTCACCCATGGGCACCGCGGCAAGCCCCGCCTTCGACACCGAAACGCTGCGCCGGGGCACGGAACAGGCGAACGCGGCGACACTGCTGTCGCTCTACGCGGACGACGCTGAGATGCGCGTCGTGGACCGCAACACCCAGCCCAGCCACCCCAAGGTCCTGCACGGGCGGGCCGAGATCGGCGAGATGCTCGAAGAGGTCTGCAGCCGGGACATGAGGCACAAGCTGGAGCAGTGCGTCGTCCAGGGCGACCATGTCGCCTACACCGAGTCCTGCGAGTACCCCGACGGGGTGCGGGTACTGGCGAGTTCGATGATCTCGCTGCGGGACGGCAAGATCGTCGACCAGACCCTGGTCCAGGCCTGGGACGAGTAGCAACCGTCAGGCGGGCACGCCCAGTTCGTCGAGCAGGCGGTGCATGTCGGCCTCGGTGAGGGCGGGGTTGGACGCCGCCTCCATGGCCGGCCACGGGTCCCGCAGGAACTCCTCGATACGGGCCCGTGACAGCCGGGCGTCGCCCGCCGCCGCCCGCTGGACCGACGCCGACTCGTCACGGCTGAGGCGTTCGATCAGCTCCGGCGGCGCGTCGGGGTCGTGCAGGGCAAGCCGCCGCAGGAACGGGCTGGGATCGTCCGCGTACCGGGCGAGACCCTTCCTCGGGAACTGCGGCATGCGCAGCATGTCGTGGCTCGTGTAGCCGTCCCATTCCAGGACCGTACGCAGCAGCGCGTCCGCCGGCACGTTCGGCTGCCTCTCGCAGACCATCAGCCGGACCACGAAGTCCTCGTCCCGCACGAGCAGTTCGACGAGGTCGGCCGGGAGCGCCGGGTGGACGGCCGCGCTCCGGCGCAGCCAGCGGTGGGCGGAGGCCGTACAGGCACGCAGGGCGTCCGAGTCTCCGTCGAGTGCCAGGACCCAGCCGAGCGGGCCGAGACCGGCCGAGCGCTCGACGGTGTAGTCGATGGCCGCCCGCTGTTCCTCCGTCAGCTCGGGACGCGCCGACACCGCCCGTCGTACCTCGCGCTCGGGATCCACGGCGAGCCGTGCCACCAAGTCGGGCGGCAGCGACGGGTTACCGGCCAGCGCCTCCCTGAGGTAGGAGTCGTCGAGGTCCATGAGACGTTCGGCGGTGGCGCGGGGCAGCCGGGCCTCCGCGATCACGTCCCGGCGCTCGAAGTCCTCGACGAGGGCGAGGACTTGGTCGGTGCGGAGCTCGTCGGTGCGGCAGGCCTGCCGGTCCGCCGCCCGGCGCACGGCGGCGTCGGGGTCGGCGAGCAATGCCTCGCGTGCGGTCGGTTCCAGGGCGTCCCAGGCCCGGCACACGGCCTTGCGTACCCAGGGGTCCTCATGATCGGCGTACGCGACGAGGACACGGTCGGGAATGCTCGCCGACTGGGCCGCGGTCTCCCGTACGACCCGGTCGGGCGCGGACAGCAGCCGTGCGTACGTCTCGTCGGGCAGGGGTTCGGCCGGCCTGCGGTACGGCTGCGGCCCGTAGGCCAGTTCCGCCCGCACCCTGCGTTCGGGGTCGTCCACGAGCCGGGCCCGGTTCTCCGGGGCGGCCCCCTGGCTCTGGGCGAACTCGCCACGCACCCGCCAGTCGGGGTGGGTGACGAGCGCGTCGACGACGGCGGCGGGCAACCCGGCCCGGTTGCACAGCCACCGCCAGGCGGCCTTCGCCTCCGGGTGCAGCAGCCGCAGCAGAACCTCGCTGCTCGCGGCCTTGTTCAGGGCCAGCCCCTGGAGTACCTCGCTCCGCGCGTACGTCACCGTCACCGCTCGACTCCCCCCGTCGTACCGATCGGTCATCCTACGGTCGGCCAGGGGCTCTTTCGGGTCATCGCCGTCCGTTCGCCGGACCCGGCACGGCTTCGCCGCCATACTGGCCCGCGTGCGGGTAGCGATCATGACGGCGGGATCCCGGGGCGACGTGGCCCCGTACACGGGGCTGGGACATGGGCTGGTGCGGGCCGGGCACGAGGTGACCCTGGTGACGCACGCCCGCTTCGAGCCTCTCGTGGCGGGGTCGGGGGTCGCGTTCCGCTCCCTGCCGGTGGATCCGCGGGCGGAGCTGGAGTCGGAGCGCGGGCGGGAGTTGCACCGGAGCACGACCGGGGCCGGGAAGCTGCTGCGGGCGGTGAGCATGGCCCGGAGCCTGGTCGGGGGGATGTCTCACGATCTGGAGGTCGCCGCCCGCGCCAGTGAGGTGCTGCTGCTGGCCGGCACGCTCGCGCCGTTCGGCCACACCCTCGCCGAGGGGCTGTCGATTCCGAGCTTCGGGGTGAACCTCCAACCCCTGGCGCCTACAAGGGAGTTCGCGCCGCCGATGACCGGGGTGCGCTCATGGGGTCCCGTCCTGAACCGGGCGGCCGGGCACGCGGTGAACCTGTCCGTGGAGTGGATCTTCACGGAGGAGATGCGAAGGCTGCGCGCCGCATACGGGCTCCCGCGCACCGGCCCGGTCGCCGCCCGGCGGGCCCGGGAGCGACGGGGCTGGCCGGTGTTCCACGGCTACAGCCCCCGGGTGGTGCCGAGGCCCGGCGACTGGCGGGCGGGGCTGGACGTCACCGGGTACTGGTGGCCGTACGACCGCGAGGACGAGCTCCCCTCCCCGTTGCTGGACTTCCTCGACGCCGGGCCTCCCCCGGTCTTCGTGGGCCTGGGCAGCGCCACCGTGCCCGATCCCGAGCGGATGAGCGCCGAGGTCGTACGGGCGCTGCGGGCGGCCGGGCTGCGCGGGGTGATCCAGCGGGGCTGGGGCGAACTGCGCGGCGAGGGCGACGACATGTTCACGGTGGGCGAGGTGCCGCACTCCCTGCTCTTCCCCAGGATGGCCGCGGTGGTCCACCACGCGGGCGCCGGCACCACGGCGGCCGGCCTGCGCGCCGGTGTCCCGGCCGTACCCGTCCCCGTCCAGTTCGACGAGGCCTTCTGGGCCGCCCGCCTGGTCACCCTCGGTGTGTCCCCCGGCGCCGTACCCCTGCGTGGCTTCACCGCGACGGCGCTGACGGCGGGCCTGCGCCGAGCGACCGGCGACCCGTCGTACGGCCACCGGGCGCGTGCCCTGGCCGAGGAACTGCGGGCGGAGGACGGGGTGGCCCCGGTCCTGAAAGCGGTGAACGAACTCTCCTGACGGCGACGAACCGGCCGTCCTTACGGCGGTGAACCGGTTCCCCTGATGGCGGTGTGCTGCCTCACCCCTGCTCAGGACGCCAGCCCGCCGGGCGCAGTATCCCGAGCAGCAGGTGGACGAGTTCGTCGACCACCTCGTCGAGGGCCGCGTCGACGTAGCCGGCCTGCCAGTCGTGGAGGAGGCCGTTGACGCTGCCGATGAAGGCGGTGGCGGCGAGGCGGTAGTCGCGGGGGACGGCTTCGCCGCGTTCGGCGGCCGCGGCGGCCTCGGCGCAGATGAGCGACCCAGCGGGAACGGCGTTCGAGGCGCTGGCGCTCCAGGCGGGGGCTGACGCCGATGATCTCGGTGAAGGTGATGCGCAGTCGGCGCGGATCGCCCGTCACGTTGGCGGCGTAGGCGCGGAACGCGGCGGTGGCCCGTTGGGCGATCGGCTGCCTGTCCACCGTGGCGAGACCGGTCAGGGCGGTCCCGCCACGGCGAACCAGCCCCCGTAACGGCCGGTGGGCTGTTTCAGCGTCTCTGATTGACTTAGCGGGACTGAGCGTTGTTCAGCGGCTTGAGTCAATCGCCTTCGTGCCCTGGTGCTGTAGACCGGAGTCATCAGCCCGCGTGGCACGTCCCTCCGGACGCTGGTCGGCCAGGCCGTGAGGCCATGCCGAGGAGGGTGCCCGACGTCGCCTGGGCACCGGGCGTGCGCGTCACAATCTGCCACAGGTTCACTACGATTCGCTGATCCAACTGATGAGCCCTGACCGTTGACGACCCGTTGGGTCGTCTGTTGATTTTGTCGTGTCCCTGGTCTTGTGGTGAAGCGCGCCTGTTCCTTACTTTCCAGTAAGTATGCTCTGAACACCGAGGTGTTCAGACTCCGCCCCCGCGCAGGAGGAACCGACATGCCCCTCTCCCCCGCCCCCCGCCGCAGAACCTGGCACCTCGGTGCCGTCGCCGCCGCGCTCGCGCTGACCGCCTCCGCCGCCGCGACCGCCACCCCGGCGACCGCCGCGGCCGATCTGCGGGAGGTGATGTTCGTGGGCAACAACTGGGACGGCACCGCGGACGTCATCAAGTCGTCGGGCGACTTCGCGAAGATCGGCCGGATCAATGTCATCCCGGACAAGGACGCGCGGATGGCGGAGATCAACGCCGATCCGATCAGGTGGATCGCGTTCATGACGATCCGCAACAGCGTGGGGGAGGGTCACGACCAGTTCGTGGACGACATGTACTCCACGCCGGACGGCTCGTCGATGGTCGTCTCCCGCCCGAGCTTCGCCGATGTGGTCTCGATCGACCTGGCCACCGGGGACATCAACTGGCGCTTCCCCGTGTCGGGTTACCGCTCCGACCACATGGCGGTCTCCCCCGACGGCAAGCGGGTGGCGGTCTCCGCCTCGACCGCGAACACCGTGCATGTGCTGGACATCGAGACCGGCCGGCAGGTCGGTTCGTTCGGCACGGGCGACAAGCCGCACGAGAACATCTTCACCAGCGACGGCAAGTACATCTGGAACATGGCGATCGGTGATGTGAACACCCAGACCGACGCGACCTGGCTGGACTGGACGAAGGGCGACCGCAAGATCACGGTCGTCGACGCGAACACGTTCCAGCAGGTCAAGGTCATCGACATGCGGGACCGGCTCAACGCGATCGGGCTCAACGACTACTCGGACGCGGTCCGGCCCGCCGTGTTCTCCCCCGACGAGACGAAGCTGTACTTCCAGGTGTCGTTCTTCCACGGCTTCTTCGAGTACGACATCGCCACCGACAAGATCACCCGCACCAAGACCCTGCCGAAGAACCCCGCGACCAGCGACGACCGCACCACGTTCGTCAACGACTCCCGCCATCATGGACTCTCGATGAGCCCCGACGGCAGCAAGCTGTGCGTGGCGGGCACGATGGACGACTACGCGACCGTGGTGAACCGCAGCACGCTCCAGGAGGGCCCGCTCGTCACCGCCTCCAAGCCGTACTGGGCGACCGTCAGCGGTGACGGCAAGTCCTGCGTGGTCTCCGAGAGCGGCACCGACCAGGTCACGGCGATCGACTTCGCCACCGGCAAGAAGATCGTGTCCGTCCCGGTCGGCGACCACCCCCAGCGGGTACGGCTGGCGCAGGTGCCCGCCGACTGGACCGGACCCTCCGACTGACTAGTTGAACTCGGAGGCCAGCCACCCCGACAGCTCCGTCCGTGCCGCGCTCAACCGCGCGGCGGACGGGGTTGTCGCGCCGTTGGTGACCAGGGCGTAGTGCAGCTTGCCCGAGTCGGCGGCGGTGAGCAGCAGCCGGCGGCTGCCGGTGCCGCCCGGTTCCTTCGCGGCGGCGATGGGCGTCGACGTGGTGTACGCCGGCGGGGCGGCCGTCACCCCGAGGTCGGACACCACCGTCGCGGACGCGGTGGGGAAGGACGCCGGGAGGTGCAGTTCCGTCGGTTCGGTGCTGCCGTCCGAGCGCCAGACCAGCAGGGCGTACTGGCCCGAGCCGACGAGCGAGGAGACGTTCGGCAGTGAGCTGGGCACGGGGTTCCATGTCAGCGTCGTGGAGCCGTCGCGCGAACGGTCCTCGTAGGTGAAGGCGACGGCGCTGCCCGCGGTGGCGCTCGGGTAGATCCGGTCGAGCATCCGGGCGTCCTGGCGGAGCACGGCCGTACCGGAGTCGTCGAGGCGTACGGCGGAGAGATCCTCGCCGTTCCAGGCGTCGCCCTCGACCTGCACCTTGTCGGGGTTGTCGTTCATCAGCTCGTTGTGGCGGCCATTGTAGATGTCCCACTGCCACTGGGAGCCGGAGAGGACCGGGCCGGAGGTGGCCGGTTCGGCCCACCAGTCGGCGCCCTTCACCCGGGAGTCGAGCGCCTGGTACATGGCCTTGTAGACCGTGGGCGCCTTGTCGGAGACCGAGCCGCTGAGCGGGTGCCCGAACTCACTGATGATCGCGGCCGTGCCGCCAGCCGTGGCCCGGTCGCGGACGGTACCGAAGTCGGTCACGTACTGGCCATCCTCCGCCTTGCCCCACATGAAGACGCCGGAGATCGCCTTCTGGTCGTAGAAGTGGGTGTTGAAGACGAACCGCGGTCCGATCGTGCCCGCGTCGAGGAGTCCGCCCTCCTGCTTCTGGAAGTCGAGGTTGGCGTTCCAGAAGAGGTTCGGCTCGACGAAGGCGGGTTTGCTCTGCCAGCCCGCCGCGTCCATCCGGGAGCGGAACTTGACGTAGAACGGCCACAGGACGTCCTTCTCCCACGTCCTGCTGGTCTGCCCCGAGTCGAGGATCCCGGGATGCGGCTCGTTCCACGGGTCGAAGCCGACGACGCCCTGGAACTGGGCCGCGGTGAGGTTCGACTTCATGTGCGTCATCGTCTTCTGGGCGGTGTCCAGGAAGGAGTTCTGGAGCCCGTAGGTGTTGTGCCAGAAGTCGTACGTCGACTCCGTCACGGCCGCGTTGGAGGTGATGTTCTGGCCCCAGAACGGGCAGATGCCGCAGTACTCGTCGGGGTAGTCGCCGAGGTCGACGGCCCACTTGGGGGCACCGTCGCCGGTGTACCAGCTGTCCGAGTCGAACAGCCAGCGGGAGTAGAGGTCCTGGTGGAAGTCGGGGTAGACCCGGATCCCGGCGTCCAGGAAGGCGCCCATCTGCGCCGTGGCCGCCGCGAGGTACTCGGTGTCCACCTGCCCGCGCACCGGTTCCGCGTACGCCCAGGACAGCAGGAAGCGGACGGAGTTGCCGCCGCCGAGTGCCCTCAGCGCGGTCGCCGACTTCTTGGCGTCGGCGACCGAGGCGAAGGGAAGACCGTTGTTCTCCTTGAGCTTCGTCTCGCCGGAGACGTTGTAGCCACGCAGGACGACCTCGCGGCCGAGTCCGTCCTTGAAGCGGCCGCCCTCGACGGTGAGGGTGGCAGCGGCCTGGGCGTCGAACCAGAGTTCGTCAGTGAGAGCGGAGGCGGGCTGGGTGGGGCCCGCCGTGGTCAGGAAGCCGGTGACGAGTACGAGGACACCGAGCAGACGTGTGCGCAATCTTGACATGTCCGCCACATTCGACATGTCCCCTACCGTCCCAATGACCAGGCGGGACGTCAATACCACCTGACGCACGAGTAAGTACCCGTTTTCGCAGGACAGTTCACCTGCCACGGCCGGTTCTTTGCCCTCGGGGGCCGAGGGTCGGGGCCGGGCCGTCGAGGAGGTGCGGCAGGGTACGCAGGTCCGGGTCCGTGATGGTCACCGCCAGGGCTTGAGCGAAGCGTTCGGCGTGGAGGACCAGGTAGGGGCGCGAGTGGTAGGAGCGGCGGGTCGGGTCGATCGGCGTGATGAGTCCGGAGGCGTTCTGCAGGGCGGCGACCGCCTCGTAGGCGTCACAGAGGTGGGCTTCCCTGGTCGGGTAGTCCGTCGCCGCGAGAGCACCGCGGAATGCCGGGGTGAGCGACGCGGCCGCAGGCAGTCGACTGAACGCACTGCCGAGCCATTTGCCGTACGGGGCGTACTCGCGTTCCAGCAGCAGGCACAGGCGCATCAGGTGCCGTACGAGGCGGGCGGCCACGACGGCCGAACCGATGTCGTCACCGACCTCCGCGCAGCGCCCCACGAACGCCTCCTCCTCCGAGATGCGCAGCCACTGGCACGCCAACAGGTGTCGCCACACCTGCTCCGGGTACCAGGCCAGCCTGCGCCGAGCGTCGGTGAGCGTGCCGAGCTCGTCGTGGAACACCGCGCCACCGGTGGTCTCGGCGAGCCGTTGCTGCGACATCGTCAGCCAGTCACGTGCGCTCAGTTCCCCGTCGTACTGGCGCAGTCCGAGGCGAGTGGTGAGCCAGTCGTCGACGTCGTGCACGTCCACGCGATGGTTGACCGGACCGTCGGTCGGCCGCATGCGGCCGACCCGGTCCAGCGGGTCGTCGATCTCCTGGAAGTGCGTGGGCCAGCCGCGCACTTGCTTCGGCAGCCGCTCGGACAGGACGCGACGGATGGAATCACCGTGCTCGGCGCGGTCCTCGGCTGTCAGGAAGAGCTCCAGCCGCGGCCCCACTCATGGTCCGCGGACCGCGGAGTGTCGAACCCCAGCACCTCGGAACCGGCGCCGACCCGAGCCGCCGCGTACCGCAATCCGGGAAACAAGCCCCGGAGAATCGGCCGCACCGCCTCCTCATACAGGACCTTGGACAGCTCGATGCCGGGCATGAACGCGGCGTGGGAAGTCGTCATGTCCCAACTGTGCTGAACGGCCTCGCCCCGGAGCCATCGGTTATTACGCTGCCGCGGTGATGCTGCCGACGATTTCAGAGGCGCGGGCCCTGCACGAGAAGTACGCGCCGACGCGTGAGGCTCTCGACCTCGTGTACACCCACTGCGAGATCATCTGCCGCATCGCGGAGCAGCTCATGGCTCGCACTGTCCTCCAACTCGACCCGGCCCTCGTGCGTGCGGGCGCGCTGCTCCACGACATCGGCGTGTACCGGCTCTACGACCATGCCGGCCGACTCGATCACGGCGACTACATCCGCCATGGAATCCTCGGCCACGAGATCCTCCGCCAGGAGGGCTTCCCGGAGCGCCCCCGCCGATTCTGCTCCTGGTGGACCTCACCGCCGGCGACTACCACGTCACCGCCGGGACGCCCTGCGACCGCGAGTACCAGCACCTGCCCTGGAACCTCTACGACGGCCCCCACTCGCCCAACTGACGCCGATATCCACTGACTTCCCCCCGCAGCGGCCCTCCCCACATGCCGACGCTCCCCGCCTCCCCCTTTCCGCGCCCAGGAGCCCCGCCATGAAGTTCAAGTCACCTCTCGCCGCCATCGGCCTCGCCGGGGCGTTGACCCTCACCGCCGCGTGCAGCGGCGCCGACACCGGTGCGTCGCAGGGCGCCGCAGGCGTCGACGTCTCGAAGCTCGACCTCACGCCCACCACCGCCGAGGCCTCGGGCGCCGTAGCCTCCGTGAACTGGCTGTTGGAGGACGAGCCCGAGTCCTGGACCTCGACACCCAGGGCGGCAGCGCGGGCCGCACCGTGCTCAGCAATGTGTGCGAGCGCCTCTACCAGCTCCAGCCCGACATGTCGGTCCGCCCCTCCCTGGTCGAGAAGGAGACCAGACCCGACGCGAAGACCCTTGTGCTGACGCTGCGGGACGGCGTCACCTTCCACGACGGTTCGACGATGACCGCCGACGACGTCCTCCACAGCCTGCGGCGCCACGCCGAGCCGGAGATGGAGCAGTCCGACGAGTTCGAGAGCGTCAGCGGCATGGCCAAGACCGGCGACCGCGAGATCACCATCAGGTTCGAGCAGCCCGACGCCCTGTTCACCCAGGCGCTGGCCGGTGACGCCGGGCTCGTCTACAACCGCGAGCAGGTCGAGCAGGCGGGCGGGGACTTCGGCACCCCGGGCCAGGGCGACGCCTGCTCCGGGCGTACGAACTGACCGGCTGGAAGTCGGGCGACTCGATCACCCTGACCCGATTCGAAGGCCACTGGGGAGACAAGCCCCTGACGGAGAAGGTCGTCTTCCGGTGGGCCGAGGACAGTGCGATGGTCAACGCGCTGAGCACGGGGGCCGCCGACGGCGCCAGCAGCAGACGTACGCCGTCAGGGTGCCACCTCGATGGGGATCTCCGCCCACACCTGTTTGCCGCCGCTCACCGGCACCGTGCCCCAGGCGGTCGACATGGCCTCCACGAGGAGGATGCCGCGGCCTCCCGTGGCCTCCCAGCCGATGCTGGTGGGCTTGGCCGGCGTACGGGGTGAGGCGTCGGCGACCGCGACGCGCAGCCGGTCGGCGAGGAGGGTGAGGTCGAGGCGGACCTTGCCGTCGGTGTGTACGAGGGCGTTGGTGACGAGTTCGGAGACGACGAGGAGGACGGTGTCCGCCTCGAAGTCGATGCCCCAGGCGCGCAGGACCCGCTTGGTGTAGCGGCGGGCCTGGCCGACGGCCTGGGGGACGCGCCATACCGTCCAGTTCTCGCGCTGCGGGCGCAGGGCCATGCCGTCGTAGCGCATGAGGAGCAGGGCGACGTCGTCGTCGCGGTTGGCGCCGCGGAGGAGGATGTCGGCGACGGCTCCGAGGTGGGCGGGGTCGGCGGCGGACAGTCCGTCGGCGAGGCGGTCGAGGCCGTCCTCGACGTCGATGTCGGCGGATTCGACGAGGCCGTCCGTGGTGAGGGCGAGCACCGTGCCGGGGGCCAGGCGCAGCGGCGCCATGGGGAAGTCGGCCTGCAGGACGACGCCGAGCGGCGGTCCGCCCTCCGACTCGGTGATCTCGGTGGTGCCGTCCGGGTACCGCAGCACGGGCGGCACATGGCCGGCCCTGACGTACCAGGCGGAGCCCTCCTCCATGTCGATGTCGACATAGCAGCAGGTGGCGAAGAGGTCGGTCTCCATGTCGACGAGCAGCCGGTTGGCGTGCGAGACGACGACGTCCGGGGGGTGCCCTTCGATGGCGTACGCGCGCAGTGCGGTGCGCATCTGGCCCATGAGGGTGGCGGCGCCGGCGTTGTGGCCCTGGACGTCGCCGATGACGAGGGCGACATGGTTGTCGGGCAGCGGGATCACGTCGTACCAGTCGCCGCCGACCTCCAGACCGGCCGTGGTGGGCAGGTAGCGGGCGACGGCCACCGCGCCGGGCAGTTGGGGCAGGCGGCGCGGGAGGAGGGTGCGCTGGAGCATGCTGACCAGTTCGTGCTCGGCGTCCAGGGCGTGGGCGCGCATCAGGGCCTGGCCGGCGAGTCCCGCGGCGGCGGTGAGCAGGGCGCGCTCGTCGGAGCCGAAGACGTGGGGACTGTCCCAGCCGATCAGACAGGCCCCGGCCATGCGGCCGCCGCCCGGCAGCGGGAGGACGGCGAGGCCGCCGGGGCCGACGTCGGCGAGCGCGGGCTCCAGGGTGGCTCCGGCGGGCCAGATCGCGGCGCGTCCCTCGCGCAGGGCGGCGGCGAGGGTCGGCATGCTGCGCACCGGTGCGTCGGGCCATTCGGAGCGCCACTCGGAGCGCCACACCTCGGGCCAGGCCTCCGGCTGGGGCGGGTCGAGGAGGGTGACGACGAGGCGGTCGGCCTCCAGTTCGGCGAGGGCGATCCGGTCGGCCTGGAGCGGTTTGCGCAGGGCGGCGACCACGGCCTGGCTGACGTCGCGCACGGTGCCCGCGCTGGCCAGGGCGGCGGCGAGGCGCTGGACGCGGGCCACGTCGTTGAGGCCGGAGCGCACGCTGGCGGCGTCGGCGACGGCGCCGACCAGCCGGTCGGGGCGGCCCTCGCCGCCGGGGACCAGGCGGGCGCGCAGCCACAGCCACCGCTGTTCGCCGGAGGGCTGGCGGATCCGGAACTCCAGTTCGCGGTCGCCGATGTACATGTGGTCCGCCTCCACGACGGACATCAGCGCCGGCATGTCCTCGGGCACGGTGAGAGCCATCAGGGTCTCGACCCGGCCGTCGAAGTCGTCGGGCCCGATGCCGAACAGTTCCAGCAGCTCGGGGGCGACCTCGACGCGGCCCGTGTCCATGGCGTACTCGAACGCGGCGCCGACCCCGGCGGGCGGGGCGGGGGCGGCGTGGGAGACGGCCTCGGTGAGGAGTCCGAGGCACTCCCGGTCCTCGGCGTCGAAGCCGTCCGTGCCGTCGCTCACGGCCACCAGACAGCCCCGCTCGCGCAGCGGCAGCACGGCCAGTGAGAACTCCTTGGCGTGCGAGCGGCGTACGTCGGCGTCCTGGAGGAGGTCCGCGGAGCCGAGCCAGCGCGGCTGCCCGGTGCGGCATGCCTCGGCGACGGGGGCGGTGTCGGAGGCCGGGTAGCCGTCGCGCAGCCCGTACAGGCTCCTCGGTACGCCGGCCGATGTGACCAGCGACAGCAGATCGCCGTCGGGGGTGTACACGGCGGCGACCGTCGCATCCGTGAAGACGAGGACGTGTTCGAGGACGGCTTGCAGGCGCTCGTGCGGGTCGAGGTCGCCGGTGAGGGACTTGAGGGCGAGTTCGGCACGCAACGTCTTCGCTCCGCGTTGCGCCGCACCCTCACTGACCACGTCGCAATTACAGCGCTTCTCAGCCACTCGCGCAGCCCCTGCGACCATTCCGTGCTGGTCGAGGAACGTCTTCGGCGGCCCGAGGCGAAAGGCTCCGGGCCCGGATCGAAAGGCTTCGGGCATGGGGCGAAAGGATACAAACAAGTCTCTACATGTGCATTCCGCACGGTGATCGTGTGACATCCGTTACAGGTCTCCGGTGACAGGCGTGACTGTCGGCCCGCCCCGGCGGGCTGGAAGGCTCGACCGCATCCGGCCCGGGGGGACCGGCTGACGCTGACCTCGCTCGCCGTGCGTACCGGGCCGTCAGGGGGGAGCCTTGACGCGGAGGCCGTCGCGCCGACACGGGAGGAGGTGGTCGGGCATGTCCGATGTGTACGCGGCCCGGGGGCGGACCACCGTCGAGACGGCGCGCGTGGGTCATCCGATGCTGTCGCTGGCCCTGGCCGCGATGATGGACGACGTCGACGCGCACTCCGGCGCCGTGTATCTGCTGACGCCCGACGAGCCCGTGCTGGAGATGGCGGTCATGGCGGGGCTGCCGAGATCGTTCGCCGCGCCGTGGGAGCGGGTGGGACTGAGCGCTCCGGTCCCGGTCGCCGAGGCCGTGCGGGACCGGCGGCTCGTGTGGGTGAACGGCGAGGAGCAGATGGCCCGCCGCTACCCCCGTATCGCCGTGGTCCTGCCCTACCCCTTCGCCCTGGCCGCCCTGCCGGTGGCGACCCGCGACACCACCTACGGCGCCGTCTTCCTCACCTGGCCCGGCTCGCACCCGCCGGAGCTCAGCGACCGTGAGCGGGACCATCTCACCTCGGCCTGCGACCGGCTCGCGAAACGGCTGCGGCGCGCGGAGGACGAGGGCCGGCCGGTAGTGCCGGAGCCGGACCTGTCGGCGCCGTCGGCGACCACCGTCGCCGGGACGCTCGGCACGGTGGAGGCGGCGCGGATGGTGGCGCGGCTGCCGTACGGGATGTGCGCGCTCGATCTGCACGGGCGGATCTCCTTCGCCAACGCGGCGACCGCCGAACTGCTCGGCATCCCCGTCAGCGGACTGCTCGGCACCCAGCTGTGGGCGTCCGTGCCCTGGCTGAACGATCCCTCGTACGAGGACCGGTACCGGGCCGCGCTGATGAGTCAGCACGTCACCTCGTTCGTGGCGCTCAAACCGCCGAACGACTGGCTGTCGTTCCGGCTGTACCCAGGCACGAACGGACTGAGCGTCCGCATCTCCCGGGCCCGGGCGGTCGCCGAGCTGGAGGGCGCCGGGCACCAGGAGGACGACGGGCCGGGCCGCCTGGTGACCATCAACCATGTCCTGGCGCTGGCCAGCGCGCTCACCGAGGCGGTGGGGGTGCAGGACATAGTGGAGCTGGTCGCGAGCGAGATCGCCCCGGCCATCGGCGCCCAGGCGCTGCTGATGCTCGGCTCGCGGGCGGGGCGGCTGCATGTGCTGGGGCACCGCGGTTACGCGGATCCGCACCACGTGGAACGCTTCGACGGCATGCCGCTCACCGCGCAGACCCCCGGCGCGCATGCCCTGACCAGCGGGGTGCCCGCCTTCTTCGAGAGCCGGCAGCAGTTGGAGCACCTGTATCCGATGCGGGAGACGACCCGGGACGGCCTGGCCGCCTGGGCGTATCTGCCGCTCATCGCCCAGGGGCGGCCGGTGGGCACCTGTGTGCTCGGGTACGCGGACCCGCATCCGTTCCCGGCGGACGAGCGTGCGGTGCTGACCAGCCTCAGCGGGCTCATCGCCCAGGGCCTGGAGCGGGCTCTGCTCTACGACGCCAAGCACCAGCTCGCCCACGGGCTGCAGGCCGCGCTGCTCCCGCACTCGCTGCCGTCGATCCCCGGCATCGAGTCCGCCTCCCGCTATCTGCCCGCGACCCGGGGCATGGACATCGGCGGCGACTTCTTCGACCTCGTCCTCTCGCACGGGCGGGCCTCGGCCGTGATCGGCGACGTACAGGGGCACAACGTGACAGCGGCGGGGCTGATGGGGCAGATCCGTACGGCCGTACGCGCGTATACGACCGTCGGTCAGGCGCCGCAGGACGTGATGAGCAGCACCAACCGGCTGCTGATCGACCTCGGGTCCGAGCTGTTCGCCAGCTGTCTGTACCTGCGGCTCGACCCAGAGCACGGGACGGCCGTCATGGCGCGGGCCGGGCATCCACCGCCGTTGCTGCGCAGGCCGGACGGGAAGGTGAAGGTGCTGGACCTCGCGGGTGGGCCGCTTCTCGGGATCGACGCGGATGCGGTGTATCCGACGACCGAGGTGGCGCTGGGCGAGGGGTGCGTACTGGCCCTCTACACGGACGGGTTGATCGAGTCGCCCGGGGTGGATATCGAGGATGCGTTGGCCGACCTCGGGGAGCGGCTCGCCTCCGGCGGGGATCAGGGGTTGGACGCGGTCGCCGATGAGTTGGTCCGGGAGACGGAGACCGCGGAGGAGAGGCTGGACGATGTGGCCTTGCTGCTGCTTCGTGCGTCCGGCTCGCCGTACGGTTCCCCACGCCCCTGACGGGGCGCTCGCGCCCCGTAACGCGCATCGGTCCGACCCTCCCGCCGGAGGGCCGGACCGTGTGCCACTCACCGGCGTGGCCGGTGGGTGGGTCGTGGGATCGACGTTCCGGTATCAGTGGCCGCTGAGCCCGGAACCGTCGTCCACCACGTCTTCGCGGGTGTCGGCCTACTGCTCGACGACGCCCTGCTCGTGCTCCGCGCCGGCCTCTTCACCGGCACCGGCAGCGGCGGCTTCCTCGCCCGCACCGGCTTCCTCACCGGCACCGGCAGCGGCGGCCTCCTCTTCGCCGACGCCGGCGGCGGCCTCCTCTTCACCCACACCGGCTTCCTCACCGGCACCCGCGGCGGCAGCCTCTTCACCGGCACCGGCCGCGGCGGCTTCCTCGCCCGCACCGGCCTCGCCACCGGCACCCGCGGCGGCAGCCTCGTCACCGGCACCGCCCGCGGCTTCCTCGCCGGCGCCCGCGCCGCCGTCGCCGAGGGTGGCGCCGACCGCGGCCAGGGCGGTGGTGACCGGCTGGAAGAAGGTCTCGCCACCGACCGTGCAGTCGCCGCTGCCGCCGGAGGTCAGGCCGATGGCCTGGCCGTCCTCGGTGAACAGCGAGCCGCCGCTGTCGCCGGGCTCGGCGCAGACGTTGGTCTGGATGAGGCCGGTGACCGTGCCCTCGGGGTAGTTCACCGTCGCGTCGAGGCCGGTGACCTGGCCGTCGGCGAGACCGGTGGTGCTGCCCATGCGGAACACCTGCAGACCGACCGTGGCCTCGCCGGCCGCGTTGATGTCGACCGTCTGGCCGTTGCCTAGGTCGACGGTGCTCGCCGCCTGGGTCGCCGGGTCGTTGTAGTTGACCAGCGCGAAGTCACCGTCGCCGGGGAAGGTGGCGGTCGCCGCGTCGACCGTGCCGATCGGGGCGCCACCCTCCTCCTCGGACCACTCGGCCTCCGCGACACCGCAGTGACCGGCGGTCAGGAAGGCGGGGGCCCCTTCGGCGTTGACGACGTTGAAGCCGGCGGAGCAGCGCGCGCCGCCGCCGAAGATGGCGTCGCCGCCCTCCAGGAAGGTCTTGAACGTGCCGGCGGACTTCTTGATCTCCGCCATGCCCGAGCCGAGCGACTTGACCGTCGACTCGATGGTGTCCCAGTTCTCTCCGGTGACCGTGGAGTCGGCGGTGACCTGGATCTTGTTCGTACGGGGGTCGATCGCCCAGGCAGTGCCCGGGATGGTCGCCTCTTCCTTCAGCGTCGCCGCGCCGGCCTTGAGCTCGGACCAGCTGTTCTCGACCTCCTGGACCTCCGCACCGGCCTGCTCGGCCTGGATGATCACATTGTTGTCGTCGCCGTCGATCTCGATGCCGTCGATGACCTGGATGATGAGCTGCTGCTCACTCGAGTTGTAATACGCGCCTGCGAACGCTTCACCGAGCGCTTCCTGGAGCTGTGAGGCGAGGTCCGAGGCGTCACTCGCGGCGAGCGTCTTCGGGGCTGCCTCGTTCGACTCCGTCTGGGACGCCATGGCGTTCGGCAGGATGAGTGCCGCCGCTCCGAGTGCCGCCACGCCGCCTGCCGCTATAAAGGCCTTGCGCTTGGTGGCTCGTTTGTGACTCAACTCTTGACCTCCTGGGGACGGGGTCCGTGCCGCCGTCCGGCGGGTGAACTGGGGGCGCCTGGTTGCCAGTTGGTACGGATGCTTCCGGTGGGGTGTTCAACGCCTCGAAAAAAGTTTCCGATCTTCCGCTTCGCAAAGTGCGGTTCGGGTGGCATTTCACGACTTCCCACCCACGTTCCCCGGCCCGAACCGCCGGGAACGATGCCGGCATGACTCTCACACCCACCGAAGCCGACAAGATCCTCACCGTGACGACAGGGCCCAGGGCGGCGTCCTGTCGGGTCAGGCGTTGATGGCCGCGGCGGACACGGCGACGGTGATCGCGGTCTCGGCGGCGCGCGGTTCCTTCGTACCGATGACCACGGTCCAGCAGTCGACCAGCTTCCAGCGGGCGGTCGTGGGTGAGGACGTACTCGTCGAGGCGGTCCTCACCAAGCTCGGGCGCCGGATGGCCTTCGCCGACATCGCGATGACGACCGGGAGTTCAGGGGAGCTCGCGGCCCGGGCGAGCACGGTTTACGCGCTTCTCGGGTGACGAAAAAGCGCTCCTGTGACAACTGAGCGCAATACGTCAAGCGGGCAGACACGATCTGCCACCGGTCCGTAGCCGTCCGTTTCTGTCGCTGATCGAAAAACCGGCTTCGGGGAATCTCCACATCGAATACCCAGTCGAGTCACGGCACTCGAAGGATCTGCACAGCCGGCGTCGCCGTGCCGTGCCTTTGAGGCGGGACTGTCCAGTTCGTTTTCCGGTTGGCAACGAGCGGGCCGCGACGATGCGGCGCCGGGTGTGAAGAACTTGCCACCGCCGCGTGCGCGAGCCTGCACGGATGAGCCCTCATGGTCATCAAGTTCCCTGGTGAGAGGCCCTGTTGATTGGATGTGCGCCCCGGATCTCTGCTTTGATCCATCGCACCGCGGGGACCGCCAAGCTCTCGGAAACGAGAAGTGGGCACCCACGTGTGCGGCCGTCGTTCTGTCCCCAGAAGGGGGCCGCTCCCCCCTTATGAAGAGCTATACGAAGGGAAGTTCCATCATGAACTCCACCCCCCAGGTTGAGACCGCCGAGCTGTCGGACGCCGCCCTCGACGCCGTCTCCGGTGGCCTGCACGTCAACGCCCTCGGCACCGTCACCGGCCTGGTGGACGGCATCGCCCCGGTCTCCGGCCTGGTCAACACGGCCGTCACCACGGTCGAGGGTGCCACCGGCCTGAACACCGCCCCGGTCACGAGCCTGGTCGCCGGTCTCTGATCGAGCCCCAGTGCCGCTGAGTCCCGGAACCGCCTGACGGTTCCGGGGCTCTCGGGTGCCCGGAAACCCTCGGGCGCCCCGAAAGTCCTTTCGTCTCACATCGCGCAGGTGAGGGAAGTCCCGTGCAGTTCCGCCAACAGGCCCTCGCCAGGCTCCAGTCACCGGAGGAGCTCGACCTTCCGGTGCGCTTCGCCCGCCCCCAGGGCTGGCTGGTGCTGTCCATCACGGTGGTCGCCATGGCCGCCGCGTCCGTGTGGGCCGTCACCGGTTCCGTGACCTCCACGGTCAGCGCGCCCGCCATCCTCACCCACGGGCAGGGCAGTTACATCCTGCAGAGCCCCGTCGCCGGCCAGGTCACCGCCGTACTCGCGAAGCAGGGCGAGCGGCTGCCCGCCAAGGCACCGGTCCTGAAGGTCGCCACCGCCGAGGGCGAGACGGTCGTACGTTCCGTCGCCGCGGGCCGGGTCTCCGCGCTCGCCGCCACGATCGGCCAGATCATCCAGACCGGCGCCAATGTGGCCGCCATAGAGAAGGTCGCCGACGCCGACGACCCGTTGTACGCCACGGTGTACGTCCCGGCCGAGAACGCCGCCTCCATCCCGAAGAACGCCCAGGTGGACCTCACCGTCCAGTCGGCGCCCACCCAGAGCTACGGCGTACTGCGCGGCCATGTGAAGAAGGTGGACCGCACCGCCCAGACCCCGCAGTCGATCGGCGCGTTCCTCGGCGACAGCCAGCTGGGCGAACAGTTCACCAAGAAGGGCCGGCCGGTGGCCGTCACCGTACGCCTGGACCGCAAGGCGTCGACCGAGTCGGGCTACAAGTGGTCCTCGCAGGACGGGCCGCCGTTCGAGCTGACCTCCATGACCATGGCCACCGGCTCGATCCGCATGGCCGACGAGCGTCCGATCGATTGGCTGCTCCCGTGACCCCACCCCAGGACACCGCGGCGCCGCCGGCACGCGGCAGACGCAAGGCGGCGCCGAAGAAGCGCACGGTGCCCAAGAGCAGGCAGAAGACCGTCCGCACCCCCACCGTCCTCCAGATGGAGGCCGTGGAGTGCGGTGCCGCCTCCCTCGCCATGGTCCTCGGCCACTACGGGCGGCACATCCCGCTGGAGGAACTGCGCATCGCCTGCGGTGTCTCCCGGGACGGCTCACGCGCGAGCAACCTCCTGAAGGCGGCCCGCGGCTACGGCCTGACCGCCAAGGGTATGCAGATGGACGTGGCCGCCCTCGCCGAGGTGAGGGGTCCGGCCATCCTGTTCTGGGAGTTCAACCACTACGTCGTCTACGACGGGATGGGGCGCCGCTTCGGCCGGCGCGGCGCGCACATCAACGACCCCGGCAAGGGCCGCCGGTTCGTGCCCATGGAGGACTTCGACGCGAGCTTCACCGGTGTCGTCCTCGTCATGGAGCCCGGCGACGACTTCGAGAAGGGCGGCCGCAAGCCCGGCGTCCTCGGCGCCATGCCGGCCCGGATGCGCGGCACCTCCGGCACCCTGCCCGCCGCCGTCCTCGCGAGCCTGCTGCTCGTGGCGGTCGGCGCGGCGGTGCCCGCGCTGAGCCGTACGTACATCGACATGTTCCTGATCGGCGGCCAGACCTCGCTGCTGGGCGTGCTGTTCGCGTCGATGGGCGCGTGCGTCCTGCTGACGGTCCTGCTGACCTGGCTGCAACAGACCAACCTGCTGCGCGGCCGCCTCATCTCCTCCACCCTCTCCAGCGCCCGCTTCCTCAGGCATCTCCTCCGCCTGCCCGTCACCTTCTTCTCCCAGCGCAGCCCCGCCGACCTCGTCCAGCGCCTCCAGTCCAACGACGTGGTCGCCGAGACCCTGGCCCGCGACCTCGCGGCGGCGGGCGTGGACGCGGTCGTCGTCGTCCTCTACGCCGTACTCCTCTATACGTACGACCCGCAGCTCACCTTCGTCGGCATCGCGGTCGCCCTGCTGAACATGGTGGCGATGCGGGTGGTGATCCGGCTGCGCGCGACCCGTACGGCGAAGCTGCGCGCCGACGCCGCGCGGCTCACCAACACGGCGTACACGGGCCTGCAGTTGATCGAGACGATGAAGGCGACCGGCGGCGAGGAGGGCTACTTCCGCAAGTGGGCGGGCCAGCACGCGACCACGCTGGAGGAGCAGCAGCGTCTCGGCGTGCCGAGCGCGTGGCTGGGCGTGGTCGCGCCGACGCTCGCCACGCTCAACAGCGCGCTCATCCTCTGGATCGGCGGCATGCGCGCGGTCGAGGGCCACATATCCGTCGGCCTGCTGGTCGCCTTCCAGGCGCTGGTCACCCGGTTCACCGCACCGATCACCCGCCTCAACGGCGTCGCGGGCCGCATCCAGGACTTCGCGGCCGACGTCGCCCGGCTGAAGGACGTCGAGAACTTCCAGGCGGACCCGCTGTACACCCGCCCGGACGCCGGCGAGTCCACCCGCCGACTGCACGGCCACGTCGAACTGGAGAACATCACCTTCGGCTACAGCCCCCTCGACAAGCCCCTGCTCACGGGCTTCGACCTCACCGTCGGCCCGGGTCAGCAGGTGGCGCTGGTCGGCGGCTCCGGCAGCGGCAAGTCGACGGTGTCCAGGCTGATCTCGGGCCTGTACTCCCCCTGGGAGGGTGTGATCCGCATCGACGGCCGTCGCCTTGAGGACATCCCGCGCGGCGCGCTCGCCGCCTCCGTCTCCTTCGTCGACCAGGAGGTCTTCCTCTTCGAGGGCACGGTCCGCGACAACGTGGCCCTGTGGGACCCGTCGATCCCGGACGAGGCCGTGGTCGAGGCGCTGCGGGACGCGGCCCTGTACGACGTCGTCACCCGTCGCCCGGGCGGTATCAACAGCAAGGTCGAGCAGGACGGCCGCAACTTCTCCGGCGGGCAGCGCCAACGGCTGGAGATCGCCCGGGCGTTGGTGCGCAGGCCCAGCATCCTCGTCCTCGACGAGGTGACCAGCGCGCTCGACGCCGAGACCGAGCTGGTCGTCATGGACAACCTGCGCAAGCGCGGCTGCGCCTGTGTGGTGATCGCCCACCGGCTCAGCACGGTCCGCGACAGCGACGAGATCGTCGTCCTGCAGCACGGCACGATCGTGGAACGCGGCCGGCACGAGGAGCTGGTGGCACGCGGCGGCGCGTACGCCCAACTGGTCAGGGAGCGGTGAGATGACCTCCGTACACGACAGCCACGGGGGCCAGGGAAGCCAGGTGCACCAGGAGGGCGACCTCGTCCTCGGCGCGCTCGGCGCCATGGGCACCCCCCTCGACTGCACCGGCTACACCCGTCTCGACCTCGAAGGCCCGCAGGTGCTGTGGCTGGTGGCCTCCGGCGCCCTCGACCTGTTCGCGGTCGACGCCAAGCAGCAGGGCCACTGGCACCACCTGGGCCGCCTCGAAGCGGGGTCCCTGCTGCTCGGCCCGGTCGCCGGGCCGCAACACACCCTGGTCGCCCGCCCGTTGCGCGACTGCGTGGTGCGCCGCATCGGTCTGCGCGAGCTGTACCAGCCGGTGAACACCGAGACCTGGTCGTACGACGAATGGGGCAACCCCCAGCTCGTACCCCCGCAGACGAGCCCGCTGGAGTACGCCCTCGCCCTGGGCGTCGGCCGTGGCCTGTCCATCCTCTTCCAGGCGCCGATGGCCACCGAGCAGGCCGCCGCGCTCACCGACGACGACGTGTTCTGGATGCAGGTGCCGCCCGGCAGCGTCCAGTACGGCTCGCTGTACGGCGCGGAGGCGGCGGCCGACCTGCTGATGGACCCCGGGGTCTGGCAGAGCATGGTCGACCAGCAGTACCGGCTGCTGGCCACGCTGGACCGCTGGATCGAGCAGCTGGAGCGCACCCACGAGGACCGTACGGCGGCGGGTATCAAGGCCGGCGAGGCGGTCCGCGCCCAGGCCGACCGGACGCTGCTCGCGTCCATCGGCAAATCGTCCGCGGCCCGGCGTACGACGGCGGCCGACGCCGACGCCACGTACGCGGCCTGCAAGGTCGTCGCCCAGGCGGCCGGGATCGCGCTCTCCGAACCCGCGCAGAGCGGCACGGAGAGCGACCGGCTCGACCCGGTGGAACGCATCGCGCTCGCCTCCCGGGTCCGGGTCCGCGCCGTACGGCTCACCGGAAACTGGTGGCGGGAGAACGTGGGCCCGCTGGTCGGACACCGGGCCCTGTCCGGCGCGCCGGTGGCGCTGCTGTGGCGGCGCGGCGGATACGTGGCCATGCAGCCGTCGTCCGGCCGGGAGACGCCGATCGAGAAGGCGAACGTGGCCGAGTTCGAGCCGCGTGCCGTGATGTTCTACCGCCCGCTGCCCGAGCGGGTGCTGAGCCCCCTGCGGCTGATGCGGTTCAGCCTGCACGGCACCGGCGGCGACATGACGGGCCTGCTCCTGAGCGGTCTGGTGACGGTCGCGCTCGGCTCGCTCGTACCGATCGCGACGGGCAAGGTGCTCGGCGAGTACGTGCCGAAGGCGCAGGAGAACCTCATCGTGCAGGCCTGCCTGGCAGTGATGCTCGCGAGCGTGGTGTCGGCGGCGTTCCTGCTGTTGCAGAACCTGACGATCCTGCGCCTGGAGGGCCGCATCGAGGCGACGCTCCAACCGGCGGTCTGGGACCGCCTGTTGAGGCTTCCGACGAAGTTCTTCGCGTCCCGCTCCACGGGTGAACTGGCGAGCGCGGCCATGGGCATCAGCGCGATCCGCCGCACGCTCGCGGGGGTCGGCCCGGTGGTCGCCCAGTCCGTGACGATCGGTGCCGTGAACCTGGCTCTGCTGCTCTGGTACAGCGTGCCGATGGCGCTGGCCGCGATCGGAATGCTCGTGGTCGTCGCGGCGGTCTTCCTCGGCCTTGGCCTGTGGCAGGTGCGCTGGCAGCGCCGCCTGGTGGTGCTGAGCAACAAGCTGAACAACCAGGCCTTCCAGACCCTGCGCGGGCTGCCGAAGCTGCGAGTGGCGGCGGCCGAGAACTACGCGTACGCGGCCTGGGCGGGCGAGTTCGCGCGCAGCCGGGAGCTCCAGCAGAAGGTCGGCGGCATCAAGAACCTCAACACGGTGCTGGGCGCGGTGTATCTGCCGCTGTGCACCCTGCTGATGTTCATGCTGCTGGCGGGCCCGGCACGCGGTTCGATGTCGGCGGCGGAGTTCCTCACCTTCAACACCTCGGTGACGATGCTGCTGACGTCGGTCACCCAGCTCACGGGCGCGTTCGTCTCGGCGGTGGCGGTGCTGCCGTTGTTCGAGGAGATCAAGCCGGTGCTGGAGGCGACACCCGAGGTGCGTACGGCGAGTACGCGCCCGGGTGTGCTGACGGGCGGGATCGAGGCCCGCCGACTGTCCTTCCGGTACGCGGACGACGGCCCGCTGGTGCTGGACGACGTGTCCTTCGACATCAGGCCCGGCGAGTTCGTGGCGATCGTGGGCCCGAGTGGCTGCGGCAAGTCGACACTGCTGAGGTTGCTGATCGGCTTCGACAAGCCGGTCGCGGGCAGCGTCCTGTACGACGGCCAGGACCTCGCCGCCCTGGACCAGTCCGCCGTACGCCGCCAGTGCGGTGTCGTACTCCAGCACGCCCAGCCCTTCACCGGGTCGATCCTGGACGTCATCTGCGGCACCGAGCCGTTCACGCCGGAGGAGGCGATGGCCGCCGCCGAGATGGCGGGGCTCGCCGAGGACATCAAGCGGATGCCGATGGGGCTGCACACCATCGTCCAGGGCAACGGCGCGATCTCCGGCGGCCAGCGCCAGCGCCTGATGATCGCCCAGGCCCTGATCCGCCGGCCCCGCATCCTCTTCTTCGACGAGGCCACAAGCGCGCTCGACAACGAGACGCAGCGGACGGTCATCGAGAGCACGCGGGCGTTGAACGCCACGCGCATCGTCATCGCTCACCGGTTGTCCACGGTCATGGATGCGGATCGGGTGGTGGTGATGGAGGACGGGAAGGTCGCGGAGGTGGGGGCGCCGGGGCAGTTGTTGGCGAACACGGGGGGTCGGCTCCATGAGCTGGTCCGCCGCCAGATGGCATAGCCGGTTTGTTTTCGCCCCCGCCGGCCCTACCCGTCCCTCCCCCACTCTCGGCTCCGCTCGAGCGGGGGGACCCCCATCCAGGGGCTGCGCCCCTTCGACCCCGCCACGCCTTCGAGCTCGGGGGATGGGGTGGTCTGGCGGGTGCGGGTGGTGTGTGGTTGCTCGCGCAGTTCCCCGCGCCCCAAAAACACGGCCCTGCGGGCCGCTGAAAAGACCGGGGCGCAGCCCCGCATTTCAGGGGCGC
>NZ_VTHJ01000037.1 GCF_008386495.1 Streptomyces tailanensis | reverse complement strand
GCTTCCTTTGTACTCACCCGAGCATCTTCTCGGGCTTTCCTCCGGGCGCTTCCCTTCGGTCTTGCGTTCCCGACTCTATCAGTGTTTTTCCGACTCTCTGACCACTCTCCCGCAGATATGCAGAAGCGGACCCCGAGATAGGATCTGACAAGTTGGGTGCTGCTGGGGCAGGACGCTCAGTTGCGCCGCTCGGCCTCGAGCAGGACTGCAACTCTACAGCGGTCCCCGGAGCGCGTGCAAACCGATTCGGCCTCGCTCGACGGCCCTCCAACCCGTACGTCTCATGCGGAACCGGCAGTTCGTATGACATACGCTGCTCCACAGTGCGCCGCCTGGGACAACAGTGACGGCCCATATGAATCTCCACCCCTGGGAGGCTTCCCATGACCACCGTGACGTCGCCGCTTGCAGGACGTGCCATCGGACTGGCCGCCGTACCGGATCCCGTGTTCTCGGGAGCGATGGTCGGCCCCGGTACGGCGATCGATCCCGCGCGTGATGAGGCATCCGAGGCCGTTGCCCCCGTGGACGGAGTCATCGTTTCGCTGCACCCGCACGCTTTCGTCGTGGTCGACGATGAGGGACACGGTGTACTGACGCACCTCGGTATCGACACCGTGCAGCTGAACGGTGAGGGATTCGAGCTGCTGGTCAACAAGGGGGACACCGTCACGCGCGGCCAGGCCGTGGTGCGCTGGGACCCCGCCGCTGTCGAGGCCGCTGGCAAGTCGCCGATCTGCCCCGTCGTAGCTCTCGAAGCCACGGCCGACGCTCTTTCCGATCTCCGCCAGGACGGCGATGTGAAGGCCGGCGACACGCTCTTCGGCTGGCAGTGACGTCAGGGCGGTACCGGACGGTCAGTTCCACAACCACCGCGGCGGCGGGACCCGCCGCACTATCGGAGACGGGTGAGATGGAGACAACGCTGCGAGGCGTCGGTGTGAGCCACGGTGTGGCGATCGGCGAGGTTCGGCACATGGGAACGGCGGTACTGGAGCCGCCTGCCAAGCAGATCCCGGCTGAGGAAGCGGAGCGCGAGCAGGGGCGTGCCCGCAAGGCGGTGGACGCTGTGGCGGCCGATCTGATAGCGCGCGGCAATCTGGCGGGGGGCGAGGCCCAGGCCGTACTGGAAGCCCAGGCCTTGATGGCCCAGGACCCCGAGCTGATGGCTGATGTGGAGCGCCGTATCGCCGTGGGGAGCACGGCGGAGCGCGCGGTCTACGACGCGTTCGCCGCCTACCGCGCTCTGCTGGCGGGGGCTGGTGAGTACCTTGCGGGTCGCGTGGCCGACCTCGATGACGTGCGGAATCGTATCGTCGCCCGGCTGCTCGGCGTTCCGATGCCAGGGGTGCCGGACAGCGACGAGCCTTACGTACTCATTGCTCGTGATCTGGCGCCGGCGGACACGGCGCTGCTCGACCCCACCCTCGTCCTCGGCTTCGTCACTGAGGAAGGTGGACCGACCAGTCACAGCGCGATCCTGGCGCGGGCGCTCGGGGTGCCGGCCGTGGTGGCGCTGCCAGGGGCCGGGGAGCTCGCCGAGGGCACGGTGATCGCCGTGGACGGCAGCACCGGTGAGATTTTCGTGAACCCCAGTGCGGAGAAGAAGGCGGAATTGGAGGCTGCCGCGGCGGAGCGGAAGGCGGCGCTGGCCGCTTCCAGCGGGCCGGGGGCGACCTCCGACGGGCACAAGGTGCCGTTGCTGGCCAATGTGGGCGGTCCTGGGGACGTGCCGGCGGCGGTGGAGGCAGGGGCCGAGGGTGTCGGTCTGTTCCGTACCGAGTTCCTCTTCCTGGACGACAGCAAGCAGGCGCCGTCCGAGGAGAAGCAGGTCAAGGCTTACCGTCAGGTACTGGAGGCATTCCCCGAGGGGCGTGTGGTCGTGCGGGTGCTCGACGCCGGCGCCGACAAGCCGCTGGACTTCCTGACACCGGCCGATGAGCCGAACCCCGCGCTGGGCGTGCGAGGGCTGCGGACGCTGCTCGACCATCCTGAGGTGCTGCGGACACAGCTGACGGCGCTCGCGAAGGCCGCGGACGGGCTGCCGGTCTACCTCGAGGTCATGGCGCCGATGGTCGCGGACCGCATGGATGCGAAGGCGTTCGCCGACGCATGTCGTGAGGCGGGGCTGCAGGCCAAGTTCGGGGCCATGGTGGAGATCCCGTCGGCGGCTTTGCGGGCGCGTTCGATCCTGCAGGAGGTCGAGTTCCTGTCGCTGGGGACCAATGACCTCGCGCAGTACACGTTCGCGGCCGACCGGCAGGTGGGCGCGGTGTCTCGGCTGCAGGACCCGTGGCAGCCCGCACTGCTCGACCTGGTCGCGCTGTCCGCCGAGGCGGCGAACGCTGAGGGCAAGAGCTGTGGCGTGTGTGGCGAGGCGGCTTCGGATCCGCTGCTGGCGTGTGTGCTGACCGGTCTGGGTGTCACCTCCCTGTCCATGGGGGCGGCGTCGCTTCCGTATGTGCGCGCGACGCTGGCGAAGTACACACTGGCGCAGTGTGAGCGTGCCGCGGCTGCCGCGCGTGCGGCGGACAGTGCCGAGGAGGCACGCAGCGCGGCGCAGGCGGTGCTGTCGGGCGAGTAGCGTCGCCGCGATCGGTTGTTGTCGAGGGGCGCTCCACCTGTGGGTGGGGCGCCCCTCGCTTGTTCAGTGGGTGTGTCCGTCCGTGGCGGCGCCTCCTTGGCCGTAGTCGTCTCCGAGGTCGGGTGGGGTGCAGTAGTCGACGCCGGATTCCGGGGAGACGAGGTCTCCGGATTCCACGTCGGTGCAGTACGCGTCGAAGACCTCTCCTGCGGTGAGGGGTGCGAGGTCATCGCCGCGCAGACGCCAGCCGTAAACGCGGTCGGTCGTGTCCGGGGCGCTGGTGCGCATGACGAGTCCGCCGGGGCTTCGGGTTGCCAACCCCACGGCCAGGACTGTGGCGAACTCCAGGGCTTCGGACTCGTCGAGCTGAGGTGCTCCGTCGGGATTCTGGTCCGCGCGGAGGACCGCGACGAGTGCTTGGGGTTTGGCCGAGACGCTGCACACGATGTGGCGTTCGCCAGGATCGGCGGTGTCGAGGATGCGGGTGAGTAGTTCCATGGCGCGGGTGAAGGCCGCACGTCCGATGTCTTCGCCGCAGGAGGCGCAGTTGCCGATCTGGGCGAGGAGCGTGGTGGCGTACTCCCAGGTGGCTTGGCGGACGGCTTCGTCGATCAGCTCGGGGACGAGTTCGGTGAGGGGCTGGCCTTCGTACAGGACGATGGCGCCGGTGGTCGCCAGCTCGGCGGTGAAGCGGGTGCGGCTGGACGGGGCGTCGGGGTCGAGGCCGGTGTCGGTGCAGAACTCCGCGTACTCCTCCGGGTCGAAGAGGGCGACCGTGGTGTGGTTGCCCTGCGCGGCGAGTGTCCTGAGCAGGGCTTCCACTTGTTGGAGATAGGTGGTGTGGTCGTCGAAGGTGAAACTTCGGTAGCGCCGCATCGCGGTGAAGTCGTGCTCGTCGGCCAACAGGCCGATGGTGCCCGCGATTTCCCGGCGCAGGACCCGTCGCATGCTCTGGTGGCTGGTGTGTGCCATGTTTCCCCCTGTGCGCGCAGTTGATCAATGCTCACTCACAGTAACGGGCGGCACTGACAACGCCTGCCTGCCGGGGGATCAGGCTCGTTTGCGGGCCAGTTCCTCGTAGAAGCGCAGGAGCTCGAGGTTGTCGATGGAGCCGGGGTTGACCGCCTTCTCCATGGGGGCGCCTTGGAGGAGGCGCTTGACGGGGACCTCGATGCGTTTGCCGGTGAGGGTGTGCGGAACTCCGGGGACTTCGATGACCTCGTCGGGGACGTGGCGTGGGGAGAGTTGTTCGCGGATGGTCTGCTTGATGCGGTTCAGGAGGGCCTCGTCGAGGACGGCGCCGGGGGCGAGGTGCACGAAGAGGGGCATCCAGTAGCCGCCGTCGGGCTGTTCGATGCCGATGACGAGGGATTCCTTGATTTCCGGGAGTCGTTCGACGACCTCGTAGATGTCGGCCGAACCCATGCGGACGCCTTGGCGGTTGAGTGTGGAGTCGGAGCGGCCGTGGATGACGACGGAGCCGCGGGAGGTGAGGGTGATCCAGTCGCCGTGGCGCCAGACGCCGGGGTAGGTGTCGAAGTAGCTGTCGTGGTAGCGGCTGCCGTCGGGGTCGTTCCAGAAGTGGATCGGCATGGACGGCATGGGGTTGGTGACCACGAGTTCGCCGACCTCGTCGATGAGGGGCTTGCCGCTTGGGTCCCAGGACTGGAGGTCGGTGCCGAGGCTGGGAGCCTGGAGTTCGCCGATGTGGACCGGGAGTGTGGGTACGGCTCCGGCAAAGCAGGAGCAGACGTCGGTTCCGCCGCTGACGGAGGCGATCCAGAGGTCGTCGCGAACCTCGTCGTGGAGCCAGCGGAAGCCGTCGGGCGGGAGTGGGGAGCCTGTGGTGCCGACGCACTGGACGCGGGAGAGGTCGTAGTCGCGGCCGGGGTGGATGCCGGCCTTGCGGCAGGCCATGACGTACGCGGCGGAAGTGCCGTAGAGGGTGGCGCCGGTGCGTTCGGCGACGCGCCACTGGGCGCCGGTGTCCGGGTATCCGGGGCTGCCGTCGTACAGGACGACCGTGGTGCCGGTGAGGAGGCCGGAGACGAGGAAGTTCCACATCATCCAGCCGGTGGAGGTGTACCAGAAGAAGCGGTCCTCGGGGCCGAGGTCGCAATGCAGGCCGAGTTGTTTGAGGTGCTCGACCAGGATGCCGCCCTGGGACTGGACGATGGCCTTGGGGAGGCCGGTCGTGCCGGAGGAGTAGAGCACCCACAGGGGATGTTCGAACGGGACCTGTTCGAATGTCGGGTCCATGTCGGCGGAGATCAGGGCGGCCCATTCCAGGGCGCCCTCGGGGGCCTCGGTGCCGAGCAGCGGGATGTGTACGACGGCGCGCAGGGTGGGCAGTTCGCGGCGGAGTTCGGCGACGATGTCGCGGCGGTCGTGTTCCTTGCCGCCGTAGCGGTAGCCGTCGACGGTGAACAGGAGGACCGGTTCGACCTGTTGGAAGCGGTCGAGGACGCTGCGGGCGCCGAAGTCGGGTGCGCAGGACGTCCAGACTCCGCCGACGGCCGCTGTGGCGAGGAGGGCGACGACGGCCTCGGGGATGTTCGGGAGGTAACCGCTTACTCGGTCTCCTGGGCGAACGCCCAGGGTGCGCAGTTCGGCGGCGAGGGAGCCTACTTGGCGGCGGAGCTCGGCCCAGGTCACCGGGCGTGGTTCGTGGGTCTCGTCGACGTGCAGCAGCGCGGGTTCGTCGGCGCGGGTGTCGGCCGCGCGGAGGGCGTGTTCGGCGTAGTTGAGGGTGGCTCCGGTGAACCACTGGGCGCCGGGCATGGAGCGGTCGCCGAGCACGCGCGCGTAGGGGGTGGAAAACCGTACGTCGAACCACTCCGTGACGGCCTTCCAGAACGTCTCGAGTTTGTCGACGGACCAGCGGTGCAGGGCCGGGTATCCACCCTCGGCGGGGGCTCCGTGGTGCTCGGCCGCCCAGGACTGGAATGCGGTGATCTGTGCCCGGGCGATGCGTTGCGGGTCGGGTTGCCAGAGCGGTGAGGGGTTCGCTGAGGTCATGGGGCGGCTCCCGGACTGTGCGCGTGGTGTGCGTCGGGCGGGCACGGGCTGGGGTGTGCGTGGCTGACACGGACGATGCCATGTGATCGACTTCCGCACCAGGGTGCGGCGCAGATGGTCCACGACGTGAAGGTGTGGCGGCACCACGGGTGAACGGAAGTTGAACGGCTCACACAAACGGGCCGGTCAATGGCAGGGTGAGCGGCATGGACGGTCGTGACCTGGTGCGTTCGGTGAAGGCGATCGGTTCGGCGGGGGCTGCTCAAGGGCTGCGCACCGTGCGGGCCGCGTGGCGGAGGAGGCGTGCCGACGCCGCCGGGTTGCCGGGGCGGGGTGCCGAGCGCGCGCGGGTGCCCGGACCGGTGGAGGACGTGGAGCCGGGGCCCGGCGGTGGGACGGTCCGGTTCGGCCGGTCCGAGTTGCGGGTCACCGTCGATGTGAACGGGGCTGTTTTCTGGGGCTGGGACGGGGCCGGGCCGGAGCCGTCGTACGCGCTGGCGGGTCGGTGCCCGGAGCCGGATCCGCGGGCCGTTCTGGAGCCGGACAAGGACGGTGGCTGGCGGGTCGTGGCCGAGCGGGTGACGGTCGTGGTGTCGCGGCACGGCGCCGTGGAGGTGCGTACGCCCGGTGGAGTGACTCTGCGCCGTGATCTGCCGCCGCGGTGGTGGGAGCCGGTCGGCGGGGGCGAGGCGCGATGGACGCAGCGCTCCGAGGTGGGCGCGGACGCGCGGTTCTTCGGTCTCGGTGGGCGGGCGGCCGGGCCGCGGCTGCGTGACGGAACGTATCGGCTGTGGAACACGGACCCCGGTCATGCGTTCGCACCCGGCGACGATCCGTTGTACGTCACGATGCCGGTGCAGATGGTGGTGGCCGACGCGGCGACGCATCTGGTGTTCCACGACACCACCTGGGACGGCACGGTGACGCTGCGGGAGGGCGAGGAGGGCGCCGGGTCGGGGCATGACCGGGCCGGCACGTCCGAGCTGCGGATGGACGGCGGTCCACTGCGCTGCTGGGTGATCGTGGGCACTCCCGCGCGCGTGCTGCACGCCTGGGCCGCGCTCACGGGGCCGCCGGCGCTGCCGCCCGCCTGGGCGCTGGGGCACCATCACGCGCGGTGGGGCTTCGGGAGCGAGCAGGAGGTGCGTCGGGTCGTCGCGGGCTACCGGGAGCATGGGCTGCCGCTCGACGCGGTTCACCTGGACATCGACCACTTCGACGCCCACCAGGTGTTCACGGTCGACCCGGAGCGTTTCCCGAAGCTGCCGGACCTCGCTGACGAGCTGCGCCGCGACGGGATCCGGCTGGTGTCGATCGTCGACGCGGCGGTCAGGGCGCAGCCGGGCAACGCGGTGTACGACAGCGGTTCGGCCGAGGACACGTTCGTGCGGGACGCGACCGGGCGGGTCGTGGAGGGCGTGGTGTGGCCCGGGGAGTCGGTCTTTCCGGACTTCACGCGTGCGCGTACGCGCGCGTGGTGGGGCGGTTTCTACGAGGAGCGGCTCGCGCAGGGGTTCGCCGGGTTCTGGCACGACATGAACGAACCGACGTCGTTCACGGCGTTCGGGGAGAACACGCTGCCCCGGTCGGCCCGGCACGACCTGGAAGGCCGTGGTGGTGACCATCGCGAGGCGCACAACGTGTACGCGCTGTGCATGGCGCGTGCCGCGTACGAGGGGCTGCGAGAATTGGCGCCTCAGGGACGGCCGTTCGTCTTCTCCCGCTCCGGGTGGGCCGGGATGCAGCGCTACGGAGGCACGTGGTCCGGGGACGTGGCGACGGGCTGGCCGGGGCTGAGGGCATCGTTGTCGCTGGTGTTGGGGCTCGGGTTGTGCGGGGTGCCGTACTCGGGTCCCGATGTGGGCGGGTTCGACGGGAGTCCGTCGCCGGAGCTGTATCTGCGGTGGTTCCAGCTCGGCGCGTATCTGCCGCTGTTCCGTACGCACGCGAGTCTGCGGGCGGGGCGCCGGGAGCCGTGGGAGTTCGGGGGCGAGATCGTCGAGCACGCGCGCGTGGCGCTCGTCGAACGGCGGCGGCTGCTGCCGTACTTCATGACGCTGGCCCATTTGGCGCGTCGCACCGGAGCGCCGTATGTCCGCCCGATCTGGTGGGGCACACCCGAGGACAGGGCTCTTCGTGACTGCGAGGACGCCTTCCTGTTGGGTGACTGTCTTCTGGTGGCGCCTGTGCTGGACCCGGGTGCTGATCGGCGTGCGGTGCAGCTGCCGCGGGGGCGTTGGTACGACACGGTGACCGAGAGGGCGTATCAGGGGCCCGGCCAGGTGCTGATCGAAGCCCCGTTGTCGCGGATCCCCGTTCTCGCGCGCGCGGGTGCCGTGTTGCCGGTCCGGGGTGCCGACGGCGGCCTGGAGTTGGAGGTGTGGGCACCCGTGCGAGGGCAGACGGGGGGCGGGCTCGTGGTGCCGGACGCGGGCGACGGCTGGGACGAGCCTGAGGTCGAGCGGTACACGACACGCTGGCAGGGCCGGCGTGTGGTCGTGGAGCGGGACGGGGAGGAGGGTCCGGTCGAGCCCGCGTATCCGGTACGGATCCGGGGGCTCGACCGGGAGTGAGCCCGGTTTCGGCTCAGACGTATCGGCCGTCGAAGAACGCCTGCACGGCCAGGGTGTGCAGCGGGAAAGCGAGTTCGGTCGGACGGCGCAGCAGGTGCCAGCCCTCCGTCTCGTCCGTCTCGACGGGCGGTGGCAGGTTGGCGGCCGGGCTCTCGGGGAGCAGCCCGAACAGCAGCAGGTGGCCGTCGGGTGAGCTCATGGCGTCGGCGAGGCGGACGTCGCGGTCGGCCGCGCAGATGCCCGTCTCCTCCTTGAGCTCACGGACGACGGCGTGCCGCCAGTCCTCCCGGTGGTCGATGAACCCGCCCGGAAGGGCGGTGCCCCCGCGCGCGGGAGCGATGGTCCGTGTGATCACGACAAGGGCCGTGCCCTTGGTGTCGTACACGGGCTGGAGGGCCACCGCGACAGGAAGCGGATTGCGGTAGGCCACTGTGTGGCAGGCCTCGCAAGTGCGGGGCCAGCCGGAAACGCCCTCTCCGTAGGGCGCTCCGCAACTCGAACAATGCGAGTCCGGTGCGGATTTGGCGGTTGAGTGTTGGTTCGCGGACACGCGGCGGACTGTATCCGATCATCTGCTGGTCGTCTTACCGGGGCGACTCAATGCGCCAACGCATCCGGCGTTCGATGCGGGTGTTCGATGCGGGGTGAGGGACGGCCGGAACCACCCCCGTGAGCCCCGGCCGTCCCTCCGATACTCCGACGCCGACAGGGGCCTGTTGGTTCTCCGGGGGTCTGCCCAATTCAAGTTGCCCGTGACAAACTTCTGACGAAGCATCAGATCTTCTGCCGGGGAGGGGCTTTGTCGCGTAGTCGCACACCTGTGATCGCCGGTTGGTTCACCGGGGAGGGCGACGACTTCCGTCTGCTCGGCACGCGTTGTTCGGCATGTGCCTCGGTGTTCTTCCCGCGCGAGGACATCTGCTGCCGCAATCCGGCTTGCCCGGGCGGTGAGTTGCGAGAAGTGCCGCTGTCGCGGCGTGGCCGCGTGTGGTCGTACACCGATGGCCGGTACCGGCCACCGTCACCGTACGTGTCCGATCCGGAACTTCCGTGGGAGCCGTACGCGTTGATCGCTGTGGAACTGGCCGCAGAGCGCCTCGTGGTGCTGGGACAGACCGTTCCCGGGGTCACCGTCGCCGATCTGACGGTGGGCATGGAGGTGGAGGTCGTCCCCGGTGTGCTGCACGAGGACGCGGAGACGACCTGGACGACGTGGCACTGGCGGCCGACGGGGGTGGCGACATGACGGGTGAGGTGGCGGTGCTCGGCGCGGGCATGCACCCGTGGGGCAAGTGGGGAAGGAGTTTCGTCGAGTACGGGACGGTGGCCGCACGTGCGGCGCTGGACGACGCGGGGGTCGACTGGCGGGAGGTCGGCTCGATCGTCGGCGCGGACACCGTGCGTGGCGGCTATCCCGGGTATGTGGCGGGGGCGACCTTCGCGAAGGCGCTGGGCTGGCAGGGGGCGCGGGTCACGAGTGTGTACGCGGCCTGCGCGTCCGGGGCGCAGGCGGTGGGCACCGCGCGGGCCCAGATCCTCGGCGGCCTCGCGGACGTCGTGCTCGTGGTGGGCGCGGACTCGGCGCCGAAGGGGTTCTTCCGGCCCGCCGGCGGAGAACGGCCCGACGATCCGGACTGGCTGCGGTTCCGAGTCCTCGGGGCGACCAATCCGACGTACTTCGGGCTGTACGCGCGGCGGCGGATGGCGGTGCACGGGGACACGCCGGAGGATTTCGCCCGGGTCAAGGTGAAGAACTCCGCGCTGGGGGCCCTCAACCCGTACGCCCGGTACCGCAAGCGGGTCACCGCCGAGGAGGTCGCGTCCTCCGCCGTCGTCGCGGATCCACTGCGACTGCTGGACATCTGTGCGACCTCGGACGGTGGTGCGGCGCTCGTGCTGTCCAGCATGGAGTTCGCGCGGCGCCGCGGTGTGACCGAGCCCGTGCGGATACGTGCGGTGTCCACGGTGACGCCCCGCTATCCCAACACCATGCTGGATCTGCCGGACATCGCGACGGACTCCGCGGTGGCGGTGGAGTCCGCGGCGGAGACGTTCCGGGAATCGATCGCGCGGGCCGCCTACGAGGAGGCGGGCATCGGGCCCGACGACCTGTCGCTCGCCGAGGTCTACGACCTGTCCACGGCGCTGGAGTTGCAATGGTACGAGGACCTGGGGCTGTGCGGCGAGGGAGAGGCCGCGAAGCTGCTCCGGGACGGTGTGACCGCACTGGGCGGACGCATACCCGTGAATGTGAGCGGAGGGCTGGCCTCTTTCGGGGAGGCGGTGCCCGCGCAGGCGATCGCCCAGGTGTGCGAGCTGGTTCGGCAGTTGCGGGGGGCAGCGGGTGACCGGCAGGTTGCGGGGGCGCACGTGGGGATCAGTGCGAATCAGGGGCTGTTCGGGCATGGATCGGCGGTGATCGCGGTTCGGTGACGGGGCTGGTCAACTGTGACTCGGCGTAGGTGATACTCGCGCGCCCGGAGGCCGGTGACCTGCCGGCCGAGGCCCGCCGGGATACCGAACTCGGCGGCAGGCCGGCCGCGGGGATGGTGGGCGCCCCGTTGGCGCAGAGCGAGTTGTACGCGCCGCCCGCGCGGCCGCCTGCTGCGGAGGTGTACGTTCCGCAGCTCCCCCAGGGTCTCGACGCCGGTCTCCGGGCCGTCGGTGCGACAGTTTCTGCGGCCGGCCGCCCTGCTGCCCGCCACCGCGTCCGCGGGCGAGGTGTGGGGCGGCGACCGGGACCGTACGTCCGACGATGTCGCAGCCGTTGACCGGTTCGGGCGGTGCGGGGGCGTCGTACGGTCCGCGGATCTGCTGCGGGTGCTCGCGGAGAGCCGGGGCAAGGCGGCGGGGCTCAATCCGCTGACCGTCAACGACGGGGCGCGGTTCGCAGCCGGGGGCGAGCTGACCCGGTCGGTGGGACGGGCGTTGCGGCAAGCTGCGGCCGGTGAGACCCGGGTGGGACACATCGGCGGGACGACTTCCTGTTCCTCGCCGAACCGGAGGGGTTCGATCCGCTAGCCGGAGCGGTGCTCGACACTCCCCGGTCCGGAGGCGGACATGCCGTCACGCTCTCGCCGGCGACCGTTCTGTGCGCGCCCGGCAGCGTCCCGGACCACCGGCAGGCCGTCGCGTGCCTGACCCCGCTCAAGAAGGCGGCGAAGGCGCTGGGCGCGGCCAGTTGGGGGCTTGGGCGGGCCGGGGCGCCGGGGCACGAGATCCGGCGGGGCTCCCAGACCGTGGGACCCGGGCGGGGACGGCCAGCGGCTTCGTGGACGGCAGGGCGGGGACGGCCAGCGAATTCGTAGAACGGCAGGTCTGCGAGGCGGGACAACGTGGAAAGCCCTCTCCCCATGCGAACACTCGGCCCTGCGCTGCCCCTTCACAAGCCCGGGTCCGCCATCGCGCGGGCGTGTGCGCCCCGTAGCCGCCGCCAACCGTTGTCGTCCGTGTTCTTGACGCCCCCGGAGTGCCGGTGAACACTTCCGGTGTCGGTCGGCATCGCCGCATTCGGGCGTCTTTGTGCACTGCGCCGCTCGGGCTTCCCGCCTGCGCAACGAGCCATCCCCCACGGGCGATTCGGCTGCGACGGCACGCTCGTCACGGACGCCGGGCGGGGCGCGGGACCCTCCCTGCCCTCGGCTGAAGTAGCCATGGGAACGCACCCTGCACGGTAGGTCCGGGGTCGATCACTCCGGGCCGGGGCCTAGGAGCCGCCATGAGCAACGGAGACATATTCGTCGGTGAGGTCATCGGTACGGCGATCCTGATTCTTTTCGGCGCCGGTGTGTGCGCCGCCGTCACGCTCAGGTTCTCGAAGTCGAGGGCATCGGGCTGGATCGTCATCGCGTTCGGCTGGGGCTTCGCCGTGTTGGCGGGCGCCTACACCGCCGCTCCCCTGTCGGGCGGGCACCTCAACCCGGCGGTGACCATCGGCATCGCGGTCGACACGGAGACGTGGGACAAGGTCTGGGTCTATCTACTGGGCCAGATGGTGGGCGCGATGCTCGGCGCGGTCCTCGCCTACCTGGTCTATCTCGCGCAGTTCCAGGCGAACATCCGCGAGCAGGGCACCACGGAGGGTACGGCGGAGGAGCCGACGCCGACCCTCGGAATCTTCTCCACCATCCCGGAGATCCGGAACCCGGTCGCCAACCTGATCACCGAGATCATCGCGACGATCGCCCTGGTCCTGCCGATCCTCGCCTTCGGACGGAACACGGGCATCGGCATCGGCCAGATCCCCGGCGAAGAGGCCGGAATCTACGGCTCCGGCATCTCGATCCTGCTGGTGTCGTTCCTGGTGGTCGGCATCGGTCTCTCCCTCGGCGGGCCCACCGGCTACGCGATCAACCCGGCGCGCGACCTCGGCCCGCGCATCGTGCACACGTTCCTGCCGATCCCGAACAAGGGCACCTCCGACTGGGGTTACGCCTGGATCCCGGTCATCGGCCCACTGGTCGGCGGAGTTCTCGCGGGCCTCGTCTACAACGCAGCCTTCTGACGCAACCGACGTAAGACGTGAGGGGATGTCATGCCGGACAACGCCCAGAAGTACGTCGCCGCCATCGACCAGGGCACCACCTCGAGCCGTTGCATCATCTTCGACCGGAACGGCGCGATCGTCGCCGTCGACCAGCGGGAACACCGCCAGATCTTCCCCAAGCCGGGCTGGGTGGAGCACGACGCGACCGAGATCTGGTCGAAGGTGCAGGCGGTGGTCGCCGGGGCGATCGCCAAGGCGGGCCTGCGCGCGGACCAGGTCAGCGCGCTCGGTATCACCAACCAGCGTGAGACGACGGTGCTGTGGGACCGCGCCACGGGCAAACCCGTGCACAATGCGATCGTCTGGCAGGACACCCGTACCTCCGCGCTCTGCAACGAACTCGGCGGCTCGGACGGGCAGGATCGTTTCCGTGAGCAGACCGGTCTGCCCCTGGCGAGCTATTTCTCCGGTCCGAAGGCCGCCTGGCTGCTCGACAACGTGCCGGGGCTCAGGGCCCGAGCCGAGCGCGGCGAGATCGCCTTCGGCACGATCGACTCCTGGCTGATCTGGAACCTGACCGGTGGCGTCGACGGCGGCCGGCACGTCACCGACGTCACCAACGCCGGGCGCACCATGCTGATGAACCTGGAGACCCTGCAGTGGGACCCATCGATCCTCTCGGCGATGAACGTCCCGCAGGCGGTCCTTCCGGAGATCAGGTCCTCCGCCGAGGTGTACGGCACCGCCGTGGGCCAGCTCGCGGGTGTTCCCGTCGCGTCGGCGCTCGGCGACCAGCAGGCTGCGGTGTTCGGACAGGCCTGCTACGACGTGGGCACCGCGAAGAACACCTACGGCACCGGCAGCTTCCTGCTGCTCAACACCGGGAACCGGCCCGTGCCGTCGAAGAGCGGGCTGCTCACCACCATGGGGTACAAGATCGGCGGTGAGGCGCCGGTGTACTGCCTGGAGGGGTCGATCGCGATCACCGGCGCCCTGGTGCAGTGGTTCCGCGACCAACTCGGCATCATCCGTACCGCCGATGAGATCGAGACCCTGGCGGCAAGCGTCGACGACAACGGCGGGGCGTACATCGTGCCCGCGTTCTCCGGTCTGTTCGCGCCCTACTGGCGCTCCGACGCGCGCGGCGTCATCACCGGGTTGACGCGGTACGTCACGAAGGCCCATCTCGCGCGCGCGGTCCTGGAGGCGACGAGCTGGCAGACGCGGGAAGTGGTGGACGCCATGTTCCAGGACTCGGGGGTGCACATCACGACCCTCAAGGTCGACGGCGGCATGACCAAGAACAACCTGCTGATGCAGCACCAGGCGGACGTCCTCGACGCGCCGGTGATCCGGCCCAAGGTCTCCGAGACGACCTGTCTGGGAGCCGCGTACGCCGCCGGGCTCGCGACCGGGGTGTGGAACGACCTCGACGAGCTCAAGTCGCACTGGCAGAAGGACGTCGAGTGGACGCCGGCCATGGAGGCCTCCGTCCGCGACCGCGAGTACCACAACTGGCGCAAGGCGGTGGAGAAGAGCTTCGGCTGGCACGAGGACGACGCGAGCTGAAAACAAGGTCCACGCGCGCGTACGGGTCGTTTCCGCGGAGCGGGCTCCACACGCGCGTGCCATGAAGCCACGGCCCGTACCCCTGTCGGCGGGGGTACGGGCCGTGCTTCAGGTGGTGACCGCCTGGCGGTGCTCCGCCGCGTACGCCATCGCGTGGCGGACGACGGCGACCAGGACCTCCTTGACGGACTCCCGCTGACGCGCGTCGCACAGCACGACCGGCACGTCGGGGTCGAGGTCGAGGGCCCGGCGGACGGTTTCGGGCGGGTAGCGCGCGGCGTCCTCGAAGCAGTTGACGCCGATCACGAAGGGGATGGAGCGCCGTTCGAAGTAGTCGACGGCGGCGAAGCAGTCCTCCAGGCGGCGCGTGTCGGCGAGCACCACGGCGCCCAGGGCGCCGGTGGCCAACTCGTCCCACAAGAACCAGAAACGGTCCTGGCCGGGGGTCCCGAACAGGTACAGGACGAGGTCCTCACGGAGGGTGATACGCCCGAAGTCCATGGCGACGGTGGTGGTCGACTTGCTCTCCACACCGCTGGTGTCGTCGAACGGGCGGCCCGCCTCGGTGAGCACCTCCTCGGTACGCAGCGGCTTGATCTCGCTGACCGCGCCGACACAGGTCGTCTTGCCCACGCCGAAGCCGCCGGCCACGAGGATCTTGAGCGTGACGGGCTCGACCGGAGGTTTGCCGCGCTCAGTGCGCCCGAGGATCATCGGTCTCTTCTCCTGCTGGATGGTTGTCGCGCGACGGTGGACCGTAGCCCCCGCCGCCCGGGGTTTCGATGACTAGTACGTCGCCGGGGCCGACCTCTGCCGAATCACTTCCGCCGAGTTCCACGACGCTGCCGTCCGCGCGCTCCACCCGGTTGGCGCCGAGGGCTCCGGGTGCGCCGCCGGCCATGCCGTAGGGCGGGATCCTACGGTGCTGCGACAGCGTGGAGACGGTCATCGGCTCGTGAAACCGGATGCGGCGAACGGCCCCGTCGCCTCCGCGCCACCGTCCCGCGCCGCCGCTGCCCTGCCGGACGGCGAATTCGTCGAGCAGGACGGGCAGACGCCACTCCAGGACCTCGGGGTCGGTGAGCCGGGAGTTGGTCATATGGGTCTGTACGACGGGTGCGCCCGGGAAGCCGTCGCCCGCGCCGGAGCCGGAGGCGACGGTCTCGTAGTACTGGTGGCGTTCGTTGCCGAAGGTGACATTGTTCATGGTGCCGGACCCCTCGGCCTGGACGCGCAGGGCGGCGTAGAGGGCGCCCGTGATGGCCTGTGAGGTCTCGACGTTGCCCGCGACGACGGCGGCCGGGGGTTGGGGGGCGAGCATCGAGCCGGGCGGGACGACGATGTTCAGGGGGCGCAGGCAGCCGTCGTTGAGCGGGATGTCGTCGGCGACGAGGGTACGGAAGACATAGAGGACGGCCGCGTTGACCACCGCGAAGGGGGCGTTGAAGTTGCCGCTGAGCTGCGCGGAGGTGCCGGTGAAGTCGATGGTCGCGGAGCGGTTCTCGCGGTCCACACGCACCTGTACGCGGATGACGGCGCCGGAGTCGGTCGCGTAGGCGTACTCGCCGTCGTCCAGGGCGTCGATGACGCGGCGGACCGATTCCTCGGCGTTGTCCTGGACGTGCCTCATGTAAGCCTGGACGACGTCGAGCCCGAAGTCGTCGATCATGCGGGCGACTTCGTCGACGCCCTTCCGGTTGGCCGCGATCTGGGCGCGCAGGTCGGCGAGGTTGGTCTGCGGATTGCGGGAGGGGTACGGGGCCTCGGTGAGCAGGCGGAGGGTTTCCCGCTCGCGGAAGCGGCCGTTCTCGGCGAGGAGCCAGTTGTCGAAGAGGATGCCCTCCTCGTCGATGGTGCGGCTGTTCGCCGGCATGGAGCCCGGCTGGATGCCGCCGATCTCGGCGTGGTGGCCGCGTGAGGCGACGTAGAACAGGACGCGGTCGCCCTCCGGGGCGAAGACCGGGGTGATCACCGTGACGTCGGGCAGGTGGGTGCCGCCGTGGTACGGGTCGTTGACCGCGTAGGTGTCGCCCGGGCGCATGGAGGTGCCGCGTCGGCGGATGACCTCCTTGACGCTGGTGCCCATGGAGCCCAGGTGCACCGGGATGTGGGGGGCGTTGGCGACAAGGTTGCCGTCGGGGTCGAAGAGGGCACAGGAGAAGTCGAGGCGCTCCTTGATGTTCACCGACTGGGCGGTCGACTCCAGGCGGGCGCCCATCTGCTCGGCGATCGACATGAAGAGGTTGTTGAAGACCTCCAGCAGAACCGGATCACTTTCCGTGTCGATATCGGAACTCTCCGTGACTGCCGCGCGTTCCATGACCAGATGCCCGTCGTGGGTCGTCGCGGCCCGCCAGCCGTCGTCGACGACGGTCGTCGCGCCGACCTCGGTGATGATCGCGGGGCCGGTGACGGTTTCGCCGGGGGGCAGTCCCTCACGGCGGTGCAGTGGCACGTCGAGCCAGGCGCCGCCCGTGTGGAGGCTGACCGTCTCCGGGGTGGTGGTGCGGCCTTCGTAAGGGGCGAGGGCGGAGAGATCGGGGGGTGCGGTGAGGCCGGTGGCTTCCACGGAGAGGGCTTCGACGACGATCGGTCGGTCGAGGGTGAAGGAGTACGTGGCGCGATGACGTTCTTCGAAGGCGCGCCGCATGGTGTCGGGCTCGGCGAGTCCGACACCGAGGGCGGTGTCCGTGCCGTCGTAGCGGAGTTGGGCGCGGCGGGTGACCCGGATCCGGTCCTCGGGGACGTCCTCGGCGAGGAGTTCGGCGCGGGCGGCGCCCTCCAGGTCGTCGGCGGTGCTCTGGACGCCGGGCATCGAGGCGGGCTCCAGCGGCACCTCCACGGACTGTTCACGCATGGCGGTGGTGTCGGCGAGGCCGATACCGAGGGCGGAGAGCACCCCGGCCATGGGCGGGACGAGGACCGTGCGGATGCCGAGCGAGTCGGCGACCATGCACGCGTGCTGGCCGCCCGCACCACCGAAGGTGGTGAGTGCGTAGCGGGTGACGTCGTGACCCTTCTGGACGGAGATCCGCTTGACCGCGTTGGCGATGTTGGCGACGGCGATCTGCAGGTAACCCTCGGCGACTTGCTCGGGCGTGCGGTCGTCGCCCGTGTCGGCCCGGATCTGGCGCGAGAGGTCTGCGAAGCGGGTCCGGACCAGGGCGTCGTCGAGCGGTCGGTCGCCGTCGGGACCGAACACGCTGGGAAAGTGGGCGGGTTGGATGCGGCCGAGCATGATGTTGGCGTCGGTGACCGTGAGCGGGCCGCCGCCCCGGTAGCAGGCGGGGCCGGGGGACGCGCCCGCCGAGTCCGGCCCTACGCGGTAGCGGGAGCCGTCGAAGTGCAGGACCGAGCCACCGCCCGCGGCGACGGTGTGGATGTCCAGCATGGGCGCCCGCAGTCGTACGCCCGCGATCTGTGTGGTGAAGACCCGCTCGTACTCGCCCGCGAAGTGCGAGACGTCGGTGGAGGTGCCCCCCATGTCGAAGCCGATGACGCGGTCGAAGCCGGCGAGTTGCGACATACGGGCCATGCCCACGATGCCGCCCGCCGGCCCGGAGAGGATGGCGTCCTTGCCGCGGAACTGCCCGGCTTCGGCGAGCCCGCCGTTGGACTGCATGAACATCAGCCGTACGCCTCGGAGTTCGTCGGCGACGTGGCGCACGTAGCGGCGCAGCACGGGCGACAGGTAGGCGTCGACGACGGCCGTGTCACCCCGGGGGACGATCTTCATCAAGGGGCTGACCTCGCTGGAGAGCGAGATCTGGGGGAAGCCGATCCGGGCGGCCAGCTCGCCGACCGCCTGTTCATGGGCGGGGTGGAGGTGGCTGTGCATGCAGACGACGGCCACGGCACGGATCCCGTCGGCGTACGCCTGATGGAGCGGCCCCGCGAGGGCGTCCAGGTCGGGGGCGCGCAGCACCGTGCCGTCGGCGGCGATGCGCTCGTCGACCTCGACGACACGCTCGTGCAGCAGCTCGGGGAGTTCGATCTCGCGGGCGAAGATGTGGGGCCGGTTCTGGTAGGCGATGCGCAGAGCGTCGCGGAAACCGCGGGTGATGACGAGGAGGGTGCGCTCTCCCGTGCGCTCCAGGAGGGCGTTGGTGGCGACGGTGGTGCCCATGCGGACGGCCTCGATGGGGGCATCGGAGCCGTCGAGGAGTTCACGAACGCCGGCGACGGCCGCGTCCGCGTACCGCGCGGGGTTGTCGGAGAGGAGCTTGTGTGTGAGCAGGCGGCCGTCCGGGCGCCGTGCGACGACGTCGGTGAAGGTGCCGCCCCGATCGACCCAGAACTGCCAGCCTGTCACGTATCCACTCCGCTTCCGCGCTGCTCAGAGCGCCCGGAGGCCGTTGATCACGTCGCGCAGAATACTCTCGTCCACCAGCTCGGCAGGCGGTACGGGACGTGTCACGTGGACCATTTCCTCGTCCACGAGGTCTCCCACGAGGACGCGCACCACGCCGACGGGCAGGTCCAGCTCGGCGCCGAGTTCGGCGACCGACTGCGGGGTGTCACGGCAGAGCTCGACGATACGGACGTGCTCCGGGGCCAGCGCGTGGTCCTCCTCCGGGTCGTCGACATGCGGTTCCGTGACGACCACGGCGATCAGATCGAGGCGGTGCTGGACCGCGTGGCTGGTCCGGCCACGCGTCATCGCGTACGGCCGGACCACCGGTCCGGCCTCGTCGTCGAACCAGTGGCTTCTTCCCTGCCCGTCTCGGCTCATGCCATCCCACTACCCGCCCTGGGACACATCGGTGCGCGGTGCGGAGCCCAGATGTACGCCGACCCGCTTGACGAGGAGCGTCATCTCGTAGGCGACCTGCCCGATGTCGGCGTCGGCGTCCGCGAGGACGGCGAGGCAGCTGCCGTCGCCGGCGGCCGTGACGAACAGGAAGGCCTCGTCGAGTTCGACGACGGTCTGCCGGACGTTGCCCGCCTCGAAGTGGCGGCCGACGCCCTTGGCCAGGCTGTGGAATCCGGAGGAGACGGCGGCGAGGTGCTCGCTGTCCTCTCTGGTGAGGTCCTTGGAGACGCCCGTGGGCAGTCCGTCGCCGGAGAGCACGAGCGCCTTGCGGATGCTGGCGACGCGCTCCACCAGGTCGTCCAGGAGCCAGTTCAGGTCACCGGACATGCCGGTCGCGGTGGGCCCTTCGGCCTTCGGTGCGGTCATCGACCGTCCCCCTTCGTTCCTCGTGGTGCTGAGACGTCCTGGGCATCGTCGCCCTCGGCGTTCTCCTCGCGGCCACGCTGCCAACCGCGTTGGAGCGAGGCCATACGGCTGCGTACCTCGTCGGCATCGCGCTCGGCCGGGTCCGGTCGCCTCGCGGAGCGGGCCCTGTCGCGCTCGACACGCCGGTCGGGGCCGTCCTTCAACTGCGGGGCCAGACTGGCCTGTCGGACTCGGCGGGGCAGCGGGCTCGTAGCTGATTCTGCCTGGTCGGCCGTCGCGTCCGCGCGCGGGGTGGGCTCATCCGCGGCGATGTGCGTGGGCGTCGGGGCCGTGTCGCTCGACGCGGTCGTACGACGGCGTTGGGGCAGGACGGGGGGCTCGGTCCCACCGGGCGGCAGGGCCTCGGGGCGGTGTGCGCCCGGGAGGGGAGCGGGTCCGGTGCGGTCGGCGCCGGGACGGGCCGACGGTTCGGCGCGGTCGCGGCGCAGGGCGGTGAGCGGCCGTGTGTCCGCCGGCCCCGTTTCCCGGCTCTGCGCGTGCTCGTCGTCCGGGCGCCGCGGCCTGGAGCTCGTCACCGGGCGGCCGTGCGAGCTGACGAGATGCGGTGTCCTGCGCTGCGGCAGCGGTACGGGTCCGAGCGTCGGGTCGGGGTCGGTGAGGGGCGCCTGTAGTGCGTCTCCGTCGCGCGCCGGTTGCTGCTGCTCGTCGCCGACGCCGGTGAGGGGGCGGCCTGAGCGGAACAGTCCGCCCCGCTCGCTGTCCTCGTCGTCCAGGGCGCCCGGGAAGCCGTCGAGGGGGTCCAGGTCGACCGGTGCCTCCAGCTCCACCGGGCCGTCCAGGATGGCGGGGGACAGTCCCGGAAGCCGAACCGGCACCTGGGAGAGCGCCGCCTTGCGCTCCTCCTCGAGTTCGGCCTCCCGGGTGGGGTGGGCGCGGTCGAGGCGGAAGCCGATGCCGTTGGTGTCGGGGACGTCGTCGGTGAGCAGGGCGTCGGGGATGAAGACCACGGCCGTGGTGCCGCCGTACGGCGACGGCTGGAGGGACACACGGACCTTCTGCCGCTGGGCGAGCCGACTGACCACGAAGAGACCGAGCCGGTCGGTGTCGGAGAGCTCGAAGTCGGGGGTCTCCGCGAGCTTCAGGTTCGCGTCGAGGAGGGCCTCGGCCGCCATACCGAGACCGCGGTCGTGGATCTCCAGCGTGAAACCGTTGGCGACGCGCTCGCCGTGGACCTGTACGGCGGTGTGCGGGGGCGAGAACACCGTGGCGTTCTCCAGGAGTTCGGCCACGAGGTGGGTGAGGTCGGCGACCGCGGGGCCGGTGACGGCGACACGGGGCAGTCTGCGGACCTCGATGCGCTCGTAGTCCTCGACCTCGGCGACGGCGGCGCGGACCACGTCCATGAGCTGGATGGGCTTGCGCCACTGCCGGGAGGGTGCGGCGCCGGAGAGGATGACCAGGCCCTCGGCGTGGCGGCGCATTCGGGTGGTCAGGTGGTCCAGGCGGAACAGGTCGGCGAGTTCGTCGGTGTCGTCGGTCCGGCGCTCCATGGTGTCGAGGAGGGTGAGCTGCTTGTGGAGGAGGACCTGGCTGCGGCGGGCGAGGTTGACGAAGACCTCGGAGATGCCGCTGCGGAGTTCGGACTGCTTGACGGCGGCCTCGACGGCGGCTCGTTGCAGGGTGTTGAGGGCTTGGCTGACCTCGCCCATCTCGTTCTTGTCGTACTCCAGCCGCGGTACTTCGGTCTCCACGTCGACCTGTTCGCCCGCGGCGAGGCGGCGCATCACGCTGGGCAGCCGCACTCCGGCGGTCTCGTGGGCTTCCTGGCGCAGCCGGCGCAGATCACGGATGAGGACCCGGCCGATGCGTACGGACATGAAGAGCGACAGCAGGAGGGCGAAGAGGCCGAGGACACCTGCGATGACGGCCTTGAGAATGACGTTGGTGGCCAGGGGCCGGACCCGGTCCTGATAGCGGTCGCCCGCCTCGACGCTGAGGTCGCGGAGGTCGGAGAGCACGGGTTCCACCGCGCTGTCCCAGCTCTTCGCGGTGACGCCGCTGGGCTTGCCGGGTGCGGAGCCGCTGACGGCCTGCTCGATGGAGCGCAGGGGCGCGGTGTTCGCGTTCTTCCAGTAGCGATCGAAGCGGTCGCGCTCGGAGGCGGGCAGCAGCGGCAGGCTGATGTCGTACATCAGGGTGCGCTGGGCCACGAGGTCGGAGAAGTCCCGGATCTCGTCGCGGGTGATCCGGCCGCCGACGAGTACGGCGCTGATCAGGGCGTCCTCGCGGGAGAGGAGTTCGCGCGCACGGCCGACGTTGATCAGGGCACGGCCCTGCTTGTCCATCTCCACGTTGTCGAGGGCGGGGAGGTTGGTCAGCAGGCTGAAGCAAGGATCGACCAGGCTGTTGTAGTGGGCGAGAGCCTCGGGCACATCGACGGTGCCCTGCTCGACGGTCGTCCGCAGGGCGGGCAGGCCGTCGAGGGCGTCCAGGATCGCCGTGAGCCGCAGCGAGGTGCTCTCGCCCATCTCCTCGCGCACCGTGGAGTCGGCCGCGCGGTCGCGGAACTGGTCGACGGCCTTGTCGGTGGCGGTCCGGCTGCGTTCGAGGGCCGTGAGCGCGTCCGAGGCCCGTGGGTCGGCCAGGTAGACGAGGGTCTGGCGGCGTTCCTGCTGGAGCACACGGATGGTGTCCTCGGTGGGGAAGCCGATCTCCTCGACGATGTCCGCCACCCGGAAGAGATCGCTCGCCTCACGGCCCGTCAGCACCGTGGCGAATGTCCAGATGCCGGTCAGAGCCATCAGAGGCACGAGCAACAGCGCCACGATCTTCCGGCGGATCGATTTCCCGCGAAAGCGCATGGCCTCCCCCAGCTCGCCCCCCGCCGGCCCGGGGGTACACATGTGCGTCAACAAACGGCGAGAGCCTACTACCGACACACAGGTATCTCGAAGAGCCGTCCGAACGCACACCCCGCCGACGGCGAATCAGACGTGGGGAGTTGTCCTCTCATTGCGGGAGATTGCGTCCCGCTGTCGGGCACGTGGCCCCATCGCATCTCCTCGGTGAAGTTGGCCGGTTGGCCGGATTTTTTCGTTCGGCGGGAATCTTCGGCGTACGTCGATCGTCTTTCTGTACGGGAATGGGGGACGGAATGGGCTACAGGCCCCGCAGGCTGCCCCCAGGTGGCGTAAATCGGAGGAAGTCGGGCACCTGAGGGGGGCCGGGTCGCGTGATCCCGGTGCCGATGGTCGACCGGCGGTGGGGAGAGTGAAGTGTTGATGGGCACGGCGGAGCGGCGCGGAGCGCCCGAGGATGATGTGGTGACGCCCGAGGCGGCGCCGCGGGGCGCTCAGGCACCGGATCGCGACGTCCTGGCGGACGAGGGTGTCGCGGTGACGGAGCGGCAGCTCTCCTCCGACGACGAAGAGCGGGTGCAATACCGGCCGTTGTGGATCGAGGAGCCGGCACGCAAGCGGCGGCTGCCCGATCCGGTGCGGACGGCGGCGGTGCGCGCGGTCCTCATCATCGCGGTGACACTGATTCAGGCGATGGTGGCCTTCCTGTGCACCCTGGCCGGTTCCTGGCTGGCGTTCCCCATGGTTCTGAGCAGCGTGGCCAGCACCGTCCTCGCGACCTGGGGCGTGTTGGACGTCTGGGTGACCCGGCAGGTGTGGAAGCAACGCAACGGCGTGGTGTCGGCCCCGAGCAGCTCGGCTCGCTCGCTGCGGCGCGAACGACGCCGGGCCCGCCGCGAGGCGCGCGCGGCCGAGCGCGCGCAGGAGCGAATACGCCGACGGGGTGGGGCTGGGCAGTTGTCGCATCCCTAGGGCGCATCGGGGCCGGGCCTGCGCGCTCACTCGGCAGCAGATGCCGCGGTGCGCCGCAGGCCGAGCCGCGGCCCATGAAGCGGACGCTTTCCTCTTCCTCGAACCTCGTGCCGGACCACGTGCTCCCGCACCGTGTCTTCCCCTTGCGAGGGCCGTGTGGTCGTGGCCGTGTTGGGCGTCCGGCGTGCCGAGCCGTTCCTCCGCCATCCTTCTGACCAGGCGTGTTGACCGTCACATTTGGCATACAACGCGGTCCTCCGGTTAGGCACCCAGCCGCGAGGGCGCCCACCGCACGGCGCCGACCAGGAGGAACGAGAACATGCCCGAACTCTTCATCGGCGGAGCGTGGCGATCCGCGCTGGACGAGCGGACTCGTGAGATCCGCTGCCCCGCCGACGGCAGCCTGGTCGCGGTCGTCGACGAGGCCGGCGGCAAGGACACCGTGGAGGCGATCGCGGCCGCGCGGCGCGTCTTCGACGAGGGCCCGTGGCCCACCACCCCCGCAGCCGACCGCGGTGACCTGCTCCTGCGGGTCGCCGACCTTCTCGTACGCGACAAGGACGCGCTCGCCCGCGCCGAGTCGCTCGACACCGGCAAGCGGCTGGTGGAGAGCGAGTACGACATGGACGACATAGCGAACTGTTTCCGCTACTTCGGGCGTGCGGCCGCGGCGGAGACGGGCCGGGTCGTCGACACCGGCCAGGCGAATGTCGACAGCCGAGTCGTGTACGAGCCGGTGGGGGTGTGCGCGCTGATCACCCCGTGGAACTACCCGCTCCTCCAGACGGCTTGGAAGGTCGCTCCGGCGCTCGCGGCCGGCAACACCTTCGTCCTGAAGCCGAGCGAGCTGACCCCGCACACGGCGATCCACCTGATGCGCCTCCTTCAGGAGGCCGGGTTGCCGCCGGGCGTGGCCAACCTGGTGCTCGGCGCCGGCCCCGAGGCGGGTGCCCCGCTGGCCGACCATCCGGACGTGGACCTGCTGTCCTTCACGGGCGGTCTGCAGACCGGCCGCAGGCTGATGGCCGCGGCCGCCGGGACGGTGAAGAAGGTCGCGCTGGAACTCGGCGGCAAGAACCCGAACATCGTCTTCGCCGACGCCGACTTCGACACGGCCGTCGACATGGCACTGACCGCGGTGTTCCTCCACTCGGGCCAGGTGTGCTCGGCGGGCGCCCGCCTGCTGGTGGAGGACTCGCTGCACGACCGGTTCGTCGACGAGGTCGTACGCCGGGCCAAGGAGATCCGGCTCGGCGGCCCGTTCGACGAGCGGGCCCGGACCGGGCCGCTGATCTCGGCGGCGCACCGTTCGAAGGTCGAGGAGTACGTCGCCAAGGGGCTCGCGGAGGGCGCGGTACTGCGCTGTGGGGGCGAGCGGCCGAGCGGCGAGGCGTACGACAAGGGCTTCTACTATCTGCCGACGGTCCTGGACGAGTGCACGAGCACGATGTCCGTGGTCCAGGACGAGTCGTTCGGGCCGGTGCTGACCGTGGAACGGTTCAGCGCCGAGGACGAGGTCGTCCGGCTGGCCAACGACACCATCTACGGTCTGGCCGGCGCCGTATGGACGACGGACGAGGCCAAGGCCCAGCGGGTCGCGGCCCGGCTGCGGATCGGCACGGTGTGGATCAACGACTACCACCCGTATGTGCCGCAGGCCGAGTGGGGCGGTTTCAAGCAGTCCGGCTTCGGCCGCGAACTCGGGCCCTCGGGGCTCGCCGAGTACCGCGAGGCGAAGCACATCTGGCGCAACACGGACCCCTCACCGCAGGGTTGGTTCGCCTGAGTTTCCGGCGTTTCCGGCACCCGCGAGAGCCATTCCCCCCTCCCCAAGGCCACCAGGATTCCGCTCATGACGAAAACCGAGCAACCGACCGGACCGAAGAACACCACCGACGACGCCGAACTCGCCGAGTTCGGCTACAAGCCCGAACTGAAGCGCACCCTCGGCAACTTCCACACGTTCGCCGCCGGCATCAGCTACATCTCGATCCTGACCGGCACCTTCCAGCTGTTCTACTTCGGCTACGGCAGCGGCGGCCCCGCCTACTGGTGGTCGTGGCCGATGGTGTTCGTGGGCCAGTTCATGGTCGCGCTGTGTTTCGCGGAGCTGGCGGCGCGCTACCCCGTCGCCGGCTCCGTCTACAACTGGTCGAAGAAGATAGGCAATCCGCACCTGGGCTGGCTCGCCGGCTGGATGATGCTGATCGCCTCCATCGTCTCGATCGCGGCTGTGGCGCTCGCCTACCAGTTGACGCTTCCGCAGATCTCCGACGTGTTCCAGCTCGTCGGGGACGGCACGGGCACGTACGACGTCGCGACGAACGCGGTGATCCTGGCCGCGGTGCTCATCCTCTTCACCACGCTGGTGAACGCCTTCGGCGTGAAGTTGATGGCCACGATCAACACCGCGGGCGTCTTCATCGAGCTCGTCGCCACCGTCGTCCTCATCGTGCTGTTCGCCGTCCACATCACACGTGGCCCGCAGGTCGTCCTGGAGACCAACGGCACCGGCGCGGGGCAGCCCTTCGGCTACCTGGGCGCGTTCCTGGTGGCATCGCTGGCGTCGGCGTACGTCATGTACGGCTTCGACACGGCCGCCTCGCTCGGTGAGGAGTCGCTGGACCCGTCCCGCAACGCGCCGCGCGCCATCATCCGCGCGATCGTGGCCTCCTTCATCCTCGGTGGCCTGATCCTGCTGCTGGCGCTGATGAGTGTGTCCAGCCTGAAGGGCGAGCAGTTGTCCACGGACGGCCTGCAGTACATCGTCCTCGACGTGCTCGGCCCGACGGCCGGCAAGGCGATGCTGTGGTGCGTGCTGATCGCGGTCACGGTGTGCGCGCTGGCCGTGCACACGGCGGCGATCCGTCTCGCCTTCGCAATGGCTCGCGACAACAACCTGCCCGCGTCCTCGCTGCTGGCCAAGGTCAGCCCGCGCTTCCAGACGCCGGTGCTGCCGGCCGTGGTCATCGGTGTGCTGGCCCTGGCGATCCTGGTCGTGAACATCCGTCAGCCGCAGATCTTCACCGTGGTGACCAGCATCGGCATCATCATGATCTACCTGGCCTACCTGGGCGTCACCGTGCCGATGCTGATCGCACGGCTGCGCGGGAAGTGGCAGCCGGCCAAGGACGGCAAGTTCTCGCTGGGCCGGTGGGGGCTGCTCGTCAACATCGGGGCCGTCGTGTGGGGCGGGGCCATGACGCTCAACCTGATCTGGCCGCGGGCCTCGGTCTACAACGCGACCGCCCCGTTCCACTGGTACCTGCGCTGGGGCGCGGTCCTCTTCGTCGCGATCATCGCGGGCGGCGGCTTCGCCTACTACTGGTTCGTCCAGCGCCACAAGACAGGTGTGCTCGCCGAGCACCGGCTGGCGACCACCGATGCCGACGCCGCGCCGCCCGTACCGCCCGCCCCGCCCGTCGCCTCCTCGGCGGCCGACTGAGCGCCGGTTCCCCACGCACCGACGCAGTACAGCAATGCAAGGAGATCAACTCCCTATGAGCGCAGAAGAATTCGATTACGTCGTGGTCGGCGGCGGCACCGCGGGAAACGTGGTCGCGGCCCGGCTTTCCGAGGATCCGTCGGTCACGGTGTGCGTACTGGAGGCGGGACCCAGTGACGTCGGCGACGACGACGTCCTGAAGCTGGAACGCTGGATGGGCCTGCTGGAGTCCGGCTACGACTGGGACTACCCGGTCGAGCCGCAGGCCAGCGGCAACAGCTTCATGCGGCACGCGAGGGCGAAGGTCCTCGGCGGCTGTTCCTCCCACAACTCCTGTATCGCCTTCTGGGCTCCGGCGGAGGACCTCGACGACTGGGCGGCCGCGGGCTGTACGGGCTGGTCGGCGGCCGACCTCTTTCCGCTCTACCAACGCCTGGAGAACAACGACGCGCCCGGCGACCACCACGGCCGCACCGGCCCGGTGAAGCTGCGCACGCTGAAGGGCGAGGACCCGTGCGGGAACGCGCTGCTGGAGGCATGCGCGCAGGCGGGGATCCCGACGACGCCGTTCAACGCCGGAAAGACCGTGGTCCGGGGCGCCAACTGGTTCCAGATCAACTCCGACGAGAACAACATCCGGCAGTCCTCGTCGGTGGCGTATCTGCACCCGATCATGGGCAAGCGGCCGAACCTGGAGGTGCGGACCGGGGTACGGGCGAAGAAGCTGGTGCTGGACGGGCGGCGCTGCGTCGGTGCCGAGTATCTGGACCCGGACCTGATCCGCACCCGGACGGTACGCGCCCGGCGAGAGGTCATCGTCTCCTGCGGCGCCATCGACACGCCGAAGCTCCTGATGCTGTCGGGCATCGGGCCCGCCGAGCAACTGCGCGAGGTGGGCGTGGACGTGGTCGTGGACTCGGCGGGCGTCGGCGAGAACCTCCAGGATCACCCCGAGGGCGTCATCATGTGGGAGGCCAAGCAGCCGATGACCACCACGTCCAGCCAGTGGTGGGAGGCGGGCATCTTCTACGACACCGAACCGGGCCTCGACCGGCCGGATCTGATGTTCCACTACGGGTCCGTGCCGTTCGACATGAACACCGCCAGGCACGGTTACCCCACATCCGAGAACGCGTTCTGTCTGACGCCGAACGTGACGCGGGCGAAGTCCCGGGGGACCGTGCGGTTGCGTACGCGGGACTATCGGGACAAGCCGAAGGTTGATCCTCGATACTTCAGCCACGAGCACGATGTGCGCGTGATGGCGTATGGGCTCCGGCTCGCCCGGCGGATCGCCGCGCAGCCGGCCCTCGCCGGGTGGGCCGGGGCCGAGCTGGCGCCCGGGCCGGACGTCCAGTCTGACGAGGAACTGCTCGACTACATCCACAAGACGCACAACACCGTCTATCACCCGGCCTGCACGGTGAAGATGGGCGCGGACGACGACGCCTCGGCTCCGCTCGACGCGCGGCTGCGGGTCAAGGGGATCGAGGGGCTGCGGGTGGCTGACGGGTCGGTCATGCCGGATCTCGTCACCGTCAACCCTTGCATTACGACGATGATGATCGGCGAGAAGTGCGCGGATGTCTTGAGGGCCAGCGCCTGATAGCTCGGTCGTGGAGGCTGTGGGCGACTGCGGGTCATTCGTGGTTGATCGCGCCCCGCGGCGGAGCCGCAAATGTCACAGCCCCGCGCCCCTAAGGGGCGCTTGCAGTGGGCCTCTTGAACATTCGCGTCGCCGTGATCTCGCTGTGTGCCTCCCCTGCCTGGGGCGGCTGGGGCAGCCCCGGGCGGAGGTGTTCCTCCACGCTGATGTACTTCAGGCCGGCGCGGAGGTCGGCGTCGTTGCGTAGGCGGATGACCAGGGGGAACTCCGCCAGCGCCGTCGTGTCGAACAGGCCCGTCGTGTAGAGGAGTTGGACGCCCAGCGCGTCCGACACGGCCCGCTGCAGCTCCAGCAGGTACGTCGCGTTGGCGCGGCCGATCGGGTTGTCCAGGAACAGCGTTCCCGCGTGGCGGTGCTTGTCGCGGCCTCGGTCGTTGGAGCGGAGCGCGGCCATCGTGCAGTACAGGGCGATCGCGGCGGTCAGGAGCTGGCCGCCCGAGAAGACGTCGCCCATTTGTCCGACGGGCACGCGTTCGGCGCGCAGTACCGCGTCCGGCTTGAGGATTTCTACGGCGACGCCCTTGGGCTGGAGAGCGGCGCTGACGCCTCGCAGCAGCAGGGACATGCCGTCGCGGCGCATGTCGGAGTTCTTCTTCACGGCCGCGCGGGTCGCCTCGTCGACGACCTCGCCGAGCCGCTCGGTGAGGGTGGCCTGGTCGGGCTCCTCGAAGCGGATGCGCAGGAACTCCTGGCCGGACCACTCACCGAGTCCTTCGGGGAGGCGGGAGAGCCGCTGGGCGGACCGCAGGGTCGCGAGGGCCGACTCCACGAGTCCTCGCAGCCGGTCCACGATCGAGTCCCGGTTGCGCTCCAGCTGCGCCAACTCGTCCGTGAGGACCCGGAGTCGGGGTGCGAAGGCGTCCGCCCACTTCTGCGCGTGCTCGGGCAGCGCGGAGGCGGGCAGCTCGCGGATCTGCTGGCGGGCGGGCGTGCGGACCTGCTCGTAGCGCGTGGAGTTGGCGTGTCGTACGAGGACGTCACTGGCCTCGCGTACGGCCCCCTCGGCGGCGGAGAGGTCGGCGGCGCAGCCGCGCAGGGAACGGCGGGCATCGGCAGCGGCCTTGCGGGCCTCTTCGAGACCGCCGGGGTAGGGCTCGGGCTCCTCCTGGTCGTCGGCGGCGGTGTGGTCGCGCAGGAGGTCCCGGAGCAGGGCGGCGGTCTCGTCGAAGCCACCGGCCGCGTCCTCGGCGGCGCGGTGGGACTCCAGCAGCTCGGCGTGGGCCTCGCGGGCCTGGGCCAACGCCTCGGTGCGGGAGGCGAGTTCGGCGGTAGCCGTGCGCAGCAGCGCCTGCGCGTGGTCGGCGTCGCGCGGGAGCAGTTCCTCGGGCAGCTCGGTGTGTGCCTCGCCGTCCTCGGGGGCGTGCCGCTCGGCCTCGCCGCGCAACCGCCCGAGCTGCTCGCTCGCGGTGGACACACGGGTTTCGAGGAGCTGTACGAGTTCCTCGGCACGGGCGGCCGCCGCCTGCCGGGACGGCCCGTCGGAGCCGTCGGGCGACTGCAACAACTGTTCCGCGCGGTTGCGGACCTTGTTGGTCAGCCGGTCGAGTTCGGCGATCGCGGCGCTCTCGTCGCTCTCGGCCCGGGCCTGCTCGGCGCGCAGATCGGCGCCGACGCCGACCTTCTCGTACACCTGGGAGGCGGCGCGGTATGCCTCGCGGAGGGCTGCGAGGGGCTGCTTGGGCGTGTCGGAGTCGGTCTCCGATACGTCGTCGGGGGCGCCCGCGATCTCCGCGCGCTCGGCGCGCAGCGCACGCGCCGTGCGGCGGGCGTCGTCGGCGGCACGCTGGGTGGCGCGGCGGTCCTCGTCGGCGGCGCGGGCGCGCTCCAGGCAGGTCTGGGCGCGGGCCTCGGACTCGGTGGCCTCGTCGGCGAGTTCGCGGAGCTTGGCCTGCCAGGCGGCGCGCTCACGCAGCCGGAAGGCGAGTCCGGCGAGGGCGTCGGCGGCGCGCCGGGCCTTCTGTGCGGCCTCCTGCCGTTCGTCGCGCACCTGGGCCGCCTCGGCCGCCGCCTCCTCGGCCTCGGCGCGTACGGTCCGCGCCTCCGCCAGTTCGGCCTCGGACTCCTCGGCGAACGCACGGGTCTCCCGCGCCGCCGTGGCCAACTCGGTGAGCCGCCCGGCCGGGCATCCCGTGCGCCAGGAGGCGAGCCGGGCGACGAGCTCCCGGTCCTTGCCGAGCCGTGCCGCGAGCTGCCGGATCTCCTCGTCCCGCTCGGTCGCCCGCGCACGCAGCGCCTGCCGCTCCTCGTCGGCGGCGTGCTCGTCGTGCATGGCCGGGTTCGGCGGTACGAGGAAGACGTCGCCGTCTCCGGAGTCCTCGGGCGGCGTCGGCGCCAGCAGGGCCGCGGCTGTACCGACGGCCACGGCGGAGCGCGGAAGCAGTGCGGCGTCACTCAGCGCCTCGCGGGCCCGGGCGTGCGAGTCCGGGTCGGTGATGATGACGCCGTCGACCAGCTCCGGCCGGGCGGCGAGCACGCGCGCGTGGTCGGCGGGGTCCACGGCCTGCGCGAGGTAGCGCCAGCCGGGGAGGGCCGGGATGCCGTGCTCGCCGAGGAACTCGACGGTCGCCAGGACGTCCGGGCCCGGCGGCAGCAGCCCGCCGTCGCCGAGGGCGCCCAGGATGCGGGAGTCGTCTGCCGCGGCGGTGCGCAGCTCGAAGAGATGGCGCTCGGCGGACGACACATTCTCGTCGAGCAGTTCGCGCAGCTCGTCGGCGAAGCGGTCCAACTCCTCGGGGGTGAGAGGGCCTTCGCCACTGTCCTGGGCGTCGCTGCCCTGGGCGTCGCTGTCCCGGGCATCGCCCTCCGCGGTGGCGCCGTCACGCCGCGGTTGCGGAATCGCCCTGCGCGCGCCCTTGCCCCCGAGGCCCAGTAGCTCGACCAGCCGCTCCTCCCCCGCCAGGGCCTCGGCAGTGCGCCGCTCCCCGTCGTACGCGCGCTCGGCGGCGATCGCCGCGTCCGCCGCGCGGGCGGCCGTCAGCTCGGCGCGCGACTCGGCGGAGGCCGCCTCCCGGGCGTGCTCGGAAGCGCGTCGTGAGGCCTCGCGCGCGGTGTCCCAGGCGGCGACGGCCGTCTTCTCGGCGTCGCTGGCGGCGAGGGCGGCCCGGGCCGGGTCGGCATCCGGCGCGCTGTCGTCGAGCCAGCCCGCGCGGACCGCCTCGGCGGTCTCCTGTTCGACCTCGCTGAGCCGCTGCTTCAGGTGCCCGATCTCGCTGCGGGCGCGCTGTGCCTCGGTGGCGGCGGCCGTCGAGTCCCGGTACGCGGTCTCGCCGACCTCCTGCAGGGCGGCGGACCGCTCCTCCCCCTCGTTGGCGAGGTTCTCGGCGCCGTCGGCCGCGGCGTGCAGGGCGCGTACGAGATCGACGGCGGCCTTGGCGCGGGCGGCCAGCGCCGGGGCGGCGTCCCGCTCGGCCTCCTGGATCGCGGCGGCGACACGCGCGACCCGGTCGGCGGCGGCCCGGTGTCTGAGCACGGCCTCGGCGGCCTGCCAGGCGGAGTGCAGGGTGCGCGCGTCGGCCAGCTCTCGTTTCTGCGCGGCGGCGGACTTCTCGGCGGCGGCCAGCGCCAACGAGGCGTGCCGGTAGGCGAGTTCGGCCGCGATCAGCGCGCTGCGGTCGCGGGCGGCCTCGGTGTGCGTGACCGCGTACGCGGCGGCGGTGACCCGCTGGGCGAGGTCGGTGCCCCGCACCCGTTCCTGCACGGCCCGCGCGGACAGCCGCCGGGCCAGGGTGCGGGTCCGCCGCTCGGCGCCCGCGTGGATGTCCCGCGCCCGCGCCCGGGCCTCGGCGGCCTCGACGATCCGCCCGAGCAGATCCACCGACCCGGCCGTGAAGTCCCGCTCGGCGATCAGTTCCGCCCGCCGCCCCAGCTTGTTGCCGAAACCGCCGACCAGGTCTGCGAGCCCGTCCGTGTCACGCGTGTCGGTGACGGCCCGCAGCAGCAGGTCGGTGAAGTCGGAGTCCTTCTTCACCGCGAACAGACCGGCGGCCTCGCCCTCGTCGGCGTTCATCTCCCGCTGGTAGCGGAAGAGTTCGGGGTCGAGACCGAGGTCCGTCAGATGCTCGTTCCAGCGGTCGTGGATCTCCTCCCAGTGCACTTCGAGGTGCGGATATGCCTTCCCGGCCTCGGTGAGGGCGTCCCGGAAGCCCTTCATGGTCCGCCGCCGCCCCTGCGCACCGGACGCGCCCTCCACGGGCGGCCGTACGGCGGTGGACTCGGCGACGGGAAGGTTGTCCAGGCTCAGCCCCGGCCCGGGCCGGAAGGAGTACCAGGCCTCGGCGAACTTCCTCGGATCGTTGGAGACCTGCCGCCCCCGCCACTCACTCAACTTGCCGACTACGACACACTCACCGGTCAGCGTGTGCTGCCACTCCAGGGCGACATGCCCGCAGTCGTCCGCGAGCAGGAACTTCCGCAGCACACCGGAGCTGGCGCCGCCCAGCGTGTTCCGGTGACCCGGCAGCATCACCGAGAAGATCAGCTTGAGCAGGACCGACTTGCCGCCGCCGTTCTCCAGGAACAGCACACCCGCGGGTGCGGGCCGGCGCGGCGGCCCCGTGGGCTCCTCCTCGAAGAACTCCGCCTGCTGCGGCGCGGGGTCGGGCACGGGCTCGCCCACACCCCTCAGGTCCAGCACGGTGTCGGCGTAACGCGCACCGGCCGGCCCGATGGAGTAGAGGCGGACCCGGGACAACTCGTACATGGCGGCGGACTTTCGCGGTCGTAATGGTGGTTCGTGAAGTCGGATGTCAGGAGGAGTGGGACGAGTGGAACGGCAACCCGGCGTCGGCCACCAGCTCCAGATCCTCGGTGTCCTCGGCGGGCAGCAGTGTCGCCGTGCCGTCGGTCACCGGGACGATGCCCAGCTCCAGCAGCTCGGCCATGGCCGCACTGCCCGCCATGTCCCGCACCTGGAGCTGATAACGGGCGGTCGTCCGGTACGTCCCCCCGTTGTCGTCGCCCGTGCGCTGCAGGAACCCCGAGTCGGTGAGGAAGCCCACCGCCTTGCCGACGATGCCGGTGGTCGACCCCGCGAGGCGACGCGCGTCCTTGGTGGCCCCGGTGGAGCTGCGTCTCGCCCAGATCCGCCAGGCCGCCTCCAGCCCCGGTGCGTCGCTGGCCGGGTCGGTGTTCTGCCCCTGCTCCTCGGCCCGTTCCTCCAGCCGCCTGCAGGCCTGCCGTACGAAGGCGTCCACCCCATTGACCGACACCCGCCCTATGTACCCGTCGTCCGCCAGATCCTCGGGCCGCGGAAACGCCATGGCGGCAACGGCGAGATGCGCCAACCCATGCAGAAACCGGTCCACGGAATCGGCAGAGGTCCGCCGGGCATAGTCCCCCATCCGCACGGCGAACACGGAGTCCTCGGCGGCGGTCACCGCCATCCCGGCCCGCGGCGAAACCTCCAGCACCACGAGCCCGAGCCCGGTGGCCACGGCATCAGCGAGCCGAGCGAACGCCGGGTCCTCCCGATACCGCCGCAGCAACTCCCCGTACTCCTGATCACGGGCGGGCTGAAGCTTGGGCTGAAGCCCGAAGGCGACGAGCCGCGCCGCGTCAGCGGCGTCGGCAGGAGTGACGGCAGCAGCCACCGGAGCGGCGACGGCTTCCGGCTCACTCCACTCGACGTGCTCGCTCACGGCAAAAACTCCTTGATCTTGGAAACAGGGGTGAGTGCAGCAATGCCAGGGGCGCGGGGAACTGCGCGACAAGCCACGGATTGGCCGCAGTCAAACGACGACCGAGAGTCCAACGGCGCTGTCACGCAGCCTCCCTGTCCGCCGCCATCCCGGCCGAATCCAACAACGCCATCCCCACGATCAGGTCGGCCCCACCGAACTCCGGATCATCCAGCTCCGTCCCGTCATCCACAGCAAAGAGCAGCTTCTCCTCCCCCTGCCGATAAGCCGTACCGACCGGCGGACTGGCCGCATGCACAGCCAACAACGCAAGCAGGTAAGGCAGTTCGGGATCCAATCGCCGCGCGTCCGCCAACAATCCCGACAATCTCCGTGGCGCATCCGCAGGCAGATCCAGCAACCGCATCGCCGCCGCCAGCTGCTCCTCACTGAACCGGCTGTCATCCGGCGTGGCGATCAGATCCGGCTCCGGCATCTCCGCCCCGAGATGCTCCCGCTCCACCGGCGGCGTGAACAGCAACTCGACAAGGTCCCCGACCCGCACGGACCCCGGCGTACGCAACCCGGTCCCGCGAGAGAAGAACGCGGCGGTCACTCGCCGAGCCTGCTCCACCGGCAACGGCAGCAGCGGCGCGATCAGGTGCCCGTAGAGATCTATCCCCGACGTCGTCATCGGCGTGGCGAAGGCCTGCCGGTCCTGCTCCGCGCGGAACAGCGGCCCGGCCTCCAGCAGCCGCGACTGCAACTGCGTGTGCCGCCGGATGCAGTCCTTGACGATGTCCACCAGCTCGGCGGCGCGCCGCTTCTGTTCGGGGTCCTCGGACTCGTCCCGGGCCTTGCGGATGTTCGTGAGGATCGCGTTCTCGTGGCGGTACCGGTCGGCGACATGGTCGAGCGCCTCGGCGATCATGTCGGGCACGGCCTGGAGCCAGTCCACCGCGCGGACGTTGCGCCGGGTGGCGTCCAGCGCCTTGCGCAGCGTCTCCGAGTACTGCACGGTCCGGTACCGCGCCTGCTCGGCGGCGAGCTGGGCGTCGGCGAGCCGGCCCCGGCTGATCAGCACCTCCAGCTTGACCTCGGCGGCGATCTGGGCGCTGGTGACATCGGTGTCGAGGGCACCCACGAGGACGTTGACGGCCTCGTCGGTCGTACGGAGGTAGACGCCGCCCCCGTATCCGGGGACCTCTTCGATCAGCTTGAAGTCGTAGTCGCGGCGCACATAGGTGCCGTCCGGCGCGAACGTCCCGTACACGGCCCGGAAGCCGCGGTCGACGCTGCCGACGTTGATCAGGTTCTCCAGGACCCAGCGGGCCACCCGCTCGTGCTCCTCGACGGGCCGCGTCGGGGCCTGGGCGGCGATGCGCGGAATGAGCCGGGCGACGATCTGGTCGTGGTCCGCGCCCGTGTCGAAGTCCATGTTCAGTGTGACCAGGTCGATGGCGGCGAGGGCGACCTCGGCCATCCCGTACACCGAGTACTCACCCGCGAGGTTCGCCTTGCGGGCGTCCAGGTCGTGCAGCGGCGCGGTGCAGGCGAGCGCACGCAGCCGCCGCGCCAGTCCCTCGTCGGCGGCCGGGCCCAACGCGGGGCGCGGCCCCGCGCTGAACTGGGGCGGAACACTGTCCGTCGATACGGGTGAAGTCACGGTGCACAGATTAGGTGCTGGGTCTGACATCGCGCTCCGCTGGGAGAGCTGGGCGACTGCTGGTCGCCTTTCGGGTGCGGGTCGTCCGTGGCTGATCGCGCCCGCGCGGCGGAGCCGCAAATGTCACAGCCCCGCGCCCCTTACGGGGCGCTGTCCCTCACCCTTCGCCCGTACACCTCCACCAACCCCTTCAGCGAGTCGTCGAGATAGACCGCCAGCATCCGCTCGGCCTCATCCCTCTCCCCCCTCTGAAGCGTCTGGAGGATCAGTACGTTTCGCGCCAGATACGGCTCGTATAGTTTGCGCGGATTGTCCACCACGTGGAATGCCAGCCGAAGTTCGGCGAAGACGCTGCGCATCAGTTCGTCGGTGCGGGCACTGCCGGCCAGAGCCACGAGTTCGCGGTGGAAGTGGATGTTGGCTGTGGACACACCTTTCCAGTCGTTCTCGCGCGCCGCCCGCTGCCCCTCCTCGACGGCTTCGGCGAGCCCGTCGAGACCGTGCGGCGACGCTCCGAGCCCGCGTACGACGGCGCACTCGACGAGGCGGCGGGTGCGGTAGATGTCCTCGACGTCCTCGACGGTGAGCACGCGCACGAAGACGCCGCGGTTGAGCTCGTGCACGAGCAGGCGTTCGTGGGTGAGCAGGCGGAACGCCTCGCGGAGGGTGTTGCGGGAGACACCGAGGGCGCCGCCGATGCTGTCCTCGGACAGCCGCGTGCCGGGCAGGAAGAAGCCCTCGGCGATCCGGCTCCGGAGGATGTCCGAAACCCGCTCGGCGGTGCTGGTGCGCCCGAGGAGGGCTCGATCGTCGGCAAGATCCGTCAATTCGGCGGTCATGCCGGAATTCAACCGCAGACACAAGAACGAAACAACATAGGTATTGAGGGATCGTTCAACAATCCTCTACCTTGCTGGACAGTACGGCACGGCTCAGTCCTGAAGCACCCTCCGTCCCTCACTGCGAGGTGCCCATGAGCACGACCCCTCCCTCCCCAGCGCCGACGACCACAGCCCTGCCCAAGTCGGGCGAACAGGCCCCGGACGGCGGCGCGTTCGGCTGGCTGCGCGCACTCGGGCCGCAGGGCCGCCGCGCGTTCGGCGGCGCATTCGGCGGCTATGCCCTCGACTCGTACGACTACTTCACGTTGCCGTTGAGCATGGTCGCGCTGGCGGCCTACTTCGGCCTCGACAGCGGCCAGACAGGCCTGTTCACCACGGTCACGCTGGTCGTCTCGGCGATCGGTGGCGCCGCCGCGGGGGTGCTCGCGGACCGGATCGGGCGGGTGAAGGCGCTGATGATCACCGTGGCCACGTACGCGGTCTTCACGGTGGCCTGCGGCTTCGCGCCCAACTACGAGACGCTGCTGGTCTTCCGGGCCCTTCAGGGGCTGGGCTTCGGTGGTGAGTGGGCGGTCGGCGCGATCCTGGTCGCCGAGTACGCGAGCGCCAAGCACCGGGGGCGCACGCTCGGCGCGATCCAGAGCTCCTGGGCCGTCGGCTGGGCGCTGGCCGTGATCGTCTACACCGTGGTGTTCTCCCTGGTGGACGACGACCTCGCCTGGCGCATCATGTTCTGGACCGGCGCCCTGCCCGCGCTGCTCGTCGTCTGGGTGCGCCGTCAGGTCAAGGACGCCCCGGAGGCAGCCGCCGCCCGCGAGAAGAGCACCGAGAAGGGCTCTTTCGCCGCGATCTTCCGGCCCGGCACGGCCACCGCTCCCGGTCTGCTGCGTACGACCATGTTCGCCGTGCTGCTCTCGACCGGCGTCCAGGGCGGCTACTACACGCTGGCGACCTGGGTTCCGACGTACTTGAAGACCGAGCGCAACCTGTCCGTCGTCGGCACGGGCGGCTACCTCACGTTCCTGATCTCCGGTGCCTTCATCGGCTACCTCACCGGCGGCTATCTGACCGACCGGCTGGGCCGCAGGCGGAACATCTGGCTCTTCTCGGTGCTCTCGGCGCTCTGCATCCTGGCATACGCGAACATCCCCAGCGGCGCCAACACCCTTCTCCTGGTGCTCGGTTTCCCGCTCGGGTTCTGCATGTCGGCGATCTTCAGCGGCTTCGGCTCGTACCTGAGCGAGCTGTACCCCTCGGCCGTACGCGGCACCGGGCAGGGCTTCACGTACAACACCGGGCGCGCGGTGGGCGCCGTCTTCCCGACGACGGTCGGTTTCCTCGCCGACAGCTGGGGCGTGGGCGGCGCGCTGATCTTCGGCGCGATCGGCTACGGCCTCGCGGCAGTGGCGCTGCTCGGTCTTCCGGAGACGCGCGGAAAGGAGCTCGTGTGAACCACGCGACCACCACCCATGACCGTCCTTCGGCCCTCGTCCATGACCGTCCCCTGGCCCTCGTCGACCCGCACGCGCACGCGCGGACCCCCGACAAGGCTCGCGCCCGGTTCCGTTCGGGTGTGTCGGGTTCCACTGCCGGGGTCGCCGCCGGCCACACCCAGGCGAACCTGATCTCGGTGCCCGCCGACTGGGCCTACGACATGCTGCTGTTCTGCCAGCGCAACCCGAAAGCGTGCTCACGAACATGGTCGAGACTTGGTGTGCCGCCCCGTGGGCCGACTGCGCTGCCACATTGTGGTGGCGATGCGACCGGCCCCGCCCGAGCACAGCGATCCGGGAGAGCAGCGTCTCTGATTGGGCGTGGTGATCCCGAGGTACCTCCAGGATCTATGCACGACAAGGTGCCGCGCATACGCCAACCGTCTTCGTGCCCTGGTGCCGACCGGCAAGCGGTCGGCCCGTGTGAGCACGTCCCTCCGGACGCTGGTTGGCCCAGCCTGCACAGCTGTCGGGCCAAGGAGGGTGCCCGACGTCGCCTGGGCGCCGGGCGTGCACATACATACTGTCACAGAATCACTACGCATAGCTAATTGCCTCGCTCGCGGCAGTGCACGGCGGCGAGGCGGCGGGCCTCGGCATCGCGGACCTGTCCCGCCCGGACTTCGGCGACCCGGTGGACGCCGAGCCGGACGACATCCCGGTGTTCTGGGCCTGCGGGGTCACCCCACAGGCCGCGGTGATGGCCTCGCGCCCGCCGTTCGCGATCACCCACGCACCGGGCCAGATGTTCGTGACCGACGCCCGCGACGAGCAGTACCGCGTGGCCTGACCGGCGGAAAGCCCACCGGAGAAGACCAGCAGAATGGGAACCATGATCTCCATCGATCTCAACGCCGACCTCGGCGAGGGCTTCGGCCGCTGGCGGCTGACCGACGACGAGCAGCTGCTGTCCGTCGTCACCAGCGCCAACGTGGCCTGCGGCTTCCACGCCGGGGACGCGGCCACCATGCGGAAGGTGTGCGAGCTGGCGGCCGAGCGCGGCGTACGGGTCGGTGCCCAGGTGTCGTACCGGGATCTGGCGGGGTTCGGGCGGCGCGCGATGGACCTGCCGTCCTCCGAACTGGCGGCCGAGGTGGCGTACCAGATCGGCGCCCTGGAGGTCTTCGCGCGCGCGGCGGGCACGCGCGTGTCGTACGTGAAGCCGCACGGTGCGCTCTACAACCGTGTCGTGCACGACGAGGAGCAGGCGGCGGCGGTGGTCGACGGAGTGGTCCTCGCCGACGCCACGCTGCCCGTCCTCGGCCTGCCCGGTTCGCGCTTCCTCAAGGTGGCCGAGCGGGCCGGGCTGCCCGCCGTCACGGAGGCGTTCGCGGACCGCGCGTACACGGACCAGGGCACCCTGGTTCCGCGCGGGCAGGACGGTGCCGTGATCACCGACGCCGACGCGGTGGTCGAGCGGTCCGTCGACCTGGCCCGCACCGGCACGGTCGTCTCCCACTCCGGGGAGCGCATCCCCGTCCGCGCCCGCTCCCTGTGCCTGCACGGCGACACACCGGGCGCGGTGGAGCTGGCCCGTCGGGTGCGGGCCGAGCTGGCGGCCTCGGGCGTGCGCGTGGAGGCGTTCGCATGAGGGCGCTGCCGGTCGGGGACCGCGCGCTGCTGATCGAGGTGGACACGGGCGAGGAGGCCGAGGCCCTGCACGCCGAGCTGCTGCGCCGCCGCGCGACGGGTGAGCTCTCGGTGGCCGAAATAGTCCCCGCGGCCCGTACGGTCCTCCTGGACGGCCTGGAGGCCCCGTCCCGCCTCGCTGAGCGCCTCGCCTCCTGGGAGGTACCGCCCGTCCCCCGGCGCGCGGAGGACGTCGTGGAGATCCCCGTACGGTACGACGGCCCCGATCTGCCGGACGTCGCCGCCCACTGGGGTGTCGACGAGGCCGAGGTGGCCCGGATCCACGCGAAGGCCGAGTTCCGGGTGGCGTTCTGCGGTTTCGCGCCGGGCTTCGGCTATCTCACCGGGCTGCCCCGCGAGGTGCCGCGCCGGGCCACACCGCGCACAGTCGTCCCGGCGGGTTCCGTCGCCCTGGCCGGCCCGTACACCGGTGTCTACCCGCGCTCCTCCCCGGGCGGCTGGCAGCTGATCGGTACGACGGACACGGTCCTGTGGGACCACGCGCGCGTGCCGGCCGCTCTGCTGGCGCCGGGCACGCGGGTCCGCTTCACGGCGGTGGCGGCGGCGTGACCGATCGTGCCCTCGCCGTCGCCCGCGCCGGCGCGCTCACCACCGTCCAGGACCAGGGGCGGCCCGGCCACGCCCACCTCGGCGTGCCGCGTTCGGGCGCCCTCGACGCCCACGCGGCCACCCTGGTGAACCGCTTGGTGGGCAACCCCCCGGAGGCGGCCGTCCTGGAGACCACCCTCAACGGCTGTTCCGTACGCCCCCGCTCGACGGTCACCATGGCCGTCGCGGGCGCCCCCTGCCCCGTCACCGTGGACGGCCGCCCGGCGCCCTGGGGAGCCCCCGTACGGGTCCCCGGCGGTGCCGTGCTCGACATCGGGGCCGCGCGCTCCGGCGTACGGAGCTATCTCGCCGTCTCCGGCGGGGTGGCCGTCGAGCCGGTGCTGGGCAGCCGCTCGACCGACCTGCTGTCGGGCCTCGGTCCCCCACCGCTGACGGACGGCACCGTGCTCCCCCTGGGACGGCCCGGCGGGGCGCACGCGCGCGTGGACGTCGTTCCGCATCCGGCACCACCCTCGGAACTCGTCCTGCGCGTCACGCTCGGCCCCCGCGAGGACTGGTTCACGGAGGCGGCCCTGCGCACCCTCACCACGCGCCCATACGCCGTCTCGTCCGCGAGCAACCGCATCGGCCTGCGTACGGAGGGACCCGCCCTGGAGCGTTCCCGGGCGGGTGAACTCCCCAGTGAGGGAATGGTGCTGGGCGCCGTCCAGGTGCCGCCGGACGGCCGCCCGGTCGTCTTCCTCGCCGACCACCCGACCACCGGCGGCTACCCGGTGATCGCGGTCGTCCACCCGGCGGACCTGCCCGGCGCGGCCCAGGCCATCCCGGGCACGCCTGTGCGATTCGTCGCCGTACGGCACCGCCGCTGAGCACCGCTCCGGCACCGCCTCACGCCACCTCCGGCCGGTGTTCCGGCCCGGACACCGACAGCGCCGCCAGCGCCGATGCCACCGCGTGGGAGGCGGACAGGTCCAGCCGGGCGCTGGTGCCGCGGGCCTTGTGGCGTACCTCGGCGGCGGCCAGCGTGAGGAGTTGCGGAAGCAGGTCGGTGCACCGCCGGGCGACCCAGCCCGTACCCGCCGTGGCCAGCCACCACAGGCTGGCACCGCGGGTGGGAACGGGGAACTCGGGCTCGGGGGAAGGGCCGGGCCCCGTCGCGATCCCCGCCTGCGCGAGCAGGGCGTGGAAGCGGACGGCGAGCTGCCGGTGCCCCCGCTCGCCGGGGTGCAGCCGGTCGGCGCTCCACATGGCGCGGTCCGTCAGCCAGGCGCCCTCCGAGGCGTGCAGATGGACCGCCCCATAGCGCTCGGACAGCGCGTGGACCACGGTGTTGACGGCCCGCTGCCGCCGGGCGAGCGGCCTGGCGAGCGCCCCGGGCAGGCCGAGCATGGCCCCGGGGTCGGGCAGACAGGCCGTGAGCAGCAGGCTCTCCCGCTCCCGGAAGGTCCGGTACACCTCGTCCAGGCGGGCGGCGACGGCGTGGATGTCGAAGGTGCAGCGCAGGGTGTCGTTGACGCCGATGACGACGGAGGCGATGTCCGGGCGGAGGTCGAGCGCGGCGGGCAGCTGCCGTTCCAGCACGTCGCGGGTCTGGGACCCGCTGAGGGCGAGGTTGGTGAAGTCCACGGCGGGGCCGAGCCCATCGGCGAGGAGGGCGGCCCAGCCCCGCCGGTCTCCTCCGACCGGGTCGCCGACGCCCTCGGTGAGGGAGTCTCCGAGTGCCACGAAACGGAGGGGTCTCATCCAACGCCCTCCCATATCGAGCGGGCCGGGCGCCCGACGGTCGCGCCGTGCGCGGTGAGGAACGCGTCCACCGCGGTCTGCCAGCCGAAGCACTCGGCACGTGCGCGTGCCGCCTCCCTGCGCTCCCGCTCCGGGCGGTCCAGCAGCAGCTCGACGGCGTCCGCGAAGGACTCGCCGGTGTCCGCCGCCGTCGCCCCGGCCGAGCCGATGACCTCCGGCAGCGCGGACGAGGAGCTCGCCACCACCGGCGTGCCGCAGGCCATCGCCTCCAGCGCGGCGAGCCCGAACGTCTCGGCGGGCCCGGGCGCCAGGCACACATCGGCGGAGGCCTGCAGGCCGCCCAGCATGGCGCGGTCGGCCACATGCCCCAGGAAGGTCACCGGCAGTCCCTTGGCCCGCTGCTCGAGCCGGCCCCGCAGTGGCCCGTCCCCGGCGACCACCAGCACGGCCCGCTGTCCGCGCCGCAGCAGCGCCTCCATCGCGTCGATCGCCGTACCGGGCCGCTTCTCCACCGACAGCCGGGAGCACATCACCAGCAGAACCTCGTCCACGCGCGCGTGCCGCTCCCGCAGCGCCGGATCCCGCAACGCGGGGTCCCGCCCCTCCAGGTCGACTCCCAGCGGGGCCCGTACGACGTTCCGGGCGCCGATCCGCACGAACTCCCGTTCCGCGAACTCCGTGGTGCACACCACCCGCGAATAGGTGTGGGCCGTACGGACGTTGAGGGCGTCTGCGGTCCGCCGGGCCATCGCCTCGGACAGCCCCCACGTGCGCAGCACGCCGTCGGCGGTCTCGTGCGAGACCATCACGGCGGGCACCCTGGCCCGGCGCGCCCAGGCCCCGGTCCAGCGCAGCGTGGTGCGGTCGGAGACCTCCAGGCGGTCGGGCTCCAGCGACTCCAGGAGCTTGGCCACCCGCCGCTTGTCCACGAGGACCCGGTAGCCGCCGGTGCCGGGCAGCAGCGGGCCGGGCAGGGTGATGATCCGCCCCTGCTCGGTCTCGCGGTCGGTGTGACGCTCACCGGGGACGACCAGCACGGGCTCGTGCCCGGCCGTCTTGAACCCCATGCCCAGCTCGCGCAGCGCGGTGCGCAGCCCTCCCGAGGCGGGCGCCACGAAGTTGGCCAGCCGCACGATCCGCAGGCCGTCCGTCCGCTCGCTCACGCCGCCACCACCGTCCGCGCGGCCAGCACGTCGGCGTAGTGACCGATGAGCTGATCGCCGACGGCCGCCCAGGTGCGGCCCTCGACCATGGCCCGCCCGGCGGCCCCGTACGCGGCCCGCAGCGCCGGATCGGCGGCCAGGGACCACACGGCGTCCCGTACGGCGGCCGCGTCGCGCGGCGGCACCAGGAGCCCCGTACGGCCGTGGGCCACGAGGTCCAGCGGTCCGCCGGCGGCGGGGGCGACGACCGGCACCCCGCTTGCCATGGCCTCCTGGACGGTCTGGCAGAAGGTCTCGAACGGGCCGGTGTGGGCGAAGACGTCCAGCGAGGCGAAGATCCGGGCGAGGTCGTCGCCGGTGCGGCGGCCCAGGAAGACGGCGCCCGGCAAGGCCTCGCGCAGCCCGGGTTCGCTGGGCCCGTCGCCCACGACGACTACGCGTACGCCGTCCAGGCCGCACACCCCGGCCAGCAGTTCGACCTGCTTCTCGGGGGCGAGGCGGCCGACGTAGCCGACGATCAGCTCGCCGTCCGGGGCCAGCTCGCGGCGCAGTGCCTCGTCGCGCAGGTCGGGGCGGAAGCGGACGGTGTCGACGCCGCGCGGCCACAGGCTGACCCGGGGCACGCCGTGGGCCTCCAGGTCGCGCAGGGCCACGGTGGAGGGGGCGAGGGTGCGGTCGGCGGCGGCGTGCACGGAGCGGATGCGTCGCCAGGCGGCCGCCTCACCGGCGTGCACATAGGTGCGGGCGTAACCGGCGAGGTCGGTCTGGTAGATGGCGACGGCGGGGATGCCGAGGCGTGCGGCGGCCGCCATGCCGCGCACGCCGAGGACGAAGGGGCTGGCCAGGTGGACGATGTCGGCCCGGTGTTCGACGATCGCCGCGGCGACTCTGCGGCTGGGCAGGGCGACGCGGACCTGGGGGTAGCCCGGGAGCGGAAGGGAGGGGACGCGGACGACGGGGCACGGCGCCTGAAGATCGGCTCCGGCTCCGCTGCCGGAGGCGGTGGCCGGGGCCACGACGAGCGGGGCGTGACCGCGTGCGACAAGGTGTCGCGCGGTCTGCAGGGCGCAGTGGGCCACGCCGTTCACATCGGGGGGAAAGGACTCGGTCACTATGACGACACGCATACGGGTGTTGTCGTCGTGCTGGACGTGGCCGCGTCAACGTGGATCTTTCCGGGCGGGGAACGTCCCATGAGCGTTGCGCTGCACACCCGTCCAGGTCAGACCGTGTCCATGCCCTCCTGACCTCCGGGTCACCCGGTGTTCACATTGCGGGCATGTCAGGTCCGATACGGCTGCGTACGGCTGTCTGGACCTCGGCCTCCTCGGCGGGGTCCGCGGCCAGGCGGCGTAGCTGGTCGACGACGCGGGTGTCACCTGTCTCGGCGTGCCGGGCGGCGATCTCGCGGGTGGTCTCCTCGCAGTCCCAGAGGCACTCGACGGCGAAGCCGGCCGGGAAGGAGGGATCGGTGGCGGCGAGCGCACGGGCGGCGCGGCCGCGCAGGTGGGAGGAGGCGGTCTCGCGGTAGATGTGGCGCAGTACGGGAGCGGCACAGGCGATGCCGAGCCGTCCGGTGCCGTCGACGAGGGTCCACAGGGTCGGCGCGTCGGGGCCTTCGCCGCGTACGGCCTCCCGCAGCGCGCCCAGCACCAGGTCGCTGTCCTTGGTGCCGCCCCGGCAGGCGAGCATGCGCCCGGCGGCCGCGCCCAGCGCGTCCGGCCGGTGCACCCAGCCGCGGGCCCGGTCGACGGCGGCCATGCTGCGCATCCGTTCGAACGCGTCCACGGCGGCGTCCACGACCATCGTCGTGCCGTCGGTCATCGCGCCCTCGATCAGGTCGAGGGCGTCGGGATCGTTGCCGTCGGCGAGGTAGCGCAGGGCGGTACAGCGGGCGCCGTCGTCGCCGGACCGGGCGGCCTCCAGGATCTCCGGCCGATCCTCGGGGGCGGCGACGGCCGCGAGACATCGGGCGGCCGGCACATGGAGCACCGCTCCGCGTTCGATGCCCTGTTGGGCCCACTCGAACACGGCGCTGACGCTCCACCCCGGACGGGGCCCACTTGGTCGCATCTGCCGCTGCCAGCGGTCGAAGGACCCGGCCTCCTGTGCGGCACGCACGCGTGTGGCGATCGCTTCGCGGGAGTCCTCGGCCCACAGCCGCCAGGGCCGGGGTTCGAAGGCGTCCCGGACTACGGCGGCGAGTTCGGCCTCGCCCTCGGGGTCGGTGGTGAAGCGGGCCAGGACCGGTTCGGCGAGGGCCCGTAGCCCTTCGTCGTCGTCCCTGAGGGCCAGCTCGTCCAGGGCCCAGGCCCAGCTGGTGCCCACGGCGGCGTACCTGCGCAACAGTTCGAGCGCGTCCCGCCTGCCGTACGAGGCGAGGTGCCCGAGGACCGCGAGGGCGAGTCCGGTGCGTGACTCGCAGGTGTCGAGCACGTCCTCGGCGTCGAAGAGGTGCCGCTCGATCTCGTCGAGCTCGCCGCTCAGGTCGAGGTAGAGCCGGGCGTAGTAGAGAGAGCGGTTCTCCACCTGCCAGTCGTGGCGGGGGTCGCTCAGCACACAGTGGTTCAGTGCCGCGAGCGCCTCGGCCCGCGGGGCGGTGAGCGCGTGCAGGGTGCCGTCGCCGCGGCCCCGCTGCAGCAGGCCGAGCAGCGTACCGCTGGGCGCTATGACCGGTTCGAACATGGGAAACAGCCTCACATCAAGCGTCGACGCAACCGGGATCTTGCTTTACCTGGCCGCGTGACAACACGTCGGGGCGCCCGCCGTTTCCTGCTTGCTGTAGACCATCTTCCTCTGCCTCTCGTCAGTGGCCCATGCGGACCGCATCACGGCCCACGTGGTGCGGCAACACCTGCCCAGCCATCGCGTCCGTGAATCACGACGTCATGATGACCCGGCGGTTCTTCCTGCCGCGACCGAAATTTCCGGCGGCCCTGTACCGCCTCCCCCGTATCTGTTGTTTTTCCTGGTCAGAACATGTGGATCAGTGTGCGCCGAACAGTTCGAGCAGTTCGATCTTGCCGAACATCCGGGCGGTGTCGACCGCGTTCGGAGTTCCCGCGAGCGGGTCGGCCCCGCCCTCCAGGAGAACCCGGATGACCTCTTCCTCGCCCTTGAAAACCGCCCCTGCGAGGGGAGTCTGGCCCCGGTCGTTGACGCGGTCTGCCTCGCCACCACGCGCCAGGAGCTCCCTGACGGCGTCGGCGTGACCGTGATAGGCGGCGAGCATCACGAGCGAGTCGCCGCGGTCGTTGGTGAGGTTGGCCGGAACACCCGCGTCCACATATGCCACGAGCGCCTCGGTCTCGCCCCGCCGGGCCAGATCGAAGATCTTGGTCGCCAGCTCCACGACCTCGGGGTCGGGGGCTTCGCTCATCGCCGGGACCACCTCTCACTACGCGCCGTACGCTCCAGAAAGCAATCGCCAGGGTACTGGCTCCTCGCGCACCTGAGCGGTCCAGGCCGAGGCAAAGATCACATCGGGTGCGGCCGGACGCAACAGCCCAGCCCGTACGGCGCAACAAGGGCTCGGCCATCCAGGTGAAACAAGCTGAATTTCACCCAATTGCACCTTTAATCATATAGATACATGCTGTGACCCTGGAAGAACTCATGGTGACTGTCCCCATCAACCAGGAGAGCCCGCATGATCCTTCATATGTCCGGCGTCGTCGTGCTCGGCGTCATCGTCTTCCTGTTCTTCCGCAAGGACGGCCTCAAGGCCTCGCACTGCATCGTCGTCACCCTGTTCGGCTTCTACCTCGCCAGTACGGGCATCGCCCCGAGCATCACCGCGGGCGGCGAGAGCCTCGCGAGCCTCCTCGGCGGGATCAAGTTCTGACCCCGTCCCCATCCGTACGCACCTCCAGGAGACAGCCGTGGCCCGGGTCACTCTCCCCCGCCTCCCCCGCATTCTGAGCAGCGGCAGCGCGCACCTCACCAGGAGCCGGGAGCTGGCCCGAACGGCGGCCGACGGCGCCACCGACGTCCTCCATCCGCTGATCACGACCGCCCGTGGACTGCGTCGGCTGGCCGCGGCCGGGCGGCGCCGGTGGACCGAGACCCCGAAGGACCGGCGCGGGTCACTGCTGTTCCTGGCGGCCTCGGTGCTCCTGGTCATGACCCTGGTGCCGTACGGACCGCTGCTCGCCGTCATCGCGCTGATGGCGGCGGCGGCCTGGTCGGGCCGCGAGGGCGGCGCCCAGGAGCCCGCCGGCCCGGACGAATCCCAGACCCAGCGTCTTCGCTCCCTCTACGAGGCCCTGGTGCCGTACTTCTCGGCCGCCGAGGACCCCGACCCCCTCTTCTCGCACGGCGGCGCCTGGGACCAGGCCTTCCCCACCTACGCCTTCGACGGCACCGGCCGCGTCTCGCACCTGCTGATCCGCTACCCGGCGTACTTCACCGACGGCGAGACCGAGGCCCGCGCCCGCATCGAACACCTGCTGCACACCAAGGCGGGTCGCGGCCGGGAGTACCGCTTCACCTGGGACGAGGAGGGCAACGAACTCACCGTCACCGTCCTCGCCCCGCTCGCCACCGACATCGCCGCCCAGCACTTCGTGACGGCACCGGGCGAGACGGTCATCGGCTTCACCGACGCGGCCCACGTCCAGCGCACCCTCCCCCTCTCCTTCGGAGAGGAGACACGCGACGTACCGCCGGTCGTCTGGCGCACCGGCGTCCGCTCCACCGAGCCCCATCTGCTGGCCGTGGGCCAGCCGGGCAGCGGCACGACGACCCTGTTGCGCTCCATCGCCCTCCAGGCCCTCCGGTACGGCGACGTCGTCATCGTCGACGGCGGGGGCAGCGGCGACCACGCCTGCCTGACCGGCCGGGACGGGGTCCTGGCCGTGGAGTGCGGTCTCTCCGGGGCCCTGGCCGGCCTGGAGTGGGCGTCCCAGGAGACCGAACGCCGCCTCATCGCCACCAACCGGGCCCGCCAGGTCGGCAACCCACCACCGGACGACATCAAACGCCCGCTGTGGCTCCTGGTGGACCGCCCGAGCACGCTGGCCGACCTCGCCGCGGCCGACGGCCGCCCCGACCCGCAGTCCCTCCTCCAGGTCCCCCTCCGCCACGGCCGCGCCGCCAACGTCACGGTCGCCGTGGCCGAACAGTTCGACCACCTGGACACCCTCACGGACGCGGTACGCCAGCACACCCGGGCCCGAGTGGTCCTCGGCCCCGCCACCCCCGACCAACTCACCGCGATCCTGGGCGCCCCTCCCCCCACCACCCCCACCCCGGACGTCCCACCCGGCCGCGGCTACGCCCGCCTCGGCACCGCCCCCGTCCTCCGCGTCCAGGTCCCGGCCACGCCGGATCCCCACGACCCCGACACCCCCGAGCCCCGCCGCGAGGCAATCCTGTCCCTACTCCCGCCCCACACGACTCCGGCGGACTCGACCATGGCGAAGACAGCGGTAGCGGAAAGCTGAATGGATCCGCCGCAGCTGCGGGCAGTCGTGCCGCTGAGGCGGCAGCCCACCCACACCGTTCCCGGCTGCGGGCAATCGTGCCGCTGGGGCGATGGGGGTTACCTCCCGCTCGAGCGAAGCCGGGAGTGGGGGAGGGTGGGCGCAGCGGCACCTCGTAGCGCCGAGCAGCGCAGCCCACCCCCCGCCCAGCCCCAACTGCCGGGTACCGCTCCAGTCGAGGTCACGCCACGAACGTCCTCGGGGTCTCGCTCCCGCCCGCTTCCCCGTTCCGCACCAACCGCGCCGCCGCCGCCAACCGCCCAGCCGCCTCGTCCGCGACCGCACCCCCCACGGTGAACGGCAGCCGCACATACCCCTCGAAGGCCCCGTCCACCCCGAACCGAGGCCCCGACGGCACCCGGATCCCGACCCGCTCGCCCATCTCCGCGAGCCGCGACCCCGACAGCCCCCCGGTCCGGGCCCACAACGTCAGCCCACCCCGAGGCTCGGAGAACTCCCAGTCCGGCAGCTCCCGCCGCACCGCGGCGACCAACGCGTCCCGGTTCTCCCGCGCCTGCTCCCGCCGAATCCCGACAGCCTGCTCCCAACCCCCCGTACTCATCAGCCAGTTCACGGCCAACTGCTCCAGCACCGGCGTCCCCAGATCGGCGTACGCCCGCGCCGCGACCAGACTCCGGATCACCTCGGGCGCGGCCCGCACCCACCCGATCCGCATGCCCGCCCAGAACGCCTTGCTGGCCGACCCGACCGTGATGACCGTGGACCCCGCCGGATCGAACGCGCAGACCGGCCGGGGCATCTCCACCTCCGGGTCAAGTCGCAGCTCGCTCATGGTCTCGTCGGTGACGAGCACGGTCCCGGCGGCCCGGGCCGCGTCGACGAGCCCCCGTCGCCGGTCCTCGTCGGCGAGCGCGCCGGTCGGGTTGTGGAAGTCGGCGACGACGTAGGCGAGCCGCGGCGCCGCGTCCCGCAGGACCTGCCGCCAGCGGTCCATGTCCCACCCGGCGAGCCCCTCCGCCATGGCGACCGGCACCAGTCGGGCCCCGGCCTCCCGCATCAGCTGAAGGATGTTGGCGTACGACGGCGACTCCACGGCGATCCGCTCGCCCCGCCCCGCGAAGAGGTGACAGATGGCGTCCATGGCCCCCATGGCCCCGGTGGTCACCATGATCTGCTCGGGCATGGTCGGGATCCCGCGCGCGGTGTAGCGCTCGGCGAGCATCGAGCGGAGCGCGGGCAGCCCGGCCGGATAGTCGCCGTGCGTGTGGGCGTACGGCGGCAGCTCCTCCAGCGCGCCCCGCGCGGCCCGGGTCAGCCAGGGCTCGGGCGCGGGCAGGGCCGCGCAGCCCAGGTCGATCATCGAGCCGAGCGCCTCGGGCGGCAGCGGTTCCAGACCGCGCGAGGGAAGCGGCTTGCCGGCCGGTACGGCGGTCCAACTGCCCGCTCCCCGGCGGGACTCCAGGAACCCCTCCGTGCGCAGGGCCTCGTACGCCGCCGCGACGGTCGTACGGCTGACGGAGAGGGACAGGGCCAGTTCACGCTCGGCGGGCAGTCGGGCGGCCACGGGCACACGGCCCTCCAGGACCAGCAGTCGTACGCCGTCGGCGAGGGCGCGATAGGCGGGCGGGCGCTTGCTGCCGGGCCCACTGGGGCGGTCCTGCTGGGAGTTGAGCATGCGGGCGAGCTGCGCGGCCCCCACCGCCGAAGTCCACTGAGACACGATTTCCAGTCCACCTTCCCCGGATTGGCCATGGATGGAGCCACTCCTCAAGCCACAGGGTGACATGAAGCAGGCCACTACCACCACAGGGGGGCATCTCTTGTCCGCACACGGGCATCTCACGCGGCGGCTGTCGCAGCTCTACATCGGCCTCACGCTCTACGGCGTGAGCTCGGCGCTTCTCGTCAGGTCGGGCCTCGGCCTGGAACCGTGGAACGTGCTCCACCAGGGCCTCGCCGAGCGGACCGGTCTGTCGATGGGCATCGTCCTGACCGTCGTCGGCGCCACGATCCTGCTCCTCTGGATCCCCCTGCGCCAGCGCCCCGGCCTCGGCACCATCTCCAACGTCCTGGTGATCGGCGCCGCCATGGACGCGACCCTGGCCGTGACGCCCGACGCCCGGACAATGACGGCCCGCATCTCCCTGATGGTGATCGGCATCGTCCTGAACGGCGCGGCGACGGGCCTCTACATCGCGGCCCGCTTTGGCCCCGGCCCGCGCGACGGACTGATGACGGGCCTGAACCGGGTGACCGGGCTGTCGATCCGCCTGGTGCGCACGGCCATCGAACTGACGGTCGTCGCGACGGGATTCCTCCTCGGCGGCACGGTCGGCGTCGGCACCCTCCTCTACGCCCTCGCCATCGGCCCGCTCGCCCAGCTCTTCCTGCGCGTGTTCGCCGTCCCCTCGGAATCCGGCAGCACGGTCGTTGCCACCGGTCCATCGAAGCGGGTCATACTGCCCCGGTGACCGCCCTCATACGCCACCCGTACCTGGACCACCCCGGCCCGATCGCCTTCGCCCACCGGGGCGGGGCGGCGGACGGCCTGGAGAACACCGTGGCCCAGTTCCGGCGCGCCGTCGAGTCGGGCTACCGCTACATCGAGACCGATGTGCACGCCACGCTCGACGGCAAGCTCGTCGCCTTCCACGACGCGACCCTGGACCGGGTGAGCGACGGGGCGGGCCGGATAGCGGACCTGCCGTGGAAGGACATACGGCACGCGCGCGTGGCGGGCGTCGAACCGGTACCCCTCTTCGAGGAACTCCTCGAAACCTTCCCCGACGTCCGCTGGAACGTCGACATCAAGGCCGAGCCGGCACTGCACCCGCTCCTCAATCTGATCGCCCGCACCGACTCCTGGCACCGCGTCTGCGTCGGCTCGTTCTCCGAGCCCCGGGTCGCCCGCGCCCAGCGCCTCGCCGGCCCGCGCCTGGCCACCTCGTACGGCACCGGCGGCGTCCTGGGCCTGCGGCTGCGCTCCTGGGGCATCCCCTCCGCGCTGCGCCGCACGGCGGTCGCCGCACAGGTGCCCGAGTCGCAGTCGGGGGTGCCGGTGGTGGACCACCGGTTCGTGCGCGCGGCCCACGCGCGCGGGCTGCACGTCCATGTGTGGACCGTGAACGAACCGCAACGTATGCACCGCCTCCTGGACTTGGGAGTCGATGGCATCATGACCGATCACATCGACACGCTGCGCAAGGTGCTTGAGGACCGGGGGACCTGGGTCTGACACCCTCGCGCGGCCCGTTCACGGGGAAGCGAGGGGCACGGGTGGGCACCGACACCGTGCGGACGGACGAGGCCGACGAGGCCGCGGGCAGGCGACGCGAACAGCGCGGCTGGTACTTCTACGACTGGGCCTGCTCGGTCTACTCGACAAGCGTCCTGACCGTGTTCCTCGGCCCCTATCTGACCGAGGTCGCCAAGTCCGCCGCCGACACGGACGGTTACGTCCATCCCCTGGGGATCCCGGTCCGCGCCGGCTCATTCTTCGCGTACTCGGTCTCCCTGTCGGTGATCCTCGCCGTCGTGATCATGCCCCTGGTGGGCGCGGCCGCCGACCGCACCGGCCGCAAGAAGCCCCTCCTCGGCGCCGCCGCCTATCTGGGGGCCGCCGCGACCGCCGGCATGTTCTTCCTGGACGGCGACCGCTATCTGCTCGGCGGCGTCCTCCTGGTCGTCGCGAACGCGTCCCAGTCCGTCGCGATGATGCTCTACAACTCCTACCTGCCCCAGATCGCGCCCCCCGAGGAACGCGACGCGGTCTCCTCCCGGGGCTGGGCCTTCGGCTACGCGGCGGGCTCCCTGGTCCTCGTCGCGAACCTCATCCTGTTCACCGCCCACGACACCTTCGGCGTCTCCGAGGGCATGGCGGTCCGCATCTGCCTCGCCTCGGCCGGACTGTGGTGGGGCGCCTTCACCCTCATCCCGCTACGACGCCTCCGTGACCGTCGGAGCCCGGCGACGGGCGGGACTGAGGAGGCGACGGCCCCCGGACTGCGCCAGCTCGCGGCGACCGTCCGCGACATGCGCCGCCACCCCCTGACCCTCGGCTTCCTCCTCGCCTACCTCGTCTACAACGACGGCATCCAGACGGTGATCTCCCAGGCCTCGGTGTACGGCTCCGAGGAGCTGGACCTGGAGCAGTCGACGCTCATCGTGGCCGTACTGCTGGTGCAGATACTGGCGGTGGGCGGCGCCCTGGGCATGGGCCGGCTGTCCCGCCGGTACGGCGCGAAGCGCACGATCCTCGGTTCCCTGATCGCCTGGACCCTGATCCTCGGCGCCGGTTACTTCCTCCCGGCCGGGGCCCCGCTGTGGTTCTTCATCCTGGCCTCGGGCATCGGCCTGGTCCTGGGCGGCAGCCAGGCCCTGTCCCGCTCCCTCTTCTCCCACCTCGTCCCGCCCGGCAAGGAGGCCGAGTACTTCTCGGCGTACGAGATGAGCGACCGCGGCATGAGCTGGCTGGGCCCGCTCCTGTTCGGTCTCACCTACCAGCTAACCGGAAGTTATCGGGACGCGATCATCTCCCTGGTCGTCTTCTTCGTGCTGGGATTCGCCCTGCTCGCGAGGGTTCCGGTGCGCCGGGCGATCAGCGACGCGGGCAATCCCGTACCCGACAGGATTTAGCGCCCGGAGCGAAAGGGCTGTAGTGTACGCGTTTGGCCTGCCAGGCGTACCGTTACTGCGCGTCAAAGATGCCGAAACGCTGGGTGACATCTGCTGTCAGATGTGACAAACCGGGCGCCGGCGGGTACAACAAGGGCGGCTACGACGGCGACGCATGACCCGGAACGGGACACGCAACGGGAATCTTTACCGCCGACCGGACGTTGACCGGATGACGACGACAGCGACACCTGTCCTGTGGGCGACAAGCCCGGGAGGCACGATTCATGAGTGAGCGAGCTCTTCGCGGCACGCGCCTCGTGGTGACCAGCTACGAGACGGACCGCGGCATCGACTTGGCTCCGCGCCAGGCCGTGGAGTACGCATGCGAGAAGGGGCACCGCTTCGAGATGCCCTTCTCGGTCGAGGCGGAGATCCCGCCGGAGTGGGAGTGCAAGGTCTGCGGGGCCCAGGCACTCCTGGTGGACGGCGACGGCCCTGAGGAGAAGAAGGCCAAGCCCGCGCGTACGCATTGGGACATGCTGATGGAGCGGCGTACCCGTGAGGAACTCGAAGAGGTCCTCGAGGAGCGTCTGGCGGTTCTCCGCTCCGGCGCGATGAACATCGCGGTCCATCCGCGAGACAGCCGCAAGTCCGCGTAGCCCCTCCGGGGGTCAGCCGGACACAGAGCGCAACCCAAAAACCGCGGGCGCCGTACGTTTCCACGTACGGCGCCCGCGGTTTTTGGTGTCCGTGCGCCCAAGAGCTCGGGTGGGTGGGGTTGTTTGGCGGGTGCGGGTTGTGTGTGGTTGCTCGCGCAGTTCCCCGCGCCCCAAAGAACTGGGGGCACCCCTCGCTTTTAAGGGGCGCGGGGAACTGCGCGACAAGCCCCCACTCACCCGCACCCGCCAACGAACCGACTGGACCGAGCTCTCAGGCGAAGCGGGGTTGAAGGGGCAGCCGCCCCTGGGGATGGGAACGGGAAGGGGCGGCGGGGGCGAGAAAACCCCTCAGCGACTCAGCGGCGATCGAGGATCTTGCGAAGCGTCACCCGGGCCGGCGTCGTCCCGGATCACCTCGCCCTGGACGACCTTGCCGTCAGGCCGACGGATACGCGCCTGCTGGAACGCGTCCCCGAAAGCCCCGGCACCCGCCTCACGAATCTTCCGCTCGAAGGTCCGCTCCGCATACCGCCCCAGCCCCTTCTGAACCGGCGGAACCAAAAGAACGAGACCCACCACGTCCGAGATCAGACCCGGCAGCATCAGCAGCAGCCCACCCAGCATCAGGAAGCCGTTGCCCTCGCTCTTACCCCCCGCAGGCATAGCCGCCGCACCACCCTGCTGCTGTTGCAACGTCTCGGTGAGCGCCCGAAAGGCCCGCCGCCCAGCCCGCTTGACCACAGCGGAACCGACGAGGAAACCGGCGAGCAACAGCAGAAAGACCGCGAGACCGCCGGCCGCGCTCGCGACCACCGTGAGCAGCCAGATCTCCAGCACCAGCCACGCGGCGACACCCAGCGGCAAGAACGTGCGCAGCCGTGAGCGCCGGGGCCGGACGGGGTACGTCGGGGTCGGAGCGCCAGTCATCATGGTCCCAGTGTGCCTGGCACCGGCTCAGTACGGGATAAGGGCATGATCAGGTGTGAATGAGGCGTGAAGGGGAGGTCAGTCCCGCTTGTCCCGCCCGAGGACCTTGCCGACCCGCTCCCCCACGCCCCACGCGGTCACCCGCCACAGCGCCTCGACGAGGATGTCCCGGCTCATCTTGGAGTCGCCCAGCTCCCGCTCGACGAAGGTGATGGGCACCTCGACGACGTGGTAGCCGGCCTTGATGGCGCGGCGGGCGAGATCGACCTGGAAGCAGTACCCCTGGGAGGCGACCTCGTCGAGGCCGAGGCCTTCGAGGGTCTCGCGCCGGAAGGCCCGGTAGCCACCGGTGACGTCGCGGACGGGGACGTCGAGCAGGACCCGGGAGTAGAGGCTGCCGCCGCGGGAGATGAACTCACGGGACTTGGGCCAGTTCACCACGCGCCCGCCCGGCACCCAGCGGGAGCCGAGAACGAGGTCGGCGCCTTTGAGGGCGGTCAGCAGCCGGGGCAGTTCCTCGGGCTGGTGGGAGCCGTCGGCGTCCATCTCGATCAGTACGCCGTAGCCGTGCTCCATGCCCCAGCGGAAGCCCGCGAGGTAGGCGGCGCCGAGCCCTTCCTTGCCCTTGCGGTGCAGTACCTGGACGTGGTCGTCCTCGGCGGCCAGCTCGTCGGCGAGCTTGCCGGTGCCGTCGGGGCTGTTGTCGTCGGCCACCAGGACGTGCGCCTCGGGGACAGCCTTCCGCACCCGGCCGACGATCGTCTTGATGTTCTCCGCCTCGTTGTAGGTCGGGATGATCACCAAGGCCGTGCCGAGCGGGCCGAACCGCCTCTCCTGGCCTTCTGCCGCGAGGGTCCCGTCGCCGTCGTTCACTACTGCCCCTTCAAGTCCGTACGCAGGCGTCCACCATAGTGGCCACGGCCTGCGCTGAAGTGTCGGCTCATGTCCAGAGGAGCATCGATTCGACAAGGGTGGGTCGCACACGCTGCGGATAGGGGCCCGGCACCCTTCGGGCCGACCTGGGACCCACTGGCTGCGGGTCGACCGAGAGCCGTTGTCTACTGAGCGTCCGGGCCCCACCCGGGTCACACCTGCCCGACCGGGCCGGAACGTTCCCTCGTCGTGGCGCTGACGCTGGACCTGGCTCCCCGGCCGGACGTCCGGTGGTGGACCCAGCAGAACCTACCGGTCCCCTGCCGTCGACTGTCAACTGCCGTTTGACCTGCGGAGTTTCCCCTTATCGCCTGGTCGGCGCGGAGGATTCCCAGGTCGCGCGGGGCAAGTGGCGGGCCATGATCGGTTCCGTGCTTCCCCGGAGATCACTCCCCCGGCCGTACGAAGACCGTGCGTCCGTCGGCCACGGTGCGCAGGCAGACGGGGAGGTCGGTGCCGGGGCTCAGGTCCGGCAGGCCGGGGGTGCCGGAGCGGGGGTCCGTGGACCAGCGGGCGACCCGGTCGTCGGGGGCCTGGACGATGAGGTCACCGGTGCGCCACACCGCGTAGTCCGCAGGCGCCCCGGGGACCAGGACACCCGCGTCGTCCCGTCCGATCGCCCGCCAGCCGCCCCGCGTGTGCGCCGTGAACGCCGCGCGCACGGACACCCGGTGCTCCGGCGTGCGGTGGAAGGCCGCCGCGCGGACGGTGCCCCACGGGTCGAGGGGGGTGACGGGGCTGTCGGAGCCGAAGGCCAGGGGCACGCCGGCCCGCAGCAGGGCCGCGAACGGGTTGAGGGTGCGGGCCCGCTCAGCACCCAGCCGCCCGGCGTACATGCCCTCCTCTCCACCCCACAGCGCGTCGAAGGCGGGCTGGACTGAGGCGGTGAGGCCGAGCTCGGCGAAGGCGGCGAGGGTGTCGGGGGTGAGCATCTCGGCGTGCTCGACGCGGTGCCGGGCGGCCCGCACACGGGCCAGGCCGACCTTCTCGGCGGCCGCGCGCACGCCCTCGACCACCGAGGTCACCGCAGCGTCCCCGATGGCGTGGAAGCCCGCCTGGAGCCCCGCCTCGGTGCAGGCCAGCACATGGGCGGCGACGGCCGCCGCGTCCAGGTACGCGGTGCCGGTGTGCGTGGCGTCGGCGTACGGCTCGTGCAGACACGCCGTGTGCGAGCCGAGGGCGCCGTCGACGAAGAGGTCGCCCGCGGCGCCGACGGCCCCGAGGGCGCGTGCCTTCTCCACGTCGCGCTCGGCCCAGTAGCCGACGACACGGGGGCCGGGTTCCTCGGCGGCGAGCCGCAGCAGTCCGGTGAAGTCGTCCTCGGAGGAGATCTCCGGGCCCGCGCACTCGTGCACCGAGCCGATGCCGAGCGAGGCGGCGTGGGCGAGAGCGGCGCGCTGGGCCTCGGTGCGCTGGGCCTCGGTGATGGCGCCGAGGGCGGTGGCGCGTACGGCGTGATGGGCGTCCCGGGTCAGCGGGCCGTCCGCGAAGCCGTCGGCGCCCGGGACCAGGTCGAGCAGGGCGGTGGTGGCGACCGCCGAGTGGACGTCTATACGGCTCAGGTAGAGCGGGCGTCCACCGGTGGCCTCGTCGAGTTCGGCGCGGGTCGGGGGGCGGCCGCCGGGCCAGCGGGCGGCGTCCCAGCCATGGCCGAGGAGGACACGGTCGGCCGGGCGGGCGGCCGCGAATTCCCGTACGAGAACGAGGGCGGCCTCCAGGGAGGGAGCGGCGGAGAGGTCGAGGCCGGTGAGTGCGAGGCCGGTGGACGTGGTGTGCACATGGGCATCCGTGAACGCCGGGGTGACCAGTGCGCCTTCCAGGTCGATCACCTCGTCGACACCGTCCGAGAAGGCGTCGGCGGCGCCCTCGGAGCCGACCCAGGCGACCTGACCGTGCTCCACGACCATCGCGGTGGCGAACGGGTCGGCAGGGCTGTGGACTTCTCCGCTGCGCAGCAGGACGGTGGTCGACGACGACGTTCTCTCACTCATGGACACAGTGTCGCGTGTGACGGCTGCCGCGTTGCACTTGGGCCACGCTTCATCAGCACCCGGCGCTGCAGGCCGTGCCCACCCTCCCCCACTCTCGGCTTCGCTCGAGCGGGAGGTGCCCCCATCGCCCCGCGGAACGACTGCCCACAGCGGTGTCCGACAGCCGAGAACAGCCACCAGGCAGCGGCAACAGCTGGACGAGGCCGTCGGCATTAGTGCGCGCGGTAGCGCTGTAGCCGTCAGATCCTCGGCGGCCGGGCCTCATAAGGCGTCGACAGGACCACCGTCGTGCGGGTCGAGACGCCCGCGAGGGTGCGGAGGCGGGCCAGGAGCTCCTCCAGCTCGTGGGGGGTCGCCACGCGAACCTTGAGGATGTAGTTCTCGTCGCCGGCGACGCTGTGGCAGGCCTCGATCTCGGGGACGCCGGCGAGGCGGTCGGCGATGTCGTCGGGGGCGCTGGGGTCGAAGGGTTTCACCGAGATGAACGCGGTCAGGGGCAGCCCGACGGCCTCCGGGTCGACGACCGCGGCATAGCCCCGGATGACGCCACGCTGCTCGAGTCGGCGCACGCGCTGATGCACCGCCGACGTGGACAGGCCCGTGGCCTTGCCCAGGTCGGTGTAGCTCATCCGCCCGTCCGCGACGAGCAGCTGCACGATCTGTCGGTCCAGCTCCTCCATGGCGCAAGAACCTACAGGGCGGTTGATCTCCTCCGATACCTGAGCGACGCAGGTCATGCCCGGTTCGTGATGTTGCTGAGGGTTCGCCGTGAGCTGTCCGGGCGACAGCCTCGCCGCGCTGGGCATCTGCGAGCGGCATGTGACGAAGACCACATCACCCGAACAGGCTTCGTGATGATCTCGTGATTACCGCCAAGACGGGGCGGGAAGTGCTTGCTGTGGTCGAGGCCGCAGTGCCTTCACGGCCCAGCCCGAGGGGGAGAATCCCATGCAGAGTCTTAAGCGCCCTGGTCGTACCGCACCCAAGCGTCTCCAGGCGGTCATCGAGCCCGAGCCGGAGGGCGTCGAACCGGACGACGAGTTCGACGCGTACGACACCTTCGAGATGTTCCGGGTGATCTGCCCGGACTGCGCGCAGCCCATCGCCCTGCTGTCCGACGAGGACACCCTGCCGGAGCACGCACTGGTCGTGTCGCCGTGGAACCCGTTCGGGCTCACGGTCTGCGCCGGCACGGGCCGTTCGGCCGGCGACGCCCGACCCGCGGACGAGTCCATCGAGCCGCAGGAGCAGGACACCGCCCTTCTGTTGACGCTCCCTCAGGGACTCGACTGGCGGACCCAGCCCTTCTCGCACGTCGGCGGCCCGGGCTCGCGCCCGATGCGAGTGACGCGAGCGCCGATGATGCGCCGTCAGGCCGCCTGATTCCCCTGATTCCAGGGCCGGTACGCCTTTGACGACCGGTTCGGCCCACGACGTCCGCGACACGACACCTCACCGACGTGGCCGACCGGAGAATCCGCACCCCGCAGGTCACACCGCACCATGGCGTCGGGCAGGCTGCCATGGTGCAGGATCGGTGTGCGTCCGCCAGGACGGGGTTCACCCGTCCCGTTCGGGCCTGTCGCGAACGCAGGCACGATTCTGCGGAGCGGTGACCGGTCGGCCCTCGTTGGCGTTTGCCCGGTATGACCTCTCCATACTCGACGACCGGGCGTCGGCGGCACATCTTCGTTCCGGCGTCGGCAGAATCGCTTCCGCAGCGGCAGGCCCAGCCGCAGGACCCGCCGATCTACCGGGCCCTGATCCGGACCTGGGCCGACCGGGGCCGCACCCTGCCGGGGCGGCACGACCCGGAGTGGGCCCGGCTGGCGGCGTCCCCGGCCGGCCTCGGTCAATTCGGCGCCACCATGGGCCCGTTGGCCACGAACAGCGCCTTCGGCGGTTCCCCCGGCTGCTCCTTCAGCGTGACTCCGGGCCCGCGAGATGACGAGCGATGACCATTCGCTGGATCTGATTGGTGCCCTCGACGATCTGGAGCACCTTGGCCTCGCGCATGTACCGCTCGGCGGGGAAGTCCGCCGTGTAGCCGTACCCGCCGAGGATCTGGACCGCGTCCGTGGTGACCTTCATCGCGGCGTCGGTGCACAGCAGCTTCGCCATGGCCGCCTGCTTGGAGAACGGCCTGCCCGCGTCACGCAGCCGGGCGGCGCAGAGGTAGAGCGCCCGGCCCGCCTCTATCTGGGTCGCCATGTCCGCGAGCATGAAGCGCAGCCCCTGGAAGTCCGCGATCGGCCGCCCGAACTGCTGCCGTCCCACGGCGTACGCGACCGCCTCGTCCAGTGCCGCCTGGGCCACGCCGATCGCGCAGGCCGCGATGCCGAGCCGCCCGGAGTCGAGCGCGGACAGGGCGATCGCGAAGCCCTGACCCTCGTCGCCGATGCGCCGCCGGTCGGAGACCCGTACCCCGTCGAAGTGGAGCTGCGCGGTGGGTGAGCCCTTCATGCCCATCTTCTTCTCGGGCGCCGCGGCGCTCAGCCCCTCGGCGTCCCCGGGCACCAGGAAGGCCGTGATACCCCGGGCACCCTCCCCGCCCGTACGGGCCATGACCGTGTAGAAGTCGGCGATCCCGCCGTGCGTGATCCAGGCCTTGGTGCCGGTGATCACCCAGTCGTCGCCGTCCCGCACCGCCTTCGTCCGCAGGGACGCGGCGTCCGATCCGGATGACGGCTCGGAGAGGCAGTACGCGCCGAGCAGGCCACCGCCGAGCATCGCGGGCAGATGCTCGACCTGCTGTTCCTTGGTGCCGTAGTTGGCGAGCGCATGGCAGGCGAGGGTGTGGACGCTCACGCCGAGGCCGACGGTGAGCCGGGCCATGGCGAGCTCCTCCAGTGCCTGGAGGTAGACCTCGTACGGCTGGTCGCCGCCGCCGTGTTCCGAGTCGTACGGCAGGCCGAGCAGTCCCGACTCCGAGAGCAGGCCGAAGAGGTCGCGCGGGAAACGTCCGGCGTCCTCCTCCTCGGCCGCGTGCGGGGCGATCTCCCGCTGCGCGATCTCACGGACGAGCGAGATCAGATCCCGGGCCTCTTCCGTGGGCAGTTGACGGTCCACCGGCTGCGGCGCGCGGTCTGACATGGCGACGCTCTCCTCCCTGTCGGGCACTGCGACGGACACACACCGGGGATGAAGTGGTGCCGCCGGGTCTCACGTGCCACAGCCGATGGTCCTCCTCCGGATCACGGAAGCCGCTGATCAGCGGCGGTGGCGCTTGGAGTATGCCCGATCCGGAGCAGCCAGTCACCAGTTAACGACCGTTCATTAGGACACATTCGCCGGCATGCCGCACCTTGGCCGGAATTAGTCCGGACCATTGACCGAAGTGGTCTAGTCCTCTACGGTCTCCCCCAACGCCGCGTCACCGCGTTCATGCCAATCGGCACAGCAGTTCCAGGAAGCACCTTTCCTCGCCATGCTCCCCTCCCCCGGAGTCCCGATGCTCAGATCGCACAGCTCCCGCGTCCCCGTCAGAACGCTTGTCTCCGTCACCTGTTGCGCCGCCCTCGGCGCCGGGCTTCTCGCCGGAGCGGGCACCGCGACCGCCACTCCCGCGAAGCCCCGCCCCGCAGCCCAGGCGGCCGGCTCGAAGGTCGTCGGCTACTTCATCGACTGGGGCATCTACGGCCGCCAGTACTACGTCAAGAACATCGAGACGTCCGGCTCGGCGAAGAAGCTCACGCACATCAACTACGCCTTCGGCAACGTCGTCGACGGCAAGTGCACGATCGGCGACGCCTGGGCGGACACCGACAAGCCCTTCACCGCCGAGGAGTCCGTGGACGGCGTCGCCGACACCGCCGACCAGGCTTTGCACGGCAACTTCAATCAGCTGCGCAAGCTGAAGAAGCTGCACCCGAACCTCAAGATCGTCTGGTCGTTCGGCGGCTGGACCTGGTCCGGTGGATTCGGCGAGGCGGCGAAGGACCCGGAGGCCTTCGCGAACTCCTGCTACGACCTCGTCGAGAACTCCCGGTGGGCCGACGTCTTCGACGGCATCGACATCGACTGGGAGTACCCCAACGCCTGCGGCCTCACCTGCGACGCCAGCGGCAGGGGAGCCTTCGAGGACCTGATGGCGGCGCTGCGCACCCGATTCGGCAAGAAGGAGCTGGTCACGGCGGCGATCACCGCCGACGCCACGAACGGCGGCAAGATCGACGCGGCGGACTACGCGGGCGCCGCCCAGTACGTCGACTGGTACAACCCGATGACGTACGACTACTTCGGCGCCTGGGACGCGACCACCGCCCCGCACTCGCCGCTGTTCCCGTACCCCGGCATCACGAACAAGGCGTTCAACACCGCCGCGACCATCAAGAAGCTGAGGAGCCTCGGCATCCCGTCCTCGAAGCTGCTGCTCGGCATCGGCTTCTACGGGCGCGGCTGGACCGGCGTCACGCAGTCGGCGCCGGGGGGCACGGCGACCGGTCCGGCGGCGGGGACGTACGAGGCGGGCTACGAGGACTACAAGGTGCTCAAGGCGACATGCCCGGCCAACGGGGTGGTCGGCGGTACCGCGTACGCCAAGTGCGGTGACGACTGGTGGAGTTACGACACCCCGCAGACCATCAAGGGGAAGATGGCCTACAAGAACGCGCAGGGCCTCGGCGGCACCTTCTTCTGGGAGCTGAGCGGCGACACCGCGAACGGCGAGCTGATCAAGGCGATCAACTGACGTCCCGGTGCAGGGCACTTGGGGCGGAGGCCGGCGGCCTGCCTCCGCCCCTGGCTCAGCCGTCGCGGCGGGCGGGTCCCGGGGCGACGTAGGCCGGTTCGATCTCCTCGATGGCGCGCAGGGCGCCGCCCAGCATCTTGACCAGTAGTTCGCACATGGTGTCGCGGGACAGGTCGGGGCGGTCGATCCAGTCGAGGGTGGCACCCTCCACCGCGCACACCCAGCCGAAGAGGCCCATGCGGACCACCGGCGTGATGTCGCTGCTGCCGTACGCGCCTTCGGCGATGGTGGCGACGATCACCTCGCGGACGCCGTCCCGGATGGCGTGCACCTGAGTGTCGAAGCCGATGCCGCCGCTGACGATCGTGCGGTAGGCGGCCTGGTTGTCCTCGGCGTAGCGCAGATAGCAGTCAATGGTGCGGTGCACCCGCTCCACGGACGGCAGTTGGACGCCGCTCGCGGCGAACGTGATCAGGTCGGCCACCGAGTCCTCGACGATCGCGAGGTAGTAGCCGCGCTTGGACTTGAAGTAGTAGTAGATCAGCCCCTTGGCCACGTGCGCCTGCCGGGCGATGTCGTCCATCGACAACGTGTCGTACGAGGTGTCGGCGAACAACTTCCGCCCGATGGAGATGAGTTCGGCGCGGCGCGCTAAGGAGCGGTCGGTGCCGCGCGCCCGCGGTGCTTCGACCCCACGCTGTTGACTACTATTCAATTTCGGTCCTGGTCTCCAACTGCCCGGCGGGACACCCGCAGTATGGCAGACCCGTACCACCAGCTTGTTCGACTCCGATCGACAGATTCGAGCGGGCGGAATCAGGTCACAGCAGACCCAGCTGGGTCACGAGCATCGCGAGGACCACGACAAGGGTCCAGCCCATGATGTGCTCGACGATCTTCGGGCCGTCGTCCTTGGGGCCGCCGGTTCGGGTACGGACGCGGGTGGCGGTGGCGGAGGTCGCGGTCATGTCGGCTCGCTGGTGTGGTCGGTGTGCGGCGGAATCCCCCCACCATGTCCGTCCACCTTGCCACCGGCCGCGGCGGTCGCGGCCGAGAGGTTGGTCACACACGCACTCCCACCGCCGCGAGGGCGGCGCGCTGGCGGGGCGTGGGGCGGGCCGGGAAGTACAGGTAGCAGACGCCGCCGGTGCCGGAGACGACCTTGCCGGAGGCGTTGTACCGCTTGGTCCGCAGCCAGATGTTCTCCCACTCGCGCCGCCGGTAGACCCGGCGCACCGCCTCGTTGGTCGGCGAGTTCGGGTCGCCCGCGATGACGTCTCCGTCGGCGGTGAAGCCGATCACCGTCATCAGATGGCCGGCCGTGCCGTAGCCCGCCCCTGTCAGCTCCTCGGCGAGGAACGACTGGGAGGTGATCGCCGGGATGCCCGCCGCGATCAGCGTCTCCAGGTCGGTGAGCGAGCCCAGCCGGGTCACCACGCCCTGGAGATCCTTGTACGTGGCGGCGTACGCGGCGTTGAAGGGCCAGTTGCCGCAGCCCTCGTACTGGTAGTCGTAGGTGAACCGGGCGGCGTGGCACACCTGCGGGTCGGCGTAGTCCGGGTTGACCCAGGCCAGGTCCTCGGCGCTCGGCTTCCGCCCCCAGTACTCGATGATCATCTGCGAGGAGGTGGGGCTGCACCAGGCCTCACCGCCGTTGTCGTACTCGGGGTACTGACCCTTGTGGGTCTCCTGGGAGTAGCGCGGGACCTTCAGCTCCCTGGCAAGCCCGGGCGTGGAGGCCGGGACGGTGAAGCGGTCGGGGATGTCGGAGCCCATGGCGCCGAGTCGCCACACCTTGGGGGTGACGCCGGTGCGCGGTGTGCGGTGGAGGGTCAGGCGCAGCCGGTACGAGACGAGGCGCAGGCCCGTGGCCGGGTCGTCGATGGCGAAGGTGTCGGTCCAGACGCTGCTCTTGCCGTCCTTCTGGCCGTCGACGGACGTCCGCCGGATGTCCTGGTCACCGGCCGCCCACCGGCCCAGCACATACCAGGGCGTGTCCGTGCCGTCGGAGTACGTGCCCTTCAGTTCGATCTCGACCCAGGTGCCGTCGGGGGTGTGCGCGTTCCAGGACGCGATGACCTCGGTGGCGGGGACCGAGAGCCGGTGGACCGGAGACGTCCAGGTCGCGTACTCCCAGGTGGCCGTCCGGCCGGTGTGCGGGTCGGTGTAGTCGGTGGTGCCGGCCGGCGTGGCGATCACCAGCCCCGGCCGCTGCCCCGCCGTCGCCCGGGTGCCCTTCCCTGTGCCGGCGCGCCAGTCGGCGTACGAGGTCCAGGCGTGGTGATCCACGAGGCGTTCCGGTGCTTTCGCGGGACCGGCGGGGGCTTGGCCCTGGCCGCTCGTGGTGTCGGCGGCGGCCTGGCCCGCGGCTCCTCCGGCCGCCGCGGCGGTGGCGGTGGCGACGGCTGCGGCGAGGACGGTCCTGCGGGAGGGCTCGGAAAGTCTCGACATGTGCGGGTGACCCCCAGTGGTCCGGACGGAACGGTTCAAACGCACGGCTGTTCGCCAACTATGGACGCCGGAAGCGGACTTCTGCCAGCACCTCGGGCCTCGCCACGCCCGCCAATATTGGTCCACACCACTGGCGTACCCCGATGCCGCGCGCCACGGTGTTCAATTCCCCTGTGCACGCCTCGCCCACCCCCGAAGACCCCGCCGTCCGTGATCTCGCCGACCGGTTGCGGCTGCTGCCGCCCTCCTGCGGGCCGGTCCGGCTGGTCGGGGTCGACGGGCACGCGGGCTCCGGGAAGAGCACCTTCGCCGAGCGGCTGGCCGGCGCGCTCGGGGGCGCCCCGGTGCTGCACCTCGACGACATCGCCACGCACGAGGAACTGTTCACGTGGACCGGGCGCCTGCTGAGCCAGGTGATCGAGCCGCTGCGGCACGGCGAGACCGCGCGCTATGCCCCGTACGACTGGCGCGAGCGCGCCTTCGGTTCCGTGCGCGCCCTGCCGCCCGCGCCGGTGGTCATCGTCGAGGGGGTCGGCGCGGGCCGTCGCGCGTTGCGTCCGTATCTGGCACGGCTGGTGTGGATGGAGTTGCCGGACGAGGAGGCCTGGGCGCGCGGGCGCTCACGGGACGGGGCGGAGCAGAGCGAGTTCTGGGTCGGCTGGGTCCGGGCGGAACGGCGGCACTTCGCCGAGGACCCCTCCCGACCGTTCGCCGATGTGCTGATTCGGCCGGGACTCACGGGGTACGAGGTGCTCATAGGACCGTCGAGGGCACCAGAATCTGGGCCGCACCTCACTCAGGGTGACGATCCATCCGCAATGTGCTGAACTTGTGAAGGATCTTGCCCGAGAAGTTTCTTGAGTGCTTCAACTCGGCTTGACCCGGGGCCCTTACAGGACTTACGTTCTCAATGTGCGGCTATTCGAAGCCGCCCACCTACGCGAAGCCCCCGGTTGTTCCCCCGTGATCGGGGGCTTCGTTCTGCCCTCTGGCGCCTTTCCGGCACGGCCCGGTGCACGATTCATTCACCCTCGGTCACCGTCCGCTATGCGCCCCGTCTGCTCCCACCTCGTGATTCGAGCACTGCGGCACCCTTCGATGGGCGACCGACCCGCAGGTACGATGCCCTCGGTGCGACATTCGGACGGTTGCGGAAAACGCACCGGCGCAACTCCCGTCCGCGGCACAGCGGTTCGACGAAGGCTGCCGACGGGCACCGGCCCGTTCGGTTTCCAACGGGGGCACGGTTTGTGGGGGACGTGATGGACTTCGGCTCGCGGGGCCCCGAGGCCCCGGCCGACCTCGCCTGGCTGCGAGGCGTGGACGCCTACACCATGGGCGCGTATCCGCAGGCGGAGGAGGAGTTCCGCGCCGCGGTGCGGATGGATCCCGGGATGGCCGACGGCTGGCTCGGGCTGCACGCGCTGCGGGTGGACACGACGACCGCGCTGCTGCGGATGTTCCGGCACCGGGAGCGCTTCGGGGAGCAGCGCACCCGTCATCGGCGCACCCTCAACTCCTGGTACTGGCTGGGCTGGTGGGTTCAGCCGGTGCTCGAAAGCCCGCGTGATCTGCTCCTCGCGCACGCCTCGCACTGGCTGGACGGCCGCCATGTCCCCGAGCTGGACCGGGCGCTCGCGGGGCTGCCGCCGGTCGACACCGACCACCACGTGCGCTTCCTGCACGCCTGCCGCGCGTACCTCGTCAAGGACTGGGAGCAGCTCGTCCGGCACACCGATCCGCTGCTCGACGACCCGATGCTGGGCATAGAGGCCGGCCTGTTCGGGGGAATGGCCCGGGTCCGCCTGGAGACGTACGGCCAGGCCGAGCCGCTACTGTCCGCCGCGCTGATGCGCTGTCGCAGCGAGCAGCCACAGCGCAAGGAGCTGCGGTACTGGCTGGCCCGCGCCCACGAGGGCACGGGACGCAGCGCCGCCGCGCTGCCGCTCTACCGTGCCGTGCACCGGGTCGACCCCGCCTTCATGGACACCTCCGCGCGGCTCGCGGCCATCGCCGAGGGGGACGGGTATGACGACCCGGCCGACTTCGCGGCGATCGCGCTCGGCGGGGCCGGGCAGGATCTGCTCGACGGGGCCGACGGTCTGGATCCGCTCTTCGACCCCGAGGGGCGGGACCTGAAGCTCTCCGATCCCGGGCTGCCGCCGCCGGGCGGGCTGCCGCCCGAGGCCGGCGACACGTTCGTACGCGAGAAGTCCGTGGCGCCGGTGGATCCGCTACCCTCCGGGCCGACCGATCCCGAGCTGCTGGAGGAGGCGCTCGCGGAGCTGGAGCGGATGGTCGGGCTGGAGCCGGTGAAACGGCAGGTCAAGGCGTTGTCCGCGCAGCTGAACATGGCGCGGTTGCGGGCGGGGCAGGGGTTACCCGTCCAGCCGCCCAAACGGCACTTCGTCTTCTCCGGCCCGTCCGGGACCGGGAAGACGACCGTGGCCCGAATACTCGGTCGGGTGTTCTACGCGCTCGGGTTGCTGGGCGGCGACCATCTCGTCGAGGCCCAGCGGGCGGACCTGGTGGGCGAGTACCTCGGCCAGACCGCCGTGAAGGCCAACGAGTTGATCGACTCGGCGATCGGTGGCGTGCTGTTCGTGGACGAGGCGTACTCGCTGTCCAACTCCGGGTACGGCAAGGGCGACGCGTACGGCGACGAAGCGCTGCAGGTGCTGTTGAAGCGCGCCGAGGACAACCGGGACCACCTTGTCGTGATCCTCGCCGGGTATCCGGAGGGCATGGACCGGCTGCTGGCCGCGAACCCGGGGCTTTCCTCCCGCTTCACGACGCGCGTCGACTTCCCCTCTTACCGTCCTCTGGAGCTCACCTCCATCGGAGAGGTCCTCGCCGCCGAGAACGGGGACGTGTGGGACGAGGAGGCCCTCGACGAGCTGCGCTCCATCTCCGGGCATGTCGTCGACCAGGGGTGGATCGACGAGCTCGGCAACGGGCGGTTCCTGCGGACGCTGTACGAGAAGAGCTGCGCGTATCGGGATCTGCGGCTGTCGGGGTATCCGAGCATTCCGACGCGTGACGATTTGTCGACTCTTCGGCTGCCGGATCTGATGCAGGCGTACGGGGAAGTGCTGTCGGGTCGGGGGCCGCAGGATCCTTCGGCGATGTGAGTGAGGGCGGGTCTTCCAGGGGATCTTCGCCTCCGCCGCCCCTACCGTCCTTCCCCCGCTCGAGCGAAGCCGAGAGTGGGGGAAGGACGGGTAGGGGCGGCGGAGGCGAGAAAAATCCCCGGCCGCCCCCAGAGGCGGTCAGCTGGCCAGGGCCTCCTCCGGGGTCTCGCTTCCCCTCGGCTCCGTCACGCGGACCGGCGGGGCCTCCCGGTGGGCCGGGTCTCGGACCTCGCCGACCAGGAGTTCCAGGACGTCCTCCAGGGCGACAAGACCCAGCACCTTGCCGGAGGCGTCGGCGACCTGGGCCAGGTGGGTGGCGGCGCGGCGCATGACCGTCAGGGCGTCGTCCAGAGGAAGTTCCGCCCTGAGGGTGGTCATGGGGCGCCAGACCTGTTGGGGGACCGCGCGGTCGGAGTCCTCCAGGTCGAGGACGTCCTTGACGTGGAGATAGCGCCCCATGAACGCGCCGGTCTCCGCCACCACCGGGAAGCGGGAGTAACCCGTACGGGCCGTCAGCGCCACCACCTGGGCCGGGGTCACCGAGGGCCCCACCGTCACCAGGGAGTCGCGCTTCAGCAGGACGTCCGTCACCGGGCGAGAGCCCAGTTCGAGGGCGTCCTCCAGGCGTTCCTGCTCCTCGGGGTCGAGCAGCCCGGCCTGCCCGGAGTCCTCGACCAGCCGGACCAGTTGGACACTGGTGAAGACGGCCTCCACCTCGTCCTTGGGCTCGACACGGAAGAGCTTCAGCACGACGCGGGCGCAGGCGCCGAGGCCGATCGTGACCGGCTTGCAGAGCCTCGCGAAGGCCACCAGCGCGGGGCTCAGCCAGAGCGCCGTCTTCTCCGGCGCGGCCATCGCCAGGTTCTTCGGCAGCATCTCGCCGATGACGAGGTGGAGGAACACGACCACCGCCAGCGCGATCACATACCCGAGGGGATGGATCATGCCGTGCGGCAGATGGATCGCCTCGAACACCGGCTCCAGCAGCTTCGCCACCGTCGGCTCGGCCACCGCGCCGAGCGTCAGCGAGCAGACGGTGATGCCGAACTGGGCCGCCGCCATCATCTGGGGCAGATTCTCCAGACCGTAGAGGACCTGCCTGGCCCGGGCTGTCCCCAGCGGTTCGATCTGACTGCGGCGGACGGAGACCAGGGCGAACTCGGCGCCGACGAAGAACCCGTTGGCGAGCACGAGGAGCAGGGCGAACAGAAGTTGGAGCACGCTCATCGGGCCGCCTCCACCACGGTGAGGGGATCCGTGGCGGGAGCCGTCCGTACGAGTCGTACGCGCTCTGCCCGGTAGTGCCCGACTTGCCGCACCGCCAGCCGCCAGCCCGGCAGCTCGGCCCGGTCGCCGGGGGCGGGGATACGGCCGAGCAGGTCGGCGACGAGGCCCGCGACCGTCTCGTACGGGCCTTCCGGGACGTCGAGGCCTATGCGCTGGAGCACATCGACGCGGCAGCTGCCTGCGACGTCCCAGGCGGGGCGGCCGTCCTCGGGCGGGGCGGCGGCGAGTTCGGGCAGGTCGTGCCCGTCGTGCTCGTCGCGCACCTCGCCGACGAGTTCCTCGACGATGTCCTCCAGGGTGACGACGCCCGCCGTACCGCCGTATTCGTCGACGACGACCGCGATGGGCTGTTCGCTGCGCAGCCGGGCCAGGAGCGGCTGCACGGGCAGCGTCTCCGGCACGAGCAGCGGGGCCTTGGCGATATGGCCGACCGGGGTGTGCAGCCGGTCCTGGGAGGGGATCGCGAGGGCGTCCTTGAGGTGGACCATGCCGACGATCTCGTCGATCCGCTCCCGGTAGACGGGGAAGCGGGACAGGCCCGTGGCGCGGGTCAGGTTGACCACGTCCTCGGCGGTGGCCGACGACTGCAGGGCGCTGACCTTCACGCGGGGCGTCATCACGTTCTCCGCGGTCAGCTCGCCCAGCGACAGCGTGCGTACGAAGAGATCGGCCGTGTCCTGTTCCAGGGCGCCGGCCTGGGCCGAGTGGCGGGCCAGGGAGACCAGTTCGCCGGGGGTGCGGGCGGAGGCCAACTCGTCGGTGGGCTCGACGCCGAAGGCGCGGACCAGGCGGTTGGCGACCGCGTTGAGGCCGGCGATCACCGGGCGGAACAGGCGGGAGAAAACGTGCTGGGGGCCCGCGACGAAGCGGGCGACCTGCATCGGCCTCGACACCGCCCAGTTCTTGGGCACCAGTTCGCCGATCACCATCTGCACGGCGGAGGCCAGCAGCATGCCGACGCCCACGGAGACACCGGACACGGCGCCTTCGGGTATGCCGATGGCGGTGAAGGGGCCGTGGAGTATCTCCGCGAGCGCCGGTTCGGCGAGCATGCCGACGACGAGGGAGGTGATGGTGATGCCGAGCTGGGTGCCGGAGAGCTGGAAGGACAGCTCCTTGAGCGCGCCCACCACCTTGTGGGCTCGGCGGTCGCCCTCGGCCGCGGCCTTCTCGGCCTCCGCCCGCTCGACCGTCACCAGGCCGAACTCGGCCGCCACGAAGAAGCCGTTGGCGAGAATCAGGAGGAACGCCGCCGCGAGAAGCAGCAGGGGGATGGTCATGCCGCCGCCTCGGTATCTCGGGAGGGGGCGGCGCAGGTACTACAGGACGATCCGTCCATCGCTGGAAGGAGTCACTCCTCGAATAGCAGGGGGCCTCTGAAGTACCAAGTGGCACAACAGCGGCGGAGGCGCGACGAAAGCGCCTCCGCCAACAGATTAATCAAGACATGGGCCGATGCGGCAGGGGCGAAGGCCCTAAGACAGCCCCGAGTCGGCCCTGATCTTGCTCAGGGTCACCCCCGACGCCGTACGGAGTCAGCCCTGACGCTGCTCCGGCTCGGCCACCGAACGGGACTCGACCAGCGTACGAAGGGTATGGGCGTCCTCGATCGCGCGCTGTTTGGCGATGCCCGGCTGGATGCCGAGCGCCGGCAGGCTGGTTCCGTCGGTGAGGTCGAGGAAGACCCACGGGTCACCGGCACGCAGGTTCACCTGGACGATCTCCGCCCAGTCCAGGTGCCGCTTCCCGGCGATGTTGACGACGGTGACCCCGGCCTCGTCGGCCACCACCTTGGGCCGGGACAGCACGCCCAGCACGCCGGCGAACATGGCCGCGGTGAACACGAAGCTGAGCCGCTCCGCCGGGCCGAGCGTCGGCAGCAGCAGCGCGACCGCCGTGATGACCACGAAGATCGCGCCGGCGGCGGTCAGCAGCACGGCCCGGGTACGGCCCGGCCGAAAAGTGACGGGCAGGGCAGGCAGTTCGTCCGACATGGCGTACGACTCCCCGGTGCTCAGAGGCGGCAGGCGTGGATGGCGGTGGTGAGGATGGCCCGGGCGCCGATGTCGTACAGGTCGTCCATGATCCGCTGGGCCTCCTTGGCCGGGACCATGGCGCGCACGGCGACCCAGCCCTCGTTGTGCAGCGGCGAGACGGTCGGGGACTCCAGGCCCGGCGTGAGCGCGACGGCCTTCTCCAACTGCTCGACGCGGCAGTCGTAGTCCATCATCACGTACGTCCGGGCCACGAGGACGCCCTGGAGGCGGCGCAGGAACTGCTGCACCTTGGGCTCGTTCTCCGAGGTGGTGTCCGCGTCGACCCGGCGGATCACGACGGCCTCGGACTTCATGATGGGCTCGCCGATGACTTCCAGGCCCGCGTTGCGCAGCGAGGTGCCGGTCTCGACGACGTCGGCGATGACCTCGGCGACGCCCAGCTCGATGGCGGTTTCGACGGCGCCGTCGAGGTGGACGACGGAGGCGTCGATGCCGTTGTCGGCGAGGTGCTTGGCGACGATGCCCTCGTAGGAGGTGGCGACCGTCATGCCGTTCAGGTCCTCGACGCCGTTCGCCGTGCCGGGCTTGGTGGCGTAGCGGAAGGTGGAGCGGGCGAAGCCGAGCGGCAGGATCTCCTCGGCGTTGGCGCCGGAGTCGATCAGCAGATCGCGGCCGGTGATGCCGATGTCGAGGCGGCCGGAGGAGACGTAGATCGCGATGTCGCGGGGGCGGAGGTAGAAGAACTCCACCTCGTTCTCCGGGTCGACGATCCGCAGCTCCTTGGACTCCCGGCGCTGCTGGTAGCCGGCCTCATGCAGCATCTCCCCCGCAGGGCCGGACAGGGAACCCTTGTTGGGGACGGCGATGCGCAGCATGAGGCGAGCTTCCTTCGTTCGTATGTACGGGTTGTGGGTGCGGGGTTACGGCTCAGAGGCGGGCGTACACGTCGTCCAGGGAGATGCCGCGGGCGACCATCATCACCTGGACGTGGTACAGCAGCTGCGAGATCTCCTCGGCGGCCGCTTCCTTGCCCTCGTACTCGGCGGCCATCCAGACCTCGGCGGCCTCTTCGACGACCTTCTTGCCGATGGCATGGACGCCCTTCTCGACCAGCTCCGCGGTACGGGAAGTGGCGGGGTCGCCGTGGGCGGCCTTCTGCTGGAGCTCGGTGAAGAGCTCCTCGAACGTCTTCTTGGACATGATGTGCTCAGGCTAGACCAAATACTAGGTTCGTCAGCGCCAGGGTTCAGATACTGAGCGGAGGGTGGCCGCCGTCGCCACGGCCGCCGTCACCGCCTCGTGCCCCTTGTCCTCGTTGGAACCCTCGATGCCCGCGCGATCCAGGGCCTGCTCCTCGGTGTCGCAGGTCAGCACGCCGAAGCCGATGGGGACGCCGGTGTCGACGGAGACCTGGGTGAGGCCCTGGGTGACGCCCTGGCACACGTACTCGAAGTGGGGGGTGCCGCCGCGGATGACGACGCCGAGGGCGACGATCGCGTCGTAGCCGCGGCCGGCGAGGACCTTGGCGACGACGGGGAGCTCCCAGCTGCCGGGGACCCGGAGCAGGGTGGGCTCGTCGATACCGAGGTCGCGCAGGGCGCGCAGGGCGCCCTCGACGAGGCCGTCCATCACCTTGTCGTGCCACTGGGCCGCGATGACCGCGACGCGCAGGTCGCCGACGTTGCTGACGGACAGTTCGGGTGCGCCCTTGCCGCTCACGTTGCTCCTTGGTTCCTGAATCTCGTACGAGCTGGTCTTGCTGTCGTTGCTACTGATTACCGCAGGTGGACGCGGTGGTCGTGTCCAGCCAGGGCAGGTCGTGTCCCATCCGGTCCCGCTTGGTGCGCAGATAGCGGAGGTTGTGCTCGCCCGCGCGGACGGGCATCGGCTCGCGGTCGGTGACCGTGAGGCCGTGCTGAACGAGGGCGTCGGTCTTCTCGGGGTTGTTCGTCATGAGCCGGAGGCTGCGGACGCCGAGGTCCTTGAGGATCTGCGCGCCGGCGCCGTAGTCCCGGGCGTCGGCGGGCAGACCGAGCTCCAGGTTGGCGTCGAGGGTGTCGCGGCCGAGCTCCTGGAGTTCGTACGCGCGCAGCTTGGACATCAGTCCGATACCGCGTCCCTCGTGGCCGCGCAGATAGACGACCACGCCGCGGCCCTCGGTGACGATGTGCCGCATGGCCGTCTCCAACTGGGGGCCGCAGTCGCAGCGCAGGGAGTGGAAGATGTCGCCGGTGAGGCATTCGGAGTGGACGCGGACGAGGACGTCCTCGCCGTCGCCGAGCTCGCCGTGGACGAGGGCGACGTGCTCGACGCCGTCGACGGTGGAGCGGTAGCCGTACGCCGTGAAGTCACCGAAGGCGGTGGGCAGTTGGGTCTTCGCCTCGCGCTTGACGGTGGGCTCGGAGGAGCGGCGGTAGGCGATCAGATCCTCGATGGAGATGATCGTCAGGCCGTGCTTGCGGGCGAACGGGATCAGCTCGGGCAGGCGCAGCATGCGGCCGTCCTCGCCGGCGATCTCGACGATCGCGCCGGCCGGGCGCAGGCCCGCGAGGCGGGCGAGGTCGACGGCGGCCTCGGTGTGGCCGTTGCGCGCGAGGACGCCGCCGGGGCGGGCGCGCAGCGGGAAGATGTGGCCGGGGCGGACGAAGTCGTCCGCCTGGGCCGTGCCGCTCGCCAGGAGTTGGAGGGTGGTGGCGCGGTCGGAGGCGGAGATGCCGGTGGTGACGCCGTGCTGGGGCGCGGCGTCGACGGTGACGGTGAACGCGGTGCGCATCGACTCGGTGTTCTGCTGCACCATCTGGGGCAGTTCGAGCCGGTCGAGTTCGTCGCCCTCCATGGGGGCGCAGATCATGCCCCGGCACTCGCTCATCATGAAGGCGATGATCTCGGGGGTGGCCTTCTCGGCGGCGATGACGAGGTCGCCCTCGTTCTCGCGGTCCTCGTCGTCGACGACCACGACCGGGCGGCCGGCGGCGATGTCGGCGATGGCCTGCTCGATGGGGTCGAGCCCGAAGTTCTCGATGTCGTCAGTGCCGTAGTCGTCAGTGCCGTAGTCGTCGTTGCTGTAGTCGTCGGTGCTGTACCGGATCGGCGCCGTGGTCATGCCGGGGCTCCTTCCAGGGCGGGCTTGCGCGAGCGCAGCCACCAGTCGCGCATGCCCCACAGGACGAGCGCGCCGTAGATGATGTAGACGAAACCGGAGAAGGCGTAGCCGTTGGCGAAGTTGAGCGGGACGCCCACGAGGTCGACCAGCAGCCAGGCGAACCAGAACTCGACCATGCCGCGCGCCTGGGCGTACATGGCGACGATGGTGCCGGTGAAGATGTACGCGTCCGGCCAGGGGTCCCAGGACAAACTGGGGTACGCGGTGAAGAGGCCGCCGACGGCAAGGGTGCCGAGTACGGCGCCGGCGATGAGGTAGCCGCGTTCGCGCCAGGTGGCGAAGCGTGGGGCGATGGCGCCGTCCGCCGTCTGCCCCTTGGTGCGGTTCCACTGCCACCAGCCGTACGCGGCGACGGCCATGACGATGACCTGCTTGCCCGCGCTGCCGGTCAGGTGCCCGGCGAAGGCGCCGAAGAGGATGAGGCCGGAGAGGAACTGCACGGGCCAGTTCCACAGGGACCGTATGGCGCCGAGGGCGAGGGCGATCAGGCCGAGGATGTTGCCGATCATGTCCGACCAGAGGATCTGCTGGCCGAACGCCGTGAAGGCGACGGAGTTCAGCGAGTTCACTGCGCCGTCCCCGGAACGCCGGCTGTGCCCTGCGTGCCCAGCAGCCGCTCGACGTACTTGGCGATGACGTCGACCTCGAGGTTGACCGGGTCGCCGGGCTGCTTACGGCCGAGCGTGGTCAGGTCGAGGGTGGTGGGGATAAGGCTGACGGTGAAGTAGTCGGGGCCGGCGTCGACGACGGTGAGGCTGATGCCGTCGACGGTGATGGAGCCCTTCTCGACTACATACCGGGTCAGGTCCGCGGGGAGGGAGATCTTCACGATCTCCCAGTTCTCGGACGGCTTGCGCTCGATGACCTGGCCGGTGCCGTCGACGTGACCCTGCACGATGTGGCCGCCGAGGCGCTCGCCGACGGCCATGGGGCGTTCGAGGTTGACGCGGGAGCCGACGGTCAGGGCGCCGAGGCTGGAGCGCTCGAGGGTCTCGGCCATGACGTCGGCGGTGAACCAGTCGTCCTCGTGCTCGACGACCGTGAGACAGACGCCGTTGACGGCGATGGAGTCGCCGTGGCGCGCGCCCTGCGTGACGACCGGTCCACGCAGACGGAAGCGGGAGGAGTCGCCGAGCTTCTCGACGGCGGTGACCTTACCCAGCTCTTCGACGATTCCGGTGAACACTTCCCGGGTCCTCCTGCCTCGTTGGGCACGGACTCCGGGGCTGTCGAAGACGACAGACATGAGCGGACGACGGCACAGAGAGCGTCGCCGTGTGCTGCGGACCCACCCCTCGTGAGGTAGACCGAAAACAGACGGCGGCGCGCACGAATGCCCGCCCGCCGCGCACTGCCTCCCATCCGGACTTTAACCGTCGGTCCAGGAATTTCACCTGGTCAACCGGCCGCTGGAAGCGACCGGGTCGCGGACTATAACCGCCGGTTCGGACTTTCACCGACCCCGGAGTGCGCTGCTTCTGGTACATGGCCAGTGTGCCACGCCTGATCGGCATCCATGCGGGTGAAGGCTGTGGGGTGGCTCACAGACGGTGTCACTGGACTTCCGCGGCAGGCGGAGCCGGGGTTCGATGAGGGCTGACCCTGAGTCAACTTCCGTCGCACCGGCCCCACTCGACCCCGGCGCCGACCCATTGACCGGCTTGGTCTAGTCCTTTTAAAGTCTGCCGTCGCGGTATCCGCCCTGAACGGCCCGGCGGCGGTGACGACGGCCCTTGCCCCGCCGCCGGGTCCCGCGTCGGTCGCCGAGTGCCGGCGGCAGGTCTCTGCGAGGCTGGAGACATGACCACGATCCTGGTGACCGGAGGAACCGGTGTCCTCGGACGGCCTCTCACCGAGCGGCTGCGGGCGGACGGACACGAGGTGCGGGTGCTGAGTCGGCACGCGCAGCCGTACGCCGTCGATCTCGTCGCCGGCGGGAGCGGGTTGGACGCGGCCGTGGCAGGGGTGGACACGATCGTGCACTGCGCGAGCTCGCCGCGCGGAGGCGACGAGCAGGCGGCGGCGAACCTGATCGCGGCGGCGCGGCGGGCGAGTGTGGATCACCTGGTCTACATCTCGATCGTCGGCGTGGACCGGGTGCCGTTCGGCTACTACCGGACCAAGCTGGCCGTCGAGCGGCTGGTCGAGGAGTCGGGGCTGGGCTGGACCATCCTGCGCGCGACACAGTTCCACGACCTTCTCGTGATGCTCTTCCAGATCCTGTCCAAGCCACCGGTCATGCTGCTCCCGGCCGGCGTGAGCGACCAGCCCGTCGCCGTCGCCGAGGTCGCCGACCGTCTGGCCGACCTGGCCGTGGGCGCCCCCGCCGGCCGCGTCGACGACATGGGCGGCCCCGAGGTCCTCACCTTCCCTGAGCTGGCCCGCGCCTACCTGACGGCCACGGGCCGGCGCCGACCGCTCGTGAACGTGCCGCTGTTCGGCAAGGCGTACCGGGCGTTCCGGGCCGGAGGCCATCTCACGCCGGAGCGGGCCGTGGGGAAGGGGACGTTCGGGGAGCACTTGGCGGCGCGGTTCGGCAGGGGGCGGAAGGTGGGGTGAGCGGGCGGCCGGGGAGCACCCACCGCCCACCGGCTACCGCGTGGGCGGTGCGAACAACTCGTCCTGAGCCGCCTCCCGGGCCATGAGCAGCGCGCCACGCAGTACGGCGCTCCCCCCGAGTACGCTCGGCCGGACCTCCGTCGGCAGCGGCGACAGGGCCGTCAGCCGCGCCTTGACGCGGGCGGCGAGTACGTCCCCACCGGCCTGCCCGAGCTCACCGCCGAGGACTACGCACCCGGGGTCGAGGACAGCCACGACCGATGCGGCGCCGATGGCGAGCCGATCGGCGAGGGCGTCCAGGAAGCGGGTGTTGCGCTCGACCGCCGCACTTCGACCGTCCGCCGAACCCCCGGCCCCCACCAAACCCGCCACAGCGGCCCGCACCAGAGTCGCCGCGGGCGACTCGTGTCCCGTCGCCTCGGCCTCGACACCGTGGGCCGTCGCCAGTGCGGCCACCGCTGCCGCGCCGGCGAGGGAGTGGAAGCCGCCCCCGCAGTCGGTCGCGGAAGGGAGGCCTGTAGTGCCGGGGACCGGGAGGAAGCCGATTTCGCCGGTGCTGCCGGAGGCGCCGCGGCGGAGGGTGCCGTCGAGGACGACCGCGGCGCCGATGCCGAGGCCGAGCCAGAGGAGGACGAAGGTGTCGCGGTCGCGGGCGGCGCCGTCGCGCTGTTCGGCGAGGGCGGCGAGGTTGGTCTCGTTCTCGACGAGGACGCGGGCCTGGAGGCGTTCACCGAGGGCCGCGGCCAGCCGGCGGTGCCATTCGGGCAGACCGGTGGAGTTCCGGAGTTCGCCGGTGGCCGGGTCGATCAGGCCGGGGGCGCCGATCGCCACCGTGTGCAGCCGGTCGGCGCCCGCCTCCTTCGCGGCCCGCTCCACCAGCGTGACCGCCTGCTCCACCGCGGGTCCCGTACCGGTGCCGTCCGCGATCGGGACGGACGCCCGCGCCAGCTCCGTGCCGAGCAGGTCGGAGACGACGACCGTGACACCCTCGGTGCGCACATCGAGGGCGGCCAGGTGGGCGCGGTCGGCGACGATGCCGTACAACCTGGCGTTGGGGCCGCGCCGCTGCTCCCCGGACTCCCCCACGACCGCGATCAGCCCGGCGGTGGTCAGGCGCTCCACGAGGTCCGCGACCGTGGGCCGGGACAGACCGGTGAGCTGCTTCAACTGCCCTGCCGTCAACGACCCTTCCTCCTGCAGCAGCCGCAGGGCGAGCCGGTCGTTCATGGCCCGGGCGGTGCTGGGTGATGCGGGCATGCCGGGATCCTCCCAGATCGGCGGGGGCGTGTGGCCGTCGGTTCACGCCCTTCCCTGCCGCCTATCTATCAGGCAGGGTTGCTGATAGTTTACGCCGGCACGAGCAACCAGGGGCACCACGACATCAAGGGAGGGCCCAGAATGAGTGCGGTGGTCTACGAGCAACACGAGGTGAGGCGCGCCCGGTACGCCGTGGCCGCCGTGTTCGCCGTGCACGGCGCCGTCACCGGCTCGTTCGCGACCCGCGTGCCGTGGATCCAGGACCATGCGGGGGTCGGCGCGGGCCAGTTGGGGCTCGCGCTCGCCTTCCCGGCGATCGGCGCGTCCGTGGCGATGCCGCTCGCGGGCCGGATCAGCCACCGGTTCGGGGCCCGTACGGCGCTGCGCGGGCTGATCTCCCTGTGGACGCTCGCTCTCGTCCTGCCCGCCCTCGCGCCGAACCTGTGGACGCTGTGCCTCGCCCTCTTCGTGTACGGCGCGACGGCCGGCATGGCGGACGTCGCGATGAACGCGCTCGGCGTCGAGGTCGAGACCCGGCTCGGGAAGTCGATCATGTCGGGGCTGCACGGCATGTGGAGCGTGGGCACCCTCGTCGGCGCGGCGGCCGGCACGCTCGCCGCGCATCTGGGCTCGGACGCCCGGCTGCACCACGCGCTGGCGGCGGCCGCGCTCACCGTCCTGGGTCTGGTCGCCTGCCAGTGGGTACTGGATCTGAGGCCCACCGAGGACGAGGAGCCGCCGCCCCGGTTCGCGCTGCCGCCGAGGTCGGCGCTGCTGATCGGCGCGATCGGGTTCTGCGCGGTGTTCGCGGAGGGGGCCGCCCTGGACTGGTCGGCGGTCTATCTGCGGGACCAGTTGGAGACCTCGGCGGGGCTCGCGGCCGCGTGCACCACCGGTTTCATGCTGACCATGGCGCTGGCCCGGCTCGTGGGCGACGCGGTGGTCAACCGTTTCGGCGCGGTCCGCACCGTACGGGCGGGCGGTGTCCTCGCCGCGCTCGGCGGTCTGCTGATCGTCGTCGCCAACCACCCGGTGGTGGCGATGGGCGGCTTCGCGCTGATGGGTCTGGGCATCGCCGTGGTCGTACCGCTCTGCTTCGCCGCCGCCGGTCGCAGCGGGCCGAACCCCAGCCTGGCCATCGCGGGCGTCGCGACCATCACGTACACCTCGGGCCTGATCGCGCCGAGCGCGATCGGCGGGCTGGCCCAGGTGACGAGCCTGGTGGTGTCGTTCGGCCTGGTGACCGTACTGGCGTGCGGGCTCGCCGTCTTCGCGGGCGTGCTGCGCACCGCCGAGCGGGACCGCCCGAAGGTCGGCCGGCCGGACGCGGCGGTTCCCGACCCGAGGCCCTGAGACGGTCCGCGCGGCTCTACGACGTACTCGCCCAGCAGGCCTCCTCAGCCCCGCGCCAGCTCGTACGCGTACTCCGGTGAGAACGCCCCCGCCCTCCCCCGGCAGCCGTCGGACTCCCCCGGCAGTTTCACCCACAGATAGGCGTCGACGCGGGCCTCGCCGGTGCCGAGGGTCGGCGGCTGTCCGAGGCTGCGGCCGGAGGGGTCGCACCATGCGCCGTCGGCGGGGGCTCCGTTGCCGTTGCGGCTGGTGTCGATGACGGCGCCGAGGCTCGCGGGGCCGCCGAGGGCGTCCAGCACCTGGCGGGTGTAGGCGACCTCGGCGTTCGTGCGGTTGAAGTTCGACACGTTGCTGAAGACGCCGTCGGAGGCGTCGGGCGAGGCGGCGCCCGCCTGGCGGAGCAGTGCGGCCTGCTTGTCCGGCGCGTTCCATTCGGAGTGCCCGGCGTCGTAGTAGATCCGAGCGCCGGGGTTGGCCGCCTTCAGGACGCGACCGGCGCGGGCGAGGGACGCGAAGCGGTCGGCCCGCGCGCCGGCCGAGAGACAGTCGGACTGGGCGATCGCGTCCGGCTCCAGGATCACGATGACCTCGTCCGAGCCGAGCCCGGCGGCGAAGGCGTCGATCCAGGCGTCGTACGCGTCCAGGCTCACCGCCCCACCCTGCGAGGCCCCGCCGCAGTCGCGGTCGGGGATCGCGTACGCCACAAGGACCGGCACCCGGCCCTGCGCGGCCCCGCCGGAGGCGACCGCCGCGACCTGCGACGTGACGCTGGCCGGGACGGGGTCCGTGAGCCAGATGGCGGCCGGGTGGTCGGCGATGCCGGACTCGATGACGGTGCTGCGCGGGTCACCGGGGTTGTCGCGGACCCAGTCGAGGACCTGGGAGTCGGGGTGGCGGTAGAGCTCGCCGGGTTCGGTCACGGGCGCCGTCCGCCGTTCGGTCTGCTTCGCCGAGGGCCGCACGCGGGACTTCCTGGAGGGTTCGGGCGACTTCGAGGGCGACGGCGTGGGCGAGGTCCGCGACGGGGAGGGTGCGGCCGGAGTCGGGTCGGCCGACTGGGGTGGGAGGCTCGGTGGGCGGCTCATCAAGGGGCGGGCCTCGTCGGAGCCTCTGTCGCCGTTCATCGCGGTCACCAATCCGGTGACCGTACCGACGACAGCCACGACCGATGCGGCCACGACCATGGCGCTGCGCCTCACCGCCCGCCTGCGCTCGGCTCGGCGTGCGGCCAGACGCTGGGCACGTAAGCCTGACACGTGGCGCTCCCCCCTGCTCCCGGACTTGAGGCTCCCCTGCCTCACGGCACTTCCCGGTACTCCCCGTCGCACCCGCGTTACCCCGTTCCGGGGACGCGCCGGGCACGGCGGCACCGGTGTCAGCCTAGGCCTGGGACCCTGCCCCTTATGGCGCAGTTGGAACATTTCACCAATTCCGTGGACTCAGTAGACACCGTCGTCTCCCGTATGCGCGCCCTCGACGCCGTCCTGCCCGAGCGGGACGGCGTCGCGGTCTTCAACCGCGTCTACCTCACCGTCACGGAGGCCATCGACCGACGCCTGGACGCCGGCCTGTTCCCGGACGCCGAGGCCGCGATCGTGCTCGACGTGCGCTTCGCCGAGCGGTATCTGAGGGTCGCCGAGGGCGGATGCGCGCCCGCGTGCTGGCGGCCACTGCTGCAGTTCCGGCGCCATCCGGGGGTACGACCGCTGCAGTTCGCCCTGGCGGGCATCAATGCGCACATCGGGCACGATCTCGCGCTGGCCGTCGTGGACACCTGTCGTACGCTCGGCTGCGAACCCGTCGATCTGGAGGACGAGTTCGAGCATGTGGGCGATGTCCTCGTCTCGCTGGAGGAGCGCATCCGCGAGGAGTTGATGCCGGGCCCCGATCTGCTCCAGATCGCCGATCCGCTCACCCATCTGCTCGGCTCGTGGAGCCTGGAACGGGCCCGTGAGGCGAGCTGGTCGGCCGCCCGGGCACTGTGGGTCCTGCGTGGACTCCCCGAGCTCGCCGAGGAGTTCGGCGACCGTCTGGACGCGGCCGTGGGTCTGGCGGGACGGATGCTGCTGACGCCGCTGCCGCGCTGAGGCGGTGCCGAGAAGACGCCCATGCCACGCGTAGAACTCGTTGTGAAGGTTATACGTTCAACTTGAGAAGATCCCTCGCGTAGGAGCACGGCATGGCGTTACGACTCGGGCTCGCCCTTCCCCAGATGCGGCAGTACGACATCGGAAAGGACGTGCCCGACGTGGCGCGGACGGCCGAATCCATCGGCTACGACAGTCTCTGGGTCTTCGAACGGGCCCTGTTCCCCGAACGCCCCTCGCAGGGCCTGTACGGCCTGGAGGGCCTCCCCTGGCCGGACCAGTACCGACACGTGGCCGAGCCACTGGTCACCCTCACCCTGGCCGCAGCGGCCACCCGGCGGGCACGGCTGGGCACAAGCCTCATCGCCCCGCTGCACGTGCCCTTCCAGCTCGCCAAGTCCCTCGCCTCGCTGGACGCGGCGAGCGGCGGCCGGGTGGTCGCGGGCCTCGGCACCGGCTGGTCGCACGACGAGTACGCCGCGGCGGCCGTCCGCCCCTTCGAGGAACGCGGCCAGGTACTGGAGGAGCTGATCGGGGTCTGCCGGGCTGTCTGGGGCCCGGACCCGGTGTCGTACGACGGCAGGCTCACGAAGATCACCTCCGCCGTGGTCGGCCCCAAGCCCGCCCGGCCGATACCCATACTGCTCCCCGCCGGCACCAGACGGGCGCAGCGCAGACTCGTCGACCACGCCGACGGCTGGCTGCCGGTCGGCCTGGGCGTCGAGGAACTGGCCACCCAGTGGCGCCAGTTGCGCGACCTGGCCGCCGAGCGCCGCCGCATCCGACCGCTCCGCTCGGTGCTGCGCATCAACGTGGCCTACCAGACCAAGGCCTACGAGGGCACCGACCGCCACCCGTTCCAGGGCAACGCCGACCAACTCGCCGAGGACCTGGCGGCGCACGCCGAGATCGGCCTCGACGAGATCTTCCTCGACCTCCAGGGCGACCTGCGCGACGCCGAGGAACTCAAGGACGTGGCCGCGGAGGTGTACGAGTCGGCACGCGCGGCCGGCGTCTAGCCTGGTCTTCAGTCCTCGGGGAGTTCGACGGGCGCGATCTCGTCGTAGACGTCGCCGGGGCCGGGGTTGGTCGCGTCGGTCGCTCCGCCGAAGTGGTGCATGACGCCCCAAACCGCGTTGAGGGCGGTCTGGACGGCGCCCTCGGCCCAGCCGGCCGTCCAGGAGATGTCGTCGCCTGCGAGGAAGATGCCCCGCTTGTCCTCGGGCAGCCGGTCCTGCATGAAGTGGGTGAACAGGCGCCGCTGGTAGCGGTAGTGACCGGGCAGGTTGGCCTTGAACGCGCCCATGAAGTAGGGCTCGTTCTCCCAGGAGACGGTCACCGGGTTGCCGATGATGTGCTTGCGGATGTCGACCTTGGGATAGATCTCGCCGAGCGACTTCAGCATGACCTCCATCCGCTCGTTCGCGCACAGCGGCAGCCACTTCAGACTGTCGTCGCACCAGGTGTAGGAGAGGCAGATGACGGCGGGCTTGTCCGGACCGTCGTCGAGCAGGTAAGTCCCGCGCGTCATACGGTCGGTGAGCGTCATCGACATGACGTCCCGGCCCGTCCACTCGTCCTTGTCGAGCCAGAAGGGCCGGTCGACGGGCACGAAGAGCTTGCTGGACTCCATGTAGTGCGTGCGCTCGATGGCGGTCCAGTGGTCGATCGGGAAGAGCGAGTCGTCGCAGGCGATCTTCGACAGCAGCAGCCAGGACTGGGCGGTGAAGACGGCCGCCGCGTACGTACGGATGTCGCCGTTCGCGTCGGTCACGGTGATCCGGTTGCCCGCGGTGCGGTGCAGCCGGGTCACCGCCGGGCGCGGCTCGCCGTTCTCGTGCAGCTTCGCGAGCGAGGTCCCGTGCGCCCAGTGGACGATCTTCTCCGGCTCGCGCTCCCACAGGCGCATCGGCAGCTGCTGGGAGCCGCCGACGATGCCGCGGTGGTGGTCGTCGGCCTCGGTGTAGACGACCCGCAGGATCTCCAGGATGGAGTTGGGGAAGTCGGTGTCCCAGCCGCCGGTGCCGAAGCCGACCTGGCCGAAGATCTCGCGGTGCCGGAAGGACTTGAAGGCCTCGGAGTCGCAGAGGAAGCCGTAGAACGTCTGGTTGTCGAGCTTCTCGACGAGCCTCGACCAGATCGCGCGGATGCGCGGGACGTCGCGCTCGCGCATCGCCCGGTTCATGTCGGAGAAGTCGGCGCCGTCTTCGAGGCAGGCGTTCCAGGCGGCGGCGACGTCACGGTAGACCTGCGGCAGATCCGCGATCGTCTCGGCGTAGTGCGACTCGCCCTTGAGGTCGACGACGGTCGAGGGCGTCGCCTCCGACAGGGGGTTGGGGAAGGGCCGGGTCTCCAGGCCCACCAGGTCGATGTAGTACTGGAGCGCCGTGGAGGACGGCGGGAAGCGCATCGCGCCCATCTCGGCGGTGAGGCCCTCGGTGCCGGAGCCCTCGAAGCCCACCGTCCGCAGCCGCCCGCCGATCCGGTCGGCCTCGTACACGACCGGCTTGAGCCCCGTCTTCATCAGCTCGTACGCCGCCACGATGCCGGAGAGTCCGCCGCCGACGACCGCGACCTCGGTGCCGTGCTCGGTCGCCGGTATCTGGCCGAGGCCCGCCGGGTGGGTGAGGAAGTCGTCGTACGCGTACGGGAAGTCCGGGCCGAACATGGTGATCGGCGGCTGCTGCTCGTCTGCGTGCTCGATGGCGTTGGGCACGGTGGTACGGACTCCTTGCACGAAAGCTACTGAAGTGAGAAGTGAAGCTGGAGAGGGATCAGACGAGGGACCCGTAGAGGCCGGGGCGACGGTCCTCCAGATACGGGTTCGCCGCGCGCGAGGCCGCGAGGAAGGCGGGGTCGACGTCGGCGAGGACGAGTTCCTCGCCCCGTCCGGCGCGGGTGCGCGCGACCCCGTCGGGTCCGGCGAGCGTGGAGAGCCCGACGAAGTCGAACTCCCCTTCCTGGCCGACCCGGTTGACGTAGGCGACGTACAGCTGGTTCTCGAAGGCGCGCACCGGGATCATCGACTCGGCGACGAACTGGAACGGGTGCATCTGGGCCGTGGGCACGATCAGCAGGTCGGTGCCGGCGAGGGCGTGGGCGCGGACGTTCTCCGGGAACTCGACGTCGTAGCAGATCATGATCCCGACGCGGAGGCCGCCCAGCTGGGCCTGGACGACGGGCTGCTCGCCCGGGGTGAAGTGGTCGCGCTCGAAGCGGCCGAAGCGGTGGGTCTTGCGGTAACCGGCGAGACGGGCGCCGGCGGCCGTGATGAGCTGCGCGGAGTTGAAGACCGCCTCGCCGTCGCGCTCGGGGTAGCCGTACGCGATGGCGAGGCCGTGTCGTCCGGCGGTCTCGGCGATCGCGTCGGCCGAGTCCCCGTCGGCGGGCTCGGCGAGCCGCCCGATGTCGTCGCCGATCGCGTACCCGGTCAGGAACATCTCCGGCGCGACCAGCAGCCCGGCCCCCGCGGCGGCGGCACGGCCCGCGGCCTCGTCGAGCACCTTGAGGTTCTCGGCGACCGAGCCGGGGCGGCCGGAGCTCTGGAGCAGGGCGATGCGCATGCGTGTTCCTCACCGGGGCGGAGGGGGGATTCTGGGGCCACGTAGACGGTACGGGGGGCCTGCCGGGGCGGACAAGAAGGAGCCGTTGCGCGCTCGTGAGCGGTTCGTTGCGTCCACGACGCGGACGATGGCGATTCGTTGCGCGTCTCCGGGCGGAGGGCTCGCTCCGCCCGGAGACGCTGGTCAAGGGCGCGCTCGCTACCGGGTCTTGGCGACCGGGGTTCTCGCCGCCAGCACGAGCGCCGTGATCAGGTAGGGCACCGCGAACACGGCGAAGGCGGTGCTGTGGGCGCGGGAGGCGGCGATGAGCGCGTACGTGCCGAAGACCGCGACCGTGGCCAGCTCTGTCCCCATGCTCGCGACCGAGGTCAGGGTGGCCCGGCGGGCGCCCTCGATACGGTCCTGGAGGCGGGCGTCGGCGAGGACATTGACGAACTGGAAGCCACCGAAAGCGACCCCGACAAGACCGATACCGATCGGTGTGCCCATCAGCGCGCCCACCGCCAACGCGACCGCCGAGCCCGTGAGCACCACCGCGAGCCCGGTTCTGCCGAGCCGCTCACCCGCGCCGGTCAGCAGGCTCCCGATCGTGGGCCCGACCCAGATCAGCAGAAGCAGATACGGAACCGTCTGCTCGGCCACTCCGGTGTCCCGGACCAGCAGAGGCGTGTACTCGTCGAGGGCACCCCACACCGCGCCGACGGCCGGAACGAGCAGCAGGGCCCCGCGTACGGAACAGTCCCGGCGGGCTTCGGAGAGCCCGGCCCGCAGGGTGGTGAGAGTGGTGGCCCGGTCACCGCCCGGGAGCGTCTTCTCCCGGTGCTCCGGAAACCGGGTGGCCACGGCCGCGGTCAACACACAGACCAGCACGCTCGCCGCGCCCACGGCCGGATAGCCGCCGAGGTCGAGCACCGGCCCGGCCAGCCCCATCGCCGCCATCACGGCGACCATCCCGGCCGCCTGGGCCCGGCCGATGACACGCGCGTACCGATCGGCCGCGCCTAGCCGGTCCAGCTCGTCGTACACCAGTGCCTCCAACGCACCGGAACCGAGCGCTCCGCGCACCCCCCACAGCACGAAGCCGAGGGCGAAGGCCCAGTACGACGGCACGATCACCCAGAGCGCGAAGCCCGCGCCGGTGAGCAGCGGGCCCAGCCAGAGCAGCATCCGCCGGGACACGGCGTCGGCCCAGGCACCGGAGGGAACCTCCAGCAGAATCCCGGTGATCGACCACAGGGCGAACAGGGAGGAGATCTCCCAGATCGACAGACCGGCGTCGCTGAACAGCAGCGCGTACACCGGGTAGAGCAGCACGAAGTCGTCGAGGAACGCGTAACCGTACAGCGTGACCGTCAGCCGCCGGACACCGCTGGTGCCGGTGTGCTCGGCGCCGGACAAACGCGCAGGTGAAAGTGTCATGAGGCCTTCCCGAAGGGGCGATGAGGACGTCGGATGCACGACGTCCGAGGCGGCCCTCGGGAGGCACGACTGGTGGATCAATGTCGCCAGGTCATGAACCCGATGGTAGGCGAAGCACCCCTGATCAGGCAGGCGGCCCAGACGGATATCGCCGCAACAACGGCGACAGCACAAGAACGGACTTCGTCCGCTCGACGAACGGCTCCCCGGCGATCCGTTCAAGCACCCGCTCGAAGTGCCGCATGTCGGAGGCGAAAACCTGCACCACCGCGTCGGCCTCCCCGGTGACGGTCGACGCGGCGACAACCTCCTGATACCGCTCCAGCCCTCGCTGGATGGTCTCCGGCGACGTGTTCCGCCGGCAGTAGATCTCGACGAACCCCTCGGTCTCCCACCCGAGCGCGGCGGGGTCCACACGAACGGTGAATCCCCTGATGGCTCCGGACGCCCGCAGCCGGTCCACACGGCGCTTCACCGCCGGCGCGGACAGGCCGACGAGTTGGCCGATGTCGGAGAAGGAGCGGCGGGCGTCCTCGGCGAGGGCGTGCACGATGCGTTCGTCGAGATCGTTCAGCACTGCGGGTGGATCACTTCTCTGGAGTCGCGGCGGAGTTGGGGAGAGGCTCTGCGAGACTAGGGGGCGTTGTGAAAGTCCCGCACAGCACCCCCTAGCTCCAGCTGGCGTGCAAGGGCTTGCCCTCGGCGTACCCGGCCGCACTCTGGATCCCCACCACAGCCCGCTCCGCGAACTCCTCCAGAGACCCGGCCCCGGCATATGTGCAAGACGACCGCACACCCGCGATAACCGAGTCGATCAGGTCCTCGACGCCCGGCCGAGCCGGATCCAGGTACATCCGCGACGTGGAGATGCCCTCCTCGAACAGCGCCTTGCGCGCCCGGTCGTACGCGGACTCCTCGCTCGTACGGTTACGGACCGCCCGCGCCGATGCCATCCCGAACGACTCCTTGTACAGCCGCCCACTGGCGTCCTGCTGAAGGTCGCCCGGCGACTCGTACGTCCCGGCGAACCACGACCCGATCATGACGTTCGACGCACCCGCGGCCAGCGCCATGGCGACGTCACGCGGGTGCCGTACGCCACCGTCGGCCCACACGTGCTTGCCGTACTTCTTCGCCTCGGCCGCGCACTCCAGCACCGCCGAGAACTGCGGCCGCCCGACCCCGGTCATCATCCGGGTCGTGCACATGGCACCGGGCCCGACGCCGACCTTGACGATGTCGGCGCCCGCCTCGATGAGGTCGCGCACGCCCTCCGCGGCGACGATGTTGCCCGCGACGATCGGCACCCGGGGGTCGAGGTCGCGCACCAGCTTGATCGCGCTGATCATCGACTCCTGGTGCCCGTGCGCGGTGTCGATGACGAGCGTGTCGACGCCCGCGTCGAGCAGCTGCTTCGCCTTGCCCGCGAAGTCGCCGTTGACACCGACGGCGGCGGCGATGCGCAGCTTGCCGTTCGCGTCGACGGCCGGGGTGTAGAGCGTGGCGCGCAGGGCGCCCTTGCGGGTGAGGATGCCGGCGAGGCGGCCGTCCTTGTCGACGGCGGGCGCGTAGCGACGGTTCGCGTGGTCGAGCCGGTTGAAGGCCTCACGGGGGTCGATGTCCGCGTCGAGGAGCAACAGGTCCCTGGACATGACCACTTCGAGCTGGGTGAAGCGGTCGACACCGGTGAGGTCCCGGTCGGTGACGACACCGACCGGCCGGAGCTCCTCGTCGACGACGACGCCCGCATTGTGCGCCCGCTTCGGCAGCAGGGCCAGCGCGTCGGCGACCGTCTGGTGCGGGTTCAGCACGATCGGGGTGTCGAGAACGAGGTGGCGGCTCTTCACCCAGGAGATGACCTCGGTGACGACCTCGATCGGGATGTCCTGCGGGATGACCACGAGGCCACCGCGCCGGGCGACCGTCTCGGCCATGCGGCGGCCGGCGATGGCGGTCATGTTGGCCACGACGAGCGGGATGGTGGTGCCCGTGCCGTCCGGGGAAGCCAGGTCGACGCCCTGCCGCGATCCGACGGCGCTACGGCTCGGGACCATGAAGACGTCGTCGTAGGTCAGGTCGTACGCGGGCTGGATGTCATTGAGGAAACGCACGTGCCGCACATCCCAGTCGTTCAGAGGTGACCCCCTGGCAGGACCGCCAGGGGGAAGAGCACGTACTTCATTGTCCCATGTCGGCGGGTATGAGCGGCCCCGACAGATCATCCAGAGGGCCGGTCGGCGGCCTAGGAGGATCCTCCGAGAGCGAGCACCACCTGGAACTCGGTGCCGGTGCCGCGCCACCGGTCGACGGCCTCCGTGAACACGTCCTGTGCCATGCCCCAGTCGTGCGGCACCTGCCGCGCGAACTCCTGCCAGCCGGTGACCACGACCAGCCGTCCCCGCACTGGCGGCGCCCACGACAGATCGGTGAGGCAGTCGGCGAGGGCGTCCCAGTTGCGGCCGAAGTAGTCGGGCAGGGCGAGGGCGCGGGCGCAGCGGTCCATGAAGGCGGGCTTGGCCAGGACACCGCTCAGATCCAGCTCGATGTGGACCCAGCCGCCCTCGCCCAGTACCTCGGCGAGCGTGCCGTCGCTCATCTCAAGACCGCCTTCGTGTCAGGACCGCGCTGAACAGGTCGTGGTGATCGTCGGTGCCATGTGCTGCGGGCCGCCCCCGGGACGAACCGCGGCAGCACTCCCCGCACACGCTGCCACGGCTCTCCCCGTATGACCTGGTACGACCTTCCGTCAGGGCCCGTCCGGGTCGGCCCGGTTGAGCGCGGGGCGCGGGGTCTGACCGGCCGTCAGCAGGGAGTCCGCCGCCGAGGTGTCGGTGACGAGGCTGGTGACCAGGCCCGAGCGCAGTACCGCGTCGATGGCGGCGGCCTTGCGCTGTCCGCCGGCGATCGCGACGACCTCCGGGATACGGCGCAGCTGGTCGGCCTTGACGGTGATGCACCGCTCGCCGAGGTCCCGCCCGACCCGGCGGCCGTCGGCGTCGAAGAGGTGGGCCGACATCTCGGCCGCGACCCCGAGGGACGCGTAGTGGGAGCGCTCCTCCTCGGTGAGCATGTCGTGCACCGTCGAGATGCCGGCCTCCCAGGAGCCGATGGAGACGCAGGCGACCGTGACCTTGTCGAAGTACTCGAAGGCCCGGGCGATCCCGGTCTGGTTGCGCAGCGCGGCCGCGGTGGCCGCGTCCGGCAACAGCATCGGCGCGTAGATGGGGTGGGCGTCGCCGCCCGACACCTGCGCGGCCCGCCGAACCGCCTCCACCGAGCCGCGCTCGGCGGTCCCGGCGTCGTACACGCCCGTCAGCTGCACCACTGTGCAGGGCGGCAGCCGGTCCAGGGCGGCCGCCATGTGGATGGTGGAGCGTCCCCAGGCGAGGCCCAGGACGTCGCCCTCGTTGACGAGTTCGCCGAGCAGGTCCGCGGCGACCTCGCCGAGATTCTCGGGGTCGGGCGACTCCTCGGCCTCGGCCGGGGACTCGACGACCACGGCGTGCCTGAGGCCGTAGCGGGCGCGCAGGGCGTCGGAACGCTCGGCGTCCAGCTCGGCGGGGACGCGGATCTCGATGCGTACGAGATCCCGTTCGAGGGCGGTCTCCAGGACACGGGCCACCTTGAAGCGGCTCACGCCGAACTCCTCGGCGATCTGGATCTTGGACTTGCCCTCGAGGTAGAAGCGGCGCGCCATGGCTGCCGCCTGAACCAGCTCAGCGGGTCCCATCCGCATTGCTGACCGGCCCGCCGACATACCCGACACGGCCATCTCCTCACTGCTCTTCACACATGGATACGCCGTTCATCCTTGCAGATCCGGCGTTTTCGATCAGCCCGAAGGAGCGCCGTTCACGTTCCCTTGGCCCGCTGGTCGCCTGACCTGCCTCGTTGGGCCCAGCGATCGCACGGTCGTGCCCCTGTTCTTGTCGTGCCCTTGTTCTCAGTGTCCGCAGGCCCAGGCGGCGGTGGCCGTCGTGGCGTCCGCCTGGGCACGCAGCGCGCGGACGGCCTCGGCCGGGTCGTCGGCCCCGTACACCGCGGAACCGGCGACGAAGACGTCGGCGCCCGCCTCGGCGCAGCGCTCGATGGTGGAGGTGGAGACACCTCCGTCGACCTGGAGCCACAGGTCGAGGCCGTGCTTGCTGATCAACTCGCGGGTCCGGCGGATCTTGGGGAGCATGATGTCGAGGAAGGCCTGGCCTCCGAAGCCCGGTTCGACCGTCATGATCAGCACCATGTCGAGTTCGGGCAGCAGATCCTCGAACGGCTCGATCGGCGTCGCCGGCCTGAGCGCCATGGAGGCCCTGGCTCCCTTGGCCCGGATCTCGCGGGCGAGCCGCACCGGTGCCGCGGCCGCCTCGACATGGAAGGTGACGGAACCGGCACCCGCTTCCACGTACTGGGGCGCCCAGCGATCGGGGGCCTCGATCATCAGATGGCAGTCCAGCGGCGTTTCGGTCGCACGGGCCAGGGACTCCACGACCGGCACACCGAGCGTGAGGTTCGGGACGAAATGGTTGTCCATCACGTCTACATGGAGCCAGTCGGCCCCTTCGACCGCCTTCGCCTCGTCGGCGAGACGGGCGAAGTCGGCGGACAGGATGCTTGGGTTGATCTGCGCGGCCATGCACCAAGCCTCCCATGGCAGCGGGGGTTCGCGGGCATCGGTCCATACCTTCGGCCGCGGAGGCGGCCCTACCTGCGGCTGCGGGGGCGGCCGTGACGGAGCCCGGGACGGGCGGCCGAGGCATCGGGCACCTGGTCTGCGGGCGGCGCGCCAAGTGGGTCGTGCTGGTGCTGTGGCTCGTGGTGCTCTTCCTGACGGCACCACTGATCATCCCGCTGGTGCTCGTCGTGGTCCTGCTGATCCTCTGTTTCCTGCTCCGCGCCCTGATCGCCCCTCTGCTGCTGATCGGGACGGTGATCCTGTCGTTCGCCGCCGCGCTGGGGATCAGCGCGCTCGCCTTCCGGTACCTCTTCGACTACGCGGGCGAGTCGACGGACTTCCCGCTCTTCGTCTTCGTGTTCCTGGTCGCCCTGGGCATCGACTACAACATCTTCCTGACCGCCCGCATCCGCGAGGAGGCCGCCCACCAGGGCACCCGCAAGGGCGTGGTGACGGGCCTCGCGGCGACGGGCGCGGTGATCACCTCGGCGGGCCTCGTCCTCGCCGGTACCTTCGCCGCCCTCGGCACCCTCCCCATGGTCGCCTTCGCCGAGATCGGCTTCGCGGTCGCCCTCGGCGTCCTCCTCGACACCTTCGTCGTACGGTCCGTCCTGGTCACGGCCCTGTTCCTGGATGTGGGCCCGAGGGTGTGGTGGCCGCACCGGTTTGCACGCGCGGAGGACAACCATCAGGCCGACCCAGCGGTCTCAGACGTCGACAGGGGGAGGCCGAGTGAGCTGGCTGGACGACATCGTGGACAAACTGGAAGACGTACTGGAGAAGGACGATCCGGGCCGTCTGTGGGCCGACTACCTGGGGGCGAGCCACGACGTCCACATCGCCCGGCAAACCCTCCGTGAGGCGGAGGAGGAGTACGCGTCCGCCAAGAACCGGGCCCTCGCGGGGGATCTGGCACCGGCTCTGCGGAGGGACCTGCGCAAGGGCAGGAACACCCTCAGCGTGCTGAATCTGCTGCGCGACGTGGGCGCTGAGCACCCACGCCTGGTCCACACCCTGCTCCCGGAGCTCTACGAGTGCTGCCTGAGCGTCAATAAGGCAGGCATCTGGGGCCGCGACATCCTGCGCACACTCAGCAGGACGACCGACCTCCACGACGACCTGGCCCCCTTGGTCGCCGAGACCCTGCGCGACGAGGAGGAGCTGTCGGACGTCATCACGATGCGCTGCCTTGCCCATCTGTTCGAGGACATCGGCGACACCGCACTCATGGACGTCCTCCTCCGCGCCGCCCGCACCTCACCTGACGCCGACGTACGGGAACTCCCCGACGACTACTCCGACGAGTCCCCGGAACAGGAGTAGACGCTGTCCGTGGCGAGGCTCAAGCGGTACGGCGGATCAGCGCCAGGTACATCGCGTCCGTCCCGTGCAGATGCGGCCACAACTGCACATCGGGCCCCTCCCCCAACTCCGGTACGCCCGCGAGCAGCGGCCGCGCGTCGACGACGTCGACCGTGTCGCCGTACTGCTTGAGCACGTCCTGGACGACCGCGCGAGTCTCGGCGAGGTGCGGGGAACAGGTCGCGTACCCGACGACTCCCCCGACCCGTACGGACTCCAACGCGGTCCGCAGCAGCGCCCGTTGCAGCGGAGCGAAGCCCTCCAGGTCCTCGGGCCGCCGCCGCCAACGGGCCTCCGGTCGCCGCCGCAGGGCCCCCAGCCCGGTGCAGGGCACATCCATCAGCACCCGGTCGAAGGAACCCGGCCGCCACGGCGGGCGCGTCCCGTCGGCCGCGATCACCTGATACGGCCCGGGGTTTCCGTCGAGCGCCTTGGCGACCAGCCCCGCCCGGTGCGGCTGCTTCTCGGAGGCGAGCAGTACGGCCCCCCGCTCGGCGGCGAGCGCCGCGAGCAGCGCGGCCTTGCCGCCGGGCCCGGCACAACCGTCCAGCCACGCCTTGTCGGGCCCGTCGAGCGGCGCGTTCGCGAGGGCGAGTGCCACGAGCTGGCTGCCCTCGTCCTGCACACCCGCACGGTTTTCCCGTACGGCGTCCACGGCACCCGGCTCCCCGCCCTCGGCGAGCCGCACGGCGTACGGCGACCAGCGCCCCGGCACCGCGGACTGCTCCCCGAGCAGCTCCTCGGTGGTGGCCCGCCCGGGCCGGGCGACCAGCGTCACCTCGGGCCGCTCGTTGTCGGCTTCGAGCAGGTCCTCGATCCCGGCCCGCCCGCCGCCGAGCGAATCCCAGAGCGCCGACACGACCCATCGGGGATGCGAGTGCACGACGGCGAGATGTTCCTCCGGATCGTCGTCGTAGGGGGGCGCGACCCGCCGCAGCCAGCCGTCCAGATCGTCCTGCGCGACCTTCCGCAGTACGGCGTTCACGAACTTGGCCCGCCCGTCACCAAGCACGACCCGGGCGAGATCGACGGAGGCGGACACGGCCGCGTGCGTCGGGATCCGCGTCCCGAGCAGCTGGTGCACGCCGAGGCTCAGCACATCGAGCACCGGCGGATCCACTTCGCGCAACGGCCGGTCCACGCACTCGGCGATCACGGCGTCGTAGGTCCCCTGCCACCGCAGCGTCCCGTACACCAGCTCGGTCGCCAGCGCCGCGTCCCGCCCGTCGAACTTGTCGGGCCCCTCCTTCTCCCGCGCCCGGCGCAGCAGCGGCGGCAGAACGAGGTTCGCGTACGCGTCCCGTTCGTCCACGGCCCGCAACGCCTCGAAGGCGAGCATGCGGACGGGGTCCTTCTGGGGACGGCGATACGACGTGCCCGGCTTACGCGGACGGCGGGACTGCTCACTCACGAAAAAGGTGCTCCGGATATGGGGATGCGATGCCATGACCAGCGTACGCCGCCGGGTCGGGCCGCCCGGGACCGCGCCCGGGCCTGATCGAGAGGCGAGCCCCGCCCCTGTGGCCGGCTAGGGCGCGTATCTGGTTTCGATCAATCTGGCGGATCCGGCCCGCGCGGTGTGGCGGATCCGG
>NZ_VTHJ01000036.1 GCF_008386495.1 Streptomyces tailanensis | reverse complement strand
GTCTTTCAGGGGCGCGGGGAACTGCGCGACCAGCCCCCACCCACCCGCACCCGCCAACACGCCGACCGAACCGAGCCGGAAGGCGGGGGCGAAAGGAACCCGGCGTTACCAGCGGGGCACGGTCGGGGTCACCCACGTCGGGTCGGCGGCCCGCATCGCCGCCGCGTCGTCCCGGTCCCGCAGCGCCCCGTCGTCGTCGAGCCACCGCTGATGCAGGAACTCCAACCGGCCGCGGTCGAGTTCGACCCCGAGCCCCGGCGCGTCCGACACCCGCACCACCCCGTTCTCGAAGACGAGCCGCTCGGTCAGCACGTCCTCCGACTGCCACGGATAATGCGAGTCGCACGCGTGGTGAAGGCCAGGCACGGTGGACGCGACATGGGTCATCGCGGCCAGGGAGATCCCGAGGTGGGTGTTGGAGTGCATGGACACCCCGACCCCGAACGCACGGCAGATGGCGGTCAGTTCACGGGTGTTCCGCAGCCCGCCCCAGTAGTGATGGTCGGAGAGAACGACCTGCACGGCCCCCTTCGTGAACGCCTCCTCGATCTCGGCGAACGTCGTCACGCACATGTTGGTGGCCAGCGGCACGCCCGCCCGTCGCCCACCACCGCCCTTGTCCGAGGCGCTTCGCGCCGCCCCCTTCAATCCCGCGGCGACCTCGGCCATCGCGGCCGTACCGAGCGCCGGATCCTCCAGGTACTCCAGCACGTCACCCAGCTTGTCCGCGACCTTCAGCGAAGTCGCCACGGACCAGGCCCCGTTGGGATCGAGCCGCAGCGGATGCCCGGGGAACGCCTCGGCGAGCGCACGGATCGCGGCGATCTCCTCCTCCGGAGGGAACACCCCACCCTTGAGCTTGAACGACGTGAACCCGTACCGCTCCTTGAACCTCCGGGCCTGCTCGACGACCCCCGCCGGGTCCACGGCCGCACCCCAGTCGTCCTTCTCGCAGGCGACGCCCTCGGGATGGTCGGCCCACTTGTAGAAGAGGTACGCGCTGTACTCCACCGCGTCCCGCACCTTGCCGCCGAGCAGCGCGTGCACGGGCAGCCCCAGTGCCTTGCCCAGCGCGTCCAGACAGGCGACCTCGAACCCCGACACGACCGAGAGCCGCAGCTTGTCGGCGGTCTGGACACCGCGCAGGCCGCCCACGTCGACCTGACCGGACACCCGTGACCCGTCGACCGCCACCTCGTCGGCGACGACGAACAACCCGTTCAGATCACTGACCTGGCGGCCCACCAGCTTCTCCGCGAACGGCCGGGCCAGCTCCAGGTACTTGGTGTCCCCGTACGTCTCGCCGAGGCCCGTGACCCCGTCGGCGGTCACGACCTCCACGATCAGTCGGGGCGTGTACGGCTGGTGCACGCCCTGCGTGTTCAGCAGCGGCGGATCGGCGACCAGGATCGGCGTCAGCCGGACCTCGGTGATGGTCAGATCGCGGGTCACGAGGGCCATCTCCCTATGTAGACATCATCTACGTATGAAGATGGAGGTTAGATAGACGAACCCTCAGCGTCAATGGCCGTACACGCCTCTCTTACGATCGGCACATGTCGGGGACGTCGGAGACAGAGGGCGGCGCGGGCGGCGTCCGCGAGGTGAAGTCCGCCGCGCGCACCGTCGACCTGCTGGAACTCCTGGCCGCGCGCGGCGACCGCCCCGCCCGCCTCCAGGAACTCGCGGACGAACTCAAGGTCCCCCGCAGTTCCATGTACGCCCTCCTCCAGACCCTGATCGCCCGAGGCTGGGTCCGCACGGACACCACCGGCTCCCTCTACGGCATCGGCATCCGCGCCCTGCTCACCGGCACCAGCTACCTGGACACCGACCCGCGCGTCCGCGCCGTACGCCCCTACCTCGACGAGGCGTCGGAGGCCCTCGGCGAGACCATCCACCTCGCCCGCCTCGACGGCATGAACGTGGCCTACCTCGCCACCCGCGAGTCCCACGAGTACCTGCGCACGATCAGCCGCGTCGGCCGCCGCCTCCCCGCCCACGCCGGCGCCCTCGGCAAGGCCCTCCTGGCCGAACGCCCCGACACCGACCTCCCCTACGGCCCCTACGAGGCCCTCACCCCCCACACCCACACCACCCGCGCCTCACTCGCCGCCGACCTGGCCACCATCCGCGCCCGCGGCTACTCCGTCGACCGCGAAGAGGGCGTCCCCGGCATCATCGGCTTCGGCTTCGCCCTCCACTACGACACCCCGCCCCACGACGCCATCAGCTGCTCGGTCCCGGTCGCCCGCCTGACCCCGGAACACGAGCGACGGATCGTGCGGGTGATGAGAGAGGCGAGAGCGAAGATCGAGGCAACGAGCCCGGGAGGAGCGGGGTCACCGATCTGGCGCTGAAGGGTGGAGGCCTTGTGACCTGGGGGGCAGGGCAGCCGCGCCCCAAAGGGGCGCGGGGCTGTATCGATATGCGGCTCCGCCGCGTGGGCGCGACCAGCCACGAACAACCCGCAGTCCGGAGACCACAGCAAGCCCCGAGCTCTCCCGAGACCGCGAAAAGCCCTACGGCACTGTCACCCCCACGTCGTACCCTTGAATCGCAAGCGCGGCCCCCTTCAGGGGCATGCGAGTCGCAAAAGGAGGACGTGCGGCCTACGAGCCGGCCCATGACTCAGACACCCACAGCTCACACCCCCGCGCAGGGTCAGGCGAGAGCACAGTTCACCGTCCCGGCGGCCCACCCCATGGTCACCGTGCTGGGCTCCGGCGACTCCCTCCTGCGCGTGATCGAGAAGGCCTTCCCGGCGGTCGACATCCATGTCCGGGGCAATGAGATCAGCGCGGTCGGCGACGCCCCCGAAGTCGCTCTCGTCCAGCGCCTGTTCGACGAGATGATGCTGGTGCTCCGCACCGGACAGCCGATGACGGAGGACGCAGTGGAACGCTCGATCGCCATGCTGAGGGCGAGCGAGAACGGCGAGGGCCCCGAGGAGACCCCGGCAGAGGTCCTCACCCAGAACATCCTCTCCTCGCGCGGTCGCACGATCCGCCCCAAGACGCTCAACCAGAAGCGCTACGTCGACGCCATCGACAAGCACACCGTCGTCTTCGGCATCGGCCCCGCCGGCACCGGCAAGACCTACCTGGCCATGGCCAAGGCCGTCCAGGCCCTCCAGTCCAAGCAGGTCAACCGCATCATCCTCACCCGCCCGGCGGTGGAGGCGGGCGAACGCCTGGGCTTCCTCCCCGGCACGCTCTACGAGAAGATCGACCCCTACCTGCGCCCCCTGTACGACGCGCTGCACGACATGCTCGACCCCGACTCGATCCCCCGCCTGATGGCGGCCGGAACGATCGAGGTCGCACCCCTCGCATATATGCGTGGCCGTACGCTCAATGACGCCTTCATCATCCTCGACGAGGCCCAGAACACCTCGCCCGAGCAGATGAAGATGTTTCTCACCCGGCTCGGGTTCGACTCGAAGATCGTGATCACGGGTGATGTGACGCAGGTGGACCTGCCGAACGGGACGAAGTCGGGACTGCGGCAGGTGCAGGAGATCCTGGAGGGGCTCGACGACGTGCACTTCTCGCGGCTGTCGTCGCAGGATGTCGTACGGCACAAGCTCGTCGGCCGTATCGTCGACGCGTACGAGAAGTACGACACCACGCACGGCACGGAGAACGGCACGCACAAGGGCGGCCGGGGCAAGGCCGGGCACAAGGGGAAGTAGTAAGCACAGCACCATGTCGATCGACGTCAACAACGAGTCCGGAACCGAGGTCGACGAGCAGGCGATCCTCGACATCGCCCGCTACGCGCTGACGCGGATGCGTATCCACCCGCTCTCCGAGCTCTCGGTGATCGTCGTGGACGCCGACGCCATGGAGCAGCTGCATATGCAGTGGATGGACCTGCCGGGGCCGACGGATGTGATGTCGTTCCCGATGGACGAGCTGCGGCCGCCGTCCAAGGACGACGCCGAGCCGCCGCAGGGGCTCCTCGGGGACATCGTGCTGTGTCCCGAGGTGGCCGAGAAGCAGGGCAAGGAAGCGCACACGCAGCACTCCATGGACGAGGAGCTCCAGCTCCTCACCGTCCATGGGGTGCTGCATCTGCTCGGTTACGACCACGACGAAGCGGACGAGAAGGCCGAGATGTTCGGTCTCCAGGCGGCCATCGTGGACGGCTGGCGTGCGGAGAAGGGCCTGACCGGCCCGTCCCCGGCCCCGACCGTGTCATGAGCGCGACTCTTGTCAGCGGGGCTGTCGCCCTGGTCGTCGTCGCCTGGCTCGCCGCCTGCGCGGAGGCGGGCCTCGCGCGGGTCTCCAGCTTCCGCGCCGAGGAGGCCGTACGGTCCGGGCGGCGCGGCAGCGCCAAGCTCGCCCAGGTCGCGGCCGACCCGACCCGCTATCTGAACGTCGCGCTCCTGGTGCGCGTGGCGTGTGAGATGGCCGCCGCCGCGCTCGTCGTATACGCGTGTCTGCAGGAGTTCGAGGAGACCTGGGAGGCGCTGGTCGTCGCCATCGGGGTGATGGTCCTCGTCTCGTACGTGGCCGTCGGGGTCTCGCCCCGCACCATCGGCCGCCAGCATCCCCTGAACACGGCCACGGCGGCGGCGTACGTCCTGCTGCCCCTCGCCCGGATCATGGGCCCGATCCCGCCGCTCCTCATCCTCATCGGCAACGCCCTGACGCCCGGCAAGGGCTTCCGTCGCGGCCCGTTCGCCTCCGAGGCGGAGCTGCGCGCGCTGGTCGATCTCGCCGAGAAGGAGTCGCTGATCGAGGCCGAGGAGCGCCGTATGGTGCACTCGGTGTTCGAGCTCGGCGACACCCTCGTGCGGGAGGTGATGGTGCCGCGCACGGACCTGGTCGCCATCGAGCGTTACAAGACCATCCGGCAGGCCCTGACCCTGGCCCTGCGGTCGGGTTTCTCGCGTATCCCCGTCACGGGGGAGAACGAGGACGACGTCGTCGGGATCGTGTATCTGAAGGACCTGGCCCGCAAGACGCACATCAGCCGGGACGCCGAGAACGAACTGGTGTCCACGGCCATGCGTCCCGCCGTCTTCGTCCCCGACACCAAGAACGCCGGTGCCCTGCTCCGTGAGATGCAGCAGGAGCGTAATCACGTCGCCGTCGTCATCGACGAGTACGGGGGCACCGCCGGCATCGTCACGATCGAGGACATCCTGGAGGAGATCGTCGGCGAGATCACCGACGAGTACGACCGTGAACTGCCGCCGGTGCAGGAGCTGGGCGAGGACCGTCACCGGGTCACCGCCCGCCTCGACATCACCGACCTCGGCGAGCTGTACGGTCTGGGGGCCTACGACGACGAGGACGTGGAGACCGTGGGTGGCCTCCTCGCCAAGGCTCTGGGGCGCGTGCCCATCGCCGGGGCCTCCTCGGTCGTCGAACTGCCCGACGGGCGCGAGCTGCGGCTCACGGCGGAGGCCGCGGCCGGCCGCCGGAACAAGATCGTCACGGTCCTGGTGGAGCCGATCGGTCCCACCGAGCCCCCGGACGAGGAGACGAAGCCGGAGTGACCCCGGACGAACTGCGCGCCTTCTGCCTGTCCTTCAACGAGGCCGTCGAGGACTTCCCGTTCCGCCCGGAGATCTCCGTCTTCAAGGTCCTCGGCAAGATGTTCGCCCTGAGCTGGATCGAAGAGCGGCCCCTGAAGGTCAACCTCAAGTGCGACCCCGAGGACGCCATCCGGCTACGCGGGGAGTACGAGGGCCTGATCGCCCCCGGCTATCACATGAACAAGCGCCACTGGAACACGGTGACCGTCGAGGGGGAGCTCCCGGACCGACTGGTCCGGGAGCTCATCGAGGACTCGTACGACCTGGTCGTGGCCGGTCTACCGCGAGCCGAGCGGCTGCGTCTCGACCGTCCCTGAGCCACTGCCTTCCCGTGAGCCTCGCGCGGCGGTGCGCAGTCCGATCGCGACCAGTACCGCCGCCGCGAGGACGATCGCCGTGTCCAGTGCCAGGACCAGGTGGACGCCGGTCAGCAGGTCGTCGGAGGTCGTCGCCAGGACGCCGAGGAGCGGGATGCCGATGGTGATGCCGACCTGCTGGGTGGAGGTCACCAAGCCGGTGGCGAGGCCCTGTTCCTCGTCGGGGACGCCGGAGGTGACGGTGACGCCGTACGAGATGATCGCGCCCAGGTGGCACATGCTGGCCAGGGAGACGGCGGCCGCGGCGAGCCACACCGACCAGCCGGCCGTGCCGAGGGCGAGGAGGGCGGCGGTGAGGACGCCCTGGCCGAAGAGCGAGACGACGAGGGTGGTGCGGGCGCCGAGGCGGCCGATGACCTTCGCGGCGTAGGTACCGGCGACGACGGACAGGACGCCCTGGAATCCGAAGACGAGACCCGTCTCGAAGGCGGACAGGCCCAGGGTCTCCTGGAAGTAGAGGGTGAGGACGAAGACCACCGTCGACATCATCGAGAAGGTGACCAGTCCGCCCAGGTTGCCCCACGCCACCGTGCGGCGGCGCAGCATCGGCAGGGAGACCAGGGGCGTGTCGGTGCGGGACTCCACGGCCACGAAGGCCGTGAGGAGCAGCAGGCCGGCGACGAGGGTCGCGAGGACGTCGGGGTGGCCGAAGCCGCGGTCCGCCGCCGTCGACAGGGCGTAGATCAGGGAGAGCAGACCGGCGGTGACGGTGATCGCGCCGGGGATGTCCAGGCGCGGGCGTTCGGGGGTGCGGGACTCGGGGAGCAGACCGGGGGCCAGGGGCAGTACGACCAGGGCGAAGAGGGCGAGCAGGCCCATGGTGGAGCGCCAGCCGAGTACGTCGGTCATCACACCGCCGGCCACCATGCCGAAGGTGAAGCCGAGGGAGAGCAGGGTGCCCGAGATGCCGAGGGCGCGGTCGCGGGCGGGACCCTCCGGGAACGTGGTGGTCAGCAGGGACATGCCGGTCGGGACGATCGCCGCCGCGCCCAGCCCCTGCAGCGCGCGGCCCGCCAGGAACGACGCCGGGTCCCAGGCGAACGTCGCCAGCACCGAGGCCGCGCCGAAGAGGGCCAGCCCGGCCAGGAACAGCCTGCGGCGGCCGTACAGGTCGCCGACGCGGCCGAAGAGCAGCAGGAAACCGCCGGAGGGCAGCGCGAACGCGGTCACCGCCCACTGCAACGCCGACTGGCTCATGCCGAGGTCCCGGCCGAGCACCGGCAGCGCCACGTTCAGGACGGAGAAGTCCAGGGCCACCATGAACTGGGCGGCGCACAGGACGAAGAGGACCAACCGGTCGCGGGCGGACAGGGTGGTGCGTTCGTGTCGTACGGGGTCGGTGGACGTGTCGATTGCCATGGTCACGAGGGTGCGGTGGCCGGAATAGCCGTGGGGAGCGGGCAGTTGTCCTGGTGGTGGCACCACCAGACAGCCGTACGGGGGAGTGGGGTACGTGACCGTCGTTGCCGAGACCGGCGCCGGCAAGGCGCATCGTCTGCGTGAACTGCGCGAGTTCCTGATGAGCCGCCGCGCCCGGGTCTCCCCGGCGGAGGCCGGGCTCCCGGATGGCGGGGCCCGGCGCCGTACGTCCGGACTGCGCCGCGAGGAGGTCGCCGTCCTCGCCGGGGTGGGCGCCTCCTGGTACCAGTGGCTGGAGCAGGGCCGGGACATCTCCGTCTCCCCGCAGGTCCTCGACTCCGTGGCCCGGGTACTGCGGCTCAGCGGTACCGAGCGGCGGCACCTGTACGTCCTCGCCGGGCTCAACCCGCCCGTCCCGGAGGTCGAGCCCGAGCGGCAGGACATGTGCGACGGGCTGCGGCGCATGCTCGATGCCTGGATGCCGTACCCGGCGCACATCATGGACATGTACTACAACTTCGTCCTGCACAACGACGCGGCCGCCCTGGCCTTCGGCATGCGCCCCGACACTACGCACAACTGCCTGATCGACTTCTTCACCGACCCCATCTACCGCTCCCGCACCCGGAGTTGGGAGCAGAACGCGCGCACCGTCGTCGCCCAGTTCCGGGCGGCCTGCTCGGTCATGCCTGACGACGAGGGCTTCCAGGACGTGCTGGCGCGGGTCAAGGCGGTGAGCCCCGAGTTCGCGGCCCTGTGGGAGGAGCGGGACATCGAGGACGCCGGGCAGATCCGCAAGGAGCTCGACCACCCGGTCGTCGGGCTGCTCTGCCTGGAGTCCAGCGTGCTGAAGATGCCGGTCCGGCCCGACCTCACCATCGTCCTGCACACCCCGCTGGACGAGGCGAACACCGCGGCGAAGCTGGAATGGCTGGCCTCGCCGGAGGGGCGGCGCGGGGCGCTGTACCCGGTGGCGGGGTGAGGGTCCGGGCGGCGCGTACGGCTACGTATGCTCGGCTCATGACCGACAGCAGCGTGATCGACCCCGAGGACCGCAAGATCGTCACCCTGGCCCGTTCCGCGCGGGCCCGCAACGGTGTGCCCGAGGGCGCGGCCGTACGCGACGAGACGGGCCGTACGTACGTCGCCGGGACCGTGGCCCTGGACTCCCTGCGGCTCAGCGCGCTGCGCACCGCGGTCGCCATGGCGGTGGCCTCCGGCGCCAAGTCCCTGGAAGCGGCAGCCGTGGTGACCGACGCGGAGACCGTCTCCGACGAGGACCGGGCGGCCGTACGGGACCTCGGCGGGCCCGGGACGCCGGTGCTGGTGGCGGGGCCGGACGGGGCGGTACGGGCGACGGTGACGGCGGGCTGAGGACCGCGCGGAGGACGCGGCGGGCGGCGTCGTGCGGTCGCCCGCGGCGTAGTGTTACGGCCGGTAACAGCCCTCCGAGCTGGGCGAAAATCATGCGCGGGCGAGTGGACACCCTGGCCCGGCGACCGACAACTCGCGCGGCGAGGGACAGATCACCTCAACGTCCAGGCCATGCGGAAGAGTTGGGCGGCACCCGGGCGAACGCCTTCGGCCACTTTCGCCGACCCTTGGCGCAACCCGTAGAGCATCCCTTGAAATCTCGCGCCGCTCGGGCCTCAATGGACCCGTTCATCTGGCGGGTCGACAGATTCCGCCGCGCGGCCGCGCATTGTTCCGCCCCCACACGCATCACGACGTACTCCCTCAACTCCCCTGCACGGAAAGGGAATCGCTCGATGAGACGTATACGACTCGGAGTCGGCGCGGCGCTCGCGGCCGGGACGCTGGCCGTCACCGGCCTCGCCTTCGCGCCGGCCGCCCTGGCCGTCGCCCCGGCGACCGCGACCATCAACGCCACCTGCACGATCGGCGGTTCCGGCGAGGCCACGCTCACGGCCACGCAGACCGGCACCACCGCCACCATCACCGTCTCCTCGGAGGCGATCACCGCCCCGATCGCCCTCTCCGAGGACTCCATCGCGTCCACGCTCACCATGGTCAAGGCGAGCGGTGGCACGACCGTCTTCAGCGGCACGGAGAACCCGGCGATGGCGCTCGGTGACGGCGTCACCGTCGGCCCCCTCACCGGCACCGTCGCCTCCGGCGACAGCCTGGAGGCCTTCGGCGGCTCGCTGCAGATGGTGATCCTCGGCTTCACCGTGACGTGCACCGCCGACGCGGCACAGTCGCCGGGCCCGTTCGTGTTCGACTGATGACGAGTGAGGGGTGGTGCCGCTCGGATCGGCGGCACCACCCCTGACCCCTGCCCACTGGCTCAGAGCGCGTCCGGCCCCCGCTCACCGGTCCGGACCCGCACCACCGTCTCCACCGGCAGCGCCCACACCTTGCCGTCGCCGATCTTCCCGGTGTGGGCCGCCTTCACGATCGCGTCGATGACGTCGTCGGACTCCGCGTCGTCGACGACGACCTCGATACGGACCTTGGGGACGAGGTCGACCTGGTACTCGGCGCCGCGGTACACCTCGGTGTGGCCGCGCTGCCGGCCGTATCCGCTGGCCTCGGTGACGGTCAGACCGTGGACGCCCAGCTCCTGGAGGGCGGTCTTGACCTCGTCGAGGCGGTACGGCTTGACGATCGCGGTGATGAGCTTCATGCCTTGGCCTTCTGGGGGGTGAGAGCGGACGAGGTGACCGGGGCTCCGTGCCCCAGGACGCCGTGATCGTATGCGGTCTCGGCGTGGACCGTAAGGTCGAGACCCGTGTGCTCGTGCTCCTCGTCGGCGCGGAAGCCCATCGCCCTGTCGATGAGCTTGGCGATGCCGTACGTCACGAGGAAGGCGTACGCCCCGACGGCGACCACGGCCACCAGCTGCTTGCCGAGCTGGGCGAGCCCGCCGCCGTACAACAGGCCCTCGGCACCGCCGGTCATCGACTCGACGGCGAAGACGCCGATCAGGACCGTACCGACGACGCCGCCGACGAGGTGGACGCCGACGACGTCGAGCGAGTCGTCGTAGTTCAGCTTGAACTTCCAGCCCACGGCGTACGAGCAGACGACACCGGCCGCGAGGCCGATGACCAGGGCGCCCAGCAGGGAGACCGAGCCGCAGGACGGGGTGATGGCGACCAGGCCCGCGACCGCGCCGGAGGCGGCGCCCAGCGTCGTCGGGTGGCCGTCGCGCTTCTGCTCGACGAAGAGCCAGCCGAGGAGGCCGGTGCAGCCGGCGGTGAGGGTGTTGAGGAACGCGGCGGCGGCCAGGCCGCCTGCACCGAGCGCGGAGCCGGCGTTGAAGCCGAACCAGCCGAACCAGAGGAGACCGGCGCCGAGCATGACCATCGGGAGGTTATGAGGGCGCATGGCGTCCTTCTTGAACCCGAGGCGCGGGCCGAGGACCAGGCACAACGCCAGTCCGGAGGCGCCGGAGGTGATCTCGACGGGCAGGCCGCCCGCGAAGTCGAGGGCGCCGAGCTTGTTCAGGATCCAGCCGCCCGGCCCCCACACCCAGTGAGTGACCGGAACGTATACGAGCAGCGCCCACACCGGCACGAAGACCAGCCACGCCCCGAACTTCGCCCGGTCCGCGATCGCGCCGCTGATGAGGGCGGCGGTGATGATCGCGAAGGTCAGCTGGAAGGTGGCGAAGAGGAGGGTGGGGACGGTGCCCTGGACGCTGTCGGGGCCGAGGCCGCTCATGCCGAGGTGGTCGAGGCCGCCGATGAGGCCGCCGAAGGCGTCGTCGCCGAAGGCGAGGGAGTAGCCGGCGGCCAGCCACACCACCGTGACCAGGGCGATCGACACGAAGCTCATCATCAGCATGTTGAGGACGCTCTTCGTCCTGACCATGCCGCCGTAGAACAGGGCCAGGCCCGGGGTCATCAGCAGGACGAGGGCGGTGGCGGCGAGCAGCCAGGCGGTGTCGCCGGTGTCGATGCCTTGCGCGGCGAGGGGCGCGGCGAGGGTCACGATGATCTCCAACGGTGCGGGGGCTCGTCAGAGGGTCACCGGCGTGCATTTCCGGATGTGTACAGGCTTGTTTCCGGGGTGTTTCGTTGCGCGGGGGTTTCGGAAAGCTCACGTTCCGTGGTGAGTGCGGCGGGGCTTCGGCGATCAGGGACAATGGGCGCCATGAGCGTTCGTACCCAGTCATCCGAGCAGCCGGCCGAGGCCGTCCACCGCGCCGGCTTCGCCTGCTTCGTGGGCCGCCCCAACGCGGGCAAGTCCACCCTCACGAATGCTCTGGTCGGCCAGAAGGTGGCGATCACCGCGAACCAGCCGCAGACGACGCGGCACACGGTCCGGGGCATCGTGCACCGCCCCGACGCCCAGCTGATCCTGGTGGACACCCCTGGCCTGCACAAACCGCGCACGCTGCTGGGCGAACGCCTGAACGACGTCGTACGCACCACCTGGGCCGAGGTCGACGTGATCGGCTTCTGTCTGCCGGCGAACGAGAAGCTCGGCCCCGGTGACCGTTTCATCGCGAAGGAACTGGCGTCCATCAAGAAGACGCCGAAGATCGCGATCGTCACGAAGACCGACCTCGTCGACAGCAAGCGGCTCGCCGAGCAGCTCATCGCCATCGACCAGCTCGGCAAGGAGCTCGGCTTCGAGTGGGCCGAGATCGTGCCCGTCTCAGCGGTCGGCGACAAGCAGGTGGACCTGCTGGCCGACCTGCTCGTCCCCCTCCTCCCGGAGGGCCCGGCCCTCTACCCCGAGGGCGACCTCACCGACGAGCCCGAGCAGGTCATGATCGCCGAGCTGATCCGCGAGGCCGCGCTGGAGGGCGTACGCGACGAACTCCCGCACTCCATCGCCGTCGTCGTCGAGGAGATGCTCCCCCGCGAGGACCGCCCCGCCGACAGGCCCCTCCTCGACATCCACGCCTTCGTCTACATCGAGCGCCCCAGCCAGAAGGGCATCATCATCGGCCCCAAGGGCAAGCGCCTGAAGGAGGTCGGCATCAAGTCCCGCAAGCAGATCGAGGCGCTGCTGGGCACGTCGGTCTTCCTTGATCTGCATGTGAAGGTGGCGAAGGACTGGCAGCGGGATCCTCGGCAGTTGCGGAAGCTGGGGTTCTGAGGGGCTCTGCGGGGCGGGTCAGTCGAGGAGGAACGGGTTCACGGAGCCCGGACGTCGTTGGTCCATGAAGATCCCCTCCGGTGGGTCGATGACGGGCAGCGGCCCGGAAGACTGGTGGCCTTCGGCGCAGCGCGAGAACGGTCCTGTGTCGGGGTCCGTGAGGGCGCGCATGTTCGGGTCGAGGTGGTGGGTCCACCAATTCGACATTCCCAGGCCGGCGTCGTGGCGCAGTGCCTCCCAGGCACGCCACACGGAGTCCAGCCGAGAGAGCGCCTCGGCGTGCCGGTACCACTCCGGGCACCACACCCGCCCGGAGCCGAGGGCGGTAGTGGTGAGCAGATGGACGAGCCGGTCGTTGACGAAAGCGGCGACATGCGGATAGAACAGCTCCCCCAGGCGGGCTGCGTCCTCCTCATCACGCCGGATGTCCTCGGCCGATTCGTCCCGCTCCTCGTCGTCGTGGAGTGGTGATCCCATGCCGTCATGCTCCTCTTCTCAGCTGTACTTCCATGGCCTCGGAGTGGTAGCCGATGCGGTCCAGAACCCTCGCCAGTCTGGTGACGGCTGTTCTCAGGTTCGCTTGATTCCTCGGGTCTTTCTCCACCAGGCGCCGGAACAGACGGACCGCCTGACGCGCCGGCCGCACCGCACGGGCGGCCCGGCGACAGTCGTGGCGGCCACACCGGCTCAGGGTCCCGGCCAGGTCGTGGAGGAGCCACGCCGTGGGGCCCGGTTCCTCACCAGCGTGCCTGACCAGCGCCAGGCAGGCCTCCTCCGCCTCCAGCGCGGTGCGCCAGGCCGTGGCCGTCCGCCCCGCCAGGGTCTGCCCGTCGGCCAGCCGCAGGAGAGCACGACCCAGTCGCCACTCCTGGCCGGTCGGGTCAGTGGCGAGCAGTCGGCGCCGAAGACGTACCTCGTGCTCCGCGATCCGGACGGCTTCGGGGTAGGCGCCCGTTTCCAGCAGCGCACGGGTCAGGTCCATGCAGGTGTCGGCCAGGTTCACCTCGTGTCCTGGGTCGTCGGCCGACAGCTCCCTATGCAACTCGTACGCCTCCCGCAGCACGGGAACCGCCCGGTCCATCGTCGGCCAGGACGCCGCGTAGCTGGAGCCGAGGTCCTGCAGGCAGAAGGCCAGGTCCTTGCGCTCCTTCGTGCTGTCGAGCGGCAGCTTGCGGTAGAGCTGGAGCGCCTGGCGCAGTTGGATGCGGTGGGCGACCGGCCGGTCGTGCCGGCGGTACAGGTAGGAGAAGTCATGGAGGGCGCTGGCATACCCCTCCCTATAGAGCCTCGGGCTGTACTCACTGAGGCGGCGCAGGATGCCATGGGCCTGATCCTGGGCCGCGCGCGCCTCCCGCAGTCGACCCAGCGCCTCGTATGAGCGGGCGAGGTTGTGCGAGGTGCCGGACCGGGCCTCCAGCTGACTCGCGCTGAGCGGCAGTTCGGCCTGCGCGTAGATCTCCAGGGCCTCCTGGTAACCCTCGACCGCCGCCTCGTCGTCTCCCGCCTTCGACCGGAAGGTGGCGAGCGAACTCACCGACTGGGCCAGGCTGGGCACCGCGAGCCCGTAGGAGTCGCGGGCCAGGGCTCGGCGGTGCTCGATCGCTTCCCGGATGGATTGTCGTGCCGCTGCCTGATCTCCCGTGTCGAACTGGTCCCACGCAAGGTTGTGCAGCATCTGCGCCAGGTCGGGGAGGTGGACCCGGGGGAGATCCTCGGCGAGTGGGCGCAGCAGTTCGATCGCCTCATGTATCAGGGCCGTCGCCTCGGCGGGCGGTTGCTCGGCGGAGCTGTGGGCGAGGTTCAGGCCCATCAGAGCGCTCGCGAGGTCGGCGGTGTAGGCGTCGGGGTTCTCCCCACACAACCGGCGAGCCTCCTCGACCTCCTCCTCGCTCAGTGGCAAAGCCTCCGAGTGCCGTCGGAAGCGCCAGAGATTCGCGCCCCGCGCCGCCAGCGCCGTGGAGAGCAGTCGAGGGTCCAGATCGGGGTGTCGAGCCACCAGCCGGCGGGCGAGTCGGACGGCGTCCTCCGTGTGTTCGTCGGACCTGGCGATCGTGTCGAAGGGGAACTCACTCGGGTCGAGTTGCCAGACCACCCCTGACTGTCTGATGAGCGCCCGTACCAGGCCACGCTCGTGCTTCTCCGACTCCTCGCCGCCTTCCGCCACCAGCGTGCGGAACAGACCCAGCGCCTCTTCGCCGGCGACGTATGCCTCCGAAAACCGTCCGGTCATGCGCAGGGCACGGGACAGCGCCAGCAGCGAGTCTGCCCGCTCCACGCGGTGCGTCGTCGCCTCCTGGCCCGCGAACCGTTCGTGGATCGCCACGGCCTCGGCGGCGGCCGCCTGGGCCTCCTCCCACTGCCCGACCGCCAAATGCCGCTCGGCGAGGTTGTGCAGGGCCCAGGCGACCTGGGTGGTGTCCCCGGTGTCGCGGTACAGCCGGCTCAGTTCGCGGGCCACGTCGAGCGCGTAGTCGCGCAGCGCATGGGAGTGTTCGGGCAGGGTGTCGGAGTGGTCGCGGAGCATGGCGGCGGTCAGGGGCTTGTGGGCGGGTACGGAGCGCAGGGTCTCGCGCAGCTGCTCGACGACCTGGCCCGCCTGTTCCGCGCGGCCCTCGTTGGCGTGGGCCACGGCGGCCCGGGCCAGCACGGTGAGGGTCTGCGCCCGCTGCTGGTCCGGGGCCCGGGAGAAGAGTCTCTCAAGCAGTTCCTCGTCGTCGATGATCTGTTCGGAGGCGAGGTACTCTGCCACCCGGTCCGGCTCCAACTGGCCCCAGTAGTGGTCCTCGGCGGACGGATAGAGCGCGCGCAGCCAGAGGGCGAACTCGGTGATCAGCTCCCGTGATCCACCGGGCAGCAGGCGGGCGAGGGTCTTGCGCGCCTCCGCCTTGTTCTGGGCGGGGCACAGTACGGCCGTTGCCACCGCCGCATCGAGCAGTCGCTTTGCGCGCGGCCCCATTTCCCACTCATCGGCGGTGTCCTCCCAGTACTTCCACTCGTGTTCCAGGAGTTGGGCCTCCAGCGGCCCTTCGTCCCTCTCGGGGTCCCGCCCACGGCGCAGCAGTGCCGTCAGGGCCGCCATCTGCACGGTCAGGGCCGTTTCCGTGCCCCGGCCACCGTTTCCGGCGCCGTACGCCGGGAGGCTGTCCGCGATGCCGCGCCAGTCGACGTCCCTCTCGCGGGTCGCCTCGGCCAGCCGGCGGGAGAGGTCCCGGGCCGCTGTCCGGAACGCGTGCTCCCGGTCCACGTCGCGGGGGCTGAGGGTGTGCAGCCTCATCTCGTTGGCGCGGAGGTCACCGGTCGCGGTTCTCTGCCAGGAGCCGAGCGAGCGGGCGAGCAGCAACAGGCGTACCGGATGCCTGACTTCCTCGGCGTGGGCCAGCAGCTGCCGGACCAGTTTGGGCCGGGTCTCGGCGTAGTCGACGACCAGGAGCAACGGGTACTGGAGGGCGTGCAAGGGGTGCGGGAGGGTGTGCAGGGGGTGTGGCTCGTCCCGTGGGGCGCCCTGGACTTCACCGGCGACCCAGTGGCGGTCCCGCAGCCGTGCCATCAACTGTCGTGCCAGCCGGGTCTTGCCCTGCCCGCCCTGCGCGGTGAGCACCCGGACGGAGGGAAGACCGTCCGCGTCCTCCTCGCACCACCGCTCCAACTCCTCGAGCGTGTCCTCCCGGCCGTGGAACGACACCACCTCGGCGTCGGCCCGCAGCAGCATGGACGGGGAGCACACCTCCCGTTTGGGCGGCGCCGGCTTCAACAGGCCGGCGTACTCGACCGGTTCGGGCTGCGGATCGACGGAGGTCGCCTCGCGGATCACCTCGCGGAACTCCGGCCAGGCCAGCAGATCCTCGCTGGACGTGGCGAGCAGCCGAGTGCCCTGGTGCGGTTGAAGGTCGTCGCGCACCACACCGAGCAGCAGGTCCTGGCCCTCGGCGAAGACGGCCGCGCCGGACATCCCGGACATCGCGGTGGTGTTCGCGGCGGTAGCGCCGTCGAGCCCTTCCGTGTCGTAGCTCATCCGGCTCACGACGTCGAGGATCTCGAAGGGGCCGTCGCCGTGGGGTCGGACATGACCGTTCACCATCTCGCGACCCCGGGCCAGTTCCTCGCGGGCCGAGCGGCTCAGTTCCGCGTGGCTCTGTTCGTCCTTCGTCTTCTGCTGTCGTGGGAAGCCCTGGGCGGCGACCAGGATCTTGGTCCCGCTCGTCACGAACCGGCCCCAGCGCTGCGGGCGGCGACCCTCGGCACCCCGCAGGGTGCCGGGTACCGGCCAGTCCCGGTCGTCGGCCACGATCTCCAGCAGGGCGGCGTCCACGACGGTGTCCCACCGCCACGACCGCACCTCCGCGGCGACCCGCACGCCCGACCCGGGCACGGCCACGGTGATCTTCTCGCGCACCCCCTTCTCCGGCACCAGATGCGCGGCGGTCAACACCAGCCGCGGCGCGATCAGATAGCCACTGCCGAAAGACCGAGCACGAACCTGGACGACATGCTCCTGCTGCATCGACCCACCCCCGTATCGCTCGACGTCCGTGTCGCTCGGCCTACTCGACGTCGCCCACGGTCACGCGCTCGCCGCGCAGCTCCGGCTTCAGCGTCAGCGTCACGCGCTGGGTGGACCTGGCCGAGCGCTCCCGACGGGCGTCGGCCTCCACGACGCCGAACCGCAGCGCCCCGCCGCCGTTCCGCGTCCGCACCAGCTCGACCTCGAACTCCGCGGTGATCTCGCCCAGGACGAAGCGCAGCGGGGAACCCTGGCCCCGGCGCTGGGCCTCCGACAACTGGGTGCGCAGCACCTCCACGGCGTCGGCCAGGTCCAGCCAGTCCTCGTCCTGCCCATCGATCGCCATGCGTCCCCCTCCACCATCGTGTCATCGTGCGTATACATATTAGTGACCGTGAGTCAGCGAGTCAGCGTGGTGATCGACGTGCGACGGGTGAATCCTGAGGGGCAAGTGTGGAGATTGTGTTGAAGGACGTCGCCCGGATTTGCTGGGCGGACTGCGCGACGCACAAGGGGAGTCCCCGGAGCGCATCCCGCCCCTGCTGACCCGGATCGCGTACGGCGACGAAGCCACTGCCCGGCTCGCCGTCGACGAACTCGGCGGCTCCCTCTGCGCGTTGGGGTTCGTCGTCGGCGAGGCCACGGCCCCCGCCGTGCCGTTCCTCCTCGAACTGGCCGGTGCGCCGCACCTGCCGTGCAAGGCCGAGTTGCTGGGGCTGCTGGAGAGCATCTGCCGGGCCCGGCAGTGGCAGACGGCCGCCGCCGCGGCGGCCAGGGCCGGGGGCGGCGGGCTCGGCGCCGACTACCGGCGGCAGCCGGGCTGGGAGCGGGCCGCCAGGGCGGCCGTGTACACCGGCCGACCCATCGTCGAGAGCCTCGCCTCCTCCGTACGGCCCGAGGAGGCCGGACCCGCGCGGAGCCTGCTGCGGTCGATGGACGAAGCGGCGCTGCTTCCGGAGACGGAGAGCTGATCGCACCGGCGGTGGTGGCGGGCAGCTCCGCCGCCCCGGCGGGATGGTTTTATCGGTCGCGCACTCTGGTCAAGTTTGACTAGGCTGAGGGGATGGGTGAGAAGACGATTCCGATCCTTCCGTGCCGGACGCTCCGACCCGTTCTCGACTTCTACGTGGCCCTCGGCTTCGAGGTCACCTTCCAGCAACGCAGCCCCAACCCGTACGCGGTGGTGGAACGCGGCGGCATCGAGCTCCAGTTCTTCGGGCTCAAGCAGTACGAGCCGACCGAGTCGGTGAGCACGTGCTATGTCCTGACCGACGACGTCGACGGGCTGTACGCGGCGTTCCGGGCCGGCCTCAAGGAGGCTTACGGGCGGATCCCGACCCGGGGGCTGCCGCGTATCGGGCCGCTGAAGGACATGTCGTACGGCGTACGCCAGTTCCTCATGACCGATCCGGGCGGCAACTGCATCCGCGTGGGACAGCCGACGAGCGAGGATCAGCACCACCGGCCCGCACCCCGGGAGACCTTCGCGCGGGCCCTGCACAACGCCTCCCTGCTGGCGGACTCGAAGGACGATCCGGCGGCCGCGGCGAAGGTCGTCGACCGGGTGCTGGGGCTGGAGGACGAGAGGCCGGCGGGCGCGCTGCTGCTGCGGCTGCTCGTGCTGCGGGCCGATGTCGCCGCCCGGCTCGGCGACGAGGAGACGGCGACGTCCGTACTCACCCGCGCCGCGGGGGTGCGGCTCACCGCCGCGGAACGGGTCGAGGCCCGCGACGCCCTGGTGCGGCTGGAGGATCTGCGGAACCCCGGCCCGGCATGAAAGCGCCGCCGCCCCGGCATCCCGGGGCGGCGGCGAGGGTCGTACCGCTCGGTGGTCGCTAGCGCGTCCACCAGGCGGCCGACGTGTTCCTCAGGGTGTTCGTTCCGCAGTGGATCTCACCCATGCCGAGGTGGTACGTCGACCAGTCGTCGATGTACGACACCTTCATGCCGACGGACGTGTACGCGGCCGTCACCGCCTCGGTGAAGATGTCCTTGCCCGCGATGACCGGGCCCCACTGGCGCGGGGCGAGGTACTGGGTGCGGCTGAGGAGGATGCCGTTGACGGCGCCGGGGATGTAGGCGCTGGTCATGACGGAGGGGGCGGGGGCGGCGGGGCTGCCGGCCGCGAACCCGTCGCTCGTCGCCGAACCGTCGCCGGCCGTCGCCCGGTCGAGGTTCCGCTGCTGGCCGTACTCCCGTGCCGCCTCCGGCAGTTCGGCGCCCGCGCCGAGGCGGGTCAGCCGGGGCAGACGGCGGGTCTCGGTGCCGCCCTGCTGGGTCTCGCCCACCATCTCCGTGCCCTGGGTGAACAGGGAGGGCACCCGCACGACCTCGGCGTCCGTGACGCCCGTCTCGCGCTTGAGGGTCGCGAGGTTGGCCTCGATCCGGCGGGTGGCGAGGTTGTTGTCGGAGACGAGGTTCTTCGAGGCGAGGGCCTTGGAGATGGTCTCCGTGGGCATGGAGCTCGGCGTGTCCTTCGGCAGGGAGAACATCTTCGTCGAGCCGTGCCCGGCGTTCTTCGCGTCGCGCAGCAGCTTCAGACCGGCCTCGGGGTCGGCGATGGCGATCTTCCAGCCGCGCGGGGTGTCGGCGGGCAGGAACTGCACGAACTCGTCGACGTGGCCGACGTGCAGCCAGGAGGTGTCCAGGAACAGGGGGTCCTGGAGGCCCTGGGACTTCAGGAACGTACGCATCACCTTCGCCGGCTTGGAGCCGATGTCGGGACGGTGACCCATGATGATGCGGCCCGCGGGGAAGGAGCGCTCGCCCTGGGCGTACGGCGGGATGGTCTCCAGGTTGCCCATGGAGTTGAGGGTCCACTCCTCGAAGTCCTTGGCACCGGTCACCTGTACGGCACCGATGTCGGGGCCGCGCAGCTTCTCGAACAGCTCCCGGCCCGCGTCTCGGTCCATCTGCGCGGAGCGCAGCATCACCCGCATGGTCTGCCGCTTGCCGTTCGCACCGGTCATGCTGACGTACGCGGGCTCGACGAAGTCCTGCGCCCAGACGTCCTGGTACTTGGTGAAGTTCACCGTCGGCCGGGTGATCCCGGCGTTCCGCGCCGCCTTGTCCAGGCCCTCGCGGAAGACGCGGTTGAGCTTCGCGTAGTCGTCCTTGCCGGGGATCTTGGTGACCAGCAACTGCTGGGCGTTCTGCAGGTGATGGTGGGTGAGGAGCGGGGCGACGCGCAGGGCGACCGTGTCGGAGGAGGTGCCGGCGCTCGACTTCACGCTCAGCCGGATCCGGGCCAGCCCGTCCCACTTGGCCGTGTCCCGGATGACGTCCCGGGCCTCGACACCGAACTCCACGCCCGCGCGCAACTCGGCCCGCGACAGCCGGGTCCTGGCCGTGACCGGCTCCCACTTCTTGCCGCGCTTGACGAAGACCCGGGTCTGCGCGGCACCCGCGGTGACCTTGACGATGCCCTGCGCCCCGCTCTTCAGACTCCGCATAGGCACGGAACGCACCCGGGCGAGGTCGGCGGCGTCGGCGGTGCCGTTCACCTTGGAGTCGGATGCGTCGTTGCAGGCCGCCAGCTTGGCGTCGGAGAGCGGCTTGCCCTTGGGCCCGGTGGTCGGGCAACGCTTGGTGTCGTCATCGATGTTGGGCAGCATCAGCGCACCCCGCCCGACGGTCCAGCCGTCCTCCCCGACGGTGTCGGTCGAGCCCTTGACGTCGACGTTCCCGTCCCGGTTCACGTCCACCCGCAGATCGGTCGGTGGCGCGGCCGCGAACGCGGCGGGCGCGGCGAGCGAGGGCGTGGCGAGCAGCGTGCCGGAGGCGACGAGCACGGCTATCGCCTGCCGTGCGGGGCGAGTTCGGGAGACTCCGGAGGATCTGGCGGGGCTGGATGAACGCGTGGACACAGTGCGTCCCTTCAGTGACGGGGGTGGTCACCACTGAAGAGGTGCCAGAGAGCGGATCCGTTGCCTGTGTCCCCTGTGGGTGAAGTGAATGGAGTGATCTACTCCATGCTTCGGATTTACTCCACGCCTCGGATCTACTCCACGCTCCGGATCCGCCCCACGAACACCGCCCCCGCCAGCCCGATCACCGCCGCCACCAGATACAGCGCCCGATACCCGCCCAGATACGCCACGATCGGCGCGGCCACCACCGGGGCCGCCACCTGGGGCAGGGAGTTGGCGACGTTGATGACGCCGAGGTCCTTGCCGCGGTCCAGGGCCTTCGGCAGGACGTCCGTCATCAGGGCGAAGTCGACGGACGCGAACACGCCGAAGCCCAGGCCGAGAAGGGCCGAGGCGACGATCGTGCCGGGCCAGGTCGGCCAGGCCGCGATCGTGCCCGCCGCGACCGCCATCACCACACCCGACCAGTACACGAACGGCTTACGACGCCCCACCCGGTCCGACCACACCCCCGCGACCACCACCGTCGAGAGCAGCATCACCGCGTTCACGGCCGTCAGGATCAGCACGCCCTGCTCAGGGTCGGGGTACCGGACGTGATCCCGCAGGTAGTAGAGCAGGTAGAGAAGCCCGATGCTGTTGCTCAGGTTGACCAGGAAACGCGTCAACCAGGCCCAGCCGAAGTCCGGATACCGACGCGGGCTCAGCCAGAAACCGGCCAGAAACCCCCGCCAGGACCACGCCGGGCGGACGGCTGCCGGCAACCGCAGGTCCCGATGGAACACCACGTACGGCAACATCCCCGCCAGCGTGAACACCGCGCACGCCGCGTACCCCGCGCCCACACCGCCGGCCAGTGTCGCCAGCCCTGTGCCGCCGACCACGCCGAGGATCTGCGCCGCGCCCAACCAGCCGCCCACGGAACCCCGTTGAAGGCGTGGCACCCGGTCCGGCACCGCCGCGGTGACCGCCGCCCAGGACGCGTTCAGCGTCAGCTGGACCAGGGACCAGCCGATCACCATGGTCCACAGCCCGCCCGCGCCCGCGAGCAGCAGCAACGACAGCGCGCCGCCCACCGCCCCCGCCACGATCCACGGAGTACGCCGCCCCCACCGTGACGTCGTACGGTCCGACAGCGCGCCGAACAGCGGCGTGGCGAGGAGCGAGACGACCGCCCCGGCGCCCGTCACCCACGCCAGCATCGTCTCCTTCGACATCCCCGAACCGGGCGCGAAGTCCTCCGCCTGGAGGGCCAGCAGGATCTGCAGCGGGCCGTACCAGCCCACCCAGATCGACCCGTTGGCCAGCGCCAGCGCCGACGTCCAGCCCCGCCCGACCCGCTCGACGGGCTCGGCCAGGGCATGGCCGGCCGAGGGGTCCTCGGATGCCGAGGAGTCCTCGGATACGGTCTCCGTCATCTCTGCGCCCGCAGGAGCTCCTGGAACCACCCGTACGACGCCTTCGGTGTCCGCGCCAGGGTGTCGTAATCCACGTGCACCAGCCCGAACCTCCGCGCGTATCCCTCCGCCCATTCGAAGTTGTCCAGCAGCGACCACACGAAGTACCCGCGTACGTCGACGCCGGCCTCCGAGGCGCGGTGCAGTGCCCGGATGTGCCCGTCCAGGTAGGCGATGCGCTCCTGGTCGTCGACGCCCTCGTACGCGCAGCCGTTCTCGGTGATGACCACGGGCGGCAGCCGGTCGCCGTAGCGCTCGCGGAAGCCGGTCAGCAGTTCGGTGAGGCCCTCGGGGACGACGGGCCAGCCGAAGTCGGTGGCGGGGACGCCCTCGATCTGCTTGACGGTGAAGGGGAGTTCGGCGGGGATCGTGACACCGCCGAACTCGATGTCCGCGCCCTCGGGGGCGCCCACCCGCGTCGGCGCGTAGTAGTTGATGCCGTACCAGTCGAGAGGCTCGGAGATGATCTTCAGGTCGGAGTCGATGTCCGTGCCCGGCATCAGCTCGCCGATGCCCTCCGGGTATTCACCCAGCAGGACGGGTTCCGCGAACAGGCGGTTCAGGAGCAGGTCGTAGAAGCCGGCCGCCTCCAGATCCGGCTGTTCCTGCGACGCCGGCCAGGTCGGCCCGTGCGAGTTGGCGATGCCGATGTCCGTGACGCCCGCCGCGCGCAGGGCCCGTACGGCGAGGCCGTGGCCGAGCAGTTGGTGGTGGGCGGCGGGGAGCGCGTCGAACATGAGCTGCTTGCCGGGGGCGTGCGTACCCAGCGCATGGCCCAGCAGGGTGTGTTCGGCGGGCTCGTTGATGGTGATCCACTTGGTGATCCGGTCCCCGAGCCGGGCGGCGACGGTCGCGGCGTACTCGGCGAGACGCTCGGCGGTGTCCCGGTTCAGCCAGCCGCCCGCCTCCTCCAGCGACGACGGCAGATCCCAGTGGAAGAGCGTCGGCACCGGCTGTACGCCCGCCGCGACCAGCTCGTCCACCAGGCGGTCGTAGAAGTCGAGCCCGCCGGGGGAGTTCACCCGGGGCCAGGAGATGGAGAATCGGTACGCGCCCACGCCGAGGTCACGCAGCAGCGCCACGTCCTCGGGGTACCGGTGGAAGTGGTCGCAGGCCACAGCCGCCGTCGAGCCGTCCTTGATCCGGCCGGCCTCGGCCGAGAAGGCGTCCCACACGGACGGCTCGCGCTCGCCCGCCGCACCCTCGATCTGATGCGCGGAGGTCGAGACGCCCCACAGGAAGCCGGCCGGGAACTGAGGTATCGGGTTCGTCGCCATGGCCGGATCATCCGTACCACCGGTAACGGAAGTCAACGGCTGAGGGTGAACGACCTGTTACCGGGTTCGGTGCCAGGGCCACGCGCCCTCTTTACGCGCCTTCTTTCAGTACCCGCGAAATCAACTCCCGCTGCTCCTCCGTCAGCCGGGGATCCGCGCAGTGCACCGTCCTCCCGTCCACGGAGATCTCGTACGCGAAGCCGTCCGGCACCCCGAGCGGCGGTGAGCCCCGGCCGGCGGCGAGTGCCCGCTCGGCCAGGGCGTGCCATTCCAGGGCGTCGGGCCGCCCCGAGGTGTCCAGCACCGCGTGCCGCTCGATGCCCGCGAAACCGCCCGTGCGCCGCACTTCGATACGCATGCTTCATGTCTAGTACGGAACTACAGCGTCCGCACGCCGACCTGCTCCCAGGCCTTCAGCACGGCCGTCAGCTCCTCGCCCTGCCCGTACCGGTCCTTCGCCGCCTTCACGGTCAGCGTGGCGAAGTCGACGAACAGCGCCTGCTCCTTCAGCTCGCCGCCGGTGAGGACGTCGTACCAGATCTGCCCTGCCCGCTCCCAGGCGTGGCCGCCGAGGGCCGTGGCGGCCAGATAGAACGCCTGGTTGGGGATACCGGAGTTGATGTGGACGCCGCCGTTGTCGCGGCCGGTGCGGACGAAGTCGTCCATGTGCGCGGGCTGCGGGTCCTTGCCGAGGACGTCGTCGTCGTACGCCGTGCCCGGGGCCTTCATCGAGCGCAGCGCGGTGCCCGTGACGCGCGGGGCGAGCAGTCCCGCGCCGATGAGCCAGTCCGCCTCCGTGGCGGTCTGGCCGAGGGTGTACTGCTTGATGAGGGCGCCGAAGACGTCCGACATGGACTCGTTGAGGGCGCCCGGCTGGCCGAAGTACGTCAGGTTCGCCGTGTACTGGGTGACGCCGTGGCTGAGTTCGTGGCCGATGACGTCGATCGGGATGGTGAAGTCGAGGAAGATCTCGCCGTCCCCGTCGCCGAACACCATCTGCTCGCCGTTCCAGAAGGCGTTGTTGTAGTCGCGGTCGTAGTGCACGGTCGCGTCCAGCGGCAGCCCGTTGCCGTCGATCGAGTCCCGCGCGAAGGACTTCCAGAACAGCTCGTACGTGGCGCCCAGGCCTGCGTACGCGCGGTTGACCGTGGCGTCCTTGCCGGGCTCGTCGCCCTCGCCGCGGACCTGCTTGCCGGGCAGGGTGGTGGCGTGCCCGGCGTCGTGGATCGTGCGGTGCGGTTTGCCCGCCTCGGCGTCGGCCGGTGCGGCGATGGCGGGGGCGCCGATGACTGTCGTCAGGCGGCGGCGGGTGCGTTCGAGCGCGTCGCGCTCCAGGGTGCGGCGGGCGGCGCCGGCGAGTGCGGAGTCCTCGGCCTGGGCGAGTTTGTCGAGGACGTGCGGTGGGACGACGGTGCAGAAGATGGGCTCGTGGCCCCCGTTTTTGGTCATTCCCGAACGATTGCACTCCGTTAGGAGCGTGTCACTAGGGGCAACCTTGATTGGTGAAATGTGGCTGTATGGGTTGCGCTTGGTCACCGCCGTATGACTCAGCGTGTGATTTGGGCTGCGGGTTCGTCGTGGTTGATCGCACGGTTCCCCGCGCCCCTGATGGGGCGCTCCAGCTGGACGGTGTGACCTTGTGCACCTTTTGTCCAGCCTGCTCCCTCAGTCCCGCATACTGATACGACCCCGCGCGACAGAGACGGCTCGGCTAGGCTGCGCAGCATCATGCGTTTCGGGCTGCTTCTTCTTAGCTGCCGCGGCGAGGGCCTGTAGTCCAGGTCGACTCCCTCCCCGCGGAGCTTCGCGTTGCGTGTCGGCCGTCCATTCGGACACCAAGAGGAGCCCCGCAAACATGGCGAACCGCCAGCAGCCCAGTTCCATGCCGATCCACAAGTACGGGCGTTACGAGCAGGTCGACATCCCCGACCGCACGTGGCCGAACAACCGGATCGCCGCCGCCCCCCGCTGGCTCTCCACCGACCTGCGCGACGGCAACCAGGCCCTGATCGACCCGATGTCCCCCGAGCGCAAGCGCCGGATGTTCGACCAGCTGGTCAAGATGGGCTACAAGGAGATCGAGGTCGGGTTCCCCGCCTCCGGGCAGACCGACTTCGACTTCGTGCGGTCGATCATCGAGGAACCGGGCGCGATTCCCGACGACGTCACCATCTCCGTACTGACCCAGGCCCGTGAGGACCTGATCGAGCGGACGGTCGAGTCGCTGAAGGGCGCCAAGCGCGCCACGGTACACCTGTACAACGCCACCGCCCCGGTCTTCCGCCGGGTCGTGTTCCGCGGCTCCAAGGACGACATCAAGCAGATCGCCGTCGACGGTACGCGGCTGGTGATGGAGTACGCGGAGAAGCTGCTGGGCCCCGAAACGGAGTTCGGGTATCAGTACAGCCCCGAGATCTTCACCGACACCGAGCTGGACTTCGCGCTGGAGGTCTGCGAGGCGGTGATGGACGTCTACCAGCCCGGCCCGGGCCGCGAGATCATCCTCAACCTGCCCGCCACGGTGGAGCGTTCGACTCCGTCGACCCATGCGGACCGCTTCGAGTGGATGAGCCGCAACCTCTCCCGCCGCGAGTACGTCTGCGTCTCCGTCCACCCGCACAACGACCGCGGTACGGCCGTCGCCGCCGCCGAGCTGGCGCTGATGGCCGGCGCCGACCGCATCGAGGGCTGTCTGTTCGGGCAGGGCGAGCGCACCGGCAACGTCGACCTGGTCACCCTGGGCATGAACCTGTTCTCGCAGGGCGTCGACCCGCAGATCGACTTCTCCGACATCGACGAGATCCGTCGCGTGTGGGAGTACTGCAACCAGATGGAGGTCCACCCGCGCCACCCGTACGTGGGCGACCTGGTCTACACGTCCTTCTCCGGCTCCCACCAGGACGCCATCAAGAAGGGCTTCGACGCCATGGAGGCGTCCGCGAAGGAGCAGGGCAAGACCGTCGACGACATCGAGTGGGCGGTGCCGTACCTGCCGATCGACCCCAAGGACGTCGGCCGGTCCTACGAGGCGGTCATCCGGGTCAACTCGCAGTCCGGCAAGGGCGGTATCGCGTACGTCCTGAAGAACGACCACAAGTTGGACCTGCCGCGCCGGATGCAGATCGAGTTCTCGAAGATCATCCAGGCGAAGACCGACGCCGAGGGCGGCGAGGTCACCGGCGGCGACATCTGGGCCGTGTTCCAGGACGAGTACCTGCCGAACCCCAACAACCCGTGGGGCCGTATCCAGGTCCGCAACAACCAGTCGACCACCGACACGGACGGCGTGGACACGCTGACCGTGGAGGCCGAGGTCGACGGCGCGGAGACCACCCTGGTCGGTACCGGCAACGGCCCGATCTCGGCGTTCTTCCACGCGCTGCAAGGCATGGGTATTGACGCCCGCCTGCTCGACTACTCCGAGCACACGATGAGCGAGGGCGCCTCCGCGCAGGCCGCCTCCTACATCGAGGTCGCCATCGAGGACAAGGTCCTGTGGGGCATCGGTATCGACGCGAACACGACGCGTGCGTCGCTGAAGGCGGTCGTCTCCGCCGTCAACCGCGCGACGCGCTGACCAGCCTGACCGGCGGTTTGAAGGCCCCGTTCACCGGATTCCGGTGGACGGGGGCCGTCGTTAACCGGCCAAACCTTGTGCGCGGACCGGGAAGGGCTCGTCCGGAGTGCTGACTGCGCCTCACCGATGTGGCTAACATCACGCAAGCGCGGCGATGTTGCCGTGGGGTTACGGAGGTGCGACGTGCTGCCAGGACGGGGATCACGGGGACCGGTCGGCCGTGTCGCCGGGCTCTCGCGCGTCATGGGTACCCGGACCGCGTGGACCGGCACCGGCGACGGCGAGTTCTTCTGCCCGGGCTGCGGAGGCGACCGCAACTACCAGCGCCTCACCGGCCGCCGCCGCTTCACGCTCCTTGGGGTGCCCGTGCTGCCGCGCGGCGAGACCGGCCCGGTGGTGGAGTGCGCGGCCTGCCGCCGCCACTACGCGACCGACGTCCTCGACCACCCCACCACCACCCGCTTCTCGGCGATGCTCCGCGACGCCGTCCACACCGTCGCCCTCGCCGTCCTGGCCGCAGGCGGCACCTGCGCCCGTACGTCCCTGTCGGTCGCCGCCACCACCGTCCGCTCCGCCGGCTTCGACGACTGCACCGCGGACCAGCTGGGCGCCCTGGTCGAGGCCCTCGCCGCCGACACGGGCCGCCTCTACGGCGAACCGTGCGGAGCCGGTCTGGCCATAGAGCTCCACGAGGCCCTCGACCCCCTCGCCCCCCACCTCGCCCCGACCGGCCGCGAGGCGATCCTGCTGCAGGGCGCGCGCATCGCCCTCGCCGACGGGCCCTACACCCCCGCCGAGCGCGACGTCCTGTCGACGGTCGGCGCGGCCCTGACCATCAGCGCCGACGAGGTGACCCGACTGCTGGCGGAGGCCCGGACGCCGTCCTGACCGGGTCGCGGTCGCGAACACGGTCTTTGACAGCTCGCGGTCTTCGTATGCGCGCCCTTCATTCACACGTGCGCACTTCGAGGCACGTACTTGTCACGTACGTGCCTCAAGCGCCGTAGCGGGCGCTCGCATGGGCCACGCACGGGTGGGGGATGGCCGCGAGAGAGAGCCCCCCACGGCACTGCGAGGTCCACGATGACGAAGACCGACGCGACGAAGACCGGCACCTCTCCCACCGCCCCCGGCGCACTCCCGCTCATCGGCCACGCCGGGCGGCCGGCCCGTAACCCCCTGGGCTTCCTGGAGGACCTGCGTACGTGGGGACCGGTCGTGCGCATCCGGCTGGGGCGCACCCCGGTCTACGTGGTCAGCGCCCCCGAACTCGTCCAGCGGATGCTGCTGGCGGGCAACGGGGCGGAGTTCGACAAGGGCGGCCCCTTCTCCGACCAGGCATCCCAGATCGTCGGCAACGGACTCTCCACCGCGCCCGCCGGGCCGCACCGTCCGATGCGCGCCCTGCTGCGGCCCGTGTTCGCCCGCCGGCGACTGCCCCACCACAGCGAGAGGTTCCACGACTGCGCCCGCGAACTGTCCGCCGCCTGGCAGCCCGGGCAGGTCGTCGACGCGTACACGGAGATGAAACGCTTCGCGGTCGCCGTGCTGGCCCGGACCCTCTTCCTCGCCCCCGAGGACCGGCAGGCCGTCGATGCCGTCCAGCGCGATGTGCCGACGCTGCTGGGCGCCCACATGATGGTGCCTGGCAGCAACCGGCTGCCCACCCTCCAGAACCTGCGCTACGCGCGGGCCGCCCGCGAGACCCGCGAGGCCATCCGGGCCATGATCCGGCGCCGGATGAGCGACCCCACCGACCACCGGGACCTGCTGTCGGCGCTCGCACCCCCCCGACCGCTCGGCGCCCCACACCGAACAGGAGGTGTACGACCAGGTCCTCACGTTCTTCATCGGCGGCACCGAGACCATGGCGGCGCTGCTCTCCTGGACGTTGACTCTGCTGGGCGACCGTCCGGACGCGTGCGAACGGCTGGTGGCCGAACTGGACGAGGTGGTGGGCGACCGCCCCGTCACCTACGAGGATCTGCCACGCCTGACCTACTTCAAGCACGTGCTCAACGAGTCAGTGCGACTGCACCCTCCCGGCTGACTGCTCAGCCGTGTCACCCTCGTCGACACCGAACTGGGCGGCCACCCGCTCCCCGCCGGCACGGGCGGTGCTCTTCAGCCTCTACGCCCTCCACTGCGACCCCGACGTCTTCGCCGACCCGACCGCTTCGACCCCGACCGCTGGACCGGCCACCGCGTCGGCCGCCCCCAGCGCGAGGCCTTCACCCCCTTCGGCGCGGGCGCCCGCAGATGCATCGGCGACACGTTCGCGGTCATCGAGGCCCAGGTGGCCCTCGCGGTGATCCTCCGCGAGTGGCACGTACGCCCGGCCCCGGGCAACAGGCCTCAGCCGTTGCTGCGGATCACGATGCGGCCCCAGGGCGTACGGCTGATCCTCGACCGGCGGCCGGACAGGCCGTGACGCTCGCGCGTACTCCCGGGGGAGTAACACGGCCGCCGTGCCGCCCCGGGCAGTACGCGTCAACTCGCCCCTGCGCGCGACGAATCCGCCCTCCCCCGCCGGGAGTCTGGTGAACGTCCAGACACCCGGCGAGGAGGGGTGGACCCCGGCATGGGGCCCGGAGAGAAAAGCGCACGTGCGCGGCGGCGGGCCGTGCCCTGGCTGGTGCTCGGGCTGTGGGTGGTGCTGCTCGCCGTCGTGGCGCCGTTCGCGGCCAAGTTGTCGGAGGTGCAGCACGACCGGGCGGTGGACTATCTGCCGGCGAGCGCGGACTCCACTCAAGTGGCGAAGATCCAGGAGCGGTTGCCCGGCGGCGAGACCACCGAACTGGTGCTCGTGTATCACCGGGAGGGCGGGCTGAGTGCCGGCGACCGGGCCGCCGCCGAGGCGCAGGTCGCCGAGATCGGGGAGCGGGAGCGGCTGGTCGCCGAGCCGCGGGGGGTGCCGTCGGAGGACGGGGCCACGGTCATGTATCCGGTCGCGAGCAACGGGCCCGGTACGGACGAGAAGCTGCGGGACGCCTTCGTCGAGCGGGTTCGCGACGTCGCCCACAGCGACGGTGGGTTGACGATCGAGGTGGGTGGGCCCGGGGCCCTCGCCACCGACGCCAGCAAGGTGTACGAGTCCCTCGGCGGGCCGTTGCTCTACACCACCGTCGCCGTCGTCGCCGTACTGCTGATGTAACGCGGACACCAACGCAGCAACCAACGTTGCGGCAGGACAGGGCTGGATCCCCAGCCCCCGGCGAACAGCCGGTGCCGGAGGGACGACACCGCCCGCAAAACGGTCGAGCGTCCGTGAACCTCAGCCCATATGGGTTGGAATCCGCCTCTTTTAAGAGGCGGAGGATGTCAAAGCATCACCCTGGTCGGCGTGCAGACCTCCGTCGCCGCGCACGTCCTGGCCGCCGACCCCGACCGCCTCGACCGCGCCGCCGTCGCCAGGGCCCTCGACGACATCGCCGAGACCTGCCGCACCGCCCGCGGCGAACTGCGCGGCACGCTGGAGGTGTTGCGCGAGTCCGAGCACAGTGGCGGCGCCGGGACGCGCGGCCCGCTGCCCGGCCTGGACAGCCTCTCCGACCTGGTCGACGCGGCCCGCGCGGCGGGGGCCCGCGTGGAGGTGGAGGTCGTGGCGGACGGGGTGCCGTCCGGGGTGGGCGCGGCCGCGTATCGCATCGTGCAGGAGGCGCTGACCAATGCCGTACGACATGGGGGAGCGGGCGTGGGGATACGGGTGGGGCTGCGGGCCGGGGGAGGGGCGCTGCGGGTGACGGTGACGGATGAGGGCTCCGGTGCTGCCGTTGGTTCCGGCGTCTCGGGCGGCTCGGGGTTCGGGCTGCTCGGTATGCGGGAGCGGGCGCGGAGTGTGGGCGGCACGCTGGAGGCGGGGCCGCGGCCGGAGGGCGGCTTCGAGGTGCAGGCGGTGCTGCCGCTGGGGACCGGCGAGGGGCGTATGGGGTGGGCGCGATGAGCGAGGGCACGATCCGGGTACTCCTGGCCGACGACCAGAACCTCGTCCGCGCCTCCTTCGCCATGCTCGTGTCGTCGGCGCGGAACATGGAGGTGGTGGGGGAGGCGGCCACGGGCCGCGAGGCCGTGGAGCTGGCCCGCACCGCCCGCGCCGACCTGGTCGTCATGGACCTGCGCATGCCCGACCTGGACGGCATCGAGGCCACCCGGCTCATCGCGGCGGACGAGGACCTCGCGGGCGTACGGGTCCTGGTGCTCACCACCTACGACACCGACGAGCACGTCGTGGAGGCCCTGCGCGCCGGGGCCTCCGGCTTCCTGGTGAAGGACGTGCGGCCCGCCGAACTCCTCGACGCCATCCGTACGGTGGCCGCCGGCGACGCCCTCCTCTCCCCCGGCCCGACGGCCCGCCTCATCGCCCGCCCGCTGCGGGGCCCGACCGTGTCGCCGGCCCTGGAGAGCGGCCCGGAATGCCTCTCGGACCGCGAGAAGGAGGTCCTCACCCTCGTCGCACGCGGCCTCAACAACACGGAGATCGCCGACACGTTGGGCCTGAGCCCCCTGACGGCGAAGACCCACGTCAGCCGCATCATGGGCAAGCTCGGCGCGCGGGACCGGGCACAGCTGGTGATCGTGGCGTACGAGTCGGGGCTGGTGACACCGGGCGCGGTATGACGAGCCCCGCCGGACGCCACCGGGGGCACGCCTGACGCCCCACTCTTCCACCGCGCGGAAACGGATGGACGCGACCCGGCGCCGCGACCGATGATCTCCCGCATGATCAGGACTGCCACCGCACACGACGTCGCGGAGATCCGCACGATGATCCGCGAACTCGCCGCGTACGAAAGGGCCGTAGAGCAGGCCAGAGCGAGCGAGGAACAGCTTCGCGAGGCCCTGTTCGGCGAGGATCCCGCCGCTTTCGTGCTGATCGTCGAGGACGACGCGACCGGCGAGACCGTGGGCTTCGCCCTGTGGTTCCCGCGCTTCTCGACATGGACCGGCACGCGCGGCATGCACCTGGAGGACCTGTATGTACGCCCGCACGCCCGGGGCGGCGGACACGGCAAGGCCCTCCTCGCCGCGCTGGCGGCGATCTGTGAGCGGCGCGGCTACGAGCGCTTCGAGTGGTGGGTCCTCGCTTGGAACGAGCCGACCATCGACTTCTACAAGTCGCTCGGCGTGGATCTCCTGGACGAGTGGACGGTCTGCCGCCTCACCGGCGAGCCCCTCAAGGCACTTGCCGCCCAGGCCCCGCCGGTCGTGACGCGGAGTCCCGCCTCGTAGCCGCGCCGGTCGGCTACAGCAGCCCCGCCGCCGCCAAGTACTTCCCCACCTGCTCGATCTCCGCCTCCGACAGCGGTACCTGCGGCTCCGCCGTGGCCCCGCACGCGATGACGCCGCGGAGCTGGAGCGCGGCCTTGAAGGCGCCCAGGGCCGAGGAGCTGCCGCCCATGCGGGTGGGGGCGCCGACGGTGACCATGCCGAACAGGGCGCACAGGCGTTCCTGTTCGGCGCGGGCCTGGTCCCAGTCGCCCGCGCGGCAGAGGCGGTCGAGGCGGACGTAGCCAGCGGGGTCGATGTTGGCGAGGCCGGGGACGGAGCCGTGGGCGCCCATGGCGAGGGCGGCATCGATGGTGAGTTCGGAGCCGGTGAGGAGGGTGAAGCCGGGCCTGGACCGGGTGCCGGTGATCACGTTGCGGAAGTTGGCCAGGTCGCCGCTGGAGTCCTTCAGACCGGCGATGACGCCTTCGCCGGCCAGCTCCAGGATCAGGTCGGCCCCCAGTTTCGTGTGCACGCCGGCCGGGAGGTCGTACGCGTAGACCGGGACGGGGGACTCGGCGGCGAGCAGCCGGTAGTGGCGGGCGATCTCCGCCGGATGGGTGCTGGTGTAGAAGGGGGCGGTCACGACCACCGCGTCCGCGCCCGCCGCCGTCGCGGAGCGGATGTGGTCCAGGACCCTCGGGGTCGTCATGTCGATCGCGCCGGCCAGCACCGGCACGGCGCCCGCGGCATGCGCCGTCGTCGTCTCCACCACGAGGCGGCGCTGCGCGTCCGTCAGATACGCCGCCTCCGACGTCGTACCGAGGACGAACAGCGCGTCCACCCCGCCGGTCAGCAGATGGTCGAGCAGCCGGGTCAGGGAGGGGACGTCCACCTCGCGGGCCGGTGTCAGGGGCGTGCAGACGGGCGGTACGACTCCGGTCAGCGGGGTGGGCACGGGCATCCTGGGGCTCCCTTACGGTCGGTGCGGCTCGGGCGGGGCCGACGGCGCCGCCTGGGTGACCAGGTCGCGCGTCGACTCGTCCTCCTGCACAGGATGATGGCAACGGAAGCGGTGTCCGGGCGCCGACGCGGCCGTGAACGCGGGCATCGTGTCCGCGCACTCCCCGGTCGCCTTCCAGCAGCGGGTACGGAACGGGCAGCCGCTCGGCGGACGGGTCGCGGAAGGGACGGGGCCCACCAGGGGGATCGGATCGATCGGGTCCAGCAGGCCCGGGGTCGCGGAGAACAGGGCCCGGGTGTACGGGTGGCGGGCGCTGTCCGTGACCCGGTCCGCCGGGGACTCCTCCACGATCCGGCCCAGATACATGGTGATCACCCGGTCGCTCATCCGCCGTACCGTCTGGATGTCGTGCGAGACGAAGACCAGGGCCAGGCCGAGCCGTTCCTTGAGGTCCAGCAGGAGGTTCAGGATCTGGGCGCGGACCGAGACGTCCAGCGCGCTCGTCGGTTCGTCCGCGACGACGAGGTCCGGGTCGAGGGCGAGCGCGCGGGCGATGGCGACGCGCTGGCGCTGGCCGCCGGACAGCTGGCCGGGGAGGCCGTCCGCCAGCACCGGCGGCAGGCCGACCAGGGACATCAACTCCCTTACTCGGTCCTCCCGTTCGGCCGGAGTGCCGCGCTTGTGCACGTCGAGCGGGTCGCGGAGGATCTGGCGGGTCGTCAGGCGGCGGTTGAGGGCCGTGGACGGGTCCTGGAAGATCATTCCGGTGCCGGCGCCCACGGTCACCCGGCGCTCGGCCGGAGGCATGGACCACAGGTTCCGCCCCCGGAAGGTGACCGTCCCGAGCGTCGGCCGCTCCACGCCCACCAGCACCTTCGCCAGTGTCGACTTGCCGCAGCCGGACTCGCCGACCACGCCGACCGTCTCACCGGGCGCGATCGTCAGGTCGGCGCCGGTCAGGGCGTACACCCGGTCACGGGTGAACAGGCCGCCGCTGCGCGCCTTGTGGACGACATGGGCGTCGGACAGTTCGACGAGCGCGTTCACCGGGCCACCCCGCTCTCCGTCAGGTCCACCGCCGGGTGGTGGCAGGCCGCCCGGTGCGTGGGCGGGCCCAGCAGGTCGGGGGCCGTCGTACGGCACACCTCGGTCGCCATCGGGCAGCGGTCGGCGAAGCGGCAGCCCTCGGGGAAGTCGGCGGGGGAGGGGACGACGCCCTTGATCTGCGTCATCCGCTCGGCCGCCGACTCCAGCGACAGGACGCTGCCGAGCAGACCGCGCGTGTAGTGGTGGGTGGGCGACTCCACCAGGTCCGCCGTCACCCCGGTCTCGACGATCTGCCCGCCGTACATCACCACCACCCGGTCGGTCACGTCCGCCACCAGCGCCAGATCGTGCGACACCAGGATCAGCGCGAAGCCCAGCTCCTCGCGCAGCCGTAGCAGCAGCTCGATGACCTGGGCCTGGACCGTCACGTCCAGCGCGGTCGTCGGCTCGTCGGCCACGATCAGCTTCGGGTTGCGGGACAGCGCCATCGCGATCAGGACGCGCTGGCGCTGCCCGCCGGACAGCTCGTGCGGGTAGCTGCGCAGGGTGCGCTCGGGGTCGAGGCCGACCATGGTCAGCAGCTCGGGCGCGGTGCGCTTGCCGCCCCGCCGTACGACCTGCTTCAGCTGGGCGCGGATGGTCATCGCCGGATTCAGCGAGGACAGGGCGTCCTGGTAGACCATCGCCATCTCGTGGCCGAGCAGCCGACGCCGTACGCGCATGGGCTCACCCACCAACTGCCGCTGGTCGAACCGGACATGGCCGCGCACCCGGGCGCCCTTCGGCTCCAGCCCCATCACGGCCAGCGCGGTCAGCGACTTCCCGCAGCCGGACTCGCCGACCAGGCCCAGCACCTCCCCGGGGTGCACCTCGAAGCTGATGCCGTCGACGATGTCCACGCCCCGGTGACGGTTGTCGAAGCCGATGGCCAGCCGCTCCACGGCGAGTACCGGCCGGCCGCCGCCCGGCAGGGGCCGCGCCCGGGAGCGCAGCCGGTGGGCCGCCTCCGTCAGCCCGGGCAGCTCGGTGACCTTGCCGCTGCCCGGCTCGGGGGCCTCCAGGGCGTCGGCCGGCCGGTCGTCCTCCGCCCGCCGCTCCACGTCCCGCGCGACCGGCGCCGCCCACGCGTCCGACACGCCCTCGGAGAGGATGTTGAGGGACAGAACCGTGATCAGCATCAGCAGACCGGGGAAGACGGTCGCCCACCAGCCCCCGGTCAGCACCATGTTCTTGCCGTCCGCGATGACACTGCCCCAGGACGGGTCCGGCGGCCGTACGCCCGCGCCGATGAACGACAGCGACGCCTCGAAGACGATCGCCTCGGCGACCTGGACCGTGCAGAACACCAGCACCGGGGCCGCGCAGTTGATGGCCACGTGCCGGATCACGATGTGCGGGGTCCGCGCTCCTATCACCCGCTCGGCGGTCACATAGTCCTCGCCGTACTGGTCGAGGACGTTCGCCCGTACGACCCGTGCGACCGGCGGCGTGAACAGGAAGGCGATCGCGCAGATCAGCACCTCGATGCCACCGCCGAAGACGGCCACCAGCACGGCCGCCAGCGCGATCCCCGGGAACGCCATGACGACGTCCAGACAGCGCATCAGCGTCTCGTCGACCGCCTTCCGCGAGGTCGCCGCCACGGCTCCGATGAACGCCCCCACGACCAGGGCGAGCCCGGTCGCGCCCAGCCCGATCGCGAGCGACCAGCGCGCCCCGTACATCAGCCGGCTCAGGATGTCCCGCCCGAGACTGTCCTGCCCCATCCAGTGCTCGGCGGAAGGCGCCCCGGTCCCGCCGGCCAGCGCCTGCTGGTCGAGCGGATCGTGCGGGGCGAGCAGGGGCGCGAGCAGCGCCGTGAGCACCACGATCACCAGAAAACACACCGCGACACGCGACAGCAGCGGCAGTCGGCGCCAGCCGCGCAACCGGATGCCCGGCCGCGACAGGACCTCCGTGAGCCGCTTCCGCGTGGTCACCATGAGCCCGAACATCAACCCGCCCCCCTCAGCCGTGGGTTCACCAGCAGATAGAGGACATCGATGACGAGGTTCACGACCACGAACCCCGCGGCCGTGGTCAGCACGACACCCTGGACGACCGCCGGGTCGCCGTTCTTCACGGCGTCGATCATCAGCTTGCCCATTCCCGGCAGCGAGAAGATCGTCTCGATGACGACGGCGCCGCCCAGCAGATAGCCGACGCGCAGCCCCAGCACGGTGAGCGGATTGATCAGCGCGTTCCGCAGCACATTCCGCCCCACCACCACCCTCGGCGGCAGCCCGCTCCCGATCGCCGTCCGCACATAGTCCTTGTCCAGCTCCTCCACCACCGACGTCCGCACGATCCGCGTGAGCTGCGCGGCCACCGGCAACGACAGCGCGAACGCGGGCAACGTCATCGTCCTCAGCCACCCGGTGAACGAGTCCGCCGGATTGACGTACCCACCCGTCGGAAACCACCCCAGATCCACCGCCAGATACTGGATCATCAGCAACGCCAGCCAGAACCCCGGCGCCGCGACCCCCGTGAGCGACACGACCCGAATGACCTGGTCGGGCAGCCGGTCCCGGTAGATCGCCGCCGTGACCCCACCGAGCAACGCCAGCACGACCGCGATCCCGAGCCCCAGGAAGGTGAGTTGGAGGGTGAGCGGCAGCGCGGTGGTGACCTGGTCGACGACAGGGGCCCGGGTGAGCGCGCTGATCCCCATGTCCCCGTGCAGCAGATCGCCGATGAATCCGACGTAGCGGACGGGGAGGGGATCGAGGAGCCCGTTCTCCTCGCGGAATTCACGGAGCTGCTCGGGAGTCGGATTGGCGCCTTGGAAGAAGGCGGAGGCGGGGTCGACATCGGAGAACCGCATGACGAGGAAGACGAACAGCACGATGCCGAGCATGAGCGGTACGAGGAGAAGGACCCGCCGGATCAGGATCCTGACAACAGCGATCACTTAAGAACTCCCGGGGAAGTGCAGCCGTGCCCCAAAGGGGCGCGGGGCTGTGACATGTGCGGCTCCGCCGCGTGGGCGCGACCAGCCACAAACAACCCGCAGTCGGCGAACATCCGAATCCCCAACGGCGCTACACCCACTTCGCCTGCAGCAAGTTGATCCCGGGATACGGCTGAGCCCTTATCCCAGAAAGCCGCTTCGGATCCCACGCCGTCATCAACTCGTTGTGCACCACCGGATACAGCACAACCTGCTCGGCGACGACGTCGATATAGTCCTGCACCATCGTCTTCTTCTTCTCGGTATCCGGCTCCTGAGTCGCCTGGTCCATGTCCTTGAACAACTGCTTGGCGACGGAGTTGTCGGCCCACCGGGCGTACTGCATCCACAGGTTCTGCGGCCCGTAGTTGTAATGCATGATCAGATCCGCGTCGAGCCCGAACTGATTCGGATTGGAGGCCGCGGCCACCACCTGGTAGTCCTGCTTCTGGTCCATCTTCGTGAAGACGGCCGTGGTCTCCTGCGGCGACAGCGTCGTCTCGACCCCGATCGCGTCCCACGACGACTTGATGGTCGGCAGACAGTCGACGATCCAGCTCACGTTCACCGCGAGAATCTCGATCTTCAGCCCGCTGACCCCCGCCTCGGCGAGCAACTCCTTCGCCTTGTCGGGGTCGTACGTGTACACGCTCTTCGCCGGCCGATAGCTCGGGTTCCCCTCATTCAGGAAGGAACTCGCGGGCTTTCCATGCCCTTTCAGCGCGACCTCGATCATCTTGTCCCGGTCGATCGCGTAGTGCAGCGCCTGCCGAACGCGTACGTCGTCGAAGGGCTTGTGCTTGGTGTTGAACATCAGGAACAGGTTGTTCATCCCGGAGCCGCCCTGGACGGTCATGCCGCCCTTCTCCAGCTGGCCGATATTGGCGTACGGGATGTTGTCGGCGATCTGCGCGCCCGCACTGGCGCCGGAGATCTTCGCGACGCGCGGGGCGGCGTCGACGATGGTCATCCAGTTCATCTTCTTGAAGGCGGCGGGGCGGGGCCCGTTGTAGTCGGCGTACGCCTCGAAGGTGGTGTTGGACTTGGGGTGGTGCGCGGTCTGCCGGTACGGCCCCGAGCCGATCGCCTTGCCCTTGATGGCCTCTTCCCAGGCGCCCGGCTGGGAGAAGATGTGCTTGGGCATGATCTTGGCAAGCGTCAGCCGTGAAATCCCGTCGGGGAAGGGGAATTTCAGCACCAGCTCGACGTTCTGCGCGTCGATCTTCCGGACCTCCTTCAGCCAGCTCGCGAAGAAGCCCTTGGCGAGGGTCTGGGTGTCCGGGTCGAGGATCCGCTCGTACACGAAGACGACGTCGTCGGCCGTCACCGGTTTCCCGTCGTGGAAGGTGGCCCCGGCCCGCAGCTCGAACTTCCACGACGTACCGCTGAGGTCGCTCGGGACGGCCGTCGCCAGCGCCGCGTACGGCTCGCGCGAGATGGGGTCGGTGTCGAGGAGCCCCTCGTAGATGTGGTTGTTGGCGGCCATGCAGAAGGCGGAGGCGGTCTGGGTAGGGTCCCAGCTGCCGTCGTTGCCGTAGCCGATGACGGCGGTAAGCGTCCCGTTCTTGCCGCCGCCTCCGCCGCCGGTGTCGTTGGTGGACTCGGGCCCGGCCGAACAGGCGGCCAGCGACGAGGAGACGGCGGCGGCCGCGCCCAGCGCGCCGGAGTGCTTCAGGAACGACCGGCGGTGCAGCGCCGCCGGGGCGTCTCGGGTCACGTCGCGCACGGTTCCTCCAAGGAGGCAGCGAAGGGAGACGAAGATTGAAGATCGAGGGGGGAGAGATACGACGTCCTACGTCCTACAGGGAGCAGCGTGACCATAAGAGTGCCTGTGAGGGCGGTCAAGAGATCGCACACGAATGGCGTACCTGCCAAAGGTGCGACCAATGGCGGTGTGAAATAAGGACAGTTGACGGCCCGTTAGGGCAGAATTTCCCGGGGCGATCACCGTGCGTTCACCCGGCGTTCCCCCAGCGAGTTCCCTCGGTTTCCGTCCGGAGGTGGGACGTCGGATGTCCGGCGAGCGTACGATGCGGCGCATGTCTCAGGAGAGCGGCGGCCGGCGCCGACCCGAGCGGCGGGTGAGCGGTCAGATCCAGCGCGAGGTGATGCAGCTGATCCTCGACCGCAAACTCCAGGCGGGTGCCCCGCTGCCCACCGAGACGGAGCTGATGGAGGACCTCGGCGTCAGCCGCAACTCCGTCCGCGAGGCCCTCAAGGCCCTTCAGGCCCTCGACATAGTCGACATCAGACACGGCTACGGCACGTACGTCGGCCAGGCCTCCCTGACGCCCCTCGTCGACGGCCTCACCTTCCGCACCCTGGCCCGCCCCGACGGCGACACCGCCGCGCTCGCGGAGATCCTCCAGATCCGCGAGGTACTGGAGGAGGGCCTCGTACGCCGGGTCGCGGGCACGCTGACGGAGGCGGAGCTGGACGGCCTCGCGGCGGTCGTGGACCGCATGGAGGCGGCGGGCAAGGCGGGCGAACCCGTCGCCGAACTCGACCGCGACTTCCACGAACTCCTCTACGCCTCCCTCGGCAACGCCCTCGTCCCCCAACTCCTCGGCGCCTTCTGGACCGTCTTCCTCCGCGTCGCCGGCGCCCGCGGCTGGACCGACGACCCCACCCCCGACCTCACCATCCGCCGCCACCGCGACATCGTCACCGCCCTACGCGCCCACGACGTCGAGGGCGCACAACGGGCGATGTCCGACCACTTCCGGGGCATCGAGGCCAGGGCGGCACAGGAGACGCGGGGGGTGGGGTAGCGGATGGCCGAGTCGAACGAGCCGCGGCGGAGGGGCGGCGCCCGGCGCCCGGCGAAGTCGCGTCGCCAAAGCGGCGGACGCCGCTGCCCGGCTCTGCCTACGCTGACCCGATGACCGAGCCGAAAGCCGTGACCGAGCCGACCGACACGGACACCGCGTCCCCTCCGGTCGCCCCCTGGGACCCGGACGCCCCCGGTGTGCTGCGCCTGCCGTCCGGTCGGCTGGTGCGCGGTCGGGGGCTCAGGCACCCTCTGCCCGACGGTCCGGCCCCCACGTACGCCGTTCATCTCCTCGGTAAGGAGCCGCCCGAAGTCCCCTGGGAGTCACGCTGGTTGCGCTGGCCCGATTTCCGGTTGCCCGGGGACCGGGCGCAGGCCGAGGAGGTGTTCCGGGACGCCTGGCGCCGGACGGAGGTCGAGCGCGTGGAGTTCGCCTGCGGCGGCGGCCGGGGCCGCACCGGCACCGCGCTGGCCTGCCTCGCCGTCCTGGACGGCGTACCGCCGGAGGAGGCCGTGGCGTACGTACGCCGGCACTACGACCGCCACGCGGTGGAGACCCCGTGGCAGCGGCGGTACGTACGACGCTTCGGGGCATGACCCGGCCCCGGGCTACGGGCGTCGCGCGCGGAAGCGGAAGGAGCCGCCCAGTTCGTGCAGGTCCACGGACACGTCCGTGAAGCCCGCCGTGGCCAGGCGCGCGGGCAGCGTCGCCGGGTCGACGACGTTCATCGTGTCCCGGAAGCGGAGGATCAGGAAGCGCGTGCTGGACCCGCATCGGCTACGCCTCCGCCAGTTGCCGCTCCATGGGCCTGGTGGCGACCGGCAACGACGCGGACACCGGACTCGGTGGCCGGGCGAGCCAGGCGGCCGGCCTGGTGGAGGTCGCCGAGGGGGTTCGCAACTGTTCGCCGAGGAGTCCGCACAAGGCCGCTTTAACTCGATCGTGTGATGGTCGGCTCGCAGGCTTGCGGTGCCCTGGGCCGATCGGGTTAGCGTTGCCGTGCGATCTGGGACGCCGAGTGCGGCGCCATCACATCGCGCCAGGACCTCGCCGACCGCATCGACGATTTCGTGCTCCAATACGACACCACGGACGCCAAGCCCTACCGCTGGACCTACGACGGCACCTCGCTCAAAGCCGCATGAACCCCCGAAAGATCAACGCGGTGCTGCACTAGGAGACGGTCGCCTTGGGGCCGTACAGCGCATGCGGCGCGCCGGTCATCAGGGCCCAGTAGCGGTCGCCGTAGGACCAGTGCCACCACTCGGTGGGGTAGTTGACCAGGCCGGCCGTGGTGAGGGCGGCGCACAGCGTGCGGCGGTTGCGGCGGGCCGTGTCGGAGATGTTGGGCGCGTCGGTGTAGCAGGCGTCGTCGCTCTCCTCGGGGCTGGCGTCGACACGTGTCCCCATGTCGAGTTCCTCCCCGGCGGCCGTGCACAGGGTCAGATCGACCGCGGCCCCGGCGACATGCGGCCCGATCTCCGGCGGGGAGAGGGAACGGCTGGTCTGGACGCGCAGATGGTCCTCCGACCAGTCGGGGTTGTCGCGGCGCAACTCGGCGGCGTACGACTCGAAGTACTTGATCTGCAGCGCGAGCGGCCGGTACCCCTCGGTGACCAGCAGCCGCAGCCCGTCGGGCAGCAGCCGGGCCGCCCGGGCCAGCCGCCAGGCGACACCCTCGCGGAGATGCGCGTAGGCCCCTTCGGGGTCGGATTGGCGCGAGTCGACCACCACGAAGGGCAACTCCCTCAGATCGACGAGGGGTTCACCACATTCCTGGACCGGTATGCGGGCGACATCGGGGTCGCTCATGAGGATGATCGGAGGCATGCGTCGTCTTCCACAGGGTCCACGAGTGCCGGCAACCGCGGGGTACTCGTACGGCAGGTGTGAGGCGGGGTGCGCGGCAGCACCCCGGGGAGGGACCTGATCCCCTGATGTCCCTCCCCGGGGGCTTCCCCCCTTGAGTGGTGGTCTGTGGCCTGGCGACGGTTGTTCCCCTCGTCCGTACTGCCGTTCTGATCCCACTGCGTTCATGTGCTCGCGTTCATGTGTCCACCGGCTCGTCCCCTGTGCGCTCCGGTGGGGCCGACCGGCCGGGCGGTGGTCGCCCGGCCGATCCGCTCTTCCCCCGAGAACACCAAGAATGGCCCGCTCCGCTGGAAGTTCTCTGCAAGTCCGCCGCAAGCGACTTCTGGTCAGGCCATGGCTCGTATGGCCCTGGTCGGCCATGGCTCGTATCGTCCTAGTCAGGCCATGGCTCGTATCGCTCGCGGGCCTCGCACGTCGTGAACACCGCCATGGCCTCGGCCCGCAGCGCGGCGGCCCCGTCCGCGTCCCCGAGGGCGGCCCGTACGGCGGAGAGGTTGCGCAGGGCGCGGGCGCGGGGGAGGGGCAGGGCGAGGACCGCCCAGAGGGCGGCGGACGCCGTCAGCAGCCGGTCCGCGTCCGCCAGACGGCCCTCGGCCAGGGCGCACTCGCCGAGCGTACGCACGGTCAGGGCCTCGCCGAAACGGTCCCCGTGGGTCCGGCAGACCTCCACGATCTCGCGCAGCTCGCTCTCCGCCTCCGCGGTGTGCCCGAGCCGCATCCGGGCTTTCGTACGGGCCCGCAGGGCGTACGCCGCCATGTGCTCGTCGCCGATGGACCGCAGGATCTCCAGCGCCTCCTCGGCCACGCGCGCGGCCTCCTCGTACGCGCCGAGCGAGCGGTGCACCAGGCTGAGCGTGCGCAGCGCGAGCGCCTCGCCGCGTCGGCTGCCGAGCCGCCGGTACGCCCGCAGCGACTCGTCGAGCAGCGGGAACGCGCCTTCCTGGTCGCCGAGTTCGAGGCGTACGGAGCCGGCGTACCGGCAGGCGACCCCGACGCCGGTGTCGTCGCCGACCCGCCGGAAGCCCTCGGCCGCGTCGGCCAGGGCCTGTTCCGCGTCGCGCAGTTCGCCCACCTCGCGGCAGGCGCTGCCGAGTCCGGCGAGGGCGGCGGAGCGGCCGCGTACGTCGCCGAGTTCGGTGAAGATGTGTTCGGCGGTACGGAAGTACTCCTGGGCATCGGCGATGCGGTCCTGTTCGTAGCGGAGTTGGCCGAGGCCGACGATCAGCAGGGCCTCGCCCGAGCGGTCTTCCGCGCGGCGGGCGGCCGCGAGGGCGGCGTCGTGGCTGCGCCACCAGGCGTCGAAGCGGTTGCTGATGGCGAAGGAGGAGGAGCAGAGCGCTGCCGCGGCTTCACAGGCGAGTCTGTGCAGGCCCATGGCTGCGGCCCGCTCTACCGCGGTGGTGAGGGCGTCGGCCTCCGCGTCGAACCAGGCGAAGGGGTCTGACAGGGCTCGGTGGGTTGTTCGGTCGCCTACGGGGGTGGGGGGGTCTGTCGGTTCGCGGCTGCCGGTCTTGTGTGGGTGCTCGCGCCCACGCGGCGGAGCCGCATGTGTAACAGCCCCGCGCCCCTTCAGGGGCGCTTCCCCGAACCCCTGTCTCAAGATCACCGCACCCGATGGTGCCGCCTCCGTTACCCGGTCCATCAGCCACAGGCCTGCCGTCAGGGCCCGCCCCACCGCTGCCGTGCGGTCGGTGATCGGGTCCTCCGTTTCCGCGCGTTCGGCGGCGTAGACGCGTACGAGGTCGTGGAGGCGGTAACGGGGCTGGCCGACCTGGTCCGTGCCGGGGCAGTTGATCAACTGGGCGTCCAGGAGGCGTTCCAGGACTTCCTCCGCCTCGTCCTCGGTGGTGTCGGCGAGGGCGGCCACCGTCCATACGGCGACGTCGGCCGGGCCGAGGGTGGCGATGCGGCGCAGTACGCGGCGGGCGCGGTCGTCCAGGGCCCGGTAGCTGAGGCCGAGGCCGGCCCGTACCTCCAGGTCGCCCACGGCGAGCTCGTCGAGCCGGCGGTGCTCGTCGGCGAGGCGCTCGGCGAGCACGCCGGTCGTCCAGTGCCGCCGGGTCGCCAGCCGGGCGCCCGCGATCCGCAGGGCCAGCGGCAGCCCGCCGCACAGCTCGACGATCCGCCGCGCGGCGGCCTCCTCGCGCGGGTCGCCCGCGTCGGTGTGCCGGGGCCCGGTGACCCGGGTCAGCAGCTCAAGGCCCCGTACGTCGTCCAGGACGTCGAGGTCGGTACGCCGGGCCCCGACGAGTCCGCCGAGCCGGGCCCGTGAGGTGACCAGCACCCCGCAGGTCGCGCTCCCCGGCAGCAGCGGCCGGACCTGGGCCTCGCCGCCCGCGTCGTCCAGGACCAGCAGGATCCGCCGCCCGGCGACGAGGCTGCGGAACAGGTCACCGCGCTCGGCCGTGTGCTCCGGCGGGTCCGCGCCGAGCGCGCGCAGTAGCCGCCCCAGTACCTCGCCGGGCGGCACGGGCTCGCTGAAGCCGTGCAGTTCGGCGTAGAGCTGCCCGTCGGGGTACTCGGCGGCCACCCGGTGCGCGGCCTGTACGGCGAGCGCGGACTTGCCGACCCCGGCGGCCCCCGACACCACGACGACGGGCATCGCCTCCCGCGCGCCGGTCAACCCCTCGACGACACCGGCCAGTTCCTCCTCCCGCCCGGTGAAGTCCCCGATGGCGGGCGGGAGGAGGGACACGGGCCGGGGCGCGGCGACGGTGCTTTTGGGCGCCGGGGCGGAGGGGGCGGCCAGCAACTCCGGGTCGGCGCGCAGGATGGCCTCGTACAGCCGGTTCAGCTCCGGTCCCGGGTCGAGCCCCAACTGCTCGGCGAGCACGGCCCGGCCCTCCGCATACACGGCCAGCGCGTCGGCCTGCCGCCCCAGCCGGTAGAGCCCGAGCATCAGCTGGCCCCGCAGCCGCTCCCGCGTCGGGTGCGATCCCACCAAGGCGGTGAGTTCGGTGACGAGTTCCGCCTCCCGTCCCCCGCCCTCCAACTCGACGGCGATACGTTCTTCCAGCGCCGCCTGCCGGGCTTCCTCCAACCGCCCGGCCTCACCCCGCAGGGCCTCCCCGACGCCACCGAGCGCCGGACCGCGCCACAGGTCCGACGCGGCCCGCAGCAGCCGCGCGGCGCCCTCGTGGTCACCGCCCGCGGCGGCCTGCCGGGCCTTTGCCGTGAGCGCCTCGAAGTCGGCCACGTCGACCCGCCCGACCCCGCGCCGGATCAGATACCCCGGTGGCCGTGTCTCGATCGCCTCGGCCACCTCGGCGGGCAGGGCTCGCCGCAGCGCCGACACATACGTCTGCACCAGCGCCCGTGCCGTGTCCGGAGGGTCCTCTCCCCAGATCACGTCCACCAGCACATCCGCGGGCACCACCTGGCCCGCCCGCAGCAGCAACACGGCCAGCAGCGCCCGCGGTTTCGGCCCGCCCAGCCGCACGGGTCTGCCCGCATGCCACGCCTCGACCGGACCGAGCAGTCGGAATTCCAGCTCCACGGGACCCATCTTCCGTGCCGTAGGACCGCCGGGACAGCGGTTGCTCACGCAACGTTCGACGCTCATGCACGCCGTGTGGTTTCCCAGAACGCATGATGCACAGGAGAGTTGACGGAAAACCGGGGATGCCAAGGGCATTTTAGGCGGGCGACGCGGAGATTCATCATGCCGGTGAGTGCGAGCTGTGGCGATTCTGTGGGGGAGAGGGAGTTGGGTCGGGTGATCAGGGCAGTACGGGATACGCGGCCTGGAAGGCCAGCCTCCGGTCCGCGTCGGCGCCGAGTGCACCGAGGAGGTCGTCGAGGGCCAGGAACTCCTCCCAGGCCGGTCTGCCGCTCGCCTCGGCCAGCCGCTCGACGACGAGGTTCTCCAACTCGGCCACCCGCTTGTTCTTCCACACCTTGTCGGCCAGGCTGACGAGGAGATCCCCGACCCCGACCCCGGGCTCCGCCCACGCGGCATGCGTCCCGGCGAACCCAGGGGGTGCTGGAGAGTCCCGCACAGCACCCGCGGCGCCCGGCACGCTCCCCCACTCTCGGCTTCGCTCGAGCGGGGGGACCCCCATCGAGGGCCTTCGCCCGGCACGCCGAGGGCACGCACCGGCTGTGACACCAGCCGCTGACGCGGCGGGCGCGGGCACCGCACGGGATTCTCCAGCACCCCCTGCCCATTCCGGTGCGACACCGTGCTCCAGCAGAAGCCGCCGCCCGGCCTCCTCGTGCGCGGAACCGGGGCCGGACAGTTCACCGACGTACGCCGTCTTGCCGATGTCGTGCGTGGCCGCCCCGAACAGCACGGCCGCCCGGTCGAACGACAGCTCGGGGTACCGCTGTTCCATCCAGTCGGCCAACTCGTACGCCACGTCGTGCACCAGCCGCAGATGCGCCACGAGCCGTGGCGGGGCGGCGAGGACGCGCAGCAGTTCGACGGCCCGCTCCGGCAGCGGCCGCAGGGGCGGGTCGCCGTCGTACGTCAGTGCGTGGGTGGCTGAAGGCATGCCCTCTGTATAGACGGTTGGTATCGGCGGCGGCGGCGAAAACGCGGCTCCGACCATGGCCGGCCCCTTTGTGCTGCGGCCAACCTCTTTGTGCTGCCAGGAACTTGTAGAGCACAGACTCCTGCCGAGTGTAGGCGCGGATGGTCACTCCGGGGACACAAAGGGTGAAACTCGATTACTCAGGGGAGCACGGTGAAGGCAGAACGTGACGGGCGCGGCAGACTGAACTCGGCCGGTGAGTCGAAGAGGCGGAGGACGCGGTGGAGGAAGCGATGGAGTTGCGGCGGGTACTCATGGGTGCGCGGTGAGCGGAAACGGCAACGGAAAGAAGCCGGCGGTCGGCACATACGCGGTCGACACCCGCACGGGAAGGGTCGGGCAGGTCATGGGCCACGAGGGGCCCTACGTCCAGCTGAGGCCCGTAGGAGGCGGAAGGGAGTGGGACTGCGCTCCCGAGGCCGTACGACCGGCGACGACGATAGAGCGCCTGCGCGCGGCGACGGCCTACGAGAACGCCCGCAGCCGAGGCGAGGTCCCTTGAAGACGACGTGAGCGGAAGCCGGGCGCGCATCCTCTCCCCCTGACAGGAGACGCACCCGGCTGGTCGGCGGGCCGCTTCCCCTCGGCGCGCCGGAACCACTGTGGCCGTCCGCCCCGCCGACTGCCAGAAGTACCGCGTCCCAACTCGTCATGGGACGTGTGTCACTCCCCTGACCTGCGGTGACGGCCGGGGTTTGGAACGGGCGCCGGAGGGGTGGCACATAGGCGAGAATGGGCCCCATGAGTCTGTTCCGCGACGACGGCATCGTGCTGCGCACCCAGAAGCTGGGTGAAGCGGACCGGATCATCACGTTGCTCACCCGAGGGCATGGACGGGTGCGGGCCGTGGCCCGGGGGGTGCGGCGGACCAAGTCCAAGTTCGGCGCCCGGCTCGAACCGTTCTCGCATGTGGACGTGCAGTTCTTCGCGCGCGGCAGTGAGCTGATCGGGCGCGGGCTGCCCCTGTGCACGCAGAGCGAGACGATCGCTCCGTACGGCGGCGGCATCGTCAGCGACTACGCCCGCTACACCGCCGGGACGGCCATGCTGGAGACGGCCGAGCGGTTCACGGACCATGAGGGCGAGCCCGCCGTGCAGCAGTACCTGTTGCTCGTCGGCGCCCTGCGCACCCTCGCCCGCGGCGAGCACGCGCCGCACCTCGTTCTCGACGCCTTCCTGCTCCGCTCGCTCGCCGTCAACGGCTACGCCCCCACCTTCAGCGACTGCGCGAAGTGCGGACTGCCCGGACCGAATCGGTTCTTCTCGGTCGCGGCCGGCGGTTCCGTCTGCGTGGACTGCCGGGTGCCCGGCAGCGTCGTACCCTCTGCGCAGGCCCTGGAACTCCTCGGCGCGCTGCTGACGGGAGACTGGGAGACGGCGGACGCGTGCGAGCCGCGGTACGTCAGGGAGGGGAGCGGACTGGTGTCCGCGTACCTGCACTGGCATCTGGAGCGCGGCCTGCGCTCGCTCCGGTACGTCGAGAAGTAAGAAGCAAGCGGAAGTAAGCGGAAGAGGAGACGAGAAGCACATGGTCGTACGCGGGATCCTGGGGAGCCGGCGCCGCGAGTACAGGACGCCGGAGCCGCACCCGTCCGGCGCCCGCCCGCCGAAGCTCCCCGGTGAGCTGATCCCCGAGCATGTGGCGATCGTCATGGACGGGAACGGCCGCTGGGCGAAGGAGCGCGGACTGCCGCGCACGGAAGGCCACAAGGTCGGCGCCGAGCGCGTCCTCGACGTGCTCCAGGGCGCGCTCGAGATGGGCGTCCGCAACATCTCCCTCTACGCCTTCTCCACCGAGAACTGGAAGCGCTCGCCCGACGAGGTCCGCTTCCTCATGAACTTCAACCGCGACTTCATCCGCAAGACCCGCGACCAGCTCGACGAACTCGGCATTCGGGTCCGCTGGGTCGGCCGTATGCCCAAGCTGTGGAAGTCCGTCGCCAAGGAGCTCCAGGTCGCCCAGGAGCAGACCAAGGGCAACAACAGGCTCACCCTGTACTTCTGCATGAACTACGGCGGCCGCGCCGAGATCGCCGACGCCGCGCAGGCCCTCGCCGAGGACGTGAAGGCGGGCCGCCTCGACCCGTCGAAGGTCAACGAGAAGACCCTCGCGAAGTACCTCTACTACCCCGACATGCCCGACGTGGACCTCTTCCTGCGCCCCAGCGGCGAACAGCGCACCTCCAACTACCTGCTCTGGCAGAGCGCCTACGCCGAGATGGTCTTCCAGGACGTCCTCTGGCCCGACTTCGACCGCCGCGACCTCTGGCGAGCCTGCCTTGAATTCGCCTCCCGCGACCGCCGCTTCGGCGGCGCCATCCCGAACGAGGAGCTGCTGGCGATGGAGGGACGGACGGAGGAGGACTGACGTTGGCCGAGGCTGCCGGGAAGCATGTCGGGCTGATCTACCGGCCGACCGTCGCGGACTTCCGCGACGCCCTCGCCGTGTCCACCCGCGCCTCGACCGCCGGCCGCTGGGGACGGGGCCTGCTCCTCTTCTCCGGCGGCGCGGGCACCTTTGTGACCGTGGCGTCGTCGGCGGTGGACGGTACGGTCCCCACCGCTCAGGTACTGGTGATGCTGGCCACCGCCGCCCTCGGCCTGGTAGCCCTGCCCTGGCTCCAGGCCCGCCGACTCCACCGCCGGGCGACCGCACAAGGGCTGCACCGCACGGTGCTGGACACCTGGGGCGTCACGATCACGACAACCAGGGGCTCCGAAAGGATGACCCGCTGGTCAGAGATCCCGAGCTACGAGGAAAGGCTCTTGGAACGAAGGCTCAAGGGCGGCTGACCTCAGGGGCGCGGGGCTGTGACATTTGCGGCTCCGCCGCGTGGGCGCGACCAGCCACAACGAACCCGCAGCCGCAAACGAACCCTACTCGGCAGATGCCCCCGCGCACTCCGCACACGTGCCGAAGATCTCCACCGTGTGGGCAACATTGACATACCCGTGCTCAGAAGCGATCGCATCCGCCCACTTCTCGACCGCCGGCCCCTCCACCTCAACGGCCTTCCCACACACCCGGCACACCAGATGATGGTGATGCTCCCCGGTAGAGCACCGCCGGTACACGGACTCCCCGTCCGAGGTCCGCAGCACATCGACCTCACCCGCGTCCGCCAGGGACTGCAACGTCCGGTACACGGTGGTGAGCCCCACAGAGTCACCGCGGTGCTTCAGCATGTCGTGGAGTTCCTGCGCGCTGCGGAACTCGTCGACCTCGTCGAGTGCCGCGGCCACGGCGGCCCGCTGCCGGGTGGAACGACCTCGTACAGGTCCAGCGGTCGTCACCGTTGCCTCCTCACATCGCGGGCTTGCGGGGCCATTGTGCCAGCCCCGGCAGACCCCTTTCAGACGCCGAGCCCGTCCGTGGAACCCCGACTGGCCGGAACCCTCTCGTCCGCCACCTTCGCGCCGGCCTCCGGAAGCACGCACTCGGCGGGGTCGCCCGCGGCGAGTTCCAGGGCCCGCGCACGCCTCCTGGCCAGGGGCGTGGCCAGCGCGGTCAGCACCATGAACGCGGCGATGGCGAGCAGCACGATCGTCGCGCCGGGCGGCACGTCCTCGTAGTACGAGGTGACCGTGCCGCCGACCGTCACGGACACCCCGATGGCCACGGCGATCGCGAAGGTCGCCGCGAAACTGCGGCTGAGCTGCTGCGCGGCCGCGACCGGTACCACCATCAGCGCGGAGACCAGCAGCAGGCCGACGACGCGCATGGCGACCGTCACGGTCACGGCCGCCGTGACCGCCGTCAGCAGGTTGAGCGCGCGGACCGGCAGCCCGGTGACCCGCGCGAACTCCTCGTCCTGACTCACCGCGAACAGCTGGCGCCGCAGCGCCAGCGTCATCACGATCACGAACGCGGCGAGGACGCAGATCGCGGTGATGTCCTCCTGCGACACGGTCGACAGCGAGCCGAAGAGGAAGGACATCAGGTTGGCGTTGGTGCCGCCGGGCGCGAGGTTGATGAGCATCACACCGCCCGCCATACCGCCGTAGAAGAGCATGGCCAGCGCGATGTCGCCGCGTGTCTTGCCGTACCAGCGGATGAGCTCCATCAGCACCGCGCCGACCACGGAGACGAGCGTGGCCATCCACACCGGCGACCAGGAGAGCATGAAGCCGAGGCCGACGCCGGTCATGGCGACGTGGCCGATGCCGTCGCCCATGAGGGCCTGGCGGCGCTGGACGAGGTAGATGCCGATCGCGGGGGCGGTGATGCCGACGAGGACGGCGGCGAGCAGGGCCCGCTGCATGAAGGCGTAGTCGAGGATTTCCATGATGACTTCCCTAACGCCTTCTCAGCTCAACAGGCCCGTGCGGAGGGGCTCGGCGCCCGGTGCCGCGTGCGGGTGGACGTGGTCGTGGCCGGGCAGCGCGTGCTGGCCGACGGCCTTCGGGGGCGGACCGTCGTGCGTGACGCAGCCGTCGCGGAGGACGACCGCGCGGTCGATCAGCGGCTCCAGCGGGCCCAGTTCGTGCAGGACCAGCAGGACCGTCGTACCGGCCGCGACCTGCTCGCGCAGCGTCTGCGCGAGCACCTCCTGGCTGGCCAGGTCGACGCCCGCCATCGGCTCGTCCATGACCAGCAGCTCCGGCTCGGAGGCGAGGGCACGGGCGATGAGGACGCGCTGGTGCTGGCCGCCGGAGAGGGCGTTCACCGAGTCCTTTGCGCGGTCCGCCATGCCGACCAGGTCGAGGGCCCGGCGTATCGCCGCGTGGTCGGCCTTGCGGAGGATGCCGAGGCGGGTGCGGGAGAGCCGGCCGGAGGTCACGACCTCCGTCACCGTCGCGGGTACGCCGCCCGCCGCCGTCGTGCGCTGCGGTACGTAGCCGAGGCGACGCCAGTCGCGGAAGCGGCGGCGGGGGGTGCCGAACAGCTCGATCTCGCCCTCGGCCACCGGCACCTGGCCGATCACCGTGCGTACGGCGGTCGACTTGCCGGAACCGTTGGCGCCGAGCAGCGCGACGACCTCACCGCGGAGAACGGTGAGGTCGATGCCGCGCAGGACCGTGCGCGAGCCCAGCTCGGCGCGGACGCCGCGCATCGATATGACGGGCTCGCTCATGGTTGTGTCCTCCACAGGGTCACTTGGCTCCCAGGGCCGTCTGAAGCGCCTTGAGATTGGCTTCCTGGACCGCGAAGTAGTCCTTGCCCCGGGAGTTGTCGGTGATGCCCTCGATCGGGTCGAGGACGTCCGTCTTGAGGCCGGTGTCCTTGGCGAGCGTCTTCGCGGTCTCGTCGGACACCAGTGTCTCGTAGAAGATGGTGGTGACGCCGTCGGCCTTGGCCTCCTCCTGGAGCTCCTTCATCCGGGCGGCGCTGGGCTCGCTCTCCGGGTCGAGGCCGGCGATGGCCTCCTGGGTCAGGCCGTAGCGCTCGGCGAGGTAGCCGAAGGCCGCGTGGCTGGTGAAGAAGACCTTCGACCTGGTGTTCTTCAGGCCGTCCGTGAACTGGGTGTTGAGGTCGTCGAGCTTCTTGACCAGCGCTTCGGCGTTCTTCTTGTAGTCCGCCGCGTTGTCCGGGTCGGCCTTCTCGAAGGCCTTGGCGACACCCTCGGCGACCTCGGCGTACTTCACGGGGTCGAGCCAGATGTGCGGGTCGAGGGCGTGTTCCTCCTCCTCGGAGGGCGTCTCCTCGGCCTCCGCGTGCTCCTCCTCGCCCTCGTGCTCGTGCTCGACGTCGCCGTGGTCCTCCAGCTTGGTCAGGGTGGCCGCGTCGATCTTGGTCTTGATCTCGGACTGGGCGACCGCGTCGTCGACGGAGGGCTGCAGATCCTTGAGGTAGAGCACCGCGTCGGACTCCTGGAGCTGCGCGGTCTGCTTGGCGCTGATCTCCAGGTCGTGCGGCTCCTGGCCGGGCTCGGTGAGGCTGGTGACGTTCACATGGTCCCCGCCGATCTGCTCGGCGAGGAAGGCCATCGGGTAGAACGACGCGACGACGTCGAACTTGTCCGTGTTGCCCGCGGTGGCGCTGTCACTGGAGCAGGCCGAGAGCGTGGTGAGGCTGAGGGCGGCGGCCGCGGTCGCCGCCGCGGGTATCAGAAGTCGTCGTCTTACTACGTTCATGACAGTCATTTTCATCTTGTCTGGAAACGATTGTCAACAAGCCGGGTGGTAAGCCCTGGGTAAGGCCTTTGTCCGATCTGGGACCGGAACCGATTTGATTGGAGGGGAGCCCCCGCCGGTAACCTGAGGCATTCGCTCTGAAGTGCATCCGCTTCCTCCAGGAGCGCATCGCTTCGTCGCCCGTCGTCGTAATGAAGAGAGCACCGTGGCCGCCGACAAGATCGACACCATCGTCAGCCTGAGCAAGCGCCGTGGCTTCGTATTCCCGTGCAGCGAGATCTACGGCGGTCAGCGTGCCGCCTGGGACTACGGACCGCTGGGTGTCGAGCTCAAGGAGAACATCAAGCGCCAGTGGTGGCGCTACATGGTGACGTCGCGCGAGGACGTCGTCGGTATCGACTCGTCCGTCATCCTGGCCTCCGAGGTCTGGGTCGCTTCCGGCCACGTCGCCACGTTCTCCGACCCGCTCACCGAGTGCACCTCCTGCCACAAGCGGTTCCGCGCGGACCACCTGGAGGAGGCCTACGAGGAGAAGAAGGGCCGCCTGCCGGAGAACGGCCTGGCCGACATCAACTGCCCGAACTGCGGCAACAAGGGCCAGTTCACCGAGCCCAAGCAGTTCTCCGGCCTGCTCTCCACCCACCTCGGCCCCACCCAGGACACCGGCTCCGTCGCCTACCTGCGCCCCGAGACCGCCCAGGGCATCTTCACCAACTTCGCCCAGGTGCAGACTACTTCGCGCCGCAAGCCCCCGTTCGGCATCGCCCAGATGGGCAAGTCCTTCCGCAACGAGATCACGCCGGGCAACTTCATCTTCCGCACCCGCGAGTTCGAGCAGATGGAGATGGAGTTCTTCGTCAAGCCGGGCGAGGACGAGAAGTGGCAGGACTACTGGATGCAGGAGCGGTGGAACTGGTACACCGGCCTGGGTCTGCGCGCCGAGAACATGCGCTGGTACGAGCACCCGCAGGAGAAGCTCTCCCACTACTCCAAGCGCACCGCCGACATCGAGTACCGCTTCCAGTTCGGCGGCAGCGAGTGGGGCGAGCTGGAGGGCGTCGCCAACCGGACGGACTACGACCTCACCGCGCACTCCAAGGCCTCCGGCCAGGACCTCTTCTACTTCGACCAGGAGGCCGGCGAGCGCTACACCCCGTTCGTCATCGAGCCGGCCGCCGGTGTCGGCCGCACGATGCTGGCGTTCCTGCTGGACGCCTACACCGAGGACGAGGCCCCGAACGCCAAGGGCAAGCTGGAGAAGCGCACGGTGCTGCGCCTCGACCACCGCCTCGCCCCGGTGAAGGTGGCCGTGCTGCCGCTGTCCCGCAACCCCGAGCTGTCCCCGAAGGCCAAGGGGCTCGCCCAGGCGCTGCGCCAGCACTGGAACATCGAGTTCGACGACGCCGGCGCGATCGGGCGCCGTTACCGCCGCCAGGACGAGATCGGTACGCCGTACTGCGTGACCGTCGACTTCGACACGCTGGACGACAACGCGGTGACGGTTCGTGAGCGGGACTCCATGAAGCAGGAGCGGGTTTCGCTGGACCAGATCGAGGGTTACCTCGCTGGGCGTCTCATCGGCTGCTAGGCGGTTGGATGTTGGCTTTCGCGTCAGTGTCTGCCTGGCTTGTGTGATTGGCCGGCCGCGGGTTTGTGCGTGGCTGGTCGCGCCCACGCGGCGGAGCCGCAAATTGACAGAGCCCCGCGCCCCTTACGAGGCGTGGGGCTCGGCGTTCACAGGTCCAGGTCGGCGAACAGGGCCGCGTGGTCGGAGGCCTGGGTGAGGCGTGACTTCACGGTGTCGAAGGGCGTGAAGGTGTTGGGGGCCCAGGTTCCGCGCCGCTCCACCTGCACCTTCCGCACCTTGTCCCACAGGGCGGGCGAGAACATGAGGTAGTCGAGCTTCTGCTCGTCCTGCTTGCCGGTGCCGTGGGTGCCGGGGTCTCCCCGGTAGCTGTCGTGGCTCATCGCGTCCTGGAGCCCGGCGGCCAGGAGGTGCTTGATCGGCTGGCTGGTCAGTGAGTCGTTGAGGTCTCCGGCGACTATGACGTGCGCCGATCGCCGGAGGGCGGCCTCGTATATCTCCCGGACCCTCCTCGCCTGCTCCAGGCGCAGGCCCCCGCCTCCGCCTATCTGGCTCTTGAAGTGGTTGCCCAGGATCCACAGAGGCGTCCCGTTCACCTGTATCTCGAACTCGGGGCAGTCCCGGCTGAAGAGCGGGTCGTCGGAGCCGTTCCGTTTCTCGGAGAGGTGCGACCGCACGGACGTGATCGGGTGCCGGCTGAGGATGCCGACATCGATGCCCCGGGTGTCGTTGCCGTCGATCAGCATGTTGAACGGGTACGGCTTCTTCCCCGGTGTGCCGCCGAGGATCTGGGTGTTGAAGCGGTCCAGGGTGAGGCGGTCCTCGACCTCGACCGTGAGCACTATGTCGGCATCGATCTCGGTGATCACCCGCGCGGTGTTCCGCACGGATTCCAGGCCGAGGTCGTCCCGTACGAGTTCCGCCCAACCCGCCCATTTCGTACGCCCTTTGGCCACGATCCTGATTCTGGGGTCGTCCGGGTTCGCGGTGTCGGTCCTCGTGAAGAGCTTGGCGCCCGATCCCTTGAGCTGGTTGACGAAGATCGGTCCTCGGGTGTCCGGGTCGGAGTCCCAGGCGCGGTGCGCCTTGATCAGTTCGGTGATCCGCGTCTTGTCGTCCTCCGAGTAGACCTCCTTGTCGAGGAGGTCGACCAACTCGTTGAACTCGCGCAGGACCTTCTCCCGCGCCTGCCCGCTCGCGAACCCGAAGATCTTGGGGCGGCGGAACAGGTTCTCGGTGTTGTAAGTGGCGATACGGATGGTCATCGCGCCCTCCTCGGGCGGCGCAGGCAGTCGCGCGGCCGGTGGCAGGCGCCGCTCCGAGCTGACTGCGCGCCGACAACCAAAATTCTCCGAGAGCGGATGATCCGTGTCCAACGGAGCGTCATGGAGAATTTCCGGAACACCGGGAAATTTTCCGCACCGGGCACCAATCCGCCCCGACCCACCGCTCCGAACGAGAAGACATACGGCCCGCAGGGGGCGGGCCGCACATCTCCAACGGGGGCTTTCATGCGCAAGCAAGCTGTCATCGGCGTACTGACCATGGCGGTGGCGATCGGAACGGTCGGCGTGGTCGGATCGGGCGCGCTGGGCGGGTCACCGGCGTCGGCGGGGTCGGGTGCCGGAGGCTCCACGCAGGGCTCGGGCTCTTCGGGCACCTCGGGCATCGAGGCCAAGGGCGGCATCGGTGGCGCGGCCGCCCCGAGCGGTCTGAAGGCCATCGGCCTCACCGCCGACCAGCGGCTCATCGCCTTCCGCGTCGACAAGCCCGGCGCCGCCGTCCCGCTCGGCAGGGTCGCCGGCCTCAAGGGCGACACCAAGCTCGTAGGCATCGACTACCGCGTCCAGAACAACAAGCTCTACGGCGTCGGCGACAAGGGAGGCATCTACATCCTCCGCGAGGTGGGAGCCAAGGCCGGCAAGGTCTCCCAGCTCACGGTCGCCCTCCGGGGCACGTCGTACGGCGTCGACTTCAACCCCGCCGCCAACCGGCTCCGGGTGATCAGCGACACCGGCCAGAACCTCCGCCACAACCTCGACGACCCCCAGGGCGCTCCGGCCGCCGGCACCACGGCCGCCGACGGCACCCTCACCAACCCGCCGGTCCCGCCCGCCACCACCGGCACCACCGCCCAGGGCGTCACCGGCGCGGCGTACACCAACAACGACCTCGACACCACGACCGCGACCACACTCTTCGACCTCGACACCGGCCAGGACCAGATCTCGATCCAGTCCCCGGCCAACGCGGGCAACCTGGCCCCCACGGGGAAGCTGGGCGTCAACGCCCCGCTCAACTCCGGCTTCGACATCTACAGCTCCCGCCGTAGCGGGGCGAACGCCGGGTACGCGGTCACCGGCTCGCAGATGCTCAGCGTCAACCTGCTGACGGGGAAGGCGAGCGCGACGGGGAGCTTCGGGAAGGGGCGGCAGGTGGTGGATCTGGCGATTCCGCTGCGGCAGGGATGAGGGCCGACAAGGAGAGATGACCGTCGACTAACGAATGACAGCTGACAGATATTGAAATCTGTCAGCTGTCATGTCATCGTGGAACGCATGACGATGCGAACCCGAACCCTCGGAACCACCGGCCCCCAGGTCTCCGCCCTCGGCCTCGGCTGCATGGGCATGTCCGCGCTGTACGGCGGAGCCGACCGCGCGGAGTCCATCGCCACGATCCACGCGGCCCTCGAATCCGGCGTCACCCTGCTCGACACGGGCGACTTCTACGGCATGGGCCACAACGAACTGCTGATCGGCGAGGCCCTGCGCACCGCGCCCGCCGCGCGTCGGGAGCAGGCGCTGACCAGCGTCAAGTTCGGGGCGCTGCGTGGCCCGGACGGGAGCTGGCTCGGCTACGACGGCCGCCCCGCGGCGGTGAGGAACTTCGTCGCGTACTCGCTCCAGCGCCTCGGCGTGGACCACATCGACGTCTACCGGATCGCGCGGGTCGACCCCGACGTACCGATCGAGGAGACGGTCGGCGCGATCGCGGAGCTGGTGGAGAAGGGGTACGTACGGCACATCGGCCTGAGCGAGGTCGGCGCGGAGACGATCCGCCGGGCGGCCGCAACGGCCCCGATCGTGGACCTCCAGATCGAGTACTCCCTCATCTCGCGCGGTATCGAGGCCGAGATCCTGCCGGTCACCCGGGAACTGGGCATCGCGATCACGGCCTACGGAGTGCTGTCCCGTGGCCTGATCTCCGGGCATTTCACGCGCGACCGGCAGCTGGGGGTGGGCGACTTCCGGGCGATCTCGCCGCGCTTCCAGGGGGAGAACCTCCAGCACAACCTCGACCTGGTCGAACAGCTGCGGAAGATCGCCGAGCAGAAGGGGACGACGGTCGCGCAGATCGCGATCGCCTGGGTCCTGGCCCGTGGCGAGGACATCGTGCCGCTCGTGGGCGCCCGCCGCCGGGACCGCCTGGCGGAGGCGCTGGGCGCGCTGGAGGTGACCCTGGACGCGGCCGACCTGGCGGCGATCGAGGAGGCCGTCCCGGCCGACGCGGCGGCGGGCGACCGCTACCCGGCGGCCCAGATGGCACATCTCGACAGCGAACGCTGATCCTTTCTCCCGGTACGGTTCCCCTCATGGCACCGCCCACCACCGAGCCCCTGACCGCCGAGCGCATCCTCGTGGCCACCGAGGAGGTGCTGCGCCGCCACGGCCCCGCCAAGGCCACCGTGGTGGACGTGGCCCGCGCGCTCGGCGTCAGCCACGGGAGCGTCTACCGCCACTTCCGCACGAAGGCGGCCCTGCGGGAGGCGGTCACCAAGCGGTGGCTGGACCGTACGACGGCGACCCTGACCGCGGTCGCCACCGCCGAGGACCGCGACCCGGAGGCCCGCCTCCGTGACTGGCTGACCACCCTCTTCGAGGCCAAGCGCCGCAAGGCCGGCGACGACCCCGAGCTGTTCGCCACCTACCAGGTCCTCGCCGAGGAGAACGGCGAGGCGGTCGCCGCCCACATCGCCGACCTCACCGCCCAGCTGACGGGGATCATCCGTTCCGGCACAGCCACCGGCACCTTCGCGAGCACCGACCCCACGACCACCGCCCGCGCCGTCTTCCACGCCACCTCCCGCTTCCACAAGCCCTCCTTCGCCCCCGCCTGGCAAGAGCCGGACATCGAGAAGCAGTTCACGGCAGTGCTGGACCTGGTGCTGCGGGGGCTGCGGGCCTGAGGTGAGTGGGGACGGCGTCCGTGAGGCGGGTCCAGCGGGCGCGGCACGTCACCCGGCGCGGGGGCGGTGCTAAGCCACGCAGAACTCGTTGCCCTCCGGGTCCCGCATCACCCACCAATGGCCCGCCGGGCCCTTGTCGAATTCCTCGACGCGGGTGGCGCCGAGGGTTTCCAGGCGGGTGACGAGGGCGTCGCGGTCGCCCTCTTCGGCGTGGATGTCGATGTGGAGGCGGTTCTTGACCGTCTTGGGTTCGGGGATGTCCTGGAAGAGGAGGCGGCGGCCCTGGCCGATGCCGGTGAAGGCGTCGTACGGATCGTCGGGGTGCCGGACGGCGGCGTAGCCGCGGAAGACGCGGTGGCCGTTGTGTTCGGTGACGGCGGCCTCGGGGAGGGCGCCGGTGGTGAGGAGGTGGGCGATCAGCTCGCCGGGGTTCTCCACCTCGTAGCCCAGGGCCGCGGCCCAGAAGTCGGCCAGGGGCTGGGCGTCCTGGGTGTCGACGACCAGTTTCCAGTTCAGCGCTGCTGCAGTCATGTAACCGGTTATATTGGTTACGTGGGTTCTTCGTCCAGGGCACTGGCTTCGAAGGGGGTGTCGGGAGTGTCGGGGATTCAGCTGCGGTCCTACTCCGGCAATGTCTTCCGGTTCGACCCGGGCGCCCTCTGCCTGGAGCTGCTCGTCACCGGCGGCCCCGGCGCCCTGACCCGCTTCGAGGTCCTGCACACCCCAGCTGACCTGGGCAGATGGGTCGAGGAGTGTCGGCTCGCCCCCACCCCCGCGGCACTCGACATCACGGACGACGACGTCACGTACGCCCGGCGGCTGCGCGACGCGCTGACCCGTACGGTCGTCACGCACGTCCACGGCGGCGGGCTCCCCGAACTGGACGTGGCCGCGGCGGACTCCGCCGACCTCCAGCTCATCAACGAAGCCGCCGCCCGGCCCCCACTCGCCCCCACCCTCCGGGCGGACGGCAGCCGGGGCTGGGCTCCCGGGCCCGCCACCGGGGACCGACTGCTCTCCACCGTCGCCCGCGACGCCGTCGACCTCCTCACCGGGCCGTACGCGGAACGCATCCGCATGTGCTCCGGCGAGCGCTGCTACCTCCTCTACGTCGACACCTCCCGGCCCGGCCGCCGCCGCTGGTGCTCGATGGAGCACTGCGGCAACCGCAACAAGGTCCGCGCCCACCGCGCGCGCCACTCCGAGGAGACTGAACCTCCCTGAGTGCAGCCCGCCCCAAAGGCGCGGGGCTGTATCGATATGCGGCTCCGCCGCGATGGGGGTCCCCGCTCGAGCGAAGCCGAGAGTGGGGGAGAGACCAGCCACGACGCACGTTGCAGCTCACGGACGACCCACACCCCAACGGCGCTCTCACGCTTCGCCCACGGCAGTGGAGCGCGTGAGCGGCAACGGGCGCACTGGCAGCGGGGGATGGACCGCGTCGCCGAGGCGCTCGACGAACTGGGCCGAGGGGATCGACCGGAGGATTACGTGTTTGCCGGGTCCACCGTCGCCTGGTGGGCCTCGGCGAGGTGTTCCTCCGCCTTCAGCCAGGGCAGGAACTGTGCCCCCTTGCGCCAGCCGCACGTGTCGCATCTGATCGTGCGCTGCACGCCCGAGCGCTGGACTCGCACTATGTGCTCCCTCCCGTGCTGGTCCCAGCGGCTCACTTTGCTGGTGTTGAGCTGCGGCATGACGTCTCCAGACGGCACTTCGCGGACCTCTGTCGGGGAGCAGTGTGCAGCAGGACCAATATCAACAGGGGATATTGAACGATGAGTTATCCCACCACACGCGGCAACCGCAGACTCAGCCCCACCGTCAGCCCCACGCCCGCCAGTTGAACGAGCAGGGTCGTCACCAGCGCGTCGCGCATGCCCAACACCGGCACCAGGCCCAGGAAGAGCGAGCCGAGGGTCGTCACGCCCAGGGCCAGGGCCGACTGCTGGGTGGTGATCATGACGCCGCTGCCGACGCCGGCCCGCGCGGGCGGGACCTCGGAGAGGACGATACGGAAGACGATGGGGAGCTGGAGGGCCTGACCGCCGCCCGCGACGGCCACCCCGGTGAGGAGCAGCGGCCAGTCCGGATCGGGCCAGCCTCGCCAGACCGACAGGGCGAGCAGGGCCACACCCACCCCCTGGATCAGACCGCCCACGGTGACGACTCGGGTGCCGTAGCGGGTGACCAGGCGCGGCCCGGCCAGGGAGACGGCGAAGAAGACGACCGCCATGGGGGAGAGCGCGAGCCCCGCCGCCGTCGGTCCGAGCCGCGCCCCTTCCTGCAACGCCACCGCGATCACGAACATGAAGCCGCTGAACCCGATGGAGAACGGCAGAATCATCACCAGCCCCCGCCGCAGCGAGGTCAGTCGGAACAGGCTCGGCGGTACGAGCGGCGTACGGCCGAGGCGGTCGGCGCGGCGTTCGACGAGGTAGAAGGCGGTCGCGGCGAAGGGGAACGCGGCCAGCGCGAGCCAGGTCCACAGCGGCCAGCCCGCCGCCCGGCCCTCGGTGAGCGGGGCCAGGAGCGTCAACAGGGACACGGCCAGCAGTACGGTGCCGGGGCCGTCCACCGGCTCCGGGCGGGCGGATCAGGTCTCCGGTACGGCGCGTGCGGTGAGCAGCAGGCCGAGGACGACGACGGGGACGTTCACGAGGAACACCGAGCGCCAGCCGGTCCCGGCGACATCGGCGGACACGAGCACCCCGCCGAGTATCTGCCCGGCGACCATGGCGAGCCCGGCCGTGGCGCCGTACAGACTCATCGCCCGCGCCCGCCGGGCTCCCTCGGTCGAGGACTGGATGGTGGCCAGCACCTGCGGCAGCATCGCGGCGGACGCGGCGCCCTGCGCGACCCGGGCCGCGACGAGCGACGGGAGTTGCTGGGCCGGGGGCTGCCCGGTCAGGACGGCCTCGGTGCCCTGTTGACGGACTTCCTCGTCAACCTGGACCGCCAGGCGGACTTCCTCCAGCCGTCCGACGCGCCACGCCTCGGCACGGTCGTACTCGATCTGCTGTCGGCCTGGTTCGCCCACGTCCTGGAGACCGAGGCCGCGCTGCCGCCGGAGACCCGTCAGCAGGTCATGGCCCGACGTGTCCAGGTGTTCATCCGGCAGCACCTGCACGACCCCGACCTGACCCCGCCGGTGATCGCCGCCGCGCACCACATCTCCGTGAGCTATCTGCACCGGATCTTCCAGCAGCAGACGCAGGGCGAGACGGTCGCCGCCTGGATACGCCGCCTACGGCTGGAAGGCGCGCACCGCGACCTGGCGGACCCGTCGCTGCGCAGCACCCCGATCCACGTCCTCGCCACCCGCTGGGGCTTGCCCCGCGCCTCGGACTTCACCCGCGCCTTCCGCGCCGCGTACGGCCTCTCGCCCAAGGAGTACCGGCTGAGGGCGCTGTCCGCGAGGGGGTAGGCCTCGGCGATTGGCAGATTTGTCTCACTGGCACGCCTCTTTTGCGTAGTTTCGGCGGGCATCGCCGAACGCCGCTGGATACGGCGGGTCTCAGCAGGAACCGAACACGATCGGCATCGGCCGCACCTCGCGGCCGGAAACGGGCTCGCACCCGACGGGACTCCAACCTCCGCCGAGCACCACCGCGAGCCCACCGCCCGATGTCGCCCCGGATCGTCCAGGACGACCCAGGAAGCCCAAGCCGATCAGAGACGCTCATACAGCAGATCGCGAGCACCGGCATGCGGCGGCGACGGCTGGGCTCGGGCATGCGTGAATAGTACGGCTAACTAATGATTTTCGCTCCGCCCCGTCCGGTGAGTGAGAATGGGTGGATGCCCATGACCGCGCCCGCGAAGAACCCGACCCTGCGGATCGGCCCGCACGACGTCCGGCCGCCCGTCGTCCTGGCCCCCATGGCCGGGATCACGAACGCGCCCTTCCGCACGCTGTGCAGGGAGTTCAGCGGCGGCAAGGGTCTGTTCGTCAGCGAGATGATCACGACGCGGGCACTGGTCGAGCGCAACGAGAAGACCATGCAGCTGATCCACTTCGACGCGACCGAGAAGCCGCGCTCGATCCAGCTGTACGGCGTGGACCCGGCGACCGTCGGCAAGGCCGTCCGCATGATCGCGGAGGAGGGCCTCGCCGACCACATCGACCTGAACTTCGGCTGCCCGGTCCCGAAGGTGACCCGCAAGGGCGGCGGATCGGCCCTCCCGTACAAGCGGCACCTGCTGCGCGCGATCCTCCGCGAGGCCGTGTCCGGCGCCGGGGACCTCCCGGTCACCATGAAGATGCGCAAGGGCATCGACGACGACCACATCACCTACCTCGACGCCGGCCGCATCGCCGTCGAGGAGGGCGTCACCGCCATCGCGCTGCACGGCCGCACCGCCGCCCAGCACTACGGCGGCACGGCCGACTGGGACGCCATCGCCCGCCTGAAGGAACACGTTCCCGAGATCCCGGTCCTCGGCAACGGCGACATCTGGTCGGCGGAGGACGCCCTGCGGATGGTGCGCGAGACGGGCTGCGACGGGGTGGTCGTCGGGCGTGGCTGCCTGGGCCGGCCATGGCTGTTCGCGGATCTGGTGGCGGCCTTCGAGGGCCGGACGGAAGATATCGCGCGCCCGTCCCTCCGTGAGGTCGCCGACATCATGGTCCGCCATGCCACCCTCCTCGGCGAGTGGATCGAAAATGGTGGGGCGGCCCGAAGGGCCACCGTTGAGGGTGGTGGTGGGAGACGGGCGGGCGAGTCGAAGGGCGTCGTCGACTTCCGCAAGCACGTCGCCTGGTACCTCAAGGGCTTCGCGGTCGGTTCCGAGATGCGGGGGCGCCTCGCCATCACCTCCTCCCTGGCCGAACTCCGCTCCGGCCTCGACGAGTTGGACCTCGACCAGCGCTGGCCCACCGGCGCCGACGGCCCGCGCGGCCGCACCTCCGGCAACAACCGCGTCGTCCTCCCGGACGGCTGGCTCAAGGACCCGTACGACTGCGCGGGCGTCGGCGAGGAAGCCGAACTGGACACGTCCGGGGGCTAGTTGAGGCCGGGGAAGTTGCCCGCATCTGTCACCGTTCCAGCCTTTGTGCGGCTGGTTTCCGTCATCTCGGAATGAGTGGGGAAATGTCCGGGTAGCGCGTTTCGGTGTGCGGAGCGAATGAGACACCGAAGAAGCCGGCGAACAAGCCGACGAAGAGGGCCGCCGGCCCACACTGCGCGCACTACGTCTCGTACGTTCTGACCGTCCTGGACCGACTCGTGCCGGCCGGCACCCGGTGCGCGGTCATCGGCGCGCCGCTGAACTCCAACGTCGGCGACAGCGCGATCTGGCTCGGGCAGCGGGCCCTGCTCGACGCCCTCCGCGCCGAGGTGCGCTACGCCTGCGACCTCATGTCGTACGACGCCCGGCACCTGGCGGCCTGTGTGCCCGAGGGTCCGATCCTGCTGACCGGCGGCGGCACCCTCGGCGACCTGTGGGAGGACAGCCAGCTGCTGCGCGAGCGGGTGCTGCGCGACTTCCCCGACCGCCGCATCCTCCAGCTGCCCCAGTCGGTGCATTTCACCGACCACGCCAAGCTCACCCGCGCCCGCCGCGTCTTCGACGCCCACCCCGACCTCACCCTGCTCCTGCGCGACCGCCACAGCCTGCACCGCTGCCGCACCGTCTTCGAGGCCCCCGCCTTCCTCGCCCCCGACCTGGCCTTCGCCGTCCCACCGGACGCGCTGTCCGGCGGCAGCACGGTCAGCCATGACGTCGTCTGGCTGGCCCGCGAGGACAAGGAGTCCGCGAAGGGACCCCCGGCCGGCCGGGGCACGGCCCGCAAGGAACGCACGGGCCCGTACGTCTTCGACTGGACCCGCGAGACCACTGACGCCGACTGGCGCCAGGCCAAGGAGACCCTGTGGCGCGTCCGCGCCCGAGCCCTGTGCCGCGCCGGATCCGGCGACCCGACGGGCGCGATCCCCGCCCTCCTCGCCGCCTACGACGGCCTGGCCCGCCTCCAACTGGCCCGAGGCTGCCGCCTGTTGACGGCCGGCCGCGTCGCCGTCACCGACCGCCTCCACGGCCACGTCCTCAGCCTCCTCCTCAACCTCCCCCACGTCCTGGTACCCGACCGCTACGGCAAGGCGAGAAGCTACTGGGACACGTGGACGACCTACCGTCCCCAAACAGCGGAGTGGGCTTGGACGGAGACAGAAGCAAGGCAGAGGGCGCGCAAACTATTAGCGGGACTGCGCGAAACCTAAAGGGGCGCGGGGCTGTATCGATATGCGGCTCCGCCGCGTGGGCGCGAGCAACCACAAACCACCCGCAGTCGCCCGACAACCGGAACCCCCGAGCTCTCAGGCGCCGCCCACGGCAGTAAGCAGCGCCAACGGAGCCGCCGCCGCCCGAGACTCCCGCACACACGCATGCGGATACGGCACCGGCTCCCCACCCCCGCCCCGCCCATACCCGGCAATGACCTCCGGCAGCCGATGCCCGCTCGCCCCGGCCGCGTCGACGAGCCCCACGGCAACCACCCGCGCCTCGTCATGCAGCCCATACCGAGCCAGCCCCAACGTGATCAACGCGTTGTCGTGCGGCCACACCGACCCCCGGTGATACGACAACGGGTGATACGCCCCCTGCCCCGCGGCCAGCGTCCGCACCCCCCACCCCGAGAAGAAGTCCGGCTCCAGCAACCGTCGCCCGACGAGTTCCCCGTACTCCTTGTCCAACAGCCCGGACCAGAGCAGATGTCCCGCATCGGAGGCGAGCGCGTCCACCTGCCGCCCCTCCCCGTCCAACGCCAACGCGGGGAAGGACTGCTCCGGCATCCAGAAGTCCCGCTGGAAACGGTCGCGGAGATCGCCCGCGGCCTGCGCGAGGAGCGCCCCGTACACCTCGTCCTCCCAGACCGTACGGGCGAGCGCGGCGGTGCGACGGAGCGCGTCGTACGCGTACCCCTGCGCGCCCGCCGCCATCACCGGCCCGTTCGCGGGGCGGCTGCCGTCGGCGGAGCAGATCGCGCCGGGGGAGTCCTTCCAGTTCTGGTTGGCGAGGCCGCCCTGGTCGGCGCGGTAGACGAGGTAGCCGCGGGAGGTGAGGCCGCCGTGGTCGAGCATCCAGCCGACCGCAGCGCGGGCGTGCGGTTCGAGCCGCCGGGCCAGCGTGACATCCCCGGTCTGCTCGACGTACGCGCCGAGGAGGACGAGGAACAGCGGCGTCGCGTCCACGGAACCGTAGTAACGCCCGTACGGCACCTGCCCGAAGTGGGCCAGTTCGCCGTGCCGTACCTCGTGCACGATCTTGCCCGGCTGGGCGACCGCGTCCGCGCCCACCTCGGTGGCCTGGGCAGCGGCCAGCGCGAGCAGTGTCGCGGCGGCCGGCTCGGGGCGGTAGGGGAGGGTGAAGAGGGAGGTCAAGAGCGCGTCACGGCCCAACAGGGTCAGGAACCAGGGTGCTCCGGCAGCCGGGACTCGCAGTGTCTCGCCGTCCGGGCCGGTCGCCGGGACCTGGAGCGCGGCGAGATCGGCGAGGCCGCGCGCGCAGGCGGCGGCCAGCTCCGGCCAGCCGGTCGGGAAGGCCACGCCCTCCACGAACTCGGCCTCCGCCGCCCGGAGTTGCTCGCTCACGGCGGCCGGTGAGCGCGGCACCCGCACCGCGCGCCTGTCGCCGTGCGGCCGTGCCATCACCCGCAGGGTCAGCTCCACCGAGGCGTGCGGTTCGAGGTCCAGGGCCCAGACGAGCCGCCGCGCCCCGGTCCCCGTCTCCTCCACGGCGTCCGGCGCGGGCTCGGCCGTGACCGTCGTACAGGAGCGCCACTCACCGCGCCGGTAGGTGAACTCCACGCCGTCGTCGAGGACTTCGCGCCCTCTGACGACGCCGGACTTGGCGTACGTACGGAAGTCGGAGCGCAGTTCGAACTGGTCGGTGAAGTCGGCGTCCGCCGTGACCGCGATCCGGACCGTCGTCGGGACGGGGCGGTTGCTGGTGACGCGCAGCGACTCGACGAACGCGCTGTCGGAGACGGCCTGTTCGCGGAAGAGCGTGTACGCGGGCGGTTCCTGGCGCCCGCCCCGGGGCACGAGCACACAGCGCGCGGTGTCGCCGTCCACGACCGGTGCGAGCCGCTCGGGCATCGCGCCGTCGACGGTCAGCTGCCACCGGCTCAGATGCCGGGCGTCCCGTACGAACAGCCCGTCCGGCGCGTTGCCGCCCCGCACCCCGCTGATGTCGCCGCCGTCGCCCACGGCGGCGAACGTCGCGCCGCGCACGAGCAGGTGATGCCGGTCCGTCATGCCCGGTCCCCTCCCTGGTCACTCAGTCGAACGTGCAGGTCCTCGCCTTGTTGCTGGTGCAGCAGGTCGAGCGTGAGCGCGGCCGTCCAGCTGAAGCCGAGCGCTCCGCAGGCCTCACCGGTGTACGGGTCCACGTACTCGGCGAACCCGGACGCGCCCGCGGTGTCCAGCAGCTCCGCCCGCAGCGCGTCGGCCCGCCCCAGCTCGCCGTGCAGTCTGAGCCCCCGCTCCAGCAGCCAGTTCGTGTTGAACCAGGCCGGCCCGCGCCAGTACCGGTGCGGATCGAAGGCCTCGCCGGTCAGGTCGTACGAGGGCGCCAGCCGGGTGGTGTCGCCGAGGCCGAAGCGGAGGCCGTGGAGCGTCCGTACGAGGGTGGTGGCGATGTCGCGGGACAGGCCGGGGAGGAGCAGGGGGAGGAGGCCGGAGACGCTGCGCTCGGGGACGACGGCGTCGGTCGTGACGTCCCGGCAGAAGAACATCCCCTCCGCCGGGTCCCACAGCCGCTCCACCAGCGTCGCCGTCAGCCGCTCGGCCCGCGCGTGCCGTGCCGCCCCCAGCGCGCCCAACTCCTCCGCGATCCGGGCGAGGGCGTGCTCGGAGGCGATCAGGAGGGCGTTGAAGGCGGGGTCCTCGACTGCGAAGTCGCCCTCCCCATCGGCGTACCCCCGGTCCCTGTAGTCCGTCGCCAGCCGCACATACCGCCCGTAGTCCAGATCCGTCGGCCGGTCCTCGGCCGCGCCGTGGTCGAGGTCGGCGCGGCGGAAGGAGCGGGCCGGGGCCGGGGTGATCCGGGCGAGGGGGGCGTCCCAGGTGGGGCTGTTGTCCATGCCCTGCTCCCAGGGGTGGACCACGGAGGCGAGCCCGGCGCCGCCGAGGTCGCGGCGGTGCAGCAGATAGCGGTGCCAGGCGGCCAGCCGCGGATAGACCCGGGGCAGGAAGCCGCGCGCCCGGGAGAGCCCGGGGTCCGACTCGTGTACCAGCCACGCGGCCAGCGCGTGCACCGGCGGCTGCACGATGCCGGAGGTCTGGGTGGTGCGCGGGGCGCCTGCGGCGCGCCCCGCGGTCGAGGAGCGCCAGAAGTCGGGGCTCGGGAAGTACGCGTCGAGCGGCACGGCGGGGTTGAAGACGATGTGTGGGATCCGTCCGTCGCCCCACTGCGCGCCGAGCAGCGTCTCCAGCTCGGTCTGGGCCCGCAGGGGCGACAGATGGCGCAGCCCGATCGCGATGAACGCCGAGTCCCACGACCACTGGTGCGGATACAGCTTGCGCGATGGCACCGTGGACAGCCCCGTCCAGTTGTCCGCCAGTACGGCCGCCGCCCTGCGGTGCAGGGCGTTCGCCGGCGCGGCCGGATCGTATACGTCGACTGCGCGAGGCGTGCTCGTGCCTGGTCGAAGGGCGGTGAGCTGGGTTGTGCGGTCCACGCAGGGCTCCCTGAGGACAAGGTGTTCGTCCGGTTCAGCAGTAGCTACCGTAGGGTTACGTCTATTTAACACGCAAAACTCAATATGTAATGCAGAGTTGGTGAGCGCAAGAGGGTGCGCGGGAGTGAATGCCGGACGGGCCGCGACAATGGCGGCATGAGCAGAAGGGCCGTGAAGGTGGGCAGTCATGCGGGGGCCGGGGAACTGCTGGAGCTGGTCCGCAGCGGCCGGGCCACCACACGCGGTGCGCTCCAGCAGGCCACGGGCCTGTCCCGGGCCACGGTCGGCCAGCGCCTGGACCGGCTCTTCCGCGCGGGCTGGCTCCGTGAGGGAGCGGCCGGTCCGGTCGACTCCCCGCTGGGCGGACGCCCGTCCATGCGACTGGAGTTCGACGACGAGCACGCCGTCGTCCTCGCCGCCGACCTCGACACCCGCCACGCCCGTGCCGCCGTCCTCTCCCTCACCGGCGAGATCCTGGCCGAGCGCACCGGCACCCTGGTCATCGAGGACGGCCCCGACGCCGTGCTGGACGGACTCGGGGGTTGGTTCGCCGAACTGCTCGAGAAGGTGGGACACCCCGCCGACGCGGTCTGCGGCATCGGCCTCGCCGTCCCCGGCCCGGTGGACACCGACACCGGCCGGGTCGTCCAGCCGCCGATCATGCCCGGCTGGGACGGCTACGACATAAGGGGCCGCCTGGCCCGCGCCTTCACCGAACACGCGGCCGGCCCCGCCGCGGTCCCGGTCCTCGTCGACAACGACGCCAACCTCATGGCGTACGGCGAACAGCGCACGGGATACCCGGGCTGCTCGGCCTTCGCCCTGGTCAAGGTGTCGACGGGCATAGGCGCCGGCGTGGTCGTCGGCGGCTCGATATACCGGGGCGTCGACGGCGGCGCCGGCGACATCGGCCACATCCGGGTGCCCCAGGGCGCGGACGCGCTCTGCCGGTGCGGTTCATACGGCTGTCTGGCGGCGGTCGCGAGCGGCGGCGCCGTGGCGCGGCGGCTGGCGGAGACGGGGGTTCCGGCGGCCTCGGGATCGGATGTGCGGGATCTGCTCACCGCGGGCCACCCGGGAGCGATGGCGCTCGCGCGGGAGGCGGGCCGGTGCGTGGGCGACGTCCTGGCGACGGTGGTGACGCTGCTGAACCCCGGCGTCCTGATGATCGCCGGGGATTTGGCCGGAACCCCCTTCCTCACGGGCGTACGCGAGCTGCTCTACCAGCGGGCGCTGCCCCGCTCCACGGCCCATCTGGACGTGGTGACCTCCCGGCTGGGGGAGCGGGCCGGCCTGGTCGGGGCGGGTGCGCTGGTCGTCGAGTACCTGTACGCGCCGGAGCGGGCGGAGGAGCGGCTGGCGGCGCTGGGGGTGTGACGGGCGGCGCCGGGGTGTGACAGGCGGGTTTCCCGTCCGAGTCCCGTCCGAGTACCGGTCCGCATGGTGAAATACCGCCCCCTCGAACGGCGTGATTCTCGCCACCCCTGATAAGGGTTGCGCTCAGATGAGCGAATCTTGAGCGGATCCGTAACTTCAAGCAGTGACACTCGGTGCCACCCTTTGATCGTTCATCGAGCGAAATCAGACGTGCCGATTGCCGCTCATGTGAGCAAGATTCCCGGCCCGTGAGGTGGTGTCGCCTTCAAGAAGTGAACACACCCGTGTTCAACTCCTTGCCAAGCTTTGACTTTCGATCTGCTGGCGGACGGGTGGTTACAGGCGCATGACGCGCAAGTGGACGTACCCAGGAGCCTTCGATCTGGGTATGTTCCTCGCCGTCAGGGCAGCCACCGCGTCCTCAAGGAGTTGGGACCTGTGTCGGAAAACAAAGATCCCCACGTAGGCCACGTAGCTCAGAGCGTTGAGGGCGTGAAGTTCGTTTATGACTTCACCGAGGGCAACAAGGACCTCAAGGACCTCCTCGGCGGCAAGGGCGCGAACCTCGCCGAGATGACCAACCTCGGTCTCCCCGTGCCGCCCGGCTTCACCATCACCACCGAGGCCTGCAAGGTCTACCTCGACAGCGGTGAGGAGCCTGCGGCACTCCGTGACGAGGTGAGGGCGCACCTCGTCGCCCTCGAAGAGCGGATGGGCAAGAAGCTCGGCCAGGCCGACAACCCGCTCCTCGTCTCGGTCCGCTCCGGCGCGAAGTTCTCGATGCCCGGCATGATGGACACCGTCCTCAACATCGGCCTCTCCGACAAGTCCGTGAAGGGCCTCGCCGACCAGGCGGGCGACGACCGCTTCGCCTGGGACTCCTACCGCCGGCTCATCCAGATGTTCGGCAAGACCGTCCTCGGCGTCGACGGCGACCTCTTCGAGGAGGCCCTGGAGGCGGCGAAGGCGGCCAAGAAGGTCACGGTCGACACCGAGCTGGAGGCCGCCGACCTCAAGAAGCTGGTCACCACCTTCAAGAAGATCGTCAAGAAGGAGGCCGGCCGGGACTTCCCGCAGGACCCGCGCGAGCAGATGGACCTCGCCATCGAGGCGGTCTTCAACTCCTGGAACACCGACCGCGCCAAGCTGTACCGCCGTCAGGAGCGCATCCCGGGCGACCTCGGCACGGCCGTCAACGTCTGCTCGATGGTCTTCGGCAACCTGGGCCCGGACTCGGGTACGGGCGTCGCCTTCACCCGCGACCCCGCCTCCGGCCACCAGGGCGTCTACGGCGACTACCTGCAGAACGCCCAGGGCGAGGACGTGGTCGCGGGCATCCGCAACACGGTCCCCCTGGCCGAGCTGGAGTCGATCGACAAGAAGTCGTACGACCAGCTGATGCGGATCATGGAGACCCTGGAGAACCACTACAAGGATCTCTGCGACATCGAGTTCACCATCGAGCGCGGCCAGCTGTGGATGCTCCAGACCCGTGTCGGCAAGCGCACGGCGGGCGCGGCGTTCCGTATCGCCACGCAGCTCGTGGACCAGGGCCTGATCGACGAGGCGGAGGCGCTCCAGCGTGTGACGGGCGCCCAGCTCGCCCAGCTGATGTTCCCGCGCTTCGACGAGGACGCGAAGGTGGAGAAGGTCGGCCGGGGCATCGCCGCCTCGCCGGGCGCGGCGGTCGGCAAGGCGGTCTTCGACTCGTACACGGCCGTGAAGTGGTCGCGTTCCGGGGAGAAGGTCATCCTGGTCCGCCGTGAGACGAACCCCGACGACCTGGACGGCATGATCGCGGCGGAGGGCATCCTGACCTCGCGCGGCGGCAAGACCTCCCACGCGGCCGTGGTCGCGCGCGGCATGGGCAAGACCTGTGTCTGCGGCGCGGAGGAGCTGGAGGTCGACACCAAGCGCCGCCGGATGACCGTGCCCGGCGGACACGTGGTGGAGGAAGGCGACCTGATCTCGATCGACGGGTCGACCGGCAAGGTCTACCTGGGCGAGGTCCCGGTCGTCCCCTCCCCCGTGGTGGAGTACTTCGAGGGCCGGATGCACGCGGGGGCCCACGACGCCGACGAACTCGTCGAGGCGGTCCACCGGATCATGGCCTTCGCGGACCGGAAGCGCCGTCTCCGCGTCCGCGCCAACGCGGACAACGCCGAGGACGCGCTGCGCGCCCGTCGCTTCGGCGCCCAGGGCATCGGCCTGTGCCGTACGGAGCACATGTTCCTCGGTGACCGCCGTGAGCTGGTCGAACGCCTGATCCTGGCGGACACGGAGGCCGAGCGCGAGGAGTCCCTGAAGGAACTCCTCCCCCTCCAGAAGCAGGACTTCGTGGAGCTGTTCTCGGCGATGGACGGCCTGCCGGTGACGATCCGTCTCCTGGACCCGCCGCTGCACGAGTTCCTGCCCGACATCACGGAACTCTCGGTCCGCGTGGCCCTGGCGGAGTCCCGCCAGGAGCCCCACGAGAACGAACTCCGCCTGCTCCAGGCCGTCCACCGGCTGCACGAGCAGAACCCGATGCTCGGCCTGCGCGGCGTACGCCTCGGCCTGGTCATCCCCGGCCTGTTCACCATGCAGGTCCGCGCCATCGCGGAGGCGGCGGCCGAGCGGAAGAACGCGAAGGGCGACCCCCGCGCGGAGATCATGATCCCGCTCGTCGGCACGGTCCAGGAGCTGGAGATCGTCCGAGAGGAGGCCGACCAGGTCGTCGCGGAGGTCGAGGCCGCGACGGGTACGGAACTGAAGCTGGCCATCGGCACGATGATCGAACTGCCTCGGGCCGCCCTGACCGCCGGTCAGATCGCGGAGGCGGCGGAGTTCTTCAGCTTCGGCACGAACGACCTGACCCAGACGGTGTGGGGCTTCTCCCGGGACGACGTGGAGGCCTCCTTCTTCACGGCGTACCTGGAGAGGGGCATCTTCGGAGTCAGCCCCTTCGAGACGATCGACAAGGACGGCGTGGGCTCCCTGGTGAAGCTCGCGGCGGACGCGGGCCGGGCCACCCGCCCCGACCTCAAGCTCGGCGTCTGCGGCGAACACGGCGGCGACCCCGAGTCCGTCCACTTCTTCCACGAGGTAGGCCTCGACTACGTCTCCTGCTCCCCCTTCCGCATCCCGGTCGCCCGCCTGGAGGCCGGCCGCGCGGCGTCCCAGTCGGCGGGCAGCGACCACAGGTAGGGGCGGAGCCCCTCAGACCCCGGAACCGCCGCTTGTCCCCGACCGACCCTCACCGATGGGCGGCGGTTCCGGATCACGAAAGAAGAGGGCGGCACCCCGTGCGGGGGGTGCCGCCCTCACCAGGGTCTTGCCCTTGTAAAGAGGCGAGAAGACGGCGGATCGGCGCCAAGTGGTGGCGTGTAGTGTTTCGTCGCGTGCTGGCTGAGGGGCGACATCGACTTATCCTGCGGGCGCTGCGGTCCGGGGGTGCGGCCTCTGTGGCCGAGTTGTCGGAGCGGTTGGATGTGAGCCCGGCGACCATTCGGCGGGATCTGCTGAAGCTGGAGGCGGACGGGCTGCTCACCCGGGTGCACGGGGGAGCGGTCGTCGAGGAGGAGCAGCCGCCGTTCGACGAGGCCGCCGGGGTTCGGGTGAGCGCGAAGGACGCGATCGCCGAGCGGGCCGCGATGATGATCGAGGACGGGCAGTCGGTCATTCTCGACAGCGGTACGACCGTCCATCGGTTGGCACGGCAGTTGCGTGGGCGTCGGCTGACTGTCATCACCAACAACCTCGCCGTGTACGACGAACTCATCGAGGACGAGCACGTCGAGCTGATGCTGCTCGGCGGGATGGTCATCCGCGAGTCACGCATGCTGGACGGCTTCATGGCCGAGGAGAACCTTCGCCAAGTGCACGCCGACTGGCTTTTCATGGGTGCCTGCGGCGTCCGGCCCGGCGGCCAGGTCATGGACACCACCGTCGCCGAGGTGCCCGCACGGCGCGCGATGATCGCCGCCGGCGACAAGGTGGTGCTGCTGGCCGACCGGACCAAGTTCCCCGGGGCGGGCATGGTGAAGATCTGCGGCCCCGAGGAACTGGACGTGCTGGTCACCGACGCGTCGGCCGACGAGGCGACTTGTGTGGCTCTCGGTGAGGCGGGCGTACAGGTGGTCTCGACCGCCGGGGCGGCTCGCGACCGATCCGGTGGTCAGGTTCGGAACGGGCCCGTCACCTCGTAGGTGATTCCGCCCGATGAACTGCCGCTGGTGCCTCGTTGGCTGGAGAAGTAGAGGCGGCGGCCGTCGGGGGAGAAGGCCGGGCCGGTGATTTCCGAGGAGGACTGGTTGTTGATGCGGAGGAAGGGGGCGATCACGTCGTCCGGGGTGATGACGCAGATCTCCATGTTGCCGCCGTCCTCCGCGACGAAGAGGTCGCCGGAGACCGAACCCGTGACGTTGTCGACGCCGGTCAGCGGGGCGCTGCCGTTCGTCACCAGGGAGTCGTCGTAGGCGAGTTCGATGGTCTGGGCGGCCGCGTTGTACTGCCAGACGCGGTTGTCGCCCTTCGTCGTGAACCAGCAGGTGTCGTCGGCGTAGTAGCAGCCCTCGCCGCCGTTGAAGCGCTTGGCGCCGGAGACCTGGTTGCGGGTGGCGGTGGCGCCGGTCGGGTCCGGGACCCTGGACCAGGTGACCGGGCCGCTGGTGGCGGTGCCGGCGACCATGACCTCCAGCGTGCCCGACGACAGGTCGCCCCACGTCGTCGGCCGGAAGCGGTAGAAGCAGCCGTCGGTGACGTCCTCCGTCATGTAGACGACGCCGCGGGTGGGGTCGGCGGCCGCGGCCTCGTGCTTGAAGCGGCCCATGGCGTCACGGCGTACGGCTGCCTTCGCGCCCCACGGGTCGGTCTCGTAGACGTAGCCGCGGTCGACCTCCTCGCAGGACAGCCAGGTGTTCCACGGGGTCTTGCCGCCCGCGCAGTTCTGGCGGGTGCTGGAGAGGATTCGGTACGCGGAGGTGATCGCGCCCGTCGAGGAGAACCGCACCGCGCTCGCGCCGCCGGACGGGTTGATCTCCGAGTTGGAGACGTAGATCCAGCCGGTGCCGTCCGCGTAACAGGCGCCGCCGTCGGGGGCGTTGTGCCAGGTGTACGACGTTCCGCTGACCGTCTGGCCGGAGCGGGCGATCACTCGGCTGGTGAAACCGCTCGGGAGCCGTATGCCGTTGGCGTCCGCCGCGCCGAGGGCCCCGTACGGGCCCGTGCCGGGCTGGGCGGGGGCGGCGTACGCGGCGCCGCGCCACAGGGTGCCGCCGAAGACGGCTGATGCGCCGCCGAGGGCGGCCGCGCGGAGGAGGTTTCGACGTTCCACTGTCGCTCCAAGGGGTGTTCAAGGGGTGCCTTGACCGGCCCCGCCTGCCGGTCGGCGGCGGGGTCGCGCGGTGTTGGAACTTAGGCGAGTGTGGTTGACGGGGCATGGACAATCCATGGCCCTGCGGCGGCATTCACAGGCGGTGCACAGGCGGTGGTGTGCGGAGTGTGGAGAGGGGGGCGTCGGTCGGATTGCTCGTCCGGCGGCTGTGGCTGAGCTCTGGGCGGGATTTCGCTCACCGGCGCTCGCCGGGTGCCGCCCCTACCCGTCCCTCCCCCACTCTCTGCTTGGAGCGGCAGCAGTAGGGGCACCTGCCTGTGACCTGCGGAAACGGCCGTATCCGGGCACTCTACGGGGCAGAAACCGTGACCGGACCGTGCCCAGTCCGTGACCGGTCATGCGTCTGGATGTGCACGGTAAGGCGCCCCCAACTGTGGGCCTTGCTCGCACAGTTGGGGGCGCTGGGACCGTTCCGGATGGGGGCACCGGGGCGGCGGTCTGGCGTTGCTGCCCTCGTCCCTCGCAGGGCCCCGGAAGCGGCAGTCATCGGAGGTGTTGCTGGCGCGAGTTAGGCGCCCTGGTCGCTCTCGCGGTAGGGGTTACCCTCGCTCGGCGTGATTCGCCAGAACGTCTCTGCCGTTGCCTTGAACTGACGATGCGTCGGATTCAGTCCCGTGTACTTCAACGCCCACACCTCAACCGGCAAGCGTTCGTGTCAGTTGGCTGTGCCTGTGCCCCGCACGTCAGGCACTCCGCCGAGTAGATGCCCTGCGGTGCACTCTCGGCGGTTTCCGGCCCGAGCGTCCATTCAGCGGCCTTGATGATCGAGCGCGTCACAGTGCCCCCCGACTGCGCCGGTTGGCCTCAGCCACCTTGGCACTCAGCGCATGGGCGGCATCGACCGCGTTGGCGGCAACGACCGCATCGCGACAGTCCGGTACGTCCCTGGGCGGTGGGTGGCCGTCGAGGGCACGGCACAGGGATGCGTGCAGGTGCTCGGCCTCTGCCAGGGAGAGCACAAGCTCAGTGTCCGTCGCGTGTTCCCCGTTGCGGGAGAGCCGCAGCGGAAGGGCCACGCGTCCATCGTCGGTGCGGTGAACACGGCTTCCCGGAGTGCGTTCGATCCCCCAGTTCACGACGCCATCCCTGCCCGCGCGAGGCGGTACGTGCCCCACAGTTCCCGTCCGGTCTCGCAGCCGTCCTGCGCCTTGGGCTTGCCCTTGCAGCCGTCGGCGCACTTGCGGGTGTGCTCGAACCACAGGCGGTAAGCGCGCAGCATGGGCAGTTCGGCAGTGCGCACGCGGGACTCGACCTTGGCTCCGCTCATCGCGCAACCTCCCAGGGGCACGCCTGGGCGCCTGTCCGGGCGTTCCTGGGCAAGGTGTCCAGCGCCACGACGTAGGGCCGGACAAGGGGCGTGTCCTCCCAGTCGAGCGGAGAGGGCCAATAGGCGCGCGCCTGCGGCTGAGGCTGCCATGCCTCGCCCTGGGTGTGCCCTTCCCTGCGGCGCCTGCGCGCGACGACCAGGACTCCCCGGACGTCCGGCACGGGCCGGCGGGAGGGCATCTGGGACGCTTCCTGGGGCAGCGCGGGACGCCTGTGCCTGCCGGGGTTGCCTCGCCGGCACGCGGCTCTCACTCGTTCGAGCGTTCGTGATAGGTACATGGGTGGCTGCCTGCTTCCTTCAGGTGGTCCACGCCCCAGGGCCGACGCGCATCGGTCGCTGGGGTCCTTACTGCTCTAGGTAACTCCACCGCTACGCACAGCGGTACCGTTGAAGCGGCAGCAGGACTTAAGAGCTTTAAGTGCCACGCCAGCACGAGGAGTTGAGGGCCAGTGAGCACGCCGGAACCGAATGCTGATCTTGAGCGGCTGTACCGCGAGACCGGGTGGACGCTGCGCCAGTTCGCCCAGGGCGTGAACCGCGTAGGCATGGAACGCGGAACGCCCCTCAATTACCGGGAACCGTCTGTTCACCAGTGGCTCAAGGGGCATATGCCGAAGGAGGCAGCGCGGCCATTGGTCTTGGAAGCGCTGTCCCGCCGACTGAATCGCCCTGTCACGCACGCCCAAGCTGGATTTCCCACGCCCCAGGATCAGTCGAACGCCCATCCGGGTACGGTGGAAGGGCTCATTGATCTTGGGCAAAACGATATGGACCCGTCCCGCCGTAGCCTGCTAGGCGCAGGTCTGTTTTCCGTTGCCCTCACCGTGCCCAATTGGCCCGACGTTGTTGGTCAGATGGAAGCCGTCCAGAAAGGCCAGACCCAGCGGGTAGGAATGTCCGAAGTGGACATGGTCATTGCCATGACCGAACGAGTTTCTGACCTTGATGACCAATTCGGCGGGCGCCATGCGCGCCCTATGGCAGCTGCATTTCTTGTGAATACGGTTGCCCCGTACCTTCGGGCGGATGCTCCGGACCATGTTCGAAAGGCAATGATGGCAGCGGCTTCTGATCTCTGCTATCTAACTGGCTACATGGCAGCGGACGAGGGGGTTCACGGGCTGGCTCAACAGTATTACCTGAAGGCTTTGGAGCTTGCCGGAGCGTCAGAGGATCACCTGACGTTCTGCACAACCCTGCGAGGGATGAGCGTTCAGGCTGTAGAGCTAGGGCACGGGCAACAAGCCATGCGGCTAGCCGATGCTGCTGCTGCCGCTTCTCCGAATGCCGGTCCGCGAATGCGTGCCTTCCTTGCTGGCCAACAGGCACACGCTGCCGCCCAGACTGGCGAACGAAATAAGGCTCTTATGTATCTTCGGGAAGCCGAAGTTGCAATGGACAAAGCAGAATCCCGAGCAAAAATCTTTGGTTCGTACGACCCTGCCGCCCTCAATTACCACACAAGTCAAGTGCGGTACGAACTCGGTGACATGACGGGCGCTGTTGAGGCAATGCAGCAGGCCGACAAGTTGCGATACAACGTTTACCGGCGTACACGCGTACACCATCGCACCATTCTTGCTGAGCGCCAACTCTCCATTGGGCACCTGGAAGCTGCCTGCGCCACTTGGAATCTCGCATTGGATGACTACCCACTCGTTCAATCCGGGCGTGCAGAACAGCGAGTGCAGAAAATGTTCAAGCTCATTCGGTCCTACCTGGGTAATCTAACAGCGCGGGAACTGTATGAACGAGCCCGGTTGATCACTCCGCCCTCTCCGTTGCCCGCCAAATAGTCCAAGCCCAGAAAAAAGGCCCCGGCATCCGCTCCGCGGACGCGAAGGGATACCGGGCAATTTCTGATCAGAACGGCTCACGACGCAGCATGTGCACGTGTAGCGCACGGCGACGATGCTTGACCTTGATTGCGGATTGGGCCGCCGCTCGACGCTGTACGTTCTTCAGCCACATGTTCTTGGACCCGTTCACACACCCGTTTGGCGGGTCTTCGAACTTGATGGAGGTGCGGTGGTGATGGGCGGGCTCGCCGGTCAGGCTGTGTGAGACAGGCGGGGTGACGGTGCCCCGGACGCAAGGAGCTCGCGGGCCTTCGTCCGGCGGGGCAAGCCGACACAGGGCGGCGGGCCGGCCCCATCAGCGGCGTACGTCTTCTCCGGGCGGGTTCCGGTCGATTCCACCCGTGCGCTGGTGGCCCTTCAGCATCAGTCGGACATCCCCGACGAGGCGGATCGGCGCTATGCGACGCAGGCCCTGCTCGACCGCGTCCGCCCCGGCGGTCGGTTCGCCGACGACCTGACGCCGTTCAGCGACGACGAACCCGCCTGCATCTGCACTTGGTGACGACGACATGCTGCGCGTCGGGCGACTGGCCAGCGATCGGGGTACGGACCTCAGCACAGCCTCGCGGTCGAGGACGTCCCCGCCCTGCCAACAGTCACTTGACCTGCGATCCGAGGCAGAGCAATCCGATGCGCATGACGGGTTCACAAGAGGCGAATTGAAGGCGTAAGAGGCCACGGAATGACTCTTAAGACTTGCCTCTGTTGGCTATGGTGTAGCTACACGAAGCAGCCCCAAGTATAGGTTCGGCTGCAACTGAGGCCCACACGCGGAAGGGCCGAGCCCCCGGCTGCAACCGGCGGCTCGGCCAGTGTGTGAGATCGGGGTGGGTCCGGCTGATCTCGGGTCAGCCGGACCTATCTCAAGGCCCGTTCAGTCGAAACCCACCCTGCGTGCGCCGACTAGCGCAGCAGCATCACCACACACAGCGCGAACGGGGCCAGCGCACCCAGGATCGCAACCAGTGAGCGTACCCACCGGGGAAGATCCTCGGGCTCTCGTCCCTGTTCGTCCTCCACGTGCCTTCTCCTCTCGCCGAAGGTCACCCCACTGTGTGAGGACTCCGACCGCACGACGCGGCCAGAGGCGTGCGTGCGAGAGAGCAGGCGCCTCACACCTTACAGCGACCCCATGTCTCGCAGGGCATAACGAGACGTATTCCGGAAGGAGTTGTGAATGAGTCTCCCCTCCCACCCCGCATCCGATGGACTCGCCGCCCGGCACGGCCACCTGTGGCAGCCCCACAGTCTCCACCTGCCCCCGGTTGCCCGCGTACGCTCTCCAAGAAGGACCCCTTTGAGAGGGTGGTGACGTCATGGCGGGCTGGAACGCGCACGACATCCCCGATCAGACCGGCCGTACGGCCGTCGTCACGGGGGCCAACAGCGGCATCGGCTATGTCACCGCCCGTGAACTCGCCCGGCACGGCGCCCACGTGGTCCTCGCGTGCCGGAGCGAGGAGCGGGGTGCCGCGGCCCTGGACCGCATGACCTCCGAAGTCCCGGAGAGCAGCGTCGAGTTGATGCGGCTCGATCTCGGGGACCTGGACTCCGTACGGGAGTTCGCCGCGACGTACGGCCGTACCCACGACCGTACGCACGACGACCGCCTCGATCTGCTGATCAACAACGCGGGTGTGATGGCCGTGGTGGAGGGGCGGACGGCGGACGGTTTCGAGACGCAGTTCGGGACGAACCATCTCGGGCACTTCGCACTCACCGGGCTGCTGCTGCCCACCCTCCTGGCCACCCCCGGCGCACGGGTCGTGACCCTCTCCAGCGGCATGCACATGAGGGCGAACATCGACATCGACGACCTCAACAGCGAGCGCGCGTACGGTCGTTGGCTCGCCTACGCCCGCTCCAAGACGGCCAACCTGCTGTTCACGCACGAGCTGGCCCGGCGGCTCGCGGCCGCCGGCGCCGATGGCGTCGCGGCCGCCGCGCACCCCGGGTACGCGGCGACGAACCTCCAGACCTCCGGGCCGAGCGCGGAGGGCCGTAAGGGCATGGAGGCGTTCATGCGGATCGGCAACCGGTTCTTCGCCCAGTCCGCCGAGGCGGGCGCCCTGCCGACGCTGTACGCGGCCACCGCGCCCGGCGTCGAGCCGGACGCCTTCATCGGCCCGTCGTTCGCGATGTGGCGCGGCTCGCCCGCCGGGTCGCCCCGGGCCCCATGGACCCTCAACGACCGCGCCGGTGAACTCCTCTGGGAGGAGTCGGAGCGGATGACCGGGGTGATGTACGACCAGCTGAAGGCGTGAGGGGTGGTTCGCGCGCGAACCACCCCTCCTACGAGCTGAGCGACAGGCTCACGTGTTTCCTTTGGGATCCGTGGTGATCCGTAGTGGTGTGTGTCGTGTGTCGGTGTCATGTCGTGGGGCGGGCGCTGATGGCGGGGTCGTATGTGGGTGCGTGGATCGAATGCGTGACCTTGTCGTGGGTGTGTCGTTGATCGGATGACAGCACCATGGGTGAGGGGAGGGGCCGGTGAGCCGGAGGCTGCCGCTCGGCGAGGGCGAGACGGCCCGCACGGCCTGTGCTCGTGGTCTGCTGCGGTCGGCAGTGGTGGAGAGGACGGGCGAGGTGCTGTCGGCCGCCATGCTCGCGGAGCGGGTGGGCTGGGCGGCGGATCTGGTGTCCCGCATGGCCGCCGGGCTACTGGCGGAGCACTGGAACGCGGCCGGTGTGGAGGCGCTGGCTGCGGGCGTGGACGTCGAGGGTCGCGGGCTGCCGTCGCAGGCCTGGATGGCGCTGCGGCGGCTGGGCTGGACTGCGGTGCCGCCTGAGGGTGTGCGTGTCAATGACCGGGTCGTGCGCATGGCCCAGGAGCAGGCCGGGCGCCTGCTGCGGTCGGCCGCATGGCGGGCCGATGTGACCGGCGGGGTCATCGCCACGTGGCCCGCCGACCCGGTGAGGCGTACCCCTGAGGAGTGGGATGCCGTCCGTGAAGCCGTCCCCGATGGCAAGCACCTGCCGTCGGGTGTGATCAGGTCCCGGACCCGTCAGATCGCCGCCTTCGCAGGCAAGCACGGCCGCATGCCGGCCGACGTGTTCGAACTGGAGGCCGCGCCCCAGGCGGCGCGGATGCTGCTGCTGTCCGCCTGTGACAGCCAGCAGGCGACCATCGTCCGTACCGACGATCCGGGCCGGGCGCTGCTGCGGCTGCAGCTGCCCACCCGCCCCGACCCGCGCTCCTATGCGGACTGGGCGTGGGTGGCCTGCCCGATCACACTGCCGCCGACCGTCCCGCCCGGCGCGGTGCTGCACCTGCCCACCCTGCGCATCCACGCCGGCCGGGTCCACGCCGACCTCGCCCACAGCCACGCCGTGCCCACGGCCCGGCGCACCGGGCACACGACCGCACTCGGCGTGGACTGGGGCCTGAACACCCTGCTCAGCGCGGGCGCGGTCCGGCTGCACGACAACGGCACGATCACCGCTCTCGGAGGCGGTGCCCAGTTCCGCGCGGCCGGGGTGCTGGCCAAGCAGCACCGGCTACGCCGCGAGAGTGAGTACCTGCACGCCAAGACCGACCACTACCAGTGCCTCATCAACGACGCCGACGGCCACCGCCTGAGCGGCAGGCACGCTGTGCTGGCCGAGGAGATCCGGCACGTGTCGGCCCGGCGCTCCAACCTCAACGACGCGCTCGCCTGGTCCGCCGCACGGTGGACGGTCGACCAGGCCATCGCCGCCGGTGCGAGCGTGATCTACGTCGAGGACCTGCGCTCGATGGAGGCCTGCGGCATGGGCCGCACCCTCAACACCCGCCTGTCCCAGCAGGTACGAGGGCAGATCGTGGACCGGATGCGGCACCTGGCCGCCGAGACGGGCATCGCCGTCGTCACCGTCCCCGCCCGCGGCACCTCCCGGCACTGCCCCCGCTGCCTGGTCCCGCTGCGCCACCGCAAAGCCCCCGACCGGCCCACCACACCCGGCTGGAAATGGGCCACCTGCCCCAACTCCGACTGCGGCTGGCAGGGCGACCGCGACACCGGGGCGTGGCAGCGCATCGCCGCCCGCGGCCTCACCCACCAGACCAAGACCGTGGTGGACCGCGCCAGCGGGACCATGGCCATCCGCAGCGTGGTCGACACGCTCGAAGCCACCGCCGTGGTCGAACCGACCACCCCACCAGCCCGCCGGGACCGGTCCAAGACCGGACCCACCCGGCGCCGCACCCCACGCCCCGCGCCCAGGCGACGCAGGGCACCCTCCCCCACCGGCCCCTGCGGTCCGGCGGGCAAGCGTCCGGAGGGACACGCACCACAGGGCCGGACGAGGCTGCCCCGCGCAGCCCACCGGCACCAGGGCGTGACAACGATCAGCACAAGCACACCCACCACCCGCCGACACCGGCCCAGAGGGGCAGCACTGGGCGCAGGCTTCCACCTGCACGCCCACGCCACCCCACCACAGTGGGCAGAACCCACACCGAACCCCACGGTTCGCACAGGTTCGCTTAGCTGATCAGAGACGCTCTACGCCGCCCGCACCTCGTACGCCGTAATACGTACCGTCTCGTCGTCCAGGCACTGCCCGTTCTCCAGGTCGAAGCGCTGCTTCAGGAGCGGGGAGGCCACGAACGGGCGGCCCTGGTGGGTGCCGATGAGGCCGCGGGAGAGGACGGCGGCGCCGCCGAAGGGGTCGCGGTTGTCGATGGCGTACAGCTTGCCCGCGCGGTCCATGAAGAGCGCGGCCTGGTTGCCGTCGGGGAGCAGGGCGGCCACGCCGCGGCCCGGGGTCAGTACGGCCAGGTCGCAGACCGTGAACCAGCTGTCCGCCAGCCGCAGCTGGATCTTCACATCGGTTTTCTCGGGGGCCAGGGTCATCGCTGGGCGCTTCCTTCCAGGACTTCTTCGGCGGCGGCGGGCCGCAGGCCGATGGACAGCAGCGGCAGGTCGGGCTTGATCTGGTCGCGCTCGGGGACGAAGCCGACGACCGGGTCCGGGGTGTCCGGGGCGTTGACGAACGACACGAACCGGGCGAGCTTCTCGGGGTCGTTGATGGTGGAGGCCCACTCGTCGGCGTAGTGCGCGACGTGCGCGGTCATCAGCGACTCCAGCTCCTCGCAGATGCCGAGGGAGTCCTCCACGACCACGTCCCGTACGTGGTCCAGGCCGCCGGGGATCCGCTCCAGCCAGGTCGAGGTGCGTTCGAGACGGTCCGCCGTGCGGATGTAGAACATCAGGAACCGGTCGATCAGCTTGATCAGTTCGGCGTCGCTCAGATCCTGGGCCAGCAGGTCCGCGTGGCGCGGGGTCGCGCCGCCGTTGCCGCCGACGTAGAGGTTCCAGCCGTTCGACGTCGCGATGACGCCGAAGTCCTTCGACTGGGCCTCCGCGCACTCGCGGGCGCACCCGGAGACCGCCGACTTGAGCTTGTGCGGGGACCTCAGGCCCCGGTAGCGCAGCTCCAGGTCGATCGCCATGCGGACCGAGTCCTGTACGCCGTAGCGGCACCAGGTCTGGCCGACGCAGGACTTTACTGTGCGGAGGGACTTGCCGTAGGCGTGTCCCGATTCGAAGCCGGCGTCCACCAACCTCGTCCAGATCAGGGGGAGTTGTTCGACCCGCGCGCCGAACATGTCGATGCGCTGACCACCCGTGATCTTCGTGTAGAGACCGAAGTCGCGGGCGATCTCGCCGATCACGATCAGGCCCTCGGGGGTGATCTCACCGCCGGGGATGCGGGGGACGACCGAGTACGAGCCGTTCTTCTGGAGGTTGGCCAGGAAGTGGTCGTTGGTGTCCTGGAGCGCCGCCTGCTCGCCTTCGAGGACGTAGCCGTCGGCGCCGATCGTCGGGGCGAGGGAGGCGATGATCGAGCCGACCGCGGGCTTGCAGATCTCGCAGCCGTCGCCGCCCCGGGCGTCCTCGCGGCCGTACCGGTCGAGGAGGTCCTGGTACGTGTTGATGCGCAGGGCGAGGACGATCTCGTACAGCTCCTCGCGGGTCTGCGAGAAGCAGGCGCACAGGCCCTTGTCGACCTCGACGCCGCTGGCCTCCAGCTCGGCGGTGACCAGCTGGCCGAGCACCTTGACGCAGGAGCCGCAGGTCGTACCGGCCTTGGTGCACTTCTTCACCTCGGGCACGGTGGTGCACTTGTGCTCGGTGACCGCGCCGCGGATCGTGCCCTTGCGGACGTTGTTGCAGGAGCAGATGATCGCCTCGTCCGGCAGTGCGGACGGGCCGAGCTGCGCGCCGCCGCCGGAGCCCGCCGGGAGGACGAGCGACTCGGGTGAGACCGGCGGGACCGAACCGGTGAACGCCTTCAGCGTGCCGTACGCCTCCGCGTCGCCGACCAGGATGCCGCCGAGCAGCTCGCCGTCGCGGCCGATGACCAGCTTCTTGTAGACGCCCGAGCGGGAGTCGGAGTACACGACGTCCAGGCAGTCGGCGGTCACGCCGTGCGCGTCACCGAAGGAGGCGACATCGACGCCCAGCAGCTTCAGCTTCGTCGACATGTCCGCGCCCGTGAACGCGGCCTCGTCGGCGGCGATCGTCGCGGCGGCCGTCTCGGCCTGCTCGTAACCGGGGGCCACCAGGCCGTACACCCGGCCGTCCGCCGCCAGCGCGCACTCGCCGATCGCGAAGACGTGCGGGTCGGAGACGGTCCGGCACTGCTCGTCGACGGTGATGCCGCCGCGCTCGCCGACCGTGAGGCCGCATTCGCGGGCCAGCTGGTCGCGGGGGCGGACACCGGCGGAGAACACCACCATGTCGGTGGCGAGTTCGGAGCCGTCGGACAGCTTCATCCCGGTGACCGCGCCGTCCTCACCGACGACGATCTCCTGGGTGCCGACGCCCGTGTGGACGCTGAGCCCCATGTCCTCGATGGTGCGCAGCAGGGCCGCGCCACCGCCGTCGTCGACCTGCACGGGCATCAGCCGGGGCGCGAACTCCACGATGTGGGAGGTCAGCCCGAGACCCTTGAGGGCACCGGCCGCCTCAAGTCCGAGCAGACCGCCGCCGACGACGGCACCCACCTGGGCCTTGGTCTTCGCGTACTCCTCGATCGCGAGCAGGTCCTCGATCGTGCGGTAGACGAAGCAGCCCTCGGCGTCCTTGTTCGGGACCGGCGGCACGAAGGGGTACGAGCCGGTGGCGAGGACGAGGATGTCGTACTCGAAGACCTGGCCGGAGCGCGCGGTGACCTTCTTGGCCTCGCGGTCGACGGTCTCGGCCGGGTCGCCGACGAACAGCTCGATGCCGTGCTGCTCGATGAACGCCATGTCGGTCATCGACAGGTCCTCGGGCGTCTTGCCCGCGAAGTACGAGGTGAGCGCCACGCGGTCGTACGCCGGGCGCGGCTCCTCGCAGAGCACGACCACGCGGTGCGTGGCGGTCAGGCCGCGCTCGGCCAGCGCTTCGAGGAAGCGCTGGCCGACCATGCCGTGGCCGACGAGCACGATCGTGGGGGTGGCCCCCGGGGTGGCGGTCATTCAGGAGCCTCCATCGTTGGTGAGCAGGTGGAGCAGGGGAGCGCCGTTCGCGGGGAGCGGCTCTGCTCCCTCCCAGGCGCGGGCGAGCGCGCCCACGGTGCCGAGTTCGCCGACGAGCACCCCGCCGACCAGGCGGTCGTCGCGGACGACGACCTTGCGGTAGGTGCCGCGGGTGGCGTCGGCGAGCTGGATGACGTCGTCACCCGGCTGGGGCTCGGGCTCGCCGAACGCGGCGAGATCGAGGAAGTCCTGTCCGGCGAGCGTCAGGCGGGTCAGGGCGCGGGTTCCGGTGTAGCGGGAGTCCGCGTTCCCGGCCAGCAACTCGGCCAGGGCATCGGCCTGTTCGAGCGCCGGGGTGGCGAGGCCGTAGACCGTGCCCTCGAATTGAACGCAGTCGCCGATCGCGTGGATGTGCGGGTCGGAGGTGCGCAGCTCCTCGTCGACGATGACGCCCTTGTGCACCGCGAGCCCCGCCTCCTGGGCGAGACCCACCCGGGGGTGGACGCCGCAGGCGATGACCACGAGGTCCGCGTCGAGCGCGTACCCGTCGGCCATCGACACCGACCGTACGGCCCCGCCGACGCTGCGGACGGCCCGTACGCGGGTCTCGGTGTGCACCTCGACGCCGAGGTCGGCGAGGTGTCGACGCACCAACTTCGAGGCGGACGGGTCGAGTTGACGCTCCATCAGCCGCTCGCCCTGCTGGGCGAGGACGACCTGGGCGCCGCGCAGGGCGAGCGCGCGGGCGGCGGAGACCCCGAGGAGCCCGCCGCCGATCACGACGGCCCGTACACCCGGCCGTACCGCCTTCGACAGCCCCAGACAGTCGTCCATGGTCCGGAACGCGTGCACCCCGTCGGGGAACTCGTGCCGCTCCGGGTCCCAGAGACCGCGCAGCGGCGGCAGCACCGGGTTCGACCCGGTCGCCAGCACGAGCGTGTCGTATGCGATCTCCGCACCGTCCGCGAGATGTACGGCTCGCATCTCGCGGTCGATACGGACCACCCGGCCGCGCGTCAGCTCGGCGGGGGCGGGCAGCGCGATCACCTCGGGGGCGTACCGCCCGGCCAGGACCTCGGCGAGCAGCACCCGGTTGTACGGTGTGTGCTCCTCCTCGCCGATCAGCGTGGCGGGCATGCCGAGCTCTCCGAGCCGCCGGGCGAGACGTACACCCGCGAGGCCGGAGCCGATCACCACCACACGCTCATCCGAGGTCATGCCCTTGAGCGTGCGGTGCCGGTGTTACCCGACCGCATCGCGTCTGTTTCCCACGAGGAACGCTGCCCTCCCCACGGCCCCGAGGGGAGTGTGAGGGGTTTCCGGCCCGGTGGGGTGGGGTGTGAGGATGCCCGGGAAGGCGCCGCTGACCTGGTGATACGAGGGTGTCGCGGGCGTATACGGGAGGGCGGGGGGCAGCGTACGGCTGGGGCGCGCGCTCCGGGGCGTTTCGGGGTGTTCCGGCCCGCCGGTGTCGTAGCTCACGTCGGACTCTCGCCGCCCGCAACCTCAGAAGACCCTCAGGTCGATGGACGGCACACCTACCTCGCCCCATAAGGTCGCGATCATGCCCGACATATCACTGACCATGGTCGTCGTCCTGTGCCTCGCCGCCCTCGCGGCCGGATGGATCGACGCGGTGGTGGGCGGCGGCGGGCTGCTGCTCCTCCCCGCGCTCCTCCTCGGCCTGCCGAACGGCGCCTCGGCCGCCCAGTACGCGCTCGGCACCAACAAGGCGGTCGCGATCGTCGGCACGACAGGCGCGGCGGTGACGTACGCGCGCCGCACCCCGGTCGACGTGAGGATCGCCGTACGGATCGGTCTGGCGGCCCTCGCCGGCTCGACGGCCGGCGCCTTCGTGGCCGCCGGAATGAGCACGGACATCCTGAAGCCGGTGGTCATGGTGGTGCTGCTGGCCGTCGGCGCCTTCGTGATCCTCCGCCCCTCCTTCGGCACCGCCCCCGCCACCGGCCCGGTCTCCGCGCGCCGCGTCCTTGCCGCGATCGGCCTCGCGGGGGTCGGCATCGGCTTCTACGACGGCCTCATCGGCCCCGGCACCGGCACCTTCCTCGTCCTGACCCTGACCGCCGTCCTCCACCTCGACCTGGTCACCGCCTCTGCCACCGCCAAGATCGTCAACTGCTGCACCAACGCCGGAGCCCTGGCCACGTTCGCCTGGAAGGGCACGGTGTACTGGCAGCTGGCGGCCCTGATGGCGGTCTTCAACCTCGTCGGCGGGACGGTCGGGGCACGGACCGCGCTCAAGAAGGGGAGCGGCTTCGTCCGGGTCGTGCTGCTGACGGTGGTGTTCACGCTGGTGACGAAGATGGCGTACGAGCAGTGGCTGGCGTGACGTGTCCTAGGGACGGCTGTCCGTGAGGTGGGCGAAGACGACGACGTTGCCCCGGTAGCCGGTGCCCTTCGTGTAACCGCCGCCGCAGGTGATCACGCGGAGCTCGGGCCGGTCGGCCGCGCCGTACACCTTCTCGTCGGGGAAGGCGCGGGCGTCGAACACCTCGACGGCGTGCACGGTGAAGAGGGCGAGGCTGCCGTCGCGCCGCTCGACCTCGATACGGGCGCCCCTTTTCAGCGCGCCGAGCCGGTAGAAGACGGCGGGGCCGTCGGCGTTGTCGACGTGCCCGGCGACGATCGCGGTGCCCTTCTCACCGGGCGTCGTGCCGGACTCGTACCAGCCGGCGAGGTTCTTCCGCTCGGCGGGCGGCACGTCGAGGCTGCCGGTGGGGGTGAGGCCGAGGCCCATGAGGGGGGCGTCCACGCGGATGGCGGGGATGCGCACACGGTCGGGCGGGGAGGGAGGAAGGGCTGGGACGGGGGGCGGCTGTGTGGGGGGCCGGCCGCGGTGGGCCTGCGCGGCGGACGGCTGCGGTGGCGGGTGGGACGCGATGCCGTCGCGCAGCAGCCACGTGCCGGAGCAGAGGGCGATGAGGGTGACGCCCGCTATGAGGGTGTTGGAGAAGCGGCGCACACGGGCCTCCTCTCGCGCCCGAGGGTTGTCCCTCATCTCTGTGTCTCCCTGTTCCTCCCCTCCGGGCCGAGGGGCGTCGGGCCCGGAGGGGAGGGATGGCGGTACCGGCGGACGGACTGCGGAGGGCGTCCGTCAGATCCCGTCGCCTCTCGCCCGGCGATGCAGGAGCCAGGTACCGCCCGCGGCGGCGACGGCCAGAGCCGCCACACCCGCCGCGGTCTGCACGGGGTCGGGGCCGAGTGCGCCACCGACCCCCGTCTTCACACTGCCCCTCGGATGCGCCGGCGGCGCCGTACGCGTACCGGTGAGGGCGACCACGAGGTCCCCGGCGACCCGGCGGTCACCGTTCGCGCAGTCCGCGACGATCTCGTACGTCCCCGGCTGCGCACTCGGCGGCACCTCGAACCGTCCCTCGGCCTCGCCCTGCCCGGAGTCCGGTGCGTCCTCCGGTGCCAGGGAGAAGGGGCCGGCCCCCACCGCGCTGGCGTCACCCGCCGCGGAACCGTCCGCGCCGCAGGCCGCCGTGGTGACGGTGACCTCGTCGCCGGGGACGACCTGCGCCGGGGACACCTCCAGCCGTCCGTCGCCCTCCCCGCCGTACGCCGGCGCGGCCGCGGCGACGAGGGTCGCGACGGCGACGGCGGCGGCTCCGGTGAGGGCGCCGGTGAGAGCCACCGCGGTGGCGAGCGCGGTTCCGGCCGGCGGCGGGGTGGTACGTCGCATCGTGCTCTGCTCCTCCGAGAGTCCACCTTGCCCTTCCGAGGTAAGTGGCAGACAGGTCGGAGCGCTTCCTGATGAGGCGTCAGAAATGATGTGAATGGGTGTCAGGGGGATGGCGGCGGAGGGTGGGGAGGGGGGCGTTTGAGCAGGTCACCGGCTGTGCGGAGGCTGTGCCGGGGATGAGATGGGGAAGAGGGGGCCGTGGGGGTGTGAACGGGTGATCGGGCGGCTTGGCGGGGCGGCTTGGCGGGGCAGCTTGGTGGGAGCTTGACCTCAAGCAAAGTTGAGGTACGAGGGTGGTGGCCATGAAGACCGCAACGGATACCCACGCAGACGTCCGCACCGCCCCCTCCGCCGCTTCCACCTTCACCTCCTCCGCCCCGGTTCGGGTGACGGTGGTCGTCGGCAGCAACCGCACCGGCCGCTTCGGCCCGGTGGTCGCCGAGTGGTTGCTGGGCCGGGTGCGCGAGCACGACGACTTCGAGGTGGACGTCGTGGACGTCGCCGAGACCGACCTCCCGACGACCTTCGCCCCGACCCCCGAGGTCACGGCACAACTGGCCGAGATCACGCCGAAACTGGCCACCGCCGAGGCATTCGTCGTCCTGACCCCCGAGTACAACCACTCCTACCCCGCGGCCCTGAAGAACCTCATCGACTGGCACTTCCACGAGTGGCGCGCCAAACCGGTCGCCCTCGTCTCCTACGGCGGCCTCTCGGGCGGCCTGCGCGCTGTCGAACACCTACGCCAGGTCTTCGCCGAACTCCACGCCACCACCGTCCGCGACACGGTCTCCTTCCACCAGGCCCACGCCTCCTTCGACGACATGGGCCACCTGAAGGAACCCTCCGCCCCGACGGCTGCCGCGAAGGTGATGCTGGATCAGCTGGCGTGGTGGGGGAGGGCACTGAGGGAGGCGAAGGAGAGGCGGCCGTATGGGGGGTGAGGTGCGGGGAGTGACGTAACGAAAAGGCCTGCCTCAACGCTGAGGCAGGCCTTTTCGTATGGGGCCACAACAACCGCGCCCCAAAGGGGCGCGGGACTGTATCGATTTGCGGCTCCGCCGCGTGGGCGCGAGCGACCACAATCAACCCGCAGCCGCCCTACATCGATCCCCTACGGCGATTAGGCACTCACTCCTCGCAACCGCCCCCGGGATCCCCAGGCGCAGGCGGCTCAGCGGGCGCCGGCTCTTCCGGCGCCGGGGGAGTGGGCGTCTCGGCGTCCGGCGTTTCGGTGTCGGGGGTCTCAGCCTCCGGGACCTCCGCGCCCGGCTCCTCGGCATCGGGGTAACCGGTGTCCGGGTCGTCCGGACTGTCCGGAGCATCCGGAGTATCCGGGATATCCGGAGCCTCGGGCGTCTCAGGCTCATCCGGCGTATCCGGAACCTCCGGAGTACCGCCCCCCGGAGGCTCCGGCGTGTCCGCCCCCGGCTCGTCGTCCGTCGGCTTGTCGTCCTCCCCGCCCGTACCGCCGCCCCCGTTCCCGGGCTTGTCGTCGCCCCCGTCTCCACCGTTCGTCGGCTTCTCAGGTTCCGCATCCGAGTCCGGGCCCGTGCTGTCCGGCGGCGGGGTGTCGTCCTGCGGCGCGGTCTCGTCCGGCGGTGACGCATCGTCATCGTCCTCCGCCGGAACCTCGGCGGGCGGTTGACCGGGCTCATCGTCGTCCTCCACCTGGCCCACGGAGGTGTCACCGTCGTCACGGCCCACGTCGACCGAGGCGACGGCCCCGCTGTCCGACCGCCCCGACTCGCTCTCCCCCTCCCCGGGCACGGCCGCGGCATCCGTCCTGGCGTCCCGCCGCTCGGCCACGTCGGTCGAGGGAACCTCCGGCGGTCGTGGCGCCGCCGGAGCCTGCGCCACAGGCATCCGCTGCGGCGGAACCGCGGCCGGGTCGAGGGACCCGAGGACGATGCCGGCCGCGACGGCGGCGGCAGCGACGGCCGCTCCGACCCCCGCCGCGGTGGGCGCCTTGACCTTCGCACTCCCGCTCGCGGCCTGCCGTACGGCGTGCAACAGCTGACCACCACCGGCGTGACCGCTCGCCGCACCCAACGCCGAGGCGGCCCCCGCCGACCCGGCGGTGAGGGACAGCAGAAGCTTGCCCCCGCCACCGCCCACGACGAAGACCAGCAGGGCCGGACCGACAAGCGCGGGGAGGCGGTCGTTCGTGCGCATCAGGACCGCGAGCCGGGCACTGCAGTCGTCGCACTCGTCGACATGGCTGAGCAGTTGCTCGGACTGTCGCGGGGTCGCCGTACCGCGCACGTACGCGGGCATGCGCCCCCAACGCACCTGGCACGCCGGATCGACCGGCGCCCCTTCCTGCTCGCGCAGGAACGCCTGACGCATGCCCTCACGCGCCCGGTGCAACAGCACCGCCGTCGCGCCCTGCTTGGCGCCGATGCGCTGTCCGACCGTCTCCAGCGGCTGCCCCTCCGCCTCGGCGAGCCACAGCGCCTGCACCCACCGCTCGGGCAACTGGCCCAGCACCCGCACCAACAGGTCGACGGAAGAGACCTGTTCGGCGGGGTCGGCGGCGACGTCGTCCGCGTGGGCGCCGGTCTCGACCCGTTCGGGGGCGGTCGGATCCTGCGGCGTCTCCCGCGTCGCGCTCCCGACCGTGACCGCGAGATGTTTGACCGTCGTCATCAGATACGCCGGTACGTTCTCGATCTCATGCCCCGCCGACAGTCGCCGCCACACACGGAAGTGCGCCTCGGCGACCAGGTCCTCGGCCGTCCAGGCGTTACGGGTGAGGGAGCGCGCGTACGCGACGAGGCGCGGATGCTGCTCCTCGTAGATCCGGGTGTACGCGGCGGTCGCGGACGCGGACGCGGACATGGAACTGGGCGAACTGGGCGCGGGCGCGGACCCCTGAGCCGGAACAACGGGCGCAGCGGGTACGGCGGGCACGGTGGCGTGACCGTCGGTCATGGAGGAAGGCTCTCTAGTCGCCTGCTAATGGGACGAGGTTGATTTTGTAAGGCTGGATGACAAACACGTACAGTAATCGCGAAAGAGTGACTCACGTCACGGAAGTTGACGTGAGTAACGCGTAATGCCCAGGTACTCCGCGAGGTCGAGAAGGGCGTCGGGGCCAACTGGCCGCCCACTCAACCGCACTCGGAGAACTTCACATGGACAACATGGACACCGCCCTCGCACAGCCCGCCCGTGCCCGCCTCATCACCCCCGACTACCAGGAGGTCGCGGTCCGCGCCACGCTGCGCTACACCGCCGCCGACCCCTACGCCGTGCACATCGACTTCCCCGGCAGCGCCTCGCTGGACGACGCGAGCGTGACGTGGGCGTTCGCCCGTGCCCTGTTGGACGAGGGGTTGAGCGGCCCTGCCGGGATAGGCGACGTCCACATCTGGCCCTGCGGACGGGCCCGCACGGTCGTCGAACTCAACTCCCCGCACGGCCTGGCGATGATCCACTTCGAAACGGCCGCCCTCCGCCGCTTCCTGCGCCGCTCCTACGCCGTCGTCGGTGCCGGCGGCGAGGACTTGGCACCGGTCCTCGACGAGGGCCTGGAATCGCTCCTCGGCGGGGTGTGAAGCGATGGGACGCGGTGCCGTAGACCGCTATGTTCGATCCGTTCGATCTGATCGTCCTACATTCGGCGTCGAGATCGTCGGGCCCGTCGACCTCGTCGGGCCCGCCGGGACTCTTGAGATCCTTGAGATCCTTGAGTTCGGGTGGGAGGGCCGGGATGCGGAAGGCGCATCGACCGGCGGGGAAGGTGGGGGCAGTGACGGAGAGGGAGACGGTTGTCGCGCCGGCCCCGGTGACGACCGGCGCCGATGCCGGGTCCGATACCGACGAGGCCCCCATACGCGACTGGCCCCGGCACTGGCCCCTGCTGCTCCTTGGCGCGGCGGTCATCCCCGGCGTGGTGCTCTACCTCGTCGGCCGGGGGACGGACAACCCCGCCATCGACGCCTGGCGGACGGTCTGCCTCTCCATCACCGTGCAGGCGTTGCCGTTCCTGCTGCTCGGCACGGCCCTGTCCGGCGCCATCAACGCGTTCGTGCCGGCCCGGGTGTTCAGCAAGGTGCTGCCGAGGAGGCCCGCGCTGGCCGTACCGGTCGCGGGCGCGGCCGGGGTCGTCCTCCCCGGTTGCGAGTGCGCGTCCGTACCGGTCGCGAACAGCCTGATACGCCGAGGGGTCAATCCCGCCGCCGCCTTCGCGTTCCTTCTCTCGGCCCCGGCCGTCAACCCGATCGTCCTGACCGCGACGGCCGTCGCCTTCCCCGGCAGCCCCGCCATGGTGCTGGCCCGGCTGCTCGCATCGCTGCTCGCGGCCGCCACGATGGGCTGGCTGTGGCTCTGGCTAGGCCGAGAGGAATGGCTCAAGTCCAACCCCGTACGCCACACCGGACACCGCCCCGGCCACAGCCGTTGGACGGAGTTCCGGCTCGGCTTCCAGCACGACTTCCTGCACGCGGGCGGCTTCCTCGTCGTCGGCGCCATGGCGGCGGCCACCTTCAACGTGGCGGTCCCGCGCTCCGTCCTCGACACGGTCGCCGACTCACCCTGGCTGTCGGTACTGTTCCTCGCCGCGCTCGCGATCCTCCTCTCGGTCTGCTCCGAGGCCGACGCGTTCGTCGCCGCCTCCCTGACCGGCTTCTCCCCCCTCGCGCGGCTCACGTTCATGGTGGTCGGCCCGATGGTCGACCTGAAGCTGATCGCCCTCCAGACAGGCACCTTCGGCCGGGCCTTCGCCCTCCGCTTCTCCGCCGCCACCGCCGTCGTCGCCGTCCTGAGCAGCGTCCTGATCGGAGCCGTACTGCTTTGAATGCTCCCCTCGTAAACGAAAGGGATTCCTGGCTCAGGCAGCCTTCCGGACCGGCGGTCCGGAAGGTCTTACGCCCTCAGCACCAGCCGGGTTCAGACCTGCCCGGAGGAGCATCACGTGGGCGGAGTTCTTGTCTCTGGGAGAGACGGCCCCGCACGCGATGCAGGTGTAGGTGCGTTCGGACAGCGGGAGTGCGTGCTTGGTTCTCGCTCCGCAACGTCCGCAGTCCATGGTGGTGTGCGCGGGGTGCACCAAGCGCACGTCCCGCGCGTGCTTGCGCCCCATCTCGGTCAGGGCCCGCTTGGTGGCGCCGATCGCGGCATCGGCAGCCTTGCGGGCCATCGTTGTCCCAGCGAGGAACTTTGGGCGGAGTCCTCCACAGCGATGGCATCGTGATCGCGCATGACTCGTTTCGCCCATTTGCGGGCGGTGTCTTGCCGTTGCCGGGCGATCTTCTTGTGAGTCTTGGCGCGCAGATGCTTCGCTTCGCGGTAGCCCTTGGACGCGGCCTGCCCCTTCTTGGGTTTACGCCGGGCCATCATCCTTTCGTACCGGCTCAGTTTGGCCTGGCCCTTCTTTCCGTGCCCGATGTGTGGGAGGTCGTGTGCGTCCGAAGTGGTGGTCGCAGTCTCCCGCACACCCCAGTCCACGCCGATCACTGCTCCGGTCGCGGGGAGCGGCTGGACCTCGGCGGGCACGACGAACGAGGCGTACCACTTCCCGATGCTGTCGCGGTACACGCGTACGCTGGAAGGTGCAGCGGGCAACCGACGCGACCACACCACTGTCAGCACGATTCCGCGCGCCAAGTGCAGGTGCCCGTCCTTCAATTGGAACCCGCGCCGGGTGTAATTCAGCGTCGGGGCCGCTTCACGTTTCTTCTTATACTTGGGCATCCCGGCCCGTTGCCGCAGGGGCAGGCGGTCCTTGATGTCCTTCTGCGCCTTCGTACGGGAGCGGCCGAAGTCCCGGATGGCCTGCTGCTGCGGGACCGAGCTTCCGGCGCGTAGCCAAGGCGTGTGCTCGCGTGCCTCAGTCAGCATGCGGTCCAGTTGCGCCGGGCCGCAGGTCTGCCGGTGCTCGGGGTGCGCTTGGTTGTGCGCGTACACGGCCTTCGACTTGGCTACGCACTGTCGGGTAGCCGGAGCCCGTCGCCGGGCCCCGGCCCCCTCAGAACCGTGCATGCCGGTTTCCCGGCA
>NZ_VTHJ01000035.1 GCF_008386495.1 Streptomyces tailanensis | reverse complement strand
AGGGCACCGCAAGCCCGCGAGCCGACCATCACACGATCGAGTTAAAGCGGCCTTGTGCGGACTCCTCGGCGAATGCGGACACGCCGTCGGCGCGGGTGCCGCCGGACAGGCGGCCCAGCAGGGCACGGACAATCGGACCGTCACGGACGTCGACCGTGACTTCCTGGTGAAGGTGCGGCAGGCCGGGCTGTGGGAGATCCCCGCCGGCCGACTCGCCCAGACCAATGCCACCAGCGAGACCGTCAAACGCGCCGGGCACCATCTCATCGACGGTCACAGCAAGCTCGACCAGCTCGTCCGTGAGGACGCGGAGATCCTCGGTGTCGAACTGCCCAACGAGGCGACCGAGGAACAGCAGGAGTGGGTCCGCCAGTTGAAGAACGCCCGGGGCGAGGAGTTCGACCGGCTCTTCGCCAACGTGTTGCGCGCCTCGCACGGGAAGATCTTCGCCACCATCGGCGAGGTCCGTGCCGCCACCCAGAACGACCTCATCCGCCGTCACGCCCGTCAGGCCAACCAGACCGTCCTGGACCACATGGAGGTCCTGGAGGACACCGGCCTCGTCGACCCGGAGACCTTCCAGGAGGTCGAGAAGGCCGTCGCCCCCGCCCCCAAGTAGCGACCGGCGACCGGCGACCGGCAAGGCGAAGCAGAGCAAGCACCAAGGAAACGTGGATCGGATGGCGCGAACCACTGGCGGTCGCATTTTGCATTATGCAATGATTGCGGTCGGGGAGCCGAGCCGGCGGTCGGCTGTCGCCTGGCGCTCAGGAGTGACACCGGCACGGTTACGCGGCAAGGGCAACACGCCGACCGCCGGCAAGGCCCCCCTCCACCACGACACACCGGCTCACAGGAAGTGGGTTGTTCCGTTCAGGCCGCCGCCTGGCGGACGATTTCCGCGACCTCGTAGCCGGCGCCGGTGATCGCCGCTCGTACGGCGGCGTCGTCGACCGAGTCCCCGCGTACGGTCACCAGGCCCGAGCGAACGTCGACGTCGACCTCGGTGACGCCCGGTACGGCCACCACCTCTTCGGTGACGCTCGCGGCGCAGTGGCCGCAGGTCATGCCGGACACGGTGAAGAACTTCTCGGCCATGACGGATGCTCCTGTCCTCTGTCGGCCCGCGACTGAGCCATCGAGGCTGGTGGGCCGCCTGGCAAGGTACGGCCGGGGGCTCCGCCGCGTTCAACACCCCCGGCTCGACGCCCTCCGGCACGGGGACTGTTCACCCGGCTGAGCGCCTTGAGTGGTGGCGGAGCGGAAACCGACTGACGGTGGATCACGTCAGGGCCGGGTCACGTCAGCTGACGAAAAAGCAGCTGCCCGGCCGTGGCGGAAGGACCATCAGATGCGTTCTGCTCGCATGATCTTCGCTGCGGCGGCGGCCACGGCCGTCCTCGCCATCACCGCCCCCGGTGCCTACGCCGGGGACGAGTGGAAGCACGAGGACAACGGATACAGCAAGGAGCACGACAAGAAGGACAAGCACGACGGCCCCCGTGGCGGCGTTCACGCGGGTGGCGGTGCCCTGACCTCGATCCCCAACGAGGAGGAGTGGGACTCCGGGCACGACAGCAAGGAGGAGAACTACAAGGAGCGCGAGCACGGCAAGGAGGCGTACGAGAGCGACCACGGCAAGCACGAGGGCGGCGGTTACAAGGAGAACGACTCGTACAGCGACCACGAGAAGGACTCCTGGAAGAAGGACGACCACGAGAAGGAGTACTGGAAGGACGAGCACGGCAAGCCGCGCGGTGGGGTGCACACGGGTGGCGGCGCGCTCGCCTCTCCGGCCGTGACCGCGGGCGGGATGGCCGTTCTGGCCGTCGCCGGCACCGGCATGTACGCGCTGCGTCGCAAGAAGACGGCCGGAAGCACTGCCTGAGCCATGCTCTCCGCGATACCGGGCGCGATAGCGGCCGCGGTCGCCACACCGTGCATCGTGTGGCGGCCCGGTCGACGCGCCCCCTTCCCCCCTTTACGCCCTTTTTGGACCTCTACCCTTTACACCCTTTTCGAGGTGGTATCCGATGGCAGCCGGTCCCTCTTCCCCCGGCGGCATCGATCCGGTGCCGGACCGCAGTGAGTCCCGTACGAGTCTGAATCTGACCGTGCTGTGCGCCGTGGCCCTGCTGGTCCTGGCGGTGAGCCTCTTCGGCGGCGAGAACTCCTCGTCCGACGGCGCGCGCCCGCCGCACGCCCGGCACGCCCCGCAGGCCGGCCACGCCTCCACCGAGGCATCGACCGAGGCCTCGGCCGGCGAGCGCCCGGCGGGAAGGCATCTGCCGCCGTCGCGGCCGATCCGGCTGCTCATCCCGAAGATCCGCGTCAGCGCCCCGTTCATCCCTCTGGAGATCGGCCGGTCCGGTGAACTGGAAGCGCCGCCCTCCGACGACGTTAACCTCGTCGGCTGGCACGCCGACGGAGCCTCTCCGGGGGAGACGGGCACCTCGATCGTCGCCGGGCACGTCGACACGGCGACGTCTCCGGCCGTCTTCGCGGAGCTGAGCGAGCTGGAGAAGGGCGACGTCTTCCACGTCGTACGGGCCGACGGCCGCAGGCCGACGTTCGTGGTCGACAGCGTGGAGACGTTCGCGAAGGACCACTTCCCCGACGAGCGCGTGTACGCCGACACCCCTGAGGCCCAGATCCGCCTCATCACCTGCGCGGGCGCCTACGACCGCACGGTCAAGGACTACACCGAGAACCTGGTGGTCTTCGGGCATCTGGCCTGAGCCGCGCGGTTGTCGCGTCGCCGGGCCGGCGCCGACAACGTGGCTGGACACGGGGACAGAAAGCGCTCCCCACGCGTAAGGCGAACAGCAGGGGACCGGCTGGCCAAAACCTCTTCTTCTGGTGGCCAAGAACGAATCAAGGAACGGCCATGATTCCTCCAGGCTGATCCATGATTCCGCAACTTGAACGTTTGAGCGTTTGGGCCGGACGTACGTTCCTCCCGTGAACTCTGACGTAGCACCACCCAGAGGCGACGGCGCCGAGGCGACCGGCCCCGCCGACGCCCCGATATCCCACGCGAAGCCCCGTGGCCGACGCGCGCTCCTGCGCGCCGCGCTGGCCGGCACCGCCGTCCTCGGGGGCGGCATCGCGGTCGGCACCTTCCCCGCCGACGCCGAGCCCGTCACCCGGACCACGCGCGCCTCCGCCTCGGCCGCCACCCGCACCCGGCCGAGCACGCCCGACGAGGCGCTGACGGAACTGTCGAGGGGCAACCGCCGCTGGCGGACCCTGCACCAGCAGCACCCCCACGAGGGCGCCGCGGTCCGCAAGGCCCTGACGACCGGTCAGCAGCCCTTCGCCCTCATCCTCGGCTGCATCGACTCCCGTGTCCCCCCGGAGCTGGTCTTCGACCAGGGCCTCGGCGACCTGATGACCGTGCGCAGCGCGGGCGAGGTCCTGGACGAGGCCGTACTCGGCAGCGTCGCGTACGGCGTGCTCGAACTGGACATCCCGCTGGTCGTGGTGCTCGGTCACCAGTCCTGCGGGGCCGTGAAGGCGGCGGTCTCGGCGGAGGAGACGGGTGAGGAACTGCCCGCCCACATCCAGTACATCGCCGACGCGATCGAGCCGGTGATCGACCACAGCGTGGAGGGCGACGCCCGGGTCGCCGCGACCATCGACGCGAACGTCCGCCTCGTCCGCTCCAAGCTCGCGGCCGAGCCCGACCTCGCCGCCAAGGTGAAGGCGGGCGAGGTCGCCATCGTCGGCGCCCGCTACGACCTGACGACCCAGCGCGTGCATCTGCTCAAGTAAGCGCCGCCCTGTAGCCCCTTGCAAGGGAGAGGCGGCCCCGGTGGGCACTCACCGGGGCCGCCTCGCATCACCGCCGCGCGCGTGGTTGTGTCCGCGTCCTGTCACAGCACGTCCGGGTGCTGTCACGTCTCGGCGGTACGGCTTGTCGGGGAGTTGTGGGCGCGGGCATCGTCTGTAGTGCGAGGCGGTGACTCGCCGCTGGCGCTCACGACGACGTGGAGGTGCGCCATGTGTTCCCACCAGCCCCAGTGCCCTTCGTACGACAGCCCCGCCCGCGACGCCGCGCACATCGTCGCCTTCCACCCCGAGCAGGGCTGGAACCTGCTGTGCAACGGGGCGATCGTCTTCGACGACACCGGTGAGATCCTTCCCGACGGCAGCATCGTCGCGCCGAGCCGCCTCGCCGTCGCCGCCTGACCCTGGCCCGGCGCTACGGCAGGACCGCGAAGCCGTCGAGTTCCACGAGGGCCCGCTCGTCCCAGAGTCGTACGACGCCGATCACGGCCATCGCGGGATAGTCCCGTCCCGCCAATCTCCGCCAGATACGGCCGAGTTGAGGCGCCCGGACGCGGTAGTCGGCGACATCCGTGGCGTAGACCGTGACGCGGGCGAGGTCGGCCGGTGTGCCGCCGGCGGCCTCCAGGGCGGTCAGCAGATTGCCGAGCGCCCGCTCGAACTGCTCCTCCAGCGTCTCGCCCACGACCTTGCCGTCCCCGTCGAGCGCGGTCTGGCCCGCCAGGAAGACGACCCGGGTGCCGGTGGCGACCACCGCGTGCGAGAAGCCGGTGGGCGGCGACAGTTCGGCCGGGTTGACGCGCTCGGTGCTCATACGGACGGCACCTCCTCCGCGTGGCGCGCGTACAACTCCTTCGCGATGACGGCCCGTTGGACCTCGCTCGCCCCCTCGTAGATGCGCGGCGCCCGCACCTCCCGGTAGAGGTGTTCGAGCAGATGGCCGCGCCGCAACGCCCGCGCACCGTGCAGCTGTACGGCCGCGTCGACGACATACTGCGCGGTCTCCGTGGCCAGCAGCTTCGCCATCGCGGCCCGCCCCGGTACGTCCGGGGCGCCCGAGTCGTACGCCGTCGCCGCCGCGTAGACCATGAGGCGGGCGGCCTCCGTGCGCATGGCCATCTCGGCCACCTGGTGGGCGACCGTCTGGAGGTCCCTCAACTTGCCGTCGAACGCCTCGCGTTGAGCCGTATGCGCGATCGTCGCGTCCAGCGCCGCCCGCGCCATGCCGACCGCGAAGGCGCCGACGCTGGGGCGGAACAGGTTGAGGGTGCCCATGGCGACGCGGAAACCGCGGTCGGGTTCGCCGAGGACGTCGTCGGCCGTGACGGGTACGGCGTCGAAGTCGAGGGCGCCGATGGGGTGCGGGGAGAGCATGTCGAGCGGGGTGCCGGTGAGGCCGGGGCGGTCGGCCGGGACCAGGAAGGCGGTGACGCCACGGGCGCCCGCGCCCGGGGTGGTGCGGGCGAAGACGGTGTAGAGGTCGGCCTCGGGGGCGTTGGAGATCCAGCACTTCTCGCCGGTGAGGCGCCAGCGGCCGGTGCCGTCGGGTTCCGCGCGCAGGGACAGCGCCGCCGCGTCCGAGCCCGCTTCCGGCTCGCTGAGCGCGAAGGCCGCGACCGCGTGGCCGCTGCTCACCCGGGGGAGCCAGCGGGCGCGCTGGGCCTCGGTGCCGTGGGCGTGGACCGGGTGGGCGCCCAGGCCCTGGAGGGCGAGTGCGGTCTCGGCCTCCGTGCAGACATAGGCCAGTGACTCGCGCATCAGGCAGAGGTCGAGCGCGCCCGAGGTGAACAGCCGGGAGAGCAGGCCCAGTCGGCCCAGCTCGGCGACCAGGGGGCGGTTGACGTGGCCGGGCTCGCCCTTCTCGGCGAGCGGGCACAGGCGTTCGGCGGCCAAGGCGCGCAGTTCGGCACACCAGGCGAGTTGTGCCGGTTCGAGCGAGAATACGGTCATTGCCGGTCCCCTCTCCCCTCATTGGGCCGCTTCCGAGGTTATCGCGAACTGTTGACTGCCGTCACCAAGGCGATACGCTCGCTGAGCGAGCCACCCCAGGCATGCGAGCCCACCCAGGCACGCGAGCCCACGCGACATGCGAGCCCACCACCACCGGGACCACAGCAGGGGGCGAACGTCATGAACTCCAGGGTCACCGCCCATGTCGACACCTTCGCCCGGGACCATCTCCCGCCTCCCGACCAGTGGCCCGAGCTCACCTTCGACCTCCCCGAACTGCGCTACCCCGCCCGACTGAACGCCGCCGCCGAACTGCTCGCCGGGGCCGCCCCCGAACGGCCGGTCTTCCACACCCCCGCCGGGGACACCTGGACGTACGGCGAACTCGGCACCCGGGTCGACCGCATCGCCCACACCCTCACCACCGCCCTCGGGGTCGCCCCCGGCAACCGGGTGCTGCTGCGCGGGCCCACCACGCCCTGGCTGGCCGCCTGCTGGCTGGCGGTGCTCAAGGCGGGGGCGGTCGCGGTGACGGTGCTCGCGCAGCAGCGGCCGTACGAGCTGGCGACGGTGTGCGAACTGGCGCGGGTGTCGCACGCGCTGTGCGACGTACGGTCCGTGGACGACCTGGTGAAGGCGGAGGTGCCGGGACTCAGGATCACCACGTACGGCGGGGACGGGCCCGACGATCTGCTCCGGCGGACGGTGAGCGAGGGGCCGTTCGAGGCGGTCGCGACGGCGGCCGACGACGTGGCGCTGATCGCGTTCACGTCCGGGACCACCGGGCGGCCCAAGGGGTGCGTGCACTTCCACCGGGACGTGCTGGCCATCGCGGACACGTTCTCGAAGCACGTGCTCGCGCCGCGCGCGGACGACGTCTTCGCCGGGTCTCCCCCGCTGGGCTTCACCTTCGGGCTCGGCGGTCTCGTCGTCTTCCCGATGCGGGCCGGGGCCAGCGCCCTGCTGCTCGAACAGGCGGGCCCGAAGCAGCTGCTGCCGGCGATCGCCGGGCACGGGGTGTCCGTGCTGTTCACGGCGCCGACGGCGTACCGGGCGATGCTCGGCGAGCTGAACGGGTTGGGCGGGCACGACGTGTCGTCGCTCCGGCGGTGTGTGTCGGCGGGCGAGAACCTGCCGGCGGCGACCTGGCGGGGCTGGCACGAGCGCACGGGGCTGCGGATCATCAACGGCATCGGCGCGACCGAGCTGCTGCACATCTTCATCTCCGCCGCCGACGACGCCATCAGGCCAGGGACGACGGGCGTTCCCGTACCGGGGTGGCACGCGCGCGTGCAGGACGCCGACGGGAAGCCGGTGCCCGACGGGCAGCACGGGTTGCTCGCCGTGCGCGGTCCGGTGGGGTGCCGCTATCTGGCGGATCCACGGCAGCGGGAGTACGTGCGGGGCGGCTGGAACGTCACGGGTGACACGTATGTCCGCGAGCCGGACGGGTACTTCCGGTATGTCGCGCGCGCCGACGACATGATCATCTCGGCCGGGTACAACATCGCGGGCCCGGAGGTCGAGGAGGCCCTGTTACGGCATCCGGACGTGGTCGAGGCGGCGGTGGTGGGACGGCCGGACGAGGCACGCGGTCAGGCCGTCGTCGCCCACGTGGTCGTCACAGCGGGAGCGGCCCGGGACCGCGAAGCCCTGCGCACATTCCTCAAGTCGGAGCTCGCGCCGTACAAGTGTCCGCGCGAGATCCTGTTCGTGGACGCGCTGCCGCGCACCGCGACCGGAAAACTTCAGCGGTTCCGCCTACGCACCCCTGGTGACCAGCAGTGATGCCGAAGACCTAAAATGATCAACGTGTCCGAACAGCACGCACCACGTTCGCTCATCGTCACCTTCTACGGCGCCTACGGGCGTTCGGTGCCGGGCCCCGTGCCCGTCTCCGAGCTGATCCGGCTGCTCGCCGCGGTGGGGGTCGACGCGCCCTCCGTCCGGTCGTCGGTGTCCCGGCTCAAACGCCGGGAACTGCTGCTCCCCGCCCGTACGGCGACCGGCGCGGCCGGGTACGCGCTGTCGGAGGACGCGCGGCAGCTCCTCGACGACGGCGACCGGCGGATCTACGCGACGGCGCCGGAGCGGGACGAGGGCTGGACGCTGGCCGTGTTCTCCGTACCGGAGTCGGAGCGGCAGAAGCGGCACGTGCTGCGCTCCCGGCTGGCCGGACTCGGCTTCGGCACGGCCGCGCCAGGAGTGTGGATCGCTCCCGCCCGGCTGTACGAGGAGACCCGGCACACGCTCATCCGGCTGCGGCTCGACCCCTACGTGGACCTGTTCCGGGGTGAGCACCTGGGGTTCGCGGCGACCGCCGAGGCGGTGTCGCGGTGGTGGGACCTGGCCGGGATCGCCAAGCAGCACGAGGCGTTCCTCGACCGGCACGCGCCCGTGCTGCACGCGTGGGAGCGCCGCGCGGACACCCCGCCCGAGGAGGCGTACCGCGACTATCTGCTGGCCCTGGACTCCTGGCGCCATCTGCCGTACGTCGATCCCGGGCTGCCCGCCGAACTGCTGCCGGCGAACTGGCCGGGGGTGCGCTCGGCGGCCGTCTTCCGGGCCCTGCACGCGCGGTTGCGGGACGCGGGGGCGGTGTTCGCGGGAGTGGAGACCGTGAAGCGCACAGAGGGTGTGGAGAGCAGTGGATCAGACACCGAGGGTGACACCGAACCGTAAAGTTCTGTAACGATTTTGTTCACTCAGGGAACCCTCAGGGTTCTGCTTCAATCTTCTCAGAATCCTTACCTACCATCCTGACGCATGAGTCTCATGCGCAATTTGAACCGGGCACTCACCGCCACCACCGGCCTACAGGTCCGCAAGGCCACCCCGGCCACCCCGGCCACCCCGGCCAAGCCGGCGAACCCCAAGGCCACGGCGCCCAAGCCGGCCGCCAAGAAGCCCACAGCGGTGTACCGATGTCCGGCTCCCGAGGAGCTCGCGACCGACCGGCTGCTGAGGCAGCCGGTCTTCATCATGTCTCCCGTGCGCTCCGGCTCCACCCTGCTGCGGATGCTGATGAACGCTCACTCGCGGCTGCACTCTCCGCATGAGCTGCACATACGCAGGCTCGAGGTCGGCTACGGCAGCAAACTGTCGCAGAAGGCGATGAGCGCCCTCGACCTGGAGCGCGGCGACCTGGAGCATCTGCTCTGGGACCGGGTCATGCACCGCGAACTGGTCAAATCGGGCAAGGACTTCATCGTCGAGAAGACCCCGAGCAACGCCTTCGTCTACGAGCGCATCCGGGACTGCTGGCCCGACGCCCGCTTCGTCTTCCTGCTGCGCCACCCCGTCTCCATCGCCCAGTCGTGGCACGAGGGCGACCCCGACAAGCGCACCTACGACGAGGCCGCCGCCGACGCGTTGCGCTATATGAAGGCCGTCGACAAGGCCCGCAAAGGACTCACCGGACATACCGTCCGCTACGAGGACATCACCGCCGACCCCGAGAAGGAGATGCGGCGGCTCTGCGAGTTCCTCGCCATCGACTTCGAGCCGGCGATGCTCGACTACGGCAAGAAGGACGACGCCCAGGTCGTCAAGGGCCTCGGCGACTGGCGCGACAAGATCAAGACCGGTCAGGTGCAGTCCGGGCGCACGCTGCCCACCGAGGACGACATCCCGGAGATCCTCCGGCCGATGTGCCAGGCATGGGGCTACAGCGAGTGAAGGCGCACGCAGAGATAGCCGAGGTGTGGCCGCGCGACGGCCGTATAAGACTCGTCGGCCGCATCCACGGGCTGCCCGCCCGTGACACCGCCGGTTCCTGGGAGCTGGTCCTCACCCGTCGCGCCCACCCCGACCGGCGGCTGCGCTACGCCGCCGACCTGAAGGGCGACCGCTTCGAGAGCGAACTGCCCGTCGCCGACCTCGCCGCGCCCGACTACGCCCCCGTGGAGGAATGGGACATCCACCTCTCCGACGGCCACGTCGAACTGCGCGCCGGAAAGCATCTCGACGACATCCGCGGCAAGAAGAAGATCTACGTGTTTCCGGAGCAGCACGTCGGGAACCTCGGGGTGCGCCCCTACTACACGATCAAGGACAACCTGTCTCTGGAGTGCCGTACGGGAGGCTCCGCATGACCGATCGTCGTCCCCTCCCCCACGTGCGCTACCTGCTGCTGCACGCCTATGGCCGCGGCGGCACCATCCGCACGGTGATGAACCAGGCCAACTCCCTGGTGGCGGCGGGCTGGAGCGTGGAGATCGTCAGCGCGGTGCGCCGCCGCGACGACATCCAGTTCCCGCTCGACGACCGGGTTCAGGCCTCCACGGTCGTCGACCTGCGCGAGGGCGCCCACACCCCGCCGTCCGGGCTCGTCGCCCGCTGGCGCGACCGCAAGCGCGACGAACTGCTTCAGACGCCCGCGCTGCACATCCCGAAGGGCGAGTTCGGCTACCGCTACTTCAACCGGTACGTCGAGGACCGGCTCATCGCGTACATGAAGTCACTGACCAGCGGCATCCTGGTGACGACCCGCCCGGCGCTGAACTTCCTCTCCGCCGACCACGCCACCAACGGCGTGATCCGCGTCGCCCAGGAGCACATGAACCTCGGCACGCACCGGAAGGACGTGCAGAAGCGCATCCAGGAGACGTACCCGCGCTTCGCCACCGTCGCCGTACTCACCGAGCGCGACCGCGAGGAGTACGCCGAACTGCTGCCCGGCACCGAGGTCATCCGCATCCCGAACGCCGTGCACTCCCTCGACCAGGTCGCCGCCGACCCCAAGTCGAAGATCGCGGTGGCCGCCGGGCGGCTCTTCCCGCAGAAGGGCTTCGACATGCTGATCCCGGCCTGGGCGAAGCTCGTCGAGTCGTTCCCCGAATGGCAGTTGAGGATTTACGGCAGCGGCGAGAAGAAGTCGGAACTTCGTAACCTGATCGACGTCCACCATCTCTACAATCACGTTCTCCTCATGGGGCACACCGACCGTCTGGACGACGAACTCGCCAAGGCGTCCTTCTACGTGCTCAGCTCACGGTTCGAGGGACTTCCGATGGTGATGATCGAGGCGATGAGCCACTCCCTTCCGGTGGTGAGCTTCGACTGCCCGACCGGCCCGGCGGACGTGCTGACGCACGGCGTCGACGGTCTGCTGGTGGCACCGGAGGACCCCGACGCGCTGGCCGACGCCATGGCGAAGCTCATGGCCGACGAGGCGATGCGCGCCGACATGGGGGTGGCCGCGGTACTCACGGCCGCCTCGTACGGCCCGGACGCCGTTCACCCGCGCTGGGAAGCCCTGTTCACCGACCTCCACGAGCAACGGCACGGCACCGCCGCCGTGGCCGGCTCCGCGAAAGGACACGCATGACCACCTCGTCCAAGGGCCAGGGAGCCACGATCTGGCTCACCGGCCTGCCGAGCGCGGGCAAGACGACGATCGCCCGCATACTCGCCGGCCGGCTGCGGTCCGAGGGGCACCGCGTGGAGGTCCTCGACGGCGACGAGATCCGTCGCTTCCTCTCCGCCGGCCTCGGCTTCTCCCGCGAGGACCGCAACACCAATGTGCAGCGCATCGGCCTGGTCGCCGAGGTCCTCGCCCGCAACGGCGTCCTCGCCGTCGTCCCCGTCATCGCCCCCTACGCCGACAGCCGCGAGGCCGTCCGCAAGCGGCACGACGTGAGCGGCACCCCGTACGTCGAGGTCCATGTCGCCACCCCGGTCGAGGTGTGCAGCGAGCGCGATGTGAAGGGCCTGTACGCCCGTCAGGCCGCCGGCCAGCTCAAGGGCCTGACCGGTGTCGACGACCCGTACGAGCCGCCGGCCGACCCGGCGCTGGTCCTCGCCACGCAGGACCAGACGCCCGAGGAGTCGGCGGCGTCCGTGTACGCCCTGCTGGCGGATCGGGGTCTGCTCGTATGACCGTCCACACCCTGTCCCATCTGGACGCGCTGGAGTCCGAGGCCGTCCACATCTTCCGCGAGGTGGCGGGCGAGTTCGAGCGGCCGGTGATCCTCTTCTCCGGCGGCAAGGACTCCATCGTCATGCTGCACCTGGCGCTGAAGGCCTTCGCCCCCGCGGCGATCCCCTTCTCCCTGCTGCACGTGGACACCGGGCACAACTTCCCGGAGGTGCTGGAGTACCGCGACCGTACGGTGGCCGAGCACGGTCTGCGGCTGCATGTGGCGTCCGTGCAGGACTACATCGACCGCGGGGTGCTGCGCGAGCGTCCCGACGGGACGAGGAACCCTCTGCAGACCGTCCCGTTGACGGAGAAGATCCAGTCGGAGAAGTTCGACGCCGTCTTCGGTGGTGGCCGCCGTGACGAGGAGAAGGCCCGCGCCAAGGAGCGGGTGTTCTCGCTGCGGGACGAGTTCTCGCAGTGGGACCCGCGGCGGCAGCGGCCCGAGCTGTGGCAGCTGTACAACGGCCGCCACGCGCCTGGGGAGCATGTGCGTGTGTTTCCGCTGTCCAACTGGACCGAGCTGGACGTCTGGCAGTACATCGCCCGCGAGGGCATCGAGCTGCCCGAGATCTACTTCGCCCACCACCGCGAGGTGTTCATGCGGGGCGGGATGTGGCTGACCGCCGGCGAGTGGGGCGGGCCGCGCGAGAACGAGACGGTCGAGAAGCGGCAGGTGCGGTACCGGACCGTGGGTGACATGTCCTGCACGGGCGCCGTCGACTCGGACGCCGTGACGTTGGACCAGGTCATCGCCGAGATCGCCGCGTCCCGGCTCACCGAGCGGGGCGCGACCCGCGCCGACGACAAGCTGTCCGAGGCCGCGATGGAAGACCGTAAGCGCGAGGGGTACTTCTAAGCATGAGCATGACCATCACGGACACCACCAGCACGGGCATGACCACCATCGACACGCTGCGGTTCGCCACGGCCGGGTCGGTCGACGACGGCAAGTCCACGCTCGTGGGGCGGCTGCTGCACGACTCCAAGTCGGTCCTCGCCGACCAGTTGGAGGCCGTGGAGCGGGCGTCGGCGAGCCGGGGCCAGGACGCGCCCGATCTCGCGCTGCTGACCGACGGTCTGCGGGCCGAGCGGGAGCAGGGCATCACCATCGACGTGGCGTACCGCTACTTCGCGACCCCGCGCCGCCGGTTCATCCTCGCCGACACACCCGGCCATGTGCAGTACACCCGCAACATGGTGACCGGTGCCTCCACCGCCGAGCTGGCCATCATCCTCGTCGACGCCCGCAACGGTGTCGTCGAACAGACGCTGCGGCACGCGGCGGTGGCCGCGCTGCTGCGCGTGCCGCACGTGGTCCTCGCCGTCAACAAGATGGACCTCGTCGGGTACGAGGAGAAGGAGTTCATCCGGATCGTCGAGGACTTCGGCCGACACGCGGAGGAGCTGGGGCTGCCCGGCTTCACTCCGATTCCGGTCTCTGCGCTGGTGGGTGACAACGTAGTCGACCGGTCCGCGCACATGGACTGGTACGACGGGCCCGCGCTGCTGCAGTACCTGGAGACCGTGCCGGTGGGTGTCGAGGCCGCGGACGCGCCGGCCCGCTTCCCCGTGCAGTATGTGATCCGGCACGGCGATGAGCGCTACTACGCGGGGCAGTTGGTGTCCGGAGCGCTGCGGGTCGGTGACCGGGTGACGGTCCATCCGTCCGGGGAGACCTCCGAGATCGTCGGGATCGATGTGCTGGGTGAGGCGGCGGAGGTGGCGTTCGCGCCACAGTCGATCACCGTGCGGCTGTCGGATCAGCGGGATGTGTCGCGGGGCGACATGATCACGGCCGGGCCATGCCCGCCGACGTTGACGCGGGATGTGCGGGCGGCGGTCTGTCATCTGGCGGAGCGGCCGTTGCGGGTGGGTGACCGGGTGCTGGTCCGGCATACGACGCGGACCGTGAAGGCGATCGTCAAGGAACTGGGCGGGGTCGAGTCGTTGGCCGCGAATGATCTGGGGCGGGTTGTGCTGCGTACGGCTGAGCCGTTGGCGTTGGACGACTACGCGGAGGTGCGGCGGACCGGGGCGTTCATCCTGGTGGACCCGGCGGATGGGGCGACGCTTACGGCGGGGATGGTGGAGCTGGTGTAGCTCGCCTTCTGTGCGAGGGCACCCGGCTTCCTGCTGAGCGGGGGTCGGGTGCGCTCACCGGCAGCTTGCCGGGTGCCGCTGCGCCCACCCTCCCCCATCGCCCCAGCGGCACGATTGCCCGCAGCTATGGCAGCGTGAGTCGGGGCTTCGGGGTGTCCGTGCGGCCCGTGTTCGGGCGGCGGCTGCCCGCACGGTACGGGGTGGGCCAGGTCACGCCCGGCCCTTCGTAGCCCTGCTCGGCGGCCGCGTGGAGGGTCCAGTGGGGGTCGTAGAGGTGGGGGCGGGCCAGGGCGCAGAGGTCGGTGCGGCCGGCCAGGATCAGGGAGTTGACGTCGTCCCAGGAGGAGATGGCGCCGACGGCTATCACGGGGACGCCGGCCTCGTGGCGGATTCGGTCGGCGTACGGGGTCTGGTACGAGCGGCCGTATGCCGGGTGCTCGTCGGCCACCACCTGGCCGGTTGACACGTCGATCGCGTCCGCGCCGTGGGCCGCGAAGGCTCGGGCGATCTCCACGGCGTCCTCGGCCGTCGTACCGCCGTCCGCCCAGTCGGTGGCGGAGATGCGGACGGTCATGGGGCGTTCCGCGGGCCATACGGCCCGTATCGCGTCGAAGACTTCGAGCGGGAAGCGGAGCCGGCCGTCGAGGGAGCCGCCGTAGCGGTCGGTGCGGTGGTTGGTCAGGGGGGAGAGGAAGCCGGAGAGCAAGTAGCCGTGGGCGCAGTGGAGTTCGAGGAGGTCGAAGCCGCTGCGGGCGGCACGGACGGCCGCCGACGTGAACTGTTCGCGGATGTCGGTCAGTTGGGCCCGGGTGAGTTCGCGGGGCGTCTGGCTGCCCGGCTTGTACGGGATCGGAGAGGCCGCCACCAGGGGCCAGTTGCCCTCGTCCAGGGGGTCGTCGATGCCCTCCCACATCAGCTTGGTGGAACCCTTGCGGCCGGAGTGGCCCAACTGGACGCCGATCGCCGTGCCCGGCGCCTGGGTGTGCGCGAACGACACGATGCGGTGCCAGGCGTCGGCCTGCCGGGAGTTCCAGAGTCCGGCGCAGCCCGGGGTGATCCGCCCCTCCGGGCTCACGCACACCATCTCGGTCATCACCAGCCCGGCGCCGCCGAGGGCCCGGGCGCCCAGGTGGACGAGGTGGAAGTCGCCGGGGACGCCGTCGGCCGCCGAGTACATGTCCATCGGCGATACGACGACCCGGTTGCGCAGGGTCAGGCCGCGCAGCCGGAACGGGGTGAACATCGGGGGCGTACCGGGCGGGCAGCCGAACTCGCTCTCCACGGCGCCGGTGAAGTGCGCGTCGCGCAGGCGCAGGTTGTCGTGGGTGACGCGGCGGCTGCGGGTGAGGAGGTTGAACGCGAACTGCCGGGTGGGCTGGGAGAGATGGAGCCCGATGTTCTCGAACCACTCCAGGCTGGCCCGCGCCGCCCGCTGGGTGGAGGCGACGACGGGGCGCCTCTCCTCCTCGTACGCCGCCAACGCCCGTTCCAGGTCCGGCTGTTCCTCCAGACAGGCGGCCAGCGCCAACGCGTCCTCGACGGCGAGCTTCGTACCGGAGCCGATGGAGAAGTGCGCGGTGTGCGCGGCGTCGCCGAGCAGTACCAGATTGCCGTGCGACCAGCGTTCGTTGACGACCGTGCGGAAGGTGGTCCAGGTGCTGTTGTTGGAGCGCAGGGGGCGTCCGCCGAGCGCGTCCGCGAAGAGCTTGGCGCAGCGGTCGATCGACGCGGCGGCGTCGAGTTCCGCGAAGCCGGCGGACCGCCACACCTCCTCGCGCATCTCGACGATGACGGTGGACGCGCCGAATTGATTCTGTGGCCCGGAGGGCCTCGTTGAGGGGTGGTGGTCGGGTGACGGGCGGGCGTACGGGTAGCCGTGCAGTTGCATCACACCGTGTTCGGTCTCGGCGATCTCGAAACGGAACGCCTCGAAGGCGAAGTCCGCGGCCAGCCAGATGTAACGGCAGCGATGTTCCTCGACGGACGGCCGGAACACCTCCGCGTACGCCCCGCGCGTGCCGCTGTGCACGCCGTCCGCCGCGATGACCAGGTCGTACGTCTCGCAGAGCCATTCCGGGTACGGGGCCTCCGTACGGAACCGCAGTTCCACGCCGAGGGCGTGACAGCGTTCGTGGAGGATCTGGAGGAGTCTGCGGCGGCCCAGGGCCGCGAAGCCGTGTCCTTTGGAGGTGTGGCGGGTGTTTCTGTGGACGATGTCTATGTCGTCCCAGCGGGTGAAGTGGTGTTGGAGGGCCTCGTAGACGACTGGGTCGGCGTGTTCTATGCCGCCGAGGGTTTCGTCGGAGAGGACTACTCCGAAGCCGAAGGTGTCGTTGGGGGCGTTGCGTTCCCAGAGGGTTATTTCGCGGGTGGGGTCGAGGCGTTTGAGGAGGGCGGCGGCGTAGAGGCCGCCGGGGCCGCCGCCGACGATTGCTATGCGTTGGGGGTGGCTGGTCTTGATGGGCGGCTGCGGGTCCGTTGTGGCTGGTCGCGCCCACGCGGCGGTAGCCGCAGATTCAACACAGCCCCGCGCCCCCAGCTCCTCCGCCGCTGACGTTGGCTTCATCGGCCCTGCCACTTCGGGGGGCGTTTTTCCGTGAACGCCGCGTGGAATTCCGCGTAGTCCTCGCCGTTCATCAGCAGGGCCTGGGTTGCGGCGTCCAGTTCCACCGCTGCCGCCAGCGGCATGTCCAGTTCCGCCGTCAGTAGGGCCTTCGTCTGGGCGTACGCCAGGGCCGGGCCCTCGGACAGGCGGTGGGCCAAGGTCTGGGCGGCCTCGTCGGCGCTGCCCTCGTCCGTGAGTTGACTGATGAGGCCGATTCGCTCGGCCTCGGGGGCGCGGACCGGTTCGCCGAGCATCAGCAGGCGGGTGGCGTGGCCGAGACCCACGACGCGGGGCAGGAGGTAGGCGGCGCCCATGTCGCCGCCGGACAGGCCTACGCGGGTGAAGAGGAACGAGAAGCGGGCGGTCGGGTCCGCGACGCGGAAGTCGGCGGCCAGGGCGAGGACCGCGCCGGCGCCCGCCGCCACGCCGTGCACGGCGGCGATCACCGGGAACGGGCACTCGCGTACGGCCCGTACGACCTGCCCCGTCATCCGGTTGAAGTCGAGCAGTTGGGAGGTGTCCATCGCGAGGGTGGCGCCGATGATCTCGTCGACGTCGCCGCCGGAGCAGAAGCCGCGGCCCTCGCCGGCCAGCACCAGTGCCCGTACGGACTTCTCCCGGGACAGTTCCGCGAGCAGGTCGCGCAGGTCGGCGTAGGCGCCGAAGGTGAGGGCGTTCAGCTTCTCGGGGCGGGTGAGGGTGACCGTGGCGACGCCATCGGCGATCACGCACCTCAGGTGCTGCCAGTCGGGGGTGCGGGTGACGGAGCCGGTGAAGGGACTCATGACGGGCGGCCTCCTCTGGGGCTACCTGCCGCGGCGCTGCGGCTACTTCCCTATCCCACGAAGCTATCACCCATATATGACTGTCGTCATGAGTGCGCGATAGACCGTTGTCGGTCACGTGACTCGGTCACGGGTGCTCTACAGGCCCGTAACGGCGGGCGCGGTCGTGGTCGGCCGAGCGTTGGGCTGGGTACACCGCCTGACAACGGGGCCGATGGTCCCCGTACCATCCCTAAAGTTGAAAGCAGGACGACCATGACCTGCGCCATGAACGGATCCGCCGCCTTGCAAGAACCCCCTGCCCCCGCCTCCTGGCGCATCGCGCTGCCGCAGACCGCCGCGGCTGTGCCCGTGGCCCGTGCGCTGGTCCGTACGGCGCTGACCGATCTGGAGCATGGGTCCGACCACGATACGGCGGAACTGCTCACGGCGGAGCTGGTGGCGAACGCGGTCGAGCATGCGGTGGGAGACGGGCAGATCGAGCTGGTGGTGGAGCTGCTGCCGGGTGGGTGCAAGGTGGAGGTGCACGATCCGGATCCGGCGCCGCCGGGGGATCTCACCGGGGTGGGGTGCGGCGAACCGGACCCCTGGCAGGAGCATGGGCGCGGCCTGCTCCTCATCCGGGCTCTCAGCTCGTCCTGCGGCCACCGCCCCACCGACTCGGGCAAGGCGGTCTGGTTCCGCCTCCCTACCGTCCCGCCCCAGCGCCGCCCCTCCCCGTAGACCCTGTCGGCTCAGGCCAGCGTCGCCACCAGGACCGCCTTGATCGTGTGGAGGCGGTTCTCGGCCTCGTCGAAGACCACCGAGTGGGCGGATTCGAAGACCTCGTCGGTGACCTCCAGGGAGTCGAGGCCGTGGAGGTCGTGGATCTCGCGGCCGACCTTGGTGCCGAGGTCGTGGAAGGCCGGGAGGCAGTGGAGGAACTTGACGCCGGGGTTGCCGGTGGCGTTCAGGACGTCCATGGTGACGGCGTAGGGCGAGAGCGCGCCTATGCGCTCGTCCCAGACCTCCTTGGGCTCACCCATGGAGACCCAGACGTCGGTGGCCACGAAGTCCGCGCCCTCAACACCCTCGTGGATGTGCTCGGTGAGCGTGATCCGCGCGCCGCTGATCTCGGCGAGCTTGCGCGCGTGGGTGACGATCTCCTCGGCGGGCCAGTAGGCCTGCGGGGCGACGATACGGACGTCCATGCCAAGGAGTGCGCCGGTGACGAGGTACGAGTTGCCCATGTTGAAGCGGGCGTCGCCGAGATAGGCGAAGGCCATCTCGTCGAGCGGCTTGTCGCTGTGCTCGGTCATGGTCATCACGTCGGCGAGCATCTGGGTGGGGTGCCAGTCGTCGGTGAGGCCGTTGTAGACCGGCACACCGGCGTACGCGGCGAGTTCCTCGACGTTCGCCTGGCTGTCCCCGCGGTACTCGATCCCGTCGAACATCCGCCCGAGGACGCGCGCGGTGTCCCGTACCGACTCCTTGTGGCCCATCTGCGAACCGGACGGGTCGAGGTAGGTCGTCGAGGCCCCCTGGTCCGCCGCGGCGACCTCGAACGCGCACCGCGTGCGCGTCGAGGTCTTCTCGAAGATCAGCGCGATGTTCTTGCCGCGCAGGTATCGCGTCTCCGTGCCGGCCTTCTTGGCCGCCTTCAGTTCCACGGCCAGGTCGATCAGACCCCGGAACTCCTCCGCGGTGAAGTCCAGCTCCTTGAGGAAGTGGCGCCCGGCGAGGGCGTGGGGGACAGTCGCCATGGGAGGCACTCCAGGGTTCAGGGGCTTCAGGGGGCCGAGAATGGAAGTCTATACGACATTCCACATTTCTATACAGGGGACCTCTCCACCGGGCAGCTCATACAGCGCGGGCCGCCCCTCCCCCGCCCCAGCTCGCTCCCGGGGATCTCGATCACCTCGATGCCCTGCTTGCGCAGATGCGTATTGGTAGTGGCGTTGCGTTCGTAGGCGACGACGACGCCCGGCTCGACGGCGAGGACGTTGCAGCCGTCGTCCCACTGCTCGCGCTCGGCGGCGTGGACGTCCTGGGTGGCGGTCAGGACGCGGATCTCGTTCAGCCCGAGGGCGGCCGCGATGGCGCGGTGCATGTGCTCCGGCGGATGGTCGGTGACCTTGAGTTCCTTCTCGCCGACGCCGGGCTCGATGGTGTACGAGCGGAGCATGCCGAGTCCGGCGTACTGAGTGAAGGTGTCGCCGTCGACCATGGTCATCACCGTGTCGAGGTGCATGAAGGCCCGGCGTTTCGGCATGTCGAGCGCGACGATCGTACGGGCGGAGCCGGCGGCGAACAGTTTGGTGGCGAGCATCTCGACGGCCTGGGGAGTGGTCCGCTCGCTCATGCCGATGAGGACGGCGCCGTTGCCGATGACAAGGACGTCGCCGCCCTCGATGGTCGAGGGGTAGTCGGCCTGGCCTTCCGACCAGACGTGGAACGTCTCGTCGCGGAAGAGGGGGTGGTGGCGGTAGATCGCCTCGAAGTGGACCGTCTCGCGCTGGCGGGCGGGCCAGCGCATGGCGTTGATGGAGACCCCGTCGTAGATCCAGGCGGAGGTGTCCCGGGTGAAGAGGTGGTTGGGGAGGGGGTCGAGGAGGAAGTCGTCGAGTTCCATGACGTGGAAGCGGACGGAGGCCGGTTCGAGGTGCGCGTCCAGGAACTCCCGCTTGGTCATGCCGCCGATCAGAGCCTCGACCAGTTCACCGAGGGGCAGGGTCTCGAAGGAGGCTCTGAGGTGGTCCGTGGCGAGCGGGCCGTACTCCTTCTCGTCGAAGACCCGGTCCAGGACGAGCTCGCGGGCTTCCGGGATCCGCATGACATCCGTGAGCAGGTCACCGAAGAGGTGGACGGCGACTCCGCGGTCGCGCAGCACGTCCGCGAAACCGTCGTGCTCCGCGCGCGCCCGGCGCACCCACAGCACGTCGTCGAAGAGGAGGGTGTCCTTGTTGCTGGGGGTGAGCCTTTTGAGCTCTAGGTCCGGCCGGTGCAGGATGACGCGGCGCAGCCGCCCGGCCTCGGAGTCGACATGGAATCCCATGTCTTCATCCTCACCATTCGGGCGCGTGTTCACCCGCTGGTCGACCGGATCCGGGAGTCGACCTCCCTCTTCCCTATTTCGTCCTCTTGACGATAAGCAGGTCGCCCCATTATCGTCTAAGTGACGCGAACAGGTCCGTGAGGTACGTACCACGAGGGGGATCATTCATGGCCGACATCACCCGACGGCTCGGCTGGCGGCATCTGCGCGGTACGCCCACCGCGCACATCCGTCACCACCGCTCCGGGCGGCTCGCGCACGACGGGCCGGGGCTCAGCTTCTGGTACCGGTCACTGTCCGCCTCACTGTCCGAAATCCCGGTGGACGACCGGGAGTTGGCGATGACCTTCCATGCCCGTACGTCCGACTTCCAGGACGTGGCGGTGCAGGCGACGGTGACGTACCGGGTCAGTGACCCCGCGACCGCCGCCGCCCGGCTGGACTTCTCCATCGACCCGGACACCGGGGTCTGGCGCGGTGCGCCGCTCGAACAGTTGTCGACGCTGCTGACAGAGACCGCCCAGCAGCACGCGCTGGACGTGCTCGCCCGTACGTCGCTGGCGTCGGCCCTGGTCGACGGGGTCGCGGCGGTACGGGAACAGGTGGCGGGCGGACTGGCCGCCGAGCCTCGGCTGCCGGCCACCGGGATCGAGATCGTGGCCGTACGGGTGGTGGCGCTGCGGCCCGAGCCCGAGGTGGAGCGGGCGCTGCGGACGCCCGCCCGGGAACAGATCCAGCAGGAGGCGGACCGGGCGACGTACGAGCGGCGGGCCGTCGCCGTCGAGCGGGAGCGGGCCATCGCCGAGAACGAGCTGGCCAGTCAGATCGAACTCGCCCGGCGCGAGGAGCAGTTGGTCGAGCAGCGGGGGACGAACGCGCGGCGGGAGGCCGAGGAGCGGGCGGCGGCGGACGCGGTGAAGGCCGGTGCGGAGGCGGCACGGACCGTACGGCTCGCCGAGGCGGAGGCGACGCGGCAGGTGCGGCTCGCCGAGGCCGAGGCCCAGGCCGCGCGGGCCGTCGGTGAGGCGCGGGCCGAGGCGCAGGCGGCGTGGCTGCGGGTGCACGGTGACGTGGACGCGGCGACGTTGCACGCGTTGACCGGGACGCGGCTCGCGGAGAATCTCCCGCGCATCGAGAGCGTGACGGTGTCGCCGGATGTACTGACCGGGCTGCTGGCGAAGTTGGGCGGCACCTCGGGGGCGTCGGCGTGAGTCTCGCGCCGCGGGTGGTGTTGGTTCATCGCACCACCGAGTACGAGGAGTTGGTGGCCCGGCACGGTACGCACGGGCAGGCCGCGTTCTTTCTACGGTCGCGGGGACGGGACATCGAGGACGTGGCCGAGCGGCATCGGCGGGAGCGGGGGGCGTTGGCCGAGGTCGCGTCGTCCGTGCCGCTGACCTGGCGCCAGGGGCGGGTCGAGCGGGGGGACTTGGACCGGTTTCTGTTCGCGCCCGAGGACGTTGTGGTGGTGGTCGGGCAGGACGGGCTGGTGGCCAATGTCGCCAAGTATCTGGACGGGCAGCCGGTGGTGGGGATCAACGCGGATCCCCGGCGCAATCCGGGGGTGTTGGTGCGGCATCGGCCCGGGGAGGCGGGGAAGTTGATCGCGGCCTCGGTGCGAGGTGGGGGTGGGGTGGATGAGTTGACCATGGTCGAGGCCGTCGCCGACGACACCCAGCGGCTCGTCGCCCTCAACGAGATCTACCTCGGGACCGCGGGGCATCAGACCGCCCGGTACCGCCTGGGGCTCGACGGCGACAGGGGTGCCGTCGAGCCCCAGGCCTCTTCCGGGGTGCTGGTCGGGACCGGGACGGGGGCGAGTGGGTGGATTCGGTCGGTGTGGCAGGAGCGGGGTGGGGGTGGCGGGCTGGAGTTGCCCTCGGCGACGGAGGCGCGGTTGTTGTGGTTCGTGCGGGAGGCGTGGCCGTCGCCTGCGACCGGGACGTCGATGGTGGCGGGGGTGCTCGGGGGGTCCGGGCGGTTGTCGCTGACCGTGGAGTCGGATCGGCTGATCGCCTTTGGGGATGGGATGGAGAGGGATGCGGTGGAGTTGACCTGGGGGCAGACGGTGCGGGTGGGGGTGGCGAGGGTGCGGTTGCGGTTGGTGGGCTGACGCGGGGAGGTCGCCCCTGCCGCCCCTACCCGTCCCATCCCAGGGGCTGCCGCCCCTTCGACCCCGCCACGCCTTCGAGCTCGGTCCAGTCGGTTCGTTGGCGGGTGCGGGTTTGGGGGCTTGTCGCGCAGTTCCCCGCGCCCCTGAAGGGGCGCGGGGAACTGCGCGAGCAACCACACCAAACCCGCAGACGCCCCACATCCGACCTCCCGAGCTCTTCTGCGGGGGTCGAAGGGGCACAGCCCCTGGGATGGGACGGGTAGGGGCGGCGGGGGCGAGATCTCAGAACTAGCCGGCGTAGGGGCTGCCGCCGAGCCAGGTGGTGCCGTCGATCAGTTCGCGCACCGCGTCCAAGTGACCGCTGTGGCAGGCGACTTCGGTGAGCACGTGGATCAGGATGTGCCGCACGTCAGGCATCCGCCAGGCCGGCCAGATCTCCACGGGCCAGGCAGCGGGCTCCTGTTCGGGCGCGGCGGTGGCGAGCACGGCGTCCGCGCGCACGATGGCCGCACGGTAGTCGGCGAAGACCTCCTCGGCGCTCATGCCCTCGGGCACGTACCAGTGCGTCTCCGCGTCCGCCGTGAACTGTCCGGCCACATCCGGCTCGCCCGCGATCACGCCGAGGAACCAGAAGCGTTCGACATCCAGGGTGAGGTGGCGCACCAATGCCAGGCAGTTCCAGCCGCTGGGCAGCACCGGCCGCCGCAGATCCTCCTCCGAGAGCCCTTCGAGGATCTTGAGGATGTGCTCGCGCTGGCGGTCCAGGGCGCCCTTGAGGGCCTCGAGTTCCGGGTTCACCGGGCGGGCGCACAGTTCGGCGAGGCGTTCCAGGGTGCTCGCCATTTGCGTGTGCCACCACGCGCGCCCGCTGTCCACTTCCGCGCGTTTGTCCTCCGGCATGCGCGAACCGTCGAAGATCTCGGTCACGACCGTCGCCCCGGCCCCGTCCGGGACCAGGTCGAAGATCCACCGGTGGCCCCACGCGGCCCCGGACGCGGTGGCGTCGGGGTGCCCACGACCGGGCCTCGGCTCCCAGCCGATACGGCGGTTCGCCTCGTACTCGACGACGTGGTTGTGCATCTCGTAGTCGCCGTAGCGCTCGTAGTGCATCCGCATCACGAAGACGTCCCCAACGCCCGAGACCACAGTGCCCGAGACGCCACCGCGCAGCATCCCCGAGCCGTCGAGGTCCGCGTGCCGTCCGGGATCGGCCAGGATCCGGAAGATGTCCCCCGCCGGGGCCCCGATGCGCCGGGACACCGCCACAACGGGCTCGCCTGTCGTACTCGTCATCCGCGTGCCTCCGCCTCCATGAACCGCAAAGCATGAGCCTGACTTCCGGCTTGGACGCTACACGGGGGGTACGACAGCACCTGGTCGAGCACCGGAATGCTCGGCATGGACACGGTGGAGCTTGGCATCATCCCGTTCACGGCATCCGTCAAGATCGCGCCCGCCAACGGCTTTTGGGTCCTTGATGACCGCCTGGTGGTCGCGGAGGACTCGCACGCCGAACTGTGGACGCCCCGCCCCGGGGCAGCCCCGGCTACTCCGCTACCCGGCCCCCCTTGCGGCGTTTGCGTTGGGTGTAGGTCTCCAGGGCGTGCCAGAGGTCTTGGCGGTCGACGTCGGGCCAGGCCTGGTCGGTGAAGTGGAGTTCGGCGTAGTGGGCGTGCCAGGGGAGGAAGTTGGAGACGCGGAGTTCGCCGCTGGTGCGCCAGAGGAGGTCCACGTCGGGCAGGGCGTGGTGGGGGAGGTGGGCGGCGAAGAGTTGTTCGGAGACTCGGGCGGGGTCCACCTCGCCCGCCAGGGCCGCGCGGGCCAATGAGGCGCCGGCTCGGGCCAGTTCGGCGCGGCCGCCGTAGTTGACGCAGACGTTGAGGGTGAGGCCGGTGCGGTTGCGGGTGGCGTGTTCCTGGCTGCGGAGTACGTCGACGACATCGTCCGGGAGGCCGTCGGGGGAGCCTATCCAGCGCAGTCGTACGTCGTGGTCGAGGAGTTCGCCGTCGAGGAGCTCGGCGCGCATGATGGCGAAGAGCTTGGAGACCTCGTCGGGTGAGCGCTTCCAGTTCTCGGTGGAGAAGGCGTAGACGGTCAGATGGGCGAGGCCGATCTCCAGCGCGCCCTGGACGACGTCCCGCAGCGCGACCGCCCCGGCGCGGTGGCCCTCGTCGCGCGGCAGACCGTTACGGGTGGCCCAGCGGCCGTTGCCGTCCATGACGATCGCCACGTGGTGCGGCAGGTGGGCCGGGGCTATCTCCGGGGGGCGGGCGCCGTCGCGGTGCGGGCGCGGGGGGAGGGGTGGGTCGGTGATGCGGGTTGTGGTGAGGAGTCCGGGGTCGGCGGGTCCTTCAGCCAGGGGCCCGTCCGTACGGTCCACCGTCCGCGTCCTCGCGGGCGCCGTTGCCGCCTGCGGCAGCGTCAGCCGCCACACCACCGCCGCCCTCGCCCGGGCCGGGCCGAGGATCCGCAGCCGGGTGTGACCGGGTACGCGGACCTGGCGGCGCAGTACGGCCGGGCCGGCCCGGAGGATCGCGTCGAGCTCCGCGCCGAACAGGTCGACGGTGGTGTCGAGCACGATCGCGGGGCCCAGTGGCAGTGTCGCGCGCAGCGCCCGGCGGGACGACTCCAGCCAGGTGCGGGCCTCGCCGACGAGGTGTGCGATCAACTGCTGGACGGCGGGGGTCCACCGGCGGGAGAGGAGGTCGGCGGGGGTGACGTGGAAGCGGTCGAGTACTTCGGTGGGGAGCCATACGTGGCCGCCGTCGAGGTCCTCGGGGAGGTCGCGGAGCATGTCGGTGAGGAACAGGCCCTCGACGAAGCGGGTGAAGCCCGGGAGGTCCCGGAGGCGTACGGGGACGGGCAGTCCGGAGCGGACCAGCATGCGCATGAGCTGCTCGGGCCAGCTGACGTTCTGGGCGTGCGCCCTCTCCCGCCACTCCCGCCAGGTCGCGACACTCTCGCGGTCGTCGTCCCGCTGGACCGCGTCCAGCGCGGCCAGCAGATCGGCCAGGTCAAGACCCCAGTGCCACACCGCGTCGGTCAGCGCGAGGCGGATCGGGTCGTCGCTGGTCCCGCTCGCCAGGTCGGCCTCCAGCGCCGCCCGCCACTCCCGGAGCCCGCGGCCCCGCTCGTCCGGGGCCTCCTCGGAGCGGTCGAGCAGGTCGTCGGCGTGGCCGAAGGCGGCGTACAGGGCCCAGCACACGGGTTGGGCGGACGGCGGCATGAGCGCCATCAGGGCGTGCTCGGTGGGCCGGGTCGCACGGACCAGACGGCGGCACTCCTCGTAGGCGGCCTCGAGTGCCGCTCGCTCCCCGCCCGTTCGTTCCCGGCCGGATCGCGTGGTGGTGCGACGCAAGGGGATCTCCACATAGCTCGAATGCGACCGAATGCTCGAACGCGACCGATGAGACCGATGCGCCCGATATGACCGGTGAGATCGACTCGGGTGACGGCGATCGACTCTGATCGCCGTCACCCGAGCACCGCCGGAATCTCCGGTACCACTCGAACACGGAGCACGGCCATGCCTGCTCACGACCCTACAAGCAGCGGCCACGCCGCCTCACAGGCGGGGGTCCACCCGCCACAGCCGCGTCACAGACGCGGGTCCACCGGCTCCGACTCCAGGGCCAGCACCCCGAACACCGCCTCGTGCACCCGCCACAGCGGCTCCCCCTCGGCGAGCCGGTCCAGGGCCTCCAGACCCAGGGCGTACTCACGGAGGGCGAGGGACCGCTTGTGGTTGAGGAAGCGGCCGCGGAGGCGGGTGAGGTTCTCGGGGCGCGTGTACTCCGGGCCGTAGATGATCCGCAGGTACTCGCGGCCCCGGCACTTGATGCCGGGCTGCACCAGACGGCCCGCCTCGTCCCGTACGACGGCCTCGACCGGCTTGACGACCATGCCCTCGCCGCCCCGGCCGGTCATCTCCAGCCACCAGTCGACACCGGCCCGCACCGACCCCTCGTCGCCGGTGTCGACGAACAGGCGCCGGGTGGTCTGCAGCAGGCCGCTGCCGTCGTGCTCGACGATCCGGTCGATGAGGGCGAGCTGCTCGTCGTGCGGCAGCGCGGCGAGGCTGCGGCCCTGGACCGCCAGGATCTGGAAGGGGGCCAGGCGTACGCCGTCCAGGCCGTCCGTCGACCAGCAGTAGCGCCGGTACGCGTCGGTGAACGCGGCCGCGTCGGCGGCCCGCTCCCGCTGCTGCCCCAGCAGCCCGCCCACATCGACACCCCGCGCCGCCGCGCCCTCCAGCGCGGCCAGCGCGCCCGGGAACACCGCGCCGGAGGCGGCACCGACCGCCGCGTACTGCGAGCGCAGCAGCCCGGACGCCTTCAGCGACCACGGCATCAGCTCGGCGTCCAACAGGATCCAGTCCGTGTCGAGTTCGGCCCACAGACCGGCCGCCGTCACGGCCTCGCGCACCCGGCCGAGGACCACCTCGGTACGGGCCTCGTCGTCGAAGAACGGGCGTCCGGTACGGGTGTAGAGGGCGCCCGTGGGGCCTCCCCCACTCTCGGCTGCGCTCGAGCGGGAGGTGCCCCCATCACCGAAGCGCTCGCGAGCCGCGCCCGCGTCCTGGCAGACCAGGGCCACCGCCCGCGAACCCATGTGCTTCTCCTCGCACACGACCCGCGCGACCCCGTCCTCCTTGTACTGCTTGAATGCCTCCGCCGGGTGCTCCAGGTAGCCCTCGATGTGCGAGGTGGCCGTCGGGGCCATGGTCGGCGGGAGATACGGCAGCAGGCGTGGGTCGATCGCGAAGCGGCTCATGACCTCCAGGGCGGCCGCCGCGTTCTCCTCACGGATCGAGACCCGCGCCTGGCTCTGGTACCGGGTCTCGACGATCCGCCGCCCGTGTACGTCGGCCAGGTCCAGCGGCCGGCCCTCGTGTCCGCCGGGTGCCTCGGTGGCGAGCGGCTTGGCCGGCTCGTACCAGACCTTCTCGGCCGGTACGTCGACCAGTTCGCGCTCCGGCCAGCGCAGCGCGGTGAGCTTGCCGCCGAAGACGGCGCCGGTGTCGAGGCAGATGGTGTTGTTCAGCCAGGTGGCCTGCGGAACCGGGGTGTGACCGTAGACGACCGCCGCGCGACCCCGGTAGTCCTCCGCCCACGGGTAGCGCACCGGCAGCCCGAACTCGTCGGTCTCGCCGGTGGTGTCGCCGTACAGGGCGTGGCTGCGCACCCGGCCGGAGGTCCGGCCGTGGTACTTCTCGGGCAGACCGGCGTGGCAGACGACCAGGCGTCCGCCGTCGAGGACGTAGTGGCTGACGAGGCCGTCGATGAACTCCCTCACCTGCCGCTTGAACTCGTCGCTCTCGCCCTCCATCTGCTCGATGGTCTCGGCGAGTCCGTGCGTGTGCTGGACGTTTCGGCCCTTGAGGTAACGGCCGTACTTGTTCTCGTGGTTGCCGGGGACGCACAGCGCGTTGCCCGAGCCGACCATGGACATCACGCGGCGCAGTACGCCAGGACTGTCCGGGCCGCGGTCGACGAGGTCGCCGACGAAGACGGCCGTACGGCCCTCCGGGTGGGCGCCGTCCACGTAGCCCAACTTGCCGAGCAGGGACTCCAGTTCGCTCGCGCAGCCGTGGATGTCGCCGATGATGTCGAACGGGCCGGTGAGGTGGGTGAGGTCGTTGAAGCGCTTCTCGGTGACGATCGTGGCGTTCTCGACGTCCTCCACGCCTCGCAGGATGTGCACCTTGCGGAAGCCCTCGCGCTCCAGGCTCCGCAGGCCGCGGCGGAGTTCGCGGATGTGGCGCTGGATGACGCGGCGCGGCATGTCGGCGCGGTCGGTGCGGGACGCGTTCCGCTCGGCGCACACCTGCTCCGGCACGTCCAGCACGATGGCGATCGGCAGCACGTCGTGCTTGCGCGCCAGCTCGATCAGCTGCCTGCGGGACTCCTGCTGCACGCTGGTCGCGTCGACGACCGTACGGCGGCCGGCCGCGAGGCGCTTGCCCGCGATGTAGTGGAGCACGTCGAAGGCATCCCTCGTCGCGCTCTGGTCGTTCTCGTCGTCGGAGACCAGGCCCCGGCAGAAGTCGGAGGAGATGATCTCGGTGGGCTTGAAGTGGCGGCGGGCGAAGGTGGACTTGCCCGAGCCGGAGGCACCGATCAGCACCACGAGGGAGAGGTCGGTGACGGGCAGGGTGCGCCGCTTGGGAGTGTCCATGGTCGAGTCCTCGGCCGTGTTCTCGGCCGTGCCGTTGGTGGTCTCGCTCATGCCGCCTTCGCCTCCTTCTCGTTCTCGTTCGTGGTACGCACGCTGAACACGGCCATCTGGGTGGGCGGTCCCACCTCCGGGTCGTCGGGCCCGACGGGCACGAACTCCACGTCGTAGCCGTGCCGTTCGGCCACCGTCGCCGCCCAGGTGCGGAACTCCTCCCGCGTCCACTCGAAGCGGTGGTCGCTGTGCCGGGAGTGTCCGGCGGGGAGCGTCTCCCAGCGGACGTTGTACTCGACGTTCGGGGTGGTCACGAGGACGGTGCGCGGGCGGGCCGAGCCGAACACCGCGTACTCCAGGGCGGGCAGTCGCGGCAGGTCGAGGTGCTCGATGACCTCGGAGAGCACAGCGGCGTCGTAGCCCTTGAGACGGTTGTCGGTGTACGCGAGGGAGCTCTGGAAGAGCTGCACGCGTGAGGCCTGCCGCTCCCCCATGCGGTCGAGCTTGAGGCGGCGGGAGGCGACGGTGAGGGCGCGCATGGAGACGTCGGTGCCGACGATCTCCGTGAAGCGCACGTCCTTGAGCAGCGCCTGCACCAACTGGCCCTGACCGCAGCCGAGGTCGAGAACGCGGGCGGCACCGGCGTCCCTGAGGGCGGCGATGATCGCGTCCCGGCGCTGCACGGCCAGCGGGGTCGCCTTCTCCTCGGCCTCTGGCGTGTCCTCCGGCTCCTCCACCGCGTTGTCGATCGCCTCGACCTCGCTGTCGTCCGTCTCGGCCAGCCGTACGAGTTCCAGGCGCTCCATGGCCTGCCGGGTCAGCGACCAGCGGCGGGAGAGGTAGCGGCTGGTGATCAGCTTCTGCTCCGGGTGGTCGGGCAGCCAGCCCTCGCCGGCCCGCAGCAGCTTGTCGACCTCGTCGGGCGCGACCCAGTAGTGCTTGGCGTCGTCGAGGACCGGCAGCAGGACGTACAGATGGCGCAGCGCCTCGGCCAGGGTCAGCGACTCCGACTCCAGGACCAGCCGTACGTAACGGGAGTCGCCCCACTCCGGAAACTCGGTGTCGAGCGGCACAGCCTCCGCGGTGACCGTCCAGCCGAGCGGCTGGAAGAGCTTGACGACGAGGTCGGGGCCGCCGCGGGCGGGCAGTGCCGGTATCTCGATGCGGAGCGGGCGGGTCTGGGCCGGGGCGTCGGGCCTGGCGTTGCAGCGGCCGCTCATCGCGCTGGAGAAGACACCGCTCAGCGCCACGGCGAGCAGGGACGAGGCCGCGTACGGGCGGTCGTTGACGTACTGGGCGAGCGCCGCGTCGGGGGCGCCGCCACGGCCCTTGCCCTTGCCGCGCCGGACCAGCGCCACCGCGTCCACCTCCAGCAGCAGCGCGGCCGTGCAGCGCTCGGCGGTCGCCTCGGGGTAGAGGACGTGTGCCGTGCCGTAGGAGGTGGAGAACGCCTGCGCCTTGTCGGGGTGCTTGTGCAGCAGAAAGCCGAGGTCGGTCGCGGGGCGCTCTGGGGTACCGGTGGTGCTGATCGTCAGGAACACGGTGGGGTGCCTCGTCGTGGGTGTCGTAAGTGAGTGCCCAACGTACAGCGACTGCTCAGGGCCCACTCAGGCATTTTCCCGGCGCCTCCGCCCTCCTCCGGCCGGTGGACCACCGCGCCGGGCTCGTGACCTCGTGACGAACCGCCGATGTACGAACACCCACCAAAACAGCGAACCACTTTTCCGGACGGACCACCGGTCGTGATGATCAGAGAGGAGAATTGGGACGGCGACCAGGCGGCCGGGCGTGCGGAATTGGCCGCGCGCATCGAGGCATATCCGTGGCTGAGCATCGGCGCTTTCGATCCATCCGGCGGCAGGGCGCTGGCCTCGCTCTTCATGAAGCCGATCACGAGCGTGGGACTGGGGTCGGCGGCGGCCTGGGCGGAGTACGCGCGGGTGGAGGAATCGATTCCGGCGGCCGGGGCTCGCTGTTCGGAATCAGTCTGAGCAGTGTCGACGGGGACGCGGTGACGGCCACTTTCGAGTTCCTCTGGCCATATGCGCTGAAGCACGGGTGGCGTGACATTTATCCGGGTTTCCCGATGCCCGGTCTACGGGCCTGGAAGCGCGCCCCTCCGGATCTGCCCGCCGAGGTGTACATGAAGGAAAGACGGCATGTGAGTTGCCGCCCGGGCTGCGCGACGAGTCGGTCGCCGCGGGCGGGGTGCCGCTGGACACGGATGACCTGGCGTGGCTGGGTGAACGCGGCTGGGCCCCGTTCGGCACCCCGGCCTTCGAGCTGGTCTCGGCGACCTCCACCCGGCCCTGCTCACCGCCCCCGCCCGCACCCGCCTCCTCGGCCCGCCACCGGCGAACCCGCGCCCACCGATCGGCGTCCAGTGCTTTGACCGGGAAGGTGAGGGGAAACGACTGCGGCAGGTCGTGGTTCGCAGTGGGCCGTATGTGGACCTGTTCAGTTGGGTGCTGTCCGCGCACAGCAGCCAACCAGGTCCGCTGCCCGTGTGGCTGGCTGATGGTTGTGGGCGAGTACCGCGGTCTGTAGTGGTGACTCGCCCACATCTACGCGTTCATCTGGTGAAACGCGCGCATCGGCCGTGCTGAGATTCCCGAGTGATCCCTCGTGTCATTTTCGCCAGAACAGGTGGTGCGTCACGCCGCTCGGGCTGGGCACGACCTCGAGATGGAACCGGTCGAGCAGTTCATCGGGCGACTCCCAAAGGTGCAGGCCGTGCCCGAGCTTCACCGGCGAGACCGCCACGTGCATGGTGTCGACGAGGTCGGCATCAAGGAACTGCCGGATGGTGGTGACCCCGCCGCCGAGTCGGACGTCCTTGCCCTGCGCCGCCTCCCGCGCCCGTTCGAGGACCGTGATCGGGCTGCCGTCGACGAAGTGGAACGTGGTGTCGGAGAGCGTGATCGAAGGACGCTTGTGGTGAGTCATGACGAACACCGGGGTGTGGAACGGGGGCTCGTCACCCCACCAGCCGCGCCAGTCATGGTCGTGCCAGGGCCCACGCTGGGGGCCGAACTTGTTACGGCCCATGATCTCGGCGCCGATGTTGCGTGCGAAGTCCCGCGTGAAGTAGTCGTCGAGGCCACGGCTCCCTCCGGGGTCGGTGCGCATGGGCCAGCTCGCCGTGGCGCCGGCCCAGGAGAACAGCCTCTCAGGATTGACGTGGCCGAACGGACTCTCGAAGCTCTGGTGCTCACCGGCACCGATCCCGTCACTTGAGACGCTGAAGTTCATGACTCTCAGTAGCTGATCCACGTCTTTCCTCATCAGGTTCTGGTCGCAACCTCGTGTGGCGAAGTGCCCCACATCAGGACGTCGAACGGGACGTGGCCGGATCGACAGCGGCCCGTAACTTTTTCCAAGGCGTGCCCGGCGTGAGAGTTCACGTGCGTCGTTCGGCGTCCGCCCCAGCGGATGCCCTTCTCGCTGCGGATGCGGGCGCGTTCGCGGCGCTCGCGCCCACGCGGCGGAGCCGCATATGTCACAGCCCCGCCCCTTCAGGGGCGCGGGGAACTGCGCGATCAACCCACCACAACCGTCACGTACAGACCAACCGCGGACACCCAGTTGTGCTAAGCGTTTGAGTCCTTACGTCGGGCGGGCAGTATCTGGCCCATTCCTATGAGCGCCAATCCGGAGAACATGAGCGCGTTCATGCTGAAGAAGCGGACTTCCCAAGACGGGACCGGCAGCACGCCGAAATAGAACAGCCCTTGCAGTACGCAAGACGTTCCCACCAAGAGTGCTCCAGTCCCGTAGACACGGGGGTGCCTGACGTGGCGGCGCGCCCACGGCAACGTCCACCCCGTACGTATCGAAGCCGCGCCCAGGGCGAAGATCAGTAGGCCCAGGAACAAGCCAACTCCAACGACCCATTCCATGGGTCTCCCTCCGAACTGCGAGCGGAGCATCAGGGGCGCCCCGACCGGGACGCATGCATGATCACAGGAATCGTTGCGGGCAGCAATGCCGGACTCCGGCAATCATCTGTGAGCTTCACGGCGGTGGCACAGCAAGGCGCCCCCGACTACGGCCCTCGCTCACGTAGCAGGGGCGCTCAGGCGTCGCCCTGGTCGCCTCTCGCGCGCAAGGGGTTGTCTCCAGCGGTCGTCATGTGCCAGAAGGTTTCGACTGTGGCTTTGTACTGACGATGCGTCGGATGCAGGCCCGTGTGCTTCAGCGCGGGCCGGAAACCGCCGAAGGGGCGCCGGAATACTGCGCCTTGCAGTGCGCCCGGCGCCGAAGCGACGCCATGCTGCTCCCTGGTGGAGCGCTCACGTCCAGATCTGTACCGCGACACGCGCAGGTACTCAGGACCCAGGAGCATGGTGGCGACGGTGCGGATGTCGTTGCAGAGCGGGTGCATAGGATCGTCGGCATGGCACTGCGACCTGTTCATGTGAACGTAAAGGCTCTTGATGCCTCGGCGGTCGGGCGGTTCTGGGCGGAGGCGCTCGGCTGGAGTGCCTACAGCCCCGGCGTGACCACCTACGTCGGACCCGCCGGCGGCCTCGTTTGGCCGGACCCGGTCGCCGTCGGCATCGACGTCGTTCCCGTTCCGGAGCCCAAGACACCATCAAAGAACCGTGTGCACCTCGATCTCGCCACCACCTCTGCGGCCCATCAGGCGGAGTTGGTCACGCGCCTCCAGGGCCTCGGTGCGACGCCCGGCCACGTGGGCCAGGGCAATGTGCCGTGGACGGTCCTCGCCGATCCGGAGGGCAACGAGTTCTGTGTGCTGGAGCCTCGGGAGATCTACCGGGACACCGGGCCGATCGCCGCGGTGGTGGTCGACTGCGCGGAGCCGCGGACCATGGCCCGGTTCTGGGGTGAGGCGATGGATTGGACCCTGCACGAGGTGACCGACGATCAGGCGGTGTTGCGCTCCGCCAAGGGTGTCGGCCCGTATCTCGAGTTCCTCCGCACGCCCGGCGCGAAGACCGTGCCGGACCGAGTCCATCTTGACCTGCTGCCGTACCCCGGTGACGACAAAGCAGCGGAGGTGGCCCGGCTGCGGGCACTCGGCGCCACCGACCTCGACCTCGGCCAGGGAGACGTCCCGTGGACGTGCCTGGCCGACCCGGAGGGCCACGAGTTCTGCGTCCTCGCCCCGTCCTGACCTCTGGATCGTGGCGGTCAGGAAGGGCTCGAAAGGCCGTGGTCGGTCAGGAGGCCCGGGCGGAGGGACAGCAGGTGGAACTTGGCCCCAGGTGATGCCCTCGACGTTGTCGGCCTCGGTGCCGGAGAGGGTGAAGTCGTACAGGAGCCGCTTCGGCATCGGGCGCTCCGCGCCGGACAGCTTGTCCGCGCCGCGTACGTCCGTCGCGCCGCGGGTGGTGGTCCAGTACAGGCGGATCGCGAAGCCGACGCCGGAAGCGAAGGAGCGCTCCACGGTGAGGTAGTCGGTCTTGTTGATCGCGAGGATCTCGGTGACGCCCCGGTCCGCCGCGTACGTGCTGACGGGGGCCGGCAGCGGGGCGGTGGGCGCGGCCGAGATCCGGTCGACCTCGTAGACGTGCTCGGCCTCCGCCTCGCCGGTGCGGCGGTCCATTGGCACCGTCCGCCTCGGGCGCGACATCGGCCGCGAAGCCACCGGCGAGGACGAGGCCGCCGAGGAGGGCGGAGGCGGTGAGACCGCCGACCGCCGCATGTCTGACGCGCATCAGCACCATGGGGCTGTGCGTGTGCGCGTTGACCAGCCCGGGAACGGCCGGCAGCCCGCGCCCGTCGATCGCCTCCCCCTCCCACGGGGAGCCCTCGGCGGGTCGCACCTCCGCGATGACACCGTCCTCCACCAAGATGTCCCGCCCGGCCGGCACCGAGCACTCGCCCGCCACCGGGGCGCGCAGCACATCGCAGCCGCGCGCCGCGACCACTCAGTCCGCTCAGTCGGCGTGACTCTGCTCGCTCACCACACGCGCGGCGAGGTCCAGGTAGGAGTCGACGGTGCGTTCCCTGAGCCGGGCGAGATCGATCCTCCGGTGCTCGAAGAGATGCGGGTCGAAGGGGATGAAGACGGTCGCCGCGCACGCCTGCCGGAGTGCTCCGTACCTGGCGTGGTCCGGCGTCGGCTGCTTGGCGCCGCCGAGGCCGGTCACCACGGCGACGGCCTCGTCCGCGAGGGTGCCCCGGCCCAGTTCGCGCAGTCCGGCCAGGAGCCGTACCGTCGCGTCCACGGACTCCTCGTCGGTCGTGCAGCACACGACCAGGCGGTCCGTCAGCTCCAGCACCACGTCCGCCGACTCGTCGACGCGGGTCGCGGACAGGTCGGTCAGCACCACCGGGTAATGCCTGGCCGCCAGCGAGAGGGCCCACCGGTACTCGTCCGCGTACGCCAGGCTGGGCGTGAACTGCAGGGGACGGTAGGCCAGTACCTCCAGCCCGGCGGAGGTGAGGCTGGTGTGGCGGCGTATCTCCTCGTAGTCGGCGTCCGGCGGCAGCGTGCTCAGCCCGCGTGGGGGCGAGCCCCGCCGGGTGAGATGTGTGTGTAGGTCGCCCATCGTCGGCGCCCCGTCCAGGGCCAGGATCGGCTCGCCGCGTACGGCGGTGAGTATCGCCCCCAGCACCACGGTGACCGTCGACCGGCCGCAGTTCGGGTGGGCACCGAGCAGGGTGACGCGTCTGCTGTGCGTGAGAGGGCGGCGGACGGCGGCCCGGAGGGCGTCGCGTGCCACGCGGGCGGCGTTGCCCGCCGGGCGCAGCAACGGGCGGCGGCCGAGGCGCGGCTCGGGGGTGTCACGCGGTGCTCGGGGCTCGAGCGGCGGAAGGGACGCCTTCCAGTGGGCCGGCGCCGGGGCGTGCGTCCTCGGGGCCGGGCCACCGCCCCGCATGGCCTGGGCGATGGCGATGTAGCGCGCCATTCTGTCGGCCACCTCGGTGGCCGTGGGGCGGTCGGCCGGGTCCTGTGAGAGGCACTTCAGGACGAGTTCCCGCAGCGGCTGCCAGGTGTCGCCCTGCCACAGGTGCATGCTGTCGGGCACTCCCCGCAGCGGCTTGCGCGGCCGGCTGCTGATGAGCTGCAGCAGCCGGCCGAGGGCCAGGATGTTGTCCTGCGGGGTCGGTGGGGCGCCGGAGCCGTGGTAATCGCCGTCGACCGAGCAGTCCGACAGCCCGGTGAGGAGCACGGAACGCTCCAGGACGACGACGGAGTCCGGGGAGAGGTCGGTCGGTGCCAGGCCGTTGAGGTGACAGAGGCCCAGCGCGGTGGCGAGGTGCCAGGCCAGTACGAAGCTGATGAGGATGTCGAAGGGGCCGGTGCTGTAAGGGCCTGTGTCGAGCAGTTCCCCGAGCCGGGGCGGCTGGGCGTTGGAGCCGTGGGTCGACGGGAAGAGCTGCATGGCGATCCACGGGGGCCGTCCGTCCAGGTCCGTGGCGAGCAGGGCCGGGGCATAGCGGCCGTTCATCCGGCGCAGCGCCTCGGCCTCGGTCGCCAGCAGCCGTGCGGTGGACGCCGGCAGCTCGGGGCGGACGGTGCGCAGCGCCACCTCCTGGCCCTGGTCGTCCAGGGCCAGATAGACGATGGTGCGGCCGCCCTGCCGTCGGCCGCGCAGGGCGTAGGGGCCCAGGTTGGCGGGGTCCTGGGGGGCCAGGGGGTGCCAGATCTGCGGCCGTGGGACCTGGGGGGCGGACGGCGTCGGGACGGTGGGGGCCGGCACGGTGACGCCGAAGCGTGCCATCAGCCGCCGTTCGACCGTGGTGAAGGACGGGAACGCGGCGGGCAGCCGGTCCGCTCCCTCCGGGTGGGCCAGCCAGGCGGGGAAGTCCGGGGACCTGCCCGCCAGTTGTTCGAGGCGGCGCCCGATGCGACGACTGGTACGCAGCAGTTCGCCGCTGGGCACGGAGTCGAGGAGAGCGCTCTTGCACTCCTCGGTGAAGTCGAAGATCCGGTGCTTGGCCGGCAGCGGTCCGGGCACCGGTGCCGGGAAGGGATGGATGAGCCCGCCGAGGAACACCTCCGCCAGATGATCGGTCCGGGCCTGCCATGGGACCGCCGACTGCACCAGGCGCATCACCGGTACGGAGACGGGGGACACCGCGGCCAGATGGGCGGCGAGGCGGTATGCCTGGGGTGACGCGGCGTCCCGGAAGTGCTGGAGGCTGCCGACCTCGCGTGACGCGGTGACCGGCGCCTGCCGCCCGGGGCGGGCCAGCAAGGGGAGTTCGACGGTGATGCCGGGCGAGGTCAGGAGCCTCGTCCAGGCGCCGAGGGATTCCGGGGTGGGCTCCAGGACGGGTACCGGAACGCCGGTGAACCGGGCCAGTTTCCGGGGCAGCACGCGGTCGCTGATCTCCCAGGATGTGTTGGCGCCGCCGGGGCGGCGGGTGGTGGCCTGCCAGCGGTCGGCCTGGATGCCGGAGCCGGCCCACAGATCGGGAGGCAGGGTGTGCAGCACGGCGACCGGGCCGCGGGTCGCCCAGTCCAGCAGGAGGTCGTGCACGGCGCCGTGCCGCCAGGCCGCGCCCATGCCGTCGCTGACGAGGAGGACGAGGGTCTGTCCGGAGGGGTCGCGGAGGGTGGCAGGGGACAGGGTGGAACTGCTGGTGTCGAAGGGCTTTCCGTGCAGGGCCGGTGCGCGGGCGGAGCGGGTGTCGATGCCGCGGACCACGATCGACCGGAAGGCCCCGAGGCGCCGCATGGCGGTCAGGAGTTCGGAGGTGAGGCGGTGCCACAGCAGCATCGACAGGCCGTCGTCGACCAGCACGACGAGGTGCAGCCAGCGCTCGCGCGTCGGGCCCATCACGACGTCGGGGAGCCGGGTCTCGGCCAGCAGGGCCGCCGTGGCCGTCTCGTCGAGTTCCTCGCGCCAGGGGCTGGGCCGTTTCTGTTTCAGCGGGCGCAGGGCCCGGCCGACCACCAGTTCGTCGCGGAGCGCCTTCTCCTCGGGGACGAGCACGGGCAGGGCCGGTCTGCCCCGGTTCAGGAGGGTGGCGAGCGGCGTGTCCGGCAGGAGGGGCGGCAGCGGTGCGGCGTGCAGTTCGGGGTGGGTGAGGCTGGGCAGATCGGATTCCGAGGGCAGGCCGTCGGGCTCTTCCCGTTCGTCCTCGGGGGCGGTCGGCTGCTCCTGGACGGGGGCGACAGCGGCGGACGCGGTGGGCCGCAGGACCCGCTGAAGCGGCAGTTCGTCGTCGGTGTCGGGCGACAGGCGGCTCGCCAGCCAGAGGGTGTCGAGGACCTCCTGCGGGTCGAGGTCGTGGCCCGCTCCCTTGAGCACGCCGAGGACCTCGCCCAGCAGTTCCGTCCCCCGCGACATGGTCAGACCGTCCCCGTGAGCCGGTGGAGCACGGCGTCCAGCAGGCTGTCGGCGTCGAGGTCCACTCCGCCGAGCCGCAGGAACACGGCGTTGAGCAGTTGGTCGGTGGCGAGTTCGCCGGGAGCCCGGCGCTGGAGGAAGGCCTGCAGCAGGTCCTCGACCTCCGACAGCACCTGCGGCCCCAGGTGTGCGGCGACGATCTCGCGCAGCCGTCCCTCGTCGGGCGCCGGGAGGTCCAGGCGTATGCAGCGCCGCAGGAACGCCGGCGGGAAGTCCCGTTCGCCGTTGCTGGTGATGACGACGACGGGGAACTCGGTGCACTGGACCTGGCCCGCGTGGACGGTGGTGGAGCCTCTGTGGTCGGCGGTGAGCACTTCGACGTCCGCCATGTCCTCGGGCAGCCGGGCCAGTTCGGGGATCTCGAAGACGCCCTCCTCGAAGACCGTCAGCAGGTCGTTCGGAAGGTCCACGTCCCCCTTGTCCATCTCGTCGATCAGCAGGGCCCGCGGGATGTCGTGGGGGGCGAGCGCCGTGCCGAGCGGGCCGAGCCGGATGAACGTGCCGATGGAGGGTTCCGCCTCGCCCCGGTCCCGGCTGAGCGTGGTCTCCCGGAGCCTGCCGATGGCGTCGTACCGGTAGAGCGCGTCGTGCACTCCGGAGCGGCTGTTGACCGGCCAGCGCAGCACCTCGCCGAGGTTGAGCTCATGGGCGACGGCCCGTGCGAGCGAGGACTTGCCGGTGCCGGCGGGGCCCGTCACCAGCAGGGGCCTGCGCAGATGGAGAGCGGCGTTGACGATGTCCGCGTGCTCCGGGGCGATCAGATACGGCAGGGGCGCGGGAGGACGCCCCGGTGATCTGAAGCGGCGCCAGGGCGGAGCGGGCGGCATGGTGACGGACCGGGGTACGCCGTCGCCGCGGAAGATCCGCCAACTGCCGTTTGTCGAGGTGCTCATATGCTCTCCCAGGGCTCCGACAGCTGCAGCCGGGGAACGGCCCGGTCCGCGTCCGCCCAGGCGAGCACCGGGTGTCCGGTGTACTCCTGCGGGCGGTTGATCGTCTTCGCGCGGTAGGCCCGTACGCCTTCCGGCAGTTCGCGGGCGGTCACCGCCGTCATGCGCTCGACGGCGTGCGATCTGGGTTGTCGGCCACGGTCCCACACCACCACGGGCACCCCCATCATCAAACAGGTCTGCACGATCTCGTCACGGGTGCGTGGGGGGACATCCACGAAGACACGGACGGCGTCCTTGTTCTCCAACAGGGCGCCATAGACCTCGACCCGGCCCTGGGCCGCGTCGCCGAAGTACAGCGACGCGTCCGTGTCGAGATGTCTCCAGCGGTGGCGCCAGTCGGGTAGAAAACGCTCGTACCGGTACAGGAGTTCCGGGCAGATGACCACCAGTGGGTATTCGGCGCCGAGCACCCCCGGCACCAGGTCGTCGGGGGCGGAGCTGTTCCACTCGTCGATCGGCAGGTTCAGTCCTTCCCGGTCGACATGGGCCTCCAGCAGCGGACGGCGGCCGTCGGGGGCCGCCCGGTACAGGGCTTGAAGCACCCTCAGCAGTTCGCCCGCCGCCTCCGCTCCGCTGTAGGTGGTGTCGCCGTCCGTGGAGGCCTGGCGGGGGCCCTCGCCCTCGTCGCACCACATCCGCAGCCGGTAGCGGTCGGCGGCTGCGCGGGTGATCCGCGCCAGTACGCGTGAGGGAGCGGTCCGTCGGCGTTGGGCACGGGCCCAGTCCTCGGCGTCCGAGCGGCGTTCGGCGAGGGAGGGGCGGGGAATGCCCAGGCGGTCGACGACGCTGTTGCACCACAGCCGAAGGTCGGCGCGCTGCGCGGGCGTGCACAGGACAGCCACGTACTCGATCACCCGCAGCAGGCCGGGCACCCGCAGGCCGTCCGCCTCGGTGCGGCTGTCCCCCGGCAGGCACTCCAGGTGGTCCAGCAGTGCCTCCGGGCTGTCGTCGCCGGGGAAGGCGGCGGCCAGCGGCAGCGCGGCCCGGACCGCTTCCGTCAGGCGGGCCTTGATGGGTGCGGGCAGCAGGCCCAGGAGGTGCATGAGCCTGCGGTGTTCCCTTGGGGACAGCAGTTTCGGGATCTCGGAGAGCCGGCCGGCCGCCAGGAGTTCCGGTACGGCGGCGGGATCGCGTCTTTGGAGCACCTCGACGAGCGTGGCCAGTGCCCGCGGTTCGGTGAGCAGCAGCCGCGCGAACTCCTCCGTGGTGGGGGCGGTCTCCTGGTCGGCGTATCCGTATCCGCAGCGTTCGGCCACGGCCCTGGCGTGGTCGCCCCGCAGTGACGGGGAGGGCATGCATCGGTCCAGCAGGTCCGTCAAGAGCGGCAGGGCCGGATCCTCCGGGTCGGGCTCAGGCAGGTCGAACAGCGCGGCGGCGCCAACGGCACGCAGCTCGTTCTCGATGCGCTGCCAGGGGATTCCCCAGCTGCGCCGCGCGACGTTCTGGGAGTGGAACGGCTCGGGCAGACCGGTCGTCGGATGGGTGGGCGGCATGATGTGCGCGGCGACGATCCCGACGACGGCGTTCCGGCTGACCGCCCACAGCGGACCGCCGCTGTACGCGGGCGCGATGGCCATGCCGGTCGCATCGCCGTCCATGTAGGCGATGACCCCGTCGCACGTCTTGACCCGTACGTCGGCGAACGAACTGCTCAACCCGGTTCCGTGCCAGGCGCGCAGAGACTGGCCCGGCTCCATGGGCTGCCACTCCGGCAGGGGCACGGGTCTCGCGGGCATCGCCTCCAACTGCAGGACCGCCAGGTCGCCGAGCCACTCGTGGTCCCTGTTCTCCCGCACACCGGGCACCCCGTCACGGCGGCGGGCGGGCACCCAGTAGGAGACCCGGGTGGTGTGGCGGGCTGTGCCGGAGGGGCCGTGCAGCGCGACGGGGATGCTCCGGCCGACGGGATGCCGGGTGTCGAACGGGGCTCTGCCGAGGGCGTCGTTGACGACGTGCGCGCAGGTGAGCAGCTGGTCGGGGGCCAGCAGCACGCCCCCTCCGACGCTCGTCCCGGCGGCGCCCAGTACGGAGACGACGCTGTACCTCGGGTCCGCCGAGGCCGACCGGGCGGCCTTGAGGAACCAGCCCATGCGTCAGCCCGTGGTCGGCGTCGGCTGCCAGGTCGCAGAAATCGTCAGCAGGGCCTGGCCGCTGCCGCCCACGATGCCGAGCTTCAGGTCCTGCCCGACCTGCACACCGAAGGTGACGTTCACCTCCTGCGGCGGGCGCCCCGAGTCCACGACCGCGTCGTGCACCTCTTGGAGGAACGGCCCGAGCGGGCGCAGTGTGCTGCGCAGCGTCTCCAGCGCGAACGAGGCGACGGCCTGACCGCCCCGGGACACCGGCACGGTCCGTCCCATGCCCTCCGGAAGATCCTCGACCGGCTCCGCAGCGACCGGGGTCCCGTCCCCCTGGCTGAGCTCCACTCGCACGGCCGTACCGTCGGACAGCTGCAACTCGCTGAAATTCGGCACGCTTCCCCCTCGCCGATCATCGGGATATCTCGATACCCCTTCGTCCCCATCCGCATGCCCCTGCGCACGGGGGACTTCCACAACGCTCACACCGCGGCTTCCGCGACAAGGGCCGGAAGGGACGCCCACGTGGTGGGGCCGCGGATCGACACAGCCCCGCGTCCCGGTGGGGCGCGGGGCTGCCGTGTCGTTCGCTACGACAGCTGCGACTGCACCTGCGCCGAGATCAGCTCCAGGTGGTCCAGGTCGTCGAGGTCCAGGATCTGGAGATAGATCCGCTGGGAGCCGATCGCCTGGTAGCGGCCGATCTTGTCGACGACCTCCGCCGGGGAGCCGGCGAGGCCGTTGGCCTTGAGTTCGTCGACCTCGCGGCCGATGGCGGCGGCGCGGCGGACCACCTCGGCGTCGTCCTTGCCCACGCAGACGACCATCGCGTTCGAGTACACCAGGTCGTCAGCCTTGCGGCCGGCCGCCTCGGCGGCCTTACGCACCCGGCCGAACTGGCGCTCAGTGTCCTCGATCCCGGCGAACGGCATATTGAACTCGTCAGCGTACTGCCCTGCGAGGCGCGGAGTGCGGCTCGCGCCGTGGCCGCCGATGAGCACCGGCACCTTCGCCTGCGCGGGCTTGGGCAGCGCGGGCGAGTCGGTCAGCTGGTAATAGGTGCCCTCGTACGAGAAGGTCTTGCCGACCTCCGTGGCCCACAGGCCGGTGACGATGGCCAGCTGCTCTTCCAGGCGGGCGAACTTGTCCTTGGGGAACGGAATGCCGTACGCCTTGTGCTCCTCCTCGAACCAGCCCGCGCCCAGGCCGAGTTCGACCCGGCCGCCGGACATCTGGTCGATCTGCGCGACCTGGATCGCGAGCACGCCGGGCAGGCGGAAGGTTCCTGCGGTCATCAGTGTGCCGAGCCGGATGCGCTTGGTCTCGCGGGCGAGGCCGGCCAGGGTGATCCAGGCGTCGGTGGGCCCGGGCAGACCGTCCACCGAACCCATACGGAGATAGTGGTCGGAGCGGAAAAAGGCGTCGAAGCCGAGGTCCTCGGTGGCCTTGGCGACGGTGAGGAGGGTGTCATAGGTCGCCCCCTGCTGGGGCTCGGTGAAGATTCGCAGATCCATGTCTCCCATCCTGCACGCTCGCACACCGGTCAACCTCACCGGTCCCGGCCGCTACCACCGGTCCCCGGTCGGGTGAAAATCCGTCAATCCTGTGTAGCGGACGGGACTTGGCCAGTGACCGGCGGGAACGGAGATCGTTGCTCGGGAGGAGCCGGACCGCCCGGCACCCGTCGCCGGCGGCCGCTGCCGGGACGTCTGCCATACGTGCCCCCACGGGGGGCGAGGGCCGAGGAGGCCGTCACATGTCCCAGGAAGCCGTGCCGGAGCAGGTCACCGTGCCTGCGCAGCCCAAGGGTCTGCTCCAGCAGATGGAGGAGTTGATGGCTGCCCTGAACGCGGACCTGTCCCAGCTCGACGCGGACCTTTCGGCTCGGGGCGCTGCCGCGGAGGAGAACGACACGGCCTGACCTTCCCGAGTTGCCCCGACTGCGCCCGGCCGCCCCTGCTTCGGCCGGGCGTTCGTCGTCTGCGCCGCTGCCTCAGCGGGTCTCCGGGTTTGCTTCGGACCCGCACGAAGCGGGCGAGGGGCTGTCGGCCCGGGCCAATCGCGCAGACGTGGGTGCGCAACAACCAGCCACTCGGCGAAAGCGTCGTCGACGATCTGGAGCAGCGCGTGGCATCGCCCGCCACAGCGGCAAGCTTCTCTCAGACGAATCGGAACGGCCGGGCGAGGAAGCGGGCCAGGTCGTAGGCGCTGTAGTGGATCACTCCGCTGTGGAATCCGGGGCGGAGGCGGACTGCAAGTTCGTCGAGTATCCCGGCGAGAATGCCTGCCTGGGTGACCGAGAGGTCGCGGTCGGTGTCGCCGCGGTCGGGGTCGGGCGGCAGTCGGTGCTCCGTGGGTGTCCAGGGCGCGGGTGACTTCGCGAGCCGGGCGCCCCAGCGGTCGGCTTCCTCGGCGAAAGGTGTCGGCCGCTTCGAACCGTCGGCCGCAAATGTCCTCGACACGAGGTGGCGGGACGGATCGATCTCCTCGGGGTCGTCACGCCAGGCCGGCGCGGGGCGGCCTGTGAGCATCGCGCGAACGCCGGACGCGGCGACCGCGATATCCATCGTCAGGGAGAAGTCGTTGTCGGCCTTCAATTCCTCGGGGGACGGTATGACCTCGGCGGCCCGCCAGGCCGCCGCGCGCAGCTCCCTCAGCCGTACCGGCAGATCCGGTGTGTCGCTGACACGGCGGGGTGTCTGGGCGATCCACGGCACGTGGGGCGTGGGCACTGAAATGTCCAGGGGAGTGCGTAGGGCGGTGACCGCCTCCTGGGCCAGCTTGCTCAACCGCTCGGCCTCGGGGCCTATGGTCACCGGAGGCATGCCAGGAGCCAGCCGGTCGGCGAGCTCCGACACCGCGAACTCGCAGAGCCAGCGCCATCCCGAAGGAATGATGACCCAGAAGCCGGGCCGCATCATCCTGTCGTCCATGTACGAAGGAGCGTTCTTGATACGGGTCGTCCAGTCCTCCAGGGCCTCCTGGAAGCCGAGCGGCCGGTCCTCGCCGCCCGGAGCGCGGCGCGTGATCAGATGGCGGGCGGGATCGGACGGCTCCCCCGGCTGCGGTGTGGACGCATGAAGAGGACTGGTAGGAAGTGGAGATGACCACTAGCGATCTTGACCCGATTGAGCGTCTCCTCGCGGAACGCGCCTGCGAACGTGTGATCTTGGAGCTCGTCCGTCGGCTCGACCTCGGTGAGCCGAGTACGGTCTCCGACCTCTTCACTCCCGACGGTGTCTGGGATTGGCCGTATGACCAGCGGCGGATTGAAGGCCGGGAGGCTTTGCGGAAGTACTTCGGCTCTCGACCGGTGGATCGTTTGTCCCGGCGCATGTGCACGAACATCCTGGTAACCGTCGACTCTCCGGACACTGCGGCAGCGACCACCTATTTCGCGACGTACCGAGTCGACGGTTATGCCGAGGGCACGCTGGTGGCGCCCCGGTTGCCGGCGAACATCGGCCACTACCAGGACACCTTCCGCAAGATCGACGGCACCTGGCTCCTGGCGACACGGACCCTCGTCCTGCCTTTCGGCGGGCCGACGGAACGTCTGGAAAGCGCCGGCCAGTCCTGATCAAGGTCAGCACTCAGCCCGCCGCGGGATCCTACGCTCGGGCCGCCCTGGTACCGGCGAGCCGGTAGGACTCCGTGCCGGTCTCGATGATGTTTCCGGCCGAAGGTGGTCGCGCCCACGCGGCGGAGCCACATATCGATACATCCCCGGGCCCTAGTAGGTCGGCCCCTGGCTGCGAAAGGCTCAGCCTGACCCCACCGACCCAGCCCGCCCCCCTCATCACCCTCAGCCCGGTGACGCGTCCCGTTCTGACAGGACCTTGTCTCTTGCTGCCAGTCTGCGGATCATTTCCAGGACTCGGTCGCGGGCCTCGTCCGCCGCGTCGATGGCCTCCATGCACTGCCAGTAGGTCGCTTCGTCGTCGGCCGCGCTGGCGAGGCCGACGAGGGCGATGCCGACCTCGCCGAGGAGAGCGCCGAGGCGGTCGAGGGAGTCGTGGGCGTCGCCCAACTCGGTGAGCTGGGCGGCACGTAAATCGCCTACGCCGAGGGGCGGGGCGCCGAGTATGCCGCAGCCGCTGCCGGCCAGCTCGGTCAACCCCAGGGCCTCGCCGCGCAGTTCGGGTGGGCCCGAGACGGCGAGGCGGCTGCCGATCGCCTGGGCGAGGGCGTACGCCTGCCACGCCTCCGCCATGATCCGAGGCCCTTCGACGGTGCCCGCCAGAGCACGCCTGCTCGCCAAGATAAGCCGCACCGCATCCATGCGCTGCTCCCGACTGTCCCGACGCGCTCTCACACGTCCGCCCGAACTCTTGTCTGTCCATTACCCACAGTGAGGGTCGGTGAGACAGAAAGCCAGAGGAAGCCTGAAATCTGTGGATAACAAGTCGACTGTGGACAACTTTTCAACTCCGGAGAGTGACAAGTGGATTGGTGTCCTCATCGTCAAGGCGCGTCGTCATGGCGCGTCGTCATGGCGCGTCGTCATGGCACGTCGTCATGGCACGTCGTCATGGCACGTCGTCATGGCACGTCGTCATGGCGCGTCGTCAGGGCTTGTCGTCATGGCGCCCCGGCGCCGGAAATCTCCGCTCGTTGCGGTCGATCTTCGCATCCAGCGCCGACAGTGGATCGATGCCGAGGACTTCGCAGAGCTGGAGCAAGTAGGCGAGGACGTCGGCGACTTCGTCCGTCACCCTGGCGGCCGTCGCCTGGTCCTCCATCACGCGGGACGACTCCCCCGGCGTCAACCACTGGAAGATCTCGACGAGTTCGGCGGCCTCGACACTGAGGGCCGAGACGAGGTTTTTGGGGGTGTGGTACGGCTGCCAGTGACGCGCGGCGGCGAACTCGGCGAGTCGGCGCTGGAGTGCCGGCAGGTCCGGTTTCCCCGCGGATTCAGGATCTTTCACGGTTCAGGTGTACCACCATCGCCCCTGGCACCCCGGTGGCCCAGGACGCGTCACTCACCGCGCCCACCAGCCGGATATGGCCGCGCCCGCACATCCGGGCCGCCAGCCGCACCAACTCCAGCGCCTGGCGGGGGTCCAGGGAGCGGTCGAAACCGTCGGCGAGAACCGTGAGGGTCTGCAGGGCCGCCGGTACTTCCGCGACCGGGTCGACCTCCAGCACCCCGGGCCCGGTGAACAGCACCAGGGCCAGCGCCAGATACCTCAACTCGCCGTCGCCGAGCAGGCCGAGGGCCGTCCGTACGCCGTCACCCCGGTCCAGCACCGCCCGCACCAGACCATCCCGTACCAGGCCGTCCCGCAGTGGTTCGGCAAGCAGGTCCGCCACCGGGCCCGCGCAGCCGTCCCGGACCGCCGCGACGAGTTGCGCGTGGCGGCGGCCGCACTCCGTCCGCGTACGCCACAGCACGTCGGCGAGGTTGTCGCAGCCCGGCAGGAGCCGTCCGGAGCCGAGGGGTACGGCCTCGCGCATGCGGCCGGGGCGAGGGTCGCAGGCGAAGACCGAGCGCAGCGCGACCACCGTCTGCTCGGCGGCGGCGAGCACCCGCCGCTGGCCGTCCGTCCGGCCCGCGACGCGCAGCGGGAGCAGGACGGTGCCGAGCCGGTCGTCGGGGAGGGGGCCACGGGTGACAGGGGTCGAGCCCGCCGTGTGCCAGGATGCCTGGACGACGGGGCGGGACGGGTCGACCAGTGCCGTCTGCAGCAGGGTGAGCCCGCCTGCCGTCAACCGCTCGCCCACGATGCGGAGTTCGGGCTCGGCCTGGACGGCGACGTCGAGTCGTACCGGTCCCTCGGGGCCGTCGGTGGTGCAGCCGATACGGAAGCCGCGTCGCCGCTGGGCGTCCGGGCGGGCCCGCTCGGGCACACAGCCCGCCGGGTCCCGGAACGCCTCGCCGAGCCGGGCGCCACCGCCGAGCCGCGCCAGCGCCTCGTACGCCCGGAGCGCGGTCGACTTGCCGCTGCCGCTGTGCCCCGCAAGCAGGGTCAGCGGCCCCAGCGGGAGGACGGCACCGCGGTGCCCGGCGAAGGCGGAGAGCCGCAGTTCGGTGACGCCGGGCCGGTCCGGGCGCACTTCGGCGACGCGCTGCTCGTCGCGCACCGACGGCGGCGACGACGACGGCGATGCCGGTGGCGTCAGTGACGTCGGCGACAAGGGCGACGCCGATGACAAGGGTGGCGCCGGTGACAGGGGTGACGCGGTCATATGCGGACAGTAATGGTCCGCTTGTCCGGCAAACCGTTCCGTCCGGCCGATCTTCCTACGATCGAGGGAGCGCCCCCGACCAGCCCCGGGGAGCGCCCGCGCGGGGCCTCACACCCCCGGCACCCCCGCCCCCTCCATCAGCCCTCGCACCTCGGTTCCCGGCGGTGTGAGGAGGAACACGTTCCGGTCGACGCGGTGCATTCCGCTGGCGAGTCCGAAGACGACACCCGTACTGAAGTCCAGTACGCGCTTGGCGACGTCCGTCTCCGCGCCGGACAGGTCGAGGAGCACCGGAACGCCCGCCATCAGCGTCTCGGCGACCTCGCGGGCGTCCGCGAAGACATTGACGCGCAGGACGACGAAACGGCGTCTGGCCTCGGTCTCGGCCTCCGGTATGGCCCGGTGGCCGACCGCGGACGGCCATGCGTCCCGGCCCCGCAGCGGCACGACCTGAGCGAGCCCCTCCCACTGTTCGTCGGTGACATCGTGGCTGTTCACCCTGTTCACCGGCCTTCCCCCTGGCTCGCACTGACTGACTGCATCGGCCAATTCTTACGCATGGTCACCCGTTCGGCCCAACAGCGACACGGACCGCGACACCCTCACCTGTCACATCGGCCGCCACATGGGCCGGTAGATCGGCCGGTACATCGACTGGTTCCCGCCCTCACAGCTCCCCGCCGGGCCGTGTGTGGCGGGCGTAACCCCTCATGATCAGGCCATGTGACATCGGCGTAACGGGCAATTCGTACGATCGGGCCTGCCGGACATCGACTCGGATACTGAGCAGTCACTGGCCGGCAGCCGTACCGGAGACCGACCGGACACCGACAGAGAGGGGCCGCCCGTGGCCGCACAGGGCCCGCCGAGCACCACGACCCAGGTGCGGACCGTGTGCTCGTACTGCGGTGTCGGCTGCGGCATGCTCCTGGACGTCGGGATGGGTCCCGACGGACGGCGTACGGTCCTGAAGGCGACCGGTGACAAGTCCCACCCGGCGAACTTCGGCCGCCTGTGCACCAAGGGCGCGACCACCGCCGACATGCTCGCGGCACCGGGCCGGCTCACCACCGCCCTCGTGCGGGACGACCGGGGCGACGAGCCGGTCCCCGCGCCCGTCGCCGACGCGATCGCCGAGACCGCCCGGCGGCTGCGCGCGATCATCGACGAGCACGGGCCCGACGCGTTCGCCTTCTATGTCTCCGGCCAGATGAGCCTCGAAGCGCAGTACCTGGCGAACAAGCTGGCCAAGGGCTTCATCCGCACCAACCAGATCGAGTCGAACTCCCGGCTGTGCATGGCCAGCGCCGGCACCGGCTACAAGCTCTCGCTGGGCGCCGACGGGCCGCCCGGCTCGTACGAGGATCTCGACAAGGCGGACGTCTTCCTCGTCATCGGCTCGAACATGGCGGACTGCCACCCGATTCTGTTCCTGCGGATGATGGAGCGGGTGAAGGCGGGGGCGAAGCTGATCGTCGTCGACCCGCGGCGTACGGCGACCGCCGAGAAGGCCGATCTGTTCCTGCAGATACGTCCCGGTACGGATCTCGCGCTGCTCAATGGGCTGCTGCATCTGCTGCACGTCGACGGACACACCGACCCCGAGTTCATCGCCGCGTACACCGAGGGCTGGGAGGCGATGCCCGACTTCCTCGCCGAGTATCCGCCGGACGTCGTCGCCGGGATCACAGGGCTCGCGGAGGAAGACATCCGGGAGGCCGCGCGGCTGATCGGCGAGGCGGCGGAGTGGACGAGCTGCTGGACGATGGGGCTCAACCAGTCCACGCACGGCACCTGGAACACCAACGCCCTCGTCAATCTGCACCTCTCCACCGGTGCCATCTGCCGTCCGGGCAGCGGCCCCTTCTCGCTCACCGGGCAGCCCAACGCCATGGGCGGGCGCGAGATGGGGTACATGGGGCCCGGGCTGCCTGGGCAACGGTCCGTGCTCGTGGACGAGGAGCGGGCGTTCGTCGAGGAGCTGTGGGGGCTGGCGCCGGAGACGCTACGGAAGGACGGCGTCGGCAAGGGCACGGTCGAGATGTTCCAGAAGATGGCCGAGGGGCAGATCAAGGCCTGCTGGATCATCTGCACGAATCCTGTGGCGTCCGTCGCCAATCGGAAGACCGTGATCGAGGGTCTTGAGGCCGCCGAGTTCGTCGTCACGCAGGACGTCTTCGCCGACACCGAGACCAACGCGTACGCCGATGTCGTACTGCCGGGTGCGCTGTGGACCGAGTCCGAGGGCGTCCTCATCAACAGCGAGCGGAATCTGACGCTCGCGGCCCCCGCCGCCGATCCGCCCGGTGAGGCGATGGCCGACTGGCGAATCGTCGCGGCCGTCGCCCGGGAGATGGGGTTCGAGAAGGGGTTCTCGTACGACAGTGCCGAGCAGGTCTTCGAGGAGATCAAGCAGGCGTGGAACCCGAAGACCGGGTGGGATCTGCGGGGGGTGACGTACGAGCGGCTGGGGTCCACCACTGTGCAGTGGCCTTTGGCTGAGGAGGACGGTCCTGCGCGGAATCCCATTCGGTATGTGGACGAGGACGGAGGGCTCACCTTCCCCACGGCCAGTGGGCGGGCCGTGTTCCATGCGCGGCCGCACATGCCGGCCGCCGAGATGCCGGACGACGACTATCCGTTCGTGCTCAACACCGGGCGGTTGCAGCATCAGTGGCACACGCTGACGAAGACGGGCAAGGTCGCCAAGCTCAACAAACTGAACCCCGGGCCGTTCGTGGAGGTGCATCCGGAGGACGCCGAGCGGCTGGGGATCGCTGAGGGCGACTCCGTCGAGGTCGCGTCGCGGCGAGGGCGGGCCGTGCTGCCGGCTGTCGTGACGGATCGGGTGCGGCCGGGGTGTCTGTTCGCGCCGTTCCACTGGAACGATCTGTTCGGGGAGTATCTGAGCATCAACGCGGTGACGAGTGACGCGGTGGATCCGTTGTCGTTCCAGCCGGAGTTGAAGGTGTGTGCGGTGGGGGTGACCAGAGTTTCCTCGCCCCCACGGCTGGGCTCCGCCGAGCGGGTGGGTGGGTCGTCTGCGGGTGGGTGGGGGGCTGATCGCCCTTCGGGCTCGTCCTCAAACGCCGGACGAGCTGAGTTGGTGCCGGCCGGGGCTGGGATGGCCCCGCCAGGTATGGGGTCCATCCCCAGTACCGACGTGTCCTACAGCACCGACGTGTCCTCGCCCGGAGCCACCATGGCCGTGCCCAGTCCCGGCGCCACCATGGCCGTGCTCGGGCTGGAGCCTGCTCCCCCGCCCGTCCTCTCCGCTCAGGAGCGCCAGTACCTCACCGGGTTCCTCGCGGGACTCGGCCCCGGTGTGCAGGGCGTGCCCGTGTTGCCGGCGGACGCGCCGTTCAGTCCTGAGCACGCGTTGTGGGTGAACGGGGTGCTCGCCGGGATGTACTCGCGAGCGGCGGCTCCGAGCGTCGCGGCTCCCGTCGTCGTCGAGCCCGCCGGGCGTGAGGTGGTCGTGCTGTGGGCCTCGCAGACGGGGACCGCGGAGGAGTTCGCGGTGGCGGCCGCCGAGCATCTGGGGGCCGCCGGGCACCGGGCGACGTTGATCGGCATGGACGAGACCGAGCCGGGTCAACTGCCGCACGGCGCCGACCTGTTGCTCATCACCAGCACCTTCGGCGACGGCGACGCGCCCGACAACGGCTCCGGGTTCTGGGAGGCCCTCGCCCACCGGGAGGCCCCGCGCCTGGACGGCGTGCGCTATGCCGTGCTGGCCTTCGGGGACTCCTCGTACGACGACTTCTGCGGGCACGGCCGACGCCTCGACGCACGGCTCGACGAGCTGGGCGCGGTGCGGCTGGCCCCGCGTACGGACTGCGAGCCGGACTACGAGCCGTCGGCGGACGCCTGGCTCGACCAGGTCATCACCGCGCTCGGTACGGGGACGGAGACGGAAGCCAAGCCGTCAACGGCCCCCACGGCCGTACCCGCCCCCGCCCCCCGTTCCGCCAAGCCCGCGCCCGCCAACGCGCGGCTCATCGGCAACCGGCTGCTCAGCCGGCCCGGGGCGGGGAAGGAGGTGCGCCGGTTCACGTTCGACACAAGCGGGACGGGACTGTCGTACGAGGCGGGCGACGCGCTCGGCGTACGGCCGGTCAACTCGCTCGGCCTGGTGACGGAATGGCTGGCGGCGACCGGCCTGGACGGCTCGACCGCCGTGGAGGTCGCCGGTGTCGGTGAGCTGCCCTTCGCCGAGGCGTTGCACAGGCATCTCGACATCACGCGGATCACCTCGGACCTGCTGCGCTTCGTCTCCGAACGGACGCGTGACAACCGGGAGTTGAAGAAACTGATGCGCCCGGACAACAAAGACGGGCTGGCGAAGTGGTCGTGGGGGCGGCAGGCCGTGGACGTGGTGGCCGAGTTCGCCGTACGGGCCTCCGCGCAGGAGTGGGCCGGGGTGTTCAAACGGCTCCAGCCCCGGCTGTACTCGATCTCGTCGAGCCCGCTCGTCGATCCGCGGCACATCTCGCTGACGGTCTCCGTCGTGCGGTACGAGAACCTCCACGGGCGCCCGCGCGGCGGGGTCTGCTCGCCCTTCCTCGCGGACGGCGAGCAGGACATGGAGGTGCCGGTGTTCGTGCAGCGCTCGCCGCACTTCCGGCCGCCGTCGGACCCCACGACCCCGATGGTCATGGTCGGCCCCGGCACCGGCGTCGCCCCCTTCATCGGCTTCCTCCAGGAGCGACAGGCCCTCGGCCACCGGGCGCCCAACTGGCTGTTCTTCGGCGAACAGCACCGGGCCACGGACTTCTACTACGAGGATGAACTGACGGAACTTCAGCAGGGGGGCGTACTCAGCCGGTTGGACACCGCCTTCTCCCGCGACCAGCGCGCCAAGGTCTACGTCCAGGACCGGATGCGCGAGCACGGCCCCGAGCTGTGGCACTGGCTCCAGGACGGCGCCCGCTTCTACGTCTGCGGCGACGCCGCCCGCATGGCGAAGGATGTCGACCAGGCACTGCGGGACATCGCGATCACCCATGGAGGGCTGAGCGAGGCCGAGGCGGCCGCGTACGTGAAGCAGCTGGCGAGCGAGAAACGGTACGTGCGGGACGTGTATTGAGCCACGCGCCCTCGGAGGGTCAGGGTTCAGATCCAGCCCTGCTGCCAGGCGTGGTGGGCGGCCGCGATGGGGGTCCCCCCGCGCGAGCGAAGCCGAGCGTGGGGGAGGGTCGGGGCGCCCAGTTTCGACATCGCGGCGGAGAGGTAGTTGCGGACGGTGCCCTGGGCCAGGTGGACCTCGGTGGCGATCTCGGCCACCGAGGCGCCGGTGCGGGCGGCTCGTAGGACCTGCAACTCGCGGTCGCTGAGCGGGCAGTCGTCCTCGGTCAGCGCGGACGCGACGATGAAAGGGTCGACATAGCGGCTTCCGGCTGCGATGTCGCGGATGATCTCCGCCAGCCGGGCGGCCGGGGTGGTCTTGGGCACGAAGCCGCGTACTCCGGCGGCCAGGGCCCGGCGCAGCACCGCGGGGCGGGCGTGCCGGGTGACCATGATGGTCCGGGTGGGCAGTTCGCCCCGATCTCCTCGGCCGCGCGCAGCCCGTCCGTGGGCGGCATCTCCAGGTCCAGTACGGCGATGTCGGGGCGGTGTTCGCGGGCGAGCCGTACGGCGTCGGTGGAGGTGGCCGCCTCGGCCACCACGGTCAGGTCGTCCTCCAGCGCGAGCAGGGCGGCCAGGGCGCTTCTGAGGAGGTCCTCGTCGTCGGCGATGAGGAGCCGGATCATCGGGCCACTTCCTTCACGTGATCGGTTGTCGTGCCCGTCGAGCCCAGCGGCAGCGAGGCCGTGACCATGAAGCGGTCGCCGTCGCGGTGCCACGTCAACTCGCCTCCGGCCGCCCGTAGTCGCTCGGCCAGGGCGGTCAGCCCCGTCCCGTCACCGGAGCCGGGAGGTTCGTCGGCGCCGTCGTTGGTCACCCGCAGCCGGGCGCGACCGTCGGTGACCCGGTAGTCGACCTCGGCGTAGCGGGCCCGGCTGTGGCGGAGCACGTTCGTCGTTGCCTCCCGCATGACCAGGCCCAGCAGACCAGCCCGGCCGGGAAGAGCGCGGCGTACGCCAACTTCCCGTCCCCGGCGGCGAGACTGACGGCGGCGCCCGGCAGCGGGGCGAGCAGCACCGCGCCGACGATCAGCGAACGGCGGCGGCGCGGCCCGAGATAGGTGGCGCAGATCGCCACGGTGACAGCGGGCGCGACCGCCCACAGCCCGTAGTCGCGCCGGGCCAGCGGCAGCACCGCGAGCACGACGGTGGCGGCGATCGCGGCGAACAGCCAAGTCCTCGGCGGCCATACGGGACGTGAGCCGTCGGCCGCCGCCGACAGCGTCAGCCAGCCGCCCAGCAGCACCGCGCTCGCCACCGTGTCGACCACGAGGGCCGCGGCGGCGGGTATACGGGCCCAGGCGGGCACGTCCGTGTCCAGGATCCACTCGCCGAAGAACACCACCAGCAGGAACACGGTGGTCCCCGGCACGGTCCACCACGTGAACCGACGGAAGCTCGTCAGCCCTGCCCCGCGCTCGCTCGCCCCGTCCCGCACGCGGCCATTGTCGCCCGTACGGGCGTTCCCCGCATGACAGATGTCATACGGAGACATGACACCGCCACACACGGACGTGCGGACACGGCACTACTGACGGCGCTTCTCCACGAGCAGGCTGAGGGACATCCAGAGATACCCCACCCCGGTACTTGAGGAGACCGTCATGCGGACACGTCAGGGCACGACGAACTGGTGGCACTTCGCCCGTCACTACCTGGAGATGGTGGTGGCCATGGTCGTCGGGATGCTGGTCCTCGGCACGGTCACGCACGGCGTCCTGACGCTGATGGGCGTGGAGTTCTCCGCGGCCCGCCATCCCGAACTCGCCCTCCTGGAGATGGCGTTCGACATGTCGGTCGGCATGACGGTCTGGATGCGCCTGCGTGGTCACTCCTGGCCGAGCGCCTTGGAGATGTGCGGCGCGATGTTCGCCCCGGCGCTCGCGCTCGTCCCGCTGCTCCGGCTGGACATGATCGGCCCGGACTCCTCGATGTTGCTGGAGCACGTCCTGATGCTCCCGCTGATGTTCCTGGTCATGCTGCGCCGCCGCCACGAGTACGGCGCCTGACCCGCCCCGCCCCCGTACGCCCCTGTTCTCACTCACACCTCAGGAGATCCGCCATATCCGCCACGACCTCCAACAGCGCGCCCGAAGAGCGGCGACCGGTCAAGGCACTGCTGCGCCGCTGGCCCACGGCGTTCGGCCTTGCGATCACGGTCCCGGGACTGGTCCTCGGCACCTCGGGGGAACTGTCCGACACCGTCAACGGCTACGCCGAGTTCCTCCCCCTCCTCCCCCTCCTGTACGTGGTCAGCCACCAGGCCGGAAGCCCCAGGGTGACCTGGCCGGTACTCGTCGTGGGGGCGTCGGTCGCGTTCGGCCTCCAGGTCCTGGAGATCGTCTCGTCGGCGGGCGTCATGGTGGCGGTCGCGCTGGCGGTGTTGCTGTGGGGCGCGTTCCGGGGAACTCCGCACGGGCGGACCGTCTTCGGGATCCAGGCCGCGGGTGCCGTCGTGTTCGGCGCGCTCGCCGTCACGGGGTTGGTGCTGGATCCGGACCTGGGCCGTTACCTGGTGGCCGCCGGCTGGTTCTTCCACGGCGTCTGGGACTTCGCCCACCTGCGGATACGCGGGCTCAACGGAATCGTGGCCCCCACCTTCGCCGAGTGGTGCGCGGTCGTGGACGTGATGGTCGGCGTGGAGTTGCTGTTCTTCGTGTGAGGAACACTCCGTCCGGCGCCGGGATCACCGGGTGCCGGACGGGCGTACGAGTCACGCGTCCCGCGTGCTGCCGTACCAGCGCCACTCGGTGAGGCGTGGGCGGCCGGGGAGGGCGGCTCGGCCGGTGGCCCACAGCAAGGTCTCCCAGGGGTCGCGGTCGGGGGCGACATGGGGGAAGAGCCGCTTGAGGACCCGTTCGCACAACTCCCTGGGCGGCGACCACTCCAGACCAAGTCCCTGGGTGATGTCGTGGGTGTGGACGGCGGTCTCGACGACGGCCATGGCGGCGAAGCCCTCGGGGTCCGAGGGGCCGAAGACGTGGTAGGCGGTGGTGGTCGAGGGGGCGGCGGCCAGGGCGGCGGTGAGCAGACCGCCGCACGCCTCCACGACGGTCAGGAGCCCCTGGGGACCGGCCGTACGTTCGACGAAGAACACGTTCGCGGGGCCGCCGCTTCGGTCGCTGCTCGTCCGGAACGGCAGCAACCCGGACAGCGGCGGCTGCGCGAGCCCGAACCTCGCGGCGTAGGTGAACAGGTCGTCGGCGAGATGTTCGAGCGTTTCCCAGCACGTCCAGTCGAGGGTGCCCGCCTTGGCGTCCCACGGGTCGCTGTTCCCCGCCCGGGGAGCCGCCTTCCTCAGGGTGTCGACCGCGAGGGCGACGACACGACGTACGTCCTCGCCATCCACACCATCGACGCCATTGACCGCCCCCCGCTCCACTCCGTCCATGCGGAAGATCGTAACCGCGCCGGGCCAACTCCCCCCGAACCCGGGGGCTTTGCCATCTCTTTACAACTGACCCCGTGGCCGTCTCGTCTCTCCGTGCGATCTGCAACGCCACCGCCCCGCCGGGTCACCCGGTGGGCGGACAGACGAGAGAGAGCGACTCATGCGCCGAACTGTCCTGAGTGCGACGGCACTTGCCTGCACCGCCGTGCTGGCGAGCGCGCTGCCCGCCTTCGCCGACGGGGCGAGCCCGGTCCCCTCGCCCGTGTCGGCCACCAAGACCCCGAGCCCGGCCCCGTCCGCCACCGCCCCGGCCGAAGACACGCCCACCACCGAGCCCTCCGAGGCCCCGCCGACGGCCATGCCCACGGAGGACGCCGGCGGCAGCGCCGCGACCCCGGTGCCGAGTCAGGTCCCCGTCGTCCCCAGCGGCGCGCCCGACACCGGTGCGGCGCCGACGTCGGCGGAGTCCGGGGCCGGGGGCGTACTCGCCGGGGCGGGTGCCGCCGTGGCGCTCGTCGGGGGCGGCGCGGCGGTCGTTCTCGTACGGCGCCGGCGGGCGAACGAGGCATGACCTCCCTCTCCAGGCGCGCCTTCGCCTCCGCTGCCGGCGCCGCACTGCTCGTGGGCTGCGCCGGCGGGCGGACCGGCGGCGCCCCGGCCCCGACCGATCCCGACACCGCATCACCACGAGCCCGTCTCCGCGCGCCTCTGCCGGCTCCGGGCGTCCGGTGGGCCGTTCCGTGCCGGTCCGGTTGCGGATCCCGGCCGTCGGTGTCGACACCCCGGTCATCCGGCTGGGACTGGCCCCCGACGGCAGTGTGCAGGTGCCGCCGGTCACGGCGAACGACCGGGCGGGCTGGTACGAGCACTCGCCGGCGCCCGGGCAGACCGGGCCGTCGGTGATCCTCGGCCATGTCACGGTCGGCGCGTACGGGGACGGCGTCTTCCGCCATCTCGCGCGGCTTCGGCGGGGCGAGCGGATCGAGGCGCGCCTGGAGAACGGCACGACCGCGGTGTTCACCGTCGACACCGTACGGACGGTCGCCAAGGCCGAGTTCCCGACGGACGCGGTCTACGGAAACGTGGACCGCCCCGAACTGCGTCTCATCACCTGTGGCGGCCCTCGCACCGGGGACGGCGACGAGTACCGCGACAACGTGATCGTCTTCGCCACGCTGAGCCGGCGCGGCGGGACGACGGCACGGCATCGCGACACGACGGCATCACGCCATCGCGGCACGACGACATCACGACAGCACGACCCTGGAGAGCGTTGAAACGGTCCCGCGAGAAGGCCGCGTCCGAACTGTTCGCCGCCCTCTATCCGCGCCTCGCCGGCTGGTGCCGCCGTCTCGTCGACGACGACGAGACGGCCCACGAGATCGCGTCGGAGGCGTTCACCCGCCTGTGGGCCCGCTGGACGTCCGTGTCGGAGCCCCACGGTTTCCTCTACGTCACCGCGGCCAACCTCGTACGGGACCACTGGCGCAAGCTCGAACGCGAGCGCAAGGCGATGCACCGCGCGACGGCCGAAGCGGCGGTCCGCCCTCCGGCCGACCACACCGAACAGAACGATCCCTCGGTACGGCTGCTGGTGCAGTCGCTGCCGGAACGGCTGCGCGTACCGATCCTGCTGCACTACTACGCTGACATGCCGATCCGGGAGGTGTCCGTGCTGACCGGACGCAAGGAAGGAACCGTCAAGGCCGACCTCCACGCGGCCCGCGAACTGCTCCGCGCCCACCTGAGGAGAAGCCTTGATCACACACTCTGACGACGGCCCGGAGTTCGAGCCCGACGACCCCCTCGCCGTCATCCTGCGACCGCCTTCCGACCGCCTCGGCCCACCGCCCGGCCGCTACGAAGCGGTCCGCCGCGCCGCAGCCCGCCGCCGCCTGCTCCGCACGGCGGCCGGAGCCGCAGCCACCTGCGCCGCGGCAGCTCTCATCGCGGTCCCCGTGTACCTCTCCCGACCCTCCTCCCCGACGCCGCCTTCAGCCCCACCCCCGCCGATCAGCCCCTCGACACCGCCCTCGCCCATCCCTTCCGAGCCCGCAGAGAGTCCCGGGACCGTGACTCCCTCGCCCGTTCCGTCCCACCCCACCGAGGAACCCGCACCCACCGAGTCGGCCACCTCCACCGGCACCCCCATGCCGTCCCTCACCCCGACGGCACCCCCGGTCGCACGGGCTATGTGGTAGGCAGGACTCACCCGGCCTGCGCTTCAACCCGGCGCATCACCTCACGACAGAACGCGCCCACGCCGTCCGGGTCGTCGATGAACTGGTTCGGCTTGACGCAGAAGGTCGTGAAACCCTGCTCCATCTGTTCCGGGATCGACGCGAGCGCGGCACCGAGGTCGGCCGGCGAACGGTCGTCGGGGAATTCGGCCTGGGTACCACCGATCATCTCCAGGTCGGCGACATCCCGTCCGGCGGCGGCCAGGGCGTCCTTGAGCAGGTGTACGTCCTCCGGCGCGGGGCTGCCCAGGGGATGGAAGCCGGCGCCGTACTTCACTAGCCGGCGCAGGACGGGACCGTGCAGACGTTGCCCTCCGAACCACAGCCGGGGGCCTTCCGGACGGTACGCCTTGGGCTCGAAGTAGACGTCCCGGAAGGGGTAGTGCTCGCTGTCGTGGGAGATCGGGGACGGCCCCCACGCCTTCGCCCAGACCTCCAGGTGCTCGTCCAGCAGCCGCCCCCGCTTGCCGAAGGGCACGCCCAGTGCGTCGTACTCGTCCTTGCTCCAGCTCACCGTGGGCTGCACCACCAGCCGCCCCTCGCTGATCAGATCGAGCGTGCCCAACTCCCGGGCCATCAGCAGCGGATGCCGCAACGGCGCCAGAACGGCGGCCGCAGCCAGCCGCAGGCGCTCGGTGACGGCGGCGATGGCGGCCAGCAGGATCAGCGAGTTGGGCCAGGGGGTGCAGGGATCCTGATTCCCGGGGAGCGCATAGTCACGCGGATTGCCCATGATCCCGGCGGCCGCCGCGTCGGGGCCGAGAACGATGTGCTCGCTGACCATGACCGCGTCGAAGCCCGCTTCCTCGGCCTCACGAGCCCACCGCACTGCGGCGGGCAGGTCGGCCCGACCGCCGGTCAGGGTCCAGTTCTCGCTGAGCACGAGCAGCATGCGTGGCGTGTGGGTCATCGTCGGCATCCTTCATTTCCCGGGCAGCAGGAAGACCCAGGATCATTTTCGGCTTTCATTTGGCCCCAAACATAAGATCGGTCCGGCCCCACCCACAACCCCATGGCGCCGGGCCATCCCCTAGGTGACAGTGATCGCCCCCGTGAGGAGCGCGAAGGCGATGCAGGCGAAGGAGGCGGGGATGCCCCAGCGGGGGGCCGTTTTCTGGAAGTCGCCGAGGTCGGCTTTGACGCGGCCGAGGAGGACCCACAGGGGTGCGGAGGCGGGGCCCACGCTGTGGAGGATCTGGCCGATGGCGCCGGCGCGGGCGATCTCGTCGGCGTGGACGCCGGCGTTCGCCATCGCCTTGATCATTCCGGCGTCGGTCATGATCCCGGTGAAGATGCCGGCGGCGAGTACGAGCATCATGACGGGCACGGCGTTGGCGGCCTGACGCTTGATGAGTTCCTGCTGTTCCTCGATGGTGCGGATGTTGAGGAGCAGGGCGATGACGAAGGCGACCATGAACAGCACGACGAAGTCGGCGACTTCGAGGATGAGCAGGACCATCAGGGCGAGGGTGAGGGCAGCGTTGGCCCATATGCGCCAGGTGACCTCGCCCTTGGGAATGGCCTCGCCGGAGGCGACCTCGAGTTGGTAGGCCTGTAGCTTCTCTGGGTCAAGCTTGGCTCGTTCGCGCAGGTCCAACCAGTAGGAGACGGCGACGATGGCCAGGCTGGTGAGGGCCATGGGGCCGATCATGTGGACGAAGTACTCGCCGGCGTCCAGGTGCAGGACGCTGATACCGCGGGTGGCGGCGCCACCCCAGGGGGTCGTACCGGATATGCAGCCCAGGGCCATGGTCGCGATGGCGGCGAGCACGAGCGGGTTCATGCCGAGGCGCCGGTAGATCGGCAGGAACGCCGAGCAGATGATCATGTAGCTGGTGGTGCCGTCTCCGTCGGGGGCGGCCGGTGCGGGTGCCGCGACGTGTAGTACGGGCCGGGCGCCGCGCGGAGGCGGCGGGGCGCGGCTCGGTGCAGGGCTGATGGCCGGGCGTGCGGCGGGGCGGACGTGTGGGGCGGGTCAGGGGTCCGTACCGGGGCACCGCCGAGAGCGGCTAACCGGTCTACCGGTTGGCCGGTAGGAAACTAGACTCTCGACTGATCGTCAATACCTGAAGTGAGGGAATCCATGGCCGAACTCTCGAGAATCACGGTCGAGCCGCGGGAACCGCTGGCCGCCGAGGTCTCGCGCCGCCTCATCGAGTACCTGATGTCCGGTGCGGTGCAGCCCGGCGACCGCATCCCCTCGGAACGTCAGCTCACCGAGATGCTCGGAGTCAACCGGCCCACCGTCCGCGAGGCCATCAAGTCCCTCGGCTTCCTGGGGCTACTGGAGATCCGGCAGTCCAGCGGGACGTACTTCCGCGGCACCGACTCCGACGTGCTGTACCGCCTGTTCGAGCTTGGCCTGGTGCTCGGTGAGCGCGACGCGAAGGACATGCTCCAGGCGCGCGCGGAACTCGAAGTCGTCATCGCGGGCCTCGCCGCCGAAGCGCGCGACGAGGCCGGGGTGGAGTTGCTGCGTGCCCGGCTCGCGACGATGCGGGAGTGCCCGGACGCGGAGTTCGCCGAGGCGGACACCGCCTTCCACGCCGCCCTCGCGGAGGTGGCCGGCAACTCGGTGCTGCGGGACATGCTCAAGGGGATGCGCGCGATGATCCAGCGCGGCTGGGTCAAGCGCACCGGCGCGGTCCGTACCCGCGCGGTCGCCTACGACGACCATGTGCCGATCTTCGAGGCGGTCGAGAAGGGCGACGCGCAGGCCGCCCGGGCGGCGATGGCCCAGCACATGCGGGGCGCCACTCGCCGTTTGCGGGAGGCGCTGGAGCGGAACACAGGCGACTGACGGGGCGGCGCGGACAGGGCCGGCGCACCGGCGGGGGCTGCATCGCCAGCACCGCCACCGTTCGGCGCCACCGATACCACCGGCAGCACCGGCAGCACCGGCAGCACCGGCAGGGCACGTTCCTCGGGGGCAGGAGCAGCCCCGCGCACCCTCATCTGGTTTATCGGTTGACCGGTTCTCCGGATGTGCTTCTCCCCCGTACCAACCGACCGGAGAGGAACCGGACATGAGCACCACCTACCGCCTCGGCGTCCTGGAGGGCGACGGCATCGGCCCCGAGATCGTCCCGTCCGCCGTGGAGATCGCCACCGCCGCCGCCCACGCCACCGGCACGACGATCGACTGGGTCACGCTGCCGCTCGGCGCCACCGCCATCGAGTCGCACGGCACTCCGGTCCCCCACGAGACCGGGACCGTGCTCGCCGACCTCGACGGCTGGTACCTGGGGCCGCACGACTCCGTGTCGTACCCGGAGCCGCACAAGTCCGCGCTCAACCCGTCGGGCACCCTGCGCAAGCACTTCGGGCTCTTCGCCAACATCCGCCCGGCCAAGAGCTGCCCCGGCGCGAAAGCCGTGTGCGAGAACGCCGACCTCGTGATCGTCCGCGAGAACACCGAGGGCTTCTACGCCGACCGCAACACCTATGCCGGCACCGGCGAGTTCAGCCCCGTCGAGGGTGTCGCCATCGCGATGGGCATCATCACCCGCGCCGCCACCGAGCGCGTCGCCCGGGTCGCCTTCGAGCTGGCCCGCTCGCGCCGCAAGAAGCTGACGATCGTCCACAAGGCCAACGTCCTCAAGCTCACCACCGGTCTGTTCCGCACGGTGTGCCAGGAAGTGGCCCAGGAGTACCCGGACGTGGCAGTGGACGACTTCCACATCGACGCCATGACCGTCCATCTGGTGCGCCGCGCCCAGGACTTCGACGTCATCGTCACCGAGAACATGTTCGGCGACATCCTCTCCGACCTCGCCGGCGAGATCTCCGGCTCGCTCGGCACCGCCCCGTCCATCAACGCCTCCGCCGACCGCGCCATGGCCCAGGCCTCCCACGGCTCCGCCCCCGACATCGCCGGGCAGAACATCGCCAACCCGGTCGCGATGATCCTCTCCGGGGCGATGCTCTTCGAGTGGCTCGGCGCCAAGCACGGCGACGCGGCACTCGCCGCCACCGCGAAGATCATCGAGGCGGGCGTCGCCCAGACCATCGCCTCGGGGACCTCCACCCGTGACCTCGGCGGCTCGGCCTCCACCACGGAGTTCACGGCCGCCGTCGTCAAGGCCATCGAGGGAGGAGCCGGGCGGGGCTGACTCACCGTCAACCGACGGCTCCCTCATCACCCGCACCTCCCGTACGTCCAGGAGAGCCCACCCATGACCCTGCGCATCGGCTGCATAGCCGACGACTTCACCGGCGGCACCGATGTCGCGGCCGCCTTCCGGCGCGCGGGCCTGCGTACCGCGCTCGTCTTCGGCGTCCCCGACGCCACCACACCCCTGCCCGCCGACTGCGACGCAGTGGTGATCGCGCTCAAGTCCCGCTCCACCCCGGCGAAGGAGGCAGCCGAGGAGTCCCTCGCCGCTCAGCGGTGGCTGTGGTCCAAGGGAGCGACCCAGATCTACTTCAAGTACTGCTCCACGTTCGACTCCACCCCCCAGGGCAACATCGACCCGGTCGGCGACGCCCTCCTGGAGACGGCGGGCGCCGGCATCACCCTGGCCTGCCCGACCTCCCCGCCCAACGGCCGCACCGTCTACGTGGAGGGTCTGCTCGGCACGCTCGCGGTCCACCTCGTCGACCGGGGTGTACGCCGCCTCCTCGTCGCCGGCGGTGAGACGTCCCCGAGCCGTGACCACCGCCCTGAACATCCGCACCGTACTCGTGGGAGGGGAAGCCGCCCCCGGCGTCCCCTGGACCCACGCCGCCACACCACACGGCGACCTCGCCCTCATGCTCAAGTCGGGCAACTTCGGCGCGCCGGACCTGTTCGTCCGCGCCCTCCAGGAGACCCGGTGAGCCCCTACGGCGACGAAACGGCCGCCCGCACCGACCGGCTGAGCCAACCGCAACACGGAGAAACACACATGTGCCCCGACCAACCCTGCTTCGCCGCCTTCCCGCCCGCCGTTCTGCGCCCGGCCGAGCTGACCGACTTCAGCCGCGGCGGCGGCGCCCGCACCGTCCCCCTGGTCACGCGGGCGATCGGAGCGGAGGTCTTCCTCACCGGCCAGACCCTCTTCGAGGGCGGGGCCGGTATCCCGCTGCACACCCACAACTGCCCTGAGAGCGTGACCATCCTCGAAGGCGAGGCCATCGTGGAGATCGACGGCACCGAACACCACGTGACCCGCTTCGACACCACCTATGTCGCCGCCGGCACCCCCCACCGCTTCCGCAACGCCTCCCCCACCGAGCCGATGCGGATCCTGTGGATCTACGCCTCGGTGGACGCCACCCGCACCCTCGTCGACACGGGCGTCACGACCCGCGTCGACGCCGAGCACGCCGTGCACACGGCCGGAGTACCCGATCAACCGTCTCGCACATGAATATCGCGGTGGCGGGGACCAGCCGGGCCCCAGCGGCGGTGTCCTGTCCAACCTCCGCCCGACGCCTCGCGCCACAGCAACAACTGCGGCAACGAGACGGTGTCGGTGTTCAGCCGGACCACCTGCGTCACAGTGGACCGCTCCGACCACTGAGCGCCATAGGAACGCCGGACGTACCGCTCACCGGGGACCTCACGCCGGCGCGGTGAACGCGGCTCCCCCGCCCGTACGGTGGAGCCGGGTTCAGATCCAGGTGTCGAGCCACATCCTCGTCTGCCAGTCGGGATAGGGGATCGTCTGCCCGGCGTAGATCGGGAAGAAGTAGATGAAGTTCCAGGTGATGAGCAGCACGATCACGCCCACGGCCATCGCGCCCGGTACGCGGCGCTTCTCGTCCGCTCCCGGCGGGCCCAGCAGCGCTCCCAGCATCATCGTGACGGCCAGGCACAGGTAGGGCACGAAGACGACCGCGTAGAAAGCGAAGGCCGTGCGGTCCTGGTACAGGAACCAGGGCAGGTAACCGGCGCCCACCGCGCACAGGATCGCGCCGGCGCGCCAGTCGCGGCGCAGCGCCCACCGGTAGAGCAGGTACAGCAGGGCGAAGCATGCCGTCCACCACAGCACCGGCGTGCCGAGGGCGAGGACCGCCTGCGAGCAGCCGGTGATCGCGTGGCAGCCGGCCTCTCCGGGTTCCGGTGACTGGTAGTGGAACAGCACAGGGCGGCCGAGGACCAGCCAACTCCACGGACTGGACTCGTACTTGTGCCAGGCGTCCAGTCCGACATTGAACTTGTACACCCCGTACTCGTAGTGCCAGAGGCTGCGCAGCGGAGCCGGGATCCACGACCAGGTGCCGCCGCGGCCGTCCGCCCAGTGGCGGCCGTAGCCGTTGTCGGACAGGAACCAGCCGCTCCACGTCACCAGGTACGTCACCACGGCGACCGGTACGACGGACAGCACCGACCAGCCGAGGTCCTTGCGCAGCACTGCCCGGTACGGGCGGCGCGCTCCCGCAACGCGGCGGGAGGCGACGTCCCACAGTGCGGTGAGGATCAGGAAGAAGGCGAGGAAATACAGGCCGTTCCATTTCGTCGCGGCCGCCAGTCCCAGGAAGACGGCGGCCGCGAGCCGCCAGGGACGCAGCCCCGTTCCGGCCTGTTCACCGGTGACCTGGTCCGGGCGCGCAGGGCCGTCCTCGTCCACCGGGAGCGCCGCCGCGAGCCGGGCACGTGCGTGGTCCCGGTCGAGCAGCAGGCATCCGAACGCCGCCAGGACGAAGAACATGACGACGAGGTCCAGCAGGGCGGTACGGCTCATCACATAGTGCAGACCGTCCACCGCCATCAGCCCACCGGCCAGACAGCCCAGCATTGTTGACCGGAACAGGCGGCGTCCTATTCGGCACAGCATCAGCACCGACAACGTGCCCAGCACCGCCGTCATGAAGCGCCAGCCGAACGGGTTGAGGCCGAACATCCACTCGCCGAGGGCGATCACCCACTTGCCCATCGGCGGATGCGCGACGAACGACCCGGTGTCGGAGAGCGAGATCACCTGAGGGTCCGCCAGTATCTGCGGGTCCGCGATCTTGCGGTCCGGCCAGGTGCCCTCGTAGCCGAGCCGCAGTAGGGACCAGGCGTCCTTGGCGTAGTACGTCTCGTCGAAGACGACGGCCCGCGGACGCCCGAGCTCCCAGAAGCGGATCGCCCCGGCTAAGACGGCGACGAACACCGGCCCGAGCCAGGCCATTGCCGACGGCTCCGGAAACGGTGGGACCAGGAGCCGGCGGCTGTCGGTCCGGGGACGCCCGACGTATCCGAACAGACGCAGCCGGCCCTTCCAGTCGTCGGGTGCCGTCGTCGAACGGGTGCCATCAGGAGCTGGGGAACGCGGCGCGCTGCTACTCGTCACCGGGTGACCTTAACGGTGGCCTGTGCACCATGGACGTACGAGACGGCACTCGGCGAAGGGACCGGGTGATGCGAGAGTCGGCGGTCATCGAAGCGCCGTCCGTGCTCGGGCTGCGCCCGTCCGGTGTCCAGGACCTGCCCTCGGCCCTGATCGATGCCGGTCTGCTCGATCACCCCGGGGCGATACGGGCCGGCCGCGTCGAAGCCCCGCCGTACGACCTGCGGCGGGACGCCGCCACGGGTGTCCTCAACCCTGTCGGCATCGCCGAGTACTCCGTCCGGCTCGCCGACACGGTCGGCGGCGCCCTGGACGCGGGCCGCTTTCCGGTGGTTCTCGGCGGCGACTGCAGCATCCTGCTCGGCAACCTCCTCGCCCTGCGTCGCCGCGGCCGCCACGGTCTGCTGTTCCTCGACGGCCACACCGACTTCTACCAGCCGTCGGCGGAGCCGACGGGCGAGGCGGCCTCGATGGAACTCGCCCTGGCCACCGGCCGCGGGCCCCGGCCCCTCACCGACCTGGAGGGCTACGGTCCCCTGCTCCGGGACGAGGACGTCGTCGCCTTCGGCTTCCGCGACACCGCCGAGTCCACCGAGGCCGGGATGCAGCCGCTGCCGCGGAAGTTGTACGCGATCGACTTCGACACCGTACGGGCGACCGGCGCGGAGGCGGCGACCCGTCAGGCGTCGACGGGCCCTCGCTGGCGCACCGGATCGCCGAGGCCGGACCGCTCACCCCGCGGCACACGGCCGTCCTCGGTCTGCAACTGCTCGACGCGCTGGAGGCTGTGCACGCGGCCGGCACCCTGCACCGCGACGTCAAACCCGCCAACGTCCTGCTGCGCCGCGACGGCAACGCCGTCCTCACCGACTTCGGCATCGCGGCCCTGGACGACGGCGAGTTCCTGACGACCACCGGCGAACTGGTCGGCTCCCTCGAATTCATGGCGCCCGAGCGGGTGATGGGAGCGGAGGCCGGCCCGGCCTCCGACCTGTGGTCCCTGGGCGCGACCCTCGCCACGGTCTGCGGCGGCCGGTCCCCGTTCCGCAGACCGGCACGGCCCGCGACACTGCACGCCGTCGCATACGGGGATCCCGTCCTGCCGGAGCGGCTCGGCCCGCTGCGCCCGGTCGTCGAGGCGCTGCTGCGCAAGTCCCCGGACGAACGGCCCTCGGCGGCCAGTGCGCGTGCCGCGCTGGCGCGCGTCGCGGCGGGCGAGGCGGACGCCGGGCCGCTGCCGTCGGCGACCGTACGCGTGTCCCGGCCCTCGGCTCCGTTGAGCGACGCGGACACGGTGACCGGCGGCCAGGGGCGGCCCGTCCCGGCCGTGGAGACCGTGCCGACCGCGCTGGGCACCGCCTCGCTCAACCCCCCGCCCGGGCAGCGGTCCCGCTCGGCGGTTCGCAAGCGGGTGTGGTGGGCGCTGGCGGGTACGGCTGTGCTGGCGGCGGGCGTGGTGGGTGGCCTCTTCCTCACCGGGACGCTCCCGCTCAAGCAGGACCCGAAGACGACCGCGACCACGACCTCCACCAGTCAGGTCGTCCAGTCCGTGGCCGGCTGGCAGTCGGTGACCGGTGTCTCCGTCCGGCGGGGAGACCGGGTCACCGTGCGGTTCATCTCGGGAAAGTGGACGGCCGACTACCGGATCATGCCCATGACCGGTCCGGCCGGCTACGACGCGAACACCGACAAGGTGCTCGACGGGGCGAAAGCCTGCAAGGTCAAGGCCGGGTCCCCGTTCGGCACCCTGGCCGCGCGTCTCACGGGCAAGCGGGACTTCCCCGTCCACGCCGTCAAACGGAAGCTGACGTTCAAGGCGTCCGGCAACGGCACCCTGCAACTGGGGATGAACGACACCGCTGGGGCCTGCTCCCAGGACAACAAGGGCACGATGACCGTCCAGGTCAGCGTCACCCGCCAAGGCTGACGCACGATCTCTGTCCTGGCTGCGGCGTTGTCAGTGGTCGCTGTTAGTGTCCGGGCCGGGGATGGATCGACGCGTGCGAAGTGCGGGGGTGGGGGGCGATGAGCACGTTGGCTTGTCCGCTGTGTGGCCGGCAGGTGATGGCGACCCGGCAGGGGTTGGCCCGGCATGAGCGGGCGGAGGGCGGGCCGTGTCTGCCGGAGAGCGGCGTGGCGATCAACACGCCCGCGCTCGGCTGTGCGGCGGTGGCCGTCAGCCCGGTGGCGGCGGTCGTACTCGCTTCGTGGACGGTGTTGTGGGTGGGGCTGCTCGCCTCGCTGGGCGCGGTCGTGTGGTGGGCCGACTTCAGCCCCGCCGCCCGGGTGGCCGCCGCCGATCGGCGTGCGATCCAGGCGGTCGAGGAGGGAGCCTCATCGGCCGGTGTGACGCCGCCGGTACGGGACATCGCGCAGGAGGCGAAGCGGCTGCTGGAGGAGTTGCCGCCGCTCGGTTCGACGATCGAGGGCGCGGTCGCCGCCTGCATGGTCCGCTTGCGTCCCTTCGACCCGCAGCCGCTCGCGGTGCGGTTCACCAAACTGGCCCGGGCCCATGTCGCCGCCGACGAATGGATACTCGGACTCGCTGTCGGCCCCTAGCAGGGGCCCTCCGACAGCGGCCGGTCGCTGGCGATCGTCACGGACCGGGCGCTGGTGGTGAAGGACCGGGACGTCGTCTACCGCGACGAGGAACCGGTGATTCAGTCCGGCGAGTACGGCCTCCTCGCCTCCGGCGCGCGCCACTTCCTCTTCACCTCCAACCACGGGTTGGACGTGGCTCTGACGGCCCGTGAACTCGCCGCCGGCTCGCGCCGCACCGCCGCAATACCCGCGGGCCGGCCGCCCGAGCGGTTGATCCGGGAGACCCGCGACGCGGAGCTGATCGCCGCCGAGTGGATGCGTTATCTCGGCTTCGCCGACGCGGTGGTCACGCCCGTCGGCGCGGACGGCGGCATCGATGTGGTCAGCGCCCGCGCCGTGGCCCAGATCAAGCTGGAGGGCAAGCCCACCGGCCGGCCCACCGTGCAGCAACTGCACGGCGTCGCCGTCCACGAAGGCAAGACGGGTGTCTTCTTCTGCGCCGCCGGCTACACCCCTCAGGCCCGGACCTGGGCGCAGACCAGCGGTACGGTCCTCTTCCGCTTCGACCGCCAGGGCGCCGTCGAGCCGGTCAACGCGGTCGCCCACCAACTGCTGGCCGACGCCGACGCCCGCGTCCGGCAGTGACAGTAACTCGGTCGGGGTCAGCCGTACGTCATGACTCCGCGCCGTGCGTACGACCTCCCACCGGCTGTGCCGCCGCCGCTCCAGCCGTAGGTCTCTGGACCGAGGGCAACCCCTTCGCCAACTTCCTCCGCTTCCTCCTCTTCGGCCAGGGCGAGGTCGCCCCGGTCACCCGGGAGGTCCTGCGCGAGGCGGAACCGGACCGCGCCCGCCGGCCGCGCGTCCACACCGGCTGAGACCCGGTGGCCGCCGGCGCTCAGCTGGTTAACCTTCAGGCGTGACCACCGAGTTGACCCTGCTGTCCCGAGTCGCCTGTCGTGGGCGCGAGATCACCGCACCCCGGCTGCGCGGGCTCCTGGCGCTCCTCGCCGAGGATCCGCGCACCGGCTGCAGCACCGGCCGGCTGGTGGAGGGGCTGTGGCCGGACGAGTTGCCGGAGCGGCCGGGCAAGGCGGTGCAGATCCTGGTGTCACGGCTCAGGGGACAGCTGGGTGCCGATCTGATCGCGAGCACACCGACGGGGTACCGGCTGGCGCTGGACGAGGCGCGGGTCGACAGTTCCGCGCTGCTGCTGTACGAGGCGGAGAGCGCCGGGCGCGCGCGGGCGGGGGACCATGAGGGCGCCCTGGAACAGGCCGAGGCGGGCCTGGCCCTGTGGGACGGGAGCGTGGGCGCCGGGGCGGGCGAGGACCTGCACGATCCGGTGGTGGCCCTCCGCGTCGACCGGACCCGGCCGTTCCGTGCCCTCGTCCGCACCCGGGCCCTCGCGCTCGCCCGGCTGGGGCGGCGGGAGGAGGCCGCGGCGCCCCTGACCGAGCTGGCCCGGGAGCTGCCGCGGGACGAGGAGGTGCTGGCGGAGCTGCTGCGCTGCGAGGCCGCTACCGCGGGCCGGGCCGCGGCGCTGACCCGGTACGACGCCTACCGCCGCGGGCTGCGCGATCAGCTGGGTACCGACCCGGGTCCCGGACTCAGGTCCGTGTACCAGGAGTTGCTGAGCGCGGAGGTGGCGCCGGTCCGCCACGGTGTGCCGCACGACCCGAACCCGCTGCTGGGGCGGGACGCCGACATCGCCGCCGTGGCCGGGCTGTTGCGTACGGCCCGGGTGGTCACCGTCGTCGGTCCCGGCGGACTGGGCAAGACCCGCCTCTCCCACGCGGTGAGCCGGGCCGCCGAGCAGCCGGTGGTCCACTTCGTCGCCCTGGCCGGTGTCACCGCCGACGACGACGTGACCGGTGAGGTGGCCTCGGCCGTCGGCGCCGGGGACGGACGGCAGTTCGGCGCCGGCGCCGACCCGGTGACCGGCATCGTCGCCGCCCTGGGTTCCGGGCCCGTACTGCTCGTGCTGGACAACTGCGAGCAGGTGATCCGCGGCGCGGCCGATCTCGTACAGGCACTCGTGTCGCGGTCGAAGGAGCTGCGGGTCCTGGCCACCAGCCGGGCCCCGCTGGGACTGACGTCGGAGTCCGTGTACGCGCTGCCGGAGCTTTCCCTGCCGACCTCGGTCGAGCTCTTCGAGCAGCGGGCGCGGGCGGCCCGGCCCGGCGTGGAGCTGCCCGCCGACGGGGTGGCCGAGGTCTGCCGGCACCTGGACGGGCTGCCGCTGGCCGTGGAACTCGCCGCGGCCCGGGTGCGGGTGCTGTCCGTGGCCGACATCTCCCGCCGGCTCCGCGACCGTTTCGCGCTGCTGCGCGGCGGCGCCCGCGACGCCCCTGAGCGGCACCGCACATTGCGGGCGGTGGTCGAGTGGAGCTGGAATCTGCTGGCGCCCGACGGCAGGGCGGCGCTCCGCGCGCTGTCGGTGTTCCCCGGGGGCTTCACCGAGGATTCGGCGGAGTACGTGCTCGACGCGACCGGGGACACGCTGGCCCTGCTGGAACAGCTGGCCGACCAGTCCCTGATCAAGGTGGGCGACAGCCCTTCCGGGGTGCGCTTCCACATGCTGGAGACGCTACGGGAGTTCAGCGCCGCCCGGCGCGCCGAGGCGGGCGAGGAGGAGGCGGTGACCGACCGGTTCCTGTCCTGGGCCCGGGACTTCGGCCGCGGCCACCACGATGTGCTGTTCGGCGACGGTCTGTTGTCCGCCGCCTGGGCACGTATCCGGACCGAGCAGGACAACCTCGTCCTGGCCCTGCGGCACGCGCTGGCCCGCGACGACGGACCGACCATCGCGGCCCTCACCGCCGTACTGGCCTCCATGTGGGCCACCGGCTCCAGCTACGCCCGGCTCGCCGCCCTCGCCACCGAGACCGGCGGGCCGCTGTCCCACTTCCGCCCGGGCCCCGAGGACCCGGATGACGTGGAGACGGCCCGCAGCGCGGCGACGGTGTGCACCGCCAGCCTCTTCATGGGCCTCGGCCCGCACGCCGTACGCCACCTCGTCACCCTGCGTCGGCTGCCGCCCGCGCCGCCGGACACGCTGGCGCGGGCGCTGGCCGCCGTCCTGTGCGCCGTCCCGGGCATACACCCGCCGGAGTACGCGCGGCTGCGGGAGCTCTGTGACGCCGACGAGCCGCTGCTGGCGGGCGTCGCCTCGTGCGTCGCCAGCTATGTGTGGGAAGCCGAGCACGACGTGGAGCGTGCGCTGGAGTACGCCCGCCGGATGCTCGACACCGTGGTGCCGCTCGGCAATCCGGCCATGCAGCTGCTGAGCCGGGGGCGGCTCGGCGAGCTGTGCCTGCAGTCCGAGCGGGGCGCGGAGGCGTACGAGCATCTGCGGGCCGCGCTGGACGCGTTCGACGAGTTCGGCGCATGGTCGGACACGATCGGCGTCCACGCGGGGCTGGTGCTGGCCTGCCTCCAGCGCGGGGAGGTCGACGAGGCGGAGTACTGGCTGGGACTCGCCGCGGCCCCGGAGAAGCAGTCGGAGGACACCCTGATCTTCAGTTCCGACCTGCCGGTCCGGGCGGAGATCGCGCTGGCGCGGGGGCTTACCGAGGTCGGGCTCGGGCTGTGGCGGCAGGCGGCGGAGCGGACGCGGGAGGAGACCCTGCGGCACGCCGACGATCCGTTCGTGGATCCGTGGTCGCTCCAGGTGCAGTCGGCCACGCTGGCCGCGCACGCGCAGCACGGCCGGCTCGATCCGGTGGCGGGGCTGGCCGGGCAACTGCGGGAGCGGCTGCTGGAGATGCTGTCCAGGCCCTCGGGCCTGTCCGGTTCCACCGGGTCCTCCGCTGACAGGGCTCCGGTGGAGCTGCCGGTGTACGGCACCGTCCTGCTCGCACTCGGTTTCGCCGGGCTCGCCCGGGGCGACGAGGCAGCCGTACGGCTGGTGGCGCTGGCGGAGCGGATGCCGGCGGTGCGGGAGTACCCGACCCTGTCCTTCACCCGGTCCCGGAAGGCGGCCCAGGACGCCGACAGGGCGGCGTACGCCGACGCGGTGTCGGCGTACGCCGCCCTGGGGCGGGAGGAGCTGCGGGCGGTGGCCCTGCGTGAGCTCAATGCCGGGGTTCACGGTTGAACTGGGCCTTCGACCACAGGTAGCCCAGCACGACCAAGCCCAGGCTCCAGCCGACGGTCAGCACGGCGTTCGTGGTGCCGATCCCGGTGCCCAGCAGCAGCCCGCGCAGGGTCTCGATGGCGGGCGAGAACGGCTGGTACTCGGCGAACCAGCCGAACCAGCCGGGCATGGCGTCCACCGGCACGAACGCGCTGGACAGGAACGGCAGCATCACCAGCGGCTGTCCGAGGTTGCTGGCACCCTCCGCGTTGGGGCTCACCAGGCCGACGCCGACCATGAGCCACGTCAGCGCGAGGCTGAACAGGGCCAGCAGTCCGGCCGCCGCGATCCACTCCACCGGCGTCGCGTCGGGCCGGAACCCGATGGCCAGCGCGATGCCCAGCACCAGCACGAGGGCCATCAGCGTCTGGATCACGCTGCCGATCACATGGCCGATCAGCACGGAGGTGCGGGAGATCGCCATGGTGCGGAACCGGGCGATGATGCCCTCGGTCATGTCCGTGGCCACGGACACCGCGGTGCCCATCGAGGTCATGGCCGCGGTCAGGAGAAGGATGCCGGGGACCAGGTAGGCGACGTAGTCGGCACGGTCCGCGGGGCCGCCGGTGATGCCGGCGCTCATCACGTCGCCGAAGACGTACACGAAGAGCAGCAGCAGGATGATCGGGGTGAGGAGGAGGTTGAGGGTGAGGGAGGGGTAGCGGCGGGCGTGCAGGAGGTTGCGCCGCAGCATGGTGAGGTTGTCGCGGAAAGGGTTGGCGGGCCGGGGGCGGGGGGCGGCCGTCGTGGTGGTCTTCGTCGCGCTCATCGGGCGGTCTCCTTCTCGGTGGACTGGCTGGAGCGGGCTGACTGGGCGAGGACGGGGCCGCTGCCGGTCAGGGCGAAGAACACGTCGTCCAAGTCGGGGGTGTGCACGGACAGTTCGTCGGCCTCGACGCCGGCGGCGTCGAGCCAGTCGAGGATGGCGCGCAGCTCGCGCTGGCTGCCGTCGCTGGGGATCTGCAGGGTGAGCGCCTCGTCGTCGCGGGAGGCCTCGCGCAGTGCGGAGGCGGCGCTCTGGTACGCCACCGGGTCGGAGAAGCGCAGCCGTACGTGCCCGCCGGGGATCAGCCGCTTGAGCTCCTCGGCGCTGCCCTCGGCGACGAGCTTGCCGCCGTTGAGCACGCCGATGCGGTCGGCGAGCTGGTCGGCCTCTTCCAGGTACTGGGTGGTGAGGAAGACCGTGACGCCGCCCGTGACCAGCTCACGGATGATCTGCCACATGTTGTGGCGGGAGCGCGGGTCGAGGCCGGTGGTCGGCTCGTCGAGGAAGATGATCCGCGGGTCGCCGACCAGCGTCATGGCGATGTCGAGGCGGCGCTTCATACCGCCGGAGTAGGTGGCGGCGGGCTTCTTCGCGGCCTCCACCAGGTCGAACCGCTCCAGCAGTCCCCCGGCGACCCGCCGCCCCTCGTGCTTGGAGAGGTGGTGCAGGTCGGCCATCAACAGCATGTTCTCCTCGCCGGTGATCAGCCCGTCCACCGCGGAGAACTGGCCGGTGACCCCGATCGCGGCTCGCACCGCCTGGGCCTCGGCGACGAGATCGTGCCCGGCGATCCGCGCCTGTCCGCCGTCGGCGGAGAGCAGCGTGGACAGGATGTTGACCGCCGTGGTCTTGCCCGCCCCGTTCGGCCCGAGCAGCGAGAAGACGGTGCCGGCGGGTACGCGGATGTCGATGCCGTCGAGGACGGTCTTGCCCCCGTAGGACTTACGCAACCCCGTGGCTGCGATCGCGAGTTCCTGTGTCGTTGTCGTCATGCCGGAGAGCTTGCGGCCGAGCCGGTTCAGAACGGCTTCAACGCGGTTTCAGCCCTCCGGCCACGGTTTCACTAGGGTGATCTCCATGCAGTCCTACACGATCGGTCAGGCCGCGCGGCTTCTCGGTGTGAGCCCCGACACCGCGCGGCGATGGGCGGACGCCGGCCGGGTCGCCACCCATCGGGACGAGAGCGGGCGGCGTCTCATCGACGGGAAGGATCTGGCCGCCTTCTCCGTGGAGCTCGCCCACAGTGGTGGTGGCGAGGAGGACGTCTCCTACACCTCCGTCCGCAACGCCTTCCCCGGCATCGTCACCGCCGTGAAGCTCGGCGACGTCGCGGCCCAGGTGGAGATCCAGGCGGGGCCACACCGGCTGGTGTCGCTGCTGACGCGGGAGGCCGTGGAGGAGCTGGGGCTGGAAGTCGGGGTGGAGGCCACCGCGCGCGTGAAGTCGACGAATGTGCACATCGACCGGACCTGAGCAGGAGGGCCCGGGTCCGGGCCTGGGGCGCACATGCCATCCTGTTGGATCACACTTCCGGCTCATGCAAAGACACAGGACACTTTCTCCTCGCATCTGCGGCATTATCATCGACGCATGATGACTCGTACCGCGCGCCGGACCCGCCGCACTGTGCGGGTGGTGGCCACCGGAGCCGCCGCCCTGCTGGCCCTGAGCGCCTGCTCCTCATCGGCGACGTCGGACCCGTCCGCGTCGGCCGCCTCCTCGGACGAGATCTCCGGCCCGGTGACCGTTTTCGCCGCCGCCTCCCTCAAGGAGAGCTTCACGACGCTGGGCAAGCGGTTCGAGGAGGAGCACCCCGGTGCGAAGGTGACCTTCAGCTTCGGCGGCAGCGACTCCCTCGCCGCGAGCATCACCGGTGGCGCCCCGGCGGATGTGTTCGCCTCCGCCAGCCCCAGGACGATGGCGATCGTCACGGACGCGGGCGACGCCTCAGGCACCCCCGCCACCTTCGTCCGCAACCAGCTGGAGATCGCCACTCTGCCGGGCAACCCGGACAGGATCTCCTCCCTCGCGGACCTCACCAGGTCCGGCCTGAAGGTCGTGCTCTGCGACGAGGAGGTGCCGTGCGGGGCCGCCGCCCGGAAGGCGTTGGAGGCGAGCGGTCTGAAGCTCACGCCGGTGTCGTACGAGCAGGACGTCAATGCCGCCCTGACCAAGGTCGAGCTGAAGGAGGCCGATGCCGCGGTCGTCTACAAGACCGATGTGAAGGCCGCGGGTGACAAGGTGGAGGGCGTGGACTTCCCCGAATCCTCCGAGGCCATCAACGACTACCCGATCGTCGCGCTCAAGGAGGCGCCGAACGCCGGGGCCGCGAAGGCGTTCATCGAGCTGGTGCGGTCCGCCGAGGGCCAGAAGGTCCTGACTGGGGACGGGTTCCTCCAGCCGTGACCTCCCCGTCGTCCCCGTCGTCCCCGCCGTCCCCGCCGTCCCCGCCGGACAAGTCCACCGCCACGCCCGACGCCCTCGGGGGCGGGCCGCGGCGTCGGCCTCGACCCGTCCGGAGGGGCGGCGGCCGGGGCGCGCCGCTGCCGCTGCTCCTGCCCGCGCTGATCGGCCTGGCGTTCCTGATCGTGCCGCTGATCGCCCTGCTCGTACGGACCCCGTGGCGCAGCCTCCCCGAGCAGCTGACCAGCGCGGAGGTGTGGCAGGCGCTTCAGCTCTCCCTGATCTGCGCCACGGCGGCGACCGGGGTGAGCCTGGTGATCGGGGTGCCGTTGGCGTGGCTGCTGGCGCGGGTCGAGTTCCCGGGCCGTGGTCTCGTACGGGCCCTGGTCACCCTCCCGCTCGTCCTGCCGCCGGTGGTGGGCGGTGTGGCGCTGCTGATGGCGCTCGGCCGGGGCGGCATCGTCGGGCAGTGGCTGGACGACTGGTTCGGCATCACGCTGCCCTTCACCACGGCGGGCGTGATCGTGGCGGAGGCGTTCGTCGCCATGCCGTTCCTCGTCATCAGCGTGGAGGGCACGCTGCGGGCCGCCGACCCGCGCTACGAGGAGGCCGCCACGACCCTGGGCGCCTCCCGCTTCACCGCGTTCCGCCGGGTGACCCTGCCGCTGATCGCGCCCGGCATCGCGGCCGGCGCCGTCCTGGCCTGGGCGCGGGCCCTCGGCGAGTTCGGCGCGACGATCACGTTCGCCGGCAACTTCCCCGGCCGTACCCAGACCATGCCCCTGGCCGTCTACCTCGCTCTGCAGAGCGACCCCGAGGCGGCCATCGCCCTCAGCCTGGTGCTGCTGGCCGTGTCCATCGCGGTGCTGGCCGGGCTGCGCGACCGTTGGATGACAGCAGGATGAGCGAGAGCCATAACGCCGCTGCCGCCCCCGGAAGCCCCGGTTCCGAGGAGGGCCTCGACGCCCGTCTCCTCGTCGAGCGCGGCACCTTCCGGCTCGACGTGGCGCTGCGCGTCGCGCCGGGTGAGGTGGTCGCCCTCCTCGGACCCAACGGTGCCGGCAAGACCACCGCCCTGCGCGCCCTCGCCGGGCTCACCCCGCTCTCCGGCGGTCATATGCGCCTGGACGGCGCGGAGTTGGACCGTACGCCGACGGAGTCCCGCCCGGTCGGCGTGGTCTTCCAGGACTATCTGCTCTTCCCTCACCTCACCGCCCTCGACAACGTCGCCTTCGGCCCCCGCTGCCATGGCGCGACCAAGGCCGAGGCTCGCGTGCGGGCCGCCGAGTGGCTCGACCGCATGGGGCTCGCCGAGCATGCCGGCGCCAAGCCCCGCAGGCTGTCCGGCGGCCAGGCCCAGCGCGTCGCCCTCGCCCGCGCGCTCGCCACCGGCCCGCGCCTCCTCCTCCTCGACGAACCGCTCGCCGCCCTCGACGCCCGCACCCGTCTGGAGGTACGTGCCCAACTCCGGCGTCATCTGGCCGACTTCGAGGCCGTCGCCGTACTCGTCACCCACGACCCGCTCGACGCGATGGTCCTGGCCGACCGCCTGGTCGTCGTCGAGGACGGCCGCATCGTCCAGGAGGGCGGCCCGTCCCACATCGCCCGTCACCCCCGTACGGACTACATCGCCCAGCTCGTCGGCCTCAACCTCTACCAGGGGCGGGCCGACGGTCACACCGTCCGCCTCGACGCCGGGCCCCACATCACCACCACCGAGGCCCTGACCGGCCCGGTCTTCGTGGCCTTCCCGCCGAGCGCCGTCACCCTCCACCGCGACCGCCCCACCGGCTCCAGCGCCCGCAACCTCTGGCACGGCCGGGTCACCGGCCTGGAGACCCACGGCGACCAGATCCGCGCCGATCTCACCGGCGAACTCCCGCTCGCCGCCGACCTCACCACCGTCGCCGCCGCCGAACTCGACCTCCACCCGGGCTCCGAAGTCTGGGCCACGGTGAAAGCGACACAGACTCACGCCTACCCCGTCTGAGAACGCCTGAAGGAATTCCCCAGCGCTCCGAAATGCAGGTGGGAATATGTCGAATGTATAGCCTGGCGTTATGACGGAGAGGAGTTCAGGATGAACATCGAGGGGCTGCGCTACGCCCAGGCCGTGTCCCAGACGAAGTCCTTCAGCGCCGCGGCCGCGCGACTACGGCGTCACCCAGCCCGCCCTGTCGAACGGAGTGGCCCGGCTGGAGCAGGAACTCGGCGTCAAACTCTTCGACCGCTCCCCGCGCGGCGTCAAGCCCACCGCTCACGGCGCCCGCCTCCTGCCCATGATCGACCAGGCCCTCGGCGCGCTGGACTCCCTTACGGCCGAGGCCCGGCGGCTGGCCCGCCCGGCGACCGGCGCGATCCGTATGGGCGTCTCGCCCCTGATCGGGGCCGACCTGGTGGCCTGCGCCTTCGACGCCGCCCGCGGCCTGTCCCGGCCGCGCGATCTGGTGCTGCGGGAAGCCGATCTGGAACTGCTGCGCGCCTCATTGAAGGCAGGCGAGCTGGATGCCCTGCTGGTGCCCGCGGTGGAGGCCATGCCGACCTACCGACACCAGGTCATCCTCAGCGAACCCGTGGTCGTGATCGACCCGGCCGCGGACCCCGCCGCCGAAGGCCCGGTGGAGCTCACAGCCGCCGCCGGCGCCGCCTACATCCTCGTCCCCGACACCTGCGGCCTGACCAAGTTCACCACCGACCTCTTCCACAGCAACGACCTGGCCCTGCGCACCTGTCCCGGCGAGGCCGCCAGCCACCGCGTACTGGACGAATGGGCCGGCCTGGGCGTGGGCGCGGCGCTCCTGCCCCGCTCCAAGGTGGCCCACCAGCACGCCGCCTGCCGACCGCTGGTGCACTCCGGCACCCCCGTCGAGATCTCCTACGAGGCGGTCTGGGCCCACGAGAACCCCCGGGCGCCGACCTCGAGGAGTTCATGGACGCCCTCACCAAGGCCGCCGCAACCCTGGGACAGCCGAGCGAGTAATTGGCTTCGGCTATAGCCACATCACAGATGAGCCTCTACCGGACGGCTTCCGGAAAATCTACGGTTGGGCGCGCACCGAACGCACCGAATTCCTGCGGATTCCTCGCAGGAAACGAGACGGCAAAGGACGCCCCATGGCTTATCTGGAAATCACCCTCACCGTGGAAAAGGCGCGGCGCGTCGAGGCGGCGGATGTCTACCAGCGGTAAAACAGCCGTTCCTCGACACGGTCCCCGGCGCCATCTCCAAGGAACTGCTCGTGCGCGACGAGGGCGTCCAGGTACTGCACGGCTTCTCCACCGTCGGCCAGGCCCGCGCCTACCTCGACAGCGTCCTGTTCACCAAGGACGTGGTCGCCGGCCTGAAGCCGCTGCTGTCCGCCGACCCCGAGGTCCGGATCTACGAAATCGTCTGACCTGCCCGGACCGTCGCGCACCGAATCCCCCTGAACACCCTCTGGCCAGGAGCACAGCATGTCCCGCACCACCCTCGACAACCACTCGTGTGCGCGCCGTATCTCGTCACCGTAAAACCGGCACATCAGCGTGGACCACGTGAACAACGAAACTTCCCCCACACAGGGGTCCGCACCATGCCCGAGAGCCCGGCTCAACGGCCCGAAGAGACCCCGTCCCGGCTGATCGCCGTCGATGCCCAGTACGCACTGGCCTACGCCGACGAGGTCGTCACGTTCGCCAAGCAGCGTGCCCGGCCAGGATCGTGTCGTACCTCCTGTTGGCGGCGAGGGTGTCGGCGGCCTCGCCGCCCGACACCGCCTCGAAGACGAAGGGCACGCCGCCGATGACCTCCGTGCCCGGTGATCACCTCGGTGGGGGTCATGTCGCCGGCCGGGATGATCGTGCCGGTGGGGTCCTGGCCGTCGCCCTGATGATCAACCGGCCCGCCGACCAGAACGTGTACAGGGAACTGCGCCGCTACCTGGCCGACGCGCAGGAACTGTCGACGAGGACGGTGAGGCGTACAAGAAGGCGATCCTCAAGCGCCACCCGTCCTACGGCGGCCCGTTCCTGATCGACATCGGCATCCAGTACCTCTTCGGCGCGCAGACCGCCTGAACCCATACGCGACGAGCAGCATGCGCACGCCCAAAACCGCAGGTCAGGAACCCTTAGCGGCGGGTTCAAGGATGGCGACGCACTCCACATGATGAGTCATCGGAAACAGATCGAACGCCCGCAGCATCCGCACCCGATACCCGCCCTCCCGGAAGTACCCCAAGTCCCGGGCCAGAGCCGCCGGGTCGCAGGCCACGTAGGCGATGCGGCGTGCCCCCAGTGACGACAGGTGCTGAACGGTCTTCCGGCCGGCGCCCGCCCGGGGCGGGTCCAGGACGATGAGGTCGACCTCGGTGATGCCGGTGCGCGGGAGGGCCGTCTCGACCTTGCCCTGTTCGATGCGGACGCGGTCGAAGTCGGCGAGGTTGTGGCGGGCGTCCTCAACCGCTCGCTTGCCGGACTCGATGCCGAGGACGGCGCCCTTGTCGCCGACGCGGTCGGCGAGGGCGCCGGCGAAGAGGCCTACGCCGCAGTAGAGGTCGAGCGCGGTGTCGCCCTTGCGTGGTAGCAGGCCCTGCATGACGGCCTTGACGAGGGTGTCGGCGGCCTTGGGATGGACCTGCCAGAAGCCGCCGCTGCCGACGCGGTACGTACGGTCGTCGGCGCGTTCGCGGACGAAGGGGCGGCCGTGGACTCGGTGGACCCCGCCGTCCTTCTCCTCCACCCGCATCACGCTCACCGGCTTGTCCAGTTCGACGATCGGCAGGCGCGCGCCCGGCCTCGGCGTCAGGATCACCTGACGGTCCTGCGAACCGGTCGCGGCGATCGCGTCGATGGCCGCCATGCCCGTCCAGTCGCGCTTCTCGATGCCCAGTTCGGACACGCCCGGCGCCGCGATCATGCAGTGGTCGATCGGCTCGACCTCGTGCGAGCGGTGGCGGCGCAGCCCGGCCCGGCCCGAGGCGTCCACCGCGTACTGCACGCGCGTACGCCATGCCGGAACCTCGCCCGCCGGAAGCTTGTCGCCCTCGGCCGGCACCACCGTGCCGTCCCAGCCGACCGCCTCGGGTGTGAGACCCGCCAGGCGCTGCAACTGTTCGGCGATGACCTCGCCCTTGAATCGGCGCTGGGCGCCCGGCTTGGCGTGCTGCCAGTCGCAGCCGCCGCAGCGGCCGGGGCCGGCGTACGGGCAGGGCGCCTCGATGCGGTCCTTGGAGGCCTCCAGCACCGACACCGCGTCCGCCCGCAGGAAGCGCGCCCCCTCCTCGCCCTCCGTCACCCGCGCCACGACCCGCTCACCGGGCAGCGCGTGCCGTACGAAGAGGACCTGCCCCTCGGACGTACGGGCGATGCAGTGGCCGCCATGGGCGACGGGGCCGATCTCGACCTCGTACTCCTCCCCCACCAGCGATTTCTTCGGTTCTGCCTGCATGGCGGGGTGACTCCACAACATCGAATAGAGAATGGCCGGACAACAGCCCACCAGTCTACGTGGGTGCCGTCCGGCCGGTGACCACAAGCATCAGCTCTTGCTGTCCGAGGACTCCCCCGTCGACGCCTTCTCCTTCGGCCGCTCGGCCGCCGGACCACGCCGTACCGAACCCGGCGCGCTCCACTCCTGCCGCTTGCGCGCCCGTCGCTTCGCCACCTCGGAGGACTCCAGCTGGTACGGCACGGAGGTCACCATGACGCCCGGGGTGAACAGCAGCCGTCCCTTGAGCCGGAGCGCGCTCTGGTTGTGCAGCAGGTGCTCGTACCAGTGGCCGACCACGTACTCGGGGATGATGACCGACACCGCGTCGCGCGGGGACTCCTTGCGCAGGCCCTTGACGTACTCGATCACCGGCCGCGTCACCTCGCGGTACGGCGAGTCGAGGACCTTCAGTGGTACGTCGATGCCGCGCCGGTTCCACTCCTCCTGGAGCGCCTTGGTCTCCGCCGGGTCGACGTTGACACTGAGCGCCTCAAGGGTGTGCGAGCGCATCAGCTTGGCGTAGGCGAGGGCGCGCAGCGTGGGGCGGTGGATCTTCGAGATCAGCACGACGGAGTGGACGCGGGAGGGGCGTACGACGTCGTCGCTGGGCCCTTCCGGTGCCGCGATCTCCTCGGCGACCCGGTCGTAGTGCTTACGGATCGCCGTCATCGTCGCGTAGAAGATGACCATGCCGAGCAGGGCCACCCAGGCACCGTGCGTGAACTTGGTGACCAGGACGACGACCAGTACCAGACCCGTGAAGAAGGCGCCGAAGGTGTTGATCGCGCGGGAGCGGATCATGTGGCGCCGCTTGGCCGGGTCCCTCTCTGTGCGCAGATGGCGGTTCCAGTGCCGGACCATGCCCGTCTGGCTGAGAGTGAAGGAGACGAACACACCGACGATGTACAGCTGGATGAGGCGCGTGGAGTCGGCGCCGTAGACCCACACCAGGAGCATGGCGGCACCGGCGAGGAGCACGATGCCGTTGGAGAAGGCGAGGCGGTCGCCGCGGGTGTGCAGCTGGCGCGGGAGGTAGCGGTCCTGGGCGAGGATCGAGCCGAGCAGCGGGAATCCGTTGTACGCGGTGTTCGCGGCCAGGAAGAGGACCAGCGCGGTGGCGGCGGCCAGCAGGATGAAGAAGAACGTGCCGTCGCCGAAGACGGCGGCGGCGACCTGCGAGATCACCGGGTTCTGGACGTAGGAGTCACCGACCGGGGAGCCGTCGCGCAGCAGGTCGTGCGCCGGGTTCTCGGCCATCCGTACGTTGGTGGCCATCGCGAGGCCGATGATGCCGCAGAACATGGTCACCGCGAAGAAGCCCATGAGGGCCAGCGTGGTAGCGGCGTTCTTCGACTTGGGCTTGCGGAACGCCGGTACGCCGTTGGAGATCGCCTCGACGCCGGTGAGCGCGGCACAGCCGGAGGAGAAGGCGCGCAGCATGAGGAAGACGAGGGCGAAGCCGGCGAGTCCCTGGTGCTCGGCCTTGATCTCCAGGTCGGCGGTGGGTGCCCGCATGGTCTCGTCGAGGACGAGCCCGCGGAAGGCGCCCCACGCGATCATCGCGAAGACGCCGACGACGAAGACGTACGTCGGGATCGCGAAGAGCTTCCCGGACTCCTTCACCCCGCGCAGGTTCATCAGCGTCAGCAGCACGATGATGCCGACCGCGCACAGCACCTTGTTCTCGACGAAGAAGGGGATGGCCGAGCCGAGGTTCTCCACACCGGAGGAGATCGACACGGCGACGGTGAGGACGTAGTCGACGAGGAGGGCGCTGGCGACGGTGAGACCGGCCTTGGGGCCGAGGTTGGCGTTCGCCACCTCGTAGTCGCCGCCGCCGCTCGGGTACGCGTGCACGTTCTGCCGGTACGACGCCACCACGGTGAACATCAGCACGACGACCGCGACGGCGATCCAGGGGCTGAAGTAGTACGCCGACACGCCCGCGATGGAGAGGACCAGCAGCACCTCGCCCGGTGCGTACGCCACGGAGGAGAGCGGGTCGGAGGCGAAGACGGGGAGTGCGATGCGCTTCGGCAGGAGCGTTTCGCCCAGCCGGTCACTGCGCAGCGCCCGCCCGATCAGAATCCGTTTGGGCACGTCGGTCAGTTTGGACACGGAGAGGATCGTAAGCGCCCTGGCTGGTTCTGGGCACATCCGGGTGAAATCCCGGCGGGCCCCGGGGTGAAATCTGCGCGGCCCTCACTGCGAAGTGCGCCAAGTCACGCATCCTCCGACCTAATGGACGGCGTCCTCATGTCTATATGACGAACTCTCCATGTGACGGCTCCCGTCCCACCCCACCCTCTGGAGGCTCCATGCAGGCCGCGACCGCGGAGCTGATCGGCGCGCTGATGTCACTCGTCGGCCTCGGTGTCCTGACGATGATCAGCGTCCGCCGGATCAGCCGACGACGGCCCACGATGTGACCCGAATCCGCACGGGGGTGCCCTTGTCGGACCGCGTGTGTGTAGCTTGGGCGACGGTCTGAGACCCTGTTTTTGACGTTTTGCCGTTTCGGCTGAACAGTAGCTATTGACACCGGAAGGACGGTCGTGCACATCGTCATCATGGGCTGCGGGCGAGTGGGTTCCACCCTCGCCCAGACCCTGGAGCAACAGGGGCACACGGTCGCCGTGATCGACCAGGACCCCACGGCCTTCCGTCGTCTGGGCTCGGGATTCGGCGGCCGTCGCGTCACCGGCGTCGGCTTCGACCGCGACACGCTGCGCGAGGCGGGCATCGAGGAGGCGGGCGCGTTCGCCGCCGTCTCCAGCGGTGACAACTCGAACATCATCGCTGCCCGCGTCGCCCGTGAGATGTTCGGCATCGAGAACGTGGCGGCGAGGATCTACGACCCCCGCCGCGCCGAGGTCTACCAGCGTCTGGGCATCCCCACAGTCGCCACGGTCCGCTGGACCGCCGACCAGATGCTCCGCCGGCTGCTGCCCTCCGGGAGCGAGCCGCTGTGGCGCGATCCCACCGGCGGTGTCCAGCTCGCCGAGGTGCACGCGTCCTCGGCCTGGGTGGGCCACAAGATCAGCAAGTTGCAGGAGGAGACCGGCGTCCGCGTCGCCTTCCTCACCCGCCTTGGCGAGGCCATGTTGCCCTCCTCCCAGACCGTGCTCCAGGAGGGCGACCTGGTGCACGTGATGATGCGTACGGACGACATCGAGAAGGTCGAGGCCTCCTTCGCCGAGGGCCCCGACGAGGAGGGCGGTCACTGATGAGGGTCGCCATCGCCGGAGCCGGCGCGGTCGGTCGCTCGATCGCGGGCGAACTGCTGGAGAACGGCCACGAGGTCCTTCTCGTCGACAAGGCGCCGACCGCCATCTCGGTCGAGCGCGTCCCCCAGGCGGAGTGGCTGCTGGCCGACGCCTGCGAGATCACGTCCCTGGACGAGGCGGCGCTCCAGCGCTGCAACGTCGTCATCGCCGCGACCGGCGACGACAAGGTCAACCTGGTCGTCTCGCTGCTCGCGAAGACGGAGTACGGCGTCCCGCGCGTCGTCGCCCGCGTCAACAACCCCAAGAACGAGTGGCTGTTCAACGAGTCCTGGGGCGTGGACGTCGCCGTATCGACCCCCCGACTGATGTCGGCCCTGGTGGAAGAGGCGGTGAGCGTCGGCGACCTGGTCCGGCTCCTCCGCTTCAGCCACGGCGACGCGAACCTCGTCGAGCTGACCCTGCCCCCGGAGTCGGCCCTGGCCGGCACCCAGGTCGGCGAGGTGGAGTGGCCGGAGGACACCTCCCTCGTCACCATCATCCGCGGCACCCGCGTCCTCACCCCCACCCCGGACGACTCCCTGGAAGCGGGCGACGAACTCCTGTTCGTGGCAGCCCAGGCCCGCGAGGAACAACTGGAGGACCTGTTGTCGGTACGACGCGAGGACGCGACGAGCTGACGCGGGAGACCGACAACCGACATACGACAGGGGCGCCCGGAGATTTCCGGGCGCCCCTGAAACTTGGCGGGGTCCGGGGCGGAGCCCCGTGGCGGGGGCGAAGGGGCGCAGCCCCTGGGGATGATGAGGGTCCCCCCCCCGCTCGAGCGAAGCCGAGAGTGGGGGAGGGTAAGGGCGGCGGGGGCGAAACTCACTCCCCGGCGGCACCCGCCCGCTCCGCCGCCTTCCGCTCCTTCTCCGCCCGCTCCTCGGCCTCCATCTCCGCGAAGACATCGATCGGCGCCGGCGCCTTCGCGAGGAACACCCAGGTCAGCCACACCGCAAGCAGGAACGGCGGAATCTTCAGCGCGACGAGCACCCAGCCGAGCTGCTCGGTGTCGGCCCACCAGTACAACGGGAAGAGAATCGCGCACTTGGCGAGCAGGATCGCCCCCCACGCGTAACTCGCCTTCGCATACGCCTTCTTGCGCCCCGGGTTACGCGTGCGCCAGGAGAGGTTCTCCTTGAAGACCGGGCCGAGCATCAGCCCGATCAGCGGCACGCCCGCGAGCGTCGTGATGATGTACGCGAGCCCGAGGCCCAGCGTGTACAGCATGCCCGGCAGATAGAAGTCCTTCGCGTTGCCGGTCATCATCGCGAAGACCACACCGAAGGCGACCCCGAAGACACCGCTGAAGGCGTGCTTGACGGTGTCCTTCATGACGAGCCGCACCACGACCAGCAGGACGGAGACGCCGAGGGCCGCGATGGCCGCCGCGTGCAGATCCTTGTTGATCGTGTAGATCGTGACGAAGAGCAGACCCGGCAGCACGGTCTCGACCATGCCGCGCAAGCCACCGAACGCCTCGAACAGGGCCGCCTCGGTCACCGCCTTGGAGTCGTGCGGACCGTCCTGGGCACCTTGGGCGTCCTGGACGTCGCGCTGGGCGTCTTCCGTCGGCTTGTCGAGCGACGTCACCGGCTACTCCCGTCCGAGCGGTCTGAGTTCGTACTTCGGGTTGAAGAGCACCCTACGGCCCCGGCTCATCGAGATCCGACCGGATGCGATCAGCTTGCGCCCCGGCTCTATGCCGACGATGGAGCGCCTGCCGAGCCACACCACGTCCAGAGCGGCCGAACCGTCGAACAGCTCGGCCTCCAGAGCCGGGACACCGGCTCTCGGGCGCAGGGTGACCGTGCGCAAGGTACCAGTAACCGTCACTATCTGTCGGTCATGGCAGTCACAGATGCGCGTACAGCCCGCGGTGTCCGCGTCCTCGCGCAGCTCCTCGGACTCCAGGTCCGTCTGGGACGAGGAGAGCCGGTCGAGCATGCGCCGGAACCGGCCCGCCGGCTTCTCGGAACGAGGAACAGCACTCATGGCAAAAAGCCTACCGGGGCCCGCCGACACTGCCGCACCCCCGTACGCCGACGGACCGGAACGGCTCACTTCTCGAACCGGTACCCCATCCCCGCCTCGGTGATGAAGTGCCGCGGACGCGACGGGTCGCCCTCCAGCTTGCGCCGCAACTGGGCCATGTAGACCCGGAGGTAGTTCGTCTCAGTCCCGTACGACGGTCCCCAGACCTCCTGGAGCAGCTGTTTCTGGCCGACCAGGCGTCCGGTGTTGCGTACGAGGACCTCCAGCAGGTGCCACTCCGTGGGGGTCAGCCGTACGTCCTTGCCGCCCCGGTTCACCTTCTTCGCGGCCAGGTCCACGGTGAAGTCGTCGGTCTCCACGATCACGTCGGCCTCGTCGCCCCCGACGGGCTCGGCGCGGCGGACGGCGGCGCGCAGCCGGGCCAGCAGCTCGTCCATGCCGAAGGGCTTGGTGACGTAGTCGTCGGCGCCCGCGTCCAGGGCCTCGACCTTCTCGTCGGAGGAGTGCCGGGCCGACAGGACCAGGATCGGTACCCGCGTCCAGCCGCGCAGCCCCTTGATCACCTCGACGCCGTCCATGTCGGGCAGTCCGAGGTCGAGGACGACGACATCGGGGTGGCGGGCGGCGGCGAGCTGGAGGGCGGTGGCACCGTCGTGGGCCGCGTCGACCTCGTACTTGCGCGCCTTCAGGTTGATCACGAGCGCCCGTACGATCTGCGGTTCGTCGTCGACCACGAGCACGCGGGTCATATGGTTCGCCTCTCTGCCCATGCGGCCGCACCTTCCGACGCGGCCGCGTCCGTCCTGACACCAGCTGTTCCCACCACGGCATCCAGCCTGCGCGGCGGGACGGCCTCGCGGCGGCCGTCCGAGCCGCTCTCCGCGCCGGTCCTCGCGGCCCGCACCGTGAGGACCATGGTGAGGCCTCCGCCGGGGGTGTCCTCGGCGTCGAGGGTGCCGCCCATGGCCTCGGCGAAGCCCCGGGCCACCGCGAGGCCCAGGCCGACGCCGGCCCCGCGCGGGGCGTCGCCGTAGCGCTGGAAGGGCTCGAAGATGCGTTCCTTGGCCTGGTCGGGGACGCCGGGGCCGCGGTCGGTGACGCGGACCTCGACGCGGTCGCCGAGCGCGCTGGCGGATACGAAGACGGTCGGGCCGGCCGCGCCGGGCGGGCTGTACTTGACGGCGTTCTCCACGACGTTGGCGACCGAGCGCTCCAGCAGCCCGGGGTCGACGGCGACCATGGGCAGGCTCTCGGGGATCTCCAGCACCACGCTGTCCTCGGGTACGCCGCCGAGGGCCATCGGCACCACCTCGTCGAGGTCGATCTCGCGGATCAGTGTGGTGACGGTGCCGGTCTGGAGGCGGGACATGTCGAGGAGGTTGCCCACGAGGTGGTCGAGCCGGTCGGCGCCCTCCTCGATGCCTTCGAGCAGCTCGGCCCGGTCCTGCTCCGACCAGGCCACGTCGTCGGAGCGCAGGGACGACACGGCGGCCTTGATCCCGGCGAGCGGGGTGCGCAGATCGTGGCTGACGGCGGCGAGCAGCGCGGTGCGGATGCGGTTGCCCTCGGCCAGGTCCTTGGCCTGGCCCGCCTCGTGCTGCAGGCGCTGGCGGTCCAGTACGACGGCGGCCTGGGCGGCGAACGCGGCCAGTACCCGGCGGTCCTCGGCGGGCAGCACGCGCCCGGTGAGGGCGAGCGCCATGTGGTCGCCGACCGGCATGTCCACGTCCGCGTCCTCCGGGCGGTCCACCACCCGCCGGGGGCCCACGCTCCCCGCGCACGTCCACGGTTCCACGTCGCTCTCGCGCTCCAGCAGAGCCACCGACTCCATGCCGAAGGTCTCCCGGACCCGTTCGAGGAGCGCCTCCAGACTCGTCTCCCCCCGCAGCACGCTGCCCGCGAGGAAGGACAGGATCTCCGACTCGGCGCGCAGCCGGGCCGCCTGCTGCGTACGGCGGGCCGCGAGGTCCACCACGGAGGCCACCGCCACCGCGACCCCGACGAAGACCACGATGGCGACGATGTTCTTCGGGTCGTCGACCGTCAGGGTGTGGACGGGCGGGGTGAAGAACCAGTTGAGCAGCAGCGAGCCCAGCAGCGCGGCGGCGAGCGCGGGCAGCAGACCGCCGAGCAGGGCCGCGGCCACCGTCACCGTCAGGAACAGCAGCATGTCGTTGGCGAGGCCGAGGTCGGCCGCGACGTTGGTCAGGAGCAGCGTCAGCAGCATGGGCCCGGCCACCCCGACCAGCCAGGCCCACCTCATCCGGACCCGGCCGAGCCGTGCGCCCCGGGCGACGGGCAGCCCGCGTCCCTTGCCGACCTCGTCGTGTGTGATCAGGTGGACGTCCAGGTCGGGGCCGGAGTCCCGGGCCACGGTGGCCCCGACGCCCGGTCCGAACACGTACTGCCAACTCTTGCGCCGCGAGACGCCCAGCACTATCTGGGTGGCGTTGACGCCGCGTGCGAAGTCCAGCAGCGCGGCCGGGATGTCGTCCCCGACGACATGGTGGAAGGTGCCGCCCAGGTCCTCGACGAGGGTGCGCTGAACGGCCAGCTCCTTCGGGGAGGCTGAGGTCAGGCCATCGCTGCCGGCGATGTAGACGGCCATGACCTCGCCGCCCGCGCCCTTCTCGGCCAGCCGGGCGGCTCGTCGGATCAGGGTCCGCCCCTCGGCCCCGCCGGTCAGCCCGACCACGATGCGCTCGCGCGAGCCCCAGATCCTCGACACCTGGTGCTCGCTGCGGTACTCGTTCAGATACTCGTCGACCCGGTCGGCCACCCACAGCAGCGCCAGCTCCCGCAGCGCGGTCAGGTTCCCCGGCCGGAAGTAGTTCGACAGCGCGGCGTCGACCTTGTCCGGCTTGTAGATGTTGCCGTGCGCCATCCGCCGCCGCAGCGCCTGCGGCGACATGTCGACCAGCTCGATCTGGTCGGCCCGGCGCACCACCTCGTCGGGCACGGTCTCGCGCTGCCGTACGCCGGTGATCGACTCGACGACGTCACCCAGCGACTCCAGATGCTGGATGTTGACGGTGGACACGACATCGATCCCGGCCACGAGCAGCTCGTCGACGTCCTGCCAGCGCTTGTCGTTGCGGGAGCCGGGGACGTTGGTGTGCGCCAGCTCGTCCACGAGAGCCACCTGCGGCCGCCGGGCCAGCGCGGCGTCCACATCCATCTCGGTGAACACCGCGTCCCGGTACTCCAGCTCCCGGCGCGGGATCTGCTCCAGGCCGTGCAGCATCACCTCGGTACGCGGCCGGCTGTGGTGTTCGACGAAGGCGACCACGCAGTCGGTGCCCCGCTCGACCCGGCGGTGCGCCTCGGAGAGCATCGCGTACGTCTTGCCGACGCCCGGTGCCGCACCGAGGTATATCCGAAGCTTCCCGCGTCCCATGGCCTCATTGTCTTCTCGCGACCGCTGCCTACGCAGCGTCGACCTTACGGCCAACAATCACGGCAAAGAGGACACGGGACCGGCCGGAAGCCGTCCTTGACGGAACCCTGATGCCCGTGATGCCGGCCCTGCGCCTGCCGCCGCCCGTCCGACCGCGCGCACGACAATGGGCCGCACTCTCAGGGGTACGGCCCATCAGTTGCGTAGGAGCGGCTACCGGACCTCGGTGATCTCCGGGCCGCGCTGCAGCTGTCCCATGCCGCCGGAGAAGCGGGAACCGCTCTGCTCCTCCTGCTGGACGCCCTCGGGGACCATCTGGGCGTCGTTCGGCAGCTTCAGGACGATCGGGTCGCGCGGAGCCATGGGGCCGTCGCCGCGGACGACGACCGTGTCCCGGAAGATCTGCTCCAGCAGCCCGGCCGTCTGCGGCTCGACCGCGCCCCGCCCGGAGATCACCCCGCGCAGGAACCAGCGGGGCCCGTCCACGCCGACGAACCGGACGACCTGGAAGCCACCCGTGCCGTCCGGCAGCTGCACCGGCACCTGAGCGCGGAGCTCCCAGCCCAGCGGGCCCTCGACCTCGTCGATGACACCGCCCTGCTGGGTGATGCCGCTGGCGATCTCCTCGCGGACCTCGCCCCAGATGCCCTCGCGCTTGGGAGCGGCGAAGGCCTGCAGCTGGACCGCGCTGTCGCGCAGTACGACGGTCGCCGCGACGATCGCGTCGCCCGCGACCTCGACCCGCAGCTCCATGCCGTCGACCCCGGGCACGAAGATGCCACCCAGGTCCACGCGGCCCTCGCCGGGCTCGCGCACCTCGGAGCTGTCCCACGGCCCGTCCGGCCGCGGCTCGGGCTCGAGCCGCACGCGCTCGCGCTCGACCTCGTCCGCCTCAGTGTCGACTTCTCCGGCTACGCCGTCGACCTGCTCGGCCTCGCTCGCCGCGTCCGCCGCGTCCTCAGCGGAACCCTTCTTCTTGCGACGTCCGAACACGTCACTGTCCTTCCCGGTCGGATACGACCGAAGCGTATCGATTCCCACCCGTTGTGCCGCTTGTTCCGTCCACGGCGGCATGACCGCCGGTGGACCCGAAGCCCCCCTCGGCCCGCGCCGAGTCGGGAAGCTCCGCCACCTCCTGGAAGCGCACCTTCTCGACCTGCTGGACGACCAGTTGGGCAATCCGGTCGAAGCGCTCGAACCGCACGGGTTCTTGCGGGTCGAGGTTCACCACGATCACCTTGATCTCCCCACGGTACCCGGCATCAACCGTCCCTGGGGCATTCACCAGGGCGACACCGCAGCGGGCGGCGAGACCGGAACGAGGATGCACGAAGGCCGCGTACCCCTCCGGGAGCGCGATGGACACCCCCGTGGGCAGAACGGCCCGCTCGCCCGGCTTCAGTTCACGGCTCTCGGTGGTGCGCAGATCGGCGCCCGCGTCACCGGGATGCGCGTAACTCGGCAGCGGAACATCCGGGTCGATGCGCCTGATCAACACATCGACAGGCCTACGACTACTGACACTGCTGCTATTGCTGCTGTTCACGGGTTCACCTCGAAGGCCCGAGCCCGCCGGACGGTGTCCGGGTCGTCCATGGCCGCCTGGATCTCCTCCTGGCGACCGTGGTCGATGAAGTGGTCAACTTTGACTTCGATGAAGAGCGCGTCGGCGCGGACGGCGAGAGGCCCGTCGGGACCGCCGATGCGTCCGGTGGCGGTCGCGTAGATCTTCCGCCCGGCCACCGCCGTCACCTCGGCCTGGAGATGCAGCACGGTGTCGACGGGGACGGGCCGCACGAAGTCGGTCTCCAGCCGTCCGGTCACCGCGATGGTGCGCAGCAGCCAGTTGAGCGAGCCGAGGGCCTCGTCGAGGGCGCTGGCCAGGATCCCACCGTGCGCCAGACCGGGCGCCCCCTGGTGCGCGGGCTTCACCGTGAACTCGGCGGTGAGAGACACCCCCTCACCGGCCCGGGCCTGAAGATGCAGCCCGTGGAGCTGCTCGCCACCGCAGCCGAAACACTGCCCGTAGTGCGCGCCGAGCAACTCACCGGCGGCGGGTGCCTCGGGGTGCCGTACGGGCGCCACGGCATCCGCCGGGGGCTGCAGGGCCGCGGAAGTACCTCTCACAGCCGCAGACCTTACCCGCCTGTCAGCGTCCGGCCATCGTCCCTATGGGCAGGGATTCCCCTCGGGCGCCCCCATTTCCGGAGCCGGACGACCTGCGTGCCAAGCTTGACGTCATGCAGCTCTCCGCCTCGCCGTACGAAGAACGCCTCACCGCTCCCCGCACCTGGTGGCTCGTCTGCTTGCTGACCGGGGTCTCCATGGCCCTGATCCTGCTGCCCTTCGGCACGCTCCCGCTGCTGGGCGGCCTGGCCGGCGGCACCGCGGCCGCGGCGGTCGTGACCAGCTCCTACGGCTCGGTCCGCATCCGCGTGGTCGGCGACGCCCTGATCGCCGGTGAGGCGAAGATCCCGGTGAGCGCCCTGGGCACCCCGGAAATCCTGGACCCCGAGGAAGCCCGTGCCTGGCGCACCCACAAGGCCAACCCGCACGCCTTCATGCTCCTCCGCGCCTACATCCCCACCGCCCTGCGCATCCCCGTCACCGACCCGTCCGACCCCACGCCCTACGTGTACCTGTCGACCAGGGAACCGGAGCGCTTGGTGACGGCCCTGGAGGCGGCGAAAACGAAGGCGTAGCGTCCGTCATCACCGAATTGTTTCTCGCCCAACTCTTATCGGCGGTCGGCGCATTTCCTTTCCGGAACGAAACGTGTGCGTCCGACAACTTCCGGTCAGCCTTCGCCGAGCTCCTTCGGCGGCTCTCCCACCGGCAGTGGGTCCACCGGCTTCTCCAGCGGCGGCAGCTCCGGCAGCGCCTCCCACGGCACCTGAATGCGCCGTAGGTCCTTCCGGATCCGCTCGGCGAGCTGCTTGGTGTCCCGGCGGTTCATGACCGCCCCGACCGCGGCACCGATCAGGAACGGCAGCAGGTTCGGCAGATTCCGCACCATGCGCTTCATGATCTGCTGTCGCAGCTCCCGCTTCAGCTGCCCGCCGAGCGCGGCGTTGACCGTGGTCGGCTTGGTCGCGTCGATCCCGCGCTCACCGGACCACGAGTTCAGATAGGCGGTACTGCGCTGCCGCAGATTCCCGGGCGGCCGCACCCCGTACACCTCGTGCAGCTCGGCGATGAGCTTCAGCTCGATCGCGGCGACCCCGGTGATCTCGGCGGCCAGCTCCGCGGGCATGGCGGGCGGCGCCGGCAGCATCGCGGCGGCTCCGACGCCCGCGCCCACCGTGGAGGACGCGTTCGCGGCCCCCGCGACGAGCTTGTCGGCGATCCGCTCGGGCCCCAGCCCCGGGAACTGTGCCCGCAGCGTCGCGAGGTCCCGTACGGGGATCCTCGGGGCCATCTCGATGACCCGGTCGGTGAGATACGCGAGCCCCGCCCGCGCCCGGTCACCGCCCTTGCGGGCCCCGGTCTTCAGGCCCTCCTTGATGCCGTCCCGGACGACGGCCGTGCGCCGTCGAGCGACCGGCGCCGGAGTCTCCACCGGTACGGGCAGGCGTCCCTGCTCATCCGTGGCGCCCCCCGACGCCGTGCCAGACGCACGTTCGAGCGAGGCCGCTCCCTGGTCGGAGGAGCCCCGCTCGTCGTCACGCACGCCGTCGGAGCCGTCGTACGGCTCCTGGTCCGCCCCCTTGCGGAAGCGGCGCTTCCAAGGAGGGGTCGAGCCAGTCACGGCCGACCCTGCCTCAGTCGCAGTCGCGGCAGATCGGCTGACCGTTCTTCTCGCGGGCCAGCTGACTGCGGTGGTGCACGAGGAAGCAGCTCATGCAGGTGAACTCGTCCTGCTGCTTGGGCAGCACACGGACGGCCAGCTCCTCGTTGGAAAGGTCCGCGCCGGGCAGTTCCAGGCCCTCGGCGGCCTCGAACTCGTCGACGTCCACTGCGGAGGTCGACTTGTCGTTCCGGCGAGCCTTGAGTTCTTCCAGGCTGTCCGAGTCGACGTCGTCGTCGGTCTTGCGTGGGGTGTCGTAATCCGTTGCCATGTCGCTCTCCCCCTCTGGGTGTCTGCGGTGTCTCCAGCGCACGTAACGCGTGAGAGGCCGGACTTGTGCCCGACCTGAGGCGGAGATTTTGCCTCACATCAAGGTCTGTTACTCAATCGACACCCAACCGGACTCCTCAAGAGTGATCGGCTTGGATGGCGAACGGGACCGTACACGGTCCTTAGGCTGCATATCAAAGGCGCCTCAGCATGTACTTCCCGTGATCCCAACCCCCGAAAACCCGGATTTTCCCGGCTTTACGACAGTCCCATGATCACGCTCAGTAGATGGCTGGAAATTCGCCCATGTGATCGATCACACATTGGTCGCGCGCGACCGTTTCGATCAGGCCCCCGGAAAATTCCGCGCAAAGCGAACACGAACGCGGGGCCGGGAACATTTTCTCAGACGGGCAGGGTCACTCGCATCACGAGACCGCCTCCCTCACGTGGCTGGGCCGCGATATGGCCGCCGTGCGCGCGGGCCACGGACCGCGCGATCGACAGGCCGAGACCCACGCCCTTGTCGCTGCCCGTGCGTTCCGTACGCAGCCGCCGGAACGGCTCGAAGAGGTTGTCGATCTCGTACGCCGGCACCACGGGCCCGGTGTTCGTGACCACCAGGACCGCCTGGCCGTGCTGGAGCTCGGTCGTCACCTCGACCCAGCCTCCCTCCCGTCGCCCACCACCGCCCTTGTTCGGAAGCGCTTCGCGCTGCCCCTCCCCGATCGGCACGTTGTACCGGACGGCGTTCTGGACGAGGTTCAGCGCGATCCGCTCCAGCAGGACGCCGTTGCCCTGGACGACCGCCGGGGCCCGCTCGCCGCGGATCTCCACCTTCTTGGCGTCCGCCTCGGAGCGCACCTGATCGATGGCCTGGGAGGCGACCTCGGCGAGGTCCACGGGCTTGCGCTCGACGATCTGGTTGTCGCTGCGGGCGAGCAGCAGCAGCCCCTCGACGAGCTGCTCGCTGCGCTCGTTGGTGGCCAGCAGCGTCTTGCCGAGCTGCTGCAGTTCCGCGGGCGCGTTCGGATCGGACAGATGCACTTCCAGGAGCGTGCGGTTGATCGCGAGCGGTGTTCTCAGCTCGTGCGACGCGTTCCCGACGAACCGCTGCTGCGCCGTGAAGGCCCGCTGGAGCCGCTCCAGCATGTCGTCGAAGGTGTCCGCCAGCTCCTTCAGCTCGTCGTCCGGACCGTCCAGCTCGATACGACGGGACAGGTCCGAGCCGGCCACCGCGCGCGCGGTGCGGGTGATCCGGCCGAGCGGTGCGAGCACCCGGCCCGCCATCGCGTACCCGAAGGCGAACGCGATCACGGCGAGCCCCAGCAGGGCCAGCAGCGAGCGGCTGAGCAGGGTGTCCAGCGCGGCACGGCGCTGATCGTCGATGCAGGCGGCGATCGCGGCGTTGAAGTCGCTGAGCGGCACATTGACGGTCGAGCCGGCGTCGACCGCCGGGCACTTGTCGCTGGAGACACTGATGTCGGTGCCTCCCACGATCTTGAACAGCGGCTGGTTGCCCGTCGTGATCGCCTGGGCGGCCAGCAGATAGATGATCGAGAGCAGCAGGATCCCGGCGATCAGGAACATCCCGCCGTACAGCAGTGTGAGCCGTATGCGGATGGTCGGGCGCAGCCATGGCAGCGGGGTCTGCGGCCTCCTGGGGTCCCAGGTGGGCTTCGGGGGCGCCACGGGGGGCGCGGGGGTCGTGGCCACGGCGGTCAGATCCGGTAGCCGGAGCCGGGCACGGTGACGATGACCGGCGGCTCGCCCAGCTTGCGGCGCAGCGTCATCACCGTCACGCGCACGACGTTGGTGAACGGGTCGGTGTTCTCGTCCCAGGCCTTCTCCAGGAGCTGCTCCGCCGAGACGACGGCGCCCTCGCTGCGCATCAGCACTTCCAGGACGGCGAACTCCTTGGGCGCGAGCTGGACCTCCTTGCCGTCGCGGAAGACCTCGCGGCGGTTGGGGTCGAGCTTGATGCCGGCGCGCTCCAGGACGGGCGGCAGGGGCACGCTCGTACGCCGGCCGAGGGCACGCACGCGTGCGATGAGCTCGCTGAACGCGAACGGCTTGGGCAGATAGTCGTCGGCCCCGATCTCCAGGCCCTCGACGCGGTCGCTGACGTCGCCGGACGCGGTGAGCATCAGCACGCGCGTGGGCAGGCCCAGCTCGACGAGCTTGCGGCAGACGTCGTCGCCGTGGACGAGGGGGAGGTCGCGGTCGAGGACGACCACGTCGTAGTCGTTGACGCCGATGCGCTCCAGGGCGGCCGCACCGTCGTACACGACGTCGACGGCCATGGCCTCCCGGCGCAGTCCGGTGGCCACCGCATCGGCGAGCAGCTGCTCGTCCTCGACGACGAGTACGCGCACGTCGCTTGTCCTTCCTGTGTCCACCCGCGTAGCGCGCCGGAGGCGGCGCACACGGGCAGGGTGTTCGTGGGTGTGTGACCTCCATCCTGCCTTTTTCAGCCGTAAGTCGGCTGTAAGGCGACCTCGGGGAGGCCAGGGGAGGGACCCGGCAGGGAATGCGGGATTTTTTCGTCCGGTTGAGGTTTCCCTCCGAGAGAGCGGGGGGAGGACGGCTTTACACCCCGCGATCACGCTCTGCTTGTGCCGCACCACCATGCGGTACGCAACGATCCGCTTTCCGCAGAGTGGGCGTGGGTGTCCGGCACCGTCGCCGCCCAGCACGGGTGGCGCTGGGCATCCACAGAGACGTGATCGTTCCCTTCCGAACGGCACACCCCCGTGCCATCGACCCACGACCAGGACGAGGGGGCGCAGCATGGACGCATTCACCGCAGGACTTCTGCAGCGCATAAGGGCGACCGAGTCCGACCTGACCAGGGCTCGTGACGAGGGCGACGACTTCCTCGTCGAAGTGGAGCAGGCCGAGCTCGACGACCTGCACCGCCTCGCCGCCGATCACGGTGTGGAGGTCGGCGCGTACAGCGTCTGATCCAGAGCCCATACACACGACAGCGGGACCCCGGCAGATCCAGTCCGGGGTCCCGCCCGTTTTTTGTGGCTCGGTGAGCCGAAGGGGCGCGCCTGTGTCGAGACGCCGATCGTGCTCGGCCCTCCTTCGTCGGGCGCTGCGCGCGTTCGGCGTCTCGACACAGGC
>NZ_VTHJ01000034.1:103773-135151 GCF_008386495.1 Streptomyces tailanensis | reverse complement strand
CGGGCTACCTCAATTGAGGTAGCCCGAATTCGGCCGATTGGCGTGCCAGGAATTCGCTCGGTCGTACGGCGATTTAAACACGGCTCCTTCCTAGCCTCGTGGGCATCGCAGCGAAAAGCCCGAAGGAGCCCACCGCCCATGCAAAAAGTTCTCATCGTGGAGCCTCATCCGCAGGTACTGGCGGCTCTCGCCGAGCTCGTGGAAGAGGAGCCGGGATATGAACTCGTGGGGGCCGTGGCCACCATCACCCAGGCAATACCGCAGATCAGTGACCTGACACCGGACGTCATCCTGGTCGACGCAGATACGGCGAACCAGGAATCCCACCTGCTCGGCCGCCAGCTCGGCGAACTCCTTCCCATGCCTTTGCTCGTCCTTCTTTCCGCAGCCACCGAGCCGCACGAGGAGTGCCCGGAATCGTCGGCTAAAACACCCCCCATCAGAATTCTCAAGACCGACGCACCCGAATTCCTCAGGAGTCTCACCGCATGAATTCCCCCCTGGAAAACCACACCGACCCGACCTCGTCCATGTCTTCCGAATCCGCGACCGAGGGGAAGGAGGGAGGCCGCAGTCGGCGCCGGCTGATGCTGGGTGTCGCGGGTGCGGCCGTCGCCGTCGCCGCCGTCGGCGGAACCGTCACCGCGTTTACAGTGGACTCTGTGAGCGGCTCCGGAAACACCGCCGCTTCCGGGGTGCACAGCCCGCTGCACACCAAGGGCGGCGACATCGTGGACGCCGACGGCAAGAAGGTGGTCCTGACCGGCGTCAACTGGTTCGGCCTGGAGACCGGCACCTTCGCACCGCACGGCCTGTGGAAGCGCAACCTGGACTCGATGGTCGAGCAGATGGTCGACACAGGGTTCAACACCCTCCGGCTGCCGTACTCCAACGAGCTCTTCGACGCCAAGAGCAAGCCCAACGGCATCGACTACAAGAAGAACCCCGAGCTCAAGGGCCTCAGCGGCCTGCAGATCATGGACAAGGTCGTCGAGAGCGCCACCGAGCACGGGATGATGGTCATCCTCGACCAGCACCGCCCGGACCAGTACGGCCAGAGCGAGCTCTGGTACACCGACAAGCTCCCCGAGAGCAAGTGGCTGTCGGACTGGAAGATGCTGGCCGAACGCTACAAGGGCAACGACAAGGTCATCGGGGCCGACCTGCACAACGAACCGCGCGGCCAGGCCACGTGGGGTGACGGCAACCCCAAGACCGACTGGAAGATGGCCGCAGAGAAGGCCGGCAACACCATCCACTCGGCCAACAAGAACTGGCTGATCTTCGTCGAAGGCAACGACAAGTACAAGGACGAGTCCACCTGGTGGGGCGGCGAGCTGAGGGGCGCCAAGGAGCACCCCGTTACGCTCAAGGAGGCCGGCAAGGTCGTGTACTCCGCGCACGACTACGGGCCCGGCGTCTACAACCAGAACTGGTTCATGGACAAGAGCTTCCCGAGCAACATGCCCGCCTTCTGGGACACGCACTGGGGCTTCCTGAAGAAGGACAACACCGCTCCCGTGCTGCTCGGCGAGTTCGGCGGCAAGAAGAGCTCGGGCAAGAGCACCGAGGCCGTCTGGCAGCAGAGCCTGATGCAGTACCTGAAGAAGAACGCCATCAGCTACACCTACTGGTCCTGGAACCCCAACTCCGGTGACACCGGCGGTGTCCTCAAGGACGACTGGACGACCGTGGACCCGGGCAAGAAGGCGCTGGTCGCCACGTACCAGGACCCGCTGCCGCAGGCGAAGACGGCGAAGTCCTCGCAGTAGTCCCCCGCACATGCGGATGAGCAGTGAGAGGCCGCGGGCATCGTGCCCGCGGCCTCTCAGCCGTACGCGCCCGCTTCCGCCCTGCCGATCGCCCAGGCCGCGTTGACCAGACCGATGTGGCTGAGCGCCTGCGGAAAGTTGCCCAGCAGTTGCCATCCCGTCGGATCCACTTCCTCCGCCAGCAGCCCGACGTCGTTCGCGCAGGCCGCGGCCTGCTCGAAGACCTCCCGCGCCTCAGCTCCCTCCCCCATCAGCGCGAGTGCGTGGGCAAGCCAGAAGGAGCACATGAGGAAGGCTCCCTCCTCGCCCGCCAGTCCGTCGTCGACCCGCTCATAGCGGTGGATCAAACCGCTGGGACCGGTCAGCCGTTCTCGTACGGCGGTGACCGTGGCCTGCGTCCGAGGGTCGTCGGGCATGGTGAACCCGGTGATCGGCAGCATCAGGGCCGACGCGTCCAGCAGGTCGGACCCGAACGCCTGGCTGTAGGCTCCGGCCTGTCGGCTCCAGCCGTGTTCTTCGATCGCTTCACGGATCACCTCGCGGGCGGCTTTCCATACGGGTACCCGTATGGCAGCGTCGAGTTCGTCGGCCAGACCGATGGCGCGGTCGAGCGCCACCCAGCACATGAGCTTGGAGTAGACGAAGTGCTGCGGGCGGCCGCGGACTTCCCAGATGCCGTGGTCCGGCTCCGTCCAGTGGTTCGCGGCGGCGTCGGCCAGGCTTATCAGGAACCACCGGCCGTGCTCGTCCAGCCGGTTCAGCTGGCCACGCAAGCGATAGGCGGCGTCCAACAACTCGCCGTAGACGTCGAGTTGGCGCTGCCGCCAGGCATCGTTGCCGATGCGCACGGGCCGGCTGCCGCCCCACCCGGTCAGATGGTCGAGCGTACGCTCGGTCACTTCCCACTCGCCACCGACGCCGAACAGCACCTGCAGTGACTGCCCGTTGGCGAGCCCCTCGGCGGAGGCGGTCCGCGCCATCCACGAGAAGAACGCCTCCGCCTCTCCCGGGCAGGCCGCGACCGACAGCGCGTGCAGGGTGAAGGAGGCGTCCCGGACCCAGGAGAAGCGGTAGTCCCAGTTGCGCTCACCGCCCAGGGCCTCCGGCAATGAGGTCGTCGGCGCTGCCACGACGGCGCCGGTCGGGGCGTAGGTCAGGGCCTGGAGCACACGCCCGCTGAGGTGCACCGCATCCCGCCAGGGTCCCTCGTAGCGCTGGTTGAGCGCGGCCCATGAGCGCCAGGCGTCCAGGGTGGTCCGCAGGGCCTCGCCGATGCGATCCTGCGACCACAGCTCTCGACGGCCGCCGACGGGCACATGCGTCAGGGCGAAGCCCGCCCGTTCTCCGACATTCAGTGTCAGCTGCCCACGCACCGTGGTCCGCCCCTCCAGCCGCAGCGGTGAGGACAGCAGCAACGATCCGGAATCGAAGGCGCAGAGCAGCCCTCCGTCGGCCGGTGTCAGCAGCGGCTGGATCGCGCCGTAGTCCGGCCGGGGGGCGAACTCCACCGCCACCTCGGCCGATCCCTCCGTGCACTGCACCACGCGCAACAGCGTGTGCGGCGCCTCGCGGCCGAGGACCCGGCCAGTCGTGTTCGGCCCCACAGCCAGCGCGTCGGTCACCTGAACAACTCCGGTGTCGGTCCGGAACTCGGTACGGAGCACCATCGTTGTGTCCACGTATGCACGGCGTGCGGTGAAGACACCGACCGGGCGGATCCACCAGTGCCCGGCCGAGCGGTCCAGCAGCCGCGCGAAGACGGACGCGGAGTCGAAGCGGGGCAGGCACAGCCAGTCCACCGATCCGTCGCGCGCCACGAGCGCCGCGCCCTGACAGTCCGACAGCAGCGCGTAGTCCGCTATCGGCCTCGCCTCCGTGCCCACCGCGGCGGCGGGGAGAGGCGAATGCACGGGATGTCCGTTTACCACGGGGCTCGGTGCGAGCACTTGGGGAGCGGGTACCCTCATCCATCCGGGAATCTTGTTCACGGCATCTCCCTGCACGCGAAGTGACACCGGCCCGAACAAGAAGGAAACACGGTCCGCCGAGGAACGTATTCCCTCATCTGAGCTCAAATGCGAGCATCCGAGCGATCATCTCCAAATCTGTGGAAGACGCACAAACGCTCGCAGGCGTGGAATCCGTACTACGTACCGCCGGGTTTCCCACCGGAGCCGTGGCGCAGGTCCAGCCCCGGACAAGGAGCCGCGTCCACGGTGGCGGCGGTCGACCGGATCAGCAAGGGAGTGGCGGTTCAGCGCCTGGTGGAAAGCGTGGTCGGCAATGGTGAGCACCGACTGCTGCTGCCTTCTGGCCCGCTGCGCGACGTGGTCCCCGACCGGATCAAGCGGACCGGCCCCATCCCGCCCTTCACCCCGTTGTGACCCGCCATCGGCCCCTACCGGTTCCGGTCCACCGGGCCGTACTCCGTGGCACCGACCCGTCCCCCAGCAACACCCACGCACAGCGTGCCGCCGTTCCACGCGGCCATGCACAGGCAGGAGCGCCCAGTGGCCATCACCGACCCCTTCTGTCCGAATCCGCGGTATCGGGACCGTGACCGGGCCTTGCGGGCGGACCTGCTGGCCGGTTCAGCGGCCGTGGAGGAGTGCCTGCTGGCCGCCGTCAAGAGCGATGTGCCTTTCATCGCCGAGTCAGGCCTGGGTCTTCTGGGCACTGGGCAGGCTTGGCGGTTACGCCCGCTGCTGGTGCTGCTGGCGGCGCGGTTCGGCGATGCGCACGCACCCGGTGTCGTGCCCGCGGCTGCCGCCGTCGAGCTCACGCACCTCGCCACGCTCAGCCACGCTCAGCAACGCTCAGCCACGCTCAGCCACGCTCAGCCACGACAGCGTGCGCGACGCGGAGACGGCCCGGCGCACCAGGCCGGATCCCGGCGCCCTCACGGACGCCTCGGTCGCCCTCCTGACCGGCGACTTCCTGTTCGCCCGTGCCTCACAGATCCTGGCCGACCTCGGCCCGCACGCCGTACGCGTCCAGACGGCCGCCTACGAGCGCGTGGTCACCGGCCAGATCCTGGGCCGGACGGGCCCAGCCGAGCGAGGCGACCCGGTCGCCCATCACCGCGAGATGGCCACCGCGCAGACAGGCTCGCTCACCGGCGCCTCGGGGCGTCTGGGCGCTCTGGCGGCGGGCGCGGACGACCTCGTCGGGGAGGCCCTGGCCCGCTAGGGCGAGCGGCTCGGCACGGCGCTGATGCTCACGGACGACGTACTGGGGCCCGCCGACGAAGGCCCTCTCCAGGCCGAGGTACCCACTGGACCGTGTCACCCGCAGGGACATCCGGCGCCGCGACGGGCCCTGCGAGAGGCTCTGCACCGGGCGCGGCAGGCGCGGGCCGCGATCAAGGACCTTCCGGACTGCGCGGCGAGAGACGCCCTGGCCGGGCTGTGCGACGCGGCAGGCGCGCGCGCCCGGCGGCGACTCGCCGGAGGGGCCGGCACAAACAGCACGGTCACGTGTCCGTCGGCGGTCGTCCGGCGCCCGGGCCGTCCGGTGTCGGGCGCGCCGGGACGGCGACCCGGACCCGGGTCCCGCGCCCGGGGCGGCTGTCAACCTCCAGGGTGCCGCCCGCCTCCCGCGCCCGCTCCCGCATGGAACACAGGCCCAGGTGGCCTGGGAAGGACCTGCTGGTGTCGAAACCCACGCCGTCGTCCGTGATCACGAGCGTAACGGCGTCGGCCTCCGCGGACAGGCAGAGCAGGACATGCCGCGCCGCCGCGTGTCTGATGACGTTGTGCAGCGCCTCCTGGGCGATCCGGTACAGCGCGTGCTTGGCCTCCGGTGCCGCGTCCGGCTCGGCCGAGAGCTTCGTCTCGACCGCGACGGCGTGCCGGACGCGCACCTGGCCGACATACCGGCTCAGCGCGGTGACCAGCCCCTCGGTCTGCAGGGACTCGGGGCGGAGCCGGTACAGGATCGTCCGGACTTCGCTCAGTCCCGCGTCGGTGAGCCGGAGCACGGAGTCGATCGGCTGGTGCGCCCCGGTGTCCCCTCGGCGGAGGAGTTCGCGGGCGGTGCGGGCGTTCAGGCCGATGCCGTAGAGGGCCGGGCAGAGGGAGTCGTGCAGTTCGCGGGCCAGGTGCCGCCGTTCCTCGCGCGTCGCCTGCTCCCGGGCCACGGCCCACAGCCGCTGTGCCTCCACCGTGGCAACGGCCCCGACGGCGAGGGTCTGGAGTGTCGCGAGATCCTCGGCACCGGGATGCCGGCCCCGTGGAAAGCGGCAGCACAGGGCGCCGACCGCCTCCTCGCGGCACAGCAGCGGTACGGCGGTCAGGTACTGGCCGAAAGCCTGGGCCCGTGCTGCGCGCGCGGGCCCCGGGTCCCCATCGGTCGCCTTGTCCGCGTCCTCCCCGCAGCCTCTGCTCACCGGGGCCGCCGTCGTGATCGCCTCCATCGCCACTCTCACGGGATGATTGACGGAGTTCTCCGTCTGGCCGCAAGGGAGTAGACCGGTGCCACCGTGGCCGCCGGCCGGGCGCGGGCCCGCCCCTGGTTCCAGCAGGTAGACCACGCAGCACACCGCACCGGTGCGGCTGACCGCCTCGGCGGCCACGGAGTTCAGCGCCTGCCGTACGGCGTCCTGGCCGACCAGGGATCTGCGCCCGAGCCGGTTCAGGTCCTCCTCCGCGCGGGATCGCTCGACCGCGAGCCCCACCGGTCCGATGAACGGCTCCACGATCCGCAGGTCCTCAGGGGCGAAACAGCGCCCGCCCCGCCGGTTCGCCACCTCCAGCAGCCCGACGACCCGATCGCGGACCGTCAGCGGCACGTCCATGACCGATGCCAGTCCGGCCTCGCGCAGTGCCGCGCGCAGCCTCGACGGCTCGTGGTCGTTGTCGGAGAAGATCCGCGGGCGTCCGACACGGACCACCTCGCGCACCAGCGCGGACTCCCCCGGCATCAGGAAGCCGCGTGAAGACGCGTTCCCGACGCCGTCCGCGGCGCACTCGGTCAGGGTGTCTCCCCAGTCCAGTGCCAGCACGCGGGTCGTCTCCGCGCCGACGGACTCCCGAACCCGGCGCGCGGCCAGCGCCAGCACCTCGTACCCGGGACCGCACTCGACAACGCTCTTGGTGACCTCAGCAACCGCCCTCTGTCGGCGCTCGTGCCACCGGTGTGCGCTCAGATCGCGGACGACCACGCAGTAGCCGACCAGGCGTCCGTGCGCGTCCCTGGTCGCCGTGACGACCGTCTCGGCCCAGAAACGTGCCCCATCCCGGCGTACACACCAGGCGTGTTCCCGGTGTGTGCCGAGGCCTGCGGCCGCGTCCAGTGCGCGGGCCGCGGCGCCCGACGCCGCGTCCTCGGGCGGGTAGAGGAGCGAGACATGCCGCCCCACCAGATCCGGACCGTGACCGGCCGGCGAGGTGGCGCCCGCGCCGACGCTCAGCACGTGCCCCTGGGGATCCAGCACGAGGAGCACCTCCTCGGGCCGTTCCCCGGTCGACGGCCGTCCACTCCCGCCGGACGCGGCGTCGGGCGTCGTGCCCGGTGCCGCCGGCATCGCGGTGGGAGGGAGGTCCGTCACGCCGACCACCGGTACTCGTCCATCACGACGAGGCCGCGGGCGAGTTCTCCGGACGGCACGAGCCCCAGCCGCAGGGCGCGGGCGACCGCCTGGGTCCGACTGTGCACGCCGAGCTTGTCGAAGATGTGGCTGACATACGTTTTCACGGTCTGCTGCCCGATACGCAGCTCGCGCGCAATCTCCTTGTTCGCCTTGCCTCGGGCGAGCATGACCAGGACCTCCGACTCACGCTCGGTGAGACGCTCCGGCTGGGTCGCGTCCGTGACCTGGTCGACCAGGCGGGCGACCGCGGCGCTGGAGACGTACGTCCGCCCGGCCGCCACGACCTTCACCGCGTGCCGCAGTTCGTCGGCCTCCGCGTTCTTCAGCAGGAAGCCCGTCGCTCCCGCCCGCACCGCCGCCATCACCGCACCACCGTCCAGCGCGCTCGTCAGCGCCACCACCCTGACCTCGGGCAGTTCCTGACGGATGTGCTCCGTGGCCTCGATGCCGTCCATGACGGGCATCATCAGGTCCATCAGCACCACGTCCGGGCTCAGTTCCCGGGCCAGCCGTACGGCCTCCCTGCCGTTGGTCGTCTCACCGGCCACGGCGATGTCGCCGTCAAGGCTCAGGAAGGCACGCAGGCCTTCCCTGACCATCGCATGGTCCTCCGCGATCAAAACATGAACTGCCACTGGTGATCTCCGTTGTCGAGCACCGCCTCACAGCGCCCACCACGGCTTGCCGCGGTACGTGCCCCGAGGTCGGCACGGTCGGCATCGTCCCAAGCGTTCATCCCGGTGCCTCAGACACGCAGGGAACATAACTGGAAATTTGCGACATACCGGGAACCCGCGGCGGCCCACGCTCATTCCATACTCGGGATTGAAAGACAACTGTCACCGCAACGGGGCTCACCTGCCGCGGCACGAGGACACGGGGCGAGGGACTCCGCGCCGCGAGACCAGCTGGACACGGCATGACCATCGGCCCGCGCCGCCCTCCACGCCCACGAGGCCTCGGCGCCCCGTCGGCCACGGCCACCGCCGGAACCGGCCACGGCACAGGATCGGCCCACAGGCGCTCCCGCAGCCCCCCGCCCCATACGATCACGCGCTCAACGAAGGGCTCGCAGCGCGGCAGGGCCAGCAGCACCAGCGCCCCGGCAGCCCAGCCGCCCAGGGCGTCGCTGAACCAGTGATATCCCAGGTAGACAGTGGTCAGCCCGACCACCAGCGCGGCCAGCGCGGCCAGCGCACCCGCTGCCCTGCGATGGCGTGTGGCCAGGTACGCCAGCGCCCCCCAGACGACGACACTGTTGGCCGTGTGGCCGGACGGGAACATGTCGCCACCCCGGAAGAGCTCGTCGGATCCGATGGCATGCGCGCGGCCGGGCCCCAGGCGTCCGGTGCCGAGTTTGACCGCGCCGACGCTCGCGTTGAGCAGCAACAACGCCGTCAGAAAGACCAGCAGCGGGCGCGGGTTCCGGCTCCGCCAGAAGCGCCACCCCAGCCAGGCCAGCGCCACTGCCGCCGTCGGTCCACGCTGTCCCGCGACAACGAGGACGTCCAGGAACTCCGCCGGCTGCGGCCACTGCTTGTACGGCCGCCACATGGCCACGCGCCAGTCGAACTCCAGCAGCGGCGATCGGGTGAGTACCGCCAGGAAAACGGCCACGTACACCCCGGCCGTCAGCGCGAAGAAAGTCGCCGTGCGCCCGCCACGCACTCCGGGGAAGAACCCTGCCCGCCTCAGAGGGCGAGCCATGATGCCCATGTCGTAACTCCCAGCCCCCTCGGGAACTTCGACCGCGTAGCCCGGTACAGAGTCCGAACGCGGCACGACGCAACGGCACACGAAAGGAAGTCCAGACGATATGAACGGAATTACCGTCTCGCTAAATATATCCCCATGAGCCCGTGGCGACGATGCGGCGGATCTTGCCGGCCTCAGCGCGATGAGCGTCACTGTCTCAGCGCAGTTCCGGAGGTGGCGTGCCGTGGGCGGCGAGCGTGAAGTCGCCCTTGCCGTCCCAGGGCATGCCCGACTTCACCAGGTCGGTGCAGTAGCCGACGACGCCCCTGGTTGATGACCGACAGATCAGTCCCCGTGTCCAGTGCGCCGGGTTCCCTCCCCGCCCGGTCCTGTGCCTACTCCTGGCGCAGCCGGTCTCCCATGCCGTCGGCCTGACGGTCGGCCTGGACGTTGGTCCACCACAGGGAATGGACGACGAAGAGAGTGAGCAACACGCCTGCGGTGATGAGCTGTTCACCGAGCACGCCGATGGCCCTCGCCCAGAGGCTGCGGTGGCGCGCGGGTCTCCTGGCTTGCCGGGGACCCCGCGGCCTACCGGCGCCGGATGCGCGTTGGGCAGCAGCCGGGTCTTCTCCGAGGCACCCGAGCCGAGTTCGACCAGAGTGCGGGCGCGCGTGAGGCGAGCGATCTTGCCCGCACGGCGGATGAGGATCTCGCGTTCGGCGCGGGTGGGGTAGTACTCGGGCAGCCTGGTGATCTCATCGAACAGCAGGCGGCCGCACTCATCGTAGAACCACTTGGGCGGAAGGGCCTTGGGCCGGGCGGTTAGCCCTGCCAGGACGTCGTGGCGCAAGGCCTCGGCGATGTGGTTCTCGGCAAGCGGTGACGGAGGGTGAAGCGGCCCGTCGGGCTGGTCATGCGGTGAGGGTCCTCCGGAGTGCACGGGCAGACGGGCACGACCGCTGCCGCGGCGAGGCGCAGCGGAGTGGTCTCGACGCCGGTGCGGGTGGCCATGAGCAGAGACTGATCGGGTACGTCCTGCCAGTCGTCGGCGTCGTTGACGGGCTCGGAAGTGACGCCGACGTGGTCCGCCGTCGCGCGGCAGCCGAGGGTGTGGCCCCAACGGGCCGCGATCCTGCTGTGGACAAGGGCCCACAGCAGGGCGGAACCGCAGCAGGCCCCCGGGCCGGGCAGTTCGTCAGCGGTCTGGAGCGTGCCGGTGTCGTGGGGCAGCCGGGTCCAGTCCTCGACGGCGCCGTTGTGGATGGAGCGGGCCAGGCCGGGCAGGTTGCCGTCCGCCCGGATGGGCACCGCCCGGCGGTAGCGGGCCGGCAGGCGGTAGCCGCCGGTCTGGTACCAGGCGATGCCGAAGCCGTCCGCGGTCACCGTGCCGTGCCGCTTCCGGCGCGGAGCCCAGGACGGCGGGTACAGCCCGTACGGCGGGTCGATCAGCAGCTCGGCGAGGGTCCGGGACGGCCCCAGGCCGACGAGGTGACGGCACATCAGGCCGCCCTCGTCCGCGCAGGAGTGTCGGCGTGGCGGGCGGTGCGGAAGCCCGCGAAGATCTGCCGCCGGACGGGGAAGTCCCAGTTGCGGAAGGTGGCCCGACAGGCCACCGGGTCGGTGGCGAAGGAACCGCCACGCAGCACCTTGTACCCGGACCCGAAAAAGACCTCGCTGTACTCCCGGTAGGGGAACGCCCTGAATCCCGGGTAGCCGGTGAAGTCGGACGACGTCCACTCCCACACGTCGCCCAGCAACTGCCCGGCCCCGCACGGGGCGGTCCCGGTGGAATACGAGCCGCCGGGCGCGGGCTGCAGGTGGTACTGGCCGACGTTGGCGTGCCAGGAGTCGGCCTCCCACTCGCCCCACGGGTTGCGCCAACTACGTCCCGTGGCGGGGTCGTGACGGGCGGCCTTCTCCCACTCGGCCTCCGTCGGGAGCCGCCGCCCGGCCCAGCGGGCGTAGGCGTCCGCCTCGTACCAGCACACGTGCACCACAGCAGCCGGGTGACGGCGTCCCAGGGGCTCGGCGAGCACCGCCCAGGAGGTCGTGCCGCTGTCGTGGTTCGCGCCGATGCCGACGAGCACGGTCAAGGGCAGCACGATCAGCGTGGAGATCAGGGGGTCCAGCACGTACCGCACGACCCGACGCCCCACAACCTCGGTGTCGAGCGCGTCACGGGCGGACACGCCCGTCGCCTTCTCAGTCTCCTGACGAGGCGGTGATCTCCTGCTCCCAGTGTGCACGCCGACGGCCACCCCGGCATGCCGGGGTGGCCGAGCGGAGGGTGTGGCACACGCGACCGGCCCCACGCCGCCCCGCCGCGCGCCGCGGGCGCGCCGGGTGGTCGGCGGCCCCCCAGGCGTGCTCACGAGGAAGACCGCGGTGGCCGCTACCCGCCGACGCCTCGTCCGGTGTGCGGGAGGAGGGCCGGGGCGACCCGGCCCCCTCCCCGATGTGTATGCCGTTCCTGTGGTCCCAGGCCTTCGTGTCAGGCCTGGTCGTCCAGGTAGGAGGCCACCCACGCCAGGGGGGCGTTCCAGTTGATGGTGATCTCGTTCGTGGACCAGGACTCGATGTCGTCCATGTAGCTCTTCGCCGGGGCGCTGCCCTTGAGCTTGGTCTGGGCGACCGGGTCGTCGATCGACGAGTTCGGACCGCCCGCCACGGCGCCGGGGGCCGGCTGCGGCAGCTTGGCGTCCTTCTGCTTGGCCCAGAAGCGGTGGTGCTGGTTGTGCGCGTACCGCTCGCCGTAGCCGGTGACGTACGACAGACCCATCGGGTTGCGGCCCAGTATGTAGTCCATGCCGCTGGTCACCGCGTCGCGGTACTTGGTGTCGCCGGTGATGTCGTGGGCGGTGCCGAGGACGACCATGTTGTTCAGCACCTGGCCGTTGGAGCCCCACTGGTAGCGGCCTCCGTCGGGGGCGTACGGGACGCCGTACGCGGCCTTGCGGGCGTCGGCGGCGTAGCGGTCGGCTGCCTGGGTGACGGTCTTGCGTACGGCCTTGGTCTCGGCCGCGCTCAGCTTGTTCGGCACGGTGGCCAGGTCCAGGGCGCCGAGCCCGCCGACCGACTGCCAGGAGACGCCGCCGCTCGGGAAGAGCGCCTTGCTGTCGTTGTGCAGCGGGGACTTCAGCACCTCCTGGCGGTACTCCTTGTCACCGGTGGTGATGAACAGCTCGGACGCGGCCCAGTAGAACTCGTCCTTCACGTCGTAGTCGCTGTAGGCGCCGCCGCCGGTGGTGTCGCCGGGGTCGGCGTACATCTTCGGGTTGGCCTTCGCGGCGTCGAAGGCGGCGCGCGCGGCCTTCAGGGCCTTGGCGGCGAAGTCCTTGTCGTACGGCTCGTAGAGGCGGGCCGCCTGCGCGGCGGTCGCCGCGAGATTGAGGGTGGCCGCGGTGGACGGGGCGTGCAGCTCACGCTTGTTCTCGCTCTTGTCGGCCCTCAGCGGCAGGCCGGACCACATGTTGTCGTGGATCTTGTGGTGCGCCATGCCGGCGAGCTTCTCGCCCTCGGGCACCTGCATCTTCAGCAGGAAGTCCATCTCCCAGCGGGCCTCGTCCAGGACGTCCGGGACGCCGTTGCCCTGCTCGGGCACGACGAGCCGGCCGTCGCCGAGGGAGTCGGTGTCGGCACCCTTCGCGTGCTGGGTGCGCTCGTAGCCGGACATCAGCTGGGCGACGGAGATGCCGCCGTTGACCACGTACTTTCCGTAGTCGCCCGCGTCGTACCAGCCGCCGCTGACATCGAGGGTGTAGTCGCAGACCTTCGGCTGACAGGGCACCTTCTGGTCGCTGGACGCCGCGCCGTCGACGTGGCCGGCGGGGCGGGCGTACTCCTTGCCGACGAGGTCGGCGTCGATGTCGATACCGCTGCGGTTGTGGTAGAAGTACGCGAGCGAATCGGTGCGCAGCTGCGAGTAGAGGTCGTCGGCGATGGTGAACGGCTCGCTCTTCTGACCGTCGACGGTGACGGTGTAGCCCTGACCGCTCTCAGTGACCTCGCTGAAGTCGAAGGTGTGGACGTTCTCGCCGGCGGACTTGTCCACCCCGGCGGGGGTGGTCGTCCCGCGAGCCACCTCCTTACCGCTCGCGTCCTTGAGGGACCAGGCCAGCGGCTTCTTGGCCTTGGTCGCGAACGTGCCCTTCTTGGGGCTCTCGGTCTGGTACCCGACCTGGTTCACCCGCACGGTCGGGGCGGGGCCGGTCTTGGAGGCGGCCGGCTTGGAGATCTGCGGCGCAGACGCAGCGGCTGCGCCGGCCTCCGCACCGAAACCGGAGGCGACGATGGGGACGGCGATACCGCCGGCCAGAACACCGGCCACGGTCGCGACAGCCAGCCTGCGGCGTCCGCTTCGGTTCAGCCGGTCGAGTACACGGGCCATACGGGGGAGCGGGCGAGACACCAGGAGGGTCCTTCCGAGGTGGGTGCGAGAGATCCGCGGTTTTCCAACCGCTCCACCGACGGTAGGAGGGGGCCCTGCCCTCAATCACCGTACACGCGAGCGAAGTTGAGACCCTTCAATCGAACGACAGGCGCGTACCTCAATTGAGGTACGCGCCTGCGGGCGCCCGGCGCGATGGATGCGCGGCGATCTCCAGAGACGGGGCAAGTCGCTTTTAGTGACCGGATCAAAACATGGGTGACACGATGGTCGATAGACGCGGTACTCAGGCCGATGCTGAAGGGCGCGTCAGCCGGACTGGATGGGCAGAGCGATGGCCGCGAGCATGAGAGCGACGCCACTCAGCAGGTCGGAGCGGATCCGGACGAGGCCTCCGGCGAATCTCCCGATGTGCAATCCGATCAACGACGCCACCGCAGTAGTGGCACCGAACACAAGGGCGGGAATCCAGGGAGCGAATCCGAGCAGTCCGAGGCTTGCGCCGCCGACGAGGTTGTCCAGGCTCAGGGAGAACGGGATACCGAAGAGCGTCACCCACGGGTTGTCGATCTCGTCGGGAGACTCCGGGCTCCGCACGGCCCGGATGACGAGGTACAAGCCGTACCCGCCCAGGGCGGCCGAGCCCGCGTAGGCGGCGACCGGAGCGATCGCATGGCCGATTTGATGGCCGAGCAACAGGCCGATCAGCGGCATTACCCCGTCCCACAGTCCGAACATCAGAGCGATCTGTAGGGAGCGGCGGAAGCCGAACGGAACCATACCGAGCACGATCGACACCCGGAAGTTGTCCAGGCTCAGGACGAAGCCGAGGCCGAGGAGCGGCCAGATCGCGTCCATGGCTAGCCGGGGCTCAGACGGCGGCCGTGGTGGGGACGAGGGGTGAGGACGCCGGCACCGGTCTTGGTCTCCTCGTTGGCGGCCCGCACCCTCTCGGCCACGATGTCGTGGTCGGGAGAGAGGTGACAGACCGGGTCGGTGCGCGCCGCGTCGCCGGTGAGCAGGAAGGCCTGGCAGCGGCACCCGCCGAAGTCGATCTCTCGGCGCTCGCAGCTTCGGCACGGCTCCGGCATCCAGTCCGTGCCGCGGAAACACCGGAACAAGGGAGAATCGGCCCATATCCGTGCCAGGGGGTCCTCGTGCACGCTGGCGCGTGGCAAGGGCAGGGCGTGCGCGGCCGGACAGGGCAGAACATCGCCGTTCGGGGTGACAGTGAGCTGCCGCTTCCCCCACCCGCCCATGCAGGGTTTGGGGTATCGGCTGTAATAGTCGGGAAGGACGTACAGGATCTCCATCCTTCCCTTCAGTCGCTCGCGCGCGGCGCGCACCACGGCCTCCGCCCGTTCGAGCTGCGCCCTGCTGGGCAGCAGTGCGTCGCGGTTACGCCACGCCCAGCCGTAGTACTGGGTGTTGGCCAACTCGACACGGTCGGCCGCCAACTCCTCGGCCAGGTCCAGGACACCGGCGACCCGGTCGATGTTCCGGCGGTGCAGGACGACGTTCACCGTGAGTGTCCAGCCCAGCTCCTTCACGATGCGAGCCGCCTCGATCTTGCTGTGGAAGGACGGCGTACCGGCGATCCGGTCCGACAGGGCAGGCTCGTCGGACTGAATGCTGATCTGCACGTGATCGAGACCGGCCGCCCTGAGCTGCTCCGCGCGACGCTGGGACAGGCCGAGGGCACTGGTGATGAGGTTCGTGTAGAGGCCCAGCTCCCGTGCGCAGGCCACCAGTTCGGCCAGGTCGCGGCGCAGGAGTGGCTCACCGCCCGACAGGTGCAACTGCCATACGCCCAGTTCCTGTGCCTCGGCGAGCACCCGCTGCCATTGCGCCGTGGTCAGTTCGTCGTGATAGTCGCCGAGGTTGAGCGGGTTGGAGCAGTACGGACACGACAGGGGGCAGCGGTAGGTGAGTTCGGCCAGCAGTCCGAAGGGGCTATCCATCGTCCATCACCACATAGCGCTTGGCGGTGAGCCGGCCGAGGAAATGTCGCACCTCGTCGTCGGCCACCCGGTCATATCGCTCGCGCAGCGTCGCCACGATCTCGGCCACGGTGTGGTGACCGTCGCACAGGGCGAGGATGTCGGCGCCCGTGTGGTTCAGGACCACGACTGACTCCGGCCCCAGCAGGACATGTTGTTCCCGTGCCGAGTCGAACCGCAGGCGAATGTGGGGCGCCGGTTTCGGACGGCTCGACGATTCCACCGCGGCGCCGCGTTCGCCGACCGTGCGCTTCTCACTCGGGGTAGGCCTGGTCGATGGCATCGATCATCCTCCACAGCACATCGCACTTGAACGTCAGCGCCGCCACTGCGCGCTGCTGTTCCTCGGCCGACCGGCAGTGCTCGGCCACCACCTCCAGAGCGTGTTCGGCGTCGCGGGGAGCCTGTTCCAGCCGAGCCCGGAAGTAGGCCAGACCGGCCCCGTCGATCCAGGGGTAGAAGCGTTCGAACGCGGCGAGGCGCTCGGCCATGAGGTCCGGGGCGAACAGTTCGGTCAACGAGGACGCCACCGCCTCGACCCAGGGCCGAGTACGGGCGAAGGTGACGTAGTCGTCGACGGCGGACCGCACCCCGGGGGTGACATGGCGTTGGTCGCGCAGCTCTTCGCGGGTCAGCCCCACCGCGTCACCCAGGCACAGCCACGCCTCGATCCCGCCGTCCCCGCTTCTGGTGCCATCGTGGTCGACGATGCGGCGGAGCCACCGCCGACGCACGTCGATGTCAGGGCAGTTGGAGAGGATGGCGGCATCCTTGCGGGGGATGTTGACCTGATAGTAGAAGCGGTTGGCCACCCAGCCCTGAATCTGCCGTCGGCTCAGCCGACCTTGGTTCATCCTCGTATGGAAGGGGTGCCGATCGTGGTAGAAGCGCGCTTGGGCGCGCAGCGCCTCGACCAGTTCGTCGGTCGCGGTCGCCCTTCCGCCGGACCCGATTGATGTCATCGCTGCTCTACACCTGTATCTCCAGGCCGTCCGTGGCCACTTCCATTCCGCGTTCCTCGACCCGACGTCGCTCCGGCGCGTCCTCCAGCAGAATCGGATTCGTATGGTTGATATGTAGGTAGATCTTGCGTTCGATGGGAAGCGGTGACAGCAGTTCGAGGCTGCCATCCGGTCCGTCGATCGGAAGGTGGCCCATGCCTCGTGCGGTCCTGTCGCCCAGGCCGAGCCGGATCAACTCGTCGTCGCGCCAGCAGGTCCCGTCGACGAGCAGGCAGGCGCAGTCGTCCAGCTGTGCGCGCACGGCCGCAGTGAGCTGCTGCATCCCCGCCAGGTACACCGCTGTCCGGCCGCTGCGCTCATCGGTGAGGCGATAACCCACCACCCGTCCCTGCCGGTTCCCGGGGCCGAAGCGCACCCGCTTGGTCGTGGGAACGTCGAAGGCTCGGTAGTGAAGGCCATCCCCCAGGGAAGCCTCGGTTCCCGGAACGGCCGGTCGCCACTCGACCGGGCAGTAGTGTTCCAGTGTCCGCAGCAACGACGTTCCGTCACACAACGTCTCGTGCACCGCGGGGGTGGCGTGCACCTCGACGGCCGGCCCCTCGCGCAACAGCAGCAGGCCGAGGGTGTGATCGAGTTCGGCGTCGGTGAGCAGTACGGCGGCCGGCGGCGTCGCCCGTATCCCGGTCGATGGCGGGGTCGGCAAGGACTCGATGTGGGCGTGGATGTCAGGGGACGCGTTGAGGAGGAACCACCGCTGGTGGTCGGTGCTCACCGCGACGGACGACTGGGTGCGGGCCTGGCAGGGCCGGGAGCCGTCGCGCACGGCACGGCATCCCGGGCAGCGGCAGTTCCACTGCGGAAACCCACCCCCGGCCGCCGAACCCAGCACACGCAACCACATGCGTCTACTCGTCCAGCTGAGCGAGGTACATGGTGACTTCCGCTCCGCACATGATTTCCTCGAACTCAGGGGTCTCCCACGATTGCATCGCGTATCTCCTTCGCTATTCAGGAAGCGCGAACGCGAACAGGGCGTCGCCGTGAGGTCCGCCCATCATTCCCGGCGCGAACCCTTCGACCCAACTGCCCCATCCGACCGGTGCGGCGATGTACTGCCGTCCGTCGACGCTGTAGGTCGTCGGGCTGCTGTGGTGTCCGCTCCCGGTCTGGAACTGCCACAACAGCTCGCCGCTTCGGGCGTCCATCGCGTTGAACTCCCCGGACGGCGTCCCGCAGAACACCAGGTCACCCGCCGTGGCCAGCACGGACGCGGAGATCGGCAGGTGCCAGCTCCAGCGCCACGCCTCCTCGCCGGTCGCCGCGTGGAATGCCTTGACCTGCCCCGCCATGTCGGCGGAATCCACAGTGACGCTCGCTCCCCAGTAGGGGATGCTTTCCCGGAACTCCCGGCGCCGCCGCGTGACCGTCGCGCCCACGTCCTGGACCGGGACGTAGAACATGTTCGTCCTGGGACTGTAGGCGGCGTGGCACCACTCCTTCCCACCGGCCGGCCCCGGCCAGAAGTGCACGTCCTCCCCCTCCTTGTCGGGGTACACCAGAGGCGTGACGTCGCCGGTGGGGCTGATCTCGCCCCAGGTGATCCGGTCGGCGAACGGAGTGACCCGCACCAGTGCGCCGTCGGTGCGGTCCAGCACGAAGAAGTAGCCGTTCTTGTCGAAGTGCGCCAGCAGTTTCCGCCCGTCCTGCTCGAACAGGATCATTTCCATGTTCGAGTCGTAGTCCCACAGATCGTGGGGGGTGAACTGGTAGTGCCAGCGTATGTGGCCGCTGTCGACGTCGACGGCGATCACGCTGTCGGTATGGAGGTTGTCGCCCTCACGGACCTCACCGTCGAAGTCGGGCGCCGGATTGCCGGTGCCCCAGTACAGCAGGTTCAGCTCCGGGTCGTACGTCCCCGTGACCCAGGTGTTGCCACCGCCCCGAGCCCAGGCCGGGCTGTCCGACGGCCAGGTCTGCGAACCCGGCTCGCCGGGCTTGGGAACGGTGTACGTCCGCCAGACCCGCTCGCCGGTGTCGATGTCGTAGGCGTCGAGATGGCCGCGCACCCCGAACTCCCCGCCGGAGCTGCCCACGATGACGAGGTTCTTCACCAGCAGCGGCGCGACCGTCGCGCTCTCGGCGGCCCGCACGTCACCGTGCGTCACGTCCCAGACCTTCTCACCCGTGGCGGCGTCGAGCGCGATCACATGGGCGTTGAGGCTCGCCGCGAAGACCCTGCCCTTCGCCACCGCCACACCGCGGTTCACGTTGCCGCAACACAGCGACACGTCGAAGGGGATCGCGTGCTTGTACTGCCACAGGCACTGTCCCGTCCCCGCGTCGACGGCCCAGATCCAGCCGTCCCACCCGGAGAGGTACAGGACTCCGTCCACGACGAGGGGGGCGGCCTCGAGCGCGTACGTCGAGGAGCCCGCGTGCAGTCCGTACGACCCGCACTGGAAGACCCATGCGGGACGCAGGCGCTGGACGTTCCCGGTGTCGATCCCGTCCAGTGCGCTGTATCGCTGCCCGTCGTAAGTGCCGTAGTAGGTGAGCCAGTTGTGCGGTTCCGAACCCGCCGCGAGAAGGCGCTCGTAGGTGACGTTCTCGGCCACGGGTGGCGCGGTTCCGATGATGGCGCTGGCCTCGGAGAACTTGATGGCCGGTGGTGCTTCTACATAGTCCGTCATCAGCTGCTCCTTGAAGTCCGCTCGGGGCTGAGCCGGCTCTCAGTCCGGTCGGGGCTGGGCCGGACGGTCGAGGCGGGCGTCCGGTGGCACCTCCCCCATCGCGACGATCGCGCCGAACAGGCCCCGGCCCTCGTCGTTGCCGATGTTGGAGCTGTACCAGTAGCAGCCCGGACCGTCGAGGTTGATGCTGACCTCTCCTCGCGAATGAACCGGCAACCAGATCCATCGGCCTCCACCGTTGCTGGGCATGAGCGCACAATGGGTGTTCGTATCGTCGTTGTAGAGCGCGATGTCGATGTCACCCCCGTGGGGCAGGACGAGGACCGCGGGATCCCAGGCCAGCTCGTCCGGCGGGATGCGTATCTCGGCCTTCATCCGGCCGTCGGGCCGCTCTGTGGCCCGCTCGATGTTTCCGGTCGCGAGCAGGCGTCCCATTGACGCCCTGTTCTGCTTGTCCAGCCCGAGCTCGCTCAGCACCGCGGATCGAGCCGCTGCGTCACTCGTCATCGGCTCCTCCTGGTCCGGAATCGCCGTTCATACCCTGTAGTTACATAGTCGTCCCGGTTTGGCGAGATCGCCAGTTGGCCGCACAGGCCACACATTCGGACTCGAAGCAGGGGGAACACGGCCCTGGGGCGCCGCGCCCCTGGGAGACGTCCGAGTCGCTGATCAGACGGCGAACGAGCGGGACCTCCCACGAGCTGGGGGCAGTGTCTGCTCGGCCCAGATGACCTTGCCGTCGATGGTGTAGCGGGTGCCCCAGCGGGCGGCGAGCTGGGCGATCAGGAAGAGTCCGCGCCCGCCTTCGTCGGTGGTGGCGGCGCGCCGCATCCGAGGGGAGGTGCTGCTGCCGTCGGAGACCTCGCAGATCAGGTTCCGATCGCGGAGCAGCCGGACCCGGATGGGGCCGCGCGCGTGCCGGATTGCGTTGGTGAGCAGTTCGCTGGCGATCAGTTCGGTGGTGAACGACAGCTCTTCCAGACCCCAGCGACCCAGCTGCTCGGCCACCTTCATACGGGTTCGGCAGACGTTCTCGGGTTCGGGCTCGAGGTCCCAGGTGGCGACCTGACCGGGGTCCAGTGCCCGCATGCGGGCCACGAGCAGGGCGACGTCGTCAGCGGGGTGTGCGGGCAGCAATGCCTTGAGGACCGTGTCGCACGTTTGCTCCGGCGTGCGTTCGCGCCGCCTCAAGGCCTGCCGCAGCAGGGCGAGTCCCTCGTCGATATCACGGGCGCGGTCCTCGATGAGCCCGTCGCTGTAGAGGACCAGCTCGCTGCCTTCGGGGATGTCCAGGTCGACGGACTCGAAGGGCAGACCGCCCAGGCCCAGCGGAGGTCCCGCGGGGATGTCGGGGAATTCCACGGTCCCATCGGGCAGTGCGAGCGCCGGGAGAGGGTGCCCCGCACGGGCCAGCGTGCACCGACAGGACACCGGGTCGTAGACGGCGTACAGGCAAGTGGCACCGACGATCTGGCCGCCGCTGTCGGTGTCGTCGGTGCCGATCCTGCCCTCGGACGCCGCCTCCTGATCCGCGTCCAGCCCTTCCACCAGGTCGCTGAGGGAGTAGAGCAGGTCGTCGGCGGGCATGTCGAGCGCGGCGAAGTTGTGCACCGCGGTCCGCAGACGGCCCATGGTGGCCGCCGCCTGCACCCCGTGACCGACGACGTCGCCGACCACGAGCGCCACCCGGGCACCGGAGAGCGGGATCACGTCGTACCAGTCGCCGCCGACCCCGGCCTCTGCGGGCAGATAGCGGTGCGCCACCTGGACGGCGCTGTGCGTGAGCAGACGGCGGGGCAGCAGGCTGCGCTGCAGGGCGAGGGCGACGGCGTGCTCGCGCGTGTAGCGCCGGGCGTTGTCGATGCACAGCGCGGCGCGGCCGACCAACTCCTCGGCGAGGTACAGGTCGTCTCCCTCGAACGCGGCAGGCTCCTCGGAGCGATAGAAGCTGACGACTCCCAGCAATGTGCCGCGGGCGTGCATCGGCACCACGATCAGCGAGTGAATCCCCGACCCGAGGATCTCCGCAGCACGCGCCGGCTCGTGGGCCTGCCGGCCCATGGGGGCGGACAGCACCGGTTCGAGTATCGACTGGCGTCCGGCCAGGCACCGGGCCTGAGGGGTGGACGGCGCATAGCGGACGGGGTCACCTGCCGCGTCCGTGAGCGGGTTCCCCCGGCCTACGGTGCACAGCGCCGCCCGGCGGAGCTCGCCGTGCCGCGGGGCCCGTTCCGAACCGGTCAGCACAGGCGCCAGGAGGTCGACGGCGACGGTGTCCGCCAGCTGCGGGACGGCCATCTCGGCCAGCTCCTCGGCCGTCCGGACCACGTCCAGGGTGCTGCCGATGTGGACGCTGGCGTCGCAGAGGAGTTCCAGGCGCTGCCGGGCCTGGACCGCGAGCCGCCCCACACCGGGCTCGCCGAGCATCAGCAGCCACTCGCCGCCGTCCGCGCCGTCGCCCGCTTCCGTCGCACGTCGCTCGCCGGTCTCAACCGCCCCGGGCCGTGTCACAGCCATGGCAGGGCCGGACACCGTCGCCCGGTCGAGCCGCGCCTCGGCCCACCCGGGCTGCGGGGCCGTCTTCGGGCGCATCCGGGAGCGTTCTCGGGCGGGGGTGAGAACGGCTTCGACCGCGGCGCCGGCCTGGCCCTTCGGACCGGTCATCTGCTGGCAGGTGAGGCTGGCCACGCGGCCGTCGGAGAGCGCCACCTCGGCCGCGGCCCGGCCCGGGGAGGAGATCAGCTCGGCGGCCTTCCGGCGCAACAACGCCTGGTCGCCCGGGGCGAGGCTCTTGTCGATCATGGTGAACGCGCCGACGGCACGAGAGAACGACCTGCTCGCCGGCTGCCCAGTCGGCTTGCGGGAGCGCAGGAAGGCGCTGAGCAACTGGTGTTCCCGGCTGGTGGTGCCTTCGAGCAGCCGCTGCTCGATGTCCCCGGCGGCCTTACGGACCAGGGGCAGCATCGCGGAGTTGGTCTCCTCTCTCAGGCAGGTCAGGTCCAGGACGCCTTCCACCTCGCCGCTCAACGGGTTACGGATGGGAGCACCCACGCAGGTGAACGGCGACATGCACTCGGCGAAGTGCTCACGGCCCATGATGAAGGCAGGGCGCCGCTCGGCAAGCACTGTGCCGATCCCGTTGGTGCCCGCGACCGACTCGGCGAACGTGAAACCAACCGCGAGATTGACCGCGTCCAGGCTCCTGTCGAGCTCCGGCGAACTGGTTCTCCTCTGGAGCACCCAGCCCTGCCCGTCCGTGAGGATGACGCTGACCTGGCCGCCGCGGACCGCGGACTCCAGTCGGTCGAGCACCGGCCTCGCCGCGTCGAGCAGGCGGCACTCCTGGTCCAGATCTTCCTGGTAGGGGATCTCCAGCTGGTTGGGCACCACGCCCAGGGCCCTGGAACGCTGCCAGGAGCTCAGGATGGGGCCCCGCACCTCCGCCCCCGCCGAGCCCTCCGTCAGGAAACGCTCGTACGCCCTGTTGAGTCCCCCCACGTCATCCCAGGAAACCATCGGGACCAGCCGCTTTCGTCTGCCAGGGGCCCTCGTGCGCCGATCGGCTCTACCCACACATCCTACGAGCATGTGTGGATAAATGGTCACGTCGCTCAGGGGTCGCAGACGGTGGTGCGGTCGGAAGCGAGCGGTCCTGGTGGAGTGCCGCGGCGTCTCACTTCGTTGGATGTCGCCGACACCGTGTGAGCGTCACTCGGACGACGTGGCGCAGGTTCCGCAGAGGGTCATGGGGTGACAGGGTCGGCAGCGGGGGTCACCGACCCCGATCCGGCGGTCGTGCGGGACCTGCACGAGTTCCGCGATCCGGTCTCGGCGCAGGAGCCGGAGCAGTTCGAGACCGACGTGCGCCGATTTGTGGATCACCCGCCGCCTCCGCGAGGCCGAGGCCGGAGCCACCACGCCGGTCTCGGCTTCACCGGCCTGGAAGAGGCAAACGTGGGCGCTGCCCAGTTCACCTGCCGCGTTCAGCCGATCGCCCGGATGCTTTGCCTGAAGATGAGGTTGTTGTCCTCATCGCGTTCACCTGTCGGCACCTCTGTCACCCGGAATGTGAAAGGCCTGGAGCACTCTTGCTGCACCGGGGGCTCCCCCCTGCGCCTCGGGCCCTGTACCTCCGCCTCCGGCACGCTCAGTTCGATGGTCCAGGTCACCGTCTGGTTGCGGGAGACAGGGCCTCCCACGACGCTGATGGAGCATGTGTTGGGACGGCCTGTCACCGCGTCCCAACTGAATTCGCCCGGCCTGCCTACGACAGCGACGCCGGCGCCACGACGAACCGTCGTGGCGTCCGTCGGGAGGAGCTGGACCCGCACCGTCGCGGAGTCGGTTCTGGTGTTCCCGCGCCGTGCGAACTCCCTGAAACTGAGGCCGTCGTCGTTCGAGTAGGTGCGCATCTCCTGCCGCGTCCCCGTCCCCGGATGTGGCAGGCCCGGTGCCTGGCCGGTCCCGCTCGGGCCGGCCCCCGTCACCGCCACCGACGTCAGAACGGTGGCTCCCAGCGTCAGGCCCACGACCCCCCTGCGCTTCTTGCCCTTGTTCATAGTGTCCCCTCAGGTGAGGTGGTGTCGCTCCTGTCCCTCAGACCACAGGGAAACCACGAGCAACGATTCGTCACTCGCGTACCACGCATATCTCCAGCAAAACGAAAAAAATCGACAACTCGGGTGCACACCGGATCCGGAGGTGGAGTGCACCGGCTAAGGGGCATCCGGCGAGGGGCGCCGAGTTGCCGGCAGGTATCGGCTGTCCGCTCATCGTCGTGGCGACGATGACCTCGTTGACCTGCCGGCTTGAGGCAGCTTGCGCCGGCTTCTGTATGGACGCCCCAACTCCCGCCGCAGGCTTGACAGTTACGCCGGGATCCGGCCACTACCTTCGTGCTTCAGGTGGCGCTCGTGGTGTTGCCCGCGGTCAGCGCCGTCGTCGCTCTGGTCCTGCAGCCTCAGCGGGAAACCAAAGCGAAGGCCAAGCGGGGACAACTCCAGCAGTCGTATGGCCTCGTCGTTGGCGAGGAGCAGTCGCCCGTCGTCACTGAGTATGAGCACTCCATCCCGCACGGAGTGGAGCAGCGCGTCGTGGTGCTCGTACATACGGGTCATCTCGTCCGGGGCGGTGGCTGGGTGGGCACTTCGGCCGCATGCGGCTGCGAGACGACGACACGTCCGGCACCAGGTATCGGTGGAAGAGCCGACTCGTTGCTGCGCCTCTGGCCGCGCTGCTGCTCGCGGGCTGCATCGCGCACGGAGATCCCGACAGCTCGCTTGTGAGGCAGACCTCCCCCGGGGCGGCGCGCGAGGTGCCCCTCAGGGTCGTGGAGCAGGCCGGCCGGACGCCGGCGTTCGTCCCGGTGACCATCGAAGGCGAGGGCCCTTCAAGTTCGCCCTGGACACCGGTGCCTCCACCAGCGTCGTCGACGACGACGTCGCCGACCGGGTCGGTCTTGAGCCCACCGGTGAACGCCGTTCGGTGAGCGGAGTTCTCGGCAGCGGGCAGGTTCCTGTTGCCCAGGTGGGCCAGTGGGAGGTCGGTGACGTACGTCTCGACCCGGGCGAGGTCACCGTCATCGACCTCGGCCCTCCCGGGGAAGGCGGCAGCATTCAGGGCCTGCTCGGCTCTGACATGCTCAGCGACTTCGGCTCGATCACCATCGACTACGACGACAGCGTCCTGACCATCCCGGCACCGTGATGACTGGGCGCCAACGAAGATCGCCGTCACGGTCCGTCCCTCGGCGCGCCCTTGCGAAGGCTGATCCTCATCTCTTGCAGTCGACACCTGAGCCTCGGTGGGTCGACCCTGAAAGGGAGACATATCGATGATACCGGGAGTAAAGGGGCTTCGAGATGGAATGGTGGATCTGGCTCATCGCCGCTCTCGCGATCGTCCTCGCGGGAGCCGCTTTGATCGTGCCACCCCAGGCTCGGCGCCGCTCCCGTGGAGTAATAGCTCAGGGCCATCGGCCTCCGGAGGGAGGAGGGCAGAAGCCGTGACCGTCTACATGCGAGCCAGTACATGCGAGCCGGCGAGATCGCCAAGAAGCCAGTAGTCACACTGGCGGGGGACGACCTCGGGCAGGTCAAGGACCTCGCGTTCGACGCCTCGACGGGCAGCATCCGATGCTTCACCCTCGCCAGCCACGGCCTACTACTGGCAGGCCCACTCCACCGGGCCCTCCCGTGGAGGAACGTCGACGCCCTGGGTCCGCACGCGGTCATGGTGCACGACGAGAGCGCACGGGAGGAAGACGACACGGCCGCCCGGTCGGGCGCGAAGGAGCCGGGCGGGGGCAAACAGCCGAATCACCGCAGGTCAGCGCCCCCTGGGTGGAAAACTTCACGACGTACGTCCCCAGGTCGTCGGCCTCGACGATCCCGGGGACGGAGCCGCCGGACCGCAGGGGTGCGACATAGCGGGTGACTGTGACGTCTCTCAGCATGAAGCGAGCACAGTAGCCGGCTCCCTGTCGGTGCAGGTCAGCTCGTCACGCGGAAGGTGGCGTCGCCGCGTCCCGTGGCGGTGGTGATCGGCCGAGCCGCAACTGGAAGCCGTAGCGCCGGATGTAGCGGTCCGGGTGGTTGTACGACTGGAACGACGACCATGCCTTGTCGGCGAGCCCCGCGACTTGGCGGAACGTGGCGTCCTGGGCGAACTGGCTGGTGCCGTCGTTGTAGGCGAGCTGGAAGTCGAATCCGGAGTGCCGCAGGAAGTGGCCGGGAAGTTCACCGACTCGAAGGAGACGGTGCCGGTGCCCGCGAGGCCGGGCCTCAGCCGGAACTGGGCGTCCGCGCCGGTGACGTTCTGGTCGATGCGCACGTCGAAGTTGGCATGCCGCACGTAGCGGTCCTGGTAGTTGTACGACTGGAGCCGGTTGCTCGCGGTGCTGGGCCAGCGGGCGAGCACGCGGCTCTCCTCGGCGGCCGTGAGGTTCAGGATCGAGCCGTGGCGCTTCTTGGTGCCGCCCATGTTGTAAGTTCCCGACGCCGGGAGCCGGTAGGTGCCGGAGGCGGACGGGTCGGTCGTCAGGACCGGCATTTAACCGCGTCCGGAGGCGTACTGGTCGAGGTAGAGCGCCCAGACGCTGAAGTGATCCTCAGCTTCCCCGGCCTCGGCATCCGACTCGGCGCCCGGATGCTCGCCGAGATCGGAGACGACAAGAACCGCTTCGCGGACGCCAGCGGCCTGAAGGCATACGCCAGCGCCTCGCCCGTCACCAGGGCCTCCGGCACGAAGTGCAGCATCACCCGCAGGTGGGTCAGAAGGTGTCAAGACAGCCGCCAGAGCCAATCAGCGCATGCCAGAACACCGTTGAGCTCCCGAAACAGGAACCGCCGCAGCCGGATCGGCGGCGGCGCCACCGCGCGTGGACACCTCCACCTGATGCGGCCTCACAGGAATCAACAAGAAACGACAAAACCATTGACCTGCCCTCACTTCACCCTTACCTTCTGACCGATTGGCCGAACTTCGTTCGACCCATCGACCAACTGTCGTACCCGCACCCGCCGTTCGTCGCCCTGAGGGTCCCCGCGCACCCTCGGCCACTGACCACAGGAGACACACCCCCATGTCGTACGTCTTCACCCGAAGATGGGCCGGACGCGTCACGGCGCGCATCGTGGCCCTCGCTCTGGCCGTGGCCGGTCTGGCGGCCCTGAACGGCCCTGAGCCGTCAGCCCCGTTGGCGGCCGAGCCGGCCGCGGTCAGCACCACCCAAACCGGCGTGACCCCGCCGCCGATGGGCTGGGCGTCCTGGAACAGCTTCTTCAGCAGCATCGACCACACCGTCATCAAGCAGCAGGCCGACGCCCTGGTCTCCTCCGGCATGGCCGCCGCCGGCTACAAGTACGTCAACCTCGACGACGGCTGGTGGCAGGGCGCCCGCGACGCGAACGGCAACATCGTCGTCGACGAGACCCTGTGGCCCGGCGGCATGAAGGCCATCGCCGACTACATCCACAGCAAGGGCCTGAAGGCCGGCATCTACACCGACGCCGGCAAACAGGGCTGCGGCTACTACTACCCCACCACCCGCCCCGCCGCCCCCAACACCGGTATGGAGGGCCACTACCAGCAGGACCTGGAGACCTTCCAGCGCTGGGGCTTCGACTACGTCAAGATCGACTGGTGCGGCGGCCGGGTCGAGGGCCTGGACCAGGAGACCCAGTACAAGCAGATCGCCGCCGCCAACGAGGCCGCGTCCGCCGTCACCGGCCGCAAGCTCGTGCTCTCCTTCTGCGAGTGGGGCACCGGACTGCCCTGGAACTGGGCGACCGGTTACGGCGACCTGTGGCGCACCAGCCATGACGTGCTCCTGTACAAGGAGACCCCCGGCCTGACGAAGATGTACCGCAACTTCGACGAAGCCCTGCAACCCGCCGCCCACCACACCGGCTACGTCAACGACCCCGACATGCTGATGGTCGGCCTCAACGGCATGACCGCCCAACGCAACCGGCTCCACATGAGCCTGTGGGCGATCTCCGGGGCACCACTGCTGGCCGGCAACAACGTGGCCACGATGACCACCGAGACCCGCGACATCCTCACCAACCCCGAGGTCCTCGCCATCAACCAGGACCCGCGCGGCCTGCAGGGCGTCAAGGTCGCCGAGGACACCCGCAACCTCCAGGTGTACGGCAAGGTCCTCTCCGGCACCGGCAAGCGCGCGGTGATGCTGTTCAACCGCACCGGCGCGGCCGCGAACATCACCGTCCGCTGGACCGACCTCGGCCTGACCACCGCCTCCGCCCGCGTACGCAACGCCTGGACGCGCACCGACGCCGGATCGTTCGCCACCGGCTACACCACCTCCGTCCCCGCCAACGACGCAGTCCTGCTGACCGTCTCCGGCACCGAGGCGTCCGGCTCGACGTACGAGGACACCACCACCGCCACCACCCCGACCTTCGGCAACGTCACCGCCGGGGCGGCGGGCACGAAGCTGGTGGACATCACCTACGCCAACGGCGGCAGCACCGCCCGTAAGGCCACCGTGCAGGTGGGCGGCCAGTACACGTACGTCGTGGCCTTCCCGCCGACCGGCTCGGCCACCACCTACCGCACCGTGTCCGTGCTCGCCCACCTGGCCAAGGGCGCCAACACCGTGAAGTTCGCCGCGGTCTCCGGCAGCACCGCCCCCGACATCGACGCCGTGCGCGTCCAGGGCATCCCCGGCACCAACGGCACCGCCCTCGTCGGCGCCGCCTCGGGCCGCTGCGTGGACATCGACAAGAACACCTACGTCAACGCCACCCAGGCACAGATCTGGGACTGCTCCGGCGGACGCAACCAGACCTTCCAGCAGACCTCGCGCGGCGAACTCGTCGTCTACGGCAACAAGTGCCTCGACGCCGACAACAACGGCACCACCAACGGAACCAAGGTCATCATCTGGGACTGCACAAACGGCACCAACCAGAAGTGGACCGCCAACCCCGACGGCACCCTCACCAACAACCTCTCCGGCCTCTGCCTGGACGCCTCCGAAGCGGCAACCGCCAACGGCACCAAGCTGATCCTGTGGACCTGCAACGGCCAGAACAACCAGAAGTGGGCCCTCAACTGACGCCCACCGCACCCTAGTTGCTCCTGATGGCCCGGGCCTCTCCGTAAGAGGCCCGGGCCTATCCATACGCGCGCGTCTCCCGAGGCGGGCAGCATGTGCGCATCGAAGACCACGGCGGTGCACATGGTCGCGCCGATCGTCCGAGGAGCTGAGGGATGACAGAACGCACGACCGCGGGGCCGAGGATCGCGATCCTCGGTGGTGGCATCGGCGGACTCTCCGCTGCGGCGTTCTTGCACCGTGAAGGGATCGCAGCCACCGTCTACGAACAGGCGCCGCGCCTGGCCGAGGTGGGCGCCGGTCTCGTGATCGCCCCCAATGCCGCCCGCCAGCTCCGCAAGCTCGGGGCCCTGGACGACGTACGCCGACACGCCGTCCAGCTCGACACCGGCTGGGAGTTCCGTCGCTGGGCGGACGGAAGGGTCCTCTCCTCCGAGGACCTGGCCGCCACCTGCGAGCGCCTCTACGGCGAGCACACCTACACCGCGCATCGAGCCGACCTCCTCGCGGCCATCCGGTCGCAGGTGCCGGCGGAGTCCGTCGTACTCGGTCACAAGTGCGTCGGTCTCGAACTCATCGGCGACGCCTGGCGGCTCCGCTTCGCCGCCGGCCGGTCGGCCGAGGCGGACGTCCTGATCGGCGCGGACGGCGTGCACTCCGCCGTGCGCGACACGATGGTCGGAGCCTCACCCGCGACGTACTCGGGTCTGTGTGCCTTCCGGGCCCTGGTCCCCGCCGAGCGGGCCCCGGAGTTCGCCCGGCGGCCGGCCCAGACGCTGTGGATCGGTCCCGGCCACCACCTGGTGCACTACCCGGTCTCCGCGGGCGCGTACGTCAACCTGGTCGCCTTCGCCCCTGCGGGGGACTTCGCCTCCGAGTCCTGGACCGCGACCGCCACGGTGGAGGAGTTCCTCGCCGAGTTCCACGGCTGGGACGAACGCCTGACCGACCTCATCCGCGCCGCAGGCACCCCGGGCCGGTGGGCCCTGCTCGACCGCGCCCCCCTCACCCGGTGGACCGAGGGCGGCGCGACACTGCTGGGGGACACCGCCCATCCCATGTTCCCCTTCTTCGGCCAGGGCGCCGCCCAGGCGATCGAGGACGCCGCGGTCCTGGCACGCTGTCTGTCCGACGGTCTCGACGACCCCCCTGAGGCGCTTCGCCGCTACGAGAACCTCAGAATCCCCCGCACCACGCGCCTACAGACCGTCAGCCACGGCCGGTCCCACATCAACCACCTCCCCGACGGCCCCGAACAGGAGGCCGCCACCTTCCGCCTCACCCCCACCGGCCGGACCGCCATCGAGCAGGCCGCCCCCGGCCACGTCGACGCGGTGCGCAGGCTCGTCTTCGACACCCTGACCCCGGATCAGGTGACCCAGCTGACCGACCTGACCGGCGGCCTCCTCACCCACCTGGACGACAGCCTCCGAGCCGACTGAGAGACGGCTCGGCCGCCCGCCAGATCGTCGGCAAAGTCGGTCACTGTGAAGTTCCGTACCCGGCCAGGGGATTGGGCAGCGGCAGATACCGCGCGTCCGCCCCGTCCGCCGCCGTCCAGCGGAGCAGCAGGTTCGTCTTGCCGGGGAGGGTCGGGGAGTTGAGGAGTTCCTCGACCTCCGGGATGTCGCGGTGCCGCCCGAACTCGCGTCGTACGGCAGGCCAGGGATCGACGCCCGGATGGTGTTCGACCAGGGCCGCCGCGATCTCCAGGAGGTTGTTGACGAGCAGGCAGTAGACCAGCCGTTCCCAGCCCGCCGCGCGCGTCACATCCGGCAGAAGCTTGACGCCCTCGGCGTCACGGTAGAGGACCTGCACGGGGGCACCGGTGACGTCGCAGGCGACGAGCGTGTTCTGGAGGTGGGCTTCGAGGACGACACCGTGGTGGTGGAAGGCGCCGAGGGCCGGGGGCACGACCTCGCGCAGATACGCCTCCCACCAGGCCTCGGGGTCGGTGGCGCGGACCAGCGGGTTGCCCGGGAAGGCCGCGGTGTCCTCGGTGAGGGCGGCGCCGAGGAAGGGAGTCGCGCCGAGGGCCAGGTGGTCGGCCAGTCCGTCGCGGACCAGTACCGCCAACTCCTCGAAGGCGAAGCCGGCGGTGCGGTAGCCGCCGTCGCCCAGCCAAGCGGCGCCTGGCAGTTCGGCGAAGGCCGCGGTGACCGCCGTATCCGTGCGGCGCAGCTTGAGCAGATCGTGGCGCCACAGGCGGCGGACGTCGTTGGTGATGCGCACATCCAGGCTGAACTTGAGGAAGAGGTCCGCCTCGGGGGCGTACACCGTCCGGATCGCCGCCGTCGGCCACACCTCGCCCTCCGTGCGCCCCAGCCGTACAAGGCGGCCGTCGGCGAAGTACTCTGCCAACTCCCGGGCCACGAGATCGAGTTGCCAGGGATGGGCGGGCAGGAGACGGTAGCCGGGCGGGGCCGTGCCCAGCGCGTCGAGGACGGCGGTGTCACCCTCCTCGACCACCGTGTCCTCGCGGACCCCGAGCAGGATCAGGGGGAAAGCGGCGTACGCCTCGGGCGCGTACGGCAGCCAGGCGGCGGGCGGGCCGCCGCCGCGGGCCTTGGGGGCGGGGTGGTACGGGTGCCCGGTGATCAGGGACTGCTCGGAGAGACGGTACGGGTCCTCGGGCGCCGTCGCGCGGGCGCGTGCGGTGAGGATGGCGGCCACGGCCTCACGGCTGTCGAGCATCT
>NZ_VTHJ01000034.1:69697-103763 GCF_008386495.1 Streptomyces tailanensis | reverse complement strand
TCGAGGACGGCGGTGTCACCCTCCTCGACCACCGTGTCCTCGCGGACCCCGAGCAGGATCAGGGGGAAGGCGGCGTACGCCTCGGGCGCGTACGGCAGCCAGGCGGCGGGCGGGCCGCCGCGGGCCTTGGGGGCGGGGTGGTACGGGTGCCCGGTGATCAGGGACTGCTCGGAGAGACGGTACGGGTCCTCGGGCGCCGTCGCGCGGGCGCGGGCGGTGAGGATGGCGGCCACGGCCTCACGGCTGTCGAGCATCTCGGCGGGCAGTTCGGGGTTGGACAGGCCGGTGAGGAGGCGGAGTTCCTCGGCGGTGAGTTTGACGAGTTCGGTGTGGGTGAGGGGATGCCAGGTGCCGTCCGTGAGCACCTCGGGGCAGGTGGGGCGGCGAGTACCGCGTACGCGCAGGAGACGACCGCTGGCCCTGAGCCGGTGCACTCCAGTGGCGCCGGTCGCGCCCGGCACCACATGCTCCGCGTCGCCCCCGCCCGCCTCGACGGGCTCGCCCAGCTCCCGCAGGAGACAGTTGAGCAGCGGTGCGGCGGCGTGGGCGTCGGCGGCGGTGCCGATGGCGTCGCGGGGCGGATTGGCGTCCACGGGGTCCATTCGTTCCATACGGTGTATTCGTGATCAGTATGTCTGCCGTCATGCGTCGCGACGAAGCGGTACGGGCAGTGGTCATACGCCGTCGCGTCACTGTCCCCGTACCAGCCCGAGTCCGTACCCGCACCCGAGGAGTCCGCCCGTGGACCGTCGTCCGTTGTCCGATGCCGAGGCGGTGCTCGGCGCCGAGCTGGCCGCCGCCCGCCCCGATCTGACCCTGCCGTACGAGGCCGCGCTCCCCGGCGCCCGGGCGGCCGTGCTGTCCCGGCTGTGGCGGGCGCTCGCCTACGAACCGCTGCCCTGGGTCACGCGCCGCGAGCCGGGCCGCGACGGACTCACGCTGCACCTGGCCGACGGGCGCCGGCTGCACGGTCCGCACGCGGATGCGTACTCCATGGCCGAGTACGTCACCGAAGTGCGGCTCGACAACAGGCCGTACGACCGTCCGGCACACCTCATGACGGCCCTGGCCGTCCCGCACGGTTCCGCTTTCGCGGCCGAGCTCGACCACAGCGTCGCCTCGTTGGCGCTCTCCCGAGCGAACCAGCCGGAGGACGCCCCGGCGCCCGTGACGAGCTGGGAGTGGGAGCAGCGGGTGGTCGACGGCCATCCCCTCCACCCCAACTGCCGCTCTCGGCCCCAGTTTTCTGTGGCCGAGCAGCTCGCCTACGGCCCGGAGCACCGGCCGGTCGTGCATCTGGGGCTGGCCGAGGCGGATGACTGCCTGGTCGTGGGCGCATGGCCGGAGCGGTTCCGCGACGGGGACCGGGTACTGATCCCGGTCCATCCCTGGCAGGCCGAGCACGTCCTCAAGTTCCCCTTGCGAGAAGGCGTTTCGGCACATCCTCTGATGTCCCTGCGCACCTTCGCCCTACCCGACGGTCCGCACATCAAGACCGCCTTCAGCGCCCGACTCACCTCCTTCGTCCGGGACATCTCGGTCTACTCGGTCAAGACATCCCAGACGGTCTCCGCGTTCGCCGAGGACATCGCCACCCACACGGACGGCCTGCTGCACATCACCCGCACCCTGGGTGCCGTCACCGCCCACTCCCCTGATCTGGCAGCCGTGCTGCGCGAGTCGCCCCAGACGTACGCGGCGACCGGTGAGCATGTCGTCCCGGTTCGGGCCCTGACGACGACCGGCCTGTCCCAAAAACCCTCCTGGCTCGCCGACTTCACCCGGCTCGCCCTCACGGCCTGTCTCCGTCTGCTCGACCTGGGCGTGGCCCTGGAGGCACACAGCCAGAACCTCCTGGTGATCCTGTCCCCCACGGGAGCCCCGCTCCGCCTCGTCTACCGCGACCTGGCCGACATCCGGGTCAGTCCGGCCCGCCTCGCCCGCCACGGCATCCCCGCCCCGGCCCTCTCCGGCCGCATCGTCACGGACGACGAGACCGCGCTGCGCCGCAAGCTGTTCGCAGGACTGATCGCGGGCGCCCTGGGGGTGACGGCCGGCTCGACGCCGGCCCTGCGTGAGGCCCTCTCCACCGTCGTACGCGATCTGCCCCGCACCCCCGATCTCGCGGCACTGCTGGACGGGCCGGTGCCCACGAAGGCGTACACGCTGATGCGGCTGTCGCCGGAGCGGGAGGGGGACATCTGGGCGGAGGTGCCGAACCCGCTGCGGTGAACGGTTCGTCAACAGCTGGACACGTTTTGAACGGTGACCCCATGGATCAATAGGATCCGCCGATGATCACAAGACAACGGCTGGCGGCAGGGGTATTCGCCCTGCTCGCCGCCCTGACGGTCGGGATCGCCGTCCCGTCCACGGCCGTCGCCGACGAGACCACGGCCACCGCGCCCAAGGTCAACCTCCTGCTGGACGTGAGCGGTTCGATGCGGGCCAAGGACATCGACGGGCAGTCCCGGATGGCCGCGGCGAAGCAGGCGTTCAACGAGGTACTGGACGCCACGCCCGAGGAGGTCCTGCTCGGCATCCGCACCCTGGGCGCGAACTACCCGGGCGACGACCGCAAGACGGGCTGCAAGGACACCGCGCAGCTCTACCCGGTGGGACCACTGGACCGTACCGAGGCGAAGGCGGCGGTGGCCACGCTCGCACCGACCGGCTGGACCCCGATCGGTCCCGCGCTGCTGAAGGCGGCCGACGACCTGGAGGGCGGCGAGGGCACCAAGCGCATCGTGCTGATCAGTGACGGCGAGGACACCTGCGCTCCGCTGGACCCGTGCGAGGTGGCCCGCGAGATCGCGGCGAAGGGCATCGGCCTGACCATCGACACGCTCGGCCTGGTGCCCAACGCCAAGATGCGCGTCCAGTTGAGCTGCATCGCCGAGGCGACCGGCGGCTCGTACACCTCGATCGAGCACCGCGACGAACTCACCGACCGAGTCAACCAGTTGGTCGACCGCGCCGCCGACCCGGTCGTCGTGCCGAAGGCCGTCGAGGGCGCCGAGACGTGCGCGAAGGCGCCCACGCTCACGTCGGGTCTGTACACCGACCGCGAGGAGTTCGGGCAGCAGCGCTGGTACCGCGTGGACGTGAAGCCGGGCCAGGAACTGCGCGCCTCGGTGAGCGTGGCGGCCGACCGCGAGGTCAATCCCGACTACGGGGTGCTGCTGCGGGCGGTGACCGTCAAGAACCGCGAGATCGTACGCGGCGAGGCGGCGGGCACCGGCCGTACCGATGTCATCTCGACGGGCCTGCGCTACCCGAAGCCGGAGGCCGAGAACGCAGAGGACCCAGCAGAGGAGGACGTCGCCGAGAGCGTGTGCCTCCAGGTGACCAACTCCTACTCGCCCGCGAGCGGTGTGAAGACCACGCCCGGTCTGCCGCTCGAAATCACCGTCGACGTCGTGGGCGGTCCCGACCAGGCGAGCGACGTGGCCTCCTTCGGCCTCGGCCGCGGCTGGTGGCTGCTCGGCGTGCTGGTGCTCGTCGGTTTCCTGGCGGGTGTGCTGTGGGGCTGGCTGTCGCGCTGGCGTGTCGCGGTCTGGAGGACCAACTGATGCGGATCACACGTGTGTTGAGCGCGGCCCTGCTGACGCTGGGCCTGGCGGTGTCCCCGGCGGTGGCCGACTCGACCCCTTCGGCGAGCCCCTCGGCCGACGGTGACGCTCCCACCGAGGCGGGCACCTCCTTCCGTACGGCGGCGGAGTTCGAGCAGGGCCGGACCGCCACGGCGAGCGCCTCGACCGGCGACTACCTGTACTGGTCGTTCCCGGCGGACGCCGGAGGCCGGCCCACCGTGCGGGCGACGGTCAAGCTGCCCGAGGCGGCCCAGTCCTCCTCCACCTGGCAGCTCGACGTGTACGACGGACTGCGGCGCCGCCAGGCCTGCCAGTACGGCGCGCAGACCCGCACCGCCGGAGCGGAGGCCACCTCCGTGGAGCTGTCCTGCACCCTGCGTACGGTGCGCGCCTGGTCGGAGCAGTGGTCCGACGACCCGCTGCCGGGCACGTACTACATCCGCCTGACCACGATCCGGCTGGCCACGGCCGATCTCGGGTTGCCGGTCGGTGTCGAGGTCGGGGCCGATTCCAAGGACATCGGCGGTTCGGCGGCGGTGGACGGTTCGCTGGCGCAGCCGCTGGTGCCGGGCATCGCGGTGACCTCGCAACAGGACGAGGACGAGGAATCCTCGACGAAGGCCGTCCTCTCCTCCCTCGAACCGGAAGACGGCTGGGCGTCGGGCTGGTGGAGCGACCGCTGGGTCTGGACGGCGATCGGCGCGGTGCTCGCCGCGCTGGCCGGCATCGGCGGGTACTCGCTGACGCGGGGCGCGGGCCGACCGACTCGGGTCCCGCCACCGGGAGCCTGACACCACATCAAAGGCCCGCCGAACCATGCCGGTTCGGCGGGCCTTTCGCTGCGCCGGGTACGGTCCCGCAGGGTCGGCCGAGCGCCGGAGAGCCCGGCGATCACTCCTCCGGCGTGTAGATGTCGAGGTCGCCGACGAGGCTTCCGCCGTCCGCGTCGAGGATTCCGCACAGGCGGTTGACCGGTGTGTACGAGGGCCTGGCGTCGGTTCGACGAGGCCGAGAAGAAGGCCACCGAGGACCGTATGAACCGGCTGATCATGCCCGAGGTCGAGCGGCGGGTGAACACCGACCCGCGCTACGCCGATCTGCGCCGCGTCTACACGGCCCGGGTGGCGGCGGAGTTCATCCGTCAGCAGGACGCCGCGTCCCCCACCGACTTCCACAAGGTCATCAACAGCAACGACGTCTCCTCGTGGCCGCTGCGCGGTGAGAACAAGGACTGGACGCGGGAGAGCGTCTACCAGGCGTATGTCAACTACCCGTCGCTAAAGCCAATGCCGCGTAGTTAAGCCGCAGGGTGGGTCGGTCAAGTTGGGCTGGGCTTGGGTCGGTACGAAGACNCAATGCCGCGTAGTTAAGCCGCAGGGTGGGTCGGTCAAGTTGGGCTGGGCTTGGGTCGGTACGAAGACGGGACCTCTGGTAGAGCAGGGAAACCGACCAAGATCTTCCTGCCACGAGAGGTCCCGTTGCCCGGCCAGTCTGCCATCTCCACGCTCACCCGCACCATCACGGTCGCCGAAGGCGTCTTCGCTCCCGGACACCTGGGTGAGCTCACCCAGTACGTTCCTTTCGAACTCGTTGACGACGTCCTGGCCCAGACCCGTACCACCCACAAGCGGCTGCGGTGCCTTCCCTCACGTGTCGGGATGTACTTCCTCCTGGCACTGGCCCTGTTCCCGTCCCTTGGATACGCACGGGTATGGGACAAGCTGGTCGCCGGATTGCACGGGCTGCAACTGCACCGTCCCTCGGAGAAGGCGCTGCGGGACCTGCGCCGACGCCTGGGCCCCGCGCCGCTGAAGACGCTGTTCGAAGTACTGGCCGGGCCGCTGGCCCAGCCGTCGACGCCCGGTGTGTGTTACCGGCGCTGGCGGACCGTGGCCTTCGACGGCTGCGGCTCGCTCAAGGCCCCCGACCAGCCGCGCATCCGCGCTCTCCTGGGCAAGATCCGACATCACTGGGGCCTGGCCGGCTATCCCGCCTTGCGGCTGATGGCCCTGTGCGAGACGGGAACCCGTGGACTGATCGGCGCGGTCTTCGGACCCACCAGCACCGGCGAGACAGCCTACGCATCACGACTGCTGCCACTGCTGTCCACGAAGATGCTGCTGCTGGCCGACCGCGGCTTCGACGCAGACGGCTTCCTCAACTCGGCAGCCGACACCGGCGCTCAGCTGCTCGTCCGGCTCAACCCCAGGCGACGCCCCGCAGTGCTGGCCACCCTGCCCGACGGATCCTTCCTCACCCTCCTCGGCGGCCTCAAACTCCGCATCATCGAAGCCCATATCACCGTGACCACCAGCGACGGTCGACAGGTCGGCGACCACTACCGGCTGGCCACCACCCTGCTCGACCATCGTGCCGATCCGGCCGATGCCCTCGTGCGCCTCTACCACGAACGCTGGGAAGTGGAATCAGCGTTCTACTCCCTGCGTCATACCCTGCTCACCGGCCGGGTGCTGCGCTCCTGCGATCCGTCCGGACTCGAACAGGAAATCTGGGCGCTCCTCACGCTCTACCAGGCATTGCGCAGCGCCATGGTGGACGCCGTCGAATCCGTGACGGGCGTCGATCCCGACCGGGCGAGCTTCACCGCCGCCCTCCAGGCCGCCCGCGACCAGGTCATCACAGCCGGCGGTGTCCTGCCCCCGGCTGAGCCCGCCACCAAGCACAGCGCCATCACCGAGGCCGTCCTGGCCGCTCCACTGCCCGCACGCCGCCTGCGCATCAGCGCCCGCACCGTGAAGTGCCCCATGTCGCGCTATCCCGCCAAACCAACCGAGACATGGCCGCTGACCAGCCGGAACATCACCCGACTGGCCATCGATATCCACCCCCGACCCGCCACGGGTACACCTCGACCGGCTGAGCAGAGGGCTCCACGGGAACAGACAACCGCTCCCACCAGGAGCGACTGCAAAAACCGCACCCTCCAGCTCCTGCGCACCGACCCCCACCGGCCCTGGCGAGCCCGGGAAATCGCCCAAGCACTCGAGTACACCCACTTCCGCAGTCTGTGCGCTCAACTGAGTCACTGGGCCAAGGACGGGCTCCTGCACAAAGTAGGCCGCGGCACCTACACGCTCGCCTCAGCATGGATCCACAGCGATCAGAGCCAGCCCTTGACCAGCCCACCTGCGGCTTAACTACGCGGCATTGNAGCATGGATCCACAGCGATCAGAGCCAGCCCTTGACCAGCCCACCTGCGGCTTAACTACGCGGCATTGGCTCTAGCTACGGGTAGTTGACTCGATGACCGTGTAGCCCGCCTCGCGGAGTGCGAGACCGACCTCGGCGCAGTGCGCCGGCCCCCTCGTCTCCAGGTGCAGCTCGACCTCCACCTCCGTGAGCCCGAGCCGGGGATCGGTCCGGACATGGCTCACGTCGAGGACATTGGCGTCGACCACTGACAACACCCCCAGCAGCGTCGCGAGGGCGCCGGGGCGGTCGGTGAGGCGGAGGCGAACCTGCAGGTAGCGGCCGCCGGCGGCCATGCCGTGGCGCAGGACGCGCTGCAACAGCAGCGGGTCGACGTTGCCACCGGAGAGCACCGCGACGACCGGGCCCTCGAAGGAGCGCGGCTCACGCAGCAGGGCCGCGACGGGGCTGGCGCCGGCCGGCTCCACGACCAGCTTGGCCCGCTCCAGACAGAGCAGCAGGGCGCTGGAGAGGTTGTACTCCGAAACCGTGCGGACCTCGTCGACCAGTTCGGCGATGATCTCGAACGGCACGTCCCCGGGGCGGCCGACCCTGATGCCGTCGGCCATCGTCGCCGGGTTCGCGACGGCCACGGGCATCCCGGCCGCGAGCGAGGGCGGGTAGGCGGCCGCGCCCTCCGCCTGGACGCCGATGATCCGGACGTCCGGGCGCAGCGACTTCACCGCGACCGCGATGCCCGCGGCGAGTCCGCCGCCGCCGATGCCGACGACGATCGTGCGCACCTCGGGGCACTGCTCCAGGATCTCCAGGCCCACCGTGCCCTGGCCGGCGATGATGTCGTGGTGGTCGAAGGGGTGGATGAACACCGCGCCCGTCTCGGCCGCGTACTCCTGGGCCGCGGCCAGCGTCTCGTCGACCACCGTGCCGTGCAGGCGCACTTCGGCGCCGTACTCCTCGGTGGCACTGATCTTCGGCAAGGGGGCGCCCTTCGGCATGAAGACCGTGGAGCGTACGCCGAGCAGCGAGGAGGCGAGGGCGACGCCCTGGGCGTGGTTGCCGGCGCTCGCGGCGACGACCCCCGCGGCGCGCTGCTCGGGCAGCAGGCCCGCGATACGCACGTATGCGCCGCGCAGCTTGAAGGAGCCCGTCCGCTGGAGGTTCTCGCACTTGAAGTGCACCGGCGCCCCGACGAGCTGCGTCAGGTGCCTGCTGCCCTCCATCGCGGTGACACGTGAGATGCCCGTGAGCATCTTCTGGGCGCCTCGCACATCGTCGAGCGTCACCCGCGGCAAGGAGTCAGCCGTGCTGTAGCTCATGACACCAGTCTCGCAGTTCACAGCGGGGTGGCGCGGTTGTGACCAACCCCCGGGACGGGTTTCAGCGGCGTCGGTACAGCCTGCGGTCGGTCCGCGTACTCTGTCCCCCAACCCAGCGCCCCACGCATGAATTGAGCCTTTGGCCATGCCCACAACACCTGAAATGTCGATGGACATGACGACCGTCGGTGACACCGGTCTTCTCGACACGCTGCAGCACGAGGTCGCGGTGTTCGCGCGCCGTGCCGAACAGACCCGGCTCGGCGGCGTCGGGCAGGTGCGCAACTCCATGGACCGCGCCGCGTACCTGCTGCTCAACCGCCTCGACAAAGAAGGGCCGATGGGCGTCAAGGCGCTCGCGGCGAGCATGGGCATCGACTCGTCGACGGTCACCCGTCAGGTGGCGCCGCTCGTGGACACCGGTCTCGTCAAGCGCACCTCGCACCCGGAGGACGGCCGCGCGGTGGTGCTCCAGCTCTCTCCGCGCGGGCTCTCCCGGCTTGAGGAGGTACGTTCCTCCAGGCGCCAGTTGATGGCCGAGCTGACCCAGGACTGGACCCCCGAGGAGCGCGAGGCGTTCTGCTCCCTCCTGACCCGCTTCAACACCGCGCTCTCGGCGCGCATGGCGGCCGCCCCGGAGGCACCGACTCCGTCCTGAGCCCCCGCCCCCCGCCCCGCGGTCGCGCACGGGCACGCGCGTGCCGCCCCGTACGGGCACACGCGTATGCGCGTACGCGCGTGCTGCCCGGCTCTTGACCCAGCACCCGCTCCTGGCCTCATATGAGACTGGGTGTTTCCTTCAGGATTCCGTCTCGGGCGGGAGGCGCGGTGCGAGAACGACGCGTGGCCCAAGGCGCCCGCAGAGCACGGGACTTCGAGGCGTTCGTCGCGGGTGCGGCGGGGCGGCTGCTGCAGACCGCCACCCTGCTCACGGCGGAGCCACCGAACGACAACCCGCGCGCGCGGCGGCTGTTGACCCACGCCCTCGCCCACACCTACGCCACCTGGGACCGATTGCGCGGCGAGGACCCGTACGACCGCACCCGGCGGCGACTGGCCGTCCGATTCGCCCGTGGGGCATGGCACCGGCACGGTCTGTTCCGCCCTCCCCCGGGCGGCGTCCTGGGCATGCTCAGCCCTCAGGAGCGACTGGTCCTCGTCCTCCGGCTGTACGAGGGGGTCGCCGAGGAGCAGACGGCGGCACTGCTCGGGCTGCCCGCCGAACGCGTACGGGCGATCTGTCTGCGGGCGATGGCGACGGTCCTGCATCCCCCGCGTAAGGCCGTCCCCAAGGTGGTGGAGGTGGCGCCGTCATGAATCAGCGGGGTCGGGAGGCCGCCGTACGGCAGATCCTGGAGCGCCGGCCGGTCCAGGTGCCGCCCGAGTTGTGCGCGGACGCGATGCGGCGCGGTGGTCGTATGCTGCGGCGCCGGACGGCGGCCCGGCAGCTGATGTGGCTGGTGCTGCTGGCCGCGGTGATCGCGTTCGTCGTGTGGGCGACGATGGCCCGGCCGTGGGTGGAGCCGCCGTCGGAGACGACTCCACCGCTGACTGGGTGGTGAGCGGTGCGCCCTTCGGGGAAGGGCGTCCCCTTCGGAAGCGACGTCCTCGTCGGCGTCGGGAAGCGACTTCCCCTTCGGGTAGCGCCGTCTTCTTCGGGAAACGCCATCCCCTTCGGGGAGCGACGTCCTCGTCGGGGAGTGGCATCACTTTCGGAGAGCGACGCCCCTTTCGGGGAGGCCTAGCCCAGGGCCTGCTGGAGGTCCTCCAAGAGGTCGTCGACGTTCTCGATGCCGACGGAGAGGCGTACGAGGTCGGCGGGGACCTCCAGGGCGGAGCCGGCCGCGGAGGCGTGGGTCATGCGGCCCGGGTGCTCGATCAGGGACTCGACGCCGCCCAGGGACTCACCGAGGGTGAACACCTTGGCACGGTCGCAGACCGCGACGGCTGCCTCCTCGCCGCCCGTGACCTGGAACGACACCATGCCGCCGAACGCCTTCATCTGCTTGGCGGCGACCTCGTGGCCGGGGTGCTCGGGCAGGCCCGGGTACAGCACGCGCGACACGCGCGGGTGCCGGGTCAGCATCTCGGCGATCTTGGTGGCGTTCTCGCTGTGGCGGTCCATGCGGACGGCGAGCGTCTTGGTGCCGCGCAGCACCAGCCAGGAGTCGAAGGGGCCGGCGACGGCGCCCATCGCGTTCTGGTGGTACGCCAGTTCCTCGCCGAGTTCCTGGTCGCCGACGATCAGGGCGCCGCCGACGACGTCGGAGTGACCGCCCATGTACTTGGTGAGCGAGTGCACGACGGCGTCCGCGCCGAGCGCGAGCGGCTGCTGGAGGTAGGGCGTGGCGAAGGTGTTGTCGACGACCAGCTTCGCGCCGGCCTCGCGGGCGATCTGGGCGACGGCGGGGATGTCGGTGATGCCGAGCAGCGGGTTGGAGGGGGTCTCCACCCAGACGACCTTGGTCTTCGGGGTGAGGGCGGCCCGTACGGCGATGGGGTCGCTGGTGTCGGCCACCGACCAGTCCACGCCCCAGCGGGAGACGACCTTCGCGAAGAGGCGGAACGTGCCGCCGTAGGCGTCGTTGGGGATGACCACGTGGTCGCCGGGGCTGAGGAGCGTACGCAACAGGCAGTCCTCGGCCGCCAGTCCGGACGCGAACGCGAGGCCGCGGCGGCCGCCCTCCAGGGCGGCGAGGTTCTCCTCCAGCGCGGTGCGGGTGGGGTTGGCGCTGCGGCTGTACTCGTAGCCGCCGCGCAGGCCTCCTACGCCGTCCTGCTTGTAGGTCGAGACCTGATAGATCGGCGGGACGACCGCGCCGGTGAGGGGATCCGCGGTGTTGCCGGCGTGGATCGCGAGGGTCTCGAAGTGCTGGCTGATGTGGGTGTCGCTCATGGGTACCGAGCGTAAGCGCTCCGCTCGGCTGCGGGGTGACTTGTGGCTCGGGGGGTGGAGGGTGGTCCGGCGGTGGTGGGGCGCGTGATAGCTCGGGGAGCACTGTGGTTTGGCGCGTGCGGCTGGGGCGCCTGATAGCTCGGGGGGCGACTGTGATTCGGCGAGTGCGGGTTGTTTGTGGCTGGTCGCGCAGTTCCCCGCGCCCCTGTTGTGGTTGCGGCTGCTTCAAAGGGCTGCGGGTCCGTCGTGGCTGGTCGCGGCCGCGCGGCGGAGCCGCACATGTCACAGACCCGCGCCCCTGTTGGGGTTGCGGCCCGCTTCGAAGAGCTGCGGGGTCCGTCGTGGCTGGTCACGCCCACGCGGCGCAGCCGCGTATGTCACGGCCCCGCGCCCCAGGTGCCGGGGGTTTTCCACAGGGGGGCGGGGGCGTTCGCCAATTGTCGGTGGGGTCTGGAAACCTTGTCGTATGGAGATTCTCTGGGGGCTGATGGCTCTGCTCATGATCGGGTTCGTGATGTGGCCGGTCGTGGCGCGTAGGCGGGCCGGTTTGCGGCAGGTGTTGCCGGGGGATCCGGACGGGGCGGATCCGGCGAACTACGGGTTCGTGCGGCAGGAGCTGCTGGACGTGCGGATGCCCGGGCCGGACCAGGATCTGCTGGACGTGCTGGACGTGGTGCAGCGGTCGCAGGACTACCGGGCGGCGAAGCAGTTGCTGGCCGGGACCGAGGCCGAGGGCGAGGTTCGGTGGCAGCGGGTGCAGGCCTTCGCGGGCGCGGCGTCGCTGGAGCTTGCCAAGCGGCCCGGCGGGGTGGACGAGTCGCCGGGTGGCCAGTGGCTGCGGGTGTGGCGGGCCGAGGCGCCCAAGGACGCGGGCGGGGCGGCGGTGCACGCGGAGTTCCTGGTGCAGCAGGCGTGGCGGACCTCGACGCCGGGCACGGACGAGTTCCGGATCATCATGGAGGAGGCGAGGGCGGCGTGTGGCGACGCGGCGCTGCTCGCCCCCGGTGACCCGATCCCGTACATCATCGAGCTGTCGGTGGCGCGCGGACTGGCGTACTCCCGCGAGGAGTTCGAGCAGCTCTGGCTGAAGATCCTGGATCGTGCGCCGGCCCACATGGGCGCGCATCTGGCCGCCCTGCACTACTGGTGCGAGAAGTGGCACGGCTCGCGCGAGCTGGCGTACTCGTTCGCCGAATCCGCCGCGGCCCGCGCCCCGCAGGGGTCACTGCTCGCGGCCATGCCGCTGTTCGCGGTGCTCGAGCACCTGCCCGAGGTGAACCTCGTGCGGAGCTTCTATCAGAGCGAGGTCGTCACCAAGGCGGTCCACGGCGCCCTGTTCGCGGTGCACGAGGCCCGGCCCGACGACCCGATGCTGGCCCATGTCCGCCATCTGCTGGTCTTCTTCCTGGTCAGCGGCGAGCGCTGGGCCGAGGCCATGGACCAGCTCGTCCATGTCGACGGCCACGTGGGCGCCCTCCCCTGGAGCCTGACCTCCGACCCGGCCGCGGACTACGCGATATACCGGGCGCTGGCGGTGGCGGGGTACGAGGCGAACGGGGGAAGTCCGGCGACGTTGCCGCACTGAAGGCCGGAAGGCCGGAAGACCGAGGGCCCGCACGTACCCGACGGCCCGCGGCCCGCCCCGCAGCAACCTCACAGCCCCAGGCCCACCCCCAGTAAGGCCTTGCCACCCCCCGCGCCCGTAGGAAATACTCCGCCCCCGCACCTCTTGGTCATGGACACGTCCCGGACACGACGCGGACACGTCCTCGGCCGCCCGATTTCACCGTTTCATTGATCGTTCGTGATCGTTCGCGATCTTTCCCGTGGGGGGAACTCTGCCCGATGGGCTCGACCCTGCGCGCGCTGCGCGCTCTTGTGCTGCTCGCCGGCTTCTATCTGCTCGGCGTGATCCTGCTCGCGGCGCTCGCCGGCGCCGACTACCTGCTGTACCTGCATGCTCCGTCCGGCCTCGCCGCCAAGTTGTACCTGGTCTCCGTGCTGTTGGCGATCCCGCTGATCCGCGGCCTCTTCATGCTGCGGACGCCGAAGGGTGAGGAGCCGCCGGGGCTGCCGGTCACGGAGGCCGATGAGCCCGAACTTTGGCGTACGGTACGGGAGTTGGCCGACCAAGTCGGCACCCGCGCGCCGTCCCGGATCGTGCTGACGCCCGACGTCAACGCCGCCGTCAGCGAGGACGCCCGGCTGCTCGGCCTGCTGCCCGGCCCGCGCCGCCTGTACCTCGGCGTACCGCTGCTGCAGGGCCTGACCGAGGCACAGCTGCGCGGGGTCCTCGCCCACGAGCTGGGCCACTACTCGAACGCCGACACCCGGCTCGCCGCGATCACCGTGCGCGGCCGGGCCCAAGTGCTGCGCACCATCGGGCACTTCGAGGAGCGGGCAGACCGTACCGCCGGACGCGAGCGGGCCCGGCAGGAGAAGAAGAACACCAAGGCCGCGGCCAAGGGGAAGAACACGAAGGAGATCGACACCGGGCACGCGGGCATCACGTACCGCACGATGGCGAAGATCTACATCGGCTACGCCAAGCTGTACTTCCGCGCCACGCTCTCCGGTTCGCGTCGCCAGGAGTACGCCGCCGACGTCGCGGCCGCCCGAATCGCCGGCCGCGACGCCACCGCGTCGGCGCTGCGCGAGATACCGGCGCTGGACGCCGCGTTCGGGTTCTACATGAACAGCTACGCCACGCTCGGCTCCGAGGCCCGGCTGCTGCCGCCGCGCGGTGAGTTCTTCGGCGGCTACGGCCGCATGCTCACCGCCCGCCAGCTCGAACTGGTCGGCCTGCGCACCGAGTTGCCGACCGAGCCGACATCGCCGTACGACTCGCACCCGCCCATCGCCGACCGCGTGGAGCGCGTCGAGGCACTGCCCGCCGACGGCCGCGCCGACGAGGGCAAGGGCACGGCGCTGGGCCTGCTCGCCGACCCGGACCGGACCCTGGCGGCGCTGGAGGACGCGGTCCTCAATGAGGAGGTGCTGCGGTTCCGGCGGACCGGCGACTGGCAGGGGCTGCTGGACGGTTCGATGGCGGCGAACCTCGCCTCCCTCGACACCGCGCTGCACCGGGCGCTGGCGATGTACACCAAGGACCATCCGAGCCTGCCCGCGCTGCTCAAGGTGATCGACGACGGTCAGCTGTGGCAGCTGGCGCGGCGGCTGCCGCTGTCCGACCAGGCGGCCGAGGCGCAGGGCCGGGCGTTCCGCGAGTTCGTACGGCCCGCGCTGGCGGACGCGTTGCAGAGCATGGTGCTGGCCGAGCTGAGCGCCCATGCCCGGCTGCGCTGGGAGTTCTCCTGGTCCGAGCCGGCCTCCGTGCATCTGCCGCCCGCTCCGGACGGCGGCGAGAGCGACCTCGGCGCCGCGATCGAGGCCGCGGTCGCCGACCACCCTGACACCGGCCCGCTGCGCGCGCTGCTGCCGCCTCCCGCTCCCCATGGCCCCGCCGCCCGAGAAACGGACGCCCCGCGATGACCGTACTGCTGTGGGTCCTGGCCGTTCTGGCCACGCCGTTCGTTCTCTTCGCGCTGTGGATAGCCGGCGTGTTCCTCAAGGAGTTCTTCCGTCCGAGCGGCGACGAGGCCGATCCGGACGCCGCCGAGGCGCTGGGGCTGCTGCCCGCCGAGCGGCAGAACACCACGTACGCGGGCCCGCTGCCGGCCGGCGTGGACGCGACGCTCGCGGCCGTGCGCGGCGGCGACTGGAAGGCGGCCGCCAAGCTGATGCAGGACATCGGCCGGGACTGGGAGCGCCGGTCCTCGACCGCGTATCTGCTGGCCGAGATCGCGGCCGAGGAGGACGACTGGCTGCTCGCCTGGGAGTCCGACCACCCCGACGACCCGGACGCGGCCGTCGTACGGGCCCGCAGCACGGTGATCCTGGCCTGGAACCTGCGGGGCGGCAAGCTCGCCAAGCACACCACGAGTGAGCAGTTCACGGGCTTCCACCGGATGCTGGAACGTTCCCGCGAGGAGATCGGCCGGGCGGCGGCCCTCAACCCCGATGACCCGACGCCGTACATCACGGAGATCTGGGTGGCCCTCGGCCTCGGCTACCCGAACTCCGAGATGGACAAGCTGTGGACGGAGATCACCGCGCGCGCCCCGCACCACTACGAGGCCCACTTCTCGGCGCTGCAGTACTGGTGTGCGAAGTGGCGCGGCTCGGAGAAGCTGGCGACCGACTTCGCCGAGCGCGCGGCGGCCGACGCGCCGCTGGGCAGTCTGCTCACTGTCCTCCCGCTGATCGCCCACTTCGAGCACGACAAGTCGGACGACAACAGCGTCGACCGTACGCCGAAGATGATCGGCCGGGTCGACGCGGGCCTCGCCGACGCCGCCGCGGCCGACCCGACGCACCCGCGTCTGCCCGAGCTGCGGCACCTGCTGGCGTACTACCTCTCCCTCCAGGACCGGGACGACGCCGCGCTCGAACAGTTCCGGCTGGTGGACGGCTACGTCAACGCCCTGCCCTGGCGCTACCAGGGCGACGGGGAGGCGATGGCCGCGTACTACTGCCGTATCCGCAATGCGACGGCACAGGCGGTGGCGGCGGCTGAATAGAACGAGCCGAATCGGCCGAGCCGGACAGGCAGGCCGGGCGGCGGAATTCGGGCGGCATCAGGGACGTTGTCCCAGGTGCCGCCCTTCCGTGTCCGCACAGGGCGCGGGTCTGTCCGTACGTTCCCAAGGAGTACCGATGCTCTTCGGCCGCACGCCCCAGCTGCCCACCCCCGAGCAGGCTCTGCGTGGTCGCGCCGAGCTGCCGTTCACGGTGCCCGACCGCCACACCGTCCTCGGTACCCCTCTCCTCGGGCCCTACCCCGAGCACCTGGAGACCGCCGACTTCGGTCTCGGCTGCTTCTGGGGCGCGGAGCGGAAGTTCTGGCAGCTCCCGGCGGGCGTGTGGACGACCCTGGTCGGCTACCAGGGCGGCTTCACGGAGAACCCCACCTACGAAGAGGTCTGCTCCGGCCTCACCGGTCACACCGAGGTCGTCCGCGTCGTCTACGACCCCTCCCTCATCTCCTACGAGCGCCTCCTCCAGGTCTTCTGGGAGTCCCACGACCCCACCCAGGGCTACCGCCAGGGCAACGACGTCGGCACCCAGTACCGCTCCGCCGTCTACACCCACACCCCGCAGCAGTCCGCGATCGCCGAGGCCTCCCGCGAGGCCTACCAGAAGGTCCTGACCGACTCCGGCTACGGAAAGATCACCACCGAGATCCTCCCGGTGGAGGGCCGCACCTTCTACCCCGCCGAGGCCTACCACCAGCAGTACCTGGACAAGAACCCGGCCGGGTACTGCGGGCTGGGTGGGACCGGCGTCTCCTGCCCGATCGGTATTGCCAAGGCCGACGGGTGAGCACTGGCGTCACACCGACGCTGTTGGAAGCGCTGTGGAGGGAACGACGGCCGTCGGGCCCGCCAATCGCCCACACGTTCCGAAGCACATACGCGGATCGCTGGGTGCGCTTCCACAGTCTCCCCGGCTCGAAGCGTTACCCGGAGTCCGAGGACGAGTACGTGATCGTGCTGGAGCGGTACAACACGGTCCTCGACGAACTGTTCACCGGTCTGGAAGTGTTCGTCGTGACCATGGACTGGTCGTACACACCGGCCGGTCCGGCCGGCTACCCGACACCACGGCAGGGACTGCACCCCGACGGCGTCCGCTGGTGGACCGAATCGGACGAGGACGACCCGGACCCGGAGTTCCACACCCATACGCGCCTCTACGCCGATCGGCGCCGGTGGCGGCACGGCTGCGCCGACAACCTGCTCCGCGCGGTCGCCGACGAGGCGCTCGTCGAGGTGTTCATCACCGACACGGGACTTCGGCGCATCCACCATCCATACGACGGCGGCGCGGACGTCATCCTCACCACGACTGCCGAGCGAGACGAGCTTCGCGACCGGCAAGCCGACTGGCTCTCCAGCCATCCTGCTGGCCTCTGACGAGCGAGAACTGTTGCTGAGGCCACGAGTCGTCGGCAGCCGACGCAGGAGCGCCGGTCTCGTACGCCTCTGCCGGGTTCGTCTCGGTCGACCGCGCCGTGACCGGCGCCGAGACGGTGAGCACATGGCACAGACACCCGTCCTGCCGTCCGGGACGTCACCTCTCGCAGGGTGCCGGCGGGCGGGAGAGAGCGGTCGGCGCACTCGTCTCACTCGAAACGGAGTGACAATTCGCGGCTTTCCGCACCGCATGTGAGGCTGAGTTCCGATCGGCGATCACCTCGGCCCGGCTTCTGCCGAGCGGGACGCTCGAAAGGATTTATGGCTCCATGATTCCCGTGACCGCGTCAGACGTGCGTATCGAGGCGTCTCTCGATCCGGGGCTGTCCCGATGGATGTGGCTGGTGAAATGGCTACTCGCCATTCCGCACTACATCGTGCTGTTTTTCCTGTGGATCGGCTTCGTGCTGGTCACCGTCGTCGCGTTCTTCGCCATCCTGATCACCGGCCGGTATCCGCGGCCCCTCTTCGACTTCAGTGTCGGCGTACTGCGCTGGAACTGGCGTGTCAGCTATTACGCCCATACGGCACTCGGCACCGACCGGTACCCGCCGTTCACGCTCGCCGACGTGCCCGATTATCCGGCGCACTTCGACATCGCCTATCCGGAGCGTCTCTCCCGCGGTCTGGTCCTGGTGAAGTGGTGGCTGCTCGCCATTCCGCAGTATGTCGTCGTCGGGATTCTCCTCGGAGGCTGGGGCAATGACGAAGGCTGGCGCTACAGCGGACTGATTCCCTTTCTGTCGCTGGTCGCCGTGATCATCCTGGCGGTCAAGGCCCGTTATCCAGGGCACCTCTTCGACTTCCTGCTCGGCCTGGCCCGTTGGGTCGCCCGGGTAACCGCCTATGCCGCGTTGCTGACCGACCAGTACCCGCCCTTCCGGCTCGACATGGGCGGGCGGGAGACGGCACCGGCGACGACGACCTGACCGGCCACCCGACCGGCTGGGACGGGCCAAGAGCAGGGGGATGCTCAGGCCGGAGCCTCGCGAGCAGTGCTGGGCAACCTGTCCGCGCGCGCTGACATACGAGGGCCACATGGCGCAACAGCGGCTCCGGCCACGGACTCGACGCCTCCCTCGACGACCTCCCAGCCCCCGGCCCCGGATCCGGCCCCGGCCCCGGCCCCGAGAAGTGTGTGAGGGCCGGTTAATATCGTCGGGTGAGTACCTACTGGCACGCCGTTACTCCGCCTCCCTGCGTCTGATCGGGCGCAGGCTTCGGCGGTTCTGATCCCCGGCCCCCACCGACCCGAAGTTCGGTCAGGGGCTTTTGTCGTGCGCCCGTTCGCGGATCGATTCCACCCGAATTCGACTTCGACGACGGAAGAACACGACTGTGCCGAACCGCACTTCCCCCTTGTCTCACGCGCGCCGGACGACATCAACCGATGACCCGCGCCCTGCCTCACGTACCGCGCTCCTCGGCGGCCCCGCACCCATCCTCGTCTCGGCCGTACTGTGGGGCACGACCGGAACCGCGAGCTCCCTGGCGCCCGTGGGCGCGCCCGCGGCGGCTGTCGGCTGCGCGGGGCTCGCCCTCGGCGGCATCCTGCTGTTTCTGACCTCGCGCGGCGCCCGCTCGCTGCCCGCCGGCTGCACGCGCCGTGAGCGGTGGCTGCTCGCCCTCGGGGCCCTGGCGGTCGCCGGTTATCCGGTGACCTTCTATCCGGCGGTGGCCCGCACGGGCGTGGCCGTGGCCACCGTGATCGCGCTGGGCAGCGCGCCGGTCTTCGCCGGGCTGCTGGCCTGGATCACCGGGCAGGCCCGGCCGACCGCCCGCTGGGCCGGTGCCACCACGGCCGCCGTGCTGGGCTGCACCCTGCTGGTGCTGGGCCCCACGCTCAGCGGGCATGCGGCGCCGATGGACCTGACGGGCGTCGCGCTCGCCGCGTGCGGGGGGCTGTCGTATGCCACGTACTCGCTGATCGGCGGCCGACTCATCACCACCGGGCACCGTTCCGGCGCGGTGATGGGCGTGCTGTTCGGTACGGCCGGACTGCTGGTGCTGCCGCTCGTGGTGTTCCTCGACGCGCACTGGCTGGTCACGGCGCATGGCGCGGCCGTGGCCGGATACCTGGCCCTGTTCACCGTCTGGCTGGCCTACCGGCTCTTCGGGCGCGGGCTGCGTCGTACATCGGCGTCGACGGCCACGTCGCTGACGCTGGCCGAGCCCGCCGTCGCGGCGATCCTCGGGGTCACCGTCCTCGGTGAGCGCCTGCCACTCATCTCCTGGTGCGGACTGGCCGTCCTCGGTCTGGGCCTGGTCCTGCTGACGGCCCCCATCGGCGTGGGCGGCCGGAGGAAGTAGCGCCCGCCCGCCCTTTCTCACCCCTCCGTCGGCGGCCGCTGACCCTCAGTGGCCGCCGCCGCTCGGCTCGAGGCCCGCCAGCATCTGCTCCAAAGCCGTCTGGTCCGGGCCCATGAAGGGTGGGGCGGAGGGGGCGAAGGCGAGGGTGTCGAGCATGGACCCGGTGATTCCGGTGGCCGGGGGCAGGTGGGTGGACAGGACCAGGTCGGGCTTGCGGTCCCTGAGGGGCTGGAACGTCATGACGAACTTCTCCATGTCGACGTTCTGGACCCAGGGGCTGTCGACCGTGGCCCACAGGAGTTGGGCGGCGCGCAGATCCTCGACGGCGACGGCGCGGACGTCGTCGGCCTGGGCGAGGTCGGCGGTGGGAAGCGGGGCACCGAAGCAGTCGGAGCTGAAACAGACACCGGAGTGGTTGTCGAAGAAACCGACGGTCGCGGGGTTGTCGAACAGCGGCGGGCGGAAGCCGGTGAGGGTGCGGTCGCCTATGTCCATCGTCTCGCCGGGGTTCAGCAGGTAGGCGCGGTCGAGGGGCAGCGGGCGTTCGCAGGAGAGGATTCCGGCGCCGATGAAGGTCGTCACGACGCGTGCGTCGGGTGCCGCCTCCAGCAGGTCGAAGATCCCGCCCGTGTGGTCGCGGTCGGGGTGGGTGAGCCAGATCCAGCGGACGTCGGCGGGGTCCAGCACCGTGCTGAGGGTCTCGAGGAAGTTCCGGTCGGGCAGGCCCAGGCCTGTGTCGACGACCAGCGGTTGGTCGCCGTGCAGCACGAACGCGTTCACCGGGATGTGCCCGATGCCCGGGACCTCAAGACTGTCGGCCAGAACGCTGATGTCCGGGCGGAGCCTGTGCACCGTACCCGGACGGACCTTTTGAAGGGGCATGTCACTCACACCTCTGAAGACCCCCGAGAGGTGATCGTGCCGCGACCGTGACCGCCTGTCCCTCCCTCATCCATGGTCCGGCCTTCCCGCCCACGCCGCATCCGCTCGGCGGCCGGCGGCCGGCGGCCGGCCGATCAGCGGGGGCGGCCGGTCAGCGACAGCTCGTCATCAAGATCCGCTGCCGTACGGCCTGGTGATGATCTCCAGGTTGTGGCCGTTCGGGTCGTCGAAGTAGGTGCCGCGGCCGCCGTCGTTCGTGTTGATCTCCATGGTCCGGCGGTGGGAGGGGTCCGCCCAGTAGGTGAGGCCGGCCGCCTTGACGCGGGCGAAGATCTCGTCGAACTCGTCCTCGGTGACCAGGAAGGCGTAGTGCTGGGGCGTGATGGGGTCGGGTGAGTCCATGTAGTCGAGGGTCACGCCGTTGGGGATCTCCACCGGGGTGAATTGGCCGAACGGAGGGCTCACCTCCAGCCCCAGGATGTCGGCCAGGAACCGGGCCGAGGCCTCCTTGTCATGGGCGGCGACGATCGTGTGGTTCAGCGCGACGGGCATCGGGTGCCTCCTCGTGTGAGGGTGCACGGACATTTCCACGCTACCCGGCCCCCGGGGCAGGCACCCACAGAAACGGACGTGCCCCCACGCGGCGGTGCCGCATATGTCACAGCCCCGCGCCCCTTGAGGGGCGCGGGGAACACTCCCGCCCTCAGATCGTCGCCGTATCGATCACGAACCGGTAGCGGACATCACTCGCCAGCACCCGCTCGTACGCCTCGTTGATCTCGGACGCGGAGATCAGCTCGATCTCCGAGCCCAGACCGTGCTCCGCGCAGAAGTCCAGCATCTCCTGCGTCTCGGCGATGCCGCCGATCATGGAGCCGGCGAGGGTCTTGTTGCCGCCGATGAGGGAGAAGAGGTTGAGCGCGACGGGCTCCTCGGGCGCGCCCACGTTCACCAGCGCGCCCCCGGTCTTCAGCAGCGACAGGTACGCGCCGAAGTCGAGCGGCGCCGACACCGTGGACAGCACGAGGTCGAACGTGCCGGCCAACTCCTCGAAGGTCTTCGGGTCGCTGGTGGCGTAGTAGTGGTCGGCGCCCAGCTTCAGCCCGTCGTCCTTCTTGCGCAGGGACTGGGAGAGGACCGTTACCTCTGCGCCCAGCGCGTGCGCGATCTTCACGCCCATGTGGCCGAGCCCGCCGAGCCCGACGACGGCGACCTTCTTGCCGGGGCCGGCGTTCCAGTGCTTGAGCGGGGAGTACGTGGTGATGCCCGCGCACAGCAGCGGTGCGGCCACGTCCAGGAGCAGGCTGTCCGGGATACGGACCGTGTACTTCTCGTCCACGACGATCTTCTCGGAGTAGCCGCCGTAGGTGGGCTCCCCGTTCTTGTCGAGGCCGTTGTACGTGGGGACGTTGCCCTTGAGGCAGAACTGCTCCGTACCGGCCTCGCAGTTCTCGCACTCGCCGCAGGAGTCGACCATGCAGCCGACCCCGACCCGGTCGCCGACGGCGAACTTGGTGACGCCGGAGCCGACGGCCTCGACGACACCGGCGATCTCGTGACCCGGCACCATCGGGAAGATCGCCTCGCCCCATCCCTCCCGGACCTGGTGGATGTCGGAGTGGCAGATACCGGCGAACTTGATGTCGATCAGCACATCGAACTCACCGACCTCGCGGCGCTCGATGGTGGTGCGCTCCAGCGGAGCCTTGGCGGCGGGGGCCGCATAGGCGGCAACAGTGGTGGTCATGCCGGGGTTCTCCTGGTCGTCGTACCGACGCCCGGCCTGCCTTCGGGCCGGGTGCGACCACCAGCCTGCCTCAGGCCATGACATTCACCCAGGTCACGGCTTTGCGTACGTCCGCTGGTCCTACTACTGGCGGGGTCAGGCTCATGGTCGTACGACCGTGAATACTTGACGTATGGACGAACAGCCCCAAGCCCGGCGGGACCCGCGGGACCCGCAACACGCGCAGGGTCCGCAGGACCCGCCCGCCGGCGCCCTCGACCGGCGTGCCGAACTCAGCGAGTTCCTGCGCACGCGGCGGGCCCGGCTGAAGCCGGAGGACGTGGGGCTGCCGGCCTTCGGGCGGCACCGGCGGGTCCCCGGGCTGCGCCGGGAGGAGCTCGCCCAGCTCGCGGGCGTGTCCGTGGCGTACTACACCCGGCTGGAGCAGGGCAACGGGCGCAATGTGTCCGCGGAGGTGCTCGACGCCATCGCGCGCGCCCTCCGGCTGAATGCCGCCGAGCACTCCCACCTCACGCACCTCGCCAGGCCGAAGGCCCACAAGAAGAAGCCGTCGGCCCGTCCGCAGCAGGTGCGGGGCGGCCTGCGCCGACTGGTCGACACGCTGGACGGCGTCCCCGCGTACGTCACCGGGCGGCGCTCGGACATCCTCATCTGGAACCGGATGGCGGCGGCGGTGTTCGGTGACTGGTCGGGGCTGCCGCCGCAGGAGCGGAACTGGGCGCGGCTGGTGTTCCTGCGTCCCGAGTACCGGGACCTGTACATCGACTGGGACCAGAAGGCCGCCGACATCGTCAGCTTTCTGCGGATGGACGCGGGCTGCCACCCCGACGATCCACGGCTGTCGGCGCTGGTGGGCGAGTTGTCGGTGAAGAGCGAGGAGTTCCGGCGGCTGTGGGCCACGCACGACGTCAAGGAGAAGAACCACGGCGTCAAGCGCATGCACCACCCCCTCGTCGGCGACCTCACCCTCTCCTACGAGGGCTTCCCCCTCCCCGACGACCATGAGCAGTCCCTGATCATCTACCACGCCGAACCGGGCTCCCCCTCGGCCGACGCCCTCCGCCTCCTGGCCAGCTGGGGCACGGACGCGCCCCGGGCGCCGACGGTGACGCCGTAGCCGGACCTGGGCCACGGCGTCACCCGCCGAGCGCCGAGAAACGCGTCTCCAGGGGGCGGCCGCCGACCGGACAACGCGCCCCTGGACGCATCACGCCCCGGCGTTCTCCTTCACGGTGATCCGCCCCTTGCGGATCGTCGCGACCCTCGGGGCCTTCTTCGCCAGCGTCGAGTCATGGGTGACCATGATGAACGTGAGGCCGTGCTCCTTCCACAAGGTCTCCAGCACCTCCATGATCTCGTCGCGCATGGACTCGTCGAGGTTGCCGGTAGGTTCGTCGGCGAGCAGCACCTTCGGCCGCTTCACCAGTGCCCGAGCGATCGCCACGCGCTGCTGCTGACCGCCCGACAACTCGGCCGGCAGATGCCCGAGCCGCTCCCCCAGCCCCACCGACTCCAGCGCCTCGGCGGCCCGTTCCCGCCGCTCCTTGGTCTTCACACCGAGCGGTACGAGGGCCGTCTCCACGTTCTCCTGCGCGGTCAGCGTCGGGATCAGATTGAAGCTCTGGAACACGAACCCGATGTTCTCGCTGCGCACCTTGGTCAGCTTCGTCTCCGGCAGCTTCGCGAGATCGGTCCCGTCGAAGTCGATGCTCCCGTCGGACGGCTTGTCAAGGCCTCCGAGCATCTGAAGCAGCGTGGACTTCCCACCCCCGGTGGGCCCTTGAATGACCAGCCGATCCCCGTCCGCGATGGTGAGATCGACCCCGTCGAGCGCGTTGACGGTGTCCTTGCCGCGCGTGTAGCGCTTGGTGACGCCGGTGAGTACGTACATGTGAACTCCTGTGATGTGTAAGGGGATCCGCTTGGCCGCGACCAGTCGCCCTACTCCACGCGCCGCAACGCGTCAGCCGGCCGCAGCCGCGAAGCCCGCCACCCACCGAAGGCACCGGCGATCAGCCCACCCGCGACGGCCAGCCCCACCGCGACGGCGATCGTGGACACGCTGACGGGCGCGGTGAGCGCGACCTCGAGCGCGTCGGAGGCCGACTGCTGCCCGCCACCGGGTCCGCCGCCACCCGGGAAGCCACCCCCGCCACCAGGCGCACCGCCACCGAACCCGCCCCCGGTCGCCGCGACTTCCGCCTGCAACGTCGGACTGATCGCCGTGACGACGTACGCCCCCGCAAGCCCCAACGCGATCCCGAGCGCACCGCCGACCAGCCCGTTCACGACGGCCTCACCGACGACCTGCCGGGTCACCCGCCCCGACTTCCAGCCGAGCGCCTTGAGCGTGCCGAACTCCCGTACCCGGCGGGAGACGGCCGAGGAGGTGAGCAGCCCGGCCACCAGGAACGCGGCGATCAGGACGGCGATGGACAGCCACTTGCCGACATTGGAGGCGAGATCGGAAGCCGTGGACAGCGACCCGGACACGGTCTCGGCGAGATCGGCGGACGTGGTGACGGTCGTCCCGTCGATGTTCTTCTGGATGGCTGCCTTCACGCTGTCGATCTGCTGCGAGTCGCTCGTCCTGACGTAGATCGTCGTGATCTTGTCCTTGGAGTCGCTGAGCGTCTGCGCCTGCTTCAGCGGCATGTAGAGGTTGGCCGCCGCGTCCCCGCTGTCGGGCGTGGCGATCCCGATGACCTCGTACTTCGTGCTGTTGATGGTGACGGTGCCACCGACCTTCAGCTCGTTCTCCTCGGCGTACGACTTGTCGGCGACGACGACCTCGGCGTCGGTCTCGGAGGTCTTGAACGTACGACCGCTGGTGATCTTCGAGGAGGTCAGCGGGCCGAGCGCGGGCTGGGTGACATCGGTGCCGTACACGGAGTAGTTGTTGACGTCGAACTCGGCGCCGCCGCCCTCGACCCGGCCCTCCGGCAGCTGGCCGGTGCCGCCGCCGTTCTGTCCGCCGCCGGGAGCGCCCTGCTGGCCGCCGGTGCCCTCGTCCTGCTGGAACTGCCCCTGCCGGAACTGCCCGTTGACCTTGATGACCTGAAGGCTCAGGCCGCCCACGGCGTCCGCGACGCCCTGCTGCTCACCGACCTTGGTGACGGTCGAGCTCGCGAGGGTCTGGAAGCCCTGGACACGGACGAGGTCGCTGCTCTGCTCCTCGTCGGAGTCGTTGCCCTGGGCGTCGAACTCGAACCGCGGGCGTTCGCCGCCGTTCTCGCCGGGCGCGGCGGCGGCCTTGGTGACGGTCATGTCCGTCCCCAGCCCGTACAGGGACTCAAGGACTTTCCCCTGAGCCTTCTCCATGCCCGACGACACGGAACTGACCACGATCACCAGCGCGATGCCCAGGGCGAGGCCGGAGGCGACGACGAGGGCCGCCTTTCTACGGCGGCGCAGTTCGCGCCTCAGGTAGGTGAAGAACATGGCGGAAAGCTAGGGATGCCGCGTGATGAGCGAATAAGCCACGCCTAAGAGCCACATGAGAACCCTGTGCCGGGCCCGACCACACGCTATGCCGAGTCACAGGTTTCCGCCGCCTGAGAGCTCGGGAGGTGGGGATGTGTTGGCGGGTGCGGGTCATTCGTGGCTGGTCGCGCCCACGCGGCGGAGCCGCATATGTCACAGCCCCGCGCCCCTTAAAAGCACGGGGCGCGCCCCATGTCTTCAGGGGCGCGGGGAACTGCGCGAGCAACCCACCACAACCCGCACCCGCCAACGCACCCCCGAGCTCTCAGGCGCCCGGCAGACCGCGTCAAGTGCCCGGTCAGACCTCCGAGCCCGCCTTCCACTCCGCCCAGCTCAGGTTCCAGCCGTTGAGGCCGTTGTCGGGGGCCACGGTCTTGTCGCCGGTGTTCCTGATGTCCACGACGTCACCGACGATCGAGTTGTTGTAGAACCAGGCACCCTCGGTGTCGGGATCGTTCGCACCCTTGGTGTCGTTGAGGCCGACGCACCCGTGGCTGGTGTTGACGTTGCCGAAGACGGAGTCGGCGCCCCAGTAGTTGCCGTGGATGAACGTCCCGGAGGTGGTGAGACGGATGGCGTGCGGCACGTCCTTGATGTCGTACTCGCCCTTGCCGTCGTCGTCGGTGAAGCCCACGGTCGCGCCGTTCATGCGCGTCTCCTTGAACTTCTCCGACATCACCATGATGCCCGCGTACGTCTTGTTCTCGGGGGAGCCGGCGGAGATCGGGATGGTCTTGACGACCTTGCCGTCCTGCATGACCTTCATCGTCTTGGTCTTGGCGTCGACGATCGAGACCTGGTTCCGGCCGATCGTGAAGGAGACCGTCTTCTGCTGGACGCCGTAGACACCCTCGGCGCCCTCGACCCCGTCGAGCGCCAGCTTCAGGGTGACGGTGGAGCCCTCCTGCCAGTAGTCCTCGGGCCGGAAGTCCAGGCGGTTGGCGTTGAACCAGTGCCCGACGACCTCCTGGCCGGAGCTGGTGGAGACGGTGATCCCCTTCTGGACATCGGCCTTGTTGGTGATCGCCTTGTCGAAGTTGATCGAGACCGGCATGCCGACACCGACGGTGGAACCGTCCTCGGGTGTGAAGTTGCCGATGAAGCTGTTGGCCGGCGAGACCGTGGTGAACGAGGCGTTCTCGTGGGCCTCCCGGCCTTCGGAGTCCGCGGCGGCGGCGGTGATCTTGTAGCTGGTGGACCGCTCCAGCTGCACGCTCGGCGCCCAGCTCTTCTTGTCGGCGGATATCTCGCCCTCGACGGCGGTGCCGTCGGTGGTGGTCATGGTCACCTCCGTGAGCGTGCCCTTGCTCACGGTGACCTTGGCCGAGTTGTTGATGGAGGCGTTGTCGGAGCCGTCCTTCGGCGTGATCTCGATCTCGGCCTCGGAGTTCTTCTTGGCGGCCGCCTCGTCGACCTTGGCCTGCGAGGAGTCCCCGCCGTCGCTCCCGGACGCGTTGTCGCCGTCGCTCCCGCTGCACGCAGAGAGCACCAGCACCCCGCCGAGCAGTGCGGACGCGACCGACAGGCCCCTGCGCCGCTTACTGTTCGTCATCACACACTTCTCCATCGTTGCCGAATCCCCAAAACCCGAGAATCCCCGTAAGCACTAGAACACCGCTACGGCACCGTGCCGTTCCACTTCGCATCGATGTGTGGGATACGCCACTCCAGCCGCTCCAGCCGGTCCTGGGTCGACGGCGACCCCGGCGGTGGCGCGCGGATGACAAGTGCGCCCCCATGAAACGACAGAAACCCCGGGCGGCGCCTGCCGCCCGGGGTCACGCATGCCCCAAGACGCCTCAGCCGAGCCGGTCTTCCTCTTCGTCCTCGCCCTCATCATCCTCGTCAAGACCCCATTCCGGCGAATCGGGGTCGTAGTCGATGCTCTCGCTGCTCCAGGAGGCCTGGGCCAGTTCGACCCCGGGCACCTCGCCGACCAGGTCGAACGGGTCGATCAGGTAGGCGAGAGCCTCCGCTGTGTCCTCCGTCACGGCGCTCTCGGCGTGTGCCCGTTCGTCGGCCGGCATATCGGCGTCGCCGGAAATCCGCCGCAGCGCGGCCCCGGTGAGGGCCTCCACGTCCTCGACTTCCACGACCAATTCAACGCGAAGCCGGACGAACTGTGATGTCTCAGTTGTACTCATGCCTCGGAGCGTACGGCTCACAGGTCGCGCGACTTTCCCACGACCCGCGCCTTTCATTAGCATCGCCCCCTACGGCCAATTCGCCCGCGCCACAAGGGGATCGATATTTCGTGTCCGTCGCACGTCGAGCGTCGCCCACCGCCCGCCGGTCGCTCCTGACCGCCACCGCCGCGGGGACCCTCCTGGGTGCCCTGTGGTTCGTGCCGTCGGCGAACGCGACGCAGGACACGGCGGACATACGACAGACGGCGTCGACCACCACGGACGCGAACGCGGACTCGGCGACGACCTCCGACACGGCCACGACCTCCGACACGGCCACGACCTCCGACACGGACGACCGCGCCACCGAACTCGCCGACACCGGAAGCCCCAACACCACCCCGTACATCGTCGGCGGCACCCTCTTCCTGGGCCTCGGCACGGGCTTCGTGGCGTACTCGGTACGGCGGGGACGCCTGGAGGCGTACTGAGAAGCGCCCGAAGGCGCTTCCCTTCCCACAGCAACCCCTCCGCACACGCCGTCGTCAGGCGAGCGGCCCCGTCACCGCCTGCGCCGCCGCAACCAGCCGCCCGTCCCGGACGAACGCGTCGGCCAGCGCCAGGTCGGGGGAGAGGAAGCGGTCCGGACCGGGCCCCTCCACCCCGGCCTCGCGTACGGCCTCGATGACCGCGCGGGTCGCCGGCGCCGGCGTCAGCCCCTCGCGCAGCTCGACGGCGCGCGTCCCGGCGTACAACTCGACGGCGAGCACCCGCGTCAGGTTGTCGACGGCGGTCCGCAGCTTCCGTGCCGCCGACCACCCCATCGAGACGTGGTCCTCCTGCATCGCGGAGGACGGGATCGAGTCGGCGGAAGCGGGGACGGCGAGCCGCTTCAGCTCGCTGACGAGGGCCGCCTGTGTGTACTGGGCGATCATGAGCCCGGAGTCGACCCCGGCGTCATCCGCGAGGAACGGCGGCAGCCCGTGCGACCGGTTCTTGTCGAGTAGCCGGTCGGTACGCCGCTCGGCGATCGACGCCAGGTCCGCGACCGCGATCGCGAGGAAGTCCAGGACGTACGCGACAGGGGCCCCGTGGAAGTTGCCGTTGGACTCGACCCGCCCGTCCGCCAGCACGACCGGGTTGTCGACGGCCGACGCCAACTCCCGCTCGGCGACGAGCCGCGCGTGCGCCATGGTGTCGCGCCCCGCCCCCGCCACCTGCGGGGCGCACCGCACCGAGTACGCGTCCTGCACCCGGGGCGCGTCGTCCTGGTGATGCCCGGTGAGCCCCGAACCCTTCAGCACGGCCAGCATGTTGGCGGCCGAGGCACCCTGCCCGGGGTGCGGGCGGATGGCGTGCAGTTCGGGGGCGAGGACCTTGTCGGTGCCGAGCAGCGCCTCCAGGGAGATCGCGGCGGTGATGTCGGCGGACGTGTACAGCGTCTCCAGGTCGGCCAGCGCCATGACCAGCATGCCGAGCATGCCGTCGGTGCCGTTGAGGAGGGCGAGGCCCTCCTTCTCGCGCAGCTCCACGGGGGCGATGCCGTGCGCGGCGAGCAGCTCACCGGCCGGCCGTACGACGCCGTCCGGGCCCTCGGCGTCACCCTCGCCCATGAGGGTGAGCGCGCAGTGGGACAGCGGCGCGAGGTCGCCGGAGCAGCCGAGGGAGCCGTACTCGTGGACGACGGGGGTGATCCCGGCGTTGAGGAGGTCGGCCATGGTCTGCGCGACCTCGGGCCGTACACCCGTACGTCCCGAGCAGACGGTCTTCAGCCGCAGGAACATCAGCGCGCGTACGACCTCCCGCTCCACCCTCGGGCCCATGCCGGCCGCGTGCGAGCGGACGATGTTGCGCTGGAGCCGGGTTCGCAGCTCCTGACTGATGTGCCGGGTCGCGAGGGCGCCGAAGCCGGTGGAGACCCCGTAGACGGGGTCGGGTTTGGCCGCCAGCGCCTCCACGATCTCGCGGGCCGCGGCGAGTGCCGCCACCGCCTCCTCGGAGAGCTCGACCCGGGCGCCGGCGCGCGCCACGGCGAGGACGTCGGCCGCGGTGGCACCGGTCGTCCCGAGCACCACCGTGTCCACAGAATGCATATCCATATTCAGGATCGTAGGGACTGAATCGCCGAATGTCACGACCGGTCGGGGGAGGGACTCCTTACCGGCCACCGGAGGGACTGGGGCTACTGGGGCCGGCGCCCGCGGATGCGGCGCCGGTCCCCCGGGTGGGCCGGGTCGACCGGGGCCGGTGGGCGGTCGGCGAGGCGGACGACCGGGTCCTCGGCGCCCTCGCCCTCGCGGCCGGCGACGACCGGCTCGATGGAACCGGCGGCCTTGGCCCGGTACTGCGCGGCGTCGGCGAGCCGGAACAGCCGACGGGCCGACCGGAGCGGGCCGATCGGGTCCCCCGTGGAGGCGACCCCGCACGCGACCCCCTCACCCGGCTCCAACTCCCGCGCCCGTACGCAGAGATCACCGGCGACCCGTACCACCTCGTCGGCCGACGGCCCCACCGCGAGCAGACAGAACTCGTCGCCGCCGAGCCGTGCGGCCAGCACGCCGGGCAGTTCCGCCCCGCAGCGCGAGAGCACGGAGCCGAACCGCTCCAGGACCTGGTCGCCGACCGCGTGTCCGTAGGAGTCGTTGACCTTCTTCAGGCCGTTGAGGTCGCAGACGACCAGGCTGATCACCGTGCCGTCGCGCCGGTGTGCCTCCATCGCCTCGTCGAGCCGCAGATCGACCGCGCGCCGGTTGCCGAGGCCGGTGAGGGGGTCGGTGAAGGCGAGCCGCCGGGCCTCCTCCAGGCGCTCCGACTGGGCGATACCGGCCGCCACGACCGAGGCGAGCACGGTCGCGAACGCCGCGTCGTCACCGTGGAAGACCGGCTCCCCCGCGGGCCGGGCCACATACAGCTCGCCCCACGCCCGCCCGTTCAGCACGACGGGCGCCACCACGCAGCACCCGCGCCCACGCCGGCGGAGCGCCGCGACCCGCTGATGGCAGTAACCGCCCCGGCGGCGCCGCTCCGCCGGCGGTCCGGCCGCCGTCTCCACCCAGGCGTTGGGCTCGCCGCCCTCCAGCCACCGCTCGTGCAGGAACTCCGCGATCTCCGGAAACTCGTGCACGGGATAGGTCTCGTCCTCGGGGAACTCCTCCTCGTCCGGAACCAGGTTCCCCACATTGACCAGCACCCGCAGCAGCCCACGCTCCCGCTCCCACACGGACAGCGCGGCGAAGCTGCCGGACAGGGCCCGGCACGCGCCGTCCGCGGCGGCCCGCCACGACTCGCGCGGTGTGTGCGCCGCGGCCATGCCCCGCGCCAACGCCACCACGGCCCTCAGCCGTCTGTCCTCACCCATCACTCCAGGCTAGGGAGCTTTGCTCCGTTTTGAGACATTTGTGCGGCGAACAGGGGGCGCGCCTTCGCTCTCCCCTACTCCCCTACTCCCCCGGCCACTCCGGCTTCCGCTTCTCGTTGAAGGCGGCCACCCCCTCCGCCCGGTCCCCCGAGAACGCCACCGAACGCCACGCCGCGTCCTCGACCTCCAGCCCGGCCCGCAGATCGAGCCCGTGCCCGAGCCGCAGCGCACGCTTGGCCGCACGCAGCCCGACGGGCGAGTTCGCGGCGATCCGCGCGGCCAGCGCCAACGCCTCCGCCCGGTCCCGTCCCTCGTCCACCACCTGGTCCACGAGCCCCAACTCCCGCGCCTCCGCGGCCTCCAGCCGCCGCGCCGTGAAGATCAGCTCGGCGGCCCGGGCGGCCCCCACCCGACGCGGCAGCAACTGCGTACCGCCGCCGCCGGGAACGACCCCCACGGATACCTCGGGCAGCCCCACCACCGCCGTACGGTCGGCCACGATCAGGTCGCAGGACAGGGCGAGTTCGAAGCCGCCGCCCAGCGCGAAGCCGTGCACGGCGGCGATCGTGGGCATCGGCAGCTCCAGTACGCCGGTGTAGGCGGCCCGCGCGACAGGCCGCTGCCGCACCAGCTCGGCGTCACTGAACGAGTTCCGCTCCTTCAGATCGGCACCCACACAGAACGCCCGCTCGTGCGTCGACGTCACCACGACCACCCGTACGTCCCGGTCGCCGGCCAGCGCCGCACACGCCCCCGCGATGGACCGGGCCATATCGGTGGACACGGCGTTCATGGCCTTGGGCCGGTCGAGAACAAGCTCGGCGACGTACCCGTGCCGCCGTACGACGACGAACTCGCCGTACCGCCGCTCGCCCCCCTCCCCGCCCTGGTCCCCCTGCTCCGCCCGCTCCGCTGCGGCACCGACGCCCATGACACCCTCCCGGTTAACGCGGGTTAACAACCGTCGTCCCGATCATCGCACAAGGGGTTGTTTCCCCGTTCGAGTGACATCCGGCCCTTCTCCGGCCACGCCTCCCACCCTGGCGCATAACCTGCGCTCCGCACAGGCGCACCGGGGACACGGGCGCGGAGGGGAGGACAGGGCATGACGACGAACACGGTGACGAGGCCGACGACGGAGGCACCACACATTCCGGCGGAGGCGTCGGCGGGGGCACCACACATTCCCAGCCAGCGCGGACGGCACCGCAGACCCCGCCCCCGGAAGGTGCTGTTCGCCGTCGGCGGGCTGGCTCTGGCGGCGGGGGCACTGAGCCTCGTACGGCTGGCCTCGGACCCGGTCGGCGGAGGGGTGGACGCGGCAGGCGCGGCGCCGAAGTCCGCGGACGAGATCACGGACGAGGTCACGGACGAGGCGACCAGCGCCGGGGCGACCGTGGGAAGCGTGCCCTCGGCGGGCCCGGGCGGCCCGACCGCCGACACCCCCATGGGAAACGCGGCCGCCACACCGACGCCACCGGCGTCACCGGGTGCGACCACCGCGACACCGTCGCCCTCGGCACCCCCGTCCGCCACCTCGGTGGGCGTAGAACTCCCCACCGGCCCCGGCACCCGCCGCGCCCCCTCGACCCCGACCACGCTCCCGGCCGACCAGGCCCCCGAGGCCCCGAGCACGACCGCCTCTCAGCCCCCGACGGCACCCCGGCAACCGGCCGCTACGCCGGACCAGCCCACGAACACGAAGCCGCAGAAGCCGGACCCGAGCGACCTGTGCGTACCGCTCGTCGGTGTGTGCGTGGACGACGCCCTGGGCCGATGAAACCCACGGGGCTGCGGAGCTACGACCTCACATCTTCCCAGGCCGCCGCGTGAGCAGCCACGGCTGGACGACGCCCAGGCCACGCACCGGACGCTGCCACATCGGTTGAAGGGCGAAGCGGTACGTAGGCGGCTCCTCGTCCTCCTTCTCGGCGGCGGCCGCGGCCTCGGCGGCTTCCGCCTCGGAAGCGGGGGCCTCTCCCGTACGGGTCAGCTCCTCGGCGAAGGCACCGTCGACGAGCACCGCGTCCTTGGGCGCTATCGAGGTCAGCCGGCTCGCGAGGTTCACGGTCGACCCGAAGACGTCGCCCATCCGGGTGGTCACCGTGCCGAAGGCCATGCCGACGCGCAGCTCGGGCATGGTCTCGTCGTTCGCCATGGTCTCGATGAGCCGAAGGGCGATCTCGGCGGCCACACCGGCGTCGTCGGTGGCGTACAGGACCTCGTCACCCAGCGTCTTGATGAGCCGCCCGCCATTCGCCGCCACCAGGTCCGCCGCGGTGGTCTCGAAGGCCTCGACGAGCTCGCCGAGCTCCTCCTCCTCCATCCGCCGGGTGAGCCGGGTGAACCCGACCAGATCGGCGAAGCAGACGGCCAACCGCCGGTCGACCATCTCCTCGTCGTCGGCGGCCTGCACGACGCGCCCGGTGGCCGCCGCGAGCTGCCGCCGCCACACGTAGACGAGGAACTCCTCCAGCTCCGGCAGCAGCAGTTCGATCAGCGGGTAGGTCACCTCGGTGCGGGTCATCCCCGGCTCCGGCGGCTCGGTCAGGCCCTCCAGGAAGGAGTCGATCTGCCACTCGGCGAGCCGCGCCGTGGTCTGCCCGGTGGAACGGGCCACCTGCACGGCCATGGCCTCACTCAGCAGCCCCGCCTCGACAAGACCGGCGAGCCGCCGCAACGCCAGCACGTCGGCCTCGGTGAGCGCCTTGGCCTGCCCGATGTCCGCGAAGCCCATGGCCCGCCAGAAACGGGACGCCAGCTCCATGGACACGCCCGCGCTACGGGCCGCCTGGAACGGGGTGTACCGGCGCTCGGCACCGAGGATGAGCCCTTCGAGCCGCAACGCCAGCGGGTCCTCCTCGCCGGCGTCCGCGCCCGGAAGGTCCACGCGGCCATGCGCGTCCGTCCCGGAGCCCGTGTCCTCGACGCTCACGCCTGCTGCCCTTCCGATCTCCCACGGTCACGTACTCGACCGGCCTCAACTCTACGGCAGGTGTGCGCCAGCTCACTCCGTGAGGTAGCGCGGGGGGGGGTACGTTCGGGGCTGGGCCGAGTTCGCGGGTGCGGGTGGGTGGGGGTTGCTCGCGCAGTTTCCCGCGCCCCCAAAAACACGGCCCTGCGGGCCGCTGAAAAGCCGGGGCGCAGC
>NZ_VTHJ01000034.1:26709-69573 GCF_008386495.1 Streptomyces tailanensis | reverse complement strand
CAAGCCCCCACCCACCCGCACCCGCCAACGAACCGACTGGACCGAGCTCTCAGGCTGAGCGGGGTCGAAGGGGCGGCAGCCCCTGAGGGATGGGAACGGTAGGGGCGGCGGGGGCGAATCCCCCCTCAAACGCCCCGCAGATGCACGATGTCCCCCGCCCCCACCGGCTCCTGCACCCCCTCCCCCGTAGCCAACACCAACCGACCGTCCCCATCCACCGCAACCGCCTCCCCCACCAAGGACCGATCCCCCGGCAACTCGGCCCGCACCTTCCGCCCCAACGTCGCGCACCCCGCCGCATACGTCTCCTGCAGCCCGCTCACCCCCGGATCCCCCCCAGCCGCCCGCCACCGCCCGTACCACTCCTCCAAGGCCCGCAACACAGCCCGCAGCAACGGATCCCGATCCGTGTTCACGGCCCCCGCCAGCACCAGCGACCCCGCCGAAGGCACCGGCAGCTCATCCGCCCGCAGACTCACATTCACCCCGATCCCCACCACGACCCCATCGCTCCCCGCCCGCTCCGCGAGGATCCCCCCGGCCTTCCGCTCCTCACCCCCCACGGTCACCAGCACATCGTTGGGCCATTTGAGTGACGTATCGACCCCGGCGGCCCGGGACAACCCCGTCGCCACGGCAACCCCGGTGAGCAATGGCAGCCACCCCCACCGCTCCACCGGCACCTCGACCGGCTTGAGCAGCACGGAGAAGAACAGCCCCGACCGAGCCGGCGCCGTCCAGCTGCGATCGAGCCGCCCACGCCCGGCCCGCTGTTCCTCCGCGACGAGCACCGCCCCCTCGGGCAGCCGATCGGCGCGCCCCGCGAGGTCGGTGTTGGTGGACCCGATGACCGGCACCACGTCCAGCGAGCTCCACAGCCCGCCCGCGCGGACGAGCGCCCGGCGCAGGGCGGCGGCGTTGAGAGGCGGGCGGCCGAGGTCGGACCATCGGTCCGGCCTCGGCTCATGGGGCCCGTCGGACGGGTTTCCTTCTGCACCTGGTGGCGTTGACGTCATGCAACCCACCCTAGGTTTGACATCCTCCGTCCCCGGCGAAGGAAACGGATTTCAGTCCTGGCGGACCGAGGTTCACGGGTGTTCGATCACTTGCGTGTTGTCACCCCCTCCGGCGTGTCTCGCCGCGACGCACTGATCGTGCAGCGCCAAGGGGTGGGGAGTGTGGTCAACGCCGCACTGCCGAACGGTAGGCCCAGCACTACGCTACGGATGAGTAACCGCCCCCGCTTCTGAGCACGTACTGGGCAAACACTCAGCAAGTCAGCCTCAAGCCACCCTCACGTCCCCATTGAGCAGCCAGGGAGCCGCATCCCGATGTCCGAGCCGGAAGAGATCGACATCCACACGACCGCGGGGAAGCTCGCGGATCTCCAGCGCCGTGTCGACGAAGCGACACACGCCGGTTCGGAACGCGCGGTGGAAAAGCAGCACGCCAAGGGCAAACTGACGGCCCGTGAGCGCATCGAGCTGCTCCTCGACGAGGACTCCTTCGTCGAGTTCGACGAGTTCGCCCGCCACCACTCCACCGACTTCGGCATGGAGAACAACCGCCCGTACGGCGACGGCGTGGTCACCGGCTACGGCACGGTCGACGGCCGCCCGGTAGCGGTCTTCTCCCAGGACTTCACGGTCCTCGGCGGCTCCCTCGGCGAGGTCTTCGGCCAGAAGATCATGAAGGCCATGGACTTCGCCCTCAAGACGGGCTGCCCGGTCATCGGCATCAACGACTCCGGCGGCGCCCGTATCCAGGAGGGCGTCATGGCCCTCGGCATGTACGGCGAGATCTTCCGCCGCAACACCCACGCCTCCGGCGTGATCCCCCAGATCTCCCTGGTCGTGGGCCCCTGCGCGGGCGGCGCGGTCTATTCCCCCGCGATCACCGACTTCACGGTCATGGTCGACCAGACCTCGCACATGTTCATCACCGGCCCGGACGTCATCAAGACGGTCACCGGCGAGGACGTCGGCTTCGAGGAGCTGGGCGGCGCCCGCACCCACAACGCCACGTCCGGGGTCGCCCACCACATGGCGGGCGACGAGAAGGACGCCATCGACTACGTCAAGCAGCTCCTCTCCTACCTCCCGTCGAACAACCTCAGCGAGCCCCCGTCCTTCCCGGAGCAGGCGGACCTCACCCTCACCGACGAGGACCGCGAGCTCGACACGCTCGTCCCGGACAGCGCGAACCAGCCGTACGACATGCACACGGTGATCGAACACGTCCTGGACGACGCCGAGTTCTTCGAGACGCAGGCCCTCTTCGCCCCGAACATCCTCACCGGCTTCGGCCGCGTGGAGGGCCACCCGGTCGGCATCGTCGCCAACCAGCCCCTCCAGTTCGCCGGCTGCCTGGACATCGACGCCTCCGAGAAGGCGGCCCGCTTCGTCCGCACCTGCGACGCCTTCAACGTCCCGGTCCTGACCTTCGTCGACGTCCCCGGCTTCCTCCCGGGCGTCGGCCAGGAACACGAGGGCATCATCCGCCGAGGCGCCAAACTGATCTACGCCTACGCGGAAGCCACGGTCCCCCTCATCACGGTGATCACCCGCAAGGCCTTCGGCGGCGCCTACGACGTCATGGGCTCCAAGCACCTCGGCGCCGACCTCAACCTCGCCTGGCCCACCGCCCAGATCGCCGTCATGGGCGCCCAGGGCGCGGTCAACATCCTCCACCGCCGCACGATCGCCGCCGCCCCCGAATCCGAACGCGAGGACGTCCGCGCCCGCCTCGTCCAGGAGTACGAGGACACCCTCCTCAACCCCTACACGGCGGCCGAACGCGGCTACATCGACGCCGTGATCACCCCCTCCGACACCCGCCGCCACATCGTCCGCGGCCTACGCCACCTCCGTACCAAGCGCGAGTCCCTCCCCCCGAAGAAGCACGGCAACATCCCCCTGTAAGGAGCCGCTGTGACGATCAAGGTCGTACGGGGCAATCCCACCCCCGAGGAGCTGGCCGCCGCACTGGCGGTGGTCCGCGCCCGCGCCGCGGCGGCAGCCACCGAGCCGCCCGGCGCGCCCACCCCCCGGGACTCCTGGTCCGACCCGTCCCGCATCGCCGCCCACCGCCTCCCGGCCCCCGGCCCCACCACCTGGAGCCGCACCTACTGGCCCACCTGAGCGGAACCCCGCGCCCCATTTGAGTACGCGTACTCAGGCGCCCACCCCCCGCCCAACCGCACCATCGGACCATGCTCTGGTCCGACCCTGAGAACGAGCCGCCGAAGGAACTGCGCGACACGCAGGCCATGCTTCGGCGGCTCGGTGTCCTCATGGCCTTGGCCATGGTCCTGGCGATGCTGGTGCTGGGCATCCTGTAGCAACAGCCACCACGACGGCGGCACGGCCCCACCCCACCCACAGGCGGCACGTGCGCCCACGCCGATACCCTGGCCGCATGACCGATCAGCCGCGCCGCCGACTCGTGCTCGCCTCCAAGTCCCCCGCCCGCCTCAACCTGCTCCGCCAGGCCGGCCTGTCGCCCGAGGTGATCGTCAGCGGCGTGGACGAGGACGCCGTCACCGCCTCCACCCCCGCCGACCTCGCCCTGGCCCTGGCCGAGGCGAAGGCCTCCGTCGTGGCGGCGAAGCCCGAGGTCAAGGGCGCCCTGGTCATCGGCTGCGACTCGGTGCTCGACCTCGACGGCGAAGCCCTCGGCAAGCCCGCCGACGCCGAGGAGGCCACGGCCCGCTGGAAGTCGATGCGCGGACGCGCGGGCACCCTCCAGACCGGCCACTGCGTATGGGACACGGCAAGCGAACGCCACGTCTCCGCCGTCGCCTCCACGGTCGTCCACTTCGGCGACCCCACCGACGAGGAGATCGCCGCGTACGTGGCCTCCGGCGAGCCCCTCTACGTGGCAGGCGCGTTCACCCTGGACGGCCGCTCGGCCCCGTTCATCGACGGCATCGAGGGCGACAACGGCAACGTGATCGGCATCAGCCTCCCCCTGCTGCGCCGCCTGCTGGCCCAACTGGGCGTGGGGATCACGGAGTTGTGGACGCCCAGGAACACATGACGCGACAGATCAGGACGGGCTCGGCGCAGAAGACGTGACCGAGCCGTCGCCCTTGCCGCCCCCGGGCCCCTCCGGCACCGCGTCCGCGACCCCGTCCTGCCGGTCGTACGTCATCAACGTCAGCACGACCAGCCCCAGCACCACCACCATGAACACGAACGCGCCCCACCCGACCAACCCCACGGTGAGCGCGCCGAGCAGCCCGTGCACGACGGCGGCACTGATGAGCAGGATCCTCCCGAGCCCGGCGGCGGGCCGGTTGCGCAGCGAGACGAGCAGGGCGACGACGCCGCAGAAAACGAAGTAGAGGCCGAAGAGAACACCCCCGGCCTTCGTCGACACGGACATCACGTCCGGATCGAGCCCTGCGAGCGACATCTTCTGCCGGTCGACGACGGTGCCGAGGAACCACTGCAGCCCGGCGATCCCGAGCCCCTCCGCGAACAGCACGATCGCCGTGACCACCGCCACCGGTCTGCGGATCACCGGTCCCCACCCACTTCCACCCTGTCGTGCGTTACCCGAAGTACGTGTTCGAGCCATCGCGAACGCTACTAACGGGTAAACCCCGGGACAAGGGTTCTCGCGAGAGCAAAGAATCGTTGGGCCATTAGTAGGGATTCCACAAAGAAACCCAACCGGCCGCAGCACGGCCGCACAGAGACCTTGACCACATGAGAGGGCTAGGGTTTTCGCGTGGTGTCCTGCGCCATGCTGTGCGACAAGGGATTTCGCCGCTCGAGCGAGCCTCGTTTCACGCTCCATGTGGGCAAGCTCACCATTGAGGACGGGTCGAAACGCCGTGTCGGCAGTCCCTAAAATCGGCTTGTTTCAAGGAGAGGGAGCCATCGTGCGCAAGGTGTTGATCGCCAACCGAGGCGAAATCGCTGTCCGCGTCGCCCGGGCGTGCCGGGATGCCGGGATCGCGAGCGTGGCCGTGTACGCCGACCCGGACCGGGACGCGCTGCATGTGCGGGCCGCGGACGAGGCGTTCGCCCTGGGCGGTGACACCCCGGCGACGAGCTACCTGGACATCGCCAAGGTGCTGCAGGCCGCGAAGGACTCCGGCGCGGACGCGATCCACCCGGGTTACGGCTTCCTCTCGGAGAACGCGGACTTCGCGCAGGCGGTCCTGGAGGCGGGCCTGATCTGGATCGGCCCGCCCCCGCAGGCGATCCGCGACCTCGGCGACAAGGTGGCGGCCCGTCACATCGCCCAGCGCGCGGGCGCCCCGCTGGTCGCGGGCACGCCCGACCCGGTGTCCGGCGCCGAGGAGGTCGTGGCGTTCGCCGAGGAGCACGGCCTGCCGATCGCGATCAAGGCGGCGTTCGGCGGCGGCGGCCGCGGCCTGAAGGTCGCCCGCACCCTGGAAGAGGTGCCCGAGCTGTACGACTCGGCCGTCCGCGAGGCGGTCGCGGCCTTCGGCCGCGGCGAGTGCTTCGTCGAGCGCTACCTGGACAAGCCCCGCCACGTCGAGACCCAGTGCCTGGCCGACAGCCACGGCAACGTGGTCGTGGTCTCCACCCGTGACTGCTCCCTCCAGCGCCGCCACCAGAAGCTGGTGGAGGAGGCCCCGGCCCCGTTCCTGTCCGAGGCGCAGAACGCCGAGCTGTACGCGGCCTCGAAGGCCATCCTCAAGGAGGCCGGCTACGTCGGCGCCGGCACGGTCGAGTTCCTCGTCGGTCTGGACGGCACGATCTCCTTCCTGGAGGTCAACACCCGCCTCCAGGTGGAGCACCCGGTCACCGAGGAGGTCACCGGCATCGACCTGGTCCGCGAGATGTTCCGCATCGCCGACGGCGAGGCACTCGGCTACGACGACCCGCCGCTGCGCGGCCATTCCTTCGAGTTCCGCATCAACGGCGAGGACCCGGGCCGTAACTTCCTCCCGGCCCCCGGCACGGTCACCACGTTCACTCCGCCCACCGGCCCCGGCGTCCGCCTGGACGCGGGCGTGGAGTCCGGCAGCGTGATCGGCCCGGCCTGGGACTCCCTCCTCGCCAAGCTGATCGTCACCGGCGCCACCCGTCGACAGGCCCTCCAGCGCGCCGCCCGCGCCCTGAACGAGTTCACCGTCGAGGGCATGGCCACCGCCATCCCCTTCCACCGCGCGGTGGTGCAGGACCCGGCCTTCGCCCCCGAACTCACCGGCAGCACGGACCCCTTCACGATCCACACCCGCTGGATCGAGACCGAGTTCGTCAACGACATCAAGCCCTTCGCGGCCCCCACGGACACCACCGAGGCCGACGACGAGAAGGACCGCGAGACGATCGTCGTGGAGGTCGGCGGCAAGCGCCTGGAGGTCTCCCTCCCCGCCTCCCTCGGCATGACCCTGGCCCGCACCGGCCTCGCCGCTGGCGCCCGGCCCAAGCGCCGCGCCGCCAAGAAGTCCGGCCCCGCGGCCTCCGGCGACACCCTCGCCTCCCCCATGCAGGGCACGATCGTCAAGGTCGCCGTGGAGGAGGGCCAAGAGGTCAAGGAAGGCGACCTCATCGTCGTCCTGGAGGCCATGAAGATGGAACAGCCCCTCAACGCCCACCGCTCCGGCACCGTCAAGGCCCTGTCGGCCGAGGTAGGCGCCTCAGTCACATCGGGCGCGGTGATCTGCGAGATCAAGGACTGACACAGGGCTCGTACGACACCTCAGAGCGCCCGGCGAACTGGCACTGCCAGCGGTCGGGCGCTCGACCGTTGGGGGCGGCAACTTGACACTCCCGGCCGGGGTCCGCGCCCTTTAGGGGCGCGGGGAACTGCGCGGGGAACTGCGCGATCAACCCCCACCCACCCGCAGCCGCCCACCAACCACACTCACCCGAGCTCTTAGGCTGAACCCACCCAGCGAAGAGAGTCAGGTGCCCCCATGCGAGCCGACGCCCGCCGCAACCACCAGCGCCTGCTCACCGAGGCCCGCACCACCTTCGCGGCCCAAGGAACCAACGCCTCTCTAGAAGACATCGCCCGCCGCGCAGGCGTAGGCATCGGCACCCTCTACCGCCACTTCCCCAACCGCCAAGCCCTACTGAGCGCGGTCTTCGAGGACACGGTGGCCGACCTCCTGACCAAAGCCAAGGCCCACCTGGAAGCGGCCCAGCCGTGCGCAGCACTCGTGGCCTGGCTGCGCGACATCGTCACCCACGCGGGCGAGTACCGGGGCCTGTCACGAGCCTTGATGACGGTGTCGTACACCGCCACCCCCGGCGCTGAAGAGGACACCTCGGACCTGGCCCGTTGCTGCGCCCCCATCCGGGAGGCCGGCGAGGCCCTGCTGAAGCGGGCCCAGGCGGCGGCCGCCGTACGCGACGACGTGTCCATCGGCGACCTGCTCCAGCTCACCAACGCCATCGCGCTGGCGGCCGAAGAAACCCCGGACGACCCGGAGCTGGCCGACCGCCTGCTGACACTGACCCTGCGGGGCCTGAAACCGTAACCGGCAGTGGACCGATCCCGTGTGACCGCCGGAGGCTAACGGCGCCGCAGGTCCGCGACCCGGGCCGCCCGCTCCCTCTCCCGCTCACCGGCCGTCGGCTGGTCCCCGAGGACCGCGGCGCTGCGCAACTGCGGTGCGGAGCCGTGGACCTGGTTGCGGCGCGGCCCGGGCAGGGGCATGTCCCGGCGCGACGGGCGCGCCGGGACGGGATCGCCTCCCGTACCACCGCCGCCCGACGCCCCGGCGACCGCGATCTGCACACCCTGGTCGGCCAGGGCCTGCAGCTCGGTGACCGCACGGTCGTCGTGGCCGGGCGGGTCGTCCGTCACCAGCCGGGTGATCACATCGGTCGGCACCGTCTGGAACATCGTGTCGGTGCCGAGCTTGGTGTGGTCGGCGAGGACGACGACCTCGGCGGCGGCCTGGACCAGCGCGCGGTCGACGGACGCCGACAGCATGTTGGACGTGGACAGCCCGCGCTCGGCGGTCAGTCCGCTCCCGGAGAGGAAGGCCTTGGAGACACGCAGCCCCTGGAGGGACTGCTCGGCGCCGGAGCCGACCAGGGCGTAGTTGGAACCGCGCAGGGTGCCGCCGGTCATCACGACCTCCACACGGTTGGCGTGGGCCAACGCCTGGGCCACCAACAGGGAGTTGGTGACGACGGTCAGCCCGGGGATCCGCGCGAGCCGGCGTGCCAGCTCCTGCGTGGTGGTCCCCGCCCCGACCACGATGGCCTCGCCCTCTTCGACGAGGCTCGCGGCGAGATCGGCGATGGCCGTCTTCTCGGCGGTCGCGAGATGAGACTTCTGCGGAAAGCCGGACTCCCGCGTGAACCCGCCCGGCAATACCGCACCGCCGTGTCGGCGGTCGAGGAGTCCTTCTGCCTCCAGCGCGCGCACGTCCCGCCGTACGGTCACTTCGGAGGTCTGGACGACGCGGGCGAGCTCACGGAGCGACACGGCTCCGTTGGCCCGCACCATTTCGAGGATCAATTGGCGACGTTCTGCAGCGAACACGAAACTGACAGTAACGCCAACGACCATCTGCTTTCAGCAGTTTGCGCCGAATAACAGAAGTTGTACGCACGGCGGGTCGAGAAGTGATATAGGGCCCAACCGGACAGAAACGCGACCGATCTGTTCTCGTCTCTGTTCTCGTCAGACGCCGCCACCGGACTTGCGCGTGTGCAGCTGGCGCGCGACCTCGGCGATCGAACCCGACAGGGACGGGTACACGGTGAAGGCGTTCGCGATCTGCTCGACGGTCAGGTTGTTGTCGATCGCGATCGAGATGGGGTGGATCAGTTCGGAGGCGCGCGGGGAGACCACGACACCGCCGACGACGATCCCGGTGCCGGGCCGGCAGAAGATCTTGACGAAGCCGTCCCGGATGCCCTGCATCTTGGCGCGCGGGTTGCGCAGCAGCGGCAGCTTCACCCCGACGGCGTCGATGACTCCGGAGTCGAGGTCGGCCTGGGTGTAGCCGACGGTGGCGATCTCGGGGTCGGTGAAGACGTTGGAGGAGACGGTCTTCAGGTTGAGCGGGGCCACCGCGTCGCCCAGGAAGTGGTACATGGCGATACGCCCCTGCATGGCGGCCACGGAGGCGAGCGCGAAGACGCCGGTGACGTCACCGGCGGCGTACACACCGGGCGCACTGGTACGGGAGACCTTGTCGGTCCAGATGTGCCCGGAGTCCTTGAGCTTGACCCCGGCCTCCTCCAGCCCCATGCCGACGCTGTTGGGGATGGCGCCGACGGCCATCAGACAGTGCGTACCGCTGATGACCCGCCCATCGGCGAGGGTCACCTCCACCCGGTCCCCGACGCGCTTGGCGGACTGGGCCCGGGACCGCGCCATGACGTTCATCCCGCGCCGCCGGAACACGTCCTCCAGGACGGCGGCGGCGTCCGGGTCCTCACCCGGCAGCACCCGGTCACGGCTGGACACGAGCGTGACCCGCGATCCGAGCGCCTGATAGGCACCGGCGAACTCGGCACCGGTCACACCCGACCCGACCACGATCAGCTCTTCGGGCAGCTCGTCGAGGTCGTACACCTGTGTCCAGTTGAGGATCCGCTCCCCGTCCGGCTGGGCGTCGGGCAGCTCGCGCGGATGCCCGCCGGTGGCGATGAGCACGGCATCGGCGATCAGGGTCTCCTCGGACCCGTCGGCGACCCGCACCACGACCTTCCGCGACCCATCGAGGTCCTGCTGGCCCTCCAGCCGCCCGCGCCCGCGCATGACCCGCGCGCCGGCGCGCGTCACGGACGCCGTGATGTCGTGCGACTGCGCCAGCGCGAGCCGCTTCACACGCCGGTTGACCTTGCCAAGGTCGACGCCCACGACACGCGCGGGCGTGTCGATGTGCGGGGTGTCGTCCGCGACGATGATCCCCAGCTCCTCGTAGGAGGAGTCGAAGGTCGTCATCACCTCGGCCGTGGCGATGAGCGTCTTCGACGGCACGCAGTCGGTCAGCACCGACGCCCCGCCCAGACCGTCGCAGTCCACGACGGTCACCTCCGCACCGAGCTGCGCGGCCACCAGCGCCGCCTCATAGCCGCCGGGTCCGCCACCGATGATCACGATCCGAGTCACGTACCCCATTGTCCCGTATGGCCGGGGGTGCCGGTGCCCCGGGGGGCGCGGGGAACTGCGCGACAAACCACGACGAGCCCGCAGCCGCCGGACCACACCGCCCACCGAGCTATCAGGCGCCCACCCACCACCCCGCACCCGAAGCCCAACCCGAGTTACCCGGCACCCGAAGCGGAGCGCTCCCGTACCCTCTCCCCCATGTCGCTCTACGCCGCCTACGCCGGCAACATGGACGCCCGCCTGATGTCCCGCCGCGCCCCCCACTCCCCGCTGCGCGCAACCGGCTGGCTGAACGACTGGCGACTGACCTTCGGCGGCGAGCACATGGGCTGGGAGGGCTCCCTGGCGACGGTCGTCGAGGCCCCGCGCTCCCAGGTCTTCGTGGCGCTGTACGACATCGCCCCCATGGACGAGGACGCGATGGACCGCTGGGTCGGAGTCGGCCTCGACATATACCGCCGGATGCGGGTCCGCGTACACACTCTGGACGGCGAGGAACCGGCCTGGGTCTACATCCTCAACGGCTACGAGGGCGGCCTGCCCTCGGCGCGCTACCTCGGCGAGATCGCCGACGCCGCCGAATCGGCGGGCGCACCACACGATTACGTGATGGAGCTACGCAAAAGGCCATGCTGACCCCCACATACGACGTCCACTACGCGGTGCAGGCCGCCGCGGCGCGCGACCAGCTGGACGACGAGCAGCGCGCCACGTTCGACAAGGGCATCGCTCTGCTTGCCCATGACCCTTTCCCTCCGGTGTCACGCCCCAGAGGGTCTGCCGGCGACAACCGCACGGTTCGGCTCACGCGGAACAGCCTGGTCGAGTACGCGGTCGGCCGAGGCCGCCTGTTGATCCTCGCCGTCGCGGTCTTCGACGACAAGGACGTCCTCATCCCCGAGGCCTGATCCTCCCGGCGCGCCCAAGCCCTTTGGTAGGACAAGCCCTTTGGTTGGAAACGACAAGACAACGATCCAGATCCCGTGAGCCTCGTCATCTACGCGCGTAGGCCGGGACCGGATACCCTCGTCGCGTGAACGCATCTCTTCTTCCGGACGACATCCAGGGCGACCCGTACGCCGCCGCCGACGCCGCCGCCGCGCACCTGCGTGAGCTCACGGGCGCCGAGACCCACGACGTCGCCCTCGTGATGGGCTCCGGCTGGGCCCCCGCCGTGGACGCCCTTGGTGCCCCCGAGGCCGAGTTCCAGGTCACCGAGCTGCCCGGTTTCCCGCCGCCGGCGGTCGAGGGCCACGGCGGCAGGGTCCGCTCGTACAAGATCGGTGACAAGCGCGCGCTCGTCTTCCTGGGCCGCACGCACTACTACGAGGGCCGCGGTGTCGCCGCCGTCGCGCACGGCGTCCGTACCGCCGTCGCCGCCGGCGTCAAGACCATCGTCCTCACCAACGGCTGCGGCGGTCTGCGCGAGGGGATGCGTCCCGGTCAGCCGGTGCTGATCAGCGACCATCTGAACCTGACGGCGACGTCGCCGATCGTCGGCGCCAACTTCGTCGACCTCACGGACCTCTACTCCCCGCGCCTGCGCGCCCTCTGCAAGGAGATCGACCCCTCCCTCGAAGAGGGCGTCTACGCGCAGTTCACCGGCCCCCACTACGAGACCCCCGCGGAGATCCGCATGGCCCGCGTCATCGGCGCGGACCTGGTCGGCATGTCCACGGTCCTGGAGGCCATCGCCGCGCGCGAGGCGGGCGCGGAGGTTCTGGGTATCTCCCTGGTCACCAACCTGGCGGCCGGCATGACGGGCGAGCCCCTCAACCACGAAGAGGTCCTCCAGGCCGGCCGCGACTCGGCGACGCGCATGGGCGCGCTTCTGACGCAGGTCCTGGACCGGCTGTAACAGCTCCTTATAGCTCGGGGGTGCGGGTTCATCGGCGGGTGCGGGTGGTGTGTGGTCGCTCGCGCCCACGCGGCGGAGCCGCATATGTCACAGCCCCGCGCCCCTGAAAGACACGGCCCTGCGGGCCGAAAAGCAAGGGGCGCAGCCCCTGCTTTTCAGGGGCGCGGGGAACTGCGCGACCAGCCCCCACAAACCCGCAGCCGCCATACAACCGAACCCCCCGAGCTCTCAGGCGAAGCGAGGTCGAAGGGGCGGCAGCCCCTGGGGACGGTGGAGGTCCCCCCGCTCGAGCGAAGTCGAGAGTGGGGGAGGGTAGGGGCGGCGGGGGCGAGAAAAATCGACCCCACACACAAACAAAGAACGAGAGGTTGCCCCCCGTGCACGACGACCTGATCGCCCGCGCCAAGGCGTGGCTGGCCGAGGACCCCGACCCGGAAACCCGCGACGAACTCGCCAAGCTGATCGACGCCGGGGACACCACAGAGCTCACCGCCCGCTTCACCGGCACCCTCCAGTTCGGCACGGCAGGCCTCCGCGGTGAACTCGGCGCCGGCCCCATGCGCATGAACCGCTCGGTCGTCGTCCGCGCCGCCGCCGGCCTCGCCGCATACCTGAACAAGAAGGGCGCCACCGGCGGCCTCGTCGTCATCGGCTACGACGCCCGCCACAAGTCCGCCGACTTCGCCCGCGACACGGCCGCCGTGATGACCGGCGCCGGCCTCCGCGCGGCCGTCCTCCCCCGTCCCCTCCCCACGCCCGTCCTGGCCTTCGCCATAAGGCACCTGGGCGCGGTGGCCGGCGTGGAGGTCACCGCCAGCCACAACCCGCCCCGCGACAACGGCTACAAGGTGTACCTGGGCGACGGCTCCCAGATCGTGCCCCCGGCGGACGCCGAGATCGCGGCGGAGATCGACGCCGTACGGTCCCTCAACGACGTCCCCCGCCCGGACGCCGGCTGGGACACCCTCGACGACACCGTCCTGGACGCCTATCTGGCCCGTACGGACGCGGTCCTCGCGCCCGGCTCCCCCCGCACCGCCCGCACGGTCTACACGGCGATGCACGGCGTAGGCAAGGACACCCTCGTCGCCGCGTTCGGCCGGGCCGGCTTCCCGGAGCCCGTCCTCGTCGCCGAGCAGGCCGAGCCGGACCCGGACTTCCCGACCGTCGCCTTCCCGAACCCGGAGGAGCCGGGCGCGATGGACCTCGCCTTCGCGAAGGCCCGCGAGACCGACCCCGACCTGATCATCGCCAACGACCCCGACGCCGACCGCTGCGCCGTGGCCGTCAAGGACGGCGCGGACTGGCGGATGCTGCGCGGCGACGAGGTGGGCACGCTCCTCGCCACGCACCTGGTCCGGCGCGGCGCGCGCGGCACGTTCGCCGAGTCGATCGTCTCCTCCTCCCTCCTCGGCCGTATCGCCGAGAAGGCCGGCCTCCCCTACGAGGAGACCCTCACCGGCTTCAAGTGGATCGCCCGTGTCGAGGGCCTGCGCTACGGCTACGAGGAGGCTCTCGGCTACTGCGTCGACCCCGAGGGCGTACGCGACAAGGACGGCATCAGCGCGGCCCTCGCCATCACCGAACTTGCCTCGCAGCTCAAGGAAGAGAACCGCACTCTCCTCGACCTCCTGGACGACATCGCCGTCGAGCACGGCCTGCACGCCACCGACCAGCTCTCGGTCCGCGTCCAGGACCTCTCGGTCATCGCCCGCGCCATGGAGCAGCTCCGCGAGCAGCCGCCGACCGCCCTCGCCGGACTCGCCATCACCAAGGCGGAGGACCTCACCCGGGGCACGGACAAGCTCCCGCCCACGGACGGCCTGCGCTACACGCTCGACGGCGCCCGTGTGATCGTCCGCCCCAGCGGCACGGAGCCCAAGCTCAAGTGCTACCTGGAGGTCGTCGTTCCGGTCGCCTCGCACGAGGCCCTGCCCGAGGCCCACACCAAGGCGACCGTCCTGCTGGCCGCCATCAAGCGGGACCTCGCCACGGCCGCCGGCATCTGACCCACGCCTGGCGGCGTGCCCGGCACCGCGTACGGGCCGGGCACGGGGGCGCCCCATCCGAGGTGGCTGAACCCCGTGCCGGCTCCCCGCGGTCGAAAGCACGCCGCGCGCCCGGCGCCACGAGCGGCGGACGACTCAACCGAAGCGGCCGCACACGTGATCCATCGTATGGCGGTCCTCTGGCCTGCTGGGCGGGACCGGCCCCCTCCCAGCTACGGCACCAGCACCAACACCGCCACCCACAACACAGCGAGCACCACGCCCAGCGGCCACAGCACCCGGCCGCGCGCCCGCTCGGCGCTCGCCTCGGTGGGCCGCAGGGCGGGGTCCTTCCACATGGCGGTGATCTCGGCGGCCGCTTTCTCGTACGGGTGGATCAGCCCGAACCGCCGCTCCAGCCGGGCCCACCGCGGCGCATGCGTCACCCACGGTGCCCCGAACCGCGCCCGGCGGCTGTCCACCTTCAGCTCGCCGCCCTCGCACTTCACGGTCATGACGTGGTCCCACGCGATGTGCCGAACCCGGCGCATGCCGTTGAACCAGAGCCCGTCCCGGTCGGCGGTGACCCGCCAAGCGGCCATGCAGGGCAGGAGGAACGCGCCGCCGAGCCCGAGGAGGGCGCCCGGAATGTACCGCCACCCCCCGACCTCGGTCAGCACCAGAAGAGCCGCCCACACCGCGAGCGCCAGACACACGGCCCAGTCCAGCCACCCGGCCCGCCACCGCCGTACCGCCCCGGACCCCAGGTGCTCGGCGGTCACCGCCGCCGCGGCCTCCCGCCGATCCGCATAGGCCGCGTTCCGCCTGGCCCGGGCCTTCTCCGCCCCGACCCGACGCCGTACGGCCCGCTCGGACAACGCCCGCACAGGCCCAGTGGAGGACTCCACGACGAGTTCCTCGTCCTCGGAGGCGCCGGGGGCCACGTCCTCATCCTCGGGCACACTGACGATCACGATCTCGCCACCCTCGTACGGCGCCCCGTACAACACGGCCTCACGCAAGTCCCCCGGCTGCTCGTCGTCCCCCTCGTCGTTCTCGATCGAGTCGAGCAGCTCATCCATCTCCTCCTGGCTGAGCCCCCGATCCCCCTCGTCCTCGTCCTCGTCGCCGTACCACTCCTCGGCGGCGACGGTGAACAACGGCCGCACCGCGGCCACGTCATCGGCGGCGAACACCTCGATGTCCCCGTTCGCGCCGTCACGCATGAGCACCCGCAGCACAGGCACAGGAGCCCCCCGCAACGCGGCGGCCCGCCGCCGCCCCAGCCACCCGGAGAGCACCAAGGTGCCCCCCAAACCGACCACGAACCACCCGGCCAGCGTCGCCTCGAGCCGATCGGCGGCAACGTCCAACCCGGACCCGAAGTAGACCATCACCCCACCGAGAACAGCCGGCACAAGCCCCAGCCCGACGAGGAACCGCCCACGCCGCAACGGCCCGACCCCGGCCGGCAGCGAGGCCGTCACCCCCTCGGCGGCCGCCAGGGCCCACTGCCGCTGCGTCCGCCGCGCGCTCAGCCGGATCTCGGCCATCGCCCAGGTCACGGTCACGGCCAGAGTGGCCAGCAGGGTCGCCACATCCCGCGATTCCCCGTACCAGGCCAGCACGAAGAACAACACGGGCGCCGACACCCGTACGACCTCGGGCCGCACCAGAGTCCACACCAACTGCAACGAAAACAGCGCGGCAGGACCAGGCGGCACATCAACGAGATTCGCCAGCCAGAACCCGCCCACCAGCCCGACCACGGCCACGGCAAGCACATGGATGGACCGCGTCCGCACCGGCACCCACACCGGAGGCTGCGCCTTGGCCCACGCCCGCACCCGCTCCCCACCCCAGGGGTGACACCCCTCGGGCACAGCGGACTCGGGCAACCGCCGTGACGGCTGCCCCTGCAACTCGATATTCGCGCTCATCGACACCCAGACACTCGGATCGTCACAGTGGTTTTGCCTGCCATGGGTACGACCCGAACGCGAAGCCCGTTCGCAGAAGCCGCAAGAGACCGCGGAAGGCCGTGAACCCGGCCGGTGGTCACCCCAACGCGATCAGAACCGCCAGCAGCACGGACCCCGCCACCGCCGGCCCCATGATCTCCCAGGCCCACCGCACACTCGGCTCCCCCTGGGACCCGGCGGCCTTGGCCCGGGCCTCGCACAGATCCCTCAGATCGGCCATGACCTGGTCGCCCTCTGCCCGCACGGGCTGGTCGACGAGCGAGGTACGACCACTACTGTCCCCCCGCGCCTCCCGGGCCTGCCGCCGAGCAGCCTTCTTCCGCGCACGGAGCGAAACGGGAATGGCCCACAACTGGTACTTGGTCCCGCTCTCGTCGATCACTTCGTTCGAGAACCCCGAACGCAACGAGGCGACACTCGCCCACGGCAACTCGATCACCCGAAACGGATTACGCACCCGCAGCCGATCATCATTGGCGAAAACAGCGGGCCGAACCGAGAACGCCACCACCACCGGCACAGCACACAACAACACCGCCAGCGCCAACCAGGGCGTACGCCCCTCCCCCGAAACCACCGCGTCGCCCCCGAGCCACCCGAAAATCCCGAGCAGCATCACACCCCCCACCAGCCCAGCAGGCGACCGATAAACCCGGTCCTTGTACACGGGCTTCGCGGACTGCGTGTCTGCTGTCGGCGTCGCCCCCTGCTCCTCGGACGCCCGATCCGGCTCACTCATACTCCCGATTCTGCCCGACCCACCACCCACCCCCCACGCGCCCCCGCCCAACCGCCGGAGGCAAGGGCAAGGGCTGTACAGTCGCTACGCGCGTAGATATGCTCACCTGGTGACCATGTCCACAGCCGCACCCCACTCCCTAGCCGACGTCACCACCTCCGACCGCACACTCCGCCGCTTCCTCCATGGACTCCCCGGCGTAGACCCGGTCGGCCTGGAGGCCCGCGCCGCCTCCCTCGGCACCCGTTCCATCAAGACGACCGCCAAGGCGTACGCCATCGACCTGGCCATCTCCATGGTCGACCTGACGACCCTGGAGGGCGCGGACACCCCGGGCAAGGTCCGGGCCCTCGGCGCCAAGGCGGTCCACCCCGACCCCACCGACCGCACCACACCCCCGACCGCGGCCGTCTGCGTCTACCCCGACATGGTGGCCGCGGCCAAGGAAGCCGTCGCGGGCTCGAACGTGAAGGTCGCCTCGGTCGCCACGGCGTTCCCCGCGGGCCGCGCCCCCCTCGCCGTGAAACTGGCCGACGTCCGCGAGGCCGTCTCCGCCGGCGCCGACGAGATCGACATGGTCATCGACCGCGGCGCGTTCCTGGCGGGCGACTACATGAAGGTGCACGACGAGATCATCGCCGTGAAAGAGGCATGCGGCCCCGCCCGCCTGAAGGTCATCTTCGAAACGGGCGAGCTCTCGACGTACGACAACATCCGCAGGGCCAGCTGGCTCGGCATGCTCGCCGGGGCGGACTTCATCAAGACGTCCACCGGCAAGGTCGCCGTCAACGCCACCCCCGCGAACACGCTCCTTATGCTGGAAGCGGTACGGGACTTCCGTACCCAGACCGGCATCCAGGTCGGCGTGAAGCCCGCCGGCGGCATCCGCACCACCAAGGACGCCATCAAGTTCCTCGTCCTGGTCAACGAGACGACCGGCGAGGACTGGCTGGACAACCACTGGTTCCGCTTCGGCGCCTCCTCGCTCCTGAACGACCTGCTGATGCAGCGTCAGAAGCTGGCCACCGGCCGCTACTCCGGCCCCGACTACGTGACGGTGGACTGATCACCATGGCATCGGCATTCGATTACGCACCGGCCCCCGAATCCCGCGCGGTCGTCGACATCGCCCCGTCCTACGGCCTGTTCATCGACGGCGAGTTCACCGACGCGGCGGACGGCAAGGTCTTCAAGACGGTCAGCCCCGCCTCCGAGGAGGTCCTCTCCGAGATCGCCCAGGCGGGCGAGGCGGACGTGGACCGCGCGGTGAAGGCGGCCCGCAAGGCCTTCGAGAAGTGGTCCGCGCTCCCCGGCGCGGAGCGCGCGAAGTACCTGTTCCGCATCGCCCGCATCATCCAGGAGCGCAGCCGCGAGCTCGCCGTCCTCGAAACCCTGGACAACGGCAAGCCCATCAAGGAGACCCGCGACGCCGACCTCCCCCTGGTGGCGGCGCACTTCTTCTACTACGCGGGCTGGGCCGACAAACTCGCCCACGCCGGCTTCGGCACCGACCCCAGGCCCCTCGGCGTCGCAGGCCAGGTCATCCCCTGGAACTTCCCCCTCCTGATGCTGGCGTGGAAGATCGCCCCGGCCCTGGCGACGGGCAACACGGTGGTCCTGAAGCCCGCCGAGACGACCCCCCTCTCGGCCCTGTTCTTCGCGGACATCTGCCGCCAGGCAGGCCTCCCGAAGGGCGTCGTCAACATCCTTCCGGGCTACGGCGACACGGGCGCCGCACTGGTCGCGCACCCGGACGTCAACAAGGTCGCCTTCACCGGCTCCACAGCCGTAGGCAAGGAGATCGCGAAGACAGTCGCCGGCACCCACAAGAAGCTCACCCTCGAACTGGGCGGCAAGGGCGCGAACATCGTCTTCGACGACGCCCCGATCGACCAGGCTGTGGAAGGGATCGTCAACGGGATCTTCTTCAACCAGGGCCAGGTCTGCTGCGCGGGCAGCCGCCTCCTCGTCCAGGAGTCGATCCAGGAAGAGCTCCTCGACTCCCTGAAGCGCCGCCTGTCGACGCTCCGCCTGGGCGTCCCCCTCGACAAGAACACGGACATCGGCGCGATCAACTCCGAGGAACAGCTCTCGCGCATCACCTCGCTCGTCGAGCGCGGCGAGGCGGAGGGCGCCGAACGCTGGTCCCCGGCCTGCGAACTGCCCACGTCCGGCTACTGGTTCGCCCCGACGCTCTTCACGAACGTCACCCAGGCCCACACCATCGCGCGGGACGAGATCTTCGGCCCGGTGCTGTCGGTTCTCAGCTTCCGCACCCCGGACGAGGCCGTCGCCAAGGCCAACAACACCCAGTACGGCCTGTCGGCGGGCATCTGGACCGAGAAGGGCTCCCGGATCCTGGCCGTCGCGAACAAGCTCCGCGCGGGCGTCGTCTGGTCCAACACGTTCAACAAGTTCGACCCGACCTCGCCGTTCGGCGGCTACAAGGAGTCGGGCTTCGGCCGCGAGGGCGGCCGCCACGGCCTGGAGGCGTACCTCGATGTCTGACCGACTCAGTGTGCTCAAGACCTACAAGCTGTACGTCGGCGGGAAGTTCCCGCGTTCCGAGAGCGGCCGGGTGTACGAGGTGACGGACTCCAAGAACAACTGGCTGGCCAACGCCCCCCTCTCCTCCCGCAAGGACGCCCGTGACGCGGTCGTCGCGGCCCGCAAGGCGTTCGGCGCCTGGTCCGGCGCGACGGCGTACAACCGGGGCCAGATCCTCTACCGCGTGGCGGAGATGCTGGAGGGCCGCAAGGCCCAGTTCGTCCGCGAGGTGGCCGACGCCGAGGGCCTGTCGAAGTCCAAGGCCGCGGACCAGGTGGACGCGACGATCGACCGCTGGGTCTGGTACGCGGGCTGGACCGACAAGATCGCCCAGGTGGTCGGCGGCGGAAACCCGGTCGCGGGCCCGTACTTCAACCTCTCCACCCCCGAGCCGACCGGCGTCGTGGCCGTCGTAGCCCCCCAGGAGTCGTCCTTCCTGGGCCTGGTCTCGGTGCTGGCCCCGGTGATCGCGACGGGCAACACGGCGGTCGTGGTGGCGAGCGAGAAGTCCCCGCTCCCGGCCCTCTCCCTGGGCGAGGTCCTGGCCACCTCCGACGTCCCCGGCGGCGTGGTCAACGTCCTGTCCGGCCGTACGGCGGAGATCGCGGCCCCCCTCGCCGCCCACCAGGACGTCAACGCGATCGACCTGGCCGGCGCGGACGACGTCCTGGCGAAGGAACTGGAGATCGCGGCCGCCGACAACCTGAAGCGGGTCCTGCGTCCACAGCCTGTGGACAACTGGTCGGCACCCCCCGGAATCGACCGTATGACGGCGTTCCTGGAGACGAAGACGGTCTGGCACCCGACAGGCTCGCTGGGCGCGTCGGGCTCCTCGTACTGAGAAGCCACCTCCAGGCCGGGGCGGGCGCCCCGGCCTGGAGGTGTGATGTGCGCGCCAAAGGCGACCCGCCGTCTCGGCGGGAGCCGCCCGATGCCTCACACTGGACTCTCGTGAGTTCGCATCCCCCGATACCGACCCGGGTCGTCCTGCTGTCCGGTCCGTCCGGCTCAGGCAAGTCCCTCCTCGCCGCCCGTTCCGCCCTGCCCGTGCTGCGGCTGGACGACTTCTACAAGGAGGGCGACGACCCGACGCTGCCCCTGGTGGAGGGCAGCTCGGACATCGACTGGGACCACCCGCTGTCCTGGGACGCGGACACCGCCGTCGCGGCGATCGAGGAGCTGTGCCGCACGGGTCGTACGACCGTGCCGACGTACGACATCTCCCTCAGCGCGCGCACCGGTGCGGAGGCCATGCACATCGAGCGGACCCCGCTGTTCATCGCGGAGGGCATCTTCGCCGCCGAGATCGTCGGGCGCTGCCGGGAGCTGGGTGTCCTCGCGGATGCCCTGTGCCTGCCCCGGGGCCCGGTGAAGACCTTCCGCCGCCGATTCCTTCGCGATCTGAAGGAGGGCCGCAAGTCGGTGCCGTTCCTGCTGCGGCGCGGCTGGCGCCTGATGCGCCGGGAACGCTCGATCGTGGCCCGCCAGACGGAACTGGGCGCCCATCCCTGCGACAAGGCCGAGGCCCTGGGCCGCCTGGCCGCGGCCGCCGCGGGCCGCTGCGCGCAGGCGGCCCACAAATAAGAGCCCACAAATAAAAGCGGGACTGGACGGACCCCCCGGCCCTCCAGTCCCGCTTCCCCCGTTTCCCTGCTTTCCCCCGTGCTCCCCGTCGTGGCCCCGTGTCCCCCGTGGCCCCGCCGGTTCCCCCGTACCCCCCCCCGGTACTCCCCCGTTACTTACTTCCCCCCCCACAGACCTTCAGGCGACGAGCTCCCCGAAGGACTCCTCCTCGTCACGGCCGAAGCTGAGGACCTCGTCCTCGCGCAGCCGGCGGAGGGACCGCCAGATGCTGGACTTCACCGTGCCGACACTGATGTCGAGGATCTCCGCGATCTCCGGGTCCGTGCGGCCCTCGTAGTAGCGCAGGACCAGCATGGTCCGCTGGAGTTCGGGGAGCCGGGCGAGCGCCTGCCACAGGACGGCGCGCAGTTCGGTGCCGCGCATCGCGTCCGTGTCGCCGGCGGTCTCCGGCAGTTCCTCGGTCGGGTACTCGTTCAGCTTACGGCGGCGCCACGCGCTGATGTGCAGGTTCGTCATGGTGCGGCGGAGGTAGCCCCCGACCGCGGCCTTGTCGCTGATCCGGTCCCACGCCTTGTACGTCGAGAAGAGGGCGCTCTGGAGGAGGTCCTCGGCCTCGAAGCGGTCACCGGTCAGGTGGTAGGCGGTTGCGTACAGGGAGGCACGACGCTCCTGGACGTAGGCGGTGAACTCCGCCTCCGACACAGAACGGCGCTCCCCCGTGTCCTCCCCGTACGCGGCCGCGACCCCCGTTCCCCCGTGGGTCACCCCCGTGGTGCTTCCCCCCACATGTGCGTCAACCACCGACATGTACGTGGTGTGCTGACGCCCGGTGCCGCGAGCGCACCCCCGCCCGCTCACGGCACCGGACTTCTCCGTGTTCCGGATGACGTCGTGGAGACGCGTGACAACTGCGCCAGTGCTCGTGCTGTGCAGCGTGTTCATCTCGCGCCCCCCGTCGTGGAGTTCCGGTCGTTCGCCCCGCCCCTCGGTCCGTCGGGCGGTGCTTCCTTGCCTGTGCCGAAAAGATTGCCCGGCCACCTTCATGGCTGTGTCCGCCGACTGTCACAGACCTGTCACAGGGGTCCGCCTCAGGGAAGACACAGCTTGATCACAGAGAAGAGTCGTACGGCTACGCGGACGGCACGATCATGTGGAGAGATGGGTGGGAGCGCTCCAACAGTCGATTCGGCGCCATGCCATGGGCCAGAATGAGCCCGTGCCTTCCCTGTTGCTGATCGAGGACGACGACGCCATCCGCACGGCCCTGGAGCTCTCACTGACGCGCCAGGGGCACCGTGTCGCCACCGCCGCCACCGGCGAGGATGGTCTCAAGCTGCTGCGCGAACAGCGGCCGGATCTGATCGTTTTGGACGTGATGCTGCCTGGAATCGACGGCTTCGAGGTGTGCCGGCGGATCCGGCGCACCGACCAGCTGCCGATCATCCTGCTGACCGCGCGGAGCGACGACATCGACGTCGTGGTGGGTCTGGAGTCCGGTGCCGACGACTATGTGGTCAAGCCCGTGCAGGGGCGGGTGCTGGACGCCCGTATCCGCGCGGTGCTGCGGCGCGGTGAGCGCGAGGCCAACGACGCGGCGACCTTCGGCAGCCTCGTGATCGACCGTGCGGCGATGACGGTGACGAAGAACGGCGAGGACCTCCAGCTGACGCCCACCGAGCTGCGGCTGCTCCTGGAGCTGAGCCGACGGCCCGGACAGGCTCTGTCCCGGCAGCAGTTGCTGCGCCTGGTGTGGGAGCACGACTATCTGGGCGACTCCCGGCTGGTGGACGCGTGCGTGCAGCGACTGCGCGCCAAGGTCGAGGACGTGCCGTCGTCGCCGACCCTGATCCGTACCGTGCGTGGTGTCGGCTACCGGCTGGACGTTCCTCAGTGACGCAGGCCCGAGGGGGGATCCGCGGCTGGTCCGCGGCGCGCAGGAAAGTACAGTCACGGATCCGTTTCACCAGTCTGCGGCTGCGTCTGGTGGTCGTCTTCGGGCTGGTGGCGCTCACGGCGGCTGTGTCGGCGTCCGGGATCGCGTACTGGCTCAACCGCGAGGCCGTGCAGACGCGCGCGCAGAACGCGGCGCTCAACGACTTCGAGCGGGAGATGCAGAGCCATGTGAGCACGCTGCGCCCGAACCCGACGCAGGACCAACTGCGCGTCGCGGCACGGAGGATGGCGGAGGGCGGCGAGCGTTCCAGTGTGCTGCTCATCGCCGAGGGCGCCGACGGCCGTACGGTGACGGGGTCCTCGACCGACAACGCGCTGGACGGCTTCTCGCTGGAGGACGTGCCCGCGTCCCTGCAGAAGGCCGTCAACAAGCGGCAGAAGATCACGTCCGGCAACAGGCACGCGTACCACGTGTACTGGCAGCGGGTCATCGACGGCGACACCCCGTACCTGGTGGGCGGCGCGAAGATGATCGGCGGCGGTCCGACCGGCTATGTGCGCAAGTCCCTCGCCTCGGAGGCGAAGGACCTCAACTCGCTTGCCTGGTCGCTCGGCATCGCGACGGGCCTGTCGCTCATCGGCTCGGCGCTGCTCGCCCAGGGCGCCGCGACGACCGTGCTGAAGCCGGTGCAGCGGCTCGGTGTCGCCGCCCGGCGGCTCGGCGAGGGCAAGCTCGACACCCGGCTCAGGGTCTCCGGTACGGACGAACTGGCCGATCTCTCCCGGACGTTCAACCTCGCGGCGGAGTCCCTGGAGAAGAAGGTCGACGACATGAGCGCCCGCGAGGAGGCGTCCCGGCGCTTCGTCGCCGACATGTCCCATGAACTCCGTACGCCGCTGACGGCTATCACCGCCGTCACGGAGGTGCTGGAGGAGGAGCTGGACGCCGACACGGGCAGCCTCGATCCCATGATCGAACCGGCGGTACGGCTCGTCGTCAGCGAGACGCGGCGGCTCAACGATCTGGTCGAGAACCTGATGGAGGTCACCCGCTTCGACGCGGGCACGGCCCGGCTGGTCCTCGACGACGTGGACATCGCCGACCAGATCACCGCCTGCATCGACGCCCGCGCCTGGCTGGACGCGGTGGACCTGGACGCCGAGCGCGGCATCATGGCCAACCTGGACCCGCGCCGCCTGGACGTGATCATGGCGAACCTGATCGGCAACGCGCTCAAGCACGGCGGTTCGCCGGTACGGGTCTCGGTCCGCGATGAGGGCGAGGACCTGGTCATCGACGTCCAGGACCACGGTCCGGGCATCCCCGAGGACGTCCTGCCGCACGTCTTCGACCGGTTCTACAAGGCGAGCGCCTCCCGCCCGCGCTCCGAGGGCAGCGGGCTCGGTCTGTCCATCGCCCGGGAGAACGCCCACATCCACGGCGGCGAGATCACCGCCGCCAACTCCCCCAAGGGCGGCGCGGTGTTCACCCTGCGCCTGCCCCGGGACGCGGCCCCGCTGATCGCACAGGAGCGGGGCGACGGCGACGCGGAGGGTACCGAGGGGGACGGGCAGTGAGACGGGCAGTGACGATACGCGGCGTACGCGCACGAGACCTACGGGTCCTGGGCGCGGTCGGCGTCCTCGCGGGGCTGCTCGCGGGCTGCGGCATCCGGGCCACACAGGTGCCGACGGACTTCGGTCCGGCGCCCTCGATGGTGCCCTGCGAGCTGTCGGTGACGGACGTCCCGACGCAGGTCACGCCCTCCGGCATGCCCGTCGAGGTGTTCCTGCTCTGCTCCGGGGCGCTCGTGCGGGTCAATCGCTCGGTGCAGGTCACCGAGGGCGCCGACGAGACGCGGCGGCGGGTCGTGGTCGCCCAGGGCCTGCTGAACGCCCTGGCCGGGAACCCCTCCGGCGTCGAGGACGAGGCCGGCTACCGGACCGCCGTCCCGACCGGCCTCACGGTGACCGGCCCCCGCCCCGCCGACCCCGCCGACACCCTCCGCCTCTCCACGCCCCCGGACGCCCTGCCCCGGTACGCCCTCGCCCAGATCGTCTGCACCTTCGCCGACTCCGCGGCCGCCGGTGACAACGGCTCGGTCGTCCTCGGCAGCACCAGCGCCGACACCCTGCGCCGCTACGACTGCACCCCGGAGGTCCAGTCGAACCCGGGCTCGGGCACACCGCCGTCGACGGAGGTCGCGGTTTCCTGAGCCGGGCACCGGGGCCGCGCGCTTTCCCGAGCGGTCGTTACGGTCCCGGTCGCTACGGCCCGCTCGTTAGGGTCCGCTAGTTACGGTCCCGGTCGTTTACGGTCCCGGTCGTTACCGTCCCCGGACAAACCGGCGGAACCGATCGTGCCGGGGGGCGCGTCTTGGGGGGCGTGCAGCGTCTAGGTACGTACGGCGGTAGCGCCGGGGTCCGTGTTCGTGCGGCGGGGGGTGTCCTCCTCGTCGCACATCTCGTGCTCGTTGCCTGGATCACGCTGCGTCCGCTGGACGTCACCTGGGTGAGTGCCGCGAACCTGCGGCCGTTCGCGGGGATCAGAGGGGATCTGGCCCTGGGATGGCCGGAGGCGGCGCTGCGGATCGGTGAGGGGCTCGCGCTGCTGGCGCCGCTGGGTGTGCTGTTGCCGATGGCGCACGGCAGACTGGCGGTCTCGTCCATCGCGTCGCTGGCCCGGGCGGTCGCGGCCGGGGCGCTGCTGTCGCTGGCCATCGAGCTGTTGCAGACCGGGGTGCCCGGTCAGGTGGTCGACATCGACTCGATCCTGCTGAACACGGTCGGCGTGGGCCTCGCCCACCTCGCGGTCGTGCCCGTCGTCAGGGCCTCGCTCCGCCGCCGAGCCGAGTGCCTGGTCCGGGCGGGCCTCCGCCGGGAGGAGACCTCGGAGACCTCTCAGGGTCGGACCCCGACGATTCCCAGGGTCGGAATGGCTCCGTAGAGGGACGCTTCGTCCGCTTCGTCACCGTAGCGTCGAAGGTGTGGAAAAGAGCGCGGCAGCCGAGAGGAGGCCTGCCCCGCCCGCCCCACCGTCGACCGCGGATCGTCCCGTGGTCGACGACCTCGACGACCTACGCCGACGAAGGAGCCCTCATGAGCCGCCTTGCCCGCCCTGCGGAAGGCCGGATGATCGGCGGAGTGTGCGCAGCGCTGGCACGGCGCTTCGGCACCTCCGCCACCACGATGCGCGTGATCTTCGTGCTGTCGTGTCTGCTTCCGGGCCCGCAGTTCCTGCTGTACATAGCCCTGTGGATCCTGCTCCCCTCGGAGGACAAGGCCCGCACGGCATGGTGACGCGCAGCGACGACTGACGCGTACGCCGATGGGGCGCACCCTTGAGGGGTGCGCCCCATCTCTGTCCGTACGAACCTCAGGCGGTGGGGCCGCCGAGGGGCAGGCCGTTCGCGCCGAGGCCTTCGGTGGGGAGGGTCTGGCCGACGGGGATGCCGCCGAGCAGTCCGCCGACGGGGGCGGCCGGGCCCTCGGCGACGGCGGGGTGCGCGGCCTCAAGACCGGCACCGAGCGCCCGCTGCCCCTGGTCGACGGTCCCGGTGGCACCCGGCAGCGTCTGAGAGACGTTGTCCAAGGGCAGCGCCTGCGAGACGGTGCCCAGGGCCTGGGAGGGGTCGGGGGCGCCCGGCACGCCCGGGGCGGCGTTCGCGGCGCCCGCGCCCGCAGCGGCGAAGGCGACACCGAGAGCGGCGACACCGAGGGTCTTGGCAGCAGACTGCTTCATGTTGAATGCGTCCTTGAATGCGTTTGACGGGTGGTGAGCGGTGCCTGAAACGTAAACACCGAAGTCCCGCCGGAGGCAAACATCGGAAAACGGCCGCGTCGCCGTTGACATGACCGTTTCCCGAAAGCCTGGTTCAGCTCTCTTCGCCGACAGAGCCGCTGGTGGACGCCGCCTGACTGAACAGCCATTCGGATTTCAGCTCGGCGTATCCGGGCTTGATCACATCATTGATCATGGCCAGTCGTTCATCGAAAGGAATGAATGCCGACTTCATGGCATTGACCGAGAACCACTGGATGTCGTCGAGCGTGTAGCCGAAAGCCTCGACCAGATGCTCGAACTCGCGGCTCATGCCGGTGTGGGACATCAGCCGGTTGTCGGTGTTCACGGTGGCCCGGAAGTGCAGTCGCCGCAGCAGCCCGATGGGGTGCTCGGCGTACGAACGGGCGGCGCCGGTCTGGAGGTTGGAGCTGGGGCACAGCTCCAATGGGATGCGCTTGTCGCGGACGTAGGAGGCGAGGCGGCCGAGCTTCACGGAGCCGTCCTCGTGGACCTGGATGTCGTCGATGATGCGGACGCCGTGGCCGAGCCGGTCGGCGCCGCACCACTGCAACGCCTGCCAGATGGAGGGGAGTCCGAAGGCCTCACCGGCGTGGATGGTGAAGTGGTTGTTCTCGCGCTTGAGGTACTCGAAGGCGTCGAGGTGCCGGGTGGGCGGGTAGCCGGCCTCGGCTCCGGCGATGTCGAATCCGACGACGCCGAGGTCGCGGTAGCGATTGGCGAGTTCGGCGATCTCCAGGGCGCGGGCCGCGTGCCGCATGGCGGTGAGCAGGGCGCCGACGCGGATGCGGTGGCCGGCCCCCCTGGCGCGCCGCTCGCCCTCCCGGAAACCCTCGTTGACGACCTCGACGACCTCTTCGAGGCTGAGCCCGCCGTCGAGGTGCTGTTCGGGGGCGTAGCGCACCTCGGCGTAGACGACCCCGTCGGCGGCGAGGTCCTCGGCGCACTCGGCGGCGACGCGGAAGAGCGCGTCGCGGGTCTGCATCACGCCGACGGTGTGGGAGAAGGTCTCCAGATACCGCTCCAGGGACCCGGAGTCGGCGGCCTCGCGGAACCAGACGCCGAGCCGGTCGGGGTCGGTCTCCGGGAGCTGGGAGTACCCGCTGTCGCGGGCGAGATCGACGACGGTTCCGGGGCGGAGGCCACCGTCGAGGTGGTCGTGCAGCAGAACCTTGGGCGCCCGGCGGATCTGGTCCGAGTCCGGGGTGCCTCCGGTCCGGTCAGTCTGGTTCGTCATTTTCGCACGATACTGCCTACGCGCGTAGAGCGCCTGCCGGGCGATGTCGTCGATACCCAACGGTGACCCACAGGACGGGTTGTGTACACCATCTCTTCTGACACTGTTCTGTCATGGCGCAGCAAGCAATGCCGGTCCGCCCGCCCCGACTTGGGCGGACGATCGGCCCGGAGCCGAGCACCGTCGGCGGAGTCGTCCTGCTCCTCCCGGCCGGTGACGAGGCATCCACCCGCAGACCCTCCCCCATGGTGGCCACCGCCTCCGTACACGCCCTCGGCCGCCGGCTCGCCCGCGCCGGACGCGAGGAGGGCCTGGCGACACACGTCGTGCACTACCGCTACCGGGGCTGGAACGGCACGGAGGCGCGGCTCGCGCGCGATGCGGAGTGGGCCGCGGACGAAGTCGTACGGCGCTACGGGGATGTGCCGGTGTGCCTTGTGGGGCTCCACATGGGGGCGCGGGCCGCGCTGCACGCGGGTGGGCACGATGCCGTCAACTCCGTGCTGGCGATTGCTCCCTGGCTGCCGGAGGAGGATGTGGCTGCGCCGCCTGAACCGGTGAAGCAGTTGTCGGGGCGGCGGGTGTTGATCGTGCACGGCACGAATGACGAGCGGGTCGATCCTGAACTGTCGTTCCGGTTCGCTGAGCGGGCGAAGAAGACGAATCCTGACATCTGCCGGTTCGAGGTGCATGCGGATCGGCATGGGTTGCAGCAGTACCGGGATGAGGTTTATGCGCTGGCTTCGGACTTTGTGATGGGGGTGTTGTTCGGGAGGGCGTTTTCTCGGCCGGTGGAGGATGCGCTTGCTGCTCCGCCGCCGTTGGGGTTGCGTATGCCTCTTGCCTCCGGCTTTGGGCGGTGACACTTCGGGTGGGGTGGGTGGGGTTTGTGGCGCGGCTGCGGGTTGGTGGGGGCTTGTCGCGCAGTTCCCCGCGCCCCTGACCTTGCTGCTGCTCAGCTAGTGAGCAAGTTGCCCCTTCTCGACAGTAGGAACTTCTTGAATGCCGCCACCGGGGGTGTGTCTGGGTGGCCCTCCAGCCACGCGACTCCGATTTCACGGGCTGCCCTTGGGGACGTGACCGTCAGTTCCACCACTCCCGGTCTGGGGACTGCCGGTGGGGGCAGGAGGGCTACGCCCAAGCCCGCTGCCACCAGGCCCCGTAGGGTCTCCGCCTCCTCTCCCTCGAAGGCGATACGCGGTTTGAAGCCGGCCTCCTTGCAGAGGTCGTCGGTGATGCGGCGCATGCCGTAGCCGGGTTCGAGGGTGACGAAGGTTTCATCGGCGGCCTCGGCGAGGCGGATGCGTTTGCGGGCGGCGAGGCGGTGGTCGGCGGGGACGACCAGGCGGAGTTTCTGTTCGTCGAGGCGGCGCGCCACGAGGTCGGGGGCGTCGGGGACGGGGGATGTGAGGCAGAGGTCCAGCTCGCCGGCGCGCAGGCGTTCGATCATGGCCTCGCCGTAGTTCTGGACGAGGCTGAAGCGGACGCGGGGGTGTTCGGCGCGGAAGGCCTGGAGGAGGCCGGGGACGGTTTCGGCGCCCATGGTGTGCAGAAAGCCGAAGGCGACCTTGCCGGTGGCCGGGTCGGCGTCGGCGCGGACCTCGTCGGCGGCGCGTTCGATCTCGGCGAGGGCGCGTTCGACGGAGGCGTGGAAGGTGCGTCCGGCGTGGGTGAGGGAGACCGTGCGGCCGCGGCGGGCGAACAGGTCGACGCCCAGGTCCTGTTCGAGCCGGACCATCGCCCGGGACAGGGTCGACTGCGGGACCTGCATCTCCTGCGCGGCCCGGGTGACGTGCTCGGTGCGGGCGACGCCGGCGAAGTAGGCGAGGCGGGGGGCGAGCCGCAGGACGATGTCCTCGATGTCCTCGACGCTCTCGATGTCTTCTGTGTCACCGGACGGTGACAGGCGGGGCTCTGACCTCTGCTGATGCATCACGGGAACGATTATGGGCGTTCCGTGCATTGGACGGATGAGCGGCGGCGTACGTAGTTTCGAGGCATGCCTTCCGCCAGTACCGAGGCGTCCACCACCGTGGGCGCCGTATCAGCCACGTCCGACCCTTCGCACGCTTACGACTCCCGAGTGGCCCCCGGCGGTCCCGGCTACCGCCGGATGAGCCTGGCGCTGTTCCTCGCGGGGGTCGCGACCTTCGCCCTTCTCTACTCCACGCAGGCGCTGCTGCCGCTGATCTCGGGCGGCTTCGGGGTGACGGCGAGTGCGGCGAGCTGGACGGTGTCGGCGGCGACCGGTGCGCTGGCGCTGTTCGTGCTGCCGATGAGCGCGCTGTCGGAGCGGTTCGGGCGGCGTACGTTGATGACGGCGTCGCTGGCGGTCGCGGTCACGGTGGGGCTGCTGATCCCGTTCGCGCCGTCGCTGGGTGCGCTGGTCGTGCTGCGGGCGGTGCAGGGTGCGGCGCTGGCCGGGGTTCCGGCGTCGGCGACCGCCTATCTCGCCGAGGAGGTCCGCCCCAAGGCCCTCATCACCGCGATCGGCCTCTTCGTCGCCGGCAACAGCGTCGGTGGCATGAGCGGGCGGGTCGTCACCGGCTGGGTCGCGCAGGAGTGGGGCTGGCGGGTCGCGCTCGGTGTGCTCGGCCTGCTCGCGGTGGGCTGCGCGGTGGCCTTCCGGCTGCTGCTGCCCGCGCCGAAGCACTTCGTGGCCGGGTCGCTGCGGCCAGCGGTGCTCGCCCGCACGGTCCGCGCCCACCTCGCCAACCCGCTGCTGTGCCGCCTGTACGCCATCGGCGCCCTCTTCATGACGGTCTTCGGCGCCGTCTACACCGTCATCGGCTACCGCCTCGCCGAGGCCCCCTTCTCCCTCCCCCAGGGCATCATCGGCTCGGTCTTCCTCGTGTACCTGGTCGGTACGGCGTCGGCGTCGACCGCCGGGAGGCTGGTGGGACGTCTGGGGCGGCGCGGTGCCCTGTATCTCGCGGGCGGCACGACGAGCGCCGGTCTGCTGGTGTCCCTGTCCGACTCCCTCGCCCTGGTGCTGCTCGGGCTGGTCCTCATCACCGCCGGGTTCTTCGCCGGCCACGCGGCCGCGTCGTCGGCCGTCAGCCACACGGCCGAGCAGGGCCGCGCCCAGGCGTCGGCGCTCTACCAGTCCGCGTACTACGTGGGCTCCAGCGCGGGCAGCACACTGGGCGCGATCGCCTTCCATGCCGGGGGCTGGTTCGGGACGGTCGCCCTGGGGCTGCTGGCCGTGGCGGGCGTCGTGGCGATCACGGTGGTGGGGTCCCACGCGGCCCGCGCTCAGCGGCGGTTGGTGGCGGCGCACTGAGGTCCGTACGGGATGCCGTACGGGACTGCTTCATGACAGCGCTGCAGTCACCAGTCTGTGGATCTCCTGGTCCGACACGCCGCCCCCGTTCACCAGACGGTCGAACACGACCCCGTCCACGCAGGTCAGCAGGGCAATGGTGCGGTCCTCGGCATCCATGAGGCCGTGCGCGGTCAGGAAGTCGTGTACGACCTGTCGCGCCGCGTTCTCGCGGGGCACGAGGATCTCCCGCAGCTCGGGGTGGTGCACGCTCTCGATGGCGCACGCGTAGCGCGCGAGGGAGCGTCGTCGGCCTTCTCCGGTGATCCGCCGCTCGACGAACGCGGCCAGCCCGGCCGTCAGTTCCTCGGCGTCCCGCGGCACCGGTGTCCGCTCGCCGATCTCCTGGAGCTTCCCCTGGTCGAGCGCGACCAAGTGCCGGACCAGTGCGGTGAGCAGCGCCTGACGGGTGCGGAAGTAGGCGGAGGTGGTGCCGGGCGGCAGATTCGCCGCGCGGTCCACCGCACGGTGGGTCAGTCCTCGTATCCCGGTCTCGGCGAGCACGGTGACGGCCGCGTCGGCGAGGAGAGTGCGTCGATCGGGGGGCACCCCCTAGTTCTACACCTGTAGAGAGCCGGAGTGATCTCCGAGTACGCTCCTTCTACATCTGTAGAAGGATGAGGCAGGGCTGGGTGGAGGGGGGATCAGGCATGGGCGGCAGCGCGGTGGTGGTCGGCGGGGGCATCGGCGGGTTGGCCGCAGCGATCGGGCTACGGCTGATCGGCTGGGAGGTGACGGTCGTGGAGCGCGTCGCCGCCCTGGCCGACGCGGGCGCGGGCATCTCCCTGCACGCCAACGGGCTGCGCGCCCTGGACGTCCTCGGCATCGGCGAGGCGGTGCGCGCGGCGGTGCGGCCGCAGTACACCGGGGGCACGCGCACGCCCGGCGGCGGCTGGCTGGCCCGGATGGATGGAGCCGCGCTCGAACGCGAGCTGGGAACGCCGATCGTCGGCATCCCGCGAGCGGTGCTGCACCGACTGCTGCGCGAGGCCCTGCCGCCCGAGTGTCTCGTCGTCGGGGCCGAGGTTACGTCCGTGGACGACTCGGGCACCGGGCTGGTGCGGGTACCTCTCGGGCGTCACGTCCTGGAAGCGGATCTGGTCGTGGCCGCCGACGGAGTGGGCAGCCGACTGCGCGCCCAACTGTTTCCCGGTCACCCCGGCCCCGTTTACAGCGGATCGACGGTTCTGCGCGCCGTCACCGAGCATCCGGTGGCGTTGCGCACCGACTTCGAACTGACGTGGGGGAAGGGGGCGGAGTTCGGTCACATCGCCTTCGCCGACAGCCGGGCCGAGTGGCACGCGGTCCTCAACTCGCCGCCCGGGGTGCGGCATGCGGACCCCCTCGCCGCACTGCGCCGCCGCTTCGGCGACTGGCACGATCCGATCCCCGCGCTGCTGGACGCCACCCGGCCCGAGGCCGTCCTGCACCACGACATCCACGAGTTGGCCACGCCCCTGCCCGCCTTCACCTCGGGCCGGATCGCCCTCCTCGGCGACGCGGCCCACGCCATGACCCCGAACCTCGGCCAGGGCGCCTGTCAGGCGCTGGAGGACGCGGCCACCCTGGCCGCCGCGCTCGCCACCGAACCCACGCTCGAATCGGCCCTGACCCGCTACGACACCGAACGCCGCCCCCGCAGCCAGTCCGTCGCACGCGCGGCCCGTCAGGCCGGCCGGATGGGCCAGCAGCTGAGCCATCCCCTCGCCGTAGCCGCCCGCAACACGGCCCTCCGCCTGGCCCCGCCACGCGCGATGATCCGGGCCGTCCTCCGCCACGCCGACTGGACGCCGCCGAGCCTGGGCTGACGGCAGCCGTCCGGAGCACGGGCGGCTGGTCAGCTCGCGTCTGACGCGGGTCCCGCCAGGCCGTGGAGCAGCAGGGCGGTGAGGGTGTCGATGATCTCCTCGTCGGTGGCCTGCGGGCCGCGTTCCCCCGCGGTGATGACCGCGAAGCCGAGCATCGAGACCATCGCCCCCATCGCCGCGGCGATCAGTGTGGGGTCGCCCGAGAGCTGGTGGCCGCGCCGGCGGAGCCAGTCCAGCCGGTCCGCTCGCGCGGCGGATGCGCGACCTCGTGATGCCGGTGGCGGTCCGCCTCTTCTACGAGAGGGCCACGGCCTGGCTCTACACCCACGACTGCGGTGAACTGCCGACCGGTCGGACGAATGGAGCCTCCCAGATCCGCGACCCACGGCTCTGAGCACCTCTGACCTGCTCGTTCTTTCGCTCGCCGGGCCATTGTCAGTGGGCTGCGGTAGCTTCCGGAGTGTTGGCGCAAAGGTGCGTGTGACGGAGTGAGCCACAGGGGTGGGTTGGCCATGAGTGACGGTACGGCGACGGTGGAACTGGATGTCCGGCTGGAGCAGCACCGGGTCGAGCTGACCGGGTACTGCTACCGGATGCTCGGCTCGTCGTTCGAGGCGGAGGACGCGGTGCAGGACACGATGATCCGGGCCTGGCGGAGCTATGAGAAGTTCGAGGGGCGGTCGTCGCTGCGGTCGTGGCTGTACCGGATCGCCACGAATGTGTGTCTGGACATGCTGACCGCGGGGAACAAGCGGGCCCGGCCCATGGATCTGACCGAGTCCACGCCGCTCGCCCAGGCGGCCCTCGCCCCGCGCCCGGACAACACGTGGCTGGAGCCGGTCCCGGACGCCCGGGTGCTGCCGACGACCGCCGACCCGGCCGAGGCCGCGGTGGCGAAGGAGTCCGTGCGGCTGGCGTTCGTCGCGGCGCTGCAGAAGCTGCCGTCGAAGCAGCGGGCGGTGCTCATCCTGCGCGAGGTGCTGGCGTGGAAGGCGAGCGAGGTCGCCGAGCTGCTGGACACCTCCGTCGCCTCGGTGAACAGCGCGTTGCAGCGGGCCCGCGCGACCCTCGCCGAGAGCGACGGCCAGGTGGCGGAGGGCGATGTCTCCGACCCGCTCGACGACGAGCAGCAGAAGCTGCTGGAGCGCTATGTGGCCGCCTTCGAGGGGTACGACATGGCGGCGCTGACGGCCCTGCTGCACGAGGACGCGGTCATGACGATGCCGCCGTTCGATCTGTGGCTGACCGGGACGAGCGACATCACCGGGTTCATGACCACGCTCGGCGCGCCCTGTGCCGGCTCGCACCTCGTGCCGGTCGCGGTGAACGGGCTGCCGGGCTTCGCGCAGTACAAGCCGGACCCGGAGCAGGGCGGCTTCAGCGCATGGGCCGTCCAGGCGCTGGAGATATCAGAGGGCCGGATCGCCGGGTTCCACTGCTTTCTCGACACCGCCCGCTGGTTCCCCCTCTTCGGCCTCCCCCTCCGCATCGAAGGAAAGCCCGACGAGGCCCAGTAGCGCGCGCAGGGAAGGATCCGGGTCCCGCAGCCGTATCCGGCCCCCGGCCCGCCGCGCGGCGAGCTGCATCCGGGCCAGTGCGTCGATGGTGGCGAGGCCGGGCGGTCCGATCCCCCCGACATCGCACACAACCGTCCCGGCCCCGGTCGCGTCGAGCAGCGCCCGCACGTCGTCACAGAGCCCCGGCACCCCGTCCCGGGTGAGGGGGCCGGCCAGCACGAGTACAGCGGGTGTCATGTTGTCCACGAGCGGTAGACCGACAGGGCGGACGTAACTCATCGGTGCGCAATTCATCAGTGCCGGTACACGTAGGTGCCCCCTGCCCACCCTCCGCCCGTCCGCCGCCCGCCCGTCGGGATCGTTTTGACCCGACGGCCGCCGTCGCATCGTCAAGGGTCACCTCGGGGAGCACGGGCGTGAGGTGCCGACCAAGCTCGCCTTCCATGTCGCCTCACCGGCCCTGCTGTTCACGACGACATGGGCCGTATCACCACTGGCGCGACGAACCTACTTGGTCGGGAACACACCGGTGTCCAGGGTGAACGCGAAGGGCTCAGGGAGTTCGATCGCGTCGCCGAACTTGCCCGCACGCAATACGCGGTAGGCGTCACCCTTCGGCTCCCCGTACAGCGTCACCGTGGGACCGCCTGGGGCCCAGCTGTCGATGAGGAGGTACAGGGGCACTCCTGCCTGGGCATAGCCCGCGGCCTTCTTGATCCGGTCGTTGCTCGCGTTGGACTTCGAGGTGATCTCGACGACCAGTTCGGCGGCGGCTGCGGGGATGTAGTTGCCGTCTCCTTCGGCGTACAGGGCATCCCTGGGCGCCACAGCGAGGTCAGGAATGTAGAGCCCGGCACGAGACGGTACGGCCGCGCCCAGCGTCTGATAGATCCCCCAGTCTTCTGGGATCTCCGGATAGAGGCGACGCTGCACGCGGTCGGCAATGTCGTTGTGGGCGTTGGACGGCGGTGGTGCCACGGTGACGATCCCCTCGATGATCTCCACCTTGCAGCCCTCGGGGGCGTCCGTCTCCTGCCAGATTCGGACGAGGTCGTCCCACTCGTGGCCACTGGCCGTCGCGTGGTCGACAGTGAGTGCGCTCATGGCGGTTCTCTCCGATCGGTGCGTCACCGACTACAGCATGCCGAACGGGACCGGTGCGGGTCCACCGATCCCGTTCACCCGAATGGGGCCGTGACATCAGCGGCCTCCGGCCGCGGGCCCAGGTCAGGCGATACGTTCCAGCACCACCGGCGACGCCGTGAAGGCCGTGCCCGGGGCCGCGATGTCGTACGAGCCCTCGACTGCCTCCAGGGCGTATGCGAAGCGCTCCGGGGTGTCGGTGTGGAGGGTCAGCAGGGGCTGGCCCTCGGTGACCGGGTCGCCCGGCTTGGCGTGCATCTCGACTCCCGCGGCCGCCTGGACCGGGTCCTCCTTGCGGGCGCGGCCGGCGCCGAGGCGCCAGGCGGCGATGCCGATGTCGTAGGCGTCGAGGCGGGTGAGGACGCCGGAGGCGCCGGCCTTCACCACGTGCTGTTCGCGAGACGTCGGGAGCGGGGCGTCCGGGTCGCCGCCCTGGGCCGCGATCATGCGGCGCCAGGCGTCCATCGCCGAGCCGTCGGCCAGGGCCTTCGCCGGGTCGGCGTCCTTCACGCCCGCCGCGTCCAGCATTTCGCGGGCCAGGGCGAGGGTGAGTTCCACGACGTCCGCCGGGCCGCCGCCCGCCAGGACCTCCACCGATTCGCGGACCTCAAGGGCGTTGCCCGCCGTGAGGCCGAGAGGGGTGGACATGTCCGTCAGCAGCGCGACCGTCTTGACGCCGTGGTCCGTGCCCAGGCCCACCATCGTCGAGGCCAGCTCACGGGCGTCGTCCAGAGTCTTCATGAAGGCGCCGCTGCCCACCTTCACATCCAGGACCAGCGAGCCCGTACCCTCCGCGATCTTCTTCGACATGATCGAGGAGGCGATCAGAGGGATCGCCTCGACCGTGCCGGTCACGTCGCGGAGCGCGTACAGCTTCTTGTCCGCCGGGGCCAGACCGTCGCCCGCCGCGCAGATCACCGCGCCGACACTGTCCAGGACGCTGAGCATCTCCTCGTTGGAGAGCAGGGCGCGCCAGCCGGGGATCGACTCCAGCTTGTCCAGGGTGCCGCCGGTGTGGCCGAGGCCCCGGCCCGAGAGCTGGGGGACGGCCGCGCCGCAGGCCGCCACCAGGGGGGCCAGCGGGAGGGTGATCTTGTCGCCGACGCCGCCCGTGGAGTGCTTGTCCGCGGTCGGGCGGGACAGGGACGAGAAGTCCATCCGCTCGCCGGAGGCGATCATCGCGGCCGTCCAGCGGGCGATCTCACGGCGGTTCATGCCGTTGAGGAGGATCGCCATGTTGAGGGCGGCCATCTGGTAGTCGGCGACCTCGCCACGGGTGTACGCGTCGATGACCCAGTCGATCTGCTCGTCGCTGAGCTCACCGCGGTCCCGCTTGGTGCGGATGACGGAGATGGCATCCATCGACAACATCGTCATGGCTTTCCTTCCGGGGTTGTGCAGAAAGTGCGCGGCCCCCCTGAGCGCCAACTCAGAGGGGCCGCACGGGAGTTACTTGGTGAGATGGCCCGGCCCGAAGGCCTGGGGCAGCATCTCCGAGAGCGGCACGATTCCCGCCGGGGTCTCCAGCAGCAGACCCGGGCCGCCGAACTCGTACAACAACTGGCGGCAGCGGCCGCACGGGACGAGGACCTCGCCCTTGCCGTCGACGCAGGTGAAGTGTGTCAGGCGGCCGCCGCCCGTGCGCTGGAGCTCCGAGACCAGACCGCACTCGGCGCACAGGCCGAGGCCGTACGACGCGTTCTCGACGTTGCAGCCCGAGACCGTACGGCCGTCGTCGACGAGGGCGGCGACGCCGACCGGGTAGCCCGAGTACGGGGCGTACGCGTGGGACATGGCGTCCCGGGCCACGGCCCGCAGCTCCTCCCAGTCGACGACGGCGGTCACTTGCCCTGTCCCTTCCGGTACGGCAGGCCGTCCGCCTTCGGCATCCGCAGTCGCTGGGCGGAGAGCGCGAGGACGATCAGGGTGATGACGTACGGCGTGGCGGCGACGACCTGGTTGGGAACCTCGTTGGTGACGGCGTACCAGGTGAGGACGAGGGCGCCCACGACGGCGGTGATCGCGGCTCCGACGAACTTCTTGCGGACGGCCATCCAGATGGCGCCGAGGAGCAGGAGCAGCGCGCCGAGGAGGAGCAGGGCGTGGACGTTCTCGGAGCCGCCGCGCAGGTTGAGGCTGTCGGTGTAGCCGAAGAGGCCGGCGCCGATGGCGAGGCCGCCCGGCATCCAGTTGCCGAAGATCATCGCGGCGAGGCCGATGTAGCCCCGGCCGCCGGTCTGGCCCTCCAGATAGAAGGGGTTGGCGACGATGGCGAGGAAGACGCCGCCGAGGCCGGCCAGACCGCCGGAGATGATCACGGCGAGGTACTTGTACTTGTAGACGTTGACGCCGAGGGACTCGGCGGCGACCGGGTTCTCGCCGCAGGAACGCAGGCGCAGACCGAAGGCGGTGCGCCACAGGATCCACCAGGTGCCGGGGACCAGCGCGACGGCGACGAGGGTCAGCCAGGAGACGTTGGTGACCAGGCCGCCGAGCAGGCCGGCGATGTCCGAGATGAAGAACCAGCCCTTGGCGTTGAGGTCCCGCAGCGCGTCGGAGAGTCCGGGCACCGTGAAGTTGCCGAGGGAGTCCACCGCCGGGGACTGCTTGGCCGAGCCGCCCTGGTGGCCCACGAAGGCGAGGGGGGCGAGGTAGCGGGTGGCGCCGAGGGCGAGGATGTTGATGGCCACACCGGAGACGATGTGGTTGACGTTGAAGGTGACGGTGACGAAGGCGTGCAGCAGACCGCCGATCGCCCCGCCGATGATGCCGACGAGGACACCCGTCCACGGGCCCCACTGGAAGCCGGCCCAGGCGCCGAACCAGGTGCCGAGGATCATCATGCCTTCGAGGCCGATGTTGACGACGCCCGCGCGCTCGGCCCACAGACCGCCGAGACCGGCGAGGCCGATGGGGACGGCGAGTTGGAGGGCGGTGGACATCTGGCTGACGTTGGTGATGCCGTCCGCGCCGGTGATGAGGCGGACCATCGAGGTCAGCGCCAGGACGGCGGCGATGACCAGCAGCAGCACGGGCAGCGACAGCCTGCGGCCGGTCGGGGCGGCCGGCTGCAGCGAGGGCTGGTTGACGTCGGTCGCGGTGGTGCTCGTGGTCATCGGCCCGCCACCTCCTTCTTGACGTTGTTGTCGGAGCCGTCGGCACCGAGGACGTGGCCCGCGGCGAGTTCGGCGCCGACCCGGCGCTGCTGGCGGCGCAGGCCCCATTCGCGTACGGCCTCGTAGGAGACGACGACCGAGAGCACGATCAGGCCCTGCATGATGACCGCGATCTCCTTGTCGTAGTCGTGGAAGTCCAGCTCGGGCGAGGCCTTGTCGAGCCAGGCCCACAGCAGGGCGGCGAAGGCGATGCCGACGGGGCTGTTGCGGCCGAGCAGGGCGATGCCGATGCCGAGGAAGCCGATGCCGGTGGGGAAGTTGAGGCTGTAGGTGTGGGTGTCGCCGAGCAGGATCGGCAGGCCCGCGAGGCCCGCGACGCCGCCGGAGATCAGCATGGCGGTGAGCACCATGCGCCCCGGGTCGACACCGCTGGCCGCGGCGGCCGTCTCCGAGGCGCCGGAGGCGCGCAGGTCGAAGCCGAAGCGGGTGCGGTGGATGACGATCCAGTAGCCGATGCCGAGCAGCGCGGCGAGGACGACCAGGCCGTAGATCTCGCCGGCCTTGCCCAGGTCGAAGCCGGTCACCCAGCCGGACTCGGCCATCTCGCCGGTGGTGTTGTTGTTGCCGACCTTGACGCCGAAGACGTTCGGCAGCCAGAGGTAGCCGATGACGGAGGTGGCGATCGCGTTCAGCATGATCGAGGCGACGACCTCGCTGACCCCGCGGGTGACCTTGAGGACACCGACGATGCCGGCCCAGAAGGCTCCGGTGAGGATCGCGGTGAGCATCAGCAGCGGGATCTGCAGGACGGCCGGCAGGTCCATGTGGGCGCCGACGATCGCGGTGATCATCGCGCCGAGCAGGTACTGGCCGTCGACACCGATGTTGAACAGGTTCATCCGGAAGCCGATGGCCACCGCGAGGGCCGCGATGTAGTACAGCGAGGCCTGGTTGATGATCCGGACCTGGATGTCGGAGAACGAGGCCTGCTCGAACATGATCGAGAACGGCTCGACCGGGTTCTTGCCGGAGGCGAGCAGCACGATCGCCGTCAGGACGAAGGCCACGGCGAGCGCGAGGACCGGTCCGGCCACCGCGAGGAGCACGCGCTCCTTGTCGAACTTCTTCATCAGCGGGCCTCGTCTTCCGGGGACTCGGGAGCCTTGCCCGGGGTCTCGGGGGTCTCTTCGTGTTCGAGGTGGCCGGTGGCGGCGCCGGTCATGGCGGAGCCCAGCTCCTCGGGGGTGATGGTGGCCGGGTCGGCGTCGGCGACCAGCCTGCCGTTGTAGATCACCCGGAGGGTGTCGGACAGACCGATCAGCTCGTCGAGGTCGGCGGAGATCAGCAGCACGGCCAGACCCTCGCGGCGGGCCTCGCGGATCTGGTCCCAGATCTGGGCCTGCGCGCCGACGTCCACACCACGCGTGGGGTGGGCGGCGATCAGGAAGCGCGGCTTGTGGCTCATCTCGCGGCCGACGATCAGCTTCTGCTGGTTGCCGCCGGAGAGGGAGGCGGCGGTGACGTCGATGCCGGGGGTGCGGACGTCGTACTCCTCGACGATCCGGCGTGTGTCCTCCTGCGCGGCCTTCGGGTCGAGCCAGACGCCCTTGGCGTTGGGCCGCTCGGTCACATGGCCGAGGATACGGTTCTCCCAGAGGGGGGACTCCAGCAGCAGACCGTGCCGGTGACGGTCCTCGGGGATGTAGCCGACGCCCTGCTCGCGGCGCTTGCGGGTGGGCCAGGCGGTGATCACGTCGCCGGCCAGCGTGATGGTGCCGGAGTCGGCGTGCTTGAGGCCGATCAGCGCGTCGACCAGCTCGGTCTGGCCGTTGCCCTCGACACCGGCGAGGCCCAGGACCTCGCCCGCGTGGATGGTGAAGCTGATGTCGTCGAGGAGGGCCTTGCCGCCGGCGGTCTCCAGACGGAGGTCCTCGACGGTCAGTACGGGGCGGTCGGTGACCGTCGACTCGGCCGTCTCCGGGGTGGGCAGCTCGCTGCCGACCATCAGTTCGGCGAGCTGACGCGGGGTGGTCTCGGCGGGCACGGCTGTACCGACGGTCGTACCGCGCCGGATGACCGTGATCTCGTCGGCCACCGACAGCACCTCGCCCAGCTTGTGCGAGATGAAGATGACCGACAGGCCCTGCGCCTTGAGCTCGCGCAGGTTGGCGAAGAGCGCGTCCACCTCCTGCGGCACCAGGACGGCGGTGGGCTCGTCCAGGATCAGGGTGCGGGCACCCCGGAAGAGGACCTTGAGGATCTCCACGCGCTGCCGCTCGGCGACACCGAGTTCCTCGACCAGGACATCGGGGCGCACCCCGAAGCCGTACCGGTCGGAGATCTCCTTGATCTTGCGCCGGGCCTTGGCGCCGATGCCGTGGAGCTTCTCGCTGCCGAGGACCACGTTCTCCAGAACGGTCAGGTTGTCGGCGAGCATGAAGTGCTGGTGCACCATGCCGATGCCGCGCACGATGGCGTCGGCGGGGGACGAGAAGGACACCTGCTCGCCGTCGACCGCGATGGTGCCCTCGTCCGGCTTCTGCATGCCGTAGAGGATCTTCATCAGGGTCGACTTGCCGGCGCCGTTCTCCCCGACGAGGGCGTGGACGGTGCCCTTGCGGACGGTGAGATGGATGTCGTGGTTGGCCACGACGCCGGGGAATCGCTTGGTGATCCCGGCGAGTTCGACGGCGGTCACCTGACCGTTGACCGCCACGTCGGCCGGAGGGCTGCTGGACGCGTTGATGGCGCACTCTCCTGGGAAAGGGGGTCGTCTACGCGCGTAGCGCCCCTACGGCATCGAAAGCGGGCGACGCCCCAGCGGTGCCGGGTAGACAACGGGGTACAGGGAGCGATGTTCCCCGTACCCCGTTGAGCGCACGTAACCCCGCGGTTACTGGCGACTCCAGGGGTGCCTGAACTCCCCCGGCGTCGCCCGGCTGCTCGTGGTACAGCTGGGTCAGCTGGTCTTGACCTTGATCTCGCCGCTGATGATCTTCTCCTTGGCCGTCGTGATGGCTTCCTGGAGCTCGGTGTTGCTCTTGAACTCGGGGTTGGACTCGGCGAGGCCGACCTCGCCGGTCTTCAGATCGCCCCTGACGATACCGGTCTCGGGATTGCCGTCCTCGACCGACTTCGCAAGGTTGTACACCGCCTTGGCGACGTCCTTCGTCGCCGAGGTCAGGATGGAGTCCTTGTACTTCGCGAGGGCTTCCTGGTTGTACTGGTCCGAGTCGACGCCGATCGCCCAGATCTTGTTCGCGGCGGCGGCCTCGATCACACCCTGACCGGACAGACCGGCCGCCGCGTACACGACGTCGGCCTTCTTCTCGATCTGGCCCTCGGCGGCCGTCTTGCCCTTGTCGGGGCTGGAGAAGCCACCCTCCTCGGCCGTCTGGGTCAGGTACTGCGAGAGCACCTCGGCCTTGGGGTTGGTGTCCTTGACGCCCTGCTCGAAGCCCGCCTGGAACTTGTGGATCAGCGGGATGTCCACACCGCCGACGAAGCCGACCGTGTTCGTCTTGGTGGCCTTGGCCGCCGCGACACCGGCGAGGTACGAGGCCTGCTCCTCGGAGAAGACCAGGTCCGCGACGTTGTCCAGCTGGACCGTGGAGTCGTCGACGATGCCGAAGGTGGTGTCCGGGTACTGCTCGGCCGCCGCCTTCACGGCCGTCGCGTACGCGTAGCCGACGCCGACGACCGGGTTGTAGCCCTGCTTCGCCAGCGAGACCAGGCGCTGCTCCTTGTCGGCGTCCGTCTCACCCTCGGTGGGCTCGATGTCCTGGGTCTTGTACCCGAACTCCTTCTCCGCCTTCTCCAGGCCCGCGTACGCGGCGTCGTTGAAGGACTGGTCGCCCTTGCCGCCGACGTCGTACGCGATGGCGAGGCCCTTGTCGCCCTCGGTACCGGCGGCGGAGGACGCCTCCGTCGAGGTGCCGCCGCAGGCGGAGAGGACGAGGGCGAGGGAGGCGGTCGCTGCGCCCGCGACCGCGAGGCGGGAAACCCGGCGCATGTTTTGGTGCTCCTGTCGTACTAGCGCCGGGGGGGTACTGCTCGGGTGGTGCGTCACAGCTTCGGCGCCTTTGGCTTTCGCCGAGGGTAACGCGCGTAGACCCTCCGGGAAAGGCGGGGGGACCACGTTGTTATGGGGCCGTGTTCCAACGTGGGGCGGAGGTGGGGTGCGGGTCTCTGGGTTGAGTTTTGGGTGCGGGTGCGTTGTGGCTGGTCGCGCCCACGCGGCGGAGCCGCACATGTCACAGCCCC